>NZ_JAFCLU010000017.1 GCF_018130385.1 Bradyrhizobium sp. AUGA SZCCT0283 | reverse complement strand
CATCGTTGATCCTCCGGGTGGTTGGGTGGTCGCAAACTCAGCTTACCCCTGACCACCTGCCACCCCATAGGATCTACGAACGAACATAACTCGGCCTTCTCGCGGCGCTGGTCGCCCGAGGTTTGCATCCTCGTTTGCCCTCCATGAGATCAGAGGGCGCAGGGAAGACCGGGTGCTTGCTGCACCCGCGGTCTCGCGTGCGATTTGCGCTAAAGAAAATGCACACGAGCATACAGGGCAGCGGGAGCATTCCGGCCTTCCCTGCGCAATGGCTTTACGGCTTACTTCGTGCTCTTCCCGGAGAACGGCTCTTTTGCCTCCGTCGCCCTCGATAAGCTTCGCTTCTCTTGGACTTAACGCCAGCACCGCGGCGCCCGAACCACACGACTTCGCCGTACGCTTGAGCCACACACGTCAGTCGCAGCTCTCGCGTCCATCGCATCTCACCGCACGTTCGTGACGATGGCCAACGCCCCTCATCTGCCGCGAGACGGGCGGAGTTATGCCGATGATTTGCCCGAGAAGCTAAGCGGAATATTTTGCGGGAGGGGCTGGACCGGCTTTTGGGTGATTTGCCTTTCGGCACGTACAATATCTTGCGGTCGTCATTTCCGGAGCGAGCGAAGCACGAACTATGATGCGCAGTTGCGGATCGGAGAATGACGAGAAGAACAGGTTCATTCACATTGCGGTTACCCGGAGTCCGCCTGTTCCCGGCTGTCCTCCCGAACCGGCTTTCGTCTGGCGCCGTCGAACTCCTGTGCGAGCCATTCCGGCTTCGCCCCATAAAGGAATGGAGCGTACCGATGTCGATGAAGTTGATGTTGTCTGCGGCTGCCCTGGTCGCTCTCGGCGCGACCAGCGCCATGGCCGCGCCCGCTTTCGTGGCGTCCCCGTATTGCGATCAGGCGGTATCGCGGCAGGCCTGCGGAAATCATTTCGAATATCTGGAGCAGCTTCGCGCCCGCGCCCGCCGCGACACTTCGCTGAGCTACATGAAGAATCTCGATCCGCGCGAAAACCAGGCGCTGCGTGATGCAGGCGGCGGTGGTGGTGGTGGTGGTGGTGGTGGTGGCGGTGGCGGTGGTGGCGGTGGCGGTGGCGGTGGCGGCCGATAACCATTATCGATCTCGCGCCGCATGATGGCGGATTAGCAAAGATGTAGGGTGGGCAAAGGCGCAGTTGCGCCGTGCCCACCATTCCATCAGCAGCATTATCCTGGATGGTCGGCACGCTGCCGCCTGCGCTCGTTGAGCGACGGCGGATAAACCGCTCACGTCCTCATTCCTCAGCCGTTGATTCGATTCACCGGAATGTGACTGCTCCACGCATTTTCACGATGCAAATTAATGCACGAATGCGCGCAATTTGGTCTGGTGTTGGCGCTCACCAATACCTATCTCTCGATCAGGTAGGAAATTCGCCCCAAGGATAACTCCTAAAAAAGGAGCCATCTAATGGCGAATGTTCTAACCACTGGGGCCTGGATTTCTGCCCCGACCAAAAAACCCTCATTTTTCGTAAGATTGTTGCGCGCTCACGTTGAATCGAATCAGCGGCGGGCTGACCGCGTTGTCGAGGAGTACATCGCTACCCACGGGCTGCAAAAGCTGTCGGACGATGCCGAGCGTCAAATCAGTCGCTTGCTCGTCAAGGCGGGCTAATAGCCATGGTCACACTCATCATCATCCACGTAGCAACCAAGCTCGCTCGTTTTGGGAACGAGGTTCGTGAGACGTGGCGCGAAACGCAGCGCCTTCGTCGCACCCTTGCCGGCCCAATGGACGAGTAGCAAACGTAAGGGGTGGTCAAAGCGACTTGTCCGCCGTCGCTCAACGGGCGAAGGCGGAAGCGCGATCACCGTCCCGAGTGATGCGCGAGATGGTGGGCACGGCGCAGATGCGCCTTTGCCCACCCTGCGGCGATCCGCGACGCGCGCGCTCGCTTCAGTATCGCTCCACAATCTGCTCGAGCTTCCTGCTGAGCAACCAGGACAGGCCGAGAAACCCGACCAGCATCACGATGCCCAGGCCCGAAGAGGCATTGTTGATGGACGTCTCCGAGAACTGACCGAACGCATAGCCGGCCGAGACAACGGCGCCGGACCAAAGGCCGGCAGCTGCGAAGTTGAGCGCAAGGAATGTGGACCAGGGCAGCCGCGATATTCCGTAGGCAAACCCGGCAAGCCCGCGAATGCCATGCGGGAAACGATGAAACAGGATCATCCAGACATAGTGACGGTCCGTCAGGCGAACGACGGTCTGCACGGGGCGTTCGAACCGCGGAAAACGTTCGAGCAAGCGGGCGCCGTAGCGCCGACCGATCCAGAAGCGAATGACGTCGCCGGCGAAACTGCCGACCCAGCAGACCGCAATGAGCGTACCAAGATTCAGCGCACCCGAATGCGCCGCATAACCCGCGAACAGCGCCAGCAGCAGGCTATGCGAGGCCGCATAGGCAAACATGAAGCTGTGGGCCGCATCGCCGTGCTGCCGTATGAGGTCGAGGAACGAGGTCAGATCCGTCGGAAACAGCAATATAAGCCTACCCGCTCATGGAATGTTCCCCCCAAGATGAGTGGGTTCGGTCTGAACGCTAGCACCCCGCGGAAGGCCGCGGAAGCCGATAGGCAGGGGCTTACAGCCGCAGGCCTTGCACGCCGCTCGTGTTTGCGGGTGAGGCGACCCGTACAACGGGTCAGGACGCGTGCCCACTGGTCGAGCCCCATCGGTGCGGCTTGATCGATGTCCGTCATGCCCCGATAGCGACCAAATTCCGAGGCGCAGCGAAAATGACGCGAGGTGCCGAGAGCCGACATCGAGGGTTTGCCTCCGACGACTTCCTATGAAACCGATACCTGCCAATTCGAGTGGTAGCGATCAGATCTGCATTGCACTTCGTATGGAAGTTATTTGCCAGCCACGAAATAAAAGTCATGCCTTCCGGAAATCGAGCCGTAGCTGAAAGGCTTTTGCTTGCGACCGGTCGCTTCCATGACGTCGTCGCGAACGAAATCGAAGAGCCTGCGGACTTCGAGGCCTGGCGTAGGAAGATTTTTGACGAAGGCAGACGCGAACGGACTGTTAATCCCGTCACCGTCGAGCGCGGTCTCGCCATCCTTGGCGGCATAAACCACTAACGTTCCCGCCTCCGGCTCGACTGCGGCCAGACCTCGCGATACCGAACGGGACGCAACTGTTAGCGTACGCTTCATTTGGTTGGCGAATGGGTTGTCGCGGCAGGCATCGAGAATTACGAGGCGCAGTTTCTTGGCACGCTCCGCTGCATTTAGGACCTGTTCAAGCGGTACGGCTTCAAATCCAATATCGCGATCCGCCGCAATTTTGGCGTCGGTCGGAATGAGATAATTGATTCCGCCAACTTCCATACCATGTCCGGCATAATATACGACTGCCCAGTCCGCCGTTTCTGCACGGGCTGCGAAATCGCGCAGGACGCTAACCAAGGCGTCCTTTCGGAGATCGGTCAGCAAAGTAACTGCTTCAAACCCGGTGCGCTTTAAGACGTCGGCGACAAGGTTTGCGTCGCGCACAGGGTTCGGTAATGCGGCCACGTTTTGATAAGCAGAATTGCCAATGACAAGGGCGATGCGCCGATCATTATTCGACACCGGTGCAGTGGACGTAACAATGGCTGTAGCGGCGTTGGTTTTTTCGAGCAACGCCGCTGCAGGTTGCGGTGAAGGCAAGACGGCAAGTCGCTCTCGCGCCTTGTCCTGCGCCCATTTTGTGGCCTTTTGTCCCAATCCTAGCGTAGTATTGAAGTCAGATCGCGCTTTGGCGGAATCTGCGAGTTTCTCATAGGCCAGTCCACGATTGACGTACGCGTTCGCATACGTGGGATCCAGGTGTATCGCCTCGGTGTAGTCGGCAATGGCACGGGCCGTATCGCCTTTGTTGCCGTAGGCGTTCCCCCGGTTGTAGTACGCGTTCGCATTCTTGGGATCCAGTCGTGTCGCCTCAGTGTAGTCGGCAATGGCACGATCCGTGTTACCTTTGTTGCTGTAGGCGTTCCCCCGGTTGAAGTACGCGTTCGCATACGTGGGCTCCAGGCGTATCGCCTCGGTGTAGTCGGCAATGGCACGGTCCGTGTCGCCTTTGTTGCTGTAGGCGTTGCCCCGATTGTAGTACGCGTTCGCATACGTGGGATCCAGCCGTATCGCCGCGGTGTAGTCGGCAATGGCACGGTCCGTGTCGCCTTTGTTGCTGTAAGCGTTTCCCCGGTTGTAATACGCGTTCGCATACGTGGGATCTCGCCGCCCCGCGCTGGAGTTGATCGCACGCGTGCACGCAGCGATGGCGACTTCACCAGTTTCGCGGAAGCAGCGCGTCGTGTCATCTGCGGCTGCGGGGGCAGCGATGACAAGGATTGCAAAGCAAAACAATAATTTGCGAAGCATACGAAAGCCCCCATTACCGCAGCCTGGTCGGAACTAGCATTTGCGATGCAAACTTATCGAGGCAATTGGCCAGGCCTTGTGATCTAAATCACAAAGCCTAGCTCCAAGGACTGCGGGCGCGCCGAGCCGAAAGCATTTATAGGGCGCACGAACCACCAGCCGCCATGTGGCCTGTTTCGACCTTTGGCACCGAGCCGTAGGGCGGACAAAGCCACCGGGTCGCGCGAATGCGCGCCCGATGACAGGCTCCGCGTGCCCACGACCACCATCGAGCGTGAACAGGGTGGGCACGGCGCAGACGCGCCTTTGCCTACCCTGCAAATTTCGCAATGAGGCCCGACTACAAATCCACCACCACGTAATCGCTCTCGACCGAGACGGCGATGGTCTCGGCGATATAGGGCCCCTTCACCACCGCCGATCCCGGCTCGACATTGACCGGATAGGCCCGGGCGCGAAAGCGCTTGGGGTCGCAATAGGATTGGCCGGTGCGGATATCGAATTCCCAGCCGTGCCAGGGGCAGCGGATGATCTCGCCGAGTTTGGTGTATTCGATCTCGCCGGGATCGGAGGATTGCGCGAGCCCGATCAGCGGGCCCTCGCACAAGGCCGCGCCCTGATGCGGGCAGCGGTTCAACAGGCCGAAGAACTCGCCCTTGATGTTGAAGATCGCGATCGGCCGCTCGTCGATGGTGAGGAATTTTCGGGTGCCCGGCGGCAGCTCGTCCACCGGAGCAATGACGTGTCGAACCATCAAGATATCCCGTACAGCTTCTTCGCGTTGCCGAGATAGAACGCTTCGCGGTTGGCGTCGCTGACGCCGGCCGGCAACACGCGCGACGGTTCATCGAAATCCCAATGCGGATAATCCGTGGCGAACAACAGCTTGTCCCAGCCGATCCACTCGATCACCTGGAACAGATGGTCGCGGCGCTCCGGATCTTCCATCGGCTGCGTGGTCCACCAGATGTGGTCGCGGATATATTCCGACGGCTTGCGCTTGAGATACGGCACCTCGCTGTGCAGCCGCTCGAAATTCTTGTCCAGCCGCCAGCCAAGCGACGGCGCCCAGCCGAAGCCGGCCTCGATCATGACCATCTTCAGTTTGGGATAACGCTCGAACACACCTTCGAGCACGAGGCTCGCCAGCACGGTCTGCTGGCATTGCGCATGACCGACCATCTCCTCGATGTAGAAGCTCGGCCAGCCGGACGGGGTGAGCGGATTGCCACCGAAGCCGAAGGCGTGAACGCCGACCGGCAGGCCGATTTCCTGCGCCGCCTCGTAGATCGGCCAGTAGCGGCGCTGGCCGAGCGGCTCGACATTGCGCGAGAGCAGCAGCACCTGAACGAAGTTCTTGTCGCCGGCGCGCTTGCGGATTTCGGCGGCGGCGGAAGGGCCATCTTCATTGGCGACGACGATCGAGCCCTTCAGGCGGGAATCCTTAGCTGTCCATTTCTCGATCTGCCAGTCGTTGATCGCGGTGCAGATCGCGCCGGCCAGATCCTGGTTGCGCAGGCCCTGCCCGCTGGCAAGCGGATTGAGCACGCCGAGCGCGACGTTATAGGGATCGAGCAGCTGCTTCTGCATGAACGACAGCGAGGAGCCCTGCGGCCCGCCTTCCGGCGGCCAGGCGTCGCGGCGCGAGGCGTTGGGCTGCGCCTTCGGATAGGGCGGGCCTTCCATCATGCCGTGATAGGCCTGCTTGCCGTAGGCCTCGAGATGCGCGTGCCAGCGTTTTTCCAGGAAGGGGTACAGTTCATCCGGGGTGGCGCGCGCCGGATGAATGTCGCAATCGGCGATCGCGGTCTTGACGCCAACGGACGCTGACGGCTCGGGACGGAACTGCACGTTCATGGCGTCGTCTCCTTCACCGCCGCCTGACCGAGGCGGCTATAGGTCGCGCGCGGATTGTCGATCATGATCTTGCGAACAAGATCGGGCGACAACCCAGGCGGCAGCACCTCGTCGCCGTCGAATTGCCAGTGCGGATAGTCGGTGGAGAATAGGAGCAATTCGTCCGACTGCATATGGTCAAACAGGCGGTTCAGGGTTGCCGGATCCGGCGGTGCATCGACCGGTTGCAGCGAGAAACGGATGTTGCTGCGCACAATCTCCAGCGGCGCACGATCGACCCACGGGGTTTCCATCCGTATGCCGCGCCAGAACTTGTGCAGCCGCCACAAATAGGCCGGCAGCCAGGTGAAGCCACTTTCCAGCATCACCATCTTCAGATTTGGGTGGCGGGCGAACACGCCTTCCACGATCAGGCTGGTCAACTGGGTCTGGAACGCGGTGGCCTGCGCAACGTAATCCTCGATGTGGTAGGAGCCCCAGCCGACCGAGGTCGGCGGGTTGTGATAGGCGCTGCCGGCATGGATGCCGATGGCGAGGCCGAGCCGTTCGGCCGCCGCATAGATCGGCCAGTAAGCGCGTTTGCCCAGGGGCATGTCGCCCATCACCAGCATCAGCACCTGAACGAAGCGCTTGTCCTTGGCGCAGCGCTCGATCTCGGCGACGGATTTTTCGACGCTTTGCGTCGGGATCACGATCGAGCCGCCCAGCCGCGCATCCCTGTCGAGCCATTCCCTGGCCAGCCAGTCGTTCAGGGCGCGGCAGAACGCGTCCTGCATGTCTTCGGAGAACACCATCTGTACGCCGTACAGGGGATTGCAGATGCCGTAGCTCACCTGAAAGCGGTCCAGCGCCTGTTTCTGCAGGTCGGCGAGGTCTGAACCCGGCTTGCCCTGCGCTGGCCGCCAGTCTGGCCGCGACGAGATCGGCGAATTGGTCGGATAGGATTGCGAGACCAGATCGGTCATGCCGCGCGTCGTCACCTGGTCGCGCCAATAGTCGTTCATGTAGGGCAACAGGCTGGTCAGATGAGGAACGGCGGGATGCAGATCGCAATCCACGCCGCCGGGAAGCGGCGACGTCATGGTGTTTCCTCTTCGGCCCGCTTGGGCGCGGTCGTTTGAGGTATTCAATCAGGGCGGCCGGCGCGCCGCAACTCGGCAAATGTGGACCTCCTGTGCTAGGAAGACATGACTGGCGGCAATTCCGGGGAGTTGAGATGAAAGAGCTCGTGACGATAGCCGAAAAGATTGCCACTCAACTGGTCGCGCGGAAACAGACGATTGCAGTTGCGGAATCCTCAACCGGCGGCCTGATCTCGGCGGCGCTGCTGTCGGTGCCGGGCGCATCGGCCTACTTCCTCGGCGGCGCCGTGGTCTATACGCGCGACGCGCGGCGGCTGCTGATGGACATTCCGGACGAGGCGATGAAGGGCATCCGCTCGGCGTCGGAGCCCTACGCAAATCTGCTGGCAAGCCAGGTCCGGCAGCGCTTTTCGACCGACTGGGGACTTTCGGAAACCGGCGCGACGGGTCCGACCGGCAACCGCTACGGCGACGCAGCGGGCCATTGCTGCACGGCGGTGGCAGGTCCGCAAAACGAAGTGTTCACGCTGGAGACCGAGAGTGCCGACCGGCAGGCCAACATGCAGGCGTTCGCGAAGACGGCGTTGAATCTGCTGCTGGAGAATTTGTCGAAGTGAGGAAGAATCCGTAGGGGGGGCAAAGGCGCGCTTGCGCCGTGCCCACCATTTCGATCCGCAGAAGGAATGGTGGGCACGCTGCGCTTTGCCCATTCTACGATCTTTGCCCACGCTACGATTGTCACCGCAGGCTTATCGAGGATCGCATCCATGCAACAGCCGTTCGACCGCGCAGCAGAAGACCTCGGCAACTCGATCCATTTCGAGCATGTCAACGTCACCATTCCCGATCAGCGGCTGGCGACGCTGTTCTATATTGCAGGCCTCGGGCTGACCCGCGATCCCTATCTGATGGTGTCGGACACCAACATGTGGGTCAATGTCGGCAAGAGCCAGTTTCATCTGCCTGACGGCGCGCCGCAGGTGCTGCGCGGCCACGCCGGCATCGTCATCGCCGGCCGCGAGGCGCTGCTGGAGCGGCTGGCGGCGGTCGCCAAGAAGCTGGAAGGAACGTCGTTCGCGTTCACCGAGCACAACGACCATGTCGAGGCGATCTGCCCCTGGGGCAACCGCCTCCGCTGCTATGAGCCGGACGCCACACGCTTCGGGCGCATCACGCTCGGCATTCCCTATGTCGAGTTCGACGTGCCGGCAGGCACCGCGAAAGCGATTTCCGCCTTCTATCCCGCGATCATGGGAATGCAGGCCGAATTTCTGAACGGCGACGCCGCTGTGGCGCGGGTCAAGGTCGGCAAGGACCAGTATCTGCAGTTTCGCGAGACCGACCGACGGCTGCCGGAATTCGACGGTCATCACGTGCAGATCTACATCACGGATTTCTCAGGTCCCTACCATCGCCTGCGGGAGCGCGGCCTGATCTCGCAGGAAGACAACCAGTATCAATACCGCTTTCGCGACATCATCGACCTCGACGGCGGCAGGCACCTGTTCACCGTCGAGCACGAGGTCCGCAGCGCCACGCACCCGATGTTCATGCGGCCGCTGGTCAACCGCAACCCGGCCGAAACCAACCGCACCTACGCGCAGGGCCATGAGGAATGGGCTTGGGCGATGGGGCCGGATGAATACGACAGAAGGTAGATAGTGCTCCACTCCGAACCTCGCGGTGAAGCGTGTTCGGCAGCGGGTCCACATCCGTCGAGACGTCGCTTTGCGGAATATTTAAGTACTCTTCATCAGGCGCCGATAATAATGCCGGCGCCTGATGTCCCAGACTTGACCAGAGCTGACTGACGGGCAAACGAATGGTCGTCCTAAGATGCGTCAACTTTTTCGGATAATCGTTCTGCTCGTTTTTGCACTGTCCTTTGCTTTCTTGACCGTGTTCTTTGCGTACGTGGCCACGCTTCTGGCCTCGTATGTTTTTCGATTTAGCTTTATCGACGATCCGGCCGCCGCCACGTGGCTCTATGGATCAATGGCCGTTTTCGCGCCAATCTCATTGGCGTTCCTGACTTTCCTCGGGGTCAAACTAATGAGAGGCGAGCTATAGCCGGTCTCGTGGATCAGGTCGGCTTCTGGCACTTTTCGGACCTCGCGCAAGGAGTCCGACTTGAGTCCGGAATGCGCGCCAAAGCGGACGTTCGCCATCTATGGGTTCACACCCTGACCCGCGGGGACACAACACCCCTCATGGTGAGGGGCCGCGAAGCGGCGTCTCGATGGATGTGGCCGCGGTCACGCGCCCACCACCTCACCTCTCCCTGAACGAGCGCATCAGCTGGTCGCTGAACGGTTTCAGCAAATAGGAGAACATGGTGCGGTCGCCGGTCTGGACGAAGGCTTCGACCGGCATGCCCGGGATAATCTTGACGTCGTGGCCGAGGCGGGCGACTTCGGCTGGCGGCAGTGAAACGCGGATGGTGTAGTAGCTCTGGCCCGTGCGCTGGTCGGTGGTGACGTCGGCGGAGACGCGGGTGACGACGCCGTTCAATTCCGGCGTGGTGCGCTGGTTGAAGGCGGATAGCCTGAGCAGCGTCTTCTGGCCGATCTGCAGCTTGTCGATGTCCTGCGGATTGACCTTGGCCTCGACCGAAAGATCGTCGGCCCGCGGCACCACCATCATGATGGCGTCGCCGGCGGTGATCACGCCGCCCACGGTGTGCACCGTCGACTGCAGCACGACGCCGTCCTGCGGCGCGCGGATGTCGATGCGGCGCAATTGATCCTCGGCGGTGACCTTGCGCTCGACGAACTCGCCGATCTTGTCGTTGGTCTCGCGCAGATCCTTGGAGACCTCGCTGACCACGTCCTTGTCGACCTGGATGATCTGCAGCTCGGTTTCGGTGATCTTGCCCCTCGCCTGCGCCCGCGCGGCGATGTATTGCGCACGCTCGCCCGACAGCCGGGCGAGATCGCGCTCCAGCACCGTCAGGCGCGAGATCTGGATCAGGCGCTGTTCGTAGAGCTGGCGGACGCCGACCAGTTCCTTCTCGACCAGCGCGACTTCCTTTTCCTTGGCCTGTTCCTGCGCCGTGAGGCCTGCGATTTCCTCGTTGAGCTGCAACACCCGCTCGCGCAATTGCGATTTTTGCCCGGCGCGTCCGAATACGCGAACCTCGAACAGTTTCGTCTCGCTCGCCAGGATATCCCGCACATCGGGATCGTCGGCGCGATCAGTCAGCATCGACGGGAACTTGATCTTGTCGAGGCCGCGCTGCTCGGCTTCCAGTCGCGCCGCGCGTGCCCACAATCCGTTCAGCGTCTTGACGACGATGGCCAGGCTCGCCTTGACCACGGTCTCGTCGAGCCGCACCACGATGTCGCCGGCCTTGACGATATCGCCGTCGCGCACCCTGACCTCGCCAACCACGCCGCCGGTCGGGTGCTGCACCTTCTTGACGTTGGAATCGACTACCACCGAACCCGGCGCGATCAGCGCGCCCGAAATCTGCACGGTCGAGGCCCAACCGCCGAACCCACCGGCAAGCACCAGCATCAGCGAGAGGCCGACGATCAGATGCCCGCGTATCGAGCGGCGCGCGCCTTTCAGCTCGGTGGTCATGATTTTTTCGCAGCTCCGGCTTCGGACACGATCTTGATCGGCGTCGGCGGCGCAACGCGCTGCAGCACCTGGCCGAGCACGGTTTCCTTCGGACCGAACGCCTGCATGCGGCCGTCCTTCAATACCAGCAATTGATCGACGGCCTCGATGCCGATCGGCCGATGCGCCACCACGATCACGATGGCGCCGCGCTCGCGCGCGCCGCGCACTGCCCGCGTCAGCGCCTCGTCGCCCTCGCTGTCGAGGTTGGAGTTCGGCTCATCGAGCACGATCAGGAACGGATTGCCGTAAAGCGCGCGCGCCAGCGCCACGCGCTGGGCTTGCCCTGCCGAAAGCGCCGTGCCCTGCTCGCCGATCTGGGTGTCGTAACCCTCGCGCATCTTGATGATCATCTCATGCACGCCCGCTTCCTTGGCGGCGGCGATGATCGCGTCCGACTTTGCTTCGGGATCGAAGCGGCAGATGTTCTGCGCCACGGTGCCGGCGAACAATTCGACGTCCTGCGGCAGATAGCCGATGTGGCGGCCGAGCACGTCCGACGACCATTGGTCGAGCGCCGCGCCGTCGAGCCGCACCTTGCCGCGGGCCGGCATCCAGACGCCGACCAGCGCGCGCACCAGCGACGACTTGCCCGAACCGCTCGGACCGATGACGCCGACGCCGGTGCCGGCCTCGACGGCGAAGTTCACGTCCTGCACGATGACGCGCTGATCGCCCGGCGGCACGATGCTGACGGCCTCGACCGACAGCCGTTTCGAAGGCGCCTGCAACAGCGTCTGTTCATTCGCCGCCGGCATTTGCTGCAGAAGCTTGGCCAGGCGATGCCAGCTCTGGCGCGCGGCGACAAAACCCTTCCAGTGGGCGATGGCGAGATCGACCGGCGCCAGCGCGCGCGCGCTAAGGATCGAGCCCGCGATGATGATGCCGGCGGTGGCTTCCTGGTGGATCACGAGATAGGCGCCGACCGCGAGCACCGCCGATTGCAGCATCATGCGCAGCACCTTGGCGACCGCGCCCAGGCCGCCGGCGATGTCGCTGGCGCGCTGATTGCCCGCCAGATAGGTCTCGTTCGCTTCGCCCCAGCGCTTGCTCAGACGTCCGGACATGCCCATCGCGACCAGCACTTCGGCGTTGCGCCGGCTGGTGGCGGCGAGGTCATTGCGCCGCGCCGCCAGCGTCATCGCCTCCTTCGCCGGCGTGCGCGACAGGAACTCGGTGATCAGCGTCAGCGTCACCAGAATGATGGCACCCGCCAAAGCGGTGACGCCGAGCAGCCAGTGAAACGCAAAGCAGATCGCCAGATAGAACGGCAGCCACGGCAGATCGAAGAACGCGCCCGGCCCCATGCTGCCGAGAAACGACCTGACATTGTCGAGATCGCGCAAGGGCTGCAGGCCCTCGTTGCGGCTGCCGACCAGCAGCGGCAGGCGCACCACGGTTTCGAACACGCGCGTATTGATCGCTTCATCGAGTGCGGTGCCGATGCGGCCGAGAATCCGCCCGCGGATCAGATCGAGGCCGCCCTGGGCGATGTAGAGGCCGCCGGCCAGAATGACGAGGCCGACCAGGGTCGGCACGCTGCGGCTCGGCAGCACGCGGTCGTAGACCTCCAGCATGAAGATCGAGCCGGTCAGGTACAAAAGATTGATCATGCAACTCATGACGCCGACGCCGATAAAGGCGTTGCGACAGGCGCGCAGCGCTTCACCGAGCTCGGAACGCCGGACGGGAGCGGCTGCCATTTATGCGTATCTCTTCAAAAGGATAAGGTACGTGCAGGTTTTAGCGGTGTTTTCAGGCACCGTCTATTTATGTCACGTTAACCTGCATCCAGTTCATCCCCATGAAGCGGGGAAAGACGGAAGTCGCGCCTTTGGGCAGCTAATTTGATGCCGGCGCCAGCCCCGCGGCGGGTTCGGGCTTCGTTTTGTGCGGAAACGGCACCAGAATCACCGACATCGAGACCCGGCCGATCTCGCCGTGGATATCGAGCAGGACGCCGCTTCCGACGCCCAACCCGCCCGCCGCCCGCCATTTGGCCTCTGCGCGAACGCCAACCCATCGGCCTTCCGGCTGGCGGAACAATTGAACCGTCAGATTGGGGTTCGGATCCGCCACCACATCATGGAACGGCCGGGCGATGCCATGGGTCCAGTCCGCCGGTCCCAGCACCGAGGACAGCGGCACCTTCGACAGGGGTCCGGCGCCGTCGATGATCGCCTGGTTCATGCGAAACCAGGCGACGCCGTCGCCCGCGCGGGCCTCCATGGCATCCATGAACCAGGTCCGGCCATGTGCCGCCTGCCTTGTGCGGATCGGAAACCGGGTGGGATCGGCGGCGTCGCTTGTGGGCTCGGCAAAGCCGGGCACCTCCACGGCGCGTTCGCGCGACAGCGTCACCCGCACGGTGGCGCAGGGCTGTTCCTCGCCGTCGGGCCAGAGCGTGTTGTCGATTACACTGACGCGGCCGCCCTCGGTCACGACAGACAGTCCGGTCCGTAAAACCGTCATCGGTGTCGGCCGCAGGAACCAGGCCGACGACGTGATCGCCGTGCCCCATTGCCGCTCGCCCGCCAGCGCCTCGACTTCCGCCGTCAACAGGCTTGCGACCGCGCCGCCCTGCAGGCCGGCGAAGGGGCCAGCGGCAAGTGCCGTGGGTTGCCAGCGATTGGGGCCGGCGGGCTCGAAGATGGCCAAGGTTGCGGTATCCCGAGATGAAGAATGCTGAACGTTAGGCTATGCTGTCGGAAACCAAAGCCCGTTACAAAAGGGATTTTCTCACCTCAGATGAATATTATTCAACTCTCGGCGACCCCGCCCCCGCCGCTGCGCGCGATCCCGCCCTTGACCGCCTTGCTGGCGTTTGAGCGCGCCGCTTCGCAACTGAGCTTTCGCCGCGCGGCGCGTGACCTTTCGCTCAGCCCGTCGGCGATCAGCCATCAGATCCGGGGGCTGGAAGAGCAGTTCGGCGTCAAACTGTTCGTGCGCGGCGCGCGTTCGGTGCGGCTGACGGCCGATGGCGAACGCTATTTTGCAAAAATCTCGGCCGCGCTGGCGGCGTTACAGGACGCCAGCCGCGACATGCTGCGGCATCGCCGCGATGCGCACGCCGAACTCTGGATCAGCTCGCTGCCGTTCTTCACCTCGGCCGTACTGATCCCTGCCCTGCCGGAGTTCAAGCGGCGCAATCCCGCGCTTACGCTGCGCATCGAGGCCACGCATCAATATGCCGACTTCAGCGCCTCGCGCGTCGACGTCGCGATCCGCTATGGCCGCGAGCATTCCACGGGACTGAAATTCGAACCGCTGGTCACAGTGAAGGGTTTGCCGGTCTGCGCGCCCGCGCTGGTCAAGGGCGCATTGCGGAAGCCGGAAGATTTGGCGGGCGAGGTGCTGATTCATCTCACGACGCAACCGCGCGCGTGGCCGGCCTGGCTCAAGGAGGCCGGCCTCTCGCATCTCACTCCACGCGGGCACCTGTGGCTCGACAGCGTGCCGGCGATGCTGGAGGCCGCCGAACAGGGACTTGGCGTCACCTTGGGAATGTCGCCGCTGATCAAGGCGCGGCCGGGCTTTGGCAAAAAGCTGATCGCGCCCTTTGCGTTCGAGGCCACGCATAACGAGACGATCTACCTTGTCTCCCGCACCGAGCAGGCGCGCGACCGCCGGATCGCTGCCGTCCGGCGGTGGATCGTGGAGGCGGTTGGCCGCGCGAAATAGCGCTCGCTACAGCCGCCCGCCGGTCCGCACCAGCCGCACGATCAGCAGCAGGATGACGGCGCCGATGGTGGAATAGACGATCTCGGACACCAGCCCGGTGCCGATACGAATGCCGAGCTTGGGAAACAGCAGGCTCGCAAGCAGCGCGCCGGCGATGCCGACGAGGATGTCGCCGATGATGCCAAAGCCGGTGCCGTGCACGATCTTGCCGGCGAGCCAGCCGGCCACCAGGCCGACGAAGAGAATGACGAGAATGCCTTCGTTGGAAATCTGCATTTGAGGTCCCCCCGGGGTTCGCGGCGCAGGCCGGACGGCAGCCTATCCCATCCTTGTCCGATGTGACGAGCCGCAATCCGCGCACCGCCCAACGACGCCCGCGAAGTGAAACTTTTTTACGTCACATGCGTTAGGTCGGCATGAAGCAAGGCGATATTTGGTATGTGACCTTTGGTCCGGACAAGGCGGACGAGACGGCGGAGAGCATGGCCCGCTCGACCCGCACCTTCAAATCGGAAATCGACGCCAAGCTGTTTGCGATGCAGATATTGTCCAAGGGCTGGACCGCGAGCGCGGGTACGCTCAATCCCCATCAGCCGAAGCAGGTCGTGGGACCGGCGCAGATCGAACGCTGGGCCGATCCGGGATTGGGCGGTTGAAATTCGATCTCGTCATGGCCGGGGCTTGGCGTTCAGCCCGGCCATCCACGTCTTAGGCAGACAAGAAGACGTGGATGCCCGGCACAAGGCCGGGCATGACGAACCAGACAACACCTGTCCCGATATCTGTTAGATCGCACCAACCGCCGTAGCCGGCTCCGCCAACACGCAGCGCGCGGTTCGATCTGACGACACCTGCACATTGGGCGGCAGGCGCTCGCTGCAGCGCGGCTGCGCCACCGCGCAGCGCGGCGCGAACGAACAATTTGCAGGCACCTTGTCGAGCGAGGGCGGCGTCCCCGGGATGGTCTCCAGCCGCTGGCCTCTTTTCGCCCCATGGACGGTCGAAGCCAGCAAGCCCTTGGCATAGGGATGAACCGGCGAGCGGACGATGTCGCGCAGGCGGCCCTGCTCCACGATCTGGCCGGCATACATGACAGCGACGCGGTCGCAGATTTCGATGGCGACGCCGATATCGTGGGTCACGAAAATCACCGACATGCCGAACTCGCGCTGCAATTCGCGCAACAGCAGCAGGATCTGGATCTGCACGGTGGCGTCCAGCGCCGTCGTGGGCTCGTCGGCCAGCAGGATTTTTGGCTTGCAGGCCAGCGCCAGCGCGATCATCGCGCGTTGCCGCATGCCGCCACTCATTTCGTGCGGATAGGCCTCGAGACGACGTTTGGCGGAGGGAATGCGCACCACCTCCAGCATTTCCAGCGCGCGCGCCGTCGCCTCCTTCTGGCTCTTGCCTTCGTGGCGCATCACGCTTTCCGCGATCTGGTGGCCGATCGTGTAGACGGGATCGAGCGCCAGCGCGGGTTCCTGAAAAATCATGGAGACGGTCTGGCCGCGAAACGCCGAAAGCTGTTCCTCGTTCATCGCCAGCACGTCGCGGCCCAGAACCTTCACTGTCCCCGAAATCTGCGTCCGCTTCTTCGGCAATAGCCGCATCAGCGCGCGCAAGCTCACGCTCTTGCCGGAGCCGGATTCGCCGAGCAGGCCGAGCACCTCGCCCTCACCGAGCGCAAGCGAGATGTCGTTGACGGCATGAACCGTGCGTTCGCCGGTGAAGCGGATGTTGAGGTCGCGGATTTCGACGAGGTTAGTCATGCCAACTTGGGTACCTTTTGGTGATAGTCCGTGGCGCGCTGGAACGCCGCGCCGATCCGCACCAGCATTGCTTCATCGAACGAGCGGCCGATCAGCTGCATGCCGACCGGCAGACCGGTCCTGGTGAAGCCTGCGGGAATCGATAGCGACGGCAGGCCGAGATAGTTGATCGGCCGGGTGAAGCGCGTGATCCGCTGGATCACGGCCTCCGCATCGAGGCTGTTGCCGACATCGCTCTCGGCAATGGTCGCCGCCGGCATCGGCGCGACCGGCGCGATCACGGCATCGGTGCCGGTGACCGCCGCGAGGTAGGCCGCGAGCGCGGGACCGCGCCAGCGCATCGCTTCGAGATAGGTCACGGCGGGAATCGCGAGCCCGTTCTGCAGCCGCATCAACACCTGCGCGCCGTAATCCTGCGGACGCTCGATCATCCAGCGCTTGTGGAAGGCGGCGGCTTCGGTGGCGAGCACGATCTGGCAGGCGGCAGTGAGCTGGCGCTGATCCGGCAGTTCGAGCTTGACGATCTCGGCGCCCTCTTTTTTCAGGGTGGCAATGGTTTCGTCCAGCACACGCGCCACCTCGGAGTCGAGATCGTCGACATAGAAGGCGGTCGGCACGCCGATCTTCAGGCCCTTGAGCGACCCTGTGGTCGCGGCCATGTAGTTCGGCACCGGGAGCGTGGAGGCGGTGGGATCCTCGGGGTCGGCACCCGCCATCAGGCCTACGAGCAGCGCACAGTCTTCGACCGTTTGCGCCAGCGGCCCCACCGTATCGAGCGATTGCGACAACGGCATCGCGCCGGCACGGCTGATCAGGCCGACGGTGGTCTTGAAGCCGGTGACGCCGCAGAAATGCGCGGGCATCCGGATCGAGCCGCCGGTATCGGAGCCGAGCGCCGCAAAGGTGAGCCGAGCGGCGACCGCTGAGCCTGAGCCGGACGAGGAGCCGCCGGTGATGTGATCGACATTCCAGGGGTTACGAACCGCGCCGTAATGGACGTTGTGACCGGTCGGGCCGTAGGCGAACTCGACCATCTGCAGCGAGCCGAGCCTGACAGAGCCGGCGTCCTTCAACCGCTGCAATGCAGTGGAGGTTGTCGTCGCCACGAAATCTCGGCGGATTTTCGAGCCGCAGGTCACGACCTTGCCGGCGTCGTAATACATGTCCTTGTGCGCCATCGGCACGCCGTGCAGCGGGCCGAGATTCTTGCCCTTGGCGAGTGCCGCGTCGGCGGCATCGGCGGCGGCGAGTGCCTCCTCCGCCTCGATCGCCATGAAGGCGTTGACGCGCGGCTGCCATTGCGCGATCCGGTCGAGACAGGATTGCGTGACCTCGCGCGAGGAGAGCTTCTTGCAGGCGATCGCTTTCGCAACCGCCACCAGCGACATCAAGGCCGGTTCGCCGCTCATTTTAACACCTTCGCGCGCTGCACCAAAAGAAAGCTCGCAGGCTCAAGATCCATCGGCAGTGTGCCGCTGACCGGCGCAAAACCATCGAAGGCCGGGCCGATGGAATTGGCGATGCGCGCGGAAACTTCCGAATCCTGCGGCACACCGGCGATTTCGGTCATTACCTTGACCTGTTTTGGATCGGGTCTTGTCATGCGGTGTTAGCTCCCTTGTCGTTTTGTTTGGCCGGTGCGCGGCTGTGCCCGGAGCCGGCAATGGCCATATAGCACGCCGCCTGATGGCCGATTGTATCGACATCGCTGAGTTTTGGCGTCGCATTTGCGCAGAGCGGCTCCGCAAACGGACAGCGGGTGTGAAACCGGCAACCGGGCGGCGGGTCGATCGGATTGGGCGGATCGCCCGAAATCGGCGGCGTCTCGGTGCGGTTATCAGGATCGGACGACGGCATCGCCGCCAAGAGCGCGCGCGTATAGGGATGCGCCGGCGCATCCCAAACCTTGTCAACCGGGCCGAGTTCGACCACCTCGCCGAGATACATCACCAGCACGCGGTCCGAGATGTAGCGCACCACGTTGAGGTCGTGACTGATGAACAGATAGGTCAGGCCGAATTCGCGCTTGAGATCAGCCAGCAGGTTGAGCACCTGGGCTTCGACCGATTTGTCCAGCGCCGAGACGGCTTCATCAAGGATCACGAGCCGCGGCGACAGCGCCAGCGCACGCGCGATGTTGACGCGCTGGCGCTGGCCGCCGGAAATCTCGTGCGGGTAGCGGTTGGCAAAAGTTTCGGGCCGCAAGCCCACCTTGCCGAGCAGCTCGCGCGCCAGCGCGCGCGCGACGGCATCCGCCATGCCGTGAACCTTTGGACCGAACGCGATCGATTCCTCAATCGTCAGACGCGGGTTGAGCGAGGCGTAGCTGTCCTGAAACACCATCTGCATGCCGCGGCGCAGTTCACGCAGCGACAGCGCGCGGCCGACCTGCATGCCATCATAGACGATATCGCCGGCATCGCGCTTCATCAGGTGCATCAACAATCGCGCGGTGGTCGACTTGCCGCAGCCGGATTCGCCGACGATGCCGACCGTTTCGCCCTTGGCGATGGAGAAGGAAACATTATCGACCGCGCGCACGGTTTTGCGAGGGCTGAACAGATCGCCCCGCACCGGGAAATGTTTGGTGAGGCCGGTGACCTGCAACAGCGGCTGCGCCGCGCCGCCGACGTCCTCGACCGGCTCCAGCAATTCGACTGACGGGCTCGTCTCACTCATCGCGTCAGTTCCTGATGTCCATGGCGCTGCGCATGCCGTCGCTCAACAAATTGAAGCAGATCGACACCGCAAAGATCATGACGCCCGGCAGCGCCGCCACCCATGGGTTGACATAGATCGCGGTGCGCAGCGTGTTCAGCATCAAGCCCCATTCCGGCTCCGGCGGTTTGGTACCGAGGCCAAGGAAGGACAGGCCAGCGGCGAGGATCATCGACACCGAGATCAGCCCGGTGGCGTAGACGAAGATCGGTCCGAGCACGTTGCCGAGCATATGGACGCGCATGATGGTGAAGGGGCCGGCGCCGGACGCACGCGCGGCCTCGACGAAATCCATGTTGCGCACGCCCGTGGTGACGCTTTCCGCGACGCGGGTAATCTGCGGCACGAACACGATCGTCAGCGACACGATGGAGTTGACAATGCCCGCCCCCAGCGCGCCGGAGATCGCAATCGCCAGCAGCACTGACGGAAAGGCATAGAACACGTCGATGGTGCGCATGATCGCCGTATTGAGCTTGCCGCCGACATAGCCCGCGACGAGTCCGAGCGAGGTGCCGATCACGAAGGCGAAGATGACAGGCAAAATGCCGATGATCAGCGACAGCCGGCCGCCGTAGATCAGCCGCGCCAGCATGTCGCGGCCGAGCTCGTCGGTGCCGAGCGGATAGTTCGGCGTGCCGATGTGGCGAAGCCTGCGGATCATCGAGCCCTGGTAGGGATCGGCTAAGCCCAGCCACGGCGCGCACAGCGCCGAAAGGAAAATCAGCGCCAGCACGAAGGCGCAGACCATGCTGACCTTGTCGCGCGCGATACGGCGGCCGACGGTTGCCCAATAGCCGCGCGCCTTGGTGGCGGGCGCAGCTTGCAGGGCGGTATCCGACATCACGGTCATTTGCAGGTTCTCATTGGATCAGCCCCGCTTGATGCGCGGATCGATCGCGGCCTGCGCGATATCGACCAGGAGATTGAGGGCCACGAAGAACAGCGCCAGCACCAGGATCGTGCCCTGCAGCAGCGGCAGGTCGCGCTGGAAGATCGCGGAATTGAGCAGCAGGCCGGAGCCCGGCCATGAGAACACGGTCTCGATCAGGATCGAGCCGCCGAGCATGTAACCGAGCTGCAGGCCCATCACCGCGAGCGCGGTCGGCGCGGCGTTCTTGATGACGTGTTTGAACACGTCCGTCTCGCGCAGCCCCTTGGCACGCAGCGCCTCGACGAAATCCTGCGAGAGGATATCACCGGTCAAGGCGCGCACCGTGCGGGTGACGATGCCCATCGGGATCACCGAGGTCGTGATCGCCGGCAGGATCAGATATTTCATGTGCTCCCAGTCCCAGCCCCAGGCGCCGGAACCGCCGGGGCCGGCGCCGACGGCCGGCAGCCAGTTGAGCTGCACCGAGAAGATGATGACCATCACCATGCCGAGCCAGTAATGCGGCACCGAGACGCCGGCGATCGCGATCGAGGTCGCGACCTTGTCGATCCAGGTGTCGCGGAAATAGCCGGCGATCAGGCCGAACAATAGCCCGAGCGTGAAGCCGATCAGGGCTGCGGCGATGGCAAGCGTGACGGTGTTGCCGACCGCGCGCAGCACTTCCGACAGCACCGGGCGGCCGGTCGCGATCGAACTGCCGAGATCGCCATGGAGCGCCCGCCATAGCCAGAGCCCGAACTGGACCGGCAGCGGACGATCAAAGCCGTAAGCCGTGCGCAGTTGCGCGGCGAGCTCCTGCGACGCATCCGCCGGCAACACGGCAACCAGCGGATCGCCGGGCGTGATGTGCACCAGCAGGAAACACACCAGCGCCACGCTGATCACGATCGGGATGACGTAGACGATACGTCGGGCAATGTAAGCAAACACGAGTCACTTTTTCTTCTTCCTTCTCCCCTTGTGGGAGAAGGTGGCGCGCACTCATGCGCGCCGGATGAGGGGTCTCTACCCGCGGAGATGGAAGTGCATGATGAAGGATCTCTATCCGCGGAGAGAACCCCTCACCCGTCTTCGATGCTGCGCATCGAAGCCACCCTCTCCCACAAGGGGAGAGGGTCAGCAAGCATCACGCTCTCCGCGTCACGGCGCCATCGACACCGGCGAGAAGTCGACGAACCAGCTCTTCGGCTGCACAAAGCCCTTCACCTTCGGGCTCATGGCGCGCGGCGAGACGTCGTGGGCGACGTAGAGGAACGCCGCATCGTCCACCGAGGCCGCATGCAATTCGGCCAGCGCCGCGTCGCGCGCCGCGGGGTCGAAGGTCTGGCGGGCCTTCGTCACCAGCTCATCGAACTTGGGATTGTTGATGAAGCCCCAATTGTTCGAGACCGGAGGGGCCATCGACGACTGCAGGAAGCGCACCAGGGCGAAGAACGGATCCATCGCCGCATAAGTCACGTTGGTAGCGTTGGCGCCGTTGGCGGTCGGGTCCTTGGCGCCGCGGCGCCAGTTGGTGAACAGCGTATTCCACTCGATGACGTCGAGCTGGACGTCGAAGTAGCATTCGCCCAGCGCCTGCTGCAGATATTCGTTCATCGGCAACGGCTGCATCTGGCCCGAGCCCGAGGCCGAAGTCTGGGTCTTCACCGTCAGCTTCTTGCTCGGTCCATATCCCGCTTCCTGCATCAGCTTCTGCGCGGCGGCCTTGTCATACTTGATCTCAAACGTTGGCTTGCCACGCCAGGGATGGCCGGGCTCGAAGGTGCCGGTGGCGGGCACCATCAGGCCGGCGAGCAGGCCATCCTTGAGGCCTTCGCGATCGATACAGAGATTGGCCGCCTTGCGGACACGGATGTCGTTCCAGGGCGAGCCTTCGACGCGCGAGAACTGCCAGGGCCAGACGTGCGGCGATTCGTTGGCCTGAAGCTGGAAGCCGCGCTGCTTGATCTCCTTGACCGCATCCGGCGCCGGCGCCTCGACCCAGTCGACCTGACCGGAGAGCAATGCGGCGGTGCGGGCGTTGGCCTCCGGCATCGGCAGCAGCACCATCTTGTCGACCTTGGGCACGCGCGCCTTGTCCCAATAGCCTTCGTTCTTGACCAGTTCGAGCCGCTCGCGCGGCGTGAACTGCGACATCTTCCAGGGGCCGGTGCCCGAGGCGTCCTTGGCAAACGCCGCCCAGGCCGCCTGCGATTTTGCCTTGGCGTCGGCGCCTTCAGCCTTCTCATAAAACGCCTGCCACTTCGAAGGGCTCGCCATGAACAGATTGGTCAGGTTGATCGGCAGGAAACTGTCGGGTTCCTTGGTGGTCAGTTCCACCGTCATGTCGTCGATCTTGCGGGCGGAGGCCAATGTCGGCATGCGCGAGGCGGTGACGCCGACCTGGCTGGCGTCGAATTGCGGCGCGTCCTGCTTCAGCACTTTTTCGACGTTCCAGACCACGGCGTCCGCGTTGAACGGCGAGCCGTCATGGAATTTGACGCCGGGACGCAGCTTGAAGGTCCACTTCTTCTTGTCGGCCTCGTCGACCTTCCATTCGGTCGCGAGCCCGGGGATCATCACGCTCGGCTTGTCGGCCGAGGACAGGTCCCACATCGTCAGCGCGTCGTACATGGTGAGGCCGGTGAAGCGGTTACCCTCAAAGCCCTGATCGGGCTGGCCGAGCGTGCGCGGAATATCGGCCGCGGTCATGCCGATCCGCAGCACCGTTTCGGCGCTGGCGAGTTGCGGCAATCCGACCACCAGCGCCGTCGCCAGCAGCCACGCGGTGGCCGTCTTCTTCGATTTTTCGTTACGCATATGCAGCAATTCCTTCTCGACTTGGGTGACTAATTCTTATGCAACTGTATGCAACGCCTGTGCCAAGGAAGGCGCTTATCTGGGGGCGATTAGCCGCACAACTCTCAGTGAGTGCGCATGCAAGCGCGCTTTCCATGCTCCATCTGGCACCAAGCTTGCATTTTTCAACTCCAAACCCCGCCCGAAGGAGCTTAATTCATGCGCACCCGAAATTCGATGCTTCTTGCTGCCGCGGCAATGGCCCTCGGCTTGGCTCTTGGCTTGCCTACAATTTCGGCGCAGGCGGAGACCGTTGTGCGCTACGGCATTTCGATGGCGGACATCCCGCTGACCACCGGCCAGCCGGACCGCGGCGCCGGCGCCTACCAGTTCTCGGCCTACACGATCTACGATCCCTTGGTCGCCTGGGAGATGGACGTGTCCGACCGGCCGGGGAAACTGGTGCCGGGCTTAGCCACCGAGTGGAAAGTCGATGACAGCGACAAGAAGAAATGGCGCTTTGCCTTGCGCAAGGGCGTCAAGTTTCACGACGGCAGCGAATTCAATGCCGATGCAGTGATCTGGAATCTCGACAAGGTGCTCAATGACAAGGCACCGCAGTTCGACAAGCGCCAAAGCGCGCAGGTCAAAACCCGCCTGCCTTCAGTGGCCAGCTACGCCAAGATCGACGATTCGACCATCGAGATCACGACCAAGGCGGTCGATTCCTTCTTTCCCTACCAGATGCTGTGGTTCCTGGTCTCCAGCCCCGCGCAATATGAAAAGCTCGGCAAGGACTGGGACAAGTTCGCCAGCCAGCCCTCCGGCACCGGACCTTTCAAGCTCACAAAACTGGTGCCGCGCGAACTCGCCGAACTGACGAAGAACGCCGATTATTGGGACAGCAAGCGGATTCCGAAGGCCGACAAGATCGTGCTGATTCCGATGCCGGAAGCGCTGACGCGCACCAATGCGCTCCTGGCCGGCCAGGTCGATCTGATCGAGACGCCGGCGCCGGACGCGGTGCCGCAGCTCAAATCCGCCGGCATGAAGATCGTCGACAACGTCACGCCGCATGTCTGGAATTATCATTTGAGCGTGCTGCCCGGTTCGCCCTGGACCGACATCCGCCTGCGCAAGGCGCTCAATCTTGCGATCGACCGCGAGGCCGTGGTCGGACTGATGAACGGTCTAGCAAAACCCGCCAAGGGCCAGGTCGACCCCTCGAGTCCCTGGTTCGGCAAGCCCACGTTCGAGCTGAAGTATGATGTCGCGGCGGCGAAGAAGCTGGTGCAGGAAGCGGGCTATTCGAAGGAGAAGCCGCTAAAGACGACCTTCATTATCGCCCAGGGCGGCACCGGGCAGATGCTGTCGCTGCCAATGAACGAATTCCTGCAACAGAGTTTTAAGGAAATCGGCATCGAGATCGACTTCAAGGTGGTCGAGCTCGAGACTCTCTATACCGCGTGGCGCAAGGGCGCGGCCGACGAGATGAACGCCGGCATCACCTCCAACAACATCGCCTATGTCACCTCAGATCCGCTCTATGCGATCGTCCGCTTCTTCCACTCCGGCCAGATCGCGCCGGTCGGCGTCAACTGGGGCGGCTACAAGAATCCCAAGGTCGACGCTCTGATCGATGAGGCCAAGCAGACCTTCGATGTCGCCAGGCAGGACGAACTATTGGCGCAGGCGCATGCGCTGATCGTCGACGACGCCACGCTGGTTTGGGTGGTGCACGACACCAACCCGCACGCGCTGTCGCCCAAGGTGAAGAAGTTCGTGCAGGCGCAGCACTGGTTCCAGGATCTGACGACGATCGGGCTGGAGTGAAGGAATTGTAGCAAGGGTGGGCAAAGGCGCGTCAGCGCCGTGCCCACCATTCCGCGCCGTGCTCGTGAATGGTGGGCACGCTTCGCTTTGCCCACCTTACAAATCCCGCATTTGACGCTACTTCGTCAGCAGCGCGAAGGCGCCGTTCCAGTCTTGCGGCGGCGGATTTTCGAGATAGCCGCGGATGCGGGCTTCGTAGAGATTGTAGAGCAGCTCCAGCGAATTTGCTTCGTCGGTCTTGCGGCCGCGCGCGATGGCCGCAAGCGCGCCTTCCCAGTCGCGGTTGCGATAGCAGGCGAGCATCTCGATGGTCAAATTGCGCAGGCGCTGGAAGCGGCCGGACTGCGCGGTGTCCTCACGGCCGGCGATGGCGTAGATCACCTCCGGCTCCTTCTTGCCCTTGACCATGATGAAGTCGAGTTCGAGGATCGCGAACCTGTCCTTGACCGCCAGCGCGGTCCTGGAGCCGACGATGATCGGGAAACCGTATTCCTTGGACTGCCCTTCGAGGCGCGAAGCAAGGTTGACGCTGTCGCCGAACACCGAATAGTCGAAACGCTGGTCGGAACCCATGTTACCGACCACGCAGGTGCCGGTATTGAGGCCGATGCCGGCATTGAGCGGAATGAACGGGCGGCCCTCCTCCTTTGCCTCCTGCTCGCGCGCCTGATTGAGCTCGTCGACGCGCTCCAGCATGTCGAGCGCCGCCTCGCAGGCGTTGAGCTCATGATTCTTGTCATCGAGCGGCGCGTTCCAGAACGCCATGATGGCGTCGCCCATATATTTGTCGATGGTACCCTTGCGGTTGAGGATGGCGTTGGTCAGCGGCGTCAAGAAACGGTTCATCAGCGCAGTGAGGCCCTGCGGATCGTTCTTGTAGGTCTCCGAGATCGAGGTGAAGCCGCGCATGTCAGAGAACATGATGGTCATCTCACGCTCCTCGCCGCCGAGCACCAGCTTCTCCGGCGACTGCGCGAGCTGCTCGACCAGCGCCGGCGACAGATATTGGCCGAAGGCGGAACGAATTTGCCGGCGCTGCGCCTGCTCGCGCACGAAGCTGGAAAAAATCAGCGTAAGATAGATCGCCGTGGTCGACATCAGAGGATAGGTGAAGTCGATCAGCAGCCGGTGCTGCATGTAGAAATAGGCGGACGTTCCCAGCAGTGCAGTGGCAAACGCAGCACCTAGCGCAACCAGCGTGACCGGCCCGAACAGCGGCGCGAACGCGATCACCAGCATTCCAAACAGTAGCGCTGTCGCGAATTCGACGGCGATGCCGTAGATCGGCTGCGAGATCACGTCGCCGGTCAATGCGCCCTCCAGAATCTGGGCGTGGATTTCCACGCCCGGCATGTTCTGCGAAACCGGCGTGGTCTTGATGTCGTTGAGACCGACGGCCGAGGTGCCGATCAGGACCAGCTTACCCGCTATCATTTCGGGCGCGACGGTCTTTTCCAGCACGTTGATTACCGGAACGTAGAGAGAAGTATCCTGGCGGGCATAGTGAACCCAAAGCTGGCCATTGCCGTCGGTCGGAAGCTGAAAGCCCTTGATGCCGAGACTCTTGATGCCGGTCTTCTCGGATTTGATCAGGATCGTACCCGAACCGGTGGCGACCCGAAGCATCTCGAAACTCAGCGAGGGCATGGTCTGGCCCTGCGCCAACATGATCATCGGCACGCGCCGTACGATGCCGTCACGCTCGGGCCTGATCGTGAACAGGCCGCGCCCGGCAGCGGCGTGTTCAAGCACCTTGGTGTTGCGCAGCAGGCCGGGGAACTGGAACATGAAACGTTGTGGTTCCTCGCCCAGCATCGCCAGTCCGGTCACCGGGAGCGTCTTGTCGAGCGCGGCCAGCTCTTCCGCGGCGCCCGATTCACCAAGCACCACACGCGACTTCCGGATGGCCTCGGCGAAGACCTCGTCGTTGCTCGGCAGCGCTCGCAATTTGGCGCGGGTGTCCTCATCGAGATCGCGGAACGTATCAGCCACATCGGCGGGATTGAGCCGGTCCGGCTCAGAAAACACCGCGTCGAACGCGATTACGACGGCGCCCAGCCTGGTCAGCTCGGTAATGAGATCGGCGATCCGCGTCCGCGGCCATGGCCACTGACCAATCTTTTCCAGGCTCTTGTCGTCGATGTCGATAATCGTCACCGGCCTTGCGGTCTTCTTGCGAGGGTCGATGCGCTGGAAGAAATCGAAGGTTCTGACCCGAATTTCCTCGACGGGAGCCGGATCGGCGACGCGAAGGGCTGCGAACCCGATCAGCAGCGCAAGGCACAGCAGCCGGGCATAGCCGATGCGCCGCGTGAACCATCTTCGCCATACCCGCAGTCGTTTCATGCTGTCTGGATATCACGGACGAATGGATTGATCCAACGGGTTACGACACCGGCCGATATCGACGGAAGCTGCCATGACTGTGGAAGGTGGCTCATCCCTCAATTCGACAGTCGCATGGTCGCGATTGTCGTCAATCTTAGATCGTCAGGTCGTGCGGCACGTAGACAATCAATGTACCGCGGGTGCCATCCGCAACGATGTTGAAGTTGTCGGCTGAATAATCCCCCAGCAGAGACAGCTCAACGGTTTGCGCCCCGCTTGAAATCGTAAGCGTCCCGCCGGTTGCCGTCACGTTTTCATGATAAGTGATCGACGCTGTCGCCGATCCCAGATCCTCAAGATCAATGACGTCGGAATCGCCAAAGCCCGAAATCGTGCCGTTGAAATGGAACGAATCTCCAAGCTTCAGCGTACCTGCCCCTCCCGAGCCAAACGCCACATTCGTCGTTGCGGATGCCTCGAGGTCGAGAGTGCCGCTACCATCAATGATGGCAGTGCCGTTTCCGCTTACCTCGCCCTTCACCGTGATGGCGGCTCCGTTGGCCCACAGCACTCCCGAATTGGCGACCGCACTAAGAATCGTCAATCCGCCGCTTCCGGAAGCTTCCAGCGTTCCGGAATTGGAGATGACATTGGAGCCGGTATCAATGACGAGCGCATGCGTGCCGGTAGCATCGATGATGCCGGCGTTTGTAAGATCCAATTCACCGGCGCCCAACTGGCCGGCGCCAGAAATTGTGTTGTCCATGTTATTCAGCGTGACGCTGGAATTCGTTCCGGAAATGACGTTGGCATCGCTATCGGACAGCAGGACCTTGCCGCCGCCTTGAAGGGTCGTTCCGCTCTCAATCAGTTCCAGATCGGCCCCGGTGCCCGTCGAGCTCAATGCGATCACGCCGGAGTTGGTTATCACTCCGGATACCGGCAGCAGGGCTCCGTCTTCAATTGTCATCGTTCCGGCGTTGGTGAATTCCGGTGTCAGGTCAAACACAAAATTCGCCGCCGTCAGTGATGCGGCGTGAACACCCTGCAAATTAATTGATTGTCCGTCGGCCAACGTGATCACGGCGTTGCCGTTGACGTCCTCTGTCAAGTGCGCCTGGACATCGTCGAAGCTGGTGAAGCCGGTGTAGCCGACCAGATCGATCTGATCCGCCGATGCATCGAAGCTGTAAACCACGTCATGGCCGATCGATCGGGAGAACACCAACAGATCCTTGGCGCTCGACGCGGTCAGGACGTCATCGCTGGATAACGCAAAAATTGGCCCACCTTTGGCATAGACTTCGACATTGTCCGAGATAGTCGTGCTTCCGATACTGCCATCGGGATTGGCCCAGCTCATTGCCACGTCGAGCATCAGCGCGCCGGCATAGTCGTTCGGTGAGATTATGGAAAGCGCAGAGACATCGTTGGTCTGCACCGTCCATCTACCATCGCCATTGCTGCTGCCATCGCTCAAGGACCAGCCCGCTGGCATCCCGTCGACAGTCAATGTGACGAGGCCGAGGTGATCTGGGGACGGCTCGACCAGAGCCAAATTGATCGGCTCGCCGGCGACACCGGCCGGGGCTGTGTAGTGAATCGTGACGCTGTGCGCGACGCTGTCGAGCGTGTCATCGCTGACCACCACGGTCACGATCCGATCAGTCGTGTCCTGGCTTCCGGTTTTGGTGTTGACATATTGGATGCCCTGAAGAATCGACTGATAGTCCGCCAGGCTGGCGGAGCCCGTGATCGTCAACGTCACGGGGTCAGTGCGATGGACGACATCGGAAGTGAAGGTCACCGTGAGATGGTCGGCAGCGGCGAGTGCGGCAGCCTCGGGAGTCAGCGAGAGAATCTCCTTGATGTTAATGCCACCGCCGCCCGAACTGTCATTCAGCGGATTTGTCAACGTAACCGTCATCGACGTGAGGTTCGCCGAATCGACATCGGTGATCAGGGCCGCCCGGGCGATCAGGACCGGCGATTGACCGTGTGGATAACTAACCAGGTTATCGAAACCGCTCGCGCCCCCGTTCAGGTCGACCACAGGGGCGATGTCGACATGCTCGATCGTGATATTGGCGGTATCCGCATTGGTTGAGAACGCAGTCGCGCCGCCATTGATCGAGGCGTCGACCCCACTGATCCCGTTATATCCGCTGGTTTGGTCCCAGGCACGGAACGTGATCGCGTTCGCATCCGTCCCGCTGTAATCAGCGTTGGGTTGGAAATACAGCCGCGTGTTGGCATCAGCCGCCAGCAAGAGCGCCGACGTGTCCGACACCGAGCCGACCGCGGTCCAATGGGCACCGCCATCGATCGAGTAGAACCAGATACCGTGGCTCGTATCGGTACCGGTCAATGCAATTCCGGTGATTGCTGCATGATCCCGATCGGTGACGTTGTCCAGACCGCCCGACGGCGGATCGAGATTCACCAGGCTGGAAACCAGAGTACCGACGGCTGTTCCGTTGACGGGCGGGCCCGCGTTCTGCGTCTCCGCCGCAAGAACTGGAGTTTTCGCGGCATTCAGGACAGGCGCATCATTGGTGCCGGTGACGGTGACGACGAAGGTCTGCGACGTCACGCCACCGTCAAGGTCGTTGATCGCAACCGTATAGGTCAGCGTCAGCTTCTCGCCCACGGCAAGATAGTCGAACGCGGTCGAGGCCGCAGAGAAGGACAGTTCGACCGATCCGGCCGACGAGCCGGAGGTCTTGCTCACTGTGCCCGCGCTCACCAGCGCAATCAGCGCGGCCTCGTCCAGGGCAAGACCTGCTGTCGCCCCGGAAGCGGCCGCATGGGTGATCGCGGCGGCGTGGCCGACATCGGTCAGATCGACGTCGACAAACGTTACCGGAATTGTCGTGGTCAACGGCGCAGTATCGGTCTGCTCGGCGAGATCAGTCTGCGCGATCGCAGCGATGACCGGCGCATCGTTGGTGCCGGTGATGGTGACTTCAACCGTGCGGTCGACGATGCCGCCGTTGCCGTCGTCCAGCGTAATCGTGAACTGCTCGACCTTGGTCTGACCCTTTGCGAGATACTCGACTGCGGCAGCCGCTACGCTGTAATTCCAGTTGATGGTGCCGCCGACGCCGTCGACGGTGTCCGGGCTCACGGAGGCGCTCAGCGACCCCAGCGCGCCGGCGGAAGCCGTGATGGTGGGGGCGATGCTATGAGTGTCCGTGAGGTCAACGTCGGCCAGCGCAATCGTGCCGCCGTCGGTCAGGTTTCCGACGGGCGTTACCTGCTCCGTCACCGCGCCGGTCACATCGGCCGTCGCTACCACAGGGTCGTCATTCGTGCCGGTGATGGTGACGACGAAGGTCTGCGGCGTCACGCCACCGTCACCATCGTCGATCGAAACCGTGTAGGTGAGCGTCAGGACTTCGCCCTTCGCCAGATAGTCGAACACCGTCGAAGCGGCGGAGAACGACAGCACGACCGAGCCGGACGATGAACCGGAATTCTTGGTCACCGCGCCCGGCGTCACCAGCGCAATCAGCGCGGCCTCGTCGAGCGCAAGGCCGGTCGTGGTGCCCGTCGCCACCACGCCGGTGATGTCAGCAGCATGGCCGACATCGGTCAGATCGACGTCGGTGAAAGTGACCGGGATCGTCGCGGTCAGAGCCGAGGTATCGGCCTGCTCAGTCAGATCTTTTTGCGCGATATCGGCGATAACAGGCGCGTCTTCGGTGCCAGTGACGGTGACGACAAAAGTCTTGGGTGTTACGCCCCCGTCGCCATCATCGATCGAAACCGTGTAGGTCAGCGTCAGAACCTCGCCCTTCGCCAGATAATCGAACGCGGTCGAGGCCGCCGAGAACGACAGGTCGACGGACCCGGCCGAGGAGCCGACTTCCTTAGTCACCGCGCCCGGCGTCACCAGCGCGATCAGCGCGGCCTCGTCGAGCGCAAGGCCTGTGGTGGTGCCGGTCGCCACCGCATCGGTGATGGCTGCGGTATGGCCGACATCCGACAGGTCGAGATCGGTGAAAGTGACTGGGATCGTCGTTGTCAGCGGCGCGGTATCGGCCTGCTCGGCGAGGCCCTGCTGCGCGATGTCAGCGATGTCAGGCGCGTCGTTGCTGCCGTTGACGGTGACGACAATGTCCTGCGAGGTGACGCCGCCGTGATGGTCGTCGACCTCTACCGTGTAGGTCAGTGTGACCGCCTCGCCATCAGCAAGGTAGTCGAAATAACTATCCGGCGCCGAGAACGACCAGGTCTTCGAGCCGGTCACCCCGTCGGTGGAATCGGTCAGCGGACCCAGGGACAGCCAGCTGAGCTGGATCGTGCCGTTGGCGAGGCCCGTCATCACGCCGGAGGCGTCGACGCCGGTGATCTTGACCTCATGCGTATCGGCCAGATCGGCATCGACAAACGTGATTGCGCCGCCTGCGGTATCCGGCGTCGCCGAACCGTGGGTGTCGGCACGTTCGGTGAGCGTCGCGGCCTGCGGGTCACTGGTAATTTCAGCCGTATCATTGCTGCCGGTGACGGTGACGGTGATCGGCTTGGTCACCACGCCGCCATGCCCATCATCGACGGTCGCGGTGTAGGTCAGCGTCAGGATCTCGCCATAGGCAAGAAAATCGAACGCACCGTCGGCTATGCTGTAACTCCAGCTCGCCGAACCGTCATTGGTATTGCTGGGAGACTGCACCACCGTCAGCGGCTCATCCACCGCTGATATCGCCGCGAGTTGCTTGGCCGTGAGCTGTGAGGTGACGTCGACGCTGTAGGCGTTCAGGTAGCTGAACGCCGTGAAGGCCGCGCTCGCCACTGGCCGGTCGGTCAGGTCGACGTCGGTGAAGCCGATGGTGCCGGACGCCGTATCGAGCGCGGTGGACCCCCTCGGGTTCGGCTGCTCGAGGTTCGAAAGTTCGGCAAAGGCGTCGCTCGTCGTGGCGATGGTCGGCACGTCGTTGGTGCCGGTGACGACGACGTCGGCGCCATGGATCGAGACCGTGATCGGCGTGGAGACGATGCCGCCGTGGCCGTCATCGACCTGGGCGACGTAGTTGAGGGTCAGCATCTCGCCCTTGGCGATGAAGTCGAACTTGCTGTCCTCAATGCTGTAGGTCCAACTCGCCGAGCCGTTGTGGGTGTTTCCGGCCGCCTGCACCACGCTCAGCGGCGCCTCGACCGCCAGGATCGCCGCCAGCTGCGCCGGCGTCAGCGTTTCGGTGACGTCGTTGCCCTCCGCGTCGTAGTAACGGAATGGATCGGTCGCGGAGATCGCCGCGCTGACGACGGGACGGTCGGTCAGGTCGACGTCGGCGAAGGTGACGGTGCCGGTCACGGTGTCTATCGCCGTATTGCCGGTGCCGATCCGCTCCGTGACCGTGCCGCCGGTCGCGGAGAGCGTCGGCTTGTCGTTGGTGCCGGTGATGACGATCGTAAACGGCACGAACGTCGTCTCGTTGCTCGGCGCATAGTTGTTGTCGACCCGCGCCAGATAGGTCAGCGTCACCGTCTCACCGGCGGCGAGGAAGTCGAACGCGCCATCGGCAATGTTGTAGGTCCAGGTGGCCTGGCCGGTGTTCTTGCCGTCGGGGTCCTGCACCACGTCTAGCGGCACTTCGACCGCCTTGATCGCGGCCAGTTGCTCCGCCGTCAGCGTGGACGTGACGTTGGAGCCCTGCGCGTTCTGATAGGTGAAGGAAGAAAACTGCGCACTCACGCTCGGCGTATCGCCGACGTTGATGTCGACATAGTTGACCGTGCCGGACGTGCTGTCGACGGCGGCGTTGCCGGTGATACCGGCTCGTTCGGTAAACGCGCCGCCAGACGCGTCCGCCTCCGGCGGGCCGGGAATGTGACTAAGCTGGGGACCGGGACCCGTGCCGGGCGATGGAGCAGGCTTGTCCGGGACGTTGATGAACTGAAGCGTCACCGGGACGAAGTCGTTGCTGGCCAGCTTGAGGAACGACGTTTGCGGAACGATCGAGTCGGTAAAGTTGGTCGTGAGCTTGGTGTTCGGGTTGTTCAGGTCGCTGAACTTCAGCGAAAACACGTCGGTGATGATCTTCTGCGCGTCGGGCGATAATTGCACCGACGACAGGAAGCTGACCGTGCCCTGGCCATTGATGATCGTCTGCGTTCCAGCTTGGCTGACGGTCGCGATCGGCGTCAGCGTGGTCTTGTCGAACAGAATGTACGAGCCGGTGGTGCCGTCGGGTTCGACCAGCACCTGGAATTTCGCCGGCGGCGCTCCGCCCTGCGACGGCACCTCGAAATCGATCTCGACCAGCACCGCGGTGCCGCGGATGCCCATGGTCGCGACCGGCGTGTCGACCTTCATGTCGCCCTTCTTGGCGGTGGCGCCGGCGACGAAAGAGATCGTGCCCTGCACCAGGCTGAGCAGCGATTTGTTGTCCGACCCGTTGGGGTCGTAGATCATTTCGTTCAGCACCATCTTGGCGTTCGACGCGAGGCCGAACACGGTGCCGTCGATGAAGGTGATGCCGAGCGTCGAATCGGAGCCGGACTGGACGACGTCGCCTTTGTGGACGGTGTCGCCCTGGTTCAGGATGATCGACACGCCATTGCGGATCGCGGTCGCGTTGCCCGCCAGCTTGGTGACATGGCCGATGACCGCAGGCGCGACACTGGCGCTGCCGTCGGCCTGCGCGAACTGGGTGTGTCCGGCCAGCGCGTTGACGATGTCGCCGGTGAGGTGGGCGCCATCCGGCGAGGCCAGCGCGGCGCGTTTCTCGCCCCTGAAGTAATCATGCAGGACGAGTTCGCGGTCGCCGCTGGTAAGGACCAGATCGACGCCCGAGCGCTTGAAGTCGCCGGTGAAGAGCAGGTGGGCATCAGGAACGATAATGGCGTCGACCGGCGCATGCGTCGAAATGCTGTCGACGTGGACAGGACCATGGGGGTGCGAACCATGGGCGTCAGACAGCACGTCGGTAAATTTGCCGGCTAAACTCAAAATGGCACCGTTGCCGATAAGGTTAATATTTATATAATATTGAAAAGTCTAAGCTTGCATATCATTGAAAGGTCTCCCGCGAAACCATCCAATGCTTGTTAAATCTCAGAAGGCCGCGTTTCGATGAGTCAATTTTTGAGAAACCCGCGCCGAGATGGCAGGTTTCATTTGTCGTCAACGCAGCAGTACGGGGGATTTATCTATTCCGGACAACGTTATCTCAAGTATTCGAAGTATAGATTTTAATAATATACTTTCACACTGCTTCTCCGCGGTTCCACGGGGAATATGACATCATTTTAGAAGTTCAAACTGTGAACCAGCTAACAAGATCACGCGATTCTCAGCAAAAAAGCCACATCAACGGAAAATCAACCATAAGATCTAGTTAAGGCTATTTCCAGCCGCCAAGCACCGCAATCGCGCTTAAGCCGACCGATAAAATTCTCCCTAAATCGGCGGTGGTTATTTTGGGCTGTTGCGCGCTTTCAGCCCCGCGATCGCCGGCATTAAGCGGATCAAAAGCACCCCCGCCCATCCTGCCTCCTGCAAAATGATCCGGTCACGCGCAGGCAGAACACGCCCGCCGATGTCCGGACAAGGGGCGTCAGATGGGGTTGTCAGTCTACTCGCGCGCATGGCGTGCGGGCATCGTCGCGTGCGGCCTGGCCTGGTTCGGACCAGCGGGCCTGCGGGCCGAGACTCTGGAGCCGTCAGCACCGGCAGAGTTGATCCAGCGATCGGTCGAGCCGTTCGGGCTCGCTGCGTCTTCCCTCCCGAGCGGCGGGCTGCGCGACAAATGGCTCGACGTGCAACGCCGGCTCGATGACGAAATGGTGCAGCTTGCGCTCTGCGAAGGCGACCGTGACGGCTGCGTGTCTCCGGCCGCGCTGAAATTCCTCGACATCGTCGGCGCCGCCCGGTTGCGCGAAGGCCGCGCCCGGCTCGGCGAAATCAACCGCGCCATCAATCTTGCCATCCGGCCGATCAGCGACCTCGCCCAACACGGCCAGATCGACGTCTGGACGCCGCCGCTAGCAACGCTCGCGCATGGCGGCGGTGACTGCGAGGATTATGCGATTGCAAAATTCGTCGCCTTGCGCCGCGCCGGTCTCGCGCCCGACGATCTCAGGATCGTGGTCCTGCGCGATACCATCCATGGCGAGGACCATGCGGTGGCTGCCGCGCGGCTGGACGGCCGCTGGCTGACGCTCGACAACCGCCGCATGGCGATGGTCGAGGATACCGACGTCAGAAATTTCCGGCCGACATTCGTGATCGGCCCGCACGGCGTGATGCGGTACGCCGATGCACCCCTGCTCGCCGACGCCTCGGGTAATCATTCTGCAGCTTCGCTCGTCGTGAGTTCTCTGGCCGGCTCCGCGGCCCGACCATTCGAGCGCGCCGACTGACGGCACGCAAATGTTGCGCGGCGGCAGCCGACAACAATCTGCTTTCCTTGCCCGATCTTCCCTGCCTCATGGTCATGGTGCGCTGCAGCCGTAATGCTGATCGCATTCCGAAAACATGACGAGACAAGTTTCTTGCTTTCTCTTCGCAGCGAAGCTCGCGCGTCATCTTCGACTTTCGTATTGACGCTTTCCCGTTTCAGGAAGATTGTTGGTGCGCAGTGCCAGAAAATAGGCGCACAGGAAAAGTTCATAGGGAGGGAGGGACCGCATGAAGAGCATTGCGTTTGCCGCAAGCCTTGTCGTTCTTGCGCCGCTCGGTGCAAGCGCTCAGACGACCGAGCAATTGGTCAAGGGAGCGTCCGATACAGCGAACGTTCTCAATTATGGTATGGGCTATAATCTGCAGCGGTTCAGTCCGCTGACGCAAATCAACAAGGATAACGTCAAGAACCTCGTACCGGTGTGGAACTACAGCTTCGCAGATGACCGAAGCGCGCAGTCGCAGCCGCTGGTATACCAAGGCGTCATCTATGTCACCAGCCACAACGCCACGATGGCGGTTGACGCAAAGACCGGCAAACAAATCTGGAAGACCAAGGTCGAATATCCCGCCGAGACGCCGCGCATTACTTGTTGCGGCATCATCAACCGAGGCGCGGCGCTGTTTGATGGAAAGGTGTTCCGCACCACGCTCGACGCCCATGTGATCGCGCTCGATGCCAAGACCGGCAAGGAGCTGTGGCGCCAGAAGGCGGCCGACATCAAGGAAGGCTATTCGATGACGGTCGCGCCACTGGTCGCCGACGGCGTCGTCATCACAGGCATCTCAGGCGCCGAGTACGGCACGCGCGGCTTCATCGATGGCTGGGATCCGCAGACTGGCAAGCGCCTGTGGCGCACCCATACGATTCCGTCACCAGATGAGCCCGGTGGCGACACCTGGAAGGGCGACACTTGGAAGCTCGGTGGTGGATCAACCTGGATCACAGGCTCCTATGACGCGGAGCTGAACACGGTCTATTGGGGCGTCGGCAACCCCGGCCCGTTCAATGCGGCGGTGCGTCCCGGCGACAATCTCTACACCTGCGCGGTCCTGGCACTCGAGCCGAAGACCGGTAAGATCAAGTGGCACTACCAGTTCTCGCCGAACAATCCATTCGACTATGACGCGGTTGCCGAGATGGTGCTGGCCGACATGACGATCGAGGGCAAGCCGACCAAGGTCTTGATGGACGCCAACCGCAACGGCTTCTTCTATGTGCTCGACCGCACCAACGGGAAGCTGATCGCGACCAATCCTTACGTGAAGGTCAACTGGGCGAGCGGCATCGACATGAAGACCGGCCGTCCGATCGAAACCGACATCAGCAAGGATGCGCGCGACGGCAAGAAGGTGATCGTCTGGCCGTCGATTCTCGGCGGCAAGAATTGGGAGCCAATGTCGTACAATCCTCAGACCGGCCTGGCCTACGCCAACACACTCAACATCGGCGGACGCTACAAGTCCGAGCCGGCGGTGTACAAGCAAGGCGAATTATATCTCGGCATGGATCTGACCGACCCGTGGGAGTGGCCTGACGGACCGCGCGGTCATCTCAAGGCCATCGATCCCATGACCGGCAAGGCAAAGTGGGAAGTGCCAAGCGATATACCGCGCTTCTCGGGCGTGCTGTCGACGGCCGGCGGGGTCGTGTTCTCCGGCCAATTGACCGGCGAGTTTGACGCCTTTGACGCCAACGACGGCAAGAAGCTGTGGAGTTTCCAGACCGGCTCGGGCATCGAGGGACAACCGGTGACCTGGCAGCAGGACGGCGTCCAGTATATCGCCGTCACCAGCGGCTATGGCGGCGTCTACTCGATCTTCTCCGGCGACGAGCGGCTTGCGAATGTGCCTACCGGCGGTTCGCTGTGGGTGTTCGCGGTAAAGAATTGATCGCGGAACGCTGATGACTAACAAGGTATCGAAGCGGACGGCGGCGTCTCTCGCCGCCGTTGCGGCGGCGGCCATCGCGTGGATGACGACGCCGGCCACCGCACAGCAACAGGCCGCCGTCAGCGACCAGGCGCTGATCGGTCCCGGCAGGACCGCTTATGCGCAGAAATGCTCGCACTGCCATGGCCCGAACATGGTCACTGCGGGCACGGTCGCACCCGACTTGCGCGCATTCCCGGACGACAACGCGCGATTTGTCACCACGGTGAAGCAGGGCAAGAACAACATGCCGCCGTGGAAGGACATCTTGAGCGACCAGGAGATCACCGAGATCTGGACCTTTGTATCGAGCCGGAGGAAGCAATGAAGCGCCGGCTCGCAGTCGTTGCCGCGCTACTGGCGGCGGTGACGGCAGCGCGTGCGGCTGAGGATCCGCTGAAAGTCTGTCTCGACGAGAACCTGCCTCCCCTCTCAATGCATCAGCGTGGAAAGCCCGACAGCGGGTTTGATGTCGCGCTTGCGCATGCTGTTGCCGATCGCCTCGGCCGGCCGCTGAAGATCCAATGGTTTGAAAGCAAGCTCGACGAAAGCTCGAGCCCGGCCCTCGAAGCCAATGCCTTGCTCTCCGACGGCCGCTGCGCGCTGGTCGGCAGCTATGTCTTCACCAAGGACTCGCTCGTGGTACCTGGCGTCAAGACGGCGAAGCTGCCGGATTTCGAGGGCGCCACCCGCGACGACCGCCGCCGCCGCGTGCCGCTCGGCGTGCTGGCACCGAGCCAGCCCTATATTTACGCGCCGCTGACCGTCGTGCTCGGTGAGAAGGCGCGCGGCCGCAAGATCTCCGGCGTCGGCGATCTCGCCGGGCTGCGCATCGCGATCGAAAGCGGCACGCTTGCCGACGCGATCCTGATGACTTTCGAAAAGGGACGGTTGATCGACAGCATCTCGCATCTGGTTCCGGGGCGGGAAGACTTGCTCGGCGCGCTCAATCGCGGGGACTTCGACGCCACATTGCTCGACCTCCGCCGCTTCGATGCCTATCGTGCCGCCCATCCAAATACCAACCTCGCCGCATCCGGATACTTTTATCCGATAGGCGTCAATCGGGGCTATGTCGGCCTCGCCAGCGATCCGGCTCTCATCGTCGCTGTCAACAGGGCGCTCTCCGATTTGCAGGCGGCAGGAACCATAGCCGATCTCGCGCGCGCGGCCGGCCTCACCTATCTGCCGCCCGTAGAACCAGCGATCCTCGGCGACGAGTTGCTGAAGGTACTTCAGAAATAACGACGAGAGTGTGTGGATCGTGCTGGTTCTACGTCATTGCGAGCGAAGCGAAGCAATCCATCTTACGGCAAGAAAGAATGGATTGCTTCGTCGCTTCGCTCCTCGCAATGACGGTGTTTGCCGCCCGAGCTAAAGGCACAAACAAAAGGGCTGCGCGAGACGATCGCGCAGCCCCTATTGTCAGCCTTTGCCGTTAGGGGCGAGCAGCCCGCTCAGAACATCAGGCCGTCCTTGACCAGCACCCAGCGGCCGTTCTTGATCTGCTGAACCTGGGTGATCGTGTTGGCGAGATGGTCGGTCTTGGAGAACTTGGTCGGCGGCGAGTTGAAGATGTCGAGGAACTTGTCGCCGGATTCCAGCGCGTCCATCATCTTCTGGCCGGTCAGGTCCTTGCCCGCCTTGTTGGCGTAGAACGCGAAGGTCATCATGGCATTGTAGCCGATGATCGCCTGCGTGTTGGCGTCGGTGCCGAACATCTTCTTGTAGTTGGCGAGCCAGTCCTTGACCTTGCCCTTTGCGGTGTCTTCGTACGGGATTTCGAAACCCGAGGCCGCGTAGAGGCCTTCGACCGCGTCCTTGCCGAGTGCCGGCACTTCGAGCACGTTGGTCGGCGTGGCGCCGAGGAAGGTAACGTCCCAGCCGAGCTTCTTGGCCTCGCCCATCGCGCCGATCGTTTCGCGAATGACCGTGCCGAGCACGACCATGTCGCAGCCGTCGGACTTCATCTTGGCGATCTGCGCGCTGAAGTCGGAGGCGCCGCGCTTGTAGCTCGTGACCGACGCAGGCGTCAGCTTCATCGCGCTGACCTGCTGCGTGAAGCCGTCAAGCACGTTCTTTCCGTACTCGTCGTCCTGATGCAGGATGCAGGGCTTCTTGAAGTTCTTCCCCTCGATCATGTATTTGACGGCCGCACGCGTGCTCTCGACGTAAGGCAGCAAATTGTTGAACTTCAGCCGCTCCTGCGGCTTGGCCGGATCGAACTTGAAGGTGAATTCGGCGGCGGTCAGCGGGAAGAGCTGCAAGACGCCGGCATCGAACAGGATGTCCTGCGCGGCGAGCACGGTGGGCGAGCCCATCGGACCGACCATGGCGAAGACCTTGTCGCGTTCGACCATCTTCTGCGACGCCAGCACGGCGCGCTTCGGATCGTAGCCGCTGTCCTCCAGGATCAGCTTGATCTTGCGGCCGTGGATGCCGCCGGCGGCATTGATTTCCTCGGCCGCCATCTTCATGCCGTTGGAAACCGGAACGCCCCAGACCTTGATCGGGCCGGACAGGTCCTGATGGGTGCCGACGACGATCTCGCTCGCCGAGATGCCTTGATCGGTAACCTTGGTCTGGGCTGCGGCCGGCAGTTGGGTCAGCGCAAGGGCGCTCACCGCAAGGCCCAGCGCCTTGAACGATTTCGACATTGCAGTCTCCTCTTCGTTTGGCCCGTGTTGAGCGAAGGGTGGGGCCTTCTCAGTCCTTCGCCGTTTCCAGAAAACTCCGCTTGTGCCTGACGACTCACGCCACCGCCCGCTCGCCATACATGGCGTTGATTTCGGCGGCATAACGCTTGTTCACGAAACTGCGCTTCAGCTTCATGGTCGGCGTCAGTTCCTCGTCCTCGGGCGTGAGCTGACGTTCGATCAGGTAGAACTTCTTGATGGTTTCGACGCGCGCGAAGTTGACGTTGACCGCCTCGATCTCGCGCTGGATCAAGTCCTGGATCTCGGGCGCGCGGCACAGGCTGGCGTAGTTGGTGAAGGGAATGTCGTGATCCTGCGCGAACTTTTCGACATTCTCCTGATCGATCATGAGCAGGCACGTCAGATACGGCCGCTTGTCGCCGATCACCACCGCGTCGGAGACATAGGGCGAGAACTTCAACTGGTTCTCGATTTCCGACGGCGTGATGTTCTTGCCGCCGGAGGTGATGATGATGTCCTTCATCCGGTCGGTGATCTTGACGAAGCCTTCATTGTCGATCGAGCCGACATCGCCGGTGTGCAGCCATCCCTTGGCGTCGATGGTTTCCGCGGTCTTTTCCGGCTGGTTCAGGTAGCCCATGAACAGGAAATCGCCGCGGATCAGGATCTCGCCCTGCGGTGAAATCGCGACCTCGCCCCAGGGCGCGGCCTTGCCGACCGAGCCGAGCTTGATGCGGTCGGGCGGCATCACGGTGGCGACACCGCAATTTTCCGTCTGGCCGTAGACCTCGCGCATGTCGATGCCGAGCGCGAGATACCAGCGGATCAGATCGGGCGCGATCGGGGCCGCGCCGGTAAACGCCAACCGGCAACGGTCGAGACCGAGCATGCGGCGGATGTTGCGGAACACCAGATAGTAGGCGGCGCTGTTGGCGAGCCGCAGCGACAATGGCGGTGTATCGCCCTGCAGCTTGTATTCGGTCACGCGATTGCCGATCGCGAGCGCGTTGCGGTACATCCAGTTCTGGAACGCGGTCGCATCCTTCAACGCGATCGTGATTCCGGAATAGAACTTTTCCCAGACCCTGGGCACCGCAAGGAAGGCGGTCGGCTGCACCTCACGCAAATTGTCCGGCACGGTTTCCGGGCTCTCGGCGAAATTCATCACCGATCCCAGCGCCAGCGAGATGTAATAGCCGCCGACCCGCTCGGCGACGTGGCAGAGCGGCAGAAACACCAGCCGTTCTTCGTTGTCGCTCGACGGAAACAGGTCGTTGGCGTGGCGCATCTGATGCGTCACGCTGCGATTGGAATGCATGGCGCCCTTGGGCGGGCCCGTGGTGCCGGAGGTATAGACGAGGATGGCGAGATCGGAGGCTGAGCGGCTTCCGATCATCTCGTCCCACAGCGCCTGATTATCCTGCTCGTGGTTACGCCCCAGCGCCATGAACTCGGCCAGCGACAGCACCATCGGGTCGATAAAGCCGCTCAGGCCCTCCATGTCGAACACGACGATCTTCTGCAGCGTGGGACACCGCGAACGGCACGACAGGATCTTGTCGAGCTGCTCCTCGTCCTCGGCGAAGATCACCTTGGTCGAGGAATCGTTGATCAGGTATTCGACCTGCACCGACGAATCGGTCGGATAGATTCCGGAAGAGACGCCGCCGGCGCACAGGATGCCCATGTCCGCGAACACCCATTCCGGAACCGCGTTGGCGATGATGGAGGCAACGTCGCCGGGCCGGAAACCCGTCGCATGCAGGGCGTAGGCAATGTCCTTGGATATCTGCAGCCACTCGCGCCAACTGGTCGGCTGCCAGATGCCGAATTTCTTTTCGCGGATCGCCGGTCGGTCGCCGCGGGTTTCCACGGACTTCAGGAAACTCTTCGCGATCGTGTCGGCGACCGTCAGCACTGCCGGTCTGGCCATGCTCTCTTCCTCCCTCTGTCGCCTGCCTCGGCCACCGGTCTTGAGAGCCGGTCCTGGTTTCGAAGCAGGGCTCGAATTTAGCTCGAATTCGTTCGGAACGCCAAGGTCTTAACTTTCCCGTCTAGCGCCAGGTCTTCTTCTTTTTCCAGCGCCGTTCGCCGCGGGCGCCTTCTTCCTTGGCGCCGAGATAGAATTCCTGGATGTCCTTTGAATTCATCAGCCGCTCGCAGGTGTCGTTCATCACGACCCGGCCGATTTCCAGAACATAGCCGTAATGCGCCGTCTCCAGCGCCACCTTGGCGTTCTGCTCGACCAGGAGGATGGACATGCCCTGCTCCTCGTTGACGCGCTTGATGATGGTAAAGATCTCCTTCACCAGGATCGGCGACAGCCCGAGCGACGGCTCATCCAAAAGTAGCAGGGTCGGCCGGTTCATCAGCGCCCGCCCGATCGCCAGCATCTGCTGCTCACCGCCGGAAAGCTGCCCGGCCGGCTGGTTGATACGCTCCTTCAGCCGCGGGAAATAGCCGTAGACGCGCTCGAGATCCTCCGCGACACCGTCGCGGTCCTTGCGCGGATAGGCCCCCATCATCAGGTTTTCGCGCACCGACAGGAACGGGAAGACCTCACGCCCCTCCGGCACGTGGCTTAAGCCCAGCCGCACGATCTTGTCGGCCTCCATGCGCTGGATCGGCTTGCCCAGAAATTCGATCGAGCCCTTCTGGGGATCGAGAATGCCGGAGATGGTCTTGAGCACCGTGGTCTTGCCGGCGCCGTTGGCGCCGAGCAACGTGACGATACGGCCGCGCGGCACTTCGAGGCTGATGCCCCTGATGGCCATGATCGGCCCGTAATAGCTCTCGATATTGCTGAGCTTGAGGATGATGTCGGAAGCGCTCATGGCATCATCCTCATGCGCCGAGATAGGCGGCGACGACGTCGGGATGGCGCTGCACCTCGGACGGCGAGCCCATCGCGAGCACGCGGCCGTAATTGAGCGCAATCACGCGGTCGGAGACGCGATTGACCAGCGTCATGTCGTGTTCGACCATCAGCACGGTGATGCCGAGCTCGGTCTTCATGTCGCGGATCCAGAACGACATGTCGTCGGTCTCCTCGACGTTCAGCCCGGATGACGGCTCGTCCAGCAGGATCAGTTTGGGCTCCGAGCACAGCGCACGCGCCAGCTCAATCACCTTGCGGACGCCGTAGGGCAGCCCCGAGATCAGCTTGTCGCGATAGGCTTCGAGATCGAGGAATTCGATCACCTGCTCGACGCGGCGGCGATGGACCTTTTCGCCGGCGCGCACGCTCGGCAGGAACAACAATTCCTGCCAGAGCTGCGTGGCGGAGTGCCGGTGACGGCCGACCAGGAGATTGCTCAGCATGGTCGCATTCTCGAACAATTCGATGTTCTGGAAGGTGCGGGCAATGCCGAGGCCGGCAATGTCGTAGGCCGGCTGCTCGGTAATGTCCTGGTCTTCGAAAAAGATCCTGCCCGAAGTGGGCGGATAGATCCGCGAGATCAGGTTGAAGATCGAACTCTTGCCGGCGCCGTTGGGGCCGATGATCGAGAGGATCTCGCCCTTCTCCACGGCGAAGCTGACGGAATCGACCGCCTTCAGGCCGCCGAAGTGCAAAGACAGGTTTTCCGCACGGAAGTAGCTCATCGGTTCCGCTCCGACTTCACGTAGATTTTCTGACGCTTGAAGGTGGCGCGCTTGTAGAGCGGGAACAGCTGGAAGAAGAGTTTTATCTTCAGCCAGCGCCCGTACAGACCGAGCGGCTCGAACAGCACGAACAGCACGATGATCACCCCGTAGATCGCGCCCTTGAGGCCGTTGGCGGAGGCAATGGCGGCGACATTGCTGTAGACTTTCCCTGCCGTCACGCTATCGGCTCCGAACGTCGCGGCCAGCCCTGAGATGATGCCCGGCAGGTCGTCCTTCAGATAGGTCAGGAACGGATCGATCATGACCAGGAAGATCGCGCCGAGCACCGCGCCGTGCAGGCTGAAGGTGCCGCCGATCAGGATCACGATGATGAACTCGATCGAGAGCTGCAGCGTGAACATTTCCGGGCTGATGAAGGAGAGCTTGTGCGCGAACAGCACACCGGCCAATCCGGTAATCGCCGCGCTGATCGCAAACGACTTCACCTTGTAGAGCGAGACGTTGACGCCCATGCTGCGCGCCGCCGTTTCGCTGTCGCGGATCGCGACGAAGGCGCGGCCCGTCGGCGAGCGCAGCAGGTTGAGCGTGCCGACGATGGTGAGGATCAATACGCCGAGACAAAGGAAATAGAAGGTCGGCCCATTCTGCGGCACCGCCTGCCCGAACAGGCTCAAGGTTTTGATGCGCATGCCCTCGTTGCCGTGGGTCACGCTTTCCCAGCGAGCCAGCACTTCCTCGACGATGAAAGCAAAGGAAATCGTCGCAATGACGAGATAGATGCCCGTCAGCCGCAGCGCCGGGAATCCGACCAGTGCACCGACCACGCCGGTCAACAGGCCGCCGGCCAGGAAGTAGACCGGGAACGGAACGTTGTATTGCTGCAGATAGGCCGCCGTATAGGCGCCGATCGCCAGAAAGGCGGCGTGGCCGAGCGAAGCCTGCCCGGTGAAGCCGGTGAGGATCATCAAGCCTACGCCCACCGTGGCGTAGATGCAGACGAACACCAGCTGGCTGACCAGATAGCTCGACAGCACGAACGGCGCGATCACAAGAAACGCCAGCAGGATACCGTAGGAAACGATGTAGCCGCTGTGCGGAAACAGTCTGATGTCGTCTTCGTAATCCGTCTTGAAGAGGAACCGCATTAGACTTTCTTCCGCGTATGAACACCGAACAGGCCTTCGGGCTTGAGCAACAGCACCACCAGAAGAACGATGTAGGGCGCGACGTCCTTCCAGCCCTGCGGCAGGTAGAAGCCGGCCATGCTCTCGATCACGCCGATCAGCACGCCGCCCACCACGGCGCCCGGGATGGAGCCGAAGCCGCCGAGCACCGCGGCGGGAAACGCCTTCAGGCCCAGCACGAGACCGACATTGGAATGAATGAAGGTGATTGGCGCCAGCAGCACGCCGGCAGCCGTCGCGACCGCCGCAGAGATCGCCCACACGATCGACACCACGCGCTTGACCGGAATGCCCATGTAGTAGGCAGCCAGCATGTTCTCCGAACTGGCGCGCATCGCGGTGCCGAGCGTGGTGCGGTTGAAGAACAGGTACAGCAGCGCGCAGAGGATGACGGTTGCCGCGATCACCGAGAGCTTGTCATAGGCCAAGACCAGCGAGCCGATCCGCAACACGCCGTCGCTGAACGGCGTCTCGATCTTGAAATCGTCGGTGCCCCAGATCATGCCGACCACGGAGCGCAGGAAGTATCCAAGCCCGATCGTCGCCATGATGATGGAAAACTGCGGATAGCCGAGGATCGGACGCACCACGACGCGCTCGGCCAGCATTCCGAACGCCGCCATGGCGATGACCGCGCCGGCGAATCCGAGCCAGTAATTGAGACCGAGCATGCCGATGAAGGTGAAGGCGAAGAACCCGCCCAGCATCATCAAATCGCCCTGGGCGAAATTGACGACCTCGGTTGCCTTGTAAACGAGCACAAAGCCGAGTGCGATCAAGCCGTAAACGCAGCCGAGCGCGATGCCACTCACCAGCTGCTGAACGAAGTCCAGCATCATTTCCCTCCCCGATGCCAGGCGATTCTGTCGACCGCCTTTTCCGCATCTTGTGTCTACACGCTATCGAGCATCCACGATGCCTGTAGCCGCATATGTCCCGCTGCATTGAGCCCAAAGCGTCGACCGCTGTCAACAAAGCGCTGGCCGCGGAGTTGTTAAGAATTGCGCAGAAATGCCGCAGCCCGGGAAGTTGCGGGGTTCGGCACGATTTGGGCCGCTGGATTCACCGCGCCGAAAGTTCTTCGGTCCATGTTCCTCGAACGACGAAACGAAATCGGACCGTCCCGTCATCATGCAGTCAGATGTATCGGCGCTCGAAGTGCGAGGGTTAACGAAGCGTTTTGACCGCCCCGCGGTCGACGCGCTCGACCTGACCGTTCGCGCGGGCGAATTTTACGCCCTGCTCGGCCCCAATGGCGCCGGCAAGACCACGACCTTGCGGATGGTCGCCGGCCTGCTGCGGCCCGACGCCGGCTCTGTCTCCATTTTGGGCATCGACGCACTCGCTGATCCCGTCGCCGCCAAGCAGATCATGGCATGGGTCTCCGACGAACCGATGATCTACGACAAGCTGACGCCGCTGGAATATCTCGAATTCGTCGCCGGCCTCTGGGGCATCGATCCCGCGGTTTCCGGCCCCTCGGCGCAGCAGCTTCTGGTGTCGCTCGGACTGGAGCCGCATCTGCACGAGCGCTGCGAAGGATTCTCCAAGGGCATGCGCCAGAAGGTGGCGCTGGCCGGCGCGCTGGTTCACGATCCCCGGCTGATCATCCTGGACGAGCCGTTGACCGGCCTCGATGCGCTGTCGGCGCGTCACGTCAAGGGATTACTGCAGGACCGCGTCCGTGCCGGCTGCACCGTGATCATGACGACGCATATTCTCGAAGTCGCCGAACGGATGGCCGATCGCATCGGCGTCATCGCCGCCGGCCGGCTGGTGGCCGAGGGCACGCTCACTGAGCTGCGCCAGCAGAACGGCCGCAACGATACCAGCCTCGAAGACATGTTCATCGCCCTCGTCAACACTGAGGCAGCCGCCGCATGAGTTCGGCCGCGGCGCTCAGCTGGTTTGCCCGGCACGAGATCCGTCTGGCCTGGCGCGAATGGCTGGCGATGATCGCCGGCAGCCGCGGAAAGCGAAAGCGCGCGATCATCGCCCTGATCGTGTTCGTCGCCATCATGCACCTGCCGGCCTATGCGGTGATCGGCCGCTTCGCCGATCTGCAAGCCCCGCTCGGCAAGCCTGAATTGATCGTCATCACGGCGACCATCTTCCTTGCCTGGGCCCTGATGCTGTCGCAGGCCATCGAATCCGTGACGCGGGTGTTTTACGCCCGCGCCGATCTCGACCTCATCATGTCGTCGCCTGCGAACCTCGCCAACGTGTTCTCGGTGCGGATCGCGGCGATTGCGCTGTCGGTCACCGGGATGGCGCTGTTGCTGTCGACGCCCTTTGTCGACGTTCTCGTGATTGGCGGCGGCATTAGATGGCTCTCGACGTTCGGCGTCGTCGTCGCCATTGGCCTCACCGCTGCCGCCGTGGCGATCGCGATCACGGTCGCGCTGTTCAGGTTGATCGGCCCGAGCCGCACCCGTCTCGTCGCGCAGATCGTTGCCGCCATCATCGGCGCCGGCTTCGTCATCGCGCTGCAGGTCGCCGCCATCCTTTCCTACGGTACGTTGTCACGCTTTGCGGTGCTGACCTCCGATGCCGCTGCGGCCTATGCGCCGGCGCTCGACAGCCCGCTGTGGTGGCCGGCGCGCGCGGCGATCGGCGATGGCATGGTGCTGTCGTGGCTGATGGCCGGCGGGCTCGTGCTGCTCGGCGCCGTGATGGCGGTGTTCTCGCCGAGATTTGCCGATACCGTCGTCAGTGTCGCCGCAACCGCCCGGTCCGTCCGTCGCGGAGCGCGCGCGACCGCATTTCGCGGCGGTTCGCGGCAACAGGCGCTGCGCGCCAAGGAGTTCCTGCTGCTGCGCCGCGATCCGTGGCTGTTGTCGCAGAGCCTGATGCAACTGCTGTATCTGGTGCCGCCGGCCCTGATGCTGTGGCGAAGTTTTTCCGAAAGCTCGACCGCGATCGTCTTGATCACGCCCGTGATCGTGATGGCGGCGGGCCAGCTTGCCGGCGGCCTTGCCTGGCTGACGATCTCGGGCGAAGACGCCGCCGACCTGGTCGCGACCGCGCCGCTGCAGCCGTCGCGCGTGACCCGCGCCAAGGTCGAGGTGGTGCTGATCGCAATCGGCGCCATCTTCGCGCCGCTGATCGCAGCCCTTGCCTTTGCTTCCGTGACACAGGCGATCGTCACCGCGCTCGGCGTCATCGTCGCAACCGTCTCGGCGGCTGCGATCCAGTTTTGGTTCCGCGTGCAGGCCAAACGCAGCCAGTTCCGCCGCCGCCAGACCTCGTCGCGGCCGGCGACATTCGCCGAAGCCTTCTGCTCGATCGGCTGGGCCGCGACCGCGGCGCTGGCGCTCACGATACCGATCGCCGCCGTGATCAGCGGCGCGATGACCGCGGCCATTCTCGCGGCGACGTGGAAGATCAGCCCGCGGCGGGGGTGATGAAAGCACGATCGCGCTTATTTCTGGAGGCATGGGAAGCATACAACCGCGACGATAACGTTGCCGCTCTTCGACTGATGGAGGCCGCCGCGGAACAAGGTGATCCCGTTGCTTGTTTCCATGCAGCATTCTGGCATGCAGGGAGAGAGGAAGGATTTCCGATTGACCCGGCGCGAACCGAGCACTGGCTTGGCAGACTTGAAGATCTGGCCGAGGGCGACAACGCAGAGGCTCAATGGGAGCTCGGAATGCACATTCGCTTCGGCAATCTCCAGGCTCGAAATATCGAACTAGCTAACTACTGGCTCGAACGTGCGGCCGAGAATGGATACGGCGAAGCGCAGCACCACTTGGCGTGGTATTTGGAAACCGGGCAATATGGGTATCCGGTCGATCCCGAGGGCGCACAGTCGTGGTACGGCCGAGCTTATGCGCAAGAGCACCAGGAGACGTTGTACCTCTTTGCCATAAGGCAGTTCGTCGACGGCCGCCCGAGCGAAGAGGCGCTGCGGCTGCTGAGGAAGGCGGCTGAGATGGGCTTCGAACAAGCCCGCTATGTCCTGAGGACTTATACTCACTGATTGCTGAGGCCGCGAACGCAACACTCACCGTCACGCCCACGGCGGGCGTGAGCAGCCAAACCCCGCGCAAAACTATTCTCGGTTGATCTTGAATCATTGGCTTTCCAGCCTCACTTTTCAGAGATCAAATTCGAGATTGGCCATGAGCGCGGTTGTCGTCACCACTAAAGGTCAGGTCACCCTGCGCAGGGACTTGCTTGAACAGCTAGGTGTGCGCCCCGGCGGGAAAGTCACCATAAGCAAGCTTCCCAACGGGACAATAGAGATTAAGGCAGCTCAGTCGACGGGCAAAATTTCCGATGTTTTCGGCTTCTTGAAAACGAAGCAAAAAGGCAAGTCGCTTTCAATAAACGAGATGAACGACGTTATCGCCCGAGGATGGAGTGGCAAGCGACGCTGATCTCTCCTTTGTCATGGCCGGGCTTGTCCCGGCCATCCACGTCTTTCTCGCCCAAGGAAACGAAGACGTGGATGCCGGCACAAGGCCGGGCATGACGAACTAGATGACAAAACGCCCGCGGCCGCTGGCCATGCGGCAAAGTCGACCTAAGCGCGGATCAGCTCCATGACCGCCGCTGCAAAAGCCTCCGGCGCTTCCAGCGGCATATTATGTCCGGCACCCGGCACCACGCGGTGGATGCGGCGGCCGGAGAATTTGGACGCGCTGGCGCTTCCGTCGCTCGCGGGCAGCACGCCGTCCTTGTCGCCATCCAATGTAATTGACGGCACGGAGATCGGAGGTAGCAACGCCAGCCGCCGCTGCACATCGGCATAATGCGGATCGCCTGCCGCCGCGCCGAAGCGATGGCGATAGCTGTGGATCACGACGTCGACATAATCGGGATTGTCATGCGCCCTAGCGGAGCGCTCGAAAGTGGCGTCATCGAAATCCCACTCGGGCGACCACTGCTCCCATAATATCCTGCCGATCTCACGCCGGTTGGCAGCCAGCCCGGCCCGCCCGCGCTCGGTCTGAAAATAATACTCGTACCAGAGCGCGACCTCATATTTGGGGCTGATCGGCACCGTAGCGCGCGCAAGGTCCTGGATCAGGTAGCTGTTCACGCTCACCATGCCGCGGCACCGCTCCGGCCACAGCGCGGCGGCGACGCAAGCGGCTCGGCCACCCCAATTGTGCCCGGCGAGCACCGCGCGCGGAATGCCGAGCGCATCCATCAGCGCGATCACATCGGCGCCGATGGCCGCCTGCTCGCCGGAGCGAAGCGTGGCGGAATCGCGAAAGTGCGTCGCGCCGAAGCCGCGTAAATAAGGGACGATGACGCGACAGCCCTGCGCAGCCAGTTGCGGGGCCACATCTACATAAATGTGAATGTCATAGGGAAAGCCGTGCAGGAGGATCGCAACCGGACCATCCGCGGGGCCGTCCTCATAATAGGCGATGTTGAGGACACCGGCATCGACATGCTTCAACGGCTCCATCCGCCGCGACGACGGCGCGGCCGCCGGACGCGCGGGCGCATCAGCCTGGGCGAACGCCCTGCCAGCTACTCCCGACAAGGCCGCGCCGAGCAGCAGACGGCGCCCGCGATCGACAGAATCAGACATTGCTTACGCCTTGACCAGCTCCATCACCGCCGCGGCAAACGCCTCGGGCGCCTCCTGCGGCAGATTGTGCCCGGCGCGCGGCACCACGCGGTGAACGCGGCGGCCAGTGAATTTCGCCGCGCTGGCGGTGCCATCGGTTGCCGGCGCAACGCCATCGCCGGCGCCGTCCAATGTGATCGTGGGCACGGTGATGGGAGGCAGCGCCGCCAGCCTGCGCTGGATATCGGCATAGTGCGGATCGCCGTCGGCCAGGCCAAAACGGTGGCGATAGCTGTGGATCACCACATCAACGTAATCGGGATTGTCATGGGCCATTGCAGTCCGCTCAAAGCAGGCATCGTCGAACGGCCAGTTCGGCGACCATTGCGTCCACAATATCCTGGCGATCTCGCGCCGGTTGGCGGCCAGTCCCGCGCGGCCGCGTTCGAGCTGGAAGTAATATTGGTACCAGAGCGCGACCTCGCGCTCGGGGCGCAGCGGCGTCATGGCCTTCGCAATATCCTGGATCAGATAGGAATTCACGCAGACGAGGCCAATGCAGCGCTCCGGCCATAACGCCGCGCCGACGCAGGCCGCGCGGCCACCCCAGTCATAGCCCGCGAATACCGCGCGCTTGATCCCAAGCACGTCCATCAGCGCCATCATGTCGGCGCCCATGGCCGCCTGCTCGCCCGAGCGCGGCGTCGCGGAATCGCGAAACCGGGTCGGGCCGTAGCCGCGCAAATAGGGAACGATGACACGGCAGCCCTGGGCCGCCAGTTGCGGCGCGACGTCGACATAGCTGTGAATGTCGTAGGGGAAGCCGTGCATGAGCATCACGGCCGGTCCCTCGGCGGGACCCGCCTCATAACAGGCGATGCTGAGGACACCGGCATCGACCTGGCGCAACGGCTCCAGCCGTTTCGATGACGGGGCATGCGGGGCCGAGGCGGCGGTCTTTTCAGTCACGGCGAACTCCCTGGGTGAATTTTATAATACGGCATTTGCCCGTCCCCGATGAAGCAATTCCGGCGCGCTGCCGTGCGCGAATGCCATCATGACGTCCACGGAATTCGAAGATACAGTATCGGCTGCGGCCTGTGCCGCGGATGGGTCATGCCATGATGCGATCGCTGAACGTATCCCTTGCCACAGCCCTTGCCTTCCTCGGCTCGCTGATCGGCCCAGCGGCAGCCCAGCAGCAACCCTTGCGCAGCGAATGCCTGGCGATGGCGAACGCCCCGCCGCTCGCGGTGCCGGTCAGCTTCCGGCGCATAGCCGCCAAGTCGCAGGAAGTCGCCATTACCTATGTCGGGCATTCCACTTATTATATCGACACGCCCGAGGGCGTGCGGATAGCGACCGATTTCAACGGCGCCTACCGGACCGGGCGGCTGCCCGATGTCATCACCATGAACCGGGCGCACTCGACGCACTACACTTTATTTCCCGATCCAAAAATTCCGTACGTCCTGCAGGGCTGGGGCGAGAACGGGCAGGCGGCGCATGTCTCAACGCGCGTCGGCGACGTCTATATCCGCAACGTGCCCACCGACATCCGCCGCTACTATGGCGAGGGCACCAGCGGCGCGATGATCAAGGATGGCAACTCGATCTTCATCTTCGAGGTCGCCGGCCTCTGCATCGGTCATCTCGGCCATCTCCATCACAAGCTCGACGACACGCATTTCGCGGCGATCGGCCGGCTCGACATCGTGATGGTGCCGATCGACGGCACCTATACGATGTCGCTCGACGGCATCTCCGAGATCACCAGGCGGCTACGCTCTTCCGTGGTGCTGCCGATGCACCGCTTCGCCACCCCGCTCGATGAATTCATGCGCCTGATCGGCCAGCAGTTCGTCGTCGATCAGCGGACGGAGCGGACGCTGAAGATTTCGCGAGACACACTGCCGGGAACACCGACGGTGATAATCCTGGATGGGGTGTGAGCCCGGTGCGCAAATGCCTGCCGCCGTCATTGTGAGCGCAGCGAAGCAATCCATAGTTCAGCGAGCCGAGAGATGGATTGCTTCGCTGCGCTCGCAATGACGAAAACAAAAATCAACAACACTAGGGGAGCGAAACTCATGGCCAGCACTGCACCCGCCTCGAAGAGCGGGCTCTACACCGATCCGCGCGAGGACTGGCTCGCGCAACACACCGAGGAGATCATCGATCCCGCCCGCCCGATCGTCGATCCGCATCACCATCTCTGGAACCGCGGCGGCTTGCGCTACATGATCGAGGAGATGGCGGCCGACATCGCCTCCGGCCACAACATCATCGCGACAGTCTATGTCGACTGCCGCTCGATGTACCGCGCGCACGGCCCTGAGGCGTTCCGGCCCGTCGGCGAGGTCGAGTTTGCCAATGGCGTGGCGGCGATGGCAGCAAGCGGCGGCTATGGCAAGGCCGCGATCTGCGCCGGCATCGTCAGCCACGTCAATCTGCTGCTCGGCGACGGTGCGAAGGCCGTGCTGGAGGCGGAGATCGTTGCCGGCAACGGCCGCTTCCGCGGCATTCGGCACTCGTCGGCGTGGGATGCCGATCCCAACGTGGCCGGCATGTATGCGACACGGCCGAAAGGACTGCTGCTCGACAACACCTTCCGCACGGGCTTTGCCTGCCTCGCGCCATTGGGCTTGAGCTTCGACGCCTGGCTGTTTCATCCGCAGATCGGCGAACTCACCGATCTCGCCCGCGCCTTTCCCGACACCAAAATCGTGCTCGATCATTGCGGCGGGCCGATCGGCATCGGCAGCTATGCCGGCCGGCGCGAGGAAATCTTCCCGGTGTGGAAAGCCTCGATCCAGGAAATCGCCAAATGTGAAAACGTCGTCGTCAAGCTCGGCGGACTCGCGATGTGCCTGCTCGGCTACGATTTTCATCTGCGGCCGAAACCGCCGTCTTCCGAACAAGCCGCGGCCGCATGGCGTCCCTACATCGAAACCTGCATCGAGGCCTTCGGCGCCAACCGATGCATGTTCGAGAGCAACTTCCCGCCGGATAAAGGCCAGTGCAGCTATCAGGTGATCTTCAACGCCTTCAAGCGGCTGGCCGCGCAATATAGCGAAGCGGAGAAGACGGCGCTGTTCTCCGGGACGGCGACCGGGTTTTACAAGCTGACGTTCGATTGACGTCGGCCGGCGCGACAGATCGCCTCACGCCCACTCGCCCTTGCGGAATACCGGCACGCGGCTTCCGTCGGCGTGAATGCCGTCGATATCTGTCTCGCTTGATCCGATCATCCAGTCGATGTGAATGATGCTCTTGTTGCCGCCTTGCGCCGCGATCTGCTCCGGGGTCAGCTTGTCGCCGCCGACGAAACATTTCGAGTAGCATTGGCCGAGCGCGATATGCGAGGCGGCGTTCTCGTCGAACAGGGTGTTGAAGAACAACAGCCCGCTTTTGGAGATCGGCGAGGAATGCGGCACCAGCGCCACTTCGCCGAGACGGGCCGCGCCTTCATCGGTGTCGAGCACTTTCTTCAAGACCTCCTCGCCGCGCGAGGCTTTTGCCTCGACGATGCGGCCTTCCTCGAACCGCACCGCGATGTTGTCGATCAGGGTGCCCTGATAGGACAGCGGTTTTGAGCTGACGACATGGCCGCTGACACGCCGGCAATGCGGCGTCGTGAAAACTTCCTCGGTCGGGATGTTGGCGTTGCAGGTGATGCCGTTCCTGGCGGTCGACGCGCCGCCTTCCCATTCATGGCCGTCGGCAAGCCCGATCGTCAGGTCGGTGCCGGGGCCGGAATATTTCAGCGCGTGAAAACGCTGGCCATTCAGCCAGTCGGTCCGCTCGCGCAGCACCGCGTTGTGCTTTTCCCAGGCCGCGACGGCGCCGTCCTGATCGACGCGCGACGCCGCAAAAATCGCGTCCGCCAGTTTTGCTACCGCGACGTCCTCCGGAACATCGGGGAAGACCTGCTTCGCCCAGGACGGACTCGGATAGGCGATGATGTTCCAGTTGGTTTCGAAATTGACGATCTTCTCCAGCGCCGGCTGATAGGCGATCGAATTGGCCTTGCTGGCGCGCGCCACCTTCACCGGATCCTCGCCCGACAGCAACATCGGGTTGTCGCCGACGATGGCCAGACGCGCGGTGTTGGCGGTGAACGCCTTCGCCATGCCCTCATAGAGCCAGCCGGCGGCGCGATCAAAACTGTCGTTGTGGCCGTAGCGATAGCGCGCCAGCGTGATCTCCTCATCCGACAGGAACGGGGTCACGATACCCGCGCCGGCCTTGTAGGCATGTTCGGCAATCCGGCGTACCAGCGGCAGCGCGACCGAGGGCGCGGTCAGCAGCAGGTCCTGTCCCGGCTGCAGCCGCAAGCCAACCTTCACGGCGACTTCGGCGAGGCGGTCGAGTTTCACGGGATCGATCGAGGCGGAAACGTTGCGCTGATGTGCGGTCATGATTCTCTTTGGCCAAATGGATGTCGCGGCCCCGAAGCTCGGCCCGCCAGAATCAGGCCAAGCGAGGCGTCTGAGATCACCAATAGCACAAGAATCGTTCTTCGAAACCCGACCTCGCCGATGTTCCGGAATGCAACAATGCCGAGCATGGAACCTGCAAACAGCGCCGGCAGACTGTCCAGCCCCCTCGTAAGTCGGTTAGTCAAACGGCAGCGACGGTGCCGGCGACCTCGCGTCCGCCGGACACTTCGCTTCATCGTCCGGCGCAGCAACCGACGCATGCGCCTGCGAACGAGCGAGCAGGTCGCCGCCTGCGACATGGAGGACCAGTACGAGGATGGCGATGATGGCAAGCGCAGTGATGCTGAGCGGCGTTACGTCATGCGAATTCATTCCTGGCATTCTGGCGCGCTCGGCGGATGGCGCAGGCAAGCGTATCATTTCCGTGGGCATTTCGGCTGCTCTTTTCGGCTTGTCCGGATTCCGGAACATGCCTCGCGGGACGAATCTGCGCCTGCCCGGCAATCAAATGACGGTAACGGCGCAGTACCCGTATCGCGTCGCGGCGCCGCGAACGGTGAAGCGCTTCAAGCAGGCGCGTAAAAAATCCCCTGCGCTTCGTGCGCGGCCTGGGCTCGCCTTCGGAGGAAGTACGCATTGCTGATGCCCCGCGTGCTGGTGTGTGGTTCGCGCGGGCAAAATGTCAGCGAACGCGACGAAGGGCTGTGAGATAGTTCACAGGAGCTTCGTCGCGCGAGACAAATGGACGTGAGGAAGCTTGATAAACCCTTGACACGCGCTTGAGGCGAGACGCGCTTATGTCATTCAAATGCAGGATGGCTGACGACCACCGCCCCTGGCCATTTTCAAGACCACGAGGCAGCGCGTTGCGCTCAGCTCAGCCCGCGGACGGTGAGCACAATGGCGTCGGCGCCCGCTTTCCGATCCACCGATATCTCCTGATATTCGGGAGAATTCTGAAATTCCTTCGCCGCGGCTTCATCCGGGAATTCCATGATCACGACCTTGTCGCGCAGCCATTCGCCTTCCAGCACGACCGGGTGCGCGTCCGCCACCAGCAGCTTGCCCTTGAATTTGCTGAACACACCCATGAAGCGCGACTGATAGCGGTCGTAGAGTTCGCGGCGGGTGAACTTCAGTTGGGCGATGATGTAGACGCTCATGATAGCTCCTCATCTGCGTGGCAGGTGAGCGCCCGCGCTATCAGCGATGGTCGCACCGATCAGCCACGAAACTTCTTCTTTTTCTTCTTTCCGAATGCGGGCTTCGCAGATGCTGCATTTTCATGCCGCGGCTTTCCCGCGTGCGCCTGCTCGCCTCGATCCCGCCTTTTGGTATCGTAACGCGGTTTCTTGTCAAACATCGGCTTGTCGGAGGTCTTTGGGTTTTTTCCGTGCGGCTTCGGTGTCCACGCCTGTTCACGAACCTCCTCGCGCGGCGAGGGACCTGCGAGCGCCTCGATCCGGATGTTGTCTTCCTTGTCGGGACGCCGGATCTTGATGGCAAAGGATTCCGCGGCACGGGCGGAAATCTCGAATTCGGAGGTGGTGTCCATGATGCGGATGGCACCGATGTCAGACTTGTCGATGCCGCCGCGGCGGCAGATCATCGGCAACAGCCAGCGCGCTTCCGCATTCTTCCGGCTGCCGATGGAGGCGCTGAACCAGACGCTGCCTTCGCCCATGGCGTGACGCGGCGATGATTTTCCCTTCTTCGATCGCGGCGCGGCGCTGCGATCCTCGCCGCGCGGCGGACGGCCTTCCCTTTCCCGGCCGCGATCCTCGCGGGACCGGCCACTGCCCTGCCCGGGATCGATGATATCCTCGGGCGAAGGCAATCGCGCGCGATAAAGCCGCGCCAGCGCCGCGGCGATGTCCTCCGCCGACCGCTCGGCGAGCAAGGCCTGTGCCAACGCCAGATCCTCAGGCGTCGTCTCTTCCGAAAACAGCGCATCTTTCAGCATGCGCTCCTGATCGAGCTTGCGAATTTCATCCGGCTGGGGCGCAGTGCCCCAAACCGTATCGATGCCGGCCAGGTTCAGCAGTACCTCGGCGCGCCGCCTGCGCGCCGGCGGCACCAAAATGATGCTGACGCCCTTGCGGCCCGCGCGGCCGGTACGGCCGGAGCGATGCTGCATGACTTCCGGATCATTCGGAATGTCGGCGTGAATGACGAGGTCGAGGTTCGGCAGATCGATGCCGCGCGCGGCGACGTCGGTCGCGACGCAGACGCGGGCGCGGCCATCCCGCAACGCCTGCAGTGCCTGGGTTCGCTCGTTCTGGGTCAGTTCGCCCGACAGCGCGACCACGGAGAAGCCGCGCTCCAGCAGCGTCGCCTGCAAATGCCGGACGGCTTCCCGCGTGTTGCAAAACACCAGCGCGCTCGGCGATTCGTAGAATCGCAAAATGTTGACGACGGCGTGCTCGACATCGCCGGCCGCGATCCGGATCGCGCGGTACTCGATGTCGGCATGGCCGCCCTCGTCGCCCGCAACTTCGACACGAAAGGCAGCTTGCTGATATTCCTTCGCCAGCGCCACGATGCCGCGCGGCAATGTCGCCGAAAACAGCAGCGTGCGGCGTTCGTCCGGCGTGGCCTCAAGGATGAATTCCATGTCCTCGCGAAAACCGAGATCGAGCATCTCGTCGGCCTCGTCGAGCACGATCGCCTTCAGTTCCGAAACATCGAGCCGGCCGCGCCGCAAATGGTCGCAGAGCCGCCCGGGCGTGCCGACCACGATGTGGGCGCCCGCGGCGAGTTCACGCTGCTCGCGGCGCGGATCCATGCCGCCGACGCAGGAAACCACGCGTGCTTCGGCATATTGATAGAGCCAGGCAAGTTCGCGGTGCACCTGAAGCGCCAGTTCGCGCGTTGGCGCGACGATCAGCGCCAAGGGGGCGGCGGCCCGCTCGAACCGCTCGGCTCCATCCAGCAGGTTGCTCGCAAGCGCCAGACCATAGGCGACCGTTTTGCCCGAACCGGTCTGCGCCGAAACCAGCAGGTCGCGGCCGGCCGCATCGTCGGCCAGGACGGCGGTCTGGACCTGTGTTAGCCGATCGAAGTTGCGTTCCGCCAAAGCTCGGGCGAGCGGCGGATGGGTGGGCAATAATGTCACGAGATGTCAGACCCCAGGTTGGCTCTATCAGCCGGAAAATGTTGAATACTGCCCCGAACCGAAATGGCTCGAAGCTGCGCGTTCACGAAGCGCAGCCGTACGGCCTGACCGATTTCACTGAGGTTGCGGGTGCTTTAGGCGAAAACGGGCCAATACGCCATCCATTCTTTGCAGGTCAGCCGATCACTTCTGCGACGGTTAACCTTTCACGCGGCATGCAGCGACGCTGGGAATCAGGGAATGATCGGCTACACTGCGGTTTTGAGGCGTTTTACGCCTGTTTTCACAATCAGCCGTCGTTCAAGGGGGCCGTAAACCGTGACCGCGTTCAAGACCATTCGCGCCCGGGCCGAGAAGCGCAAGGGCGGTCCCAAGGCGCTCGCCAGGCTGCTGCCGGCCAAGCCCGACCCGAAAGCGCTCGCCAAACTCGGCGACGACCGGATTCTCGCCGAAATGACCAGGCGGGTGTTCTCGGCGGGGTTTGCCTGGAGCGTGATCGAGAGCAAATGGGCAGGCTTCGAGAAGGCATTTCTCGGCTTCAAGCCCGGGCCGCTGTCACTGAAGCCGGACGAGTTCTGGGACGACCTGATGAAGGACGCGCGCATCGTCCGCAACGGCGCCAAGATCATGTCGGTCCGCGCCAATGCCAGCTTCGTGAGGGACATCGCCAGGGAGCATGGCAGCTTCGGCAAATTCCTCGCGAACTGGCCCTCATCCGACGAGGCCGGGCTGCTCGAACTGCTGGCCAAGCGCGGCAGCCGGCTCGGCGGCAATACCGGGCAGATGATGCTGCGCTTCCTCGGCTGGGATGGCTTCGTCACCTCCAGGGACGTCGTGCTGTGCCTGCGCGATGCCGGGCTCGACATCGCCGAGACCGTCACCTCCAAGCGCGATCTCGCCAAGGTGCAGGCGCAGTTCAACGCATGGGCCGAGGAGACCGGGCTTTCCTACGTGCAGCTCTCGCGGATTTGCGCGTTGTCGATCGGCGAGAATTATGCGGCGGAGAAGCTCGAGAGCATGATGGGCGGTGATTGATGGGTATCGCTGCGCTCCACCCGTCCTACGCATCGTCACCGGCCAATCAGATCACGAAGAATCCATGCGTGGCGTCGCGGCGGAGTTGCTCGACGAGGCCGTACTCCCAGTCGAGATAGGCCTGCATCGCGCTTTCCTTGATATCGGTGCCCTCATAGGGACGACGGTAGCGATGTGACGGATCGGGCTTTGGGATCACAAGCGGCGGGCCGATCTCGAGCGTGCCGTCATAGCCGCCTTCGAGCACATAGGTTTCCCATCCCATCTGCGCGAGCCAGGACGCGGTCATGTCGGCGCGGACTTTCAAATTGTCCGTCAGCACGATGCGCGCGCCGCGCACCGGGGCGGCCATGTCGATCTCCTGCACCAGTTGCCCGCCGGGGTAATGGCGGAAGCCCGCGAGATGGCCGGCGGCATATTCCTCCTCCGAGCGCACATCGAAGCGATACAGCGTGCGGTCGGCCTGCGCCTGCAGTGCCGCGATTTCCTTAAACCCGATACGCCGGACGCCGGCGCGATAGGCGACGTCGCGCGCGTTGGCCTCGCCGCCTGCGATGGCGCCGATCTCGCCGCGCCTGCCCGCACCATGTTCGAGGTTCTGTTTGGCCAACGTCCAGCCGATCGTGCCGTTGCGCAGCGCCCGCACCTTGTTGGTGACGCCGGCATTGATCAGCGATTGCGTCCCGATGATCGAGCGGGTACGGCCGGCGCAATTGACGATAATGGTGGTTTCGGGGTCCGGCGCGGCGCGGCCCGCGCGCAGCACCAGCTCCGCGCCGGGCACGCTGATCGAGCCCGGGATATTCATGGTCGCGTACTCGTCGAACCGGCGGACATCGAGGATTTGAATGTTGGCGCCATTCGCCATCAGGGCGCTGACTTCCTCGGCAGCCAGTGAAGGCGTGTGGCGGCGATGCTCCACCAGTTCGCCGAAGGCCTTGGCATAGGAATTGACGTCCTGGAACAGCTCAAAGCCCGCCTGCTTCCAGCCCTGCAGCCCGCCATCGAGCTGGTGGATGTTGCTGTAGCCCAGGGCTTTCAGGCGATCCGCCGCTACGCCGACGAGGTCTTCGCCGTCATCATAGAGGACGACCGGAACGTCCTTGCGCGGCAACCGCGCTTCGGCTTCCAGCGCGATCCGGTCGGCCGCCATGTTGGCGGCGAACAGGGGATGGCCGGTGGCGAAGACGGCCTCGTGCCTGACATCGAGCAGTGCGATTTCATCGCGCAGCAGCAGCGCGGTGCGGACTTGCTGGGGAGTGACGGAGGCACCCGTCATGGACGGGGATTTTGAAAACGGCATATGATGGCTTCCAGAATGGGCACCTTGGGAAGGCTATGGATCTCAAACAATTGCGGACTTTCCGGGCCGTAGCCGAACTCGGAAGCCTCAGCAAGGCCGCCGACCGGCTGCGCGCCGCCCAGCCCGCGCTCAGCCGGCACATCAAGCTGCTCGAGCATGAATTGCGCGTCGAGCTGTTCGTCCGCAACGGGCGCGGCATGCTCTTGACCAGCGCAGGCCGGATGCTGCTCGACCGCACCACCGGGCTGATCCGCCAGATCGAACAGGTCAGCGACGACCTCAAATCGGCCAACGGCAATCCGTCGGGCCGCGTCATCCTCGGGCTGGTGCCGACGGTGAGCGCGGTGCTGTCCGGACGGTTCGCCCGCCGCGTCATCAACGAATTTCCCGACGTCTCGCTGCGCATCGTGGAGAGCTATGGCGGGCATCTGGTCGAGTGGCTGCACCGCGGTGAAATGGATCTCGCGATCATCTACGGCCCCGCGGTGGATCTGCATCTTCAGGTCCAGTCGATCGGCCGCGAGGATATCGTCGCCGTCGGACCGCCGGGGTCGGGGCTGAACAAGCGAAAGCAGGTCGACCTCAAATGGCTGGTGAAGCAGAAGCTGATCCTGCCGAGTATCTCGCATGGCTTGCGGGCGCTCTTGGAGAAGGCGCTGGCGCGCGAGAAATTGAAGCTCGACGCGATGATCGAGGTCGATTCTTATCGGGCGCAGATCAGCCTGATGGAGGAAGGGCTCGGCTACACGCTGCTGCCGCCGTCGGCCATCCGCACCGAGGTCGCGGCGAAACGGCTGGAGATGGCGGCCGTCAGCCCCTCGGTGTCGCGCGAACTGATCCTGGCCTCGCCGATCGCCCATCCGCCGTCGATCGCGACGACGACGATTGCGACGCTGATTGTGTCGGAGATTCAGCATCTCTCCAGGGAAGGGCTGTGGAAGATCAACATGACGGCGTAGCGCCACTCCTCAATTAAACAGCGCCTCGTCTCCCAGCACCGATTGCCGGAAACGCGTCGTCAGAATCACGCCATCCGCCGGCGGCATCACGAAGACCAGCGCCTCGGGATTGATCTTGATCTGCGCGAAGGCCGTTCCCCTTCTCTCATGGGCGAGGTCGCGCAGTTCGGTGACTTCGGCCATCGTGCGGACGATACGCGAGGTGCGGATGCCGCAGGCGGTGGCGATGGCGGCGAGGTCGACACCGGAAGCAGTGGGCGTTTTCTGCATGCCGGTTTCGCCAAAACGCTCATTGTCGAGGACGGCGATCGTCAGATTCTTCGGCGCTTCCACCGCGATTGACGCGAGCGAGCCGACATTCATCAGCATCTCGCCGTCGCCGGTGACGACGAGCACCTTGCGCTTCGGCTGCGCCAGCGCCAGCCCGAGCCCGATCATGGAGGCGCCGCCCATCGCGCCCCAGAGCGGGAAATTGTTGGGATGATCGCCGGCGGCGGAGACATCCCAGTTCGGCGCGCCGAGGCCGGCGATGACGAGGAGATCGGCGCGATCGCGCAACAATTCGTTGACGACGTCCCGGCGGTGCAGAAGCGCGTTGGGATTGGTCATTTGCGGGCAAGCTCCTTGAAATTCTTGGCGCCGAGCACGCGCTGTCCGATCAGGACCGCCACCGGCTTCCAGGTATTGAAAGCGAGGTGCGCCGCGCCCTGCACGGTGGAGGCGACGAGATCAGGCTCGTCCACCTTTTTCACGATCACGCCCATCGCCTCCAGCGAGGGCCGCGTCCCCTGCCCCATCGGGATCTGCCACGGATTGAACTCGCCCCAATCGCCCCGCATGGTGACGATCATCAACAGCGGCATGTGGCAAATGACGGGCAGCGACAGCATGTTGATGCAGTTGCCGACACCGCTCGATTGCAGCAGCAGAACGCCGCGCTCGCCGCCGAGCCACGCGCCCGCCAGCATCGCCACGCCTTCCTCTTCCGTCGTCAGCGTTACGACGCGTGTTTCGGGATCGGCCTCGAAGGAGCGGATCAGGCGGCTGTGGCCGGCATCCGGCACCATCGCGACCTGACGAATGCCGGCGTCCTTAAGCACACGATAGATCTCGTCCGGCCACGTCGGCAGCGCCGGCACCGCCTCGCTCCGTGATTTTGCTGCTTCCGCCATCGGGCTCAATTTCCTCTGCGCTTCCGGGGGTAATTGGCATGGACAATAGGTCGCGGCACAGGGACAAGGAATTTGAATGTGAGCATGGCTTCTATCGCGAAATTGAAAGGCTGGGGTGAGCGGCCGGCGACGTGGGTGAAAGCTAAAGCACGCCGTGTGCGGTGGGACGATGGCGCGGTCCGAAACTCAGGGATCACTTCCCGTCATTGCCAGCGGAGCGAAGCAACCCATGGCGCGGCAAGCGGAGAGGTGGATTGCTTGGCTGCTCTCGCAATCACGGCTGGATATGACTTCGCCGTACGCTTCATGTGCGGTCGTCTTGCGCACATTTCGTGTCCATCGCTCCCCCGCACCCACGTCCGTACATTGAAATCGTTTGAGAAAATAGCGTGGAAGCGCGGGCCTTTGACGGCATCAAAGCCGTGCGGATCACCGCAACCTTGGCGGGCAGTCCGACAACTTTGTTCTTGATTTGTTCGATTGCATCCGGCAGCTTTGCTTCAGTTCATTTTCGGGAGTTTTCCATGAACGGCGTTGAAGCTGGTTACGTTCGGCTCGTTATTCATGACGACAAAGATACCCCGCAGGAATTTGTCATCGGCCTTCTACGCTCGGTCTTCAACCAATCGGTGAGCGACGCCATCGAACTGATGGCGACGATCGAGATCAGGGGCAAGGCCGTCTGTGGAACGTATCCGCGTGCCGTCGCACAGGCGCTGCTGCAGGCCTCACAAGAACGCATCCTGGCGTCGGGCCATCGGCTGGTGATGACAGCCGAAGCCGGCGAGAATGTCGAAGCGGATCGTTGCAAGCTATGCGGCAATTTCGCCGGTGATAAAATCCGTTTGGTGCGCATGACGACGCTGATCTGCGACGACTGCACCTTGGCTGTCACGGATAATTTGATCGACGTCACGCGAACAAAGCAGTTCCACTTTGCCAGCGCGGCCATCGAGTGGCATTTCGCCGGAATTCCCCAAGATCAATTGATCGCGACGTCGCGACAGTTTCCCGGGCATATGCGGCCTGACGTTCAGGCTGCAGTGGACAAGCTGTTTTCGGCCTCGCCGCTCCGTTTTTTCGGCATTCACGAGCGTCACCGCTACGAAACGCTCACATTCGCTTCGCTGAGCCGGTTTGGGGACGTCGCGCATGCCATTGCGCCGGCGCAATATCAGGAAGTCGAGATCGGCGAGGCCGAGCCGGTGAAATGCCTCGACAATGGATTGTGGCTGTGCGTCGCCGATGACCTGCGCTATGCGGTGTTACTCTCGGCTCACCGCGAGCATGGCGAAGAAGCGGGCGTTCGCATCGAAATCCTGGCTCCTGCCGGTTCGGCAAGTGCGGAGTTTGTGAGGCGCTCATTTTCCGATATCGAGAAAGCGGTCGACGCCGCCCATTGTTACCGCGGTAAGGTTCTCTCCTTTGACGCGGGCGCAAATTATCGGGGAAGCTCGCGAGGACTTATGGTCCACAGGCTCCCTCCCGTTGAACGCGCGAACGTGATTCTGCCCGAGGCGACGTTGAAGTTGCTTGACCGCAATGTCCTGAACTTTGTGGAAGACCGCACACAACTGCGCCGACTCGGACAGTCTACCCGCAAGGGCATCCTGCTGTATGGACCGCCCGGCACCGGAAAGACGCATACCATCCGTTATCTCGCCAGCAACCTCCCCGGCCACACAACATTGATCATCACGGCGGGCCAGATCGCGTTGCTCGGGGCCTACATGAACCTTGCCCGCCTGCTGCAGCCGACCATGGTCGTGATCGAGGACGTCGATCTCATCGCGCGCAATCGCGAGACGATGGGACCTTGCGAGGAGACACTGCTGAACAGGCTTCTCAATGAAATGGACGGTTTGAAAGAGGATGCCGACATTCTTTTTATCCTCACCACCAATCGACCCGAACAACTCGAGGGTGCGCTGGCCAATCGACCGGGCCGGATCGATCAGGCGATCGAAATCCCGCTACCTGACGACGCCAGCCGCAAGAAGCTGATCCAGCTCTACGGCAAGGGGTTGGCGCTCGATGAGGCCCTCGTCAGCGAGGCCGCCGGGCGCACCAAGGGCGTCAGCGCCGCCTTCATCAAGGAATTGATGCGGCGCACCGCGCAGGCCAGCATCGGCCGGGATGTCGGGACAACGATCCGATTGGCCGACATCGGCGAAGCACTCGATGACATGCTGTTCGCGAGTGGCAAGCTTAACGTCAAGCTGCTCGGAGGGGCGCAGGAAGCGCACCAGGAGATGATCAATGGATGAATGGACTGAGACACCGATGTAGATCGAAGCGACGCCAAGTCGCTGGCGCTACTTCGGCTTCGAGTCCGGCGGGCAATCCGGGCTGACCTTCATCGGCTTGCCACCGCTCTGCACCGTCGGTGCAGCGGAATTCGCGCCGCCGGCATCGGGCAGCACCGCGCTCTTTTCGACGGCCATCGAATTCGCGGTCTTCTCCTCGCCGCTTCCCGTCGTTGCCGACGGCGACGTCGTACAGGCCGTCTCCGGCTTTGCGCCTGATGTCCCGGTGGACTGGGCGGCTGCGGCGCTCACGCTCAACAACCCAGCGACGATCGCTGCCGCGACGCGCGTCATTGTGGTCTCCAATCGTTGAAATGGCTTGCGAGAGGCAAACGTCCTGCCGCAATGATGGTTCCGGAGGAAGCGACGGGGGGCTCTTGCACATCAGCTCCTTTTGGCATATGTCTACGGCATATGCCGTCTTTCCAGTGAGATGCAGCAATGACCGACCAGCGGCACGTCAGGCTCTTTCGCAATGGCCGTAACCAAGCGGTTCGTATTCCCGTCGAATTCGAACTTCCGGGTAACGAGGCGATCATGCATCGCGACGGCGAGCGTCTGGTGATCGAGCCCGTGCGCAAGCGCGGACTTGTCGCCCTGCTCAAGACAATGAAGCCGATCGAGTCTGGCATCCCCGACATCGACGATCCGTTGCCTAAGCCGGAGAACGTGTTTTGACCCGCTACATGCTGGATACAAATATAATCTCCGACCTGATCAGGAACCCTCAAGGCAAGGCAGCAAAGCGGATCGCCAAGGTGGGAGAAAACAACGTATTTACGAGCATCATTGTCGCAGCGGAGTTGCGCTATGGATGCGCGAGGAGCGGTTCGGAGCGGTTGCTCAAAGCGGTTGAAGATCTGCTCGGCGAAATCGACGTGCTCCCGCTGGACATACCTGCCGACACCGAATACGGCAGACTCCGCGCGGAGCTCGAAGCGGCCGGCAAACCGATTGGAGGAAACGATCTGCTGATCGCTGCACATGCTTACGCGACCGGCACCACGATCGTGACCGCCAATACAGATGAGTTCAAACGCATTCGCGGCTTGAAGGTAGAGAATTGGCTCGCCTGAGAGCATCGCGGGCGGATAAGAGAGAAACCAACATGGCCATCGACCTCACCCGCCGTACACTGCTGCATCTTGCGGGCGCTTCTTCGCTGAACGCGGCAGCCGTTGCCGCAGCCCAGGCGGAGGGCACGGCGGGCGGCGGCGGCCCGACCTTCGCCAACCGGACGCCGATGCGGATCGGCATGGTGACGTTGCGCGTGCGCGATCTCGACAAGGTCGCCGACTATTATCGTGACGCGATCGGCCTGACGGTGATGCAGCGCACGCCCACGAGCGCGCGTCTCGGCTCCGGCGGCGTGGCGCTACTCGACCTCGAACGGCGCGAAGGCGCCGCACGCGAGGCGCGGAATGCGGCGGGGCTCTATCACACCGCGTTCCTGATGCCGACGCGCAAGGATCTCGCGCGCTGGCTGGTGCACGCGGCGAAAAACAGGATCCCGCTGTCCGGCTTCGCCGATCACCTCGTCAGCGAATCCGTCTATCTCGACGACCCCGAAGGCAACGGCATCGAGGTCTATGCCGATCGCGCGCCCGAAACCTGGAAATGGGACGCCGGCTCGGTGGCGATGGCAACCGACCAGCTCGACATTGACGACCTGCTGGCGCTGACGGATACGCACACGACCAACTATGCCAAGGCCCCCGATAACTTACGCATCGGCCACATGCACCTGCGCGTCGGCGACCTCGAACGGGCCGACCGCTTCTATGGCGGCGCCATCGGCTTCGACCCGACCCGCAAGCGAAGCGGCGCCGCGTTTCTTTCCTCGGGGCGCTATCACCACCACCTCGGGATCAACGTCTGGCAGAGCGCCGGCGCCGGCCCGCGCGACGACACAGCCACCGGGCTCGCGTGGTTTTCGCTGGAGGTCGCGACGCAGGAAATCCTGCAGGCCCAAACGCTGCGCCTGCGGCAGGCGGGCGCGCCGGCTACGACGATCGCTGATGGCATCGAGACCGCCGATCCCTGGGGCACGAAGCTGCGGCTAATCAAAGTCTGACGCGGTTCGCCCCGGCCAAGGGCATCCGTCCTTATTTCTTCTTGCCGGAACCGAAGGTCGGCTGCCAGCCAGCGGTCTTCTGGCTTGGCGCTGCGGCAATTACCTTGATCTTCTCTTTCTTGGGTTTCTTGGCCTCCCGATTGCCTTTTTGCTCGCCTTTGGCCATGTCGATCTCCCTGGGTTGGTGGTGACGTCGGAACTAAATGCAGATCTGGCTGGATATCGTCGTCGACTAGATATGAGGCGCGTCCAGATCATAACTGACCTTCAACGTCCTGATCAGATCGAGCGTCCGGGCGCGATAGAAATCGTCGGCCTCCGATATTGGCCGGCTGATGCTGGCGCTCCATCCGTAAGCATCGTCAAAAACAAACATCGTCATCCCAGAAGGCCAAGGCCCATGGAGAATCCTTATCTGCTCGACAATCATACCCTGGAGTTCGTCGGCGGTCTTGAAGGCCTTGACGCTCATGGCTTGCCTCCCGGACCTTTTGTCGGCTCTCCGCTATCCTTCAAGCTGATCGAACTCATCTGGCAGCAGGATCCGGCCGCGGGGCGTGGATATCCTCACGTCCAAATAACCTTCCCGCAAAAGCTCCTTTGCCTTCTTGACGGCCGCCCCCGCCGCCAGACGGCTAAGATTGATCCGGCCGAATTGATTGTTGCCGCTGATCAGGTAGTGCAGTTCGCTCGTCCTATCCATGCAGGAATGCCACGGCCACCACCGACAAGGGAAGAAACTGCGGAACGATTAGCGGCGGGACGATCCAGCCGGCCGAGCAAAACTGGGACAACAGAAGCTCCGTCCGTCGCGGCGGCGAGCGTTCCTACACCCTCAGTCACCGATAGGTGCCGTGGGAAACGCGGTGACGGTCAACCCTAGGCTCGCGTCGCGGGAATAGCGAGCGCTAAAACGCCGCGGAGACTGTCGCGAGCGCCATTCCGGCGGCAATGCTCACTTGACCTATCCCAACCTCAATCGCGACTACGGAAGGGTCGCTGACGCAATCCCGCCGCTTCCAACCGAAGCAAATCGAAACGTTCGGTTCCGAAGCCAGACCCGATCCGCGGAAAGTTGCCGGGCCTATCTCAATCGAAGGCCGATGGCAGCTCTCCCTTGCGGAAGATGACCGTCGGCTCGTCATCATAGTCGCCCATCTCCGCGTCGCCGGTGGAGGAGAAGGCAACGACCCCGAGCTTGCTCAAGGCCAGCCGCTCCGCAGTGCGAAGCGCGCCCGTTTCCGTCTTGCAGGCAATCGGGGCATCGGCTTTCAGGTTCCCTCCCCGGCCGGCATTGAATGCCTGAACGAAGTAACTTGTTTCGCGAGCCATGGCGCTCTCCTTTGAGGATGCAAGCCGCACCGCGCGATTTCGGATTCAGGACATCGACCGCAGCAGCGCAGAAATCCCGATCGTTGCAAAGTTGGAGTACGTATCTGATACGGCGTAGGGCAAAATGAGCTGATCGTTGTGCGTCATCGCCCCGCAGGTATAGACCACATTGGGAACGTAGCCCTCGCGTTCGGATGGTTCGGGCCGCAACAACGGCTCACGCGAACGCGCCAGTACCCTGGACGGATCGCGCTTGTCGAGCAACGCCGCTCCGATCGAATATTTCCGGACCGGGCCGACGCCGTGCGTCAGCAGCAGCCAGCCCTCCTCCAGTTCGACCGGCGATCCGCAGTTGCCGATCTGCACGAACTCCCACGGGAATTGCGGCTTCAGGATCGCCTGGCCGCCTTCCCATCGGTAGAGGTCGTCGGAATAAATCAGGTAAAGATTCTCGTTGTCCTGTCGCGCGATCATGGCGTACTTGCCGTCGATTTTGCGCGGGAACAGCGCCATGCCCTTGTTGCGCGCGGCTGCGCCGTGCAGCGGCGTCATCCGAAACGAGAGGAAGTCGCTCGTTTCGATCAATTCCGACCGGATCGCCGTGCCCTTGTAGGCGGTATAGGTGGCGTAATAGGTCATCCGGCCGCCATCGCTGAACTGGACGAAGCGCGCGTCCTCGATGCCGTTCGACTGCGAGTCCGTGACCGGAAAGATCACGCGTTCGCTGATATCCTGCTCCGGCTGGAAGACGACTTCGACTTCGTCGCCGATCGGTCCGGCTGTCTGATGCCTGATCCGGGGGCTCGTCGCGAGCCGGGCGGTCGGATCGACTGCAATACTGCCGTCCGCCGTGATAATGCCGGCGCGAAACGTCAGCGACGACACGTGCCCTTCGCCGACGGCACGGAGGCTCAGAATGAAGCGCAGGCTGCCCTTTGCGATTCCTGATTGGTCCGGGTGCGGCACGATGCTGGGATTGAACAGCGCCGACGCTTCAAACGAATATTCGTGCATGAAGTAGGCGCCAATCAGCTGGCGCTGCACTTCGGAAAACGTGCAGTGCGCCAGCAGTGCTTCCTCCATTTCGTCGGCCCGGCGCTCGAACGTCTCCAACAGGTTGCGGTGCCGGCCCTGGAAATTCTCCAGAACATCGGCCAGTTGGCCCGCCGCGGTCTGTGGATCGAGATTGAGAACGCGCTCGACGATATGGTTGGCGCGCGTCTTGTCGGTCGGGTTGAGATCGCGCGGCTCGGTCGCCGGCTTGAACGGACGCACGATCACGCGCGCGGGATCAGGCCGCAGATAGAGCGCCCGCCGATTGATAAAAGTGGTTTGTAACATGTTGCCCTCGTTTCGCGTTTGCGGGAGTGAACGCTTAACTCAAGCGCCGATGGCGCGAAGCGCCACGGGGTTCGTCGGATTGATATTGGCGCGCGCAAGTTGGCGCATCTCGGCCAGCGCCAGCAGATAGGACACGACCGACTCGCCGCCGCGATTTTCATTGGCACGGTCGGGATGCAGCCCATCGCGACAACTGCCGGTCTCGGAATCGACGAGCGCAACCGACAGGTCGTTGCCGCCGAAGAACCAGAAGAAGACCCCGGCCGCGATGACCTTCCATTCGGCATCGCCGTCCGCGCGCCACGCGGTCAGGCACGCCGCAATGGTTGCGGTGGCTTCCACCGGCTGCTGATCGAATACCTCGGGAGGCTTTCGAAGTTCGCCGAAGCTCGTCGTCCCCACAGGACGGAAATGGCCGGTCGACGTCGTTTGCAGCGTCATCAACCAGCGCAGGGTTCTCAAACCGGCATCGACATAGGCCGGCGTTTGCGTTGCGAGGCCTGTCGCAATCAGGGCCTGCGGCAGGCGCGCATTGTCATATGCCAAAACTTCCTCGAACCACACCCAGTCCGGCGTCTCGACCAAAGCCAGCGCGGATACCAGCGTGTCGGCAAGCGAATGCCTGATCTCGCGGGCGCGCTGATCCTCCGGAGCTGCGGCGCAATAGGCGTCCAGACCGAGCAGCGTGAAGGCCATGGCGCGAGGCGAACGAAAGGCCGCGGCGGTCGACAGGGCTTCGGCAAACAAGGCCACCGCCCACCGGCGCCGTGACCGGCTGGCATCCTTCCGCGCGCATTCGCCGAGCGCCCACAGGGTTCGCCCGTGACTGTCCTCGGAGCCTTCATCTTCGAGCCAGGTCCGGTTGAAACCCATGAAGTTGCGGAAGCGCCTGGTATCGGGATTCCAGGCATGCTGCACAAAGGCGGCAAAGCGGCCGGTCTGGCTTTCCGAAAGCGGGCGCTCGCCCGGCTCATTGAGCGCGCAAGCCAGCAGCAACGCGCGGGCGTTGTCGTCCACGCAGTAACCGTGCGCGCGATCAGGCACCGAATGCACGGCGTGCTGGAACAGTCCGGTATCGTCGCACATCGACAGGAAATGGCCCAATTGCATGTCGGGCACCGCGGGGCCGTGCGGCGCGATCGCGTCCGGCGCGGCACGCGCGATCACCTTCAGCCGGTGGCCCTGCCGTGCATTTTCGAAGGCGGTCATGTAACGCTCGGCCGTGCGCGCCCATGTCATCGACCGGCTGGCGGCGTAGGCGCGCTCGCGCATTGCCTGCCGGCGAGGACCGTCGGTCAGCAGTCCTGCAATTTCGTTGCCGGTCTCTGTCGGGTCGCCAAAGGCAACGAGAACGCCGCGGCCGTCGGCCAGCAGTTCGCGCGCATGCCAGTAAGGCGTCGAGACCACCGGCTTGCCGAGGCCGAAGCTGTAGGCCAGCGTGCCGGACGTCATCTGCGCCTCGTTGAGATAGGGCGTGACATACACGTCGCACATTGAAATGAATTCGAGCAGCGTGGCCTGATCCACGAACTGGTCGAGGAATACGACATGATCCTCGACGCCAAGTTTGCGCACCCGTGCCATCAGGCTGCCGCGATAGGCTTCGCCCTGGTCGCGAACCAGATTGGGATGCGTCGCACCGAGCACCACATAGACCGCGTCCGGCCGCCTTTGCAGGATCGAGGGCATGGCGTCGATCATGACCTCGATGCCCTTGCTGGGGGACAGCAGGCCGAACGTCAGAATCACCGACCGGTTGCTGAATCCGAGCTTCGCCTTTGCCGCATCCGGCGCAACAAACGGAAAGTCGGGGATGCCATGGGCGATGACCTCGATCTTGTCGTCCGGTACGCGATAGACGTTGCGCAGCAGTTCACGGCCCTTGCTGGCCATCACGACGACTTTCGAGGACATCTCGACGATGCGCTCCATCACCGCGCGCTGAGCCGCCGTCGGCGCGGCCAGCACCGTGTGCAGCGTCGTGACGACCGGCATGGTCAAGCGCGACAGCAGCTCCAGGATATGGGCCCCGGCCTCGCCGCCGAAAATTCCGAATTCGTGCTGCAGGCAGACGATGTCGAACCGGCCGGCGTTGAGAAACGCAGCGGCGCCGACATACTCCTCGATGCTGCCGTCCTTGATCTGAAAGGCTACCGAGGCAGGATAGTCATAGGTCTGATCGTGGTCGGTCATTGCCACGATGCAGGTTTGCAGGCTTGGCCGTGAATGCGAGATCGCGCGTTGCAGGTCGGTCGAAAATGTTGCGATGCCGCAGCGGCGCGGCAACGAATTGCCGATCACTGCGATCCTGCGGAGCGGCGTCATGTGCGCGCCTCGGCCAGGCCGGAGAGTCTCGCCAGGTCGGCCGCAACGGGCTGAACAGGTCTGGCCGATTGGCCGGAAAGCCCGTGCAAAAGGGAGTCGATCGGACCGCTTGCGGGATACGCGACCAGGGCGGTCAGCCCGTCGGCACCGACGTCGATGCTGGCGCGACCGCCGCCGACGAAGATCGCCTGCCCGATGGATAGCGCGGCCGATCCGATCGCCGCATGGCCATCGAGCGCGAGAACCCAGGTCTCCGGGTCGGCGAGCAGCGCCCAGCTTGAATCCGCGGGCAGCTCAAGCCGCTCGAGCACAAAATGCCGGCTCGCGACCAGAACCGTCCGCTCGGGAGTCATGCGGGTGGGAAGACCCGGCGGCCGAAGCGGGAAGACGTTCGCAACGGCTACGCCATTGTCGATGTGCAGTTCACGCTCCCTGCCGTAGTCGAACAGGCGAAATGTCGCATCGCTGCGCTGCTGAATCTCGGCGAGCACGATGCCCGCGCCGAGCGCGTGGATGGTGCCGGCCGGAATGAAGATGACATCGCCTTTCGCAGCCGGACGCCATTGAACCAGATCAACGATCGAGCCATTCGTGATCGCCGCATACAATTCCTGTGGCGTGATCCGTCGGTTCAAACCGACGCCGATCTGCGCGCCCGGTTCCGCCGAGATGATGTACCACGCTTCGCTCTTGCCATTCGGCATCCCCATCGCGCGCGCAAACGTATCGTCCGGATGAACCTGGATCGACAGCGGCGCGCTGGTGAACAGCAACTTGAGCAGCAAGGCAGGAGTCGGCGCATGGCTGTCGGCGCGCTCGAACCAGAGCTCTCCCACCGCATCTCCGGTACCGTCCACGCTGCTCCATGGCTGGAGATCGCTGACGCCCCAGGGCTTGTGCACGGCCTGCACGGAGGCGTGTTCGATGGACATAGCGTCTCCTGACCCGTGACGCGCATGCCGAAGCGGCATGCCGTTGGTCGATATCATCTGCAGGATTGTGTGGCTAAGCGTCGCGTCTGCCGGACACGCCTTGTTGCGAAACCGAGTACGCTGTTGCTCATATGGATACTGCCGTACCCAATAGCAACCATCACGTTGCTATCGCGATCGGATCAGATGCGGCATGAACGCTGACCCTTGTCCTCGCTTTTGGGATTTCCCTCGACATCGGGACCAAAAGAGCGTCTGTTGTTCGCGTCATCGCGCTTCATAGGCTGCTATCGCTGACTGAGAGTCTGGCACTGCCGTCGCACGACGGGCGGCCGATAGGTCTACCCAGCCAAGCGTTCCATTTGTGAGAGCGGCTGGCACCGGCAATGCTGGCGCCAATTGTTCCTGGTCTCCTGATCGCTGCAGCAATTGTCGTCCGGCGGTAACACCGCAGTGACGGAGGACGCGCATCACGATGCGTCAGTCGCGGCTTTTGAAGCCAGCTTCCACGCAGATCGAACAATCGCGGTGAACGCGAAAGGAATGACGATGAAGAAACCCCTGTTTTCCATTGAAGAGCCGGAGCCGAAGAAGGCGGTGCGGGCCGACAGGCCTCCGACCGAAGGGTTCGCGACGATCGTCGACGGCCATTTCAAGTCGGAGTTTGACACGGCCGAGGCTGCCGAAGTCTCCGGCCGAAAACTGAAGACCGCTTATCCGATGCTTCAGGTCCAGGTCTACGATGCCGCCATGAAGGTGCGCACCTTGTTGAGCTAGCTGGCAAGGCTGGTTGTCGACCGGGCGTAGAAACGCCCCTGCCAGCCGGGCGCCTCCATCTCAGCAACCGCGGCAGATATTCTTCAGCTTGGCGCTGGTCCTGGCGTCTTCTGCGCTGAAAGGATCCTTGTAGGCGTCTCGCGACGGGTCCTTTTCGGAGACTGCGGACTTTTCCATTTTTGGAGGGTACACGGCGTCGTAGCACGACAGCCGCGCATTGGCGTTTTCGATCACGCGGCACTCAGGCCCTGCGGCGAGAGCGCCCGTCGCACACACGCACAGTGCCAGCACGGCGAGAGTCGTCTTCATCCGAGTTCCTTCCCGATGGGCCGCAGTTTCAAATCAAGCAGGTGACGCGAGACGATTACGCCGTCACGCAATCTCGTCGGTCCAGACCTTGAAGCCGGCCAATGTGTTTGGCCCGAAGGTCTGGGTGATCGGCACATCGGAAGCGTCGCGCCCCTGCGCGATCAGGATGCGGCCGATCCTCGGCACGTTGTTGCGCGGATCGAAGGTGCGCCAGTGCCCGCCGATATAGGCTTCGAACCAGCCGGCGAAATCGCCTGCGGCCCAGGGTTTCGGCGTGCCGATGTCGCTGAGATAGCCCGTGCAATAGCGCGCGGGAATGTTCATGCAGCGGCAGAACGCGACGGCGAGATGGGCGTAATCGCGGCAGACGCCCTTGCCTTCCTCATAAGCCTCCCACGCCGTCCGCGTGGCGCGGGCGTGCTCGTATCCGAAGGCGATGTGACGGTGGACGAAATCGCAGATCGCCTGGACCCGCGCCCAGCCCGGCGGCGTTTTCTCGAACAATTGCCAGGCGATTTCCGAAAGCCGGTCGGTCTCGCAATAGCGGCTGCCGAGCAGATAGACCAGAGTGTCCGCAGGCAGATCCTCGACCGCGTGCTGGACGGCGGAAGCAAACACCGGATCGGGCAGGCCGCTGTCGCGAACGACGCCATCGGCCGCAAGACGCACGCGGCCGGCGGGCGCAACCATGCGGCTGCACCAATTGCCGAACATGTCGCGATAGGGGGAGATCTCGACGACCGGGTCGGTGGTGAGGAAGTCCGGCACGATGACATCGGACGCACGGCTGAAGTGTGTGCCCAGCACCATGATCATCGGCGTCGGCTGCGGGAAATCGTAGAGCATTTCGAATCCGACGCGAATCTTCACTCGAAAGCCCTTCTCCATCCACTGACTGTTCGAAGTGGCTACGAAACCGGCGAATACAAGGCGCTGGCCGCCTCATTCGACCAAATGCGGCGGGTGCCAAAGAAAACGATAGCTAATTGCCGCGAAAGCGCGCACGTTGCCACGATGTCCGCAAAACATGATGACTTCGTGCGCAGCTTCGCCGAGCTGCCGGCATGACCACGCGTACGCGACGGGAAACGGTTCATTTCAGGCATCCGTTCCGCATCAGGGGTATCGACCGGCAGCTCGCACCGGGGGCTTACGAAATCGTCACCGACGAGGAGATGATCGAGGGCCTTTCGTTTCCGTGCTTTCGGCGGGTCGCCACCATGATCATGGTGCCCGGCGCGCCGCCGCAGCGTTCCGCGATGGAGATGATCTCGATCAGTTCGGTCGATCTGTCCGACGCGCAACGCATCGATGCGAGCGCACCGCGTGACTGATACCCCGATCGAGCTCGACAAACATCGCGGCATGGCGGCGCAGAAGGCCACCGATATCCGTCGCGTGATCGCCGACGTCGAGGCCAACGCGAAGCTGTTGCGTGACAAGCAGGGCGTCGTCGAAATCGAGATCCTCACCGCGCCAGCCACCTCGTGGTCCGAGGCGGTGGCCAAGGCGCGTTATGTGCTCAATCTGTATTCCGCCGGCCTGCCGGCGACCGACACCCACCACCGCGACCTCGTGTCCGCGGTGCTTGCGGATCTCACCCGGCTCGCGGGTGAAGCGACCTGAACAAGACGATGTTCGGCCTAAAAGAACTGTACACTTCCTCCAGCCGTCCCGACCAGGATCGAACGGCGCAAACCGAAAGCACCTGATGCAAAATCTCTCGCCACGTCACGTCATGACGGAAGAATCGCTTCGCCTCGGGGTGGAGTCCGGCTGGTATTCGACCAAGGTCAGTGGAACCTTCGTCTCCGGCCCGCATTCTTCCGAAGCGGACTGCCTGCGCAGGATCCTGGAAATCAACCCGCCGCCGGTAACAAAAAAGAGGGTAGCCGGATGAGAGGATCGTTTCGCTCCGGGAGAAATGCCTGATGACGTTCGCGCGCGGCAACATCCGAGGCTATGACGACGACCGGATGGTCCTGCTGTTCTCCATGATGGACGGCGCCAGGGAAGTGCCCTGCGCCGTCAGCGCTTCGGCCATGGACGATCTGGATCACGTGCCGCGGACGCCGGCAGACCGGCGCGAGGAACAGTTCGAGCGGTGGCGGGACCGGATCGAGGCATGCGCGTCCCGCAAATTCCAGGCGCGAGAGTTCGAAGGCACTCCCCCCGGTATCATCGTGCGCAGCATCGATTTCCGGTCCTGAAGACACGGCCGCTCAGCGGCCGTCGCTGATGTCACGATGAACCGGTCTGCGGACCGGTGAAAAAAGTTCCGCCTTTTCCCCGATCATGTTTTAAGGTCCCGAGCTATGTTTCGAAGGGGCCGCTTGCATGAACTTGCCGATGAGCTGGGACGAATGGGCTGACCACGACGGCGTTGCGCTGGCCGCGCGCGTCGCCAAGGGTGAACTGACGGCCGCGGAACTGGCCGCGCAGGCAGCCGCCGGCATCGCCAAGGTCGATCCCGCGCTTTCAGCCGTCGTCGAAATCTTCGAGGATGCGGTCACCGACCCCGGCACCGACGGCACCAATCTCGACGGTCCGTTTGCCGGACTTCCGTTCCTGATGAAGGACCTTGGTCCGACGATGCGGGGCCGGCTGCAGGAAATGGGCTCGCTCTACATGCGCGGCAACCGCGCCTCGGCCGACACCTTCATGACGACGAAGATGCGCGGGGCCGGGCTCAATCTGATCGGCCGCACCACCACGCCGGAATTCGGCGTCTGCAGCTCGGCGGACAATCCCGCCGTCTACGTCACGCGCAATCCCTGGAATACCGACTACACCACCTGCGGCTCGTCGGCCGGCAGCGCCGCGATGGTCGCCGCCGGCTGTGTGCCGATCGCGCATGCCACCGATGGCGGCGGCTCGATCCGGATTCCCGCCGGCGTCAACGGCAATATCGGGCTAAAAGTCTCGCGCGGCGTGTTCTCGCTGTCGCCGCTTTTGTCCGACCTCAGCGGGCTGGTCTCGATTCAAGGCTGCCAGTCGCGCACGGTGCGCGACACCGCGGCTTTCGTCGATGCCTGCCGCGGTCCGGCGCCGGGCGAATTCATGCCGTTCTGGAGTCCGCCCGAGCCCTATACGCGGATGATCGCGCGCGATCCGGCGCCGCTGAAAATCGCGCTGTCGTACCAGTGGGGCGAATACCGCGCGACGCCGCATATCGCGGCCGAGCTGCAGAAAGTCGGGCGCTTCCTCGAAGGCCTCGGCCATCACGTCGACTACGCCTTGCCGGAGCTGGACTATCGCGAAGCCTTTGCGGCGCAGACCACCTGCTACATCAGCAATTTTGCCGTCGTCATCTCCAACATGCTGGCGGCGCGCGGCCTGGAGAAACCGCCGGAAGATCTGATCGAGCCCATCAACATCCGGATCTGGGAGCATGGCCGGAACACGAGCTATGCCGACCGGGCACGAATGCAGGCGGTGTTCAACACGACGTCGCGCGGCTTCGGCGCGTTCTTCGAGGACTGGGACATCATCCTGACGCCGATCACGGCGCTGCCGACGCCGAAGGTTGGCACCACGGAGTATCTGACCATCAGCGACAATCCTGACGTGCTGGACTGGTTCGGCAATCTCTGGCGCAATTTTGCCTTTACGCCGCTCGCCAATCTCTGCGGCATCCCCGCGATCTCGCTGCCGCTCGCCACCCACGAGCACGGCCTGCCGCTCGGCATCCAGGCGATCGCCAAGCAGGCCAATGACGGGCTGCTGTTGCAACTGGCGGCGCAGATCGAGCGCGCCATCGGCGGCAAGTGGAATGCGGGGCAGAGGCCCGGCGTGCATGTGACGAGCGGTTGAACTCAACCGTCATTGCGAGCGCAGCGAAGCAATTCACCTTCCCCACGCCGCGGCATGGATTGCTTCGCTGCGCTCGCAATGACGGCGGGGGATGCGGCACCGAATCCGCGCCTCACGGTGGCGGGCTCGCCAAATTTTTAGGGCACCGTGTACCAATAGTCCGGCCGTCGTCCACGGGCGTGGTATTTCGGAGGCCCTAGGATCTTCGTGAGGTTGAGACCCCCGCGACTTCGCCTCCCCTGCCAAGCAGAGCGTCACGGGCTTCCTTCAGGCGTTTCAAACTCGCCACATTGGTTTCGCGTCTTTCGTCCAGACGATTCAGATAGGACAGTTCGGCCTTGACCTGGGCAAGGTTCAGGGCGTCGTCCATGCTGTTCGATCCTTGCTCTGCGGGCTGATCGGCTACTTCCAAGGCCTGGTCGTGGGTGGGCTGAATTGATTTTAGCATGAGGATGCCGATCCGATTGTGAAATTTACCACACATAGCGCACGAACTCCGCCCTCAGTACGCCTGCACCACGCCGAGGCGCGAGACGTAGGTCGTGGTCTGGTTCGGGGAAATGGCGAGCATGGTCAGCGCCACGGTCGCAAACACCACGGCGCGCGTTCGCCGGACGCCGTACCACCCCGGCCCGCAGGATGCTGCACAGACACCTTTGATCTCACTCGGAATTCCCCCGTCCCCGGCCTCAGCGGCATCGGCAACATCGCCTTGGGCGGCGGCGGTGTCCTGAAACCGCTGTTGAGACATTCTGAAATTTTTCTGATATTCGGCGCACCTGTACGCTTGGGCACATTTTTGCGGTCGATCCGGGGACTAAATGGGCACAGTTGCCGGTGGGAGGGGAACGGTGCTGCGCTTTTCTGGCTTTGAGCTCGATTCTGAGCGCGCCGAACTGCGCGCACCCGATGGCGGGACGATCAGGCTCCGGCCCAAGACCCTGGAGATACTGCGGCTGCTCGCCGGGAATGCCGGCCGCGTCTTAAGCAAGCAGCAGTTGATGGAAGCGGTCTGGCCGAACGTCCATGTCGGCGAGGACAGCCTGTTCCAATGCATCCGTGAAATCTGCGCAGCACTCGGCGACGACAAGCGCGAGGTGGTCCGGGTCATTTCAGGACGCGGCTATCTGTTCCAGGCCGAGGTGACCGAGGTCCCCGCGCCAGCTGCGCCGGAAGCAGCCTCAACGGTCCAGCCGCCCGCCGCATCAGACACGACGCCGACAGTCGAAACGAACAATGAACCCGCGAAACGGTTTTTCGACTTCAGCCGGCGTCGCAACGCAGCCTTCGCTGCCGTCGCGGGGCTCGCCATTCTGGGCGCCGCCATCGCCGTGTGGATGCTGCGCCCCGGCCTGATCTTTGCGCGTGGGCCCGCGACCGTCGCCGTGATGCCGATCGCGGACGCGAGCAACGATCCCCTCGTCGCCCAGATGGCTGCCAATGTAAGCGGACGCCTCACCGACGGGCTGGCGAAGATCGAAAACATCCGCGTCCTGATTCCCGAGTCGACCACAACGAGGGCCGACTTCGTGGTGAAAGGCGAACTGCAGAAGAGCGAGCAAGCCTGGACGATACGGACGCGCATGACAGAGGCGGCAACCGGCGAGGTCACGTGGACCGCGTCATATCAGGTCAACCCGGCGGACACGGACCTGCAGATGCAGCAGTCCCGGCTCGCAGCGGGCGTCGGTCACGCCCTGGCGCTGCGCATCAACGAATTGCTGGATGCCGACACGCGATCCGCAGCGAAGAACAAGGTCGTGATCGAGCAGGCGACCGCCCATATCAACCAGACCTCGCCGGAACGTTTTCAGGCGGCGCAGGCCATGCTGGAGAAGGCGCTGGCCGAAGATCCCGACAATGTCGAGGTACAGGTGGCGCTCGCCGCGCTCCTGATGCGCGGCGTGCAGATGGTCTGGCTGAGCGCGGCCGAGCGCGAGACGGCGGAGACCAAGGCCGAAGCGCTGCTGCAGCAGACGCTGCGCGCAAAACCCAATCATGTCCCGGCGCACGAGGCCTATTGCCGTTTCCTCAGCGCCACCAACCAGTTCCGCTCGAGTCTCGTGGCCTGCGCGCGAGCCCTCAGCTTCGATCCGTGGAACGGGATCGCGCTGTATCATGTCGGTCTTGCACAGATCCGGACGGGTCGCTTCGAGGATGCGCTGGCGACGTTCAAGCAGGCCGACCGCTTCGACACGCCGCAGGTCTCGCGCTGGACCTGGATGATCGGCGCAGGCTGGGCCAACATGCTGATGGGCCGTGCCGAAGAAGCCGTGCCGTGGCTGCTGAAGTCGATCGCGATCACGTCAGCCAGCGGACGCACGCATATGCTTCTGGCGGCCGCCTATCAGCAACTCGGCAAGACCGAGGAAGCCAGAGAGGCAATGGAAAAGGCGCGCGAATTGCGCCCCGGCTCGACCTATAGCAACGTCCCGCCGCCGCGGAAGAATTCCAGCCAGGCTTATCTCGAGGCTTCCGAGCGGATCATGCAGCTGATGGTCGCGGCGGGGCTGCCAGAAAGCTGACGTACCGCGCGCCCCGTGATTATTCTGTCAGCTGGGCCGGCAAGGTGCCGGCCTGACTGCGGCCGGCTTCAGTCGCATCCCACCAGCTGCCGAGAGCGTCAAGCAACGGCACGAGCTTGAGACCAGCCGGCGTCAGATCGTATTCCACGCGCAACGGATATCCCGCGAATTCAGTGCGCGCGACAATGCCGGCGTCCTCCAGCTTGCGAAGCTCCAAGGTGAGCATCCTGTGCGAGATGGTGGGGTTGTCCCTGCGCAGGTCGCTGAAGCGTTTGGTGCCCTGCTTCAGATAGTAGATCAGCAGGCCGGGCCAGCGGCCGCTGATGACCTGCATCACTTCTTCGATGGGACAGCGCGAGACGAGATCTTTCATCCGATTACTCGTGGTTACAAAAAGGTGCGTAATTTACTTGGCGACTGCGATCCGTAGATTCCAGCCACGCTGCGCAGCGTGATCAGCAGAAATCACGGAGAACATACCAATGGAACCGATTCTTCTTTATGGCTTCCCGGCCGGAAGCTCGATGGGGCTTGTCGCCGCCCTCGAATGGCTTGGCAAACCCTATTCGCTTTGCCGTGTCGATATGCTCGGCGAGATGCGCGACCCCTCCTACGCCCGCATCAATGCGCGGCATGAAACGCCGGTCTTGATCACGGATGCAGGGCGGGTGCTGACCGAGACGATGGCGATCGCCGCATGGCTCGAGGCAAGGGACAGCGAGCGGCGCATCAGCTTTGCACCGCTTTCGCCGGAAGCAGACCGGATGCACCAGCTGACGGGCTTTATTAACACGGGCTTCACCGGCGCGTTCTCGCCGCTATGGGTCGCGATGGAGATGGCGAAACCGAACCCGCAAATGCAGGCATCGCTGCGCGAGTTCGGCGCCGCGCGCGTGATCGAGCGGCATGACAAGCTTGAGGCCATGGTCGGGGAGCATCGCTTTCTCATGGGTGAACGCCCGACGCTGGCCGACGGCATTTTCGTCGGCGTCGCGCGATGGCTCGACTTCCATCAGGTCGCCGATCCCTCACGCTGGCCAAAACTCGCCGCCATACGCCGGCGCATCGAGGCCGACCCCGCCGTCATCTATGCAACGGCGCTGGAGAGCGGCGACATTGGTTCGGGAACCGGCGCCTGCGTCGGCCATATTCGGCTCGCGGATGCGATCGAGCGGTTCGGCGACTGAGGTCACGAATACGGCCCGGCAGCATCAGCCTGGGTGGCGCTCGATCGCGGCACACGGGACGCGGTGCTCGCCGGGCTAGTCGAATGCAACGCCGACCCTGTACTCCCTGCGCCAAACGACATGGCAAAGCAGCTTCAATCCGTCCTCGGGGAGGATCAATGTGAATTCGTTGGGAATACGGATCAGGTCCGGAAAATCCAGCGCTGCGCCCGTGGCGGATAGATCGCGAACGGTACAGGCATACTTGTCGCCGCCATACTCGATTTTGGCGGCTTTCATGACGCGGACACGTGGTGCAATCCGGGTTTCGACCATCGCGAAAAATTCCGGCGGATATTAAGGGAGACAGTATCCAAAAAGGGTACTATGCAGCCGAAAGATTAAATATTCGGGAATTTTCGGCATGCCGGGAGAGGTGAGCCCCACAGCATTCGGTCGCGCGGGGCCGAAGCCCCGCGCAGTGCACGTGATGAACGACCGCAAGTGACGTGCGGCTTTACTTCCACTTCGCCAGATAGAAGCGCGGCAGCTCGTCCGGATACGGCGTGAAATCGAGCTGCTTGGAATGACCGTAGGTCGTCACATAGGTGTGCAGCGGCGCCCAGTAGGCCTGCTCGGTGATCTTCTTGATCGCCGCCGAATAGGCCTCCTTGCGCACCTCGGGGTTGATGGATGATCCGCCTTGCAGCAGCCATTTCTGCACGTCCGGATCGCGCGCGTAGTCGTCGGCGCCGCCGTCGAAGTAGTTGGGCAGGATCGCCGAGACGTCGTTGATCGAATAGCTGCCCCAGCTTCCGAGATACATCCGCAATTCGCCCGCCTTGGCGCGCTGGATCAGGGCTGCCACCTGGAGCTGGTTGAGCTTGGCGCGAATGCCGACCGCATGCAGGTAATTCTGGACCGCCGAGCCCCATTGCGGCAGCACGTAGCTTGCAAGCTCGACATCGAAGCCGTCGGGATAGCCGGCTTCAGTGAGAAGCTGCTTCGCCTTTGCCGGATCGTAGTCGTAGGTCACTGCGGCTTCGGCATCGCAGCCGAACTGCGACGGGAAACACGGCGCTGCAGGAACGCGGCTGCCGCCGGTGACGAGCTTGTCGGCGATCGCCTTGCGATCGATCGCATGCCAGATCGCCTGACGCACCTTGAGCTTGGTCAGGGGGTTGTCGGCGCCGGTGCGGCCGGCGGCATCGAGCGAGAGAAAGCCGATCCGCATCGACTCTTTCCGCACCGCCTGCAGATGCGGCATCCGGTTGACGGGCTCGAGCTGGTCCGGATTCATGTTCCAGATCCAGTCGGCGCGGCCGGCGAGCAACTCGGTCATCTCGGTCGTGGCATCCGGCACGAAGCGCACGCTCATCTTCTTGATCGCGGGCTTGCCCTTCGGGCTCCCGGCCCAGTAATCCTCGAACCGCTCGAAGTCGATGGAGACGCCGGGCTCGACCTTGGTGATCTTGTAGGGGCCCGCGCCAACCGGCGCCTTGGCGTAGCCTTCGGCTCCGACCTTCTCGCGATAGGCCTTGGGATAGATCGGCAGCACCAGCGCGAAATACTCCAGCGCGGCCGGATTCGGCCGCTTCAGCTTGACGCGCACCGAAAGATCGCCGGTCTTCTCCGCCTTTTCGATCCAGTTGTAATTGGACGGCGTCGACACGCGGCTCGCCGGATCGGCCACGAGGTTGATGGTGTAGACCACGTCATCGGCCGTGAACGCGCTGCCGTCGTGGAATTTGACGCCCGGGCGCAGCGTGAATTCGATGGTGGTCGGATCCGGCAACTTCCACTCGGTGGCGAGCAACGGCTCGAGCTTGAAGGTGTCGGGATTGCGGTAGACCAGCGCGTCCCAGCCCTGATGGTGCATCACCACGCCGGTGCGCAGATTGTTGAAAAAGGGATCGATGTTGGGAAGCGCATCGCGCATCACGATCCGCAGCGTATCGGCGGACTTCTGCGCTGTCGCGGGCAGCGCACCGGCGCCCAATAGAACCGCGGCCAGAATTGCCGCACCGAGCTTGTTTTGCATACGCATATCGCCCTCCATTATCAGTGTTTTGTGAAGCGGCGTGAAGCACGCCTTATGCCAGATGACATTCTACCATTCCCTGGGGAGGCCGGACCATGCGCGTTGGTGCCTCATGGCGGCAGCGCTCGACCGCGATGCGGCAGCGCGGGTTGAACCGGCAGCCCGGCGGAATATTGGCCGGATCCGGCATGGCGTCGCCGAGGCCGATGTCGGGCACGCCCTTGCCCGGCTCCGGCGTCAGCACGCTTTCCAGCAGCGCCTTGGTATAGGGATGGCCGGGCTCGCGAAACAGCGCGTCGGTTTCGTTGCGCTCGACGATCCGGCCGAGATACATCACCGCGACTTCGCTCGCCACGTGCTCCACGACGGCAAGATTGTGGCTGATGAAGAGATAGGTCAGCCCGAGGTCGCGGCGCAGGTCGGCAAGCAGGTTGAGGATTTGCGCCTGCACCGAAACGTCGAGCGCGCTGGTCGGCTCGTCGCAGATCACGATCCTGGGCTCCAGCACCAGTGCGCGTGCAATCGCCGCGCGCTGGCGTTGCCCGCCGGAGAGTTGCGCCGGCATGCGCTCGCCCATCGCGGCCGAGAGGCCGACGCGCTCGAGAATCCTAGCGACCCGGCGCTCGATCTCGGCGCGCGAGAATGTGCCCTGGGCCGCCAGCGGCAGGGCGACGATGTCCTTGATGCGACGGCGCGGATTGAGCGAGGCGAACGGATCCTGGAACACCGGCTGGATCAGCCGGGCGCGCGCCTTGCGGTCGAGGTCGAACAGGCGCTTGCCGTCGACCAGCACGGTCCCTGCCGTCGGCTTGAGCAATCCGAGGATCATGCGCGCGAGCGTGGATTTGCCGCAGCCGGACTCGCCGACGACGCCGAGCACGCTGCCGGCCGGTACGCTGAACGTGACATCGTCGACCGCGACCACGCGCTTTTCCGCCGACATCAACCCGGTGTGGACGCGGAATTCGCACCGCAGGTTCTCAACCTCGATCGCGGCGGTCATGCGGGTTGCAGCTCCGCCCAGTCCGGCTCGAGCCGGCAAAGATAGTCGTGCGCGTCGCCCGCCTGCCGCCGCGGAATTGCGCGCGCGCATGTCTCGTCGGCGTGGGCGCAGCGCGAACGAAAGGCGCAGCCGGCAAAGCCCGAGCCGATCGCCGGCACGACGCCCGGGATCGAGCCAAGCGGCCTGTCGCGCTGCACGCGGCCCGGCACCGGCACGCAGGACAGCAGGCCGCGTGTATAAGGATGTTGCGGCGAACGGAACAATTGCGCGGTCGTCGCACGCTCCACCACCTCGCCGGCATACATCACAGACACATGGTCGGCGACGCGCGCGACGATGCCGAGGTCGTGGGTAATCAAAAGGATGGACAGGCCGAACTCGCGCTTGAGGTTGGCGAGCAGCCGCAGGATCTGCGCCTGCACGGTGACGTCGAGCGCGGTGGTCGGCTCATCGGCGATCAACAGTTCGGGATCGCACATCAGTGCCATCGCGATCATCACGCGCTGGCGCAAGCCGCCCGAGAGCTGGTGCGGGAACTGGCCAAGCCGCATGCCCGGCGCGGTGATGCCGACGCGGCCCATCAGTTCGGCGGCCCGGTCCAGCGCGGCTGCGCGCGAGCCTCCCTTGTGGCGCGTCAGCACCTCCGCCATCTGCGAGCCGATCGTGAAAGCGGGGTTGAGACTGGTCATCGGCTCCTGGAAGATCATCGCCATGCGATTGCCGCGCAGCCGCGCCATTTCGCGATCCGACAGCGAGGTGAGATCGGTGCCGGCAAAGCTCATCTTTTTCGCCGAACGCTGGCCGCCGCGCGCGAGCAGGCTCATGACCGCCAGCGCGGTGACCGACTTGCCGCAACCGGATTCGCCGACCAGGCAATGGGTCTCGCCCTTCTCGACCCGGAACGAGGCGCTGCGCACCGCCGCGGTGCGGCCGCCGAACGTCACCTGAAGCTCCTCGACCTCCAATAGTGCGCTCATCGCAGCCGCTCCGCGCCGAGCAGATTGCGCAATCCGTCGCCGACCAGATTGATGCCGAGCACCAAAACGGCCAGCGCGACGCCGGGGATCATGATCACCCAGGGCGAAAAGAACATGTAGTCCTTGCCCTCGGCGATCATCAGCCCCCACGACGGCAGCGGCGGCGGCACGCCGAGACCGAGGAACGACAGGGCGGCTTCGAGCAGGATCGCCAGCGCCATCTCCAGCGTTGCCACCACGGCGAGATGGCTCGCGATGTTCGGCAGGATCTCCCTGATCAGGATATGCGACGTCGAGGCGCCGGCGCACCAGGCCGCGCTGACATAGTCATGGTTGCGGACCTGCATGGTGGTGGCGCGCGCCACCACCGCGAAGCGATCCCATAACAACAGCCCAAGGGTAGCGACGACGAGCCCGAGGCCCGAGCCCATCAGCCCGACCACCGCGAGCGCGACCAGCACGACGGGTATAGACAACCGCGTCGTTATGGCGAACAGCACGACGTCGTCGACGCGGCCGCCGAAGAACCCGCCGAGCACACCGAGCGTGATGCCGATCAAGCCCGACGTGATTACCGTCATGATGCCGATCAGCAATGAAATGCGCGCGCCATAGACCAGCCGCGCCAGGTAGTCTCGCCCGAGCTGATCGGTGCCGAGCAGGTGCCCGGCCTGGGTGCCTTCCATCCAGAACGGCGGCTTGAGACGGTTGCCGAGATCCTGAATGAACGGATCCTGCGGCACCAGCGCATTGCCGACGACCGCGGCGGCGACGATCAGCGCGACGATGGCGATCCCGATCGCAAAACCGGCGGTGCCGAGGCGCGAGCTACCTGTGCTCGAAGGCTGGGGCACCTGAATGGCAATCGGCTCGCTCATCCCGCGCGCAGCCTCGGATCGAGCAGTGCGTTGAGGATGTCGGCCAGGAGCGTGAGGCCGATGTAGAACACGGCGAGCACCAGCACCACCGCCTGCACGACGGGAAAATCATTCTTGGCGATGCTCTCCCAGCCGAGATAGCCGACGCCATGCAGCGCGAACACCGTTTCGATGACGATAGAGCCGCCCAGCATGAAGCCGAGCTGGACCGCGGCAATCGAAACGACGGGAATGGCGGCGTTGCGCAACGCGTGCTTGAAGATGATGCGCGCCCGCGACAGGCCTTTGGCGCGCGCGGTGCGGATGTAGTCCGAGGCCATCGCCTCGATCATCCCCGAGCGCGTCAGCCGCGTCAGCGCCGGGATCGCCGTGAAGGCGAGCACGATCCCCGGCATCACGAAATGCTGCCAGGTGCCGGTGCCCGAGATCGGCAGCACGCCGAGCTGCAGGCCGAGCACGATCATCAGGATCAATGCGAGCCAGAAGCTCGGCACTGCCTGCCCCACCATCGTGAACAGGGTGACGCCGCGGTCGATCCAGGTGTTTTCGCGCAGCGCCGCTAGGATGCCGAGCGGAATCGAGATGACCAACGCAAGGCTCAACCCTACCAGGCCGAGCGTGACCGTGATCGGCAAACGCTTCTGGATCAGGTTAGCCACGCTGTCCTTGAAGAAATAGCTCTGGCCGAAATCGCCGACCATGGCGCGGCCGGTCCAGGCGAAGAACTGGACATAGAGCGGGCGATCGAGGCCGTAGGCTTTGCGTATGATTTCGACGTCGGCCTGCGTCGCCGCTGGGCCTGCGATCGAAACGGCGAGGTCACCCGACAGGCGCGTCAGCAGGAATGCGAGCGTCATCACGGTGAGCGCGACCAGCACACCGATGGCAAGACGCCGGGCAATCAGACGCAACATGTACAAAACCCCAAGACCGACAAACGCGCACCCATGTTCTCAAGCCGGTCAAGCGAGTGCAACGGTGTCACCAAACTGTCGTCCCATGCAAGAGAGAGTTGGCGATTGCCACGATTGCCCACCGCGACGACGGCCTGTCGAGATGATTGCAATGTGCGTGCCAACGCAGAATGCAATCTCCCGACCCTCCTTGATTGTGAATTTGGGCCATTCCCGGACCAAATTGGGAGTCCGCCGCTCAAGACGCCGCATGGCTTCGGCGCCCTCCTCCTGGCCTTTTGCAAAGCTCGACGCCCATTTTTCGAGCGACCTGAGCTGGCAACCTCCAGCCTACCGCAGCATCCTGTTGCGGTGCTTAGATCATGAAATGTAGCGCCGCGGCGCGAATGGCGCGACGTCAAAAGGAGGCGGCGCGCCGCCGATCATGGCGGCGATGGCGGCGCCGGTCCCGGGACCGGTCGTGAAGCCGATGTGCTGGTTGCCGAAAGCAAGCCACAGGCCGGCATGCCGGGGCGCCGCACCGATCATCGGCAGGCCATCGGGCAGTGTCGGCCGCGACCCTCGCCATGCATCGCCGACGGCGTCGCCGAATTCGGCCACGCCGCGCGCGAGCGGAACCACCTGGTCGAGCTGGGCGAACGAAGAAGGCGCATCGCGGCCGGTCAGTTCGACGCCCGAAGTGACACGGATGCCCTGCTCCATCGGAGTCATAATGAAACCGCCGTCGATGTCATAGATCGGACGCTGCAACGGACGTGCGGGGTTCGGCTTGAATTCGCGATGGTAGCCACGCTCGAAGGCAAGCGGAACGTGGTAGCCGAGCGGCCGCAAGATTTCCGCTGACCACGGTCCCAGCGCGACCACGACATGGCGTGCCGAAATCTCGCCAGCGGCCAGCACTACGCGCCAGCGATCACCGTCAGGCATGATCGCCTTGACGTCCGCCTGCCTGACATCGCCATCGGCGCCCGCGAACATCCGCGCATAGGCCTTGACCACCGCGCCGGGCGAGTCGACCGAGGCGGTCTCTGTGTGCAGCAGACCCACCTTGTAGACGGGCACGATATCAGTCTCGAGCGCGGAGATGGCCTGGCGGTCGAGCAATTCGCTGGCGATGCCGTATTCGGCCAAGAAGGCCTGCTCCTGCTTCGCCGCCGCGACCGCATCGCTTCGCCACGCTTTCAGCCAGCCGGTCTCGCGAATGCGATGCCCCGCCTGCGCCTTCACGATCCATTCCCGGTGCAGTTTTGCCGACGCGCCGATCAATCCATGCAGGGCGGTCGCGCGCGGCCGAAGACGCGACGCGGCCGAATCGGCCAGAAAGCGCGCGACCCATCCCGCGTTCTGAACCGCCCAGACCGGGTTCCAGCGCAATGCGGCGTGGCGGTTGGTCAGGTATTTCGGCAGCGCCTTCCACAGCGACGGATTGTTGAGCGGCGTGATCGAGCCGCTGCTGATGATGCCGGCATTGCCGTATGAGGTTTCGCTACCAGGCTCGCGCCGGTCGACAAGAACGACCGACATCCCGCGCTGTCGCGCGGCACAGGCTGTTGACACGCCGACGATGCCCGCGCCGAGCACCACGACATCCGTTTTTTCTTCCGACATCGACTTTCCAAAACACTTCCCAAGAAGATTTCATATCATGGTCGGCCCGCCGCTGACCGGCAACGCCGAGAAGGGTTCCGCTCCCAACAAATGATCACCAAAAGGCCGCATGTGAGTCCGCAACCTTTCTGACTCCCGTGGCTTTGTGCAGCGCGACGTTCGTCGCATTCCAGCCAACCTTCATAGGAGTTGACTAAATGGCTGCACTACTCGGAAACCTGCTTGGTACCGTCGATGGCCTGCTCGGAACCGCCACCGGCGTCCTTGGCGGCGCAAGCGCCAGCGGCGGCGCTTCTGCAAGCGCCGGCGGCACGGTGGATCTGTCGCACACGCTCGATCTCGGCGCGGTAATTGAAACCGGCCCGAGCATCGACCTCTCCGCCGGGCTTAGCGGTGTCGACGCCTCGGTTTCCGCGCCGACCATGATCGGTGCCAGCGCCGATGTCGGTCACCTCGATGTCGGCGGCCTACTCCACGGTCTCGCCTAACTTCAGTTGAGTTCCAGACATTTCAAAAACGCGTGGCGTGGGGAGCGCAGCCCCACGCCGCGTCTCGACCGCCTGCACTGCACGAGTAGATCGCGCAGCGTCATATCAACTCTCCTAAGGTGATCGCCGAATGCCGGCAGGCTCGTTGACCGTTTCCGACGACTCCGTCGCGCCGTCGCGCCGGATCGATGACGTCCGCCAGGCGCTGATCGCGCTGTGGCCGCACTTCCTCTGGGCCGGACTGTTCTCCAGCGCCATCAACCTGCTCTATCTGAGTTCGCCGCTCTATCTGATGCAGGTCTATAACCGGGTGCTGTTGAACGAAAACGTTTCCACGCTCGTCCTGCTCACGCTGATTCTCGCGATCGCGCTGCTTACCATGGCGGCGCTGGACGCTGTGCGCTCCTGCATCCTGATCCGCTGCGGCATCCGCCTCGACATGGAATTGTCGGCGCGCGTGTTCGAGGCGCTGGTGGTGCACTCGGCGCAGCGCGGCGCCTCGCGCGGCGCGCAGCAATTACGCAATCTCGATCAGTTCCGCACCTTCGTGACCGGTCCGGGCATCTATTTCGCGTTCGACCTGCCATGGATACCGATCTATCTCCTCCTGCTGTTCTTCATCCACCCGCTGCTCGGCATCGTCGCGACCATCGGCGCCGTCCTGCTGCTCGGGCTGGCCGGCCTCAACGAGATGATGACCCGCGAGCCGATGAAGGAAGCGGAAGCCGCCGGCAACCAATCCTACGTGTTCACCGAAAACATCCTGCGCCACGCCGACGTCATCCGTGCGATGGGCATGCAGCCGGCGGTGGAGCGCAACTGGCAGAGCCAGCGCTCGTCGATGCTGGTGCAGCAGGCGCAGGCCAGCGACAAGAACGCGGTGATGACCTCCTCGATCCGCTTCTTCCGCCTGCTGCTGCAGTCGCTGATGCTCGGCACCGGCGCCTGGCTTGCCATCGACCACGCCATCGCGCCGGCAACCATCTTCGCCGCCAGCATCGTGATGGGCCGGGCGCTGGTGCCGGTGGAACAGGCGGTCGGCACCTGGAAGCAGTTCATCGGCGCGCGCGAGGCCTATGTGGAAGTGCGCGAGCTGCTGGGCGAGATCGACCTGACGCCGCCGCACACCATCGTGCCGCGGGCGCGCAATACGATCGAGGTGCGTGAACTGCGCTGCGTGCTGCCGGCGCGCAAGGAGCCCGTGATCAAGGACCTGACGTTCGAGCTTGGCGCCGGCCAGGCGCTCGGCATCGTCGGCCCGAGCGGCTCCGGCAAAAGCACGTTGGCCCGCCTTCTCGTTGGCGCCATCGCGCCGGCCGACGGGCGGTTGCGTTTCGGCGGGCTCGACTACAGCCATTGGGATCCGCTCGAGTTCGGCCGCCATGTCGGCTATTTGCCGCAGGACGTCGGCCTGTTCGCCGGCACCGTGCGCGAGAACATCGCCCGTTTCGGCGACGCCTCAACGGAGGAGATCATCGACGCCGCCAAACGGGCCGGCATTCATGAGATGGTGCTCGACCTGCCGAAGCAATACGACACCCGATTAGGTCCCGGCGGCGTCGGCCTGTCCGGCGGGCAGCGCCAGCGTCTGGCGCTGGCGCGAGCGCTGCTCGGCCGGCCGCCGCTGCTCGTGCTCGACGAGCCCAACGCCAATCTCGATGCCCCCGGGGAAGAGGCGCTCAAGATCGCGCTGCTACAGGCCAAGAGCGAGGGCGCCACCGTCATCGTGATCACCCACCGCACCACCATTCTCGACATCGTCGACGTCATGATGGTGCTGCGGGGCGGCATGCTCGACATGCTCGGGCCGCCGGGCGAGGTCTATCACGCCTTGCAGCAGGCCGCCGCGGGGCGCGCGTCATGACCGCGATCGACGACACTTTCGCCCCGATGCGCGCCCGCGCGCGCTACGCGCGCCCCGGGCGGCCGGCGCTCATCGGCGGCAGCGTGGTCGCGGCGTTCGCGGCCGCTATGACGATGTGGGGAACACTCGCACCGATCTCCGGCGCGGCGATTGCCAGCGGCAACCTCCAGGTCGAAGGCCGGCGGCAGAGCGTGCAGCATCCTTATGGCGGCGTCGTGCGCCAGCTTACGATTCGCGACGGCGCGCGCGTCGAAAAAGGCCAGCTCCTGATCCGGCTCGACGACAGTGACCCGCGCGCCAAGCTCGACGTTCTCACCGCCGATCGCGACGCCGCGCTCGCCGCCCGCGCGCGGCTGATGGCGGAACGCGACAAAAGCGATGCGCCTGACTTCGACGAAGGTCTCCGCGCGCGCGGCGAACTGTCCGCCGTTCGCCAGGCCATGGCCAACGAGACCGCGATGATGGCGGCACGCAAACACCAGTTCGCGGCCGAGACGGCGGTGCTGCGCGGCAAGATCAAGGAGCTGGAGTCGCAAATAACAGGAACGCAGGCGCAGCTGGCTGGCACCGAGAAGCAGCGCGAGCTGCTGACGGACGAGATGAACGGCGCTCAGCATCTGTTCGCGCAAGGCTATACACCGAAAACCCGCATCCTCGCTTTGCAGCGCGAGGACGCAAAACTGCAGGCCGATATCGGCGCACAGCAGGCCAGCATCGCCGGCATGCAGCAGCAGATCGCGCAGAACGATCTCGAAATCGCCAGGGTGGAGCGCGCGCGCATGAGCGAGATCACCGACCAGTTGCGTGCGACCGAAAACAAGCTCGCGGAACTCGCGCCCAAGATCGACGCCGCCACTGACGTGATGGCTCGCACGCGGATTACCGCGCCGGCGACCGGCTCGGTGGTCGGCCTCGACGTTTTCACCGAGGGCGGCGTGATCCAGCCCGGCGCGCGGCTGATGGACATCGTGCCCACGGACAATCCGTTGATCGCCGCCGCGAAGCTGAAGCTGTCCGACATCAACGACGTCGCCGTCGGCCACCGCGCCGAAGTACAACTCGTCGGCGTCAACTATATCGAGCGCCCCCGGCTCTATGGCACCGTGCACACGGTGTCCGCCGACCGCCTGACCGACGACAAGTCCGGACAGGGCTATTACGCCGTCGAGGTCGCGCTTGATCCGAACGACGTCAAGAAGTCGCGCATCGACCTGCAGGCCGGCATGCCGGCCGAGGTGGTCGTGCCGACGCGTCCGCGCACGCTGTTCGAATATCTGCTCGGTCCGCTGCGCGACGAGATCACCCGCGCATTCCGCGAACGCTGACGAGGAGGTGGCCATGGCCGAATCCGAAAAGAACGCCCGCCGCTCCGACGAAGCCGAACGCAGCCGTCACATCTCGGCAACCGAGTCGGTTGCCTTCGCCACCATGCTGCTCGGCCTTCTCAACGACGCCGACACGGCGCTGCATCGCCTGGAGCACGAGGGGGAAGAACACGCGGCGGAGCCACCGCCCCCGCATCCGGCAGAGATCGCCCCGGCAGCGCTGGTACCGGCCGAGCCCGAGCCGAACCATCAGGACCATGCCGGTACGATCGAAGCTCCGGCCGCCAGCCTCTCACCTGCGCTCCACACCGATGCCACGGCAACGATCTCGCCACAGGATGCGGTCGCGACGCTGGACCACACGTCATCGGGCGAAGTGCTGGCGACACAGGTTATTGCATCGTCGTCCGCGCTACCGAGCCTTGGCGCATCGGTGGACCACGCGCCAACGGCGACCGGAGGCAGCATCACATCACCCGCGTTCGATCTTGGCGCCTCCGTTCACACGCTTGCAGACACCGTCACCGGCATCGTCGACACCGCGCTTGCAACGGTGTCGAGCACGATCGCAAGCCTGAGCACCACGGTCAGCCAACTGACCTCGTCCCTCTCCGACACCGTCGGTCATCTCACCGACGGCCTGCTCGGCACAATCACGGGCGCCACCCATGACACGCCGGTCACGGGCCTGCTCGAGCCGCTGGTGGCAGACATTCTCAGTCCGGCGCTCAGCCCGGCGGATTTCTCCGGCGACACCCATCATGGCGCGTCGCTGCTCGACAGCGCGGGCGCGATACCGACGTCGCTGTTGCATCCGATGCCGCTGCAGCTCGGCTTTCTCGGCCAGCCCACCATGGACGGCCATGAGCCGCATGACGGCGCATTTTCCGCGCTTGGGATACATCATTTCTGAGCAGCAGCCTTAGCCTGGGGATTTCGGAACTCATTGTAAAGGCACGCTGGGATGCGTCAATGCCAGCGTCGGCTCGTTCGCCCACACGCGACGGTCCGCGTTGGCGTTGATCGTCTATGCCGAGGCGCGCCACGACCGATGAAGATGGGCACTATTGCTTCGCCGTTGTGCTATGATGCCATAGCCGATTACGCGCCCCAACCGACTAACCTGCGATGGCCTGCAACCTTTCGCTACGTCTCATGGGCCGCAGTCTTCCCGATTTTCGGTTGCCCGTCGATAGCGCCCCTTTAGATCAATCCCGGGAATGGCGTGATAAGCCGAGAGCGGAGAAAACTCGGTCGCGTTTCACTTGATGCCCATCACCATCGAATCCGGGCCAACCAGCGGCTCGACGCCCGTTTCGACAAAGCCCGCCTTCTTGAGCCAGCCGATGCAATCGGCTCCGGTAAAATCGAAACCTTCGCGGGTTTCGATCAGCATGTTCAGGCTCATCAGGAGCCCGAACGCGTTCTTCCTGCGCTCGTCATCGATGATCGGATCGTAGACGATGAGCGCGCCACCGTAAGGAAGCGCCTCGTAGGCCTTGCGGATCAGCATTCGCTTCTTCTCGAGGCTCCAGTCATGCAGGATGTGCCCCATGATCAGCACGTCGGCCGAGGGCATCGGGTCGGCGAAGAAGTCGCCTGCTTGGAACGAGAGTCGCGAGGAGAGGCCGTGCTGCGCCGCGTAGGCCTCGAAATGCGGCTTCACCACTGGGAGATCGAATCCGATGCCCTTGAGATGGGTGTGCGCGCGGGTGAGTTCGACCGCAAGGCCGCCTTGGGCGGTACCGATATCGGCGAAAGTCTTGTGGTCGGCCCAGGGGAATTTGTCCACGATCGCGTGTGCAGCGCCAAGGCTCAGTCCCGTCATCGCCTTAAGGAAGTCGGCGAGGATCGCCGGGCTCCGGTAAATCTCATCGAACAGGTCGCGGCCCTGCTTGGCCTCGTTCTGCGGCTCGCCGGTCCGCAGCCCCTCAGTTAGCGAGCCCCAGAATGGATAGAGCCGCGCGTTTGCCATTTCGAGCATGCCGCCCACATAGGTCGGCTTGCGGCGATCGAGAAACAGCGCGCCCGCCGGCGTATTGGAATAGAGCGCGTCGTGGCGCTCGAGTTGGCCGAGCGCGACCAGTGCATCGAGGAAATCGCGGACGCTGCGCGGATGCAGCTTGAGCCGCGTGGTCAACGCCTCGGCGTTCATCGGCCCGTCGGCAAGCAATGTGAATAGTCCGAGCTCTATCGCGCTCAACAGCGTTTTCGAGCCCCAAAATGCAAAACCAAGCTGCATGATGGCGTCTGGCGTCAGCGTGGCGACGGGCGTGGCAATGTTCGGCTGGACCTGCTGGTTCATGGCCGCACCTTTGCATATTCGCGTGAGAGCAAGCCTAGGCAAGCCGGCAGAGATCCGCATGGAGACGATATTGATTTTTCATGCTCATTCCGTTGACATACCAATCGGAGCGGCAAGTTAGAGAGCGGCAGCATGCGCCTTTACTTCGATCAGTGCGTCCTGGACACGGAGCGTCGGGAGCTCCGCCGTGGACAGGCTCCGGTGCCGCTGCAGCCTCAGGTCTTCGATCTGTTGGTCTATCTGATTGAGAACCGCGGTCGCGTCGTTAGCAAGGATGACCTCCTCATCGCGGTCTGGAATGGACGGATCGTGTCCGAATCGACCCTCATCAGCCGCATCAATGCGGCACGCCGCGCAATCGGCGACGACGGCGATCAGCAACGCCTGATCCGGACGGTCGCGCGCAAGGGTGTGCGGTTCGTCGGCGAGGTACGGGGGCAATTGGACAGCGTTGCGTCATCGGACCTGGCGCCGGAGACGCCGATTGTCAGCCTCGCGCCGCCAGACCGGCCCTCGATTGCGGTCCTGCCTTTCGTTAACATGTCGAACGATCCCGACCAGGATTTCTTCGCCGACGGAATCACCGAGGACCTCACGGCGGCGCTCAGCCGCATCCGTCAGTTCTTCGTGATCGCGCGCAACGCGACACAGCGATACAAGCAAGCGCCGCCGGATTTGCGTGAGATCGCCGCGACGCTCGGTGTGCGCTATGTGGTGGAAGGCAGCGTGCGCAACGCCGAAGGGCGCGTCAGAGTTTCGGCTCAACTCCTCGACGGCCTAAGTGGGAACCATATCTGGACGGAGCGCTTCGACCGCAAGCTGGACGATATATTCGCTGTCCAGGATGAGATCGCCTTGGGGATCGCCGGGCAGATCGAGCCCGAGCTCGGCCGCGCCGAGTATGAGCGGACCAAGGCAACGCCACCGGAGAATCTTGGTGCCTGGGAGCTCTTTCATCGTGGAATGGCGCTGATCGCGAAGCGCACCCGGGAGGGCAACGTCGAAGCCCGCCAGTTGCTCGAAAGATCGTTAAGCCTCGACCCCAACTTCGCACCAGCCCATGCGGCGATCGCCTGGAGCCAGGCAGAGGACCTCTTCTTTTGTTTTGCTGTTCACGATTCAAGGGACATTTTCGACCGAGCACGCCGCGCCGCAGCCCTCGATGATCGCGATCCCCTGTCGCATCTTGCGCTCGCCTGGGCGCTGACCTTCATGCGTCAGCCGGATTCCGCGATCGACGCGGTGAAACGGGCGATCGCCCTTAGTCCAAGCTTTGCCCATGCCCATGCGATCCTGGGTCGGCTGCTGATTCAGTCCGGCCGATGTCTTGAGGGCCTCGCGGAGGCCGAACAGGCAATCCGTCTGAGCCCCTTCGCGCCAAACGCACGGCAATATCTCAACGTTCTTGCAGTCGGGCATTTCTACCTCGGTGAGTACGCCAAAGCCATCGAGATCGCCCGTCAGGCTATCCAGACTTTTGATACTTGGGTGCCACGGATGCTCATTACGTCGTCGCTAGGTCATCTCGGCGATCGCGCGAACGCCGAGCAGGCGCGCGTCGAACTGGAGAAGCACCACCCTCGATTTTCCATTGCTCAGGCGCGGCGTGACTACGTGGTCTTCGACGAACGATGTCTCGAACGCCTGCTAACCGGTCTGCGCAGGGCCGGCGTACCGGAAAGCTAACGGGCACCGTCCGCCTCGCGTCGCGCATTGCCGAGGTGCTGAACCGAAAACGCGGGCTTTCGATTGCAATGATCCGCCGCCTGCGTAAACGGCTTGGAATTTCCGCAGAGGTGTTGATCCGGCCAAGTCGAAGGAAGGCGGCCTGACCCGACAGCAAGTTCCCCGTGTGGCTATCGGCGGCTTGATACGGCACCTGCGTGCCGACCGGCAACGGCGTCGTGCAAAATCATAAACTGGCGCGCCACGGCCGATGAAGATGGGCACTATTCGTTCGCCGTGGTGCTATGATTCTGCGGCCTGCCACCCGCGCTGATCCGCAAGCGTTCGACGCCCCACGAAATCTTAGTACGCGGGCTAGGCTGCCTTCGGCTTGTTTACGGTCTCGATCCGGTCGAGAATCTTGCCGAGATCGCGCTTTGCGACTTGAACATCATAGTCAGTCTGCAGATTGAGCCAAAGCTGCGCCGTCGTGCCGAGCGCCTTGCCGAGCCGCAGCGCAGTATCGGCCGTAATACCGGTCTGCTCGCCGGCAATCCGCTCGATCCTAGTCCGAGGCAAGCCGCAGACCTTGGCAAGAGCGCCCGCCGACATCTTGAGTGGAACGAGAAATTCCTCCCGCAGAACCTCACCGGGGTGCATGGGTTTGAGCTTCTTGGTCATTGCGGCTTCCCTTCTAGTGGTAGTCCACGACTTCGACCTCCGCCGGACCTTCCGCCGTCCAAACGAAGCACACCCGGAATTGGTCGTTAATGCGGATCGAGTGCTGTCCCTGACGATTCCCCGCGAGCGCCTCAAGGCGGTTGCCGGGCGGCGATCTCAAATCGCCAAGATCGCCCGCGGCGTTGAGGTAGCGCAATTTCCGGCGCGCCACCTTGACCAAATCGGCCGGAAAGCCCTTCGGGCTTTCGCCGTTGAACACGGCTTCAGTGATTTTGTCCCGAAAGCTCCTGATCACAAGGCTGCATGTATCATTTTATGATACATGCGTCAAGCAGGCGCGTATCAGCCACTGATACAGTCTGATCTCCGCCGTTCCCTTGCTTGCAGCCGATCCGCTGGCTCAGGGTAGCGTCCCTGAGCGGTCTAACCGATGGGAGTTTGTGTGGTTATTGGCGGCTCGTTGCTGCGCCTGCGTGCCAACCGGCGACAATATCGTACAAAATCGTGAAGTGGCGCGCCTTTCGGAATAAAACTGCGAACTCATATAGGATTGAAATCTCGTTATAATTCCGGCCAAGGCTTCGCGCGACCGCTGACGGGCCGGCGTTTGTAAAGTGCAAAAATGCCGTTGCGGACTGGCCCTTCCAGATTTTCCCACAAGGTTCTCTTAACATGCTTGCAATTCGCCGTGCTGTCGCGAGAGATTTCCAAGTTGCCGGCCCACCTTTTGGAGCAGGGTACCAGCCGGCCGGCACGCAGGCTCTTGTGCCTGGTGGAGCCTGCGACGTCGGAAATGTCTGTGCAGCCGTTGGAGGAAACGGATGCCACGGGAATAAGCGGAAAGGGGCCCGCTCTTGGGGACAAATGGAATTGATAGCGATCAGTTGTCGAAAGTCATCGATCGATTTGGGGAAGCTGCGGTGGATCCCGCCGCTTGGCCCGCCATCATGGACGACATCTGCAGGGCGGTCGGCGCATCGGCGGCCGTCCTTCTCCAGAGCGACGTTCGGACGCCGGATGTGCCGCGGACGCAATCGATGGATGAGGGTACTCGCCTCTACTTCAAGGAAGGTTGGCACCTGACTGATCCGCGAGCCGCTGGATTTCCGCGCATGATGTCCGGCGAGATCGTCACCGACCACGATATCCTGACGCCGGAGCAGATTCGCTCAAACCCCATGTATAACGAGGTCCTTTATCCGTTCGGGTTGCGATGGTTCGCCGGTGTCGGCTTCTGGGCCGGGTCCGCCGCCTGGGCGCTGGCCATCCAGCGGACCGGGCGCGAGGGTCCGTTCGAGGCGCAGGACAAACGCTTGCTTGCACGGCTTGCGCCGCGATTGACGGAGACCGCCACCCTTTCGACCGCAATAGGCCGGATCGCCCTCACCTCCATGACCGACGTGCTGAGCCGCGTCCGCCAGCCTGCACTGGTTATCAACCGGCAGGGCATGGTGCTGAGCGCGAACGCGGCGGCCGATGCCGGATTTGACGAGGAGATTCGGATTAGAGATCGACAACTGGTCGTGCGTGACAAGAAGGCGGCGACCGAGCTTGATCAGCTCATCGACATGATCCGATCGACGCCTGATATCGCCGCACTGCCTGCCGCGCCGATCGTGATCCGCCGCACGGCAAAGCCTCCGGTCGTCGTCCGCGTGTTGCCCGTCGGTGGTGCGGCCCGCAGCGTCTTTCTCGGAGCGCGGGCGATGCTTGTCTTGTCCAACCTGGCTCCGCGCCCTGCGCCCGAGCCCGGGTTGATTTCGCAGGCGTTCGGTCTCACCTCGGCTGAATCCCGGCTGGTATCGCTGTTGGCGGGTGGCAGGTCTTTGGAGGAAGCGGCACAAACTCTGCGGATTGCGCGAGAGACGGCACGCAATCAGTTGAAATCAGCGTTCTCCAAGACGGGTACGCATCGCCAGGCGGAATTGATCAGCCTGGTATCGCAGTTGGCATGACCAAAGCGGACTCGCGCCGGCACGCGTGCCAATCTCAGTGCTTGGCACGAACTGCAGGGGAATCGAAAGCAACGTTCACACCGATCTGCCCGCCGTAGGTGGTCACATTGTTCTGGGCGAATTGAGAATAGAATGCCGCGAATGCGGTGGCGTTGGGCGCGAACTTGATGCGCGTGCCGACTGTCCCCGAGCCCCAATCCTTTCCGAGCAACACCGCCGGCAGTGAATAGCTCGGGGCTGTGATGCTGAGAAGCGAGGCCGTGACGAGCCGGCCGCTGCCGGCGAGTTCGTGATTCCACACAGCCCTGGCGTAGGGCTCCCAGATACCGAGGTTGAGGCTCGCCTGATAGCCGAGCTCGCTGACTGCCGAATTGCGAAGCTGGCTTGCGAATGCCAGGTTGGTCGGCGCGCCGCTCGCATTGGTTTCCGCAAATGGATTGAGGTGCACCTGCTGGGCGATGATTCCAAAGATGGGCCCGTGCGTAAGATAGATCGGCATGGCCGCCGGTGCCTTGAGCGCCCCACCGGCTGCAGCAGGAAGGGATCCAACAGCGGTCCGGAAATTATAACCCGTCTCTGCCGCAACCGAGATGTTGGTGCCATCGGTACTCCCGCGATTGGATTGCATCGTGATGCCGAGCGGGACCATGCGGTTGATGTCGTCGTTCAACGTTCCCCAGGTCGCGATTCCATGCAGCCAGAAAGCATCTTTGCGGTAGGCGCTGTAGAGGCTGACCGCGTATTCGGTCTGCCTATAGTCGCCGCCAAGGCTGAAGCTCTGCTTGGTGGTGCCGCCGGAGAAAGCCGCGCCGACCAGCCAGTCACGCGTGATCGCGTAATCGAAGCCGGCGGTCGCCGCAACCGGCGTCCCTGGATCGTCCGGAAAACCTGGATAGCTATTCCTGACCTTCAACCAGGAGACGTCGCCGCTGACCCAGCCGTGGAACGCGCCCGGCGTGCTGAAGGAAAGCGGGATCTGGTTTGTGATCGCGTTAACGACCCCCAGTCGCGTCTTTACCGGCGCTTCCGCGAGGAACGAAATCTGGCTCGGCGCAACGATCAGGCTATAGAAATAGTCGGCCTCGATCTTCTGTCCGGCCGGCGAAACATGCTGATCGTCCGAGAACAGACTGGTCTGCAGGGAATTTTGCGAACTGAGATACGCCGTCCCGTTTGCGCCGGCACCGGCGGGCGTAGTCGAGGGAACGCAAATGAGTCCGTAGCCCTGGGCGCCGGGGAAGCCGATTTGGGGGTTGCACGCGGAAACGCCGCCGCTTGCTGGTGGCAAAACCGATGTGAAGCCGAACGCCGCCGGGTTCGCGGCGACGTATTGTCTAAGTGAGCTGGAATCCGCGGGAATGAATTTGACACCCGCGGCAGACAGGTCGCCCCAAAGCTGCTGCTGGTAGGCTATGAAATCGGAATTGGTGGTGAAGTAGGTCGGCAAGATCATATAGCGCGCGCCGGCTGCGCTCAGTTGTCTGATAGATGCCTCCAGCGCGGCCAGGCTGGGCTGCACGGCCACGTTGAACAGACCGGGTGGCGGCGAGGCGCCGCCATTGGCCGCCTGATAAGCGGCCACGAAGGCGGCGCGGTCATTGCCGCCGGAGCGGATGATATAGAGCGCGTCCGGATTGGCCTGCCCGCCCGTCGAAGCAAGGTAATTGTTGATCTGCTGCACCGTGGATGGGCTGGGGCCTCCTCCGATGTTGGGCGAATTGTTCTCGGCCCCGGCGACCGCAAAATTGGTTCCTCCGCCCGGCGCGCTGCTCGGCGCGAGGGTCAATCCGAACGATGCCGCCAGGAAATCGGTATTCATCAGGCCGGCGGACCCCGTGATCGAGGCGCCGTTGGCGCGCGCGGTTACAAACCGGGCTTCATTGTTCCAGCCGGTGCTGGTGTATCGAAAGTATCCGCTGTCGAGCGAACTATCGCCAAATCCAACGAGCTGATTGAAGGTTTGTGCCGACGCCGAACCGGCGACGACCAATCCCAGGCTCAAGATCCCCAGGCCGCGCAACATCATTTCGAACCCCAAGAGTATGCTTTGTCCCCAATTCCTGCCGGTCATAATCTTTCGGCTCTGATCGGGCATGACCCAATTGGGTAAAAAGAACGCGGCGCCCCTATTCCAGGCAACCAAATCCCCTCATCGCGGTGCGCAATTGGGTTGAGGTATGCACCCCGCCGGCGGAACGCGGGCGCGCTTCAGGGCTGCATGGGACAATGTGGTAGAAAATCGCGAATGGCGCGCCCGAAGAGATTCGAACTCCTGACCCCCAGATTCGTAGTATGAATTCGGAGCTTTTCGACCGCACTCGCCAACACGTCGCCATACTCTCGCCCTCCCAATAAGCTACTGATCGATCATGAATTTTCGCGCCGGGGCGTAGCCTGGCGTAACGCGACCTCGATGATTCTCATCGAGGTACTTCCCCAGACTAAACCCAGACTAAAAATGGTGAAGGCACCCATGGCTGATCAGCGCAAGATTCTCACCGACAGGAGCATTGCGCGTCTGTGCGCGGGGGAGAAGCAATACAAGGTGCGCGATAGTGAGCTGCCGGGATTTTTCGTGCTCGTCGGCAAGCGCCGGAAGACTTTCATGGCGCAAGGTGAGTTCTGGCGTGATGGCGTTCGTGAATTCACTGCCCAGGTAAAGCTCGGCGATTTTGGTGAGATGACCACGCGCCAAGCGCGAGGCAAAGCCAAGGACGCACTCGGGTCGATAGCCAAAGGCCAACGTCCTGGTGAAGCTCCGACGATCAAGCCAGGCTCAATAACGCTTCGGCAGGCCTGGGAGCGCTATCGGGATGCGCACATGAAACGTAAGGGTCGAAACTCAGGGACGATTGAAAACTATCGAGATCACATGGAGCGGCTATTCAAGGACTGGCTCGACAATCCGCTTGCTCGGCTTGGCCGACAGCCGATTCTTGTTGTTGAACGCCACGACAAGATTACGCAGGAAAACGGCCCCTACATTGCAAATGGGGCTATGCGCAGTCTGCGGGCCGTCTACAACCACGCCCGAAGAAGCAATACCGATCTGCCTGCTGCGAACCCGGTCTCCGCAATCGACTGGAACAAGGAGCATCGACGCAACACGGGGATGGGACCAAACGACATCAGCGGTTGGCTTAAGGAGCTTTACGCACTGGACAACCCGCTAAGGCGAGAATTTCACCTTTTGACACTTCTCAGTGGATCACGACCAACAGCGCTTAAAAAGGTCCGCATAGAGCACATCGATCTACGAGGAAGGCTCATCCATATCCCGAAGCCCAAGGGTGGAGAGGAGAAGGCATTCGACATCCCACTATCGCGGCCGATGTTCCGCTGTATCATCCGCGCAGTCAGGTGGGGGCGGATTATGTTTTCCGAGCAAGGGAAATCGTGGTTGTTTCCAGCCGACAGCGAACCAGGACATCTCGTGGAGCACAAGGAAGAGCGAGATGTCCTTTCCAAATGGGGCAACGATCTGCGGCAGAGCTATCGCACGCTCGCACAAGCGGCAGGTGTTTCGGAACTCGACATTCATCTCTTGATGAACCATTCGCTCCCCGGCGTGAACGCAGGGTACATCACGCGCGATCGATTGCTAAGGGATCACCTACGTCAACAGCAGCAAAGAATTTCAGAGTTGGTTGTCCATAGCCTCGAAGTAAAGCGAGATCCTCCGTTAGTGCGGTGGCTCGGAAGCGCGAAGGTCGAGGAGACTGCCGATCAGGCCGAACCAGGGGTCAGATCTGAGACGATGTCGATGGCTGCGTAGAGTGCAAGCTGTGGCTTGTCGTTGAACCTTGCCCGCGAAGTGTTCTTCATCGCGAAATTCGTCCTCCGACCCCACGCTCCGAAGCTACGGTTTGCGCGGTGACTAGGGGTAACATCGCGGAACTAAACGACCTGATCGGGGGTCGCATGTTCCTAATGGCAAATATGGATGGAAGAACGTGCCTCTACATCGCGGAGGGCTCTTCGGTGCATGCCGTTGGCCGGGCCACTGTGGATGGTCACACCTATTACCGCGTCGAGGTCAAGATGGAGCCGGAATTGTGGTGGGTGCCTCATTCTTGGGACAGCCAATAGACGCTTGCCCCGCTGCAGGCTGTCATGTGCCGGTCGCTCGGCGCCAGCGCATGGGCCGGTCTGCGCTCGCTAGTAACGGATCAACCTGATCCCCCCAGCCCGCGGCGACTTGTCCACATCATTGAAGAGCGGTGCATAGCGGAGGAGTTTTACTCCATTCCCGACGAGTCGCGTGTCAGGCTTCGCACGCTCGGTGAAAAAACAGAAGGCCGGCGTCGTTACCGCCGGCCCTCCAGGCTCACTGAGATGGCTCCCTGCGAGGTGGGCTCGGGTTTGCGCCCCGGGTCCACCTTCGGAGTGTGCATCAAGCCCGGGCGCCCGGCAACGGCCCTCGATCGTGTATGAGTGTGGATAGCGACTCCGATCGGAAGGGACAGCAAACTGGCGACCTTACGGTCTCGCGTATCGGTCCAATCCATACCGGGCGATCCGCCTGTCGATTTTCTGTAGTCGGGTCCGCCAGGCCACGATCTCGTGCAGGTGCCCCTGCTGGCGCGCCTCGGTCTCGTTGCGATTGGCGTCTGCCCAGGACGCTGCGGCGGCTCGCGCCAACAGCTCACGAACAAATTCCACGTTCATAAATCACCTCAAATATACGGCCCTACAGTATGACGGAGCCTTAGGCTTGCGCTCGCAGCCGTCAAGGATGAGCGTGGAGCCGAGCCCCGCGCGTGAAGTCCGCGGCTAAAGATTGGACCGCGACTAGCACCCAGTGAACTGAGGATCTTGCCCCTCGTGCAGTTCTGTCAAATAGGCCAAGCCGTATATCGTGAGCTGCTCGGTATCGCGCTGGCCAGCAGACGCCAAGGTTTCAATGTATCGGCAAATTTTTTGCCTTGAATCGGCAGCTCGCTCGGTATCAAGGGGGCGCATTGACTGGAAGGTATTCAAAATGAGTTCAACCACGTCATTCATCGCAAACTCCAAAATAAACACACTGCAATGGTCGCAGTGCACCATTTCGGATTTCGGCCGTCAATCCCCTAGAAAGGAGCGCGGGACGAAGCCCCGCGACTCTAAAGCGGCAGGGATCCTTGTCCCTCAGCCCAATCGATGACCTCGAACAGCATGCCCCGTCTAAGCATTTCGGATTCCAAGTCTGCTGCGTGCTTCTTCCACTCTGGCGTATCGCGGACCTTGAACTTGGGTTCGCCGCCCTGGCGTTCGGCCGCGTCATCGGCAGCCAAAGCACCACGGACGGCCTCGTACATCATGGTGAGGCTTTCGTTCGTGAAAGGCCTGATAGTTCATTGAGCCCCTCCTACGAAAAAGCCGCCGCTGAATCTCCCGGTGTGGTCACTCTGCGGCCCCGCTGTATTTATCGTTGTAGATCAAGAGGTACAGACTGTGGAGCAAGATGCTAGCACCGCTAGCTGACGTCCCGGCGCGACGACCTGATCGCCACGGTCGCCGACGTTGAGAAACGCTTCCACACTATCACTCAGGTAATCCCCGCTCCGATCTCCGAGGCGGCCTGATCAATAATGGGTGCGGGACGACGGCTCCGTTCGCCTCCGACCCCCGTAAGAATCCAGGGTCACGGCAATACAAACGAATCCTGTTGAAACAGACGTCCCCCCTCTTCACAGTCAAGCATTGATATTAGTTAGTAAGAGGTTTTCGAAATGCCTTCTCTTCAGCCCCGCATTGATTTCCAGAAATGCATTGAAGCTTACGCTACCCTATCCTCGAATCTTCTGACGGAACTCGAGGACTTGAATTTACTACGCGAGCTCGTCAGGCAAGCAGAGGTGGCGGCCGAGGTCCGCGGCTCGGTCCAAACACGAAGGCCCGCCAGCGTTCCTAGCCTCGAGGAGAGGGTATCCTGATTAGACACCGCCCCGGTGCGCGAAATGCCGTTCGGGCTCTTAGGGCTTTTTCTTCTTGTCGCCCGGTTTGAGGAAAAAGACGCCAACCTGATCGCCATTCACCCAGGCCAGTTGGCAGCGCCGGTATGCTTTTCCCATAGTCGAAAGCAGCAGGAAAAATTCCTTTAGGTTAAGACCTTCGATCGAGCCGTCGATAGTTAGTTTAGCGCCGGTGTCCGATACATCCTCCATAGTGCAGGGGCGTCGCCAAGTACCGTCAATGGCCATCATGTTAGCGGCATAGCCCCGCTCAAATACGACACGATGTGCCTTGCGCTGCTCCATCCAAATCAATCGTCAAACTGAAAAAATGAAAATTGAATGGAAAGCCCGCCGCAGACCCGGCGGGTTTTCCCTTACGCAACAATCTCGCAGGACCTTGGGGACTTCCGCGATTGCCTCGAACATAACGGTCGGCAGTTAAGGAATTCCCCTACCCGCCGGCGCTTCATGACGGCCCAAAGTCGACACCGTTGGTCATGGCTACGAATCCTTTCCTGGTTTGGGATCGAGTTCGCCGGCCATCTTCCGCAGGCCTGCCGCGAGGCTGTGCAGGAATGCCGCGAACCACGGACGATCATTGATTTTTTCCGGCCGATAGATGGTTTCGCACGCCCCTCGTCCCAGCCAACATGTTCGCTGAACTGCCCGGCGAGATATCGCGCTTGATGGATCAGGCGGCGGCGCGTGGTCGGGCGTTGGAGGATCACGCAGCGTGCAAAAAAGCATCATCTGTTCAAAGGCGGCGCGCGTATTGCGCTGAAGATAGAAAAATTCGCCGTGGGAAACCTTGCCTTCCGCCACGTTTTCAACGGTGACGCAACGGTCGTAATGGGCTGCCGCCGCTCGGTGCTCAGCGATGAATCGGAAAATCCCGTCCGTTTCTCCGGCCGGATCGATGACCGGTAAGCGGCCCTGATACTCCCTTTCGCGCTGATGTTTATACGGGCCTCGCCTTTTTCCCTTGCGCGGCGGCTGGTGAGGCGCCGGCGCGGCCGTCGGGGTGGATGCTTTGGGGGGGGATATGAATTTATCAACGCCATCCCTCCTTGCTGCCAGTCCTGCGTCCCGATCTGCTCCAGCAGCCCATCATGGTCAGCGATGCCGGATTCGGCGGGGTCGGCCTCGCGGTCGGTTATGTCTCCCATCCACGAAAACAGTTGATTGTCGCGCCCGTCAGCGCCGAGCGAAGGCTCGTCGTTCTCGTCCTCGGCCTCACGATCGTCGCCACCGCTCAAACCGCTGCCGAGCGATGGTTCGAGATCAGGATCCGGCTCGGTGGAGTCGAGGAATGTCAGCAGCCGCTCGATCTCGTCCATGGCCTCTTGGCGGGGGCGGCCGAGGGCGTGGAATAGCTCCTCTGAGGAAATGTCGGTTCGGCGGTACAGCGCGCCAGCGGTGTCCCCAGATGTGTTTGTGGGTGGCGTGCTATGCAACGCGGCAGCCTGGGTCATTTGGATTCCATTCCTTCGTGGCTCGGGTTAGAGCCGAGGCGGAAGTGTCAGCTTCCACTCGGCTCGTTTTTAGGGTACAACCTAAATTATGAAAAAGTCAATAAAGGTTGCACCTAAAAAACGGCGCGGTCGTCCCGCAACCGGGAAAGACCCGCATATCGCCGCGCGGATGCCGACCCCATTGATTGCCGAAGTAGAGGCATGGGCGGCGGCGAATGACACCAATCGTTCGGAAGCGTTCCGCCGGCTCGTCGAACTCGGCCTTACCGTGAAGACGAAATCGGCGCCTTCGGAGCGGCAGCGCGCTGCCCTCGCGGATCTCGCAGCAAAGGCGATTGATAGCTTGACGGTCGGCACAGCTGACAGTGACGAAAAGGCAAGCCGGAAGCGTCGCCTGATCAAGGGACCGGAAGAGTTTCGGGAAGTGCGAGTTGACCGTCCAGGGAAGAAATGATCCTTATGGACGGAAAAATATTCAACAGCGAAGGACAGTACGTCGCTGACATCCGGGCGAATGGAATTTATGACCTAGCCGCCAAAAAAGGCTGTACGACCTTCGTGGCCAAAAGATTTACAAGCCAACGGGCGAACTCGTAGGTCACCTCAACTCGGTAGGTGGAGACAGACGGCTGGACAAATCGACGGACAGATTGTTTCCCAAAGTATAGATCCGCCGGCTTGTCGAACAGGGGCTAAAGGCGAAAGGGAAATGAGCGATATCGATCTTTCCGCGAGCCACATAAATTTCGATGCTCCGGCTAGTTTCGTAAATGGCCTTCACTTAATAATCAGCGTCGTACCGATGCCGTGAGCCCCTATCTGTTGGTCGATGGCACGCTGGATGAGTGCATCCGCGAGTTCATGGCCAAGCCGGATCCCACACGACACCTATATGGGATCCATACTTCACCACAGCCCCCCTGGTGAGTGCTGTTCTATCTGAAGAGATTGTTGCTGAACTCGCGCGGCTTCAGGATTTTCTCTGATCCTCCTGGCTCTCGCCGCTAGGCACCGGGTTAGCCGCGGTCCAGCGCAAAGCGACTGCCAAGGCATCCCGGGCCGGCTTTGGCATCCTCCAGGGCTTGCTCTCCACCGCTGGTTGCGTTTGAATGGCCATCGGCTGGGGAGATTATCCATGAAATCGACGCCGAGATCGGCGCTGGGATTGCTGTGCCCTCGCGTCCTGCTGGCTTTTGGCCTTGGCAACGACGCTGGCAGGCTGCGGCTCAACGCAGCAGGCTGGCCAAGCGATGCAGGCAACTTGGGTCGGCAAGCGGGCCGACGATTTCTTTGTGGCCTATGGAGCTGCTTAACGCGATCAACGGCTTTCGGACGACGGCCGGCGTGTCTATGTTTGGGAGACAAGCTCCAACGCGTCGATGGGTGGCCCGAAGGTTTGGTGCAGCGCTGATATCTTGCCGACCTTATAGGCAAGATCATTGAAATTCGCCCGCGCGAGGATTCTGTCGGCCCCTTTGGAATGCATCTCGATGCAGCGAAATCTTCTAAGGGGGATGATGGGGCTAAAATGGAAACATTTCGACAACTCTGGGATGTTCTATCGAATTTGCCGGATGTTATCCGAGTTATGTTGCCATGGAACGTCGGCGAATCCCAATGGCTGCTCTGGGGCAGCTTTGCGCTATTTGCGGTGGCAGGCCTGGTTTTGAGTCAGGCGTTTGGATGGCTGTGCGGATGGATCGCTGGTCGCTTGGTCCCACCTCGATCATGAGTTTTCAAGTTACCACAAAGCGTCGACCCTTGCGGTCGCCTCCGGTTGCTGAACACTTCCTACAAGAAAAACTATGAGGCGAATCGCCACATGGGAGCATCGTCAGCAGATTCTATTAGAGCGGCCGAGGAACGCCTGAACATCGCGCGTCAAGGTCTGAAAGACATGGATGATCCCAGACGGTCAAGATCCGGCTTGTATAATGCCGTTGTTTTCGCCCGTATGGTCACCTTCGCCCTACAAAATATGAAGAACCAAGCCGACGGTTTCAACGAATGGATGCATCTATAGAGGCCGATTTGAGATCTGACGAACTGGCAAAATTCTTTAGCGATCTGCGCGCACGGAAATCGAGAAAACCGCCAAACAGAACGTTGACAGCTTCTTTCGGATCGACAGCCTATCCAGCAACGAAATTTTCAAGCTTACCAATTCATTGCCGCCGCCGGGCGCAACGAATTTCTTCATGGGAGATAAAAACGGCGGATCGGGTTGGGAGATACAATTGCCGGATGGGACGCGCGAAAGTTACTACGTACCGGCCTCTTAGCAGGTGCAAAGTGGTTTGACGTTGCCAAATGCTCCGGTTCAATTTCGTCAAACCGACGCGCGCGATCTCTTCGAGGGAAGTACCTCGATAAGCTGACGGTCATAGTTGAAGACGCGAAGAAAGGTTCTCATAGAGCTTACTGCGGTTCGAACTGGCTCGCCAAGAGATCAGCGCGACGGAGACAGAGAGATAGTGGCGAACGAGGAATTTCATCGAGTCGGGCGCCTCCCCTTGACGGATTGCATGGTTGGGCTGCTCTGGTCGTCATTCCCTCGCACGTTTTTCAAGTCTGGATGCTCAATCCCGAAGCGATGCAAGGGCGCGGGTTGACCGGGGTCCTCGACTTCGTGAACAGCACCCCCCTTGGCGTCATGATGGACGGAACGCTTGCGGTGCATGTATTCTGTTGCATTAGCGGCGTGGCACTGACTTATCCGATCAGGACATCGGAGCACCGAAGGATGACGGCGATCGTGCTGCTTATGCAGCGCTATCCACGGCTGACCATTCCGATCTTCATGTCTTGCATCGCCGCGTATCTGCTTTGGATTGGCGGCTGCTTCCGAAATGCGGAAGCCGCAGTGGTGAGCAATTCGCATTGGCTCGCGCTTTTCTATCGCTTCGAACGTACGCATACGACGAAGACCGCCTGATTGACGCATGCGCGGGGGCGTGGCTAGCTCTATGATGGCGTTGCGCGAAGGTCAGGCGGCCTGCTGATCGGCGGGCTTGTCGGCTTGGCACAGGAGCTTCCATTCCCAGGGCAGCAGTTCGTGCAGACGCGAAGCCGGAAGATCGGCGATACGGGCGAGGACGTCGGCGAGCCAGGCCTTGGGATCGACGTCATTGAGGCGACAGGTCGTGATCATCGTCAGCATGATGGCGGCACGGTAGGCACCACGCTGGCTGCCAGCGAAGGTCCAGTTGCGCCTTCCCAATGCGATGCCTCTCAATGCGCGCTCAGCGCAATTGTTGGTCAAGCAGATCCTGCCATCGTCGAGGAAGCGGGCGAAGTCGTTCCAGCGCCTGAGCATGTAATTCATAGGCTTCAGGACCTCGGAGGAGCGCGAGAGGGTTTCGCGCTCACGCAGCAACCAGGCGTGCATGTCCTCGAGAAGTGGCTTGCTCTTTTCCTGGCGCACGGCGCGCCGCTCGTCGGCGCCGCGGCCGTTGATGGCGCGCTCGATCTCGAACAACGCATCGAGGCGTCTGACCGCCTCCAGCGCGATCGGAGAGACCGGTTTGCCCTTCTTACCTTCCCGAGCATTCTTCTCGATGTCGGCCAGCTCGAAGAAGCCCCGCCGCGCATGGGCGAAGCAAAACGCCGGCGTAATCGGCAGCACCTTCTTCTGCGGGTCGAACAGCGGCTCGAAGCCGTTGTAGCAATCGGCTTGCAGGATACCGGCGAAGGCGGCCAGATGCTTCTGGGGATGCTCGCCTCGCCGGTCGCTCGAGGCGTAATAGACCGCCGCCGGCGGCGCAGGCCCGGCGAAGGGCCGGTCATCGCGCACATAGGTCCAGATCCGCCCGGTCACGCACTTACCTTTCGCCAGGATGCGGATGGTGGTGTCGTCGCCATGCAGACGCTCGGCAGCGAGCACATGACGCTCGATCAGGTGGAAGAGCGGCATCACGGCGAAGGTCCCGTGGCCAACCTGATCGGCCAGCGTCGACAACGGCAAGTCGATCCCCTCACACTTGAAGCGCGCGCTCTGGCGGTTGAGCGGGATATGCATGCCGAACTTGTCGAACAGGATCGTCGCCAGCAATTGCGGACCGATGAAGCCGCGCGGCGTGGCATGGAAGGGTGCCGGCGGCTGGCTGATCTTCTCGCAATCGCGGCAGGTGAACTTTTCCCGCACCGTCTCGATGACCTTGAAGCGACGCGGGATCTCCTCCAGCGTCTTGGTCACATCCTCACCGATCTTCGCCAGCCGCGATCCGCCGCAGCAGGCGCAGGTCGTCGGAGCCTCGATAACGACGCGCTCGCGTTCGATGTCATCCGGCCATGGTTTGCGCACCGGCCGCTTGCGCATGAAGGGGCGGACGTTCTGCGTCTTCGCCGCTGCGGCCTGCGCGGCAAGCTCATCCTCGCTCGCCGTGGTGACGAGTTCTTCGAGCTCCAACTCCAGCTGCTCGAGCAGCCGTGCCGTGCGCTCGGAGCGCTGCCCGTACAGTTCGCGTTTGAGCTTCTCGATCCGCAGCTCGAGATGCGCGATCAGCGCCTCGTTGTCCGACAGCTCCGCCCGCGCACTGGCAGCCACCGCCTCGGCTCGCAGCCGCGCCTCACGCTCGGCCTGCAGCGCCGCCAGGGCACTCGCAAGGTCCGATGGAAGATCGTCCGGCTTCGATATCATGACGCCATTGAATCAGATCAAGCAGCAGATTCAAACCGTAAAAACGGCTATCCGACCCGCGTCGGACGACGGGTTTCTTGAGGGTTGCGCCAATCGATCCCGGACAACAGATAGCTCAACTGCGCTGGAGAGATCGTTACCGATTCACCGGCAACCGATGGCCAGATGAACTTTCCTCTCTCGAGTCTTTTGGTGAACAGGCATGCTCCCTGGCCATCGTGCCAGATCACCTTCACAAGATCGCTGCGGCGACCGCGAAAGACGAACAGATGACCGCTGAGCGGATCTTTGCGCAGCACCTCCTGCACTTGAAGTGCCAATGACGGAAAGCCTCTGCGCATATCCGTGTAACCTGTCGCGAGCCACACTCGCACGCCGGTCGGAACCGGGATCATCGGCGCACCAGGGCATCGAGAACTCGACGCAGCGCGTCTCCATCAACGTCGCCATCGACCCGGATGCGGTGTCCGCTACCAAGATCGATCTCGATGATGCCCTGGCTCCTCCGTCGACGCGCCGGCGCCGTCGTCAATGGCGCTTCGGCCACATCCCGCGGCGGCACAGACGGCCCAATCTCGACCGGCACTAACGGCGCTATACTCGTCTCACTGTACTTGCAAAGCTCTTTGCGCCACCTGAACAGCTGGCTCACATGAAGGCCGGCCATGCGAGCCACCTCGGAAACAGTGGCTCCGGGCTCGAGCGATGCTGCAACTAGCCGCTCCTTCTCATCCTGCGACCACCGACGCCGCCGCTCGACCGATGTGATCACCTCTGCCCGCGAAATCGTCATAGCGCTTCTCCTAGGATTACCCCTAGGACCTGCAGCGCTCGCGTCCATCAAACAAGGCGGCCCTCAACGGAGGAATACCTTCGAACCCACAATCCAAGACATGCTGCGTTTCTCGCTGGGGGACGTTCACGCCAACTATCCCGGGCCGGCACACTCATGGAATGCTGTTCTTTGGACGATGCCGCCCGAAATGGTCGGGTCTGCAGCGATCTTGTCGGCGCCATTCCACTGGCAGGGCGCGCCCACCTTTTGGCAGCGACCGTCGGAGCGCTGTGGTTCCGACATTCCTACCTGTGCGGTTTTTTCGCTGGCGTGATCATCGCGCAATTATTGCGCTGCGACCGGGGGCACGCGTGACTCTCGGCACTGGCGTCTCACTCCTGATCGGGGCGCCTGCGCTGGCGATCGCGGCGCGCTCACCCGATACAGACTTTGCATTTTCAGAACGACCGAAGGCAGAAATTTGCTGTCGATCATGATCGTTCTCGGCTGCGCGATGACGCCCGTCGCACAAAGCTTTCTCAGTAACCCCGTTTCCCGGTTCTTGGGAAACATATCTTTCAGCCTATACCTCGTTCACCTGCTGGTGATTTGCTCGCTTTCGAGCGCTCTCTTTCTGGCCATGCTAAACCTGCTGCCCTTTGCTGCGACCGTCACCATCGTGGCCATCGCAACGCTCCTGGCCTCGATTGCCGGAGCTTGGGCCTTCCAACTAATCGTGGAACGATGGATGCTCGCACCTATCAAGCGAGTCATCGCCGCCGCTGTCAAACGGACGGTAGTGGTTATATCTGCAAGCACACGTTGGCCATTCGCGCCGCGCCGGCCGCAGTCGTGATCCGAAAGCAGGCGAATTGGCCCAGCGGTATCGGCAACCGAGTTGAAGTCGACACCGATCGCATATTCGCGATAATCGGGGCTCAAGCGGACAACGCCTCTCCGCCGCAGCTCGATTGCAAACCGTGTAATTGGGGCAAACGCAGGCTGAAGGGGGATCAATGAAGACGGTGTTGATCTACGTCGATAAGAGCAAACGGGTTGGCGACAAGGATCACCTCAAGGTGTTCGCAAGTGCGCACGCCACGAAAAGGTGGTTTGAGGAAAATGATCCTGAAGGCGTGGCCTATGAGTATGAAGTATGAAGTTCTAGAGTGAGCCGTAAGCCAGATGATTGATCGTCCCGGAAACTACGCCATCCTCATTTCCAACCACTTCGCGATGGCACCCTTGCGCCCCCTTTTGCTACCTAAGTAGCAATGATTTGCAAAGATTTACAAAGAGAAGTATCACAAACGAAACATGGTGGAACTCGTCGAGCAAGTATCTCACTTAGTTCTTCGACGGGGGCAGGGTGGAGCTTTGTTCGGACAGAAGCGGTGTGATGTCGCGAGCTTCGAATGGCGAAACTTTCATAGCCGTCACAGGACGAAGTTCGACAAAAAAGGCAAGACGCCGATGGTTCTGTATGCTCTGACACCGATCAACGAGCGAGCCCCTAGAACTTGCTGAGACACGATTGCAGGAAGGCAAAACCTATCTTGACGGATCCATTTCGCCGATCTGCTCCTAACATAGATCAACGGGTGCTCAGAAAGTCCGAGCACCGAGACGTCTCAGAAACTCTCCCGAAGAACAGTAGCGCAATCTGGCTGGTCGAATGGCTGAGGCTTCTCTTTCTGGTTTGGAATGGCCCGGAGGCGCCTCGCGCACAACTTGTCCGGATTGGGTTAATCGATTTCTTCATCGTAACCTTAGCTGTTGCGTTTCCCTGGTCGACGACGGCCACAACGGGTCTTGTGCTGGCCATCCTTCTCATGATGTTGATAACGCATGCGCCGCGCGCGATGATCGACGAGCTGAAGCGCCCGGCCTGTGTCCTCCCGATCGCACTCGTTGGACTGGCTGTGGTCGGGACTGCGTGGGCCAGCGGGGTCCCATGGTCCGACCGGCTGCACGCGCTTGAAAAAGTGCTGAAACTGCTTTGGCTGTTGCCGTTTTTTTTGCATTTTCAGCGGACGTCTCACGCAACATCAGTGTTCGTCGCTTTTGTGGCTTCCAATTTGGTGCTTCTTGCGTTTTCGTATCTGGTGTTTTTGTGGCCAGAGGTCGGCGCCGCAATCGGAGCGAAGGAGTCCGGCGTGCCGCTCAAGAACTACATCGACCAAAGTCAGGCCTTTGCCTTCATCGCCGTGGTCTTCCTAGGATTGGCAGCTGAACCTCTCCGCACCCGGCAACGAGGCAAAGCGATCGCCCTCGTTGCCGTCTCGGCCGCCTTCTTCGCAAATCTTGCCTTCGTCAATATCGCGAGAACAGCATTGCTTTACATACCCGCCATGCTAGGCGTGCTTTTAGTGCGTAATGCACGAGGATGGCTGTCATTGTTCCTATTTGCAGGAATATGCATACTCACTGCTTGGCTATTGGCGATGTCCCCGAACCTTCAATCGAAGGTATCACGCCTTCTGAAGGAAACGGATGCCTTTCAAGCCAATGCCATAACCGTCGATGGATACCCGGCCGGAGGTGCAGAGCGGCTTGAGTTCTGGCGCAAGTCGATTGACTTTGTCCGCTCTGCGCCAATCTTTGGCCACGGCACAGGTTCGACCAAGGGATTGTTCTCCGCTGAAGCTGCCGGAAAGACCGGGATCATGGCGAAAGTGGTCGACAATCCGCATAACCAGACTCTGGCCGTAACAATCCAGTGGGGCGCGGTCGGATGCATTCTGCTCTACGCAATCTGGGGAGTACATTTGTGGCTCTTCCGAGATGGACTCGAAGTATCGAGCGTAAGTCCGTTTGCGTGGATCGGCCTTGTCGCTGTCGTGCAGAATATCGTGAGTTCTCTGGTTAACTCGCATCTATTTGATTTTTATCAAGGGTGGCTCTACCTTTTAGCAGTCGGCATTGCAGGTGGCCAGCTGCAGCGCGAGAAACTCGATACAGAACATCGAGAGCTTCAAACGCCAGATGCTCAATGAACTGCCCAACCGTGTTCTTCGGTCTCGAAGATGCGTGGCATCAAGATCCCAGCCCCGGGCGCTGACTACAATATCCGGGAGCCACGCTCCGGTCACGATACCTTACGCTGGCCGGTTATGCGGGCCACAGCCTTCCATGCGGACAGCGTCCCGTTCAACAATCGTCCTGCAGCTAATCGTTGAAAGCCTCGACGGAGGTTGTTCTACATGGGTTTGCCCGACCCGATGTAGCATCACACGACGCGGGCCCAAATCGGTGCATTTCATGAACGCGCTAATGGTGACTTCGTGCCGGAAATAACAATATGCTCTTGCCGTGCTGTACGATTGCGAGCCCGCCGGCTCGCAAGGGCATTTGTCCGTTTGGGACCGCCGGTTGGGGCCGACGGGTCTCAGCGCGCGGACGCGGTTCACAACAAAAAGGGAGGGCGAACTCGCGCTGATCCGTGTGACCTCGGCTTGTACTTCTCGGCAGAACTACGGATATGATCGATTCACGATCGTACCTATGGGGATCACAACCGCAACAAACCGGGATCCTTTGAAAACCAAACCTAGTCCAAAAAAGCTCACCGACCGGCTCAGCTGCGGTTCGGATTTTGTTCACCACCGAGATGTGGATTAGTACCCGCGATTCTATTGCCGACGGCTCCGATAGGGGTGCACGTTGCAGGTGGTGTTGTAGTTGTGGCCGCGCCGTTCGTGTTGATGCAACTAGCGCGATCATGTTGCCGGACAACCTACCTGTGCGGATTCGAAACTGTGTCAAGCGGTCCATGCTATTCGCGGCACGAGTCTAAACCGAAGCATGACGGTCAGGTATCGGGCGGAAAGTAGAACCGGAGAACCAACCGCAGTATGATGCACAGGGCGGCAAGGATAGCGAGACCCCAAAGCAAAGTGTCCATATTGGCCCGTTTGATAAAGATATGGCAATGCAACGTTTATGAAGCCGGCGTATGGTCAACCAATGATGTTCCGACATCCAGGTAAGTGGTCATGCGCATGCGTCATTATAACTGAACCGCCAGTACCCGAGCACGACGCGGACGTGAACCTTCCATGTGGACCAGCGTCTCTTTCAATAGCCCGTCCCCGGAGCCGACCGTCTCTCGACGAAGGCGTTCTGCAGGGGCTTGCCCGAAACGATGTAATTGTCATGCGACGCGGCTCTAAGGCTCTAATCGGTCTATGTCAGGAACTCCTTGCTGGTAACCTCATTGCCGTCATCGCTAACCACACAAAATACCAGCTCATCCATTTCCCGCCCCCCTGCTCGAGGCGCGGAGACTACAACTGGATTAAGGCTGTGGGGTTTACCCTCCAGGAGGCACCGGTGCGTGGACGCTACTGCACCATATCCAAGGCAAACAAATCATGGCAGTCGTGCAAGCTCGCTTCTGGAAAATGTTTCGCAGTCGGCACTGACATTGGCTTCCAGGGTTTGAGATGCCCTGCCTTGTTTGGCCTCGAGCCTAAACAGACACTCGTATTGCCGCTTCACGATCGCGCTTGTCGCCGTTTGCAAATACCTTTGACGGCCCGCCTTTCCGAACCTCGTGATCAGATCAGCCTCTTGGAGAAATCGCTTGATGGCTAATTTGAGATCTTCGACCGAGTCCGGCCGGACTACGAAACCTTCGATACCGTCTCGGATAAAGTCTTCGCATCCAGGCACACGCGCAACAATTGTGGGCCGACCGCAAGCCGCCGCCTCCAGCAAAGCACGCGGCAGCCCTTCGCCACCCCGACTTGGAAAGAGTCCGACATGATGCTCGTGCCAAACCGGCGCCACGTCTTTGACGTGCCCCCGATAATGCACTCCCGCCATTGAATTCCACTTAGCTATCGTCGCTTCGTCAACTGAGCGCGGATTTGCTGGGTCGGGGCCGCCGTAGATGTCTAGCGAAACGTTATAGCCCGCCTTCACCAGAGCCGACACTGCTTCGACGGCAAGGTCCACTCCTTTTGACCACACAAGACGGCTCACCGTCGCAAGTCGCAGAGGCGAGAGCAGCGGTTCCGGTTTTGGTTGAAATTCGGCGGGATCAACCCCAGCTCCCATAAGTATGATGTGTCGAGCTCTCCTCGTAGGAGGAATACCGATTCGGGTGGCGTCAGAGTGGTTTTCGAAAATGAACCAAGCTCTTGAAGATCGGTTGAGACATCTCATCAGGAAGTAAAAGATCGATCGACAGAACTTCCCTTTTTTATTTTCGAGGAGTTCGATGAGACCAAGTCCGGTCACCACAAACACGAGCCGCTTGGCGCGAAGCGCCGGAAACGCTATGGCGAGCGCGATTACTGAGCGTAAAGAATATCCGACAACGATATCTGGGTTGACGCTACGCAATGTTGAAGCAAGCCAAAGAACCTTGCTCGCTAAGGCCCAAGCAGAGTCGCCCCTCTGGACCAGAGGAGTGGTTATAACTTCGACGCCGCTAAAGCATTCGCGAGCATCCGCGTCAGGCGGCTCCGGAAGTAACGCCACTATCGTCGCTCGAATCTCTAGCGCCGCTTCTATTGCCGGAGCAAAATGCCGAAAAAAGAAGCCCGTGTCATTTGCTAGAAAAACGATTCGAGGCGACCGCGTTGACACGCAGTTACTTCCCCCCCTGCCCACCTGCCCACCTTCCGAGTACCTCAGCACCACTCTGAATGGGCATAGTTAGGCCCGTCGGCTCTGCGACGTCAACCCCTTAGTTGCAATTGTGGGTGTCCACTCGTGTCTGGATCGACACAGGGAAAGTGCTTGACTGCTGCAATTCTGATGCGCACACGTCCGCTCGCTTTATCGGATTTCGCGAGGCGGCAAGCTGACTTCGAGGATTGCGTTCAAGTTCTCTAGCAACGAGAGCGCTCGAGGTGGAAGCCGCGCAAGACGCGCGTAGGCTCCATAACGCCAACTAACCCAAGGGTTGGCTGCGAGGCGTCTTCTCTCGTCTCGATCGTATTCTTGGAATGCCGTGTTGACGAGCTCAGTTACCTCGAAGTGGTTACTTTTAGGAGCACTCTCCAAGGACGCAACCCAGCGCTCGAATTGAGCCGATGACTTGGCCCATGAAGGCCATCGAGCGGAGGTCGCTTTAGCTCCTTCCTTGAGTGAACGAAGCAGTCTCCCATCGCGGATTATAGAAGAAATTGCGTCGAGTGCTCCTGCCCGATCGCGCATGGGCACAACAATCGCATTTTCCATGTGTCGAATATATTCGTCATGGCCAGATACATCTAAAACAATTGCCGTGCCACCACAGTGGAACATCTCTAAAGGCGGCCCAAACATTCCTTCTACCGTACTCAGCTTCACCAACACGTCGCACGACCGGTAAACCCGCGCTGCTACATCGATGGGAACCTGTGAAAAAATGCGTCGAACGCCAGGCACCCAGTCTATTGGCGACCCGGTCAGCAGCCAGACATCTTTCGCGCCAGCTCTGCGTGCCAGAGAAATCGCAAGAGCAGTATTTTTGAATGAGACGCGAAAGTGCCCCTCAACTAAAATTCGAGGAGAGCCTTCCGTCCGCTCTTCGATCGGCGCAACATCTTGCGAATAGATATCTTTGCGAATGCCGTTTCGGACGAGGGATGCGCTCTGTCCGAAATCGCTTGCCAGGTGGTCCTTAATCCAACGCGCTTCAGTCACGAAGTTAATTGGCAAAAGATACGTTGCGTCTATCAAGCGACGTAACGGGCCCTCATCAATTGGGTAGAATCTCGATTCAATCGATTGAACAAAGTAGGCGTAGCGCGCCGCATTGAAACTTGGAAGTGCTAGGGCGGTTTTCCACCAAGTCGCAATAACCACGTCAAATTCGTGCCTGCGCGCCTGCTCAATGCCTATGCAATTCAATGACCGGGCAGCATCATGCCACGATATGGTATCAACAGAGAACGGCTCTTGCGCCGCAATGGTAACGTGATGTCCGCATGCCGCAAGATGCGCGGCGTGTTGAAAGATGACGTACGTGCCCCCGCTGATCGCTAACGATCCGGCCAAGAAACAAATTTTCATTTGATGAGCTTCAAATTTTCATTTGATTGGATGCGAATGGAACCACTATTTTCTGAAGCTCATCTGCTGAATCCTGTAGCAGCGATATAGGAAACTCATTCCTGGCAGCGCTTGTTGGCGAATGGCGAGCCAGGGCCAAAAGCCTGCTTCGCCAAGCTGGCGGCGACTTACCAATTGCCACGTATACTTGAACCTTTCGGCTAGGCCCATTTTTCTATCCCGGACAAATCTCGATTCTTGGAACACTCCAAAATTCTCGAAATGTGAAGTTGATTCCATCCACTCGATTTCTGCTGCTGTCGGGCGAAAGACAAGACGTTTATGGAAGTGAGCTGCGAGCTCAGCGATTTCCGTCAGCGATAGTCCTATGTTTTTCTGCAGACTGTGAATGAGGTTAAAGTTTGCCAATATGGCGCGGGAGATCGGCCAGATTATTCGGTGGATTATCTCACGTTCGCGAAAGCAGTCGTGCAGGATACGGCAGGTTCCGTCCGGTTCAATAATATATTGACGTGGCGAGCCGTGGTCGGCCGGTAAGACGATTTCGAAAAGGGAACGGTTCTCGTTAAAGGCGTAGAAGGCTGGTGTCGACCGATGCAGGTACGAAAACAATAACCCTTTCTTTTGATTGCGGTTATGAGTAGTTCCTCCCGCAATGAGTCCCAGATAGTGGCCCGCGATTTTTGCATCTTCGCCAAATTCGCGATCGAACCAAGCAAAGAGGTTGTCCTGAATCGTCCCTTTCCAGCCTACGTCGACTACATGCAGCTGCTTCGGAATCGAGCCTGAAAATGTATCGAAGAGATATTTTGAAAAGGCCTTGCTTCTCTCTACCCTGCCATCCGAGTATGCCTGTCGAAACCTTCCCGATCTCATTAGCGCCTTGAATCGAGGATCAGTAGGTAGGTCATCCGAAACCTCTTCGAGAGCGGCACCTGGTAAACGAAGATCGTCGGCCAACTCTTCGAGGTGCTCTTCCAGGGAAAGGCTCTTCAGAAAATCCGCAAGCGAGATCTTGCGGTATTGGCGAAAAAGATTGGAAAAGTTCTCGGCTTCCAATGGTCTGCATGAGAGCAGAAACGTCGAGCGTCGAGACACTTCGAAGTAATGGGTTCGCGCCCGAGAGCGAGAGGGCAATGCAGATCCCTGGTAGACATCGAACATCTCCTTGAGCAGCTTCCCTTCCCGAGAAAAGAAAAGAACGTGCTCAGCACTGGAGTCTACGAGTTCCGCATCAAGACGTGAGATAAACAGATAGAAACTCCAGGCAAGTTCCTGGAACGGAACGTCGGCCTGTATCAATCTAAAGTATTCGTCCGCTACCCTACGAAGTCTGGGCGTCAACATCAAACCGTTCGTCCTTATTTGTAATTGACGCAGATACCAATCGGCTTGCTCGAAAAACCCCTTGCGTTCCTATAGGGTTTCAATTCATTGCTCAAGCGGAAGCTGCACTCACGCGCAGACTCTGCTGGGGTTCAATCTCGCTCGAGCGAGGATCGGACGAAGAGGAAGGCGGCCACGTTTGGCTTCGAAGCCGCTTAGGCAATGCGGAATCTCCGAAAATGATATTATTAACAGGCGGCGCTGGCTACATCGGGTCCCATATCTGTATGGCGCTACTTGATGCTGGATTCGATATCGTTGCAGTCGACAATCTTTCGAACAGTAACAGAGCTTCTCTTGAGAGGATACAGCCTATCTGCGGGCGAAGGGTAGCTTTTTGGCACGCCGATATCCGGAACGAAGAGGCGATTTACGAGATCCTTCGTTCTTGCGAGGTAACAGCGGTTATTCACCTCGCAGGACTGAAGGCGGTAGCCGAATCTAATGTTCAGCCCATGACTTACTATGAGAATAACGTCTTGGGAACGGTGCGGCTCGTGTCAGCCATGAAGCGAGCAAACGTGAAGACGCTTGTCTTTAGTTCGTCGGCAACTGTTTACGGAACGCCCACGTATTTGCCGCTCGACGAGAAACATCCCCTCAGACCGACAAATCCGTACGGCCGCACAAAGCTCTTTGTCGAGGAAATGTTGAAGGATCTTCATCAATCCGAAAACGATTGGCGGATTGCGATCCTGCGCTATTTCAATCCGGTCGGCGCGCACGAAAGTGGATTAATCGGAGAAGACCCGATGGGCATCCCGAACAACCTGTTACCGTTTGTGGCGCAAGTGGCAATTGGAAAGCGAGAGAAGCTGGTGATTTGGGGCAATGACTATGAAACCCCAGATGGCACTGGAATTCGCGACTTTATTCATGTTGTCGATCTTGCATCCGGCCATCTAAGTGCTTTGAGCCACCTGAAAGTGCCGGGCGTGCTGACCGCTAATCTTGGAACAGGCAGTGGCGCCAGCGTTCTGGAGGTTATTCGAACATTTGAGGCCGTGAGCGGGAGGTCAATTCCGTATGTATTTGGTGAACGCAGGCCCGGTGATGTTGCCATCTGTTATGCCGATCCGATGCTGGCGGAAGCAACGTTCGGTTGGAAAGCGACGCGATCATTGACGCAGATGTGTGCCGACCATTGGCGTTGGCAACTGAAGAACCCAAATGGTTATCGCGGTACCTAGCTTCTAAGTGACAGCGGCCACAATCCAGTTACGGCAGAGGGTTAAATCGTCTGATGTATGAGCTCCGAAGCGTCGATATCTGGGATACGCTTCTAAGGCGCACGTGCCACCCGGAGGCAGTAAAGCTATCCCTCGCAAAGCATGTCTTTCTCCGGTTTAACGACAGGCTCACCAACCCGACGAGCGATCACTGGGAGCTTTACCAGGAGCGGCTCGCGGTCGAGCGTGAGATAGGGCGACGATCTACGCTTGCGGGCTACGACGACGAATACAACTTGCTCGACGTGTGCCGCGAATGGGTAGAGTCTACACTGGCCATTTCGGATTCCGGGGAAGCAGCAGAGCTTGCGGAAGAGCTGGCCGAATTCGAACTATCACTCGAGCTTGAGTGCTCGTACGTCGATCGGGAAATTTCTGAATTCTTAAGGGGCCATCCTGCTAAGAGAACGATTTATCTTTCGGATTTCTACATGCCTTCTTCGATGGTCGCTCGACTCCTCCAATCGAAGGGAATCCATGAGCTAGTTCCAGATGGATTTGTTTCTTGCGACGTCCAACAGAACAAGAGATCTGGAGGTCTATTTTTACATGCCCAGAAGAGCTTGGGGATAAGGCCGGAGCACCATCTGCACATCGGAGACAACATGTACTCTGATGTGGAAGTTGCTCGGAGTCTCGGTGTCGCTGCCGTGCACTTTTCTCCCGCGTCAGCTGGCGAGCGTCGCTGCCGTCACGAAATCGCGTTTGGTTCACGCGAAGCTTTGTTTGAGCACCTTGCAGCTGAAACTGAAAACTTGGCTATTCGGGAAACGTCAACCGACCAGCCGAGTCGCTCGGCAGCGTTTCGCGCGGGCGTAAGAGCAGCACCTTTGTTTCTAGGTTTCTGCTTGTTTGTGGCCGAACGCGCAATTCTTGATAAAGTTGACCGACTCTTTTTCCTCTCGCAGGAAGGAGAGTTCTTCCATCGTGTTTTCGCGACGGTGTTTCCTCAGAATGTTCTCTCCGGCTTGCGGCTGCCCGAATCCGGTGCGTTAGCGGTCAGTCGCTTGTCGACATTTTCGGCTTCCCTCGCTGAGAAGATTGGCATCGACGAGCTTATGTTGGTCTGGACACTTCAGTGGCAGCAGCGAGCTTCGACGCTGTTCCAAATTCTCGGTCTGGATGCAAGGGATTTTAATGAACTGCTATCGTCGCTCAAAATATCGGCTAACGAACTCTTAGTTCATCCTGAAGACGACCCCCGGGTTCGACAACTTCTTGATAGCGAGATCTTTCGTGAGGCGGCACTCCGGGAGTGCGGAAAACGGCGCACACTGCTGGGCCTCTACTTGCAAGAGCAAGGTTTCACAGGACAACGGAAAATCGGGGTGGTCGATATCGGATGGAGAGGTACTATCCAAGACAATCTCGCGCGGATATACCCAAGCACGCATTTTGCAGGCTACTATCTGGGCCTTCGGAGCTTTCTGAACGCTCAACAGTCGAACGTTGAAAAGGTTGCGTACGGACCGGACGAGCAGAACGGTTCTTTTACGGAATTGTTCGACTCGTTTGAGCCGCTCGAGATAATTTGCAGCTCAGCAACTGGGAGTACCGAGGGCTACGACCTCATCTATGGAATGCCCGTTCCGCTAAAGTCCATTCACGCCACCGCTGAGAAACCCGGCTTTCCGCAGCATTTTCAAGACGGGGTGGTCTTTGCTGCCCAACAATGGGGCCCAGCGCTATTGCAGTACGCTGTAATGTCGAGCGAGATGCGAGTGATTGGCATGAGAATTTGGGAGCACCTCACGCGATCGCCGCCGCAAGGTTTGGTGCAGACCTTTCTAGAAGTGCCTCAGCACGATGTCTTTGGGTTCGGGGGATATTTTGACCGTGGACAACCGCCGTCAATAAAAGAAATGTTCTTTGGCGTGTTCAACCGTAAGATCCGAAATGATGTCATTCTGTACATACGAAAAACTCAATGGGTTCCGGCCATCGAGCGCCAACCAGGGGTTTCGAACATACACAAATTGATCCTGAGGTTGCTGTTCTTTTTGGCTCATAAATACAAGCTTCGGAAGATCAGATATCAGAAACAGAAGTGAGCTCCTTGGCGAGTGTTGTCCTCGGAGCTCGATGCAGCAAGCTGGAAAACTGACCTTTTGTGGTCGAAAAACAATGAAGCGGTTGGCTGGCCAAAAAGCTTTTCATTCTGCAAGCATGGAATTTCGACTTGCAAGTATCTGCGTGGAGCCTCTAATCAGCCGGAAACGTGCTGCGATTTGGGCGAACTACTACCGAGGTGCGGCTCGTCGTAACTTTGTTTCTCCTCCAACATCGCATAAATGTCCGTGGTCCCGGCGCTACCTTAGGGTTGAATTGACGAGCAAAGGCAGTCTGCAGCCGTTCCCGTTTTATACTAACCATTGATTGACATTCGATGCCACGCAACATAGGGCTGTCACGCGGTCACCTTCCTTCCGGTAAGAATGGGAAGGATCTTAGCTGCGCGATAGAACAATGGAACTCCTTGAGAGTCATTGAGCATTTCGGTCGAGGAAAAACGGCTCCGCTTGAAGGGGAGGCCACCCCGTAGCGCGATGGCGGGCACAAGCGTTGAGAGCACCCGCGGACAGGCATGACTTGGCGAATTAATAATGTTCTATGACTTCTTATTCGATCGGTACGCGCGTGCGACCGTAAGATTGCTTGCCACCCGCGAGATCCGTACACGCATCGTGGGCACCTACCTCGGGCTGGGCCACTACGTAGTCGTGCCTATCCTGATGCTACTCATCTACTCGGTCGTCTTTAGCCACATCTTCGTTGTGAGCTGGCCAGGCACGAGTGGGCGGTATTCCGATTTCGCCCTCCGCGTTTTCGTGGGGCTTATCGTCTTCCAATTCGTCGCAGAGTTGTTCAACCGCGCGCCAGGTCTGATCCTTGAAAACCCGGCCTACGTAAAAAAGGTGATTTTCCCGCTAGAGACGCTGGTGCCGATTGCGATCGCCGTAGCGCTGTTCGCCGCTATGGTTTCGTTCGGCGTCTTCCTGCTCGGCCTGCTGCTCGCTGCAGGACTGCCCTATGCCACGATCTTCTGGGTGCCCGCGATCTTGCCCCCTCTCGTTATGCTAACGGCCGGGGTGGGATGGGGCCTCGCCTCTCTCGGGGTGTTTCTGCGCGACCTGCGCCAGATCGTGGGGGTTGTTGTCTCGTTGCTCACGTTTTTATCCCCAGTATTTTATCCGCTTTCGGCCGTTCCTGAACCCTTCCGTGTCGTTATCGCGCTCAATCCGCTGACGCTTATTATCGAGATGATGCGTTCCGCGATCTTCGATGGCCGCCCCCCCTCAGCTCTCATGCTTCTCATGCTCTATGTGGTGACGGCAAGCGTGGCCCAGCTGGGATATTGGGGCTTCATGCGCACGAAAAAGGCGTTTGCCGATGTCGTCTGAGACAAAGGCGAGCCCGCTCGATGGGACGGACATCGCCATCCGCGTTCGGAACGTCACGAAGCGTTATCTGCTGTTTGCTCGGCCCGTCGATCGCCTCAAGCAGATGATTTGGCGGAAGCGGCGCTTCTACCAAGAGATCACCGTGCTCCAGGATGTGAGCTTCGAAGTGAGCGAGGGCGAGACCGTCGGCATCATCGGCCGGAACGGTGCTGGCAAGTCGACGCTGTTGCAGATCTTAGCCGGAACGCTGAGCCCCTCTGAGGGCAGCGTGCAGGTCAAGGGGCGCGTCGCACCACTAATCGAGCTCGGCGCCGGCTTCAATCCGGAATTCAGCGGTCATGACAACATCATGGTATACGGCCAATTGCTCGGCATGAGCCATGCCGAGATCGAGCGCAAATACGATGAAATCGTGAGTTTCGCCGACATTGGAGCCTATATCGAGCGACCGGTTAAGACCTATTCAAGCGGCATGTACGCAAGACTCGCCTTTGCGGTCGCGATCCATGTCGATCCTAAGATCCTCATCGTCGACGAGATTCTCGCTGTCGGCGATGCGCCTTTCCAGCAGAAATGTCTCAACCGCTTCTACGAGATCAAGGAGGGAGGTTGCACCATTCTGGTTGTCGCGCACGATCAATATCTCGTCCGCTCCATGTGCGACAAAGCCGCCTATCTCAAGAACGGGCAGCTCGTAACCTATGGCACCGCCTCCGAGGTGACGGGCCTGTATCTCGAGGACATACAACCGCCAGCCGAGCAAATTAGTCACGTGAGCCCGGAGCCCCCCTCTCAGCCAAGCGCGGCGCCCTCTACTACGTCGGACCCGGAAGATCCCGCCGGCGGGGCCGCCGCTGATCCACCTTCCACCGAGTTTGCCGCGCCAGTTGAACACCCTCCTGGCAAATTGTTCGAGATCACCGAAGTCGCATTTCTGGCCGAGGATGGAACCCCCATCGAGACGATGCGTTCGCATGATTCAGTCAAGCTTAGGATGCGGTTCCGCGCCTTGACCGATACCCATGTCGATGGCATCAGTTTCGTGTTCAATCTCTACAAGCACGATGGTCTGTATGTTTGCGGTGCCACGACGCTGATGGAGGGTATCGCCCCTCACAGAAGCGGCAGGCAAGGCGAGGTCACGGTCACATTTCCGAATTTGCCGCTGCTCGCCGGCAAATACATGTGGCGTGTTGCAGTCAATGATCATGGCGGAGTGCTTGTGCATGCCGATGCCAAGGGTGTTTGCCCGTTCCGTGTCGTTGATACCTTCCGCTCGGTGGGCCTAGTCGACTTGGATCGCATATGGAACGTGACGATTGACGGTGAACCTGGCCAAGAGATTGTGCGGGTCCGGCATGAGACAGGCAGGGAGAATGCTGGCCGATGATGGAAAGGCTGAGCCTCGCGGATCACGTACCATACAGCGCAACTGAAGCGGCGATTCATATCGCCCGCTATCTGCTTGCCAAGCCTCATGTCGAAGGAAAACGTGTACTCGATATCGCATGCGGCGAGGGCTACGGCTCGCACTTCCTTAAATCCTGGGGCGCCTTCAGCGTGTGCGGGATCGATGTGTCGGCAGATGCCATCTCGGCCGCGCGGTTACGGTTCGAGGCGCCCGACGTCAGCTTTGAGCATTTTGATGCGTCTGATATTCAGGAGAAGTTCCCCGCGGCGACATTCGACGTCATCGTCTCGCTGGAAACCATTGAGCACATCGATGATCCCAAGAAGTTTCTTATGGCGCTCAAAAACGTAGCGAAGCCAGACGCTACTTTCATCATCTCCTGCCCGAATGATCATTGGTATTACCCTGATCCGTCGTGCGGCAATCCTTTCCACAAGCGAAAATACAGTATTGGCGAGTTTCAAGCACTGACCAGCAAGATCCTTGGCAGTGACGCCCAATGGCTGATTGGCAGTGCGATGCTGGGCTTCGGCGCTGTAGGGCTCCCCGCGGCTGGGTATCCTCGAGTTGGTCAATCCGCCATGATAGACGGAGCTAAGGCTGGTGACGCCGTGATCGTACCTCCGAGAGACGACGGCGGATTCGGCGCTGAGACGTGTAGCTATTTCATCGGGATCTGGGGCGCGCATCGACTGCAGCCTTATTCGACAGCGGCCTTCCCAATCTCCATGACCAACTATGCGACGATGATGGGAGTTGACGACCAGCTGGCGAGTGTCAAGTCGGAGCTTGCCGCCTTGCGCGCCGATTCGGCTTTGGAGCTCGCCGCCCTACGTGCGGAATCGGCAGCGGCGATAAAGCAGTTGCGGGATGTTAGGCAGTTGGAGGAGCAGCTCGCGTACGTCCAGTCGGAGCGAGATCGCTACCGCATAAAAAGCGTCGCGCTGCAACGCGAGCTCGAGATCGTCAGCGAACGACTACAAAAAGGCGCTTCGGAGCTTGCCGCCTTGCGCGCCGAGTCGGCTTCGGAGCTCGCCGCCCTGCGTGCGGAATCGGCAGCGGCGATAAAGCAGTTGCGGGAGGTTAGGCAGTTGGAGGAGCAGCTCGCGGACGTCCAGTCGGAGCGAGATCGCTACCGCATAAAAAGCGTCGCGCTGCAACGCGAGCTCGAGATCGTCAGCGAACGACTACAACAAGGCGCTTCGGAGCTCGCCGGCCTGCGCGCCGAGTCGGCTTCGGAGCTCGCCGCCCTGCGCGCGGAATCGGCAGCGGCCATTAACGAGTTGGAGCAGCGGCTCGCAAGGCTCGGACTTAAGGGAAGGGCGAGGCGCTTGGCGCGCAGCGCGAAGCCCATCATTCCAAAGGCCGCACTGCCTCTCCTGTTCGCGGTAGCGAAGCGTCTCAAATTTTGACCGATATGTATAAGCGGATGGCAGTCTAATGACGATTTTCTCTCCCGGTCTTCAGTCGACTCGCTACTTCTTCGACGAGCGGCACTTCGTTTTGAGCGATGCTACTGCGTCAACCTACGGCCCCAACATTGGGATCGATGGCCGCAACCTGACGATATCCTTTTTGTCCCTCAACCGCGCAAGTCTTTCGATCAAACTGCTGAATTCGATTGCGGCGCATCTGGTGAATTTCACCGGCGAGGTTCTGATCGGCGACAACGGCTCAAATCCAGAAGAGCTGTCCCAGCTCAATGCTTACCTTGCAGAATTTCCCCTCCGCCACCGTCTGCTTGAGTTCGGCAACAATTATGGTGTGGCCGGCGGGCGCAACCGGATCATGGCAGCAGCGCAAACGGACTGGGTTATCAGCATCGATAACGACATCTTCCTTATCTCGAATCCGATACAGCAGATCCAGCGAGAATTGGCGGTTCTCGGTTGCCATTTCATGAGCTTTCCACTGCTCAATCCGGACATGAGGACGCTGTTCTCGCACGGCGCCTGCTTGCAGTCCGTGATTCAGAATGGCCATCCGCGGCTGACCATCAATCCCATCGTTGTGCCGGGCTGCTCGGCCGAGAGTGATGGCGGTGCCAGCGCGACCGACACGGCTTTCCTCAGCACTTTTCTATTTGGGGGAGCCTCGATTATCAACCGCGCCTCGTTCCAACGGCTCGGCGGCTTTGACGAAAGGATGCTGATCGGCTTCGAGGATATTGATTTCTCGCTGCGCGTATTCCGCGAGGGTATGAAGATCGGCACGAGCGCCCTGCGATTCCTGGTGCATGATCACCCGAAGGCCGAGACGTCCAGCGACGCGGACTATGAGCGCACGCGATTCTCCCGCAAAACCCTCTATGAATCGGCACGTTACCTCGAGGCAAAGACCGGCTTCCGGATCTGGGGTGATGAGGTCGAAAGCTGGATGCGCTCGAACGAGGAAAAGCAGGGCTGGGGGAGCCTTGGTGAAGCTTTGGCCGTAGCCGACTTGAAAACGGAGACTCCAGCTGCGCCCGCTCGCCGCCCGCGCGTCGCTCTTGTGACCGATACCGACTCTTGGGCATTTGCCAATATCTCTCGGCAACTAGTACGTAACCTGTCCCACCGTTACGAGTTCGAGATATTTCCACTCGTGACATTGGGCGAGATCGAGCACAGCCGCTGGCTGGCCGGCAATTCGAAAGGGTTCTATGCCGAAGGGGGCACGAGTGCGCTCGGTCTAGCGCTGGTCGCAGCCGAGGACTTCGATATCATCCACATCTTTTGGCGCGAGTTCTTGACGATTATCGATACACCGCTGCTGGAGGATTACGCGCGCCGCATTGGATTTAGCTATCCCGAGTTCCGCCGGCGGTTTATCGACGGGAAAATCATCTCCATCAGTGTCTACGACCACCTCTTTCTCGAGCAAGAGGACATGGCAGCTCGCGAGACTATGTTCAACGTGATTGCCTCTGGCTACTACGTCTCGTCGGAGCGTCTGCGGCGGATATACGAGCGCGTGGGCAGCGTTCCTCGTCCAGATGCTGTTCTGCCCGACGGAGTGGATCTGTCAGTCTTTACTCCGAGGAACCTCGAGCGATTCCGCGATATGGGCGACCGCCCGATCAGGCTCGGTTGGGTCGGACATAGCGGCTGGGCATCCTCACTTGAGGACTTCAAGGGCGTCAATACGATCCTAAAGCCCGCTATTGAGGAGCTGCAGCGCGAGGGGCTCCCTGTCACAATGCAGTTTGCCGATCGCAAAGAGCGGTTCATTCCGCACACCCAGATGCCGGACTACTACGCTGGGATCGATGTACTTGTGTGCACCTCGAAGATCGAGGGCACGCCAAATCCCGTGCTGGAGGCAATGGCCTGCGGCGTTCCGGTTGTGACCACGGACGTGGGGATCGTACCGGAGGCACTTGGCCCGCTTCAGAAGGCCTTCATCCTGCCCGAGCGTTCGATCGCGGCATTGAAGGCATTGCTTCGCCGACTTGCCGAGAACCGCGCTGAGTTCGCTCGGCTTTCTGAGGAGAACCTCCAGTACATCAGGGCCTGGGACTGGGCCGAGCGCACCAAGCCGTTTGCGGATTATTTCGATCGTTTGCTCGCGAAGCGTCGGCTCGCCAGCGGCGAGCTGCGCACCAAGATGTGCATGCTGCCATTCTCAAGTCCCAGCATGGAGCCCGACGGCAGCATCCGGCTCTGCTCAGCTTCGAGCATCTTCGCCTATTACGACGAGACGAACATGGGCAACTGCCAGACAGATGGCCTCGGTTCAGTCTGGCAGGCGGAGCGCTATCGGGCAGTGCGCCGCGGACTCATTACTGGATCCGAACTAAAGCCTTATTGCGAGACGTGCGAGTACCGTCACGACGGACCGACCTGGTTGATGCAGCTCCATCTGGCTCTGCACGCCTATCACGGCGGCACGCGCACGCCGCCGATTCTAGCGCTCATCGGGCGGCGCATCGGCCGTTACGACGAATACCGACAGAAGGCGCCAATGGTTGGTCTCAATCCGCTTTCTATCGACGACGATCTTCGCGCCGCCGCGGAGCAGGCGTTCAAAGAGCAGGAAACGACCTCGGCGCTGTCTGTCGAGGCGCAGCTCTCTCCGGATCCGTTGGTGAGCGGCGTAGGCATGCCGATCTATATGGATTTCAACACGCTGAACCGCTGCAATGTCTCGTGCACAATGTGCCCGCCCGCGCTGCGGTTTGACGTACAGGGCAAGAAGCGTGATCCCTACTACCGTCTGACGCTTGCCGAGTACAAGAAGATCACCGATGGTGTGCGGATAGAGACCGCACACTTTGTCGGCGCGTACGCCGAGCCGCTGCTCAACAAAGAGATATTCGATCTGGTCGCCTATGCTAAGTCGAAGGGGGCCTTCACCGCCATCACATCCAACGGCATGGCCTTGAGCGAGGCGTTCAGCAATCGGTTATTAGATGCCGGTCTCGACATGATAACAATCTCGCTACACGGTGCCACTAAGGATGTCGCCGAGAGCATTATGCATAAGAGCAGCTTCGGCCGGGTTGTCGCCAATATCCGCAATCTGCAATCGCTGAAGAAGCAACGCGGGCTGATCAAGCCCGAGGTCTATTTCAATTACGTCGGACAACGCAGCAACGTCGGAGATATGCCGGCCTTCATCGACTTGGCGGCTGATCTCGGCGTACTTTTTGTCAATTTCATCCACCTCATCGACGGCGACAACGCGGTCGATAAGACCGAAAATCTGGTCCACTATCCAGACGTGCTGGCACCAAATGTCATCGCGGCCAAAAAGAGGGCGCAAGAACTCGGCATCCATCTATCAGTGAGCCCTGCTTACGACGAAGTCGTTGCGAGCTACTTGGAACGGTCGACCTCGATAGTGGCTGCTTAAGCAGTTAAGCGTGGCAGTTCTGCTCGTATTTTTTGAACGGAGACTGGGTCTGCCCGTTCTTGGATCCAGCCTCGAAGCTGCCGGTCTCCCGACAGCGCTTTGCCCAGCGGTTCGCCCTACCGCGCATCGTCATTGCACGGCCTAGGTCCCAGCGTGCCGTTCCGCACGACCGAAGCTTTGGAATCGGCCCGGCCGGTCCAGCACTTCCCGCTGACCTTGCCGGCGGCCGTGCCACCTACCTATGCGTCTTGAAGCGATCCAGTGCAAGTTTCACGTCAAAGGAGCCGCGCGATTGAAGCGCGGCCCCTTTGATTGATTGTCACCGGCTCACAGCAGGAAATCGCTTTGCGTGAGCTGTCCCGCCATATTGGCGACAGCAATGAGGTTGCCAGCGAAGCTAACGTAACAGTGGCCGTCGGGAGTGTTGGTGAGCGTAATGTCGGAGAAGCTATTTACGCCGGTCACCGCGCTCAGGTCGAGCTTGTCGGTGCCGTGCTCAAAGTCGAACACGAAGTCGGTGCCCCAATTGTCGGCGAATACGAAGGTGTCCGCCGCTCCGTCGCCGCCATTGCCGGCATTGCCATAGAGGTTGTCGGTGCCTGCCCCGCCAGTCAATCGGTCGGCCCCCGCCTCGCCGACGAGCGTATCGTTGCCGCCGTTGCCGCTGACCGTGTCGTTGCCGGCGCCGCCCCACAGAAAGTCAGCACCTGAACCACCGGTGACCGTGTCGGTGCCGCCAGCTGCGTAGACCGTCAGGTTGGCACTCGCCCCTGAGCCGTCGAGCGTGTCGTTGCCGCCGCCCGGAACGAAGTCCGCCACGAACTCGAGCTGCGTGGTGGCCAGATTGAGCGTCATGCCGGCACCTGACGTGATGTAGGCCGCATCGAAGCCGACCCCTCCGTCAATGAAGGTATCGCTGGCATCAACATAGAGACTGTCGTTGCCGTTCCCGCCCGAGATGCTGTCGGCGCCGATGTCCGCGACGACCACGTCATCGCCGTCGCCGGCAACGACAGTGTCATTGCCCGATCCCGACCAGATGATGTCATTGAAGGCACTGCCGGTGATCGTGTCGTTGCCCCCGTCCGAATAGACCTCGACCCCAACCGTCTGAGTCGAGCCGTTGATCACGTCATTGCCGAAGTCCGACTGGATCCACTCAATGCCGGTCGTGCCCAGATTGATGGTGATCGCGTTCGAGTTCACGAGATAGACGAAGTCTTGGCCTGCCCCGCCCTGGATAGTGTCGCTCGCTTCAACGTAGAGAGTGTCGCTCCCGTTGCCGCCGTTGAAACTGTCCGACTCGCTCGCGAACACGTCGGCATTGCCAACCAGCACATCATTCCCGTCTCCACCGTTGAGCGTGTCAAGCCCGGCCCCGGCGAAGATTGTGTCGTTCCCCGAGCCGCCTGTGATCAGGTTGTTGAGTCCATTGCCGTTCCCCGTGTGCGTGCCACTATCGGTGAACGTAAAGTTCTCGAGGTTTGATCCCAGCGCATAGTTCGCCAAATTCGTCTGCACCGTGTCCGTGCCTTCGTTGGCGTTCTCAATCACCACATCGCCTACGTTGTCGACTACATAAATGTCATTGCCCTTGCCGCCCCACATCTGGTCGGCCCCGGTACCGCCATCAAGCGTGTCATTGCCGCTATCGTAGGCCTGTCCTCCGGTGCCGAAGGCGTTGGCATAAAGGTCCACCCCGTCGTCGCCGACGAGAAAATCATTACCTCCGCCACCGAACAGCTGGTCATCGCCATTCTGGCCGATCAGCCGGTTGTCGTTACCGTCACCGGTGATCACGTCATTGAACTCGGTGCCGACCACCCCTTCGATGTTTGTAAGAATATCGGTGTTGCCATAGCCATCGGTCGCCGAGTTCGTTATGAGATTGACTGTCACGCCGGCCGGCTCGCCACGAAAGACCACCCGATCGAGAGCGCCACCGCCACCATCGATGTTATCGTTGCCTTTGTCGCCGTAGAACTGCTCCGCCTGCGCGCCGTTGCTACCGATAAGTGTATCGTCGAATTGCGAGCCTAGTACGCCATTCACGCCGCCCGTGATGGTGTCGACGCCAACGCCGGCTGCATCGCCGCCGGCGGTAGACTGCCCGACGCCGGTTTGGAGATTGACCGTCACAGCAGCGAGCGCGTTACTGTACTGCGCCCACGTGTGGCCATTGCCTGTAATACTGTCGTTGCCCCCACCGCCTTCGAAGAAATTCGAGTTTCCGTACGGCCCATTAAATCCGGCGTTTGCTGTGAAGCTGTCAGCTTGACTGGTTCCTCGCACTCGTTCGATATTGATCAGGGTATCGGTGCCATAGGCGGTGCCTCCCGCCTTGTCTGTTACGGTGGATATCGTGTCGAGCACTACAACAACGCCAGCATCCACACCGGTCCCAAAAAAATCATAGCGAGCTACGTTGTGGTCGAAATTGTTGATGGCTTCCGTAGAGCCCGTCAGGGTATCATTGCCGCCATATCCGATGAACTGAAAGAAGCCACGGCCGCCGGCGGCTGTGATGGTGTCGGCAAAGTTGGAGCCGCGCGCTCCGTTCACGGCGTTGATATTGTCAGGCCCGACTAACCCTGCGAACGAGTCGATACCAATACCCGCAGCATCCCCGCCAGCGATGGAATGCGCATTTCCTGCCACAAGATCGATGGCCACACCGCTCGCCGCCAAGCTGTAGCCGACCCGGGTAACGCCGTTGCCGGTTATGATGTCATTACCCCCCAACCCTTCAAATTCGGCATAAAGAGGAGAGGCGCCGTTGCCGGCAAAGCTCGACGTCACGGTAAAGTTGTCGGCAAAGGCGCTGCCTCTGATCTGTTCGACGCTGATTAGGGTATCGGTGCCGACTGAAGAATCGCCCGTAACACTCGAAGTCGTCGACAACACCGCGGTGATGCCGGCCGTTGCGTTGGCATAATTAGCTGTATCAATCCCTAATCCGCCATCAATGGTGTCGTTGCCGCCACCGCCCCCCATGAAATCGTTGCCCTTACCGCCGGTCAATACGTTGGCGGAGCTATTCCCGAACAGAAGATCGTTGAAGTCCGAACCGATCAGATTCTGTATGCCGCTATAAGTATCCCCAGCAGCATCTCCAGTATTCGTCGCGGGAGTGCCAAGGTCGGCGCGAACTTGGGCTGACGCATTATCGTAAGATACCGTGTTCGTGCCCCCGCCGCCGACAAAGCTGTCGGCACCGGCACCGCCCACGAAATAATCGTTGCCAGCAAATCCGTTGAAGGTGTCGGCATTTTGAAAGATCAATGCGAACATGGATCTGTTGCCGTCAGCAGGCGCGCTGGTCAGCGCGACGAGGGACAGACTGAGGCCGGTGACCGTTTCATAGATCGTCCCGCCGCCGCTGCTGGTGCGGTCGATTTCCGAGATCGTCCCGCCGGTTGGAGTGTTTCCAGAATACGTGAATCCCGTGCCGATGATCCGCGTTTCGGTTCCATCAGAGTTGGGTAGAACCAGCAGGGTGCTGCTTGGGCTGCCTACAGGAGCATTTTTATCAATCGTGACGTTGTACCAGGCGATTGCGGATGGAACGGCAGTTGCGGTGTGTGTGTAGGTGGCCATCTTTGGCGCTCCCAGATCGTGATTGCTTCGATTTCGGTGAGTGATCAGTTATCGGAGAGTCGATTATGGCGGCGCACGCACCCGCGAGGACCGCTCCGGCCGAAGCGCTGTCACGCGCCGCGTGATCGATATCGATGGCGTCATCCCCCTCCGGCTCCCCCATATGGTCAGCGCCAATCCCGCCGTTCAGCGTCTCGGTACCGCTCCAACCATTGAAGGTGTCATTCCATCGACGGTGTCGTTGCCAACGTAGTCCTAAGACTATCCGAGCCCAAAATCGTGTGAGAGGGTCGTCGCAGGCCAGTATGAATTGAATGCACCGATAAAGTTGAGGCGTTGAATAGGTTTATTTGAAAGACCGTAGTCGAATAACTTATGCCCGAGATTGAACCATATAAACCCGAGCCCATTTGCAGGATGCAGATTATAATTCTGAGTGTCAATCATGTTCGCAGCTGCACTGTCGCCACCATCACCGGCAAAAGTCGCAAAATCCAAGCCGCGTTGGCGAGCTTTACTACTTATACCTGCTTCAGGTGCATTCTGTTTCGCCGCCGGGTGATGAGCCGGAGACGAGCTTTGGTGGATCTGCCGGACTGGTTGCGGCGCGAAAACCCATGGAGTCACCCGTTTGGGTGATGACGGTTCTCTCGGTCCTAACTGCTGACATATTGGTTCAAGGCGGGCATCTGAGATGAGAACGCGTTTGTCTGGAGGAGTAATAAGACTTCTGTCGTTGACATAACCTTCGACAACTAAAAGTTGTCGCGCGTACTGAGTGCATAATTGACGGCGGCTCAGGAAAAGACGGGCTACTACCCTATTTGGGATCAAGCCTCTTTTCAAGAAGTGCAGAAGACAACGCCGTACGGAGTGGCATTCGATCTTACTTACACCCCTAATAGGAGCCGGCAGAAGCTGTCGGCACGCTTTATCGCTTCGAAGAGATTCGTATGCGCTTGTCGAGCGCGGCGCCCCCGTCCCCGGTGGCTGCATAACCGGTCAGGCGGAAATTCTCGACACTGCCGCTAATCGTGCCGCTGCCGCTGCGCTCGACGAGGTCGTTGGACGGCTTCCGGTGGCCGCCCACTTCAAGGGCAAGATATAGAACACCGCAGGCCTTCTCGAGCTTGTTCCGCGATTGTGACCCTCATCAATTCCGAATTTATTGCGCTAAGGGAACTGCAAGCAGTCAAATATGGCCGGTAAGACCCCGATCGTGCCGGCTACGCGGCTAAGCTTCTCACGGCAGAACTGGCGAGGGAACACAGCAAGCGTTACTTCGTGGCGATCAGCTTCGACCAATCTGCTAGAGTAGAGATGAGCTACGTCATCACCTTCGCTCCAACCACGGGTTACGATAGGCCCGTGATCGCCATGGAGAATTACTATTGCTGTTGGGTCAACTGTTTGGATCTGTGAAAGGAGTCCGTCAATCGGCTGCTGAAGCTCCATTAACGCTCGCATATAGTGTTGTCTGTATCTGCCTTTGCGGCTTTGATCCGAATAGATGAAATCGGCGGCGGTATGTGACGGCGAGAGCACATGTGCGAAAGTAAACCAGGGCTCTTCAGAGGCGGCGACGTACGATACGCGTTCCGTAATAGCGTTAAGCTGGAATAATGGATCGCTGTATTTCATGCTCTCAGGAAGTGGCACCGAGCACAGGCCATAGAAAAAGAATAAAGGGCTTGGCACTGACCAACAGTAATCGAGCACTGGTCGCCGTGCGGGAATAGCGAAATCCCAAAAAGCTCCAAGGAGACCAAAGTAAGAGCTACCTTGGATCGATTGAATCTTGTAGCCAGCAGTACGGAGACGGTCCAGTATTACGCTCTCGTCTAATCCCTTGAAAAAATCGAAAGTAAAGTTGTTACCGTCGGCGCGAAGTGTGAACAGCTTATAGAAGGTCTCCAAAGTAGCGCTGCCCGGCGCGCGCGAAGCGCCTACATAAAACCCGTGCCTGGCGAGTGATTTGAACAACTGGGCACCATCTATCTGCAGGAGCTCCTGAAGGGATCGCTCTGAGCCGAGCGCATCCAGTGATAGATAGTAAATGTTGGGTCTTCGAGGCGCCCGTTGTGTCAAATGGGAACTGCTCAGTTTGGAGGTCCGATATGCGAAATCCACAGCCGGGACACTTCGAAATGCTTGCAAGAACATCGAAGAAGCACCCAACAGGCAAAACGCGAGCATTGCCTTTTGTCCGATTGACGAACCTAAACTTGCGAGCGCGGCTACAAAGATGATCGCAAATACCGAGAGTATTATCGCCGGTGACGATGAGACGGTGTCCAACTGGAGGAGCGTGACGTAGACATTGCAGAGAAAGATCAACAGTGTAACGCCGTCGACCAGTACGACTCTTATATTAACGTGCCTCTTTATTTTGTTCGATACAAGGCTTGGCCTGTTCAAAGCAAAGCGCCGCAACATTTGGATAACGATAAGTTGAGAGCCCACTATGATTAGATACCAAGCCGAGGTGGCGGCGACCCCGGGCCAACCCATTTCCTGTGAATTGGTAAGAATGACATGAGCCCCCAGCATAGAGCTAAGGAATACAAACAGCGCAGCCTTTGGATCACCATCGGTTTCGATGCGCAGATTCCTGAGAGCGGCACGAGGACCAGCGAAGATTAGAACCAATAGTGAAATAGTAGCGAGCGCCAACAAGAATACAATCGTTGGACGAAGAGAGCTGTTGTGACCAGAGGCCTGAATAATCAGCGCTGGGATTGAAATCGTTAGGGGATTCTCCCCGAACAGATCGTATTCGAACGACCGCCCCTCAATGCCAACCGCAGCGACCCCCGAGAATGGATGGCGATGAAACGTAAGGGGCTTCGTTGAATCGACTGGAATGCTAATCCTTAGGGCCGTGGGCTGATCTTGGTACGAGACAAAGATTCCATTTCCTCGTGCTTCCCAACCCGTCATTGGACCAACCATCTGGACATTGTCGCCCAGGATTGTCCAAACCTCAGTTCCCAAGGAACTCGGATTTCTCTTTCCCGTCGCAATCACGCTGACTTCCACTCGATCCGGAATGGGGATTGTGAGCCGCGCAGCAAGCGACAACGTGAAACTGAACATCAACACAACCGCCACAAAGAGAGCGGTTCCTCCATTGAGCCCAAGACGGGGAAAGCCCCTCAATAGAAATTGGGCGGTCGAGCCAATGGTGGATTTCATGTCTTTTCGTAACAGATCAGAACTCGCTGGCTGTCCGGGAGCGGTACCTCCCTTACGATTTTTGCGCGCAGCTCAATTGCCCGGCGAAATTTTTGAAAATTGTACTCCGGAAAGACATCGTCACGGTGGAACAACATCTTTTGAATTAGTGGATCTGTCTTTGGAATGAACTCGATAAGGCCCTTCGGCGCGAGTTGAATTAAGGCATCCACGGCTTCATCAAGGGGGACGTTTTGGCCAATGACTAAGTGATGGAGGATGGCTAACGCGATTAGACCGTCGGCTTGAATTCGGTCAAATATCCGGGGGCGCTCTTCGCCCATCCATCCCTGGGCCGGCGTGGGGTTTGCAATATCCACGTACAATGGCTGAAAAGAGAGATGGTCCCTTTCTGCCGACGAGTAACCACGATCGAGAGCAGCCGAATCCGTATCGATGCCAACTGCCGACACAGCTCCGTTCCTGAGCGCAACGAGAGCATACGCTCCGTCGTTGCAGCCAACGTCAAGAAGAGCACGTGGTCGGACAACGTTGGCGAATCGAGCAACCTCTTCTGCTTTCGTAGCAGCCGCCACTGAGGAATAAGAACTCGTCGTCGTATATCTGGACCATGATGTTTCTTTACGGCGCGGTTCTAGATTTGCCACCAGTTTTCGCAGCGAAATGAGCAAGAATTTCAGAGTTGATTTGGGAAGAGGCTTGCGAGACAACAGCGGCGCGTCGGCGAATTTATCGGTTGCTTCAAACTTCGCTGGAAAAAGTACATTCATGACCAGCGAGGGCTGCTTAAGCCACGCATGCCACGGGATCATTGGAGTCACGTGGTCGAGCGGCACGCCATGCAGCAAGGCACGGTAGAGCGGCTGAAATGGAACTCGTCCAAATGTTTCCAAGAGCAGAGGGGCTACGAATTGCCTGAGGAACTGGTTGTGCCCCAGCCAGTACTCACCGTCTTCGTACTCTCGAATTGAGAGCAGATCGATAAATATCGGTTTCGCACCTCGGAATTGAATGTTGAACGCTGACGCATCCTTTAGAGTTAAGCCACTTGAGAGCAACTCAAGGTGAAGCTCTATATGGGCAAGGGCTGCTCGTTTTAAGGCCTGAAAAGGCCACTCGTAGGGATATGAGACGATGTCGAGCTTCGGATGCTCAAGTACATGAGCCAGTTCCAGTTCGCTTTTTGGAGTTATTGCCGGCCAACATGATCGCGGCAGTTCTTCAAAAGGAATCAGCGATCCTTCTTTGACAAGAGAAGCGATACAAGGATTTTGACGTAGCAGTGACAGCTGTTCCGCCGCTGACCGACGGACCGCCCGATAGATGCGCTTGTCGTGGCAGAATACCCAGCCGGCTGGGTCCCGATATGAACCTGGAGCTCGCGCCATCCTTCAGCGGTTCATATGCTCGTCTGACTTAGGTGGGACGAAATGAGATACCACGCTCTTGTCTGCGAACAGTCTTAGATAGATTTCTTTCAGTCGCTGCTTTATGGACCATAGAGCGGTTAAGATGGCCCCTACGGTGCCGATCAGGACTTGAAAAACAAGACTGCCGGTACCAGCATCGAGATAGGCAAACGCTTGTGAGCACGAAGCGCAGAGAAAAATCAGGCCCAATGCTGCAGAAAAGGATCTAGTTTCCATAATTTACAACTTGTAGGTAAGCAGGGAACGATCTGTGCTGCCCGATACCGGTTACGGTCCATTGACTGGCAAAAGTGATTCGTAGCCTAGCTTTGTTATGGTGTTCGTGGCCGTCTGATGAAAATCGTCGCTGCGGGCGGGCAAGCATCTGTTGTCCCTCGCGAAACAGCGCAAGAGAGATCAGCATCGTTCGCCAGAGAATAGTTTGTTTGCAGCCGCCGCCCCAATCGATTCTTACCCCGCCACCGCTATGTTAACCCAATACAAGCTGGAGTTCTATGGGTCAAGTAATCGGCTGCAGGTGCGCCGGCGCGGCGGATCGAGTGCCACCAGATCGCGCCAGGCAATCAGCGTTTATCGAGAGCTTCAAGGGAAGGCTGCGCGACGGCTCCTCAACGAGACGCTATTCAGCTCACTTTGCCGAGCCGGAGCTGACCCTTAAGGACGATTAGGATCATCAGATCGCACAGCGCACTCGGCAATGTGGTGCCACTGAATACCCTTCGCGGGGCTGAAGGCGGCGGCCTGCGCTACCCACTGGCTCCGCTCCGCGCCCCGCCCCTTGCTCCATCGAGGCCGGTCGGTTCCATGTCATTGGCCACCCATTGATCGATGAAGCGAGGGGCTGGCAACTGCTCTAAGCTTGAGACAAACAAGTCGGCCCAGCTTTCCTTTCCTGACGCCTGCTCCGAGAGCATTGTCAGATGCACCGGTGTGAACGTTACATTCTGAGTCAGGCCGTGACGAATCGAGACGTTTTGGCATATCGTTTTAACTCGGTTTGTTTCTGCGGTGATTGCATTCTCAAGCGCGAATGAGAACTCTCCCATCCGAACAGTATCACAGGCTACAATTGTCGTCGGACAGTACCTAGTCAGGCAGTATTCTGAAGCGCGGGTCGCCGCGCTGCTATCGCGGCGCACGTTCGAAGCGCGGAGGACTCTTTTCGCGGCCGCGCGCGCGGGGATGCCACCCCAGAAGCTCTCTTGGTGTTCGTCGCTCCTTCAGCACTGTATTGCTCACAGCCAGATAGATGGGCCGCTCCTGACGCAAATTTCGGTGATGTCGCGCCCATCGCATGCTCGAACGACGCTCCGCGCACGTAGCCGCTCGGCTGATATGCCATTGCCGTGCATCAACGACGACCTGCTGAAACAGTTCGATCTGTCTCGTGTGTTTCCGGATCCGCCTCGAACGCTTGCTTCCCCTTTGCGGCCCATAGCTTGCGCGCCTGTTCGCCCTGATCGCTTCGGAGTTTGTCGGCCATCCAAAGCAGTGCGCCAAGGATGATCGCGCGATCATCGCCGGTCAGGTCCACCACACGAGCCTTGACGACGAGGCCGCCCAATTCGATCAGATGCCGCGTGCGCTTGCGGCGCTCGACCTGCCAGGTACGCATATCATGCCGCGCCCTTGCTGCCTGTTGACGGTTGCGCGCCGCCCGGTTGCGCCCGAGCGCCGCCAGTGTGGCGCTCAGCTGCCGGTGCAGTTCGCCGCGCCCGGCTCTGAAAGAACGCGGCCCCGCGCTTGGCCCATGCCTCGCTCTTTCCAGCATCTTTGGTCTCAGTCAGCACGATCAGCGCGCTTGCCAGTTCATCGACGCTAAGGCTATCTGCCCCGGTAGCGATGACCAATTCGCCGAGCTGCTGCACCTTGCGGGTTTTCAGTTCTCGCGCCTTGTCCTGAAGCGCTTTCAGTTCCCCGTCGAAATCCCGTGGCTTGCGCATCATGTCCTCCGTAATGTTGATGGAGTGATGATAGTTGAGCCCTGGGTACAATGCTGTAAGGTTACCGGGATGGCTTGAGACGGGGTAATCCCGCCCGAGAATTTTTCGAGGGAGGGCGCGCTTATACGTCGTTCCGACGTTCGCTTTGCCGTGTAGATGATCCGGTCGCGATGGCGATCTATCATCTTCACGTCAAGGTCATTGGCCGCAAGTCCGGCTCAAGCGCGGTGGCATCGGCCGCCTACCGCTCAGGCTCGCGTCTGCGCGACGAGCGCCTTGACCGTGCCCAAGACTTTTCCGCCAAGCGCGGCGTCGTCCATTCCGAGGTGATGCTGCCGGAGAACGCGCCGGAGGCTTGGAGCGACCGCGAGCGGCTCTGGAACGATGTCGAAGCGTTCGAAGTCCGCAAGGACGCGCAGCTTGCCCGCGAGCTCGAATTCGCCATCCCGCGCGAGATGACCCAGGCTCAGGGGATCGAACTGGCCCGCGACTTTGCGCAGGCTGAGTTCGTGGATCGGGGCATGATCGCCGATCTCAATGTGCATTGGGACATGGCTGAGGACGGCATGCCCAAACCCCATGCCCATGTCATGCTCACCATGCGCGCGGTGGACGAGAACGGTTTTGGCCCGAAGGTGCGGGCCTGGAACCGCACGGAGATGGTCGGGCGCTGGCGTGAGCGCTGGGCCGAGATTGCCAATAAGCGGCTGGCCGAACTCGACATCGACGCACGCATCGACCATCGGAGCCTCGAGGCGCAGGGCATCGCACTGGAGCCGCAAAGCCAGGTCGGTGCGCCCGCGAAGCGTATTGAGGAACGGGGCATCGAGGGTGAAAGCAACGAGGCCGATCGCGCCGAGATGCACCGGGAAATCGCGCGTGGCAATGGTGCGCGGATCATTGCCGATCCGTCCCTTGGACTGGACGCGATCACGCATCAGCAATCGACCTTCACGCAGCGCGACATGGCGAAGTTTGCGCATCGGCACAGCGACAGGATCGACCAGTTCAATGAGGTCATGGGCGCGATGCGGGCAGCGCCCAATCTGGTCGAACTCGGCAAGGACGCGCGCGGCGAGGATCGCTTCACCACCCGCGAGATGATCGAGGCGGAACAGCGACTGCACCGCGCCGCCGAACTGATGGCCGAGCGTGAGCGCCATCAGGTGCGTGACGCCGACCGCGAAGTCGCTTTGTCGCGTTCCGAAGCGCGCGGCCTTGTCCTTTCGGTCGAGCAAGCCGACGCGCTGGCGCATGTCACAGAGGGGCGCGATCTCTCGCTTGTCGTCGGCCATGCCGGGACGGGAAAGAGCGCGATGCTGGGCGTGGCAAGAGCGGCATGGGAAACAGCGGGCTACGAGGTCCGGGGCGTAACGCTGTCCGGCATCGCGGCGGAAAACCTCGAAAGCGGATCGGGCATTGCGTCACGCACCATCGCCAGCATGGAGCATGGCTGGCACCAGGGCCGCGACCTGCTCACGACCCGCGATGTGCTGGTGATCGACGAGGCCGGCATGGTCGGTACACGGCAGTTGGAACGCGTACTGTCCCATGCAGCAGAGGCCGGCGCCAAGGTCGTTCTGGTCGGCGACATCAAGCAGTTGCAAGCAATAGAGGCCGGCGCGGCCTTCCGCTCGATCCATGAGCGCCATGGTGGTGCGGAAATCGGCGAGGTGCGCCGCCAGCGTGAAGACTGGCAGCGCGACGCCACGCGCGATCTGGCGACGGGCAGAACCGGCCATGCGCTGGAAGCCTATCTCTCCCACGGCATGACGCATGAGGCGCAAACACGCGAGCAGGCACGGGGCGATCTGATCGAGCGCTGGGACCGCGACCGGCAGTCAGCTCCGGGGCACAGCCGGATCATCCTCACACACACCAACGACGAGGTGCGCGCACTTAACGAGGCCGCGCGCGAGCGGATGCGGGCAGCAGGTGATCTGGGCGATGAGGTACACCTGACGGTCGAGCGCGGAGATCGCCACTTCGCCAGCGGAGACCGCATCATGTTCCTGCAAAACGAACGCAGCCTTGGCGTGAAGAACGGCACGCTGGGAACCATCGAACAGGTCAGCGCGCAATCCATGACCGTGGAGATCGACGACGGCCGATCCGTTCACTTCGACCTCAGGGATTATAACCGGATCGACCATGGCTATGCCGCGACCATCCACAAGGCTCAGGGCATGACGGTGGACCGCGCCCATGTGCTGGCGACGCCAGGCATGGACGTCCATGGCAGCTATGTCGCCTTGTCGCGGCACCGCGACGGCGTGGACCTGCATTATGGCCGTGACGATTTTGCCAGTCGGGACCGGCTTGTCCGCACCCTGTCGCGCGACCGGGCCAAAGACATGGCTTCGGATTACGAACGCGCCGATCCTGCCCAAAACTATGCTGAGCGGCGTGGAATCACCTTCCGCGAGCGCGTGGCCGAGATTGTGCGCAAGGTCGTGCCCGAGAGGGTGCGCAACATGTTCGATGGGCTGCGCCCGTCTGCCGAAGCTATGCCTGGCACAGGCAGCGCGCGGAGGCCGCAACCGGAAACGCCGGAAAGGAAGGTGACGGAAGATCCGGAAGCGGCGTTGCGCAAGGCCCGCACGGAGGCTCTCAGCCGTCATGCCCGGGCCGTGGCTGCGATCTTCGACATGCAGGGCGACAAGGCGAGCCCTGAACACGTGAAGGAATTGCAGGAGGCCCGCAAGGTCTTCGAGGAGGTGCGGCCCTATGGCTCGTACGATGCCGAAACTGCCTACAAGAAGAACCCGGAACTTGCCCAAGATGCCGCTTCGGGCAATTCCGCCCGCGCCGTCCGCGCGCTTCAGCTCGAAACCGAACTGCGCACCGATCCGAGCCGCCGCGCCGACCGTTTCGTGCAGCGCTGGCAGAAGCTCGACCACACCAGCCAGCGCCAGTATCAGGGCGGCGACATCGCCGGCTACAAGGCGACGCGCTCGGCAATGGGTGACATGGCGAAAAGCCTCGAACGCGATCCGCAACTGGAATCCATCCTCGCCAACCGCAAGCAGGAACTCGGCATCGCGTTTGAATCAAGCCGCCGGCTCGGCCAGGAATTGGCCTTCACTCACGGCATCGACATCGGCAGAGGCCGGGGCATCGGAATTTGATCCATCCATCTGCCGCCGTCTCTACGCCACGCTATGACGAGTCCAACAACTCTCTTGCCTACTGCAACTGCTTGTCCTGTCTGGTCTCCGAAGCTGTCAGAGACAGCCAGCAGGAGGCAGCGCGGTTATGCGCGAACCAGACCGTATCATCCGCTTGAGAACCGTGCTTTCCCGGACCGGGCTGTCCCGGTCCACCATCTACCGCAAGATCGCCGAGGGAACATTCCCGCCGCAGATCAAGATCAGCGTCAACGGGAGCGGCTGGCATGAGTCCGAGATCGACCGATGGATCGCCGATCCCGTCGCATGGCGCCCGAAACGCGCGTTAGATGAAGTCCAATAAGAGCGGCGGCAGCGCTCCCTTTGCTGGTGGCGAGCCATGGGACCAGACCGGCGTCAGCCCCTCCGCTGCGCGGCGGCGCTGACGCGCCGGCCTTGACTGCCTCACGCCGCCCCGGTTTGAGCTCTCCAAGCAGACAAAGGCAGATTGGTAGCGGTCGCACTTCCAATCCGGAACAGAAAGGCAACGGGCGGAGCTCGGCGGCAAGAAAATTCCCCAGACTAAACCCCAGACTAAACGCAAATTTTAGTCTGGGCGCATTTTAGGCCGTTCTGAAAATCGAAGACGTGTGAAGAAGATAGATGGCGCGCCCGAAGAGATTCGAACTCCTGACCCCCAGATTCGTAGTCTCAAGTGGCGCGTTGATAGTCCTCAACATTTTTGCAAACCGGGCCCGAAACCCTACACGGCACATCAAAGGGTTGCGCCAGCTGTTGCAAACCAAAAGCATGCACCAGACAAGCCAGAAATGCGAAGGGCCGCCTCGGCAAAAGGCAGCCCCAATCGCATCGAAGAACATCACACCTCCGACAATAACGATTTGCTCCTGTATCAGCAAGCTGATCGTTTGGCGAAATTGCACGCCCTCTCCTACGCGGTGGCCGTAACGGTTGCGCAGCTAGCGTTCGGAGTCGTGCGATGACAGACCTGTTCGCTCACCAAATCGTCACGCGCGCGATCGGCGGCACCGTCTCGATCACCATCCTCCGCGAGCCGGCGGACGGTTCCGCCCGCTATGCTGTGACATACGAAAACCGAGGGGGCGCGCAGCGGTGGCTTTCGAAACACCGCTTCCCAGACGTCGCCCAGGCGGATGCCGGCGCACTGACACTCGCTGATTTTCTCGGCGCGGAGGTTCGGTGATGCCGGACCAGACCCCCCGCGGCTATATCGCGATGCCAAGGTCGATCTTCGGCGATCCTAGCTTCGCCCAGGAGCCTTACACCGAGCGGGAGGCCTTCCTCAGCCTTGTCGCCAATGCCGCATGGAAGCCCCGCCGGCTGCGTTTAAGGCGTGGCGCAGTCGACCTGTCGCGCGGCCAATTGCTGGTGTCGAGCAGGTTCCTGGCAGAGGGATGGCAGTGGCCAGAACCACGGGTCCGCCGCTTCATGGATCGTATTTCCGGCCGACGCGCAATCGACGCGCAAACCGACGCACCCAACGACGCGCAATCTGACGCGCTCATTGACGCGCAACCGACACCGCACGGAACAATCATAACGATAAGAAACTACGATAGTTTTCAGGGTGAGGCGAAAAGCGCCGCCGGGCAGGATGACGCTCAATCTGACGCACAATCTGACGCACCAAGCGACGCACCCCTTGATGCAAAATCGACGCAAAGAGAAGAAGAAATAAATAATAATACTCTCCTGAAGGAGAGTGAGAGCGCGCGCGCGACGCGGATCCCAGATGATTTCGATCTCGATGACGAAACCTACAACTGGGCTCTCGATCGCCTGGGTAGCGCTGAAGCAATCGCTGCCTCCATGGACCGCTTTCGGAATCACAATCGACAGGTGGCGGGGAATCACGGCCTGAGCCGCGATTGGCAAGCCAAGGCCCGCCTCTGGATCGATGACGATGTTCGGCGACGTGGGGCAACTGCGGCACCTATGCCCGCCCGCAACGATGCACCGAGCGAAGCAAACTGGGATCAGGTGCTAGCGTTCTACGCCAAGACAGGCATTTGGACGCGCCACGTCGATACCTACGGGTTCGAACCCGGTTCGCCTGCATGTCGTGCGCCACGGGAATTGCTGAAGAAGCACGGCCTAGCCGCATCGGCAGGAGCCGCAGCATGATCACGCGGATCACGCGGTCTTCATCGATGAGAGGGGGGTGGTCAAGTCTTGGTCCGTTTTTGGGGGCCTCCCACCGCATGGGGGGTCACCCAGAGAATTTTTCCCGTCAGGGAGATTTCAAAAGAAATCAAAGAATCAAATCAGTCAACAAAACCAAAGCTTAACATTCAAAAGAGAGGCCCAACCCATGACTAAACACACTGCAAATTCAAAGAAATCAATCCGCGGCGGCCGTCGTCCTGGGGCTGGCCGGCCGCCGAAGACTGACGCGAACGAAATACCGGTCGCTGATGCCCTCGAACGATTGGATTTGGCCCTGAAGGCGCGCGATCGAGACAATTTCTACAGCACTCAGCAACGTCGCTGGCACGTTGCGATGGTGTTGTGGGGCATCCCACCGGAGATCATCGCGGCGGCGTTCTTTAGGCCGGGAGTCTCGGAGTCCTTTAGGGCGTCCATCGAAAACGCAATCAAGACGGTGGAAATCTGCCAGGGCGCCGCGCGGTCCTGAGGGATATGCCGAAAACCTCCGCCGATCGCCAGCGCGAACATATCGCCCGCAAGCGGCGCGGCCAGCGGGTCGCGCGCGTTTTGGTCGACGAGGTCGCAGCGGCCGAGACGCTGGTGGCTTTCGGTTTGCTGGCGCGTTGCGACGCGGAGGATCCCGACAAAGTCGACGAAGCGCTTTCTAGGGCGTTTGCGGTGTGGTGCGCGTGATGCTGACGCGTCAGTACCCGACTTATCGGTTTGTGCGATGATTCGTCATCAACTGCTTCGCACAAGAGGACCAATTTAAAATGCGCTACGAAAATCCCATTGCTGCCGCGGGACGTCTCGAACTGGCTGGAAAAGCGCTGTGTTTTACGAATCATCTTCGATGTCTGGCGCTGAGCAAGGGCGATCGTGTCGAGGCCGCCGGCCTATATAGAAGTTTGTATCCCAATGCGGTGGCGCTCGATGCTGTGATGAAGAGCGCGGTCCCCGCCGCGACGACAGCAGACGCCACATGGGGCAGTCCACTATCGCCAATGGACACCTATGCGGAGGCTTTCATCAAGTATCTGCGGCCGAGGACCATTTTTGGGAAAATGACGGGCTTCAGGTTCATGCCGATGAACACGAAAGCACCCCGGGGTGTAGCCGGCGCCAGCGCCGCCTGGGTTGGTGCGGGCCGTCCTGTCCCTCTTTCCAAGGGTGCATTCGACGCCGTCACGATGAAGCCGGCGAAAATATCAGCTTTGATCGTCGCGAACGACGAGCTCTTAAGGAGCTCGAATCCCGTTGCGGCCGAACTGTTTCGCGAAGACACCGCGGACGCGGTCTCAGACTTTCAGACTCGCGCCTTTCTGGATCCATCGGCGGCCGAAATCGATGATGTTTCGCCGGCATCGATCACGAACGGCGAAACTGAAATCGCATCCAGCGGAACGACGGCCCCTGCGTTCGCAGAAGATTTCAAAGACTTGTGCGCGGCGATTCAGACGAACTTCCTCAGCCCCTATTTGATCATGACGCCGCGCACTGCGGTTGGCCTGGCATCGCTCGATTGCCAACTGACGCGCGATGTCACGGTTAACGGGGGATTCGTCGGCGGCATCCCGGTGGCCGTGACTGGAAACGCGCCTAGCGATGGCAATTCGCCGGGCGACGGCACCATCACATTGGTCGACACGTCCGAAGTCTTGCTGTCCGAAGGGCCGATTGAATTCAGCGCGTCGACCAATGCGATCATCGAAATGACGTCGACGCCGGATTCTCCAGCCACAGCAGCGACTGTTTTTACTTCCATGTGGCAAAACCACCAGACGGCTGTGATGGCAACTCGGTATATCCGCTGGGAAAAGCGGCGCGCCGGATGCGCCGCTATTCTTACCGGTGTGAACTTCTAGGGCCGCGCAGATGGATCGAAAACTGATTGAAGGGCTGATGGAGGCGATCGCGCCTCTGATCAAAACCTATGTCGAGGAAAAGACCGCGCCTCTGATCGCTCGCATTGCGGAGATCGAGAAGAGCGGCGGTGGCCTGAGATACTGCGGCGTGTACCAAGCCGCGCTCGATTACAAGCGTGGCAGCCTGGCGACGTTGGACGGCGCTCTCTGGCACGCGAACCGGGATACTCGAGAGCGCCCAGGATCCCCGGGAGGAGCTTGGACTCTGGCCGTGAAAGCGGGTCAGAAATGACAACAGCCAGCGAAGCAAAACTTCAAATCGTCGCGCGTCTCGCGGCGATAGGAATGACTCTGCGCTATGTAGTCGAATGGAATTTGTTTGCCGACGACGAAGACAGTCCATCTACTGCGTTTGTTTATTTTTCATGGCACGGCGGGAGCGATTTGGTTTGCTTCGATTGGCCCTGGGGCCCGGAGACGTTCGACGCTGAGGCCTACGAGAGATTTTTTTCCAACAAAGCAACGGTACATCACTGAAAGCACGCGATCATGTACACCGGCACAATTAAAGTTTGGAATGAACCTCGCGGTTTTGGCTTCATAAAGCGCCGCCCCCATCTCCGCTTGAGCATTTGCCTGAATGGCAAAGGGGGGCGCGCAGACCACGCAACCACCTGGCGAATTATCCTATGGACTCTTCGAGGTTAATCGGTCTGAAATACCCCGGACGATATCGGGGGAGCGTTGAGGTGAAAAAAGTTGACCTATTGAAGCAGCTAACCTTCGGCATTCAAGTGGCCGAAGATGAGATTGGTGAACTCGAACGGTATTTCGTGGAAACCCATCAATGGACTCGGATGGAAAAGGGCCAGATCGACATCGTTAGGGGTGAGAAAGGTTCCGGGAAGAGTGCGATCTATTCTTTGCTTTTAAGCAGGACGGGTCAGTTTTTCGACAATGGGATACTTCTAATTCCGGCCGAAAATCCTAGAGGGGGAACGGTTTTCAAGGATCTATCGACCGAACCGCCGACCACCGAACAGGAATTTGTAGCACTATGGAAATTGTACATTCTCACGGTTATCGCCCAGCAAATTAGGGATTTTGGGATTTCTGGAAATGGCGCGGATCGCATCTATGACATTTTGGAAACTGCGGGCCTGCTTGAGACCAAACTGAATTTAAGGAGCATCCTGCGGGCAGCGCACGATTATGCCCGTAGAATTATTGCTGCTGAATCATTGGAGGGCGGCCTCAAAATCGATCCGAACACTTTGTTGCCCACTGGAGTAACGGGCAAGATCGTGTTGCGCGAGCCAAGCCAAGATTTGCGAAAGGTGGGCATCGTGTCAATCGATAGCCTATTTTCGGACCTTGACGATGTTTTGGAGTCCAACAATCTCTCTGTTTGGGTGTTGTTAGACCGACTCGATGTCGCATTTGTGGACAACCACGACCTTGAAGCGAACGCATTACGCGCGTTGATGCGTGCGTACTCAGACCTTAAAAATACTGGCCGTTTAGCACTCAAGATTTTTCTGCGGGAAGACATTTGGAAGCGCATCATGGATGGTGGCATGCGGGAGGCCAGCCATCTAATCCGATATGTGATGCTTGAGTGGGCGGAGCCCACCTTGCTCAATTTGATTATGAAGCGGCTGCTTATGAACGAAGCGCTAGTCGAGGATTTCGGGCTAGATGTGAATGCGATACTTGGAAGTGCAAAGGCGCAAGAAGATACCTTCTACCGGTTCTTCCCAAAGCAGGTTGATCAGGGGCCACAGAAGGCGTCAACCTTCAAATGGCTGGTTACTCGATGTGCCGATGGTACGAAAAAGACCGCGCCGCGCGAATTGATCCACTTACTGAACGTAATATTGGAGCAAGAGATTCGAAGGCTGGAAAACGGCGGTGAGGCCCCTTTGGACGATTTGCTTTTCGACAGGTCGGTGTTCAAATTGGCCTTGCCGGCCGTATCGAATGCGCGCCTCAATCAATATCTCTATGCGGAGTACCCCACTGAAAAACCTTTCATCTCCAAGCTGGAGGGGCAAAAGACAGCGCAGACTCCGCAAAGCCTTGCTGATTTGTGGGGCATCTCCCAAGACGAGGCTCTCATCAAAGCGCGGAGGCTTGTTGATCTCGGCTTTTTTGAAGAGCGAGGTGCACGCGAGGATCCAACATTCTGGACACCGTTCCTTTATCGGAACGCACTAAATCTAATCCAGGGTCGAGCCGAAACGGACGATGACGATGGCTAAGGCGAAACCACAAGCCGCTTCGAGCTTGGCGGATCGGGATATTTTCGGCTTCCACGCCATGAAAACGATGCCCCTGCTCCAATATGGATTCCGCAACTAGAACGCGCGCGCAAGGGGCCTGATCGCGCGGCCGCGATCCGACGGCGACTAGCCGAGTCCTGAGGAAATTTTCGGGTTTGTTCCCGGCTCGGTCTCGCTATGTCCTATCGTAAATTGCCAGGGCCTCCGTAATTCTACTTGGACTGTTTGTCTCGCTCCGCCCTCTCAAGGGCCTTCGCCACTTCTAAGGCGCGCGTGCTGTCCGTGAATTCCGGGTTAAGCCTGCGACCTGACAGGTCGTCTCAATAGAAATACACGCTCGGTCGTCCGTCAGAATATCGGCGGCGCGCGTCAGAAGCTCAGCCAGTAACGATCCATTAACCCCTAGGGCAGGTAGCCGTCTCGAAGATCGTCATAGCGGCGGTTTTTTGCCACCGATCCGCCACCAGCTTGGCTGACGAATCGGGCGTGCTTGGAATCCCAACTTTTCATTGGCTGGAGGAGTGAAGTGCTCAGAGAGATGACGAAGGCACACGAAGTCGAATGCGTCGCGCTTACGCGAGACATCAGTGCGCTCTTGGCTGAAAGACAGGTTTCGCCGCCGATGGCCCGGGTCGTCTTGATCAACACGCTAGTCGCAATGATTAAGCATCTGGGAAGAAAAGACACGATGGAAGAGGCTGCGGAGGATTTGGTTCGCACGCTGCAACGGGCGATCTCGAAATCTCACTAAGCCTCAACCGGCTCGATGTAATCGCGGTGTGGGGTGTTCGTCGTCCTGTTGCCGTCAAAGCGAACCATGACGCGTGCGGCTATGGCGCTTAAGACGGACAACGGTACCCACCTTACTGCCGAGCAGTGGGCTACGTTCCCATCAAGGCCTGGCGCCTACAGGCGCGCCAAAGCGCCCCACAAGAAGAATTGTTTTTCAAGCAAAATCAGGTGCAGCATGTCCGTGGGTGTTAAACGCGCGACCTTCGCCAACCTGCGGCTCGCGCGCTCGCTTCCGAACAGAACCACCGCTCTCCTCGAAGCAGGTTGATACGGGTCTCCCAGTAATATCGCTGGCCGGGCACATGGTAAATGCGCTCGCCAGTGCCGACTGCAACGTTGCCCTTAATGCCGCAGCCGATTGCCCACGGTCCCAGCTCCCAAGCAATCACAAGCAACGCCGCACCGAATAACGCCGATGCCATCGCCACTCCAGCGTTTTGAGTAACGGCCCCGGCCATCCGCGATTTCATGCGCCTAAGGCGAAACCACAAGCTGCTTGGCGGATCGGGATATTTCGGCTTCCACGCCATCAAACGACGCCCCTGATGCAACTAGTATTCCGCAACCTGAACGGGCGAGCAAGCGATAAGACGCGCGAGACCTTGCATATCAGGCCCCGTGTAGCCCGAAGGTCGGATTTGGCTAGTCAGCTTTTGGCGGTGGCGCGCCAGTTTCGGGGGCTGGGCAAGCAAGAAAGGCACGTTGTTTGTTCCTGCAGGCCCAATCATGGTACGCAGCCCAGCCTTGAGCCGCGGCACCTATGCCGCCCACCACGGTGAACAGCGCCACAACGACGGCGAGGAAAATCTGAAAATTTGTAAGGTCAAGGCGGCGCCCGATGATCTCGACCGGCCTTCCGTCCCAGTACAGCCGTCCATCGCGGTCGATGCCGATGCCATCGGATTCTCCCGTCGAGATGGGCCTAACAGTTTTGGGCCATCGGCTTTTGTTAATTCTCTGAAAAGGGACGCGCTCTAGCTCTTCTGCGCGCTCGGCATTCAGCCGCTCGGCCCGCTCTGCTTCGGTTTCCACTTTATTTTCCTTTGGACTTCAGCCCGAGCTCTACAAGCCTGCGGATGGCCTCGGAGCGGGATTCCGCGCCGTGTTTACTTGCCCATTCGTCGATCTCGTCAGTTAGGTTGGCAGGCAGGCGAACAGCGGACACGGGATCTTGCCCGGTCGCTGGTCTGCCGCGCCTCTTTACGTTTACGGGAATTGACTTCTTCATCATTTACGTTTACGCAAAAAGCAAGCCGAGGGGAAGCGCGAACTTCCGCCCCGGCTCTAACCCGAGTCAAAAAGGACGGAATCCAAATGACCCAGGCTGACAGCGTGCATAGCACGCCACACACAAGCACGCCCATATCCCAAACCCACCCTGTGGATGCCCCGACGCGGCGCCGCTTCCTTTCACAGGCCGCTGGTGGGGCGGTCCTGTCCCTGGCGGCTGTTTCAGCCACGGAGGCCGGCGCCGCACCAGCGGGCTCGCTGGACCCGGTATTCGGCCTAATCGAAGCACACCGCCGCGCCAGCGAGAGCTTCATGGCAGCAAACGCCGAAATGTACCGCCTCGATAAGCTCGCCGACGACACTGTCGGTCCCGTCGGCTGCAGTGTCTTTGATTTTCGCCACAGACCCGGATTTTGTCCCGTTGTCTGGGCGACGACGTTGGGAGACATTGGCCTTTACGCGCCGCCCGATCGATTTCCGGAGATGCACAAGTTTTACATCGGGCAGCTTCGCGAACGTGATGCCGATCGAATGAAGGTAACCGGTAATCACGACGCGCTTCTCAAGGGGCCGCTGGATGCCGAAATTCATGCGTTGGAAGCGCTGATCAATGTCGTGCCAACCAGCCTTGCTGGTATCACCGCGTGGGTTAGCTACCTCAACAATGCCGTCGATGAGTTAGGCGAGCGCCGGCTTGACCTAGAATATGTTCTGGCGCTGCTCGCCAGCCTCGAGAAGGCGCTGAACGGCATAACTACAGCTTAGAACTTACCCACGCTTGTGATGCAGCCCGCCGGTTCACGCCGGCGGGCTCGTATCCCCGCCAGCCACCCAAAAAATATGCCGTTTCGTCAATAGGTCGGCCTATGGATGGCCTCTATGTAAGTCCTTGAAATCGTTTCACCTGAAACGGCGTGAAACAAAATCTTGTGGGCGTTTTCTGTGAATAAGCGCTGGATAGCGCACTTTTCAATGGCCTGCCGTTCGATACTTCTCCAAATGGCCAATAGGAGCTTTTTTCATCTTTAAGGGAGGCGGCCAATGTCCCGCGGCGCTCAGGCGTTCAAGCAAACAGACGTTTCGAAGGCCATCCGCGCCGCTAGCAAAGCGGAAATGGATATCGACCGTATTGAGATCGACCGCGACGGTCGAATCGCGATCTTCCCGAGACACAAAGTTAAATCGGGCGCTGAGAAGCCGACGGCCTAAAGGCGCGCAACTGATGCCGCAGCAATCAGCGCTTCCGTCAACCTTTAAGGTGAGGCCCTAACATTGTCGCGCCGCGCAGCAATCACCCAGGCTGAACTTGTCCGAACGCTTAAGGCGTTTCAACTCGCTGGAATTGGCACGCGCACTGTTGAGATTGATCACGCAACCGGGAAGATTCTTGTGACCGCCGGCTGTCCTGCCGATACCGAGCCCGAAAAGACTGCATTGGAAACCTGGAGGTCGAGCCGTGGTCAGGGCTAATATCAAGGGCGTTTTTCGAACTTACAAATACCGCGGGACACCCCGCGAACGGGAATATTGGTTTCATCGCGCTACCGGTTTGCGTCTCGCCGGCAAGCCTGGATCTCCTGAATTTATTTCAGACTTAGCTGCCGCTGAAAACCTAACCCGCAGCAGACTGGTCGGCACGTTCAACGGCCTAACACGAGACTTCACGACATCGGTCGAGTTCACCGACAAGCTCGCGCCTTCAACGCAGCGCGAGTATATCCGGCTGTTGACGAAGGCCGAGGCGCAGTTCGGCGACTTACCTTTGGCTGCCCTAGAAGATCCTCGCGTGCGGAGAGATTTTCTAGATTGGCGCCAAACCGTTTCCAAAACATCCGGCGAGCGCGAAGCTGACAATCGACTCTCGGTGATTTCCGCCATGCTGACGTGGGGCGTCGATCGCGGTCGCCTGCACGCAAATCACCTGAAAGGCTTTAAGCGGCTTTATCACTCTGACCGCGCCGAGATCATCTGGTTGCCCGAACACATATCAGCCTTCATGAAGGTGGCGTCGATCGAGATGCAGCGTGCACTGATCATTGCGCTCCATACCGGTCAGCGACAGGGAGACATTTTGCGCCTTCCATGGTCGGCATACGATGGCACCGCACTTACGCTGCGACAGGGCAAGGCTGCGAGGAAGGGCCACCGGGCGCCGGAGACTACCGTCCGCTGCACAGCCGCACTACGGCGCCTCCTAGACACTCTACCGCGCATCTCGCCCCTGATCATGACGACAAAGACGGGGAGAGCGTTCAAGAAGCGATACTTTGGCCGGCTATGGGAGGAGGCCACCAAGGCTGCGGGACTCACCGAATTGCACTTTCACGATCTCCGCGGCACCGCGATAACGATGCTCAGCGAGGCTGAAAATACACCGCAGCAAATCGCGGTGGTGACAGGTCACAGCATCAAAACCGTGCACTCGATAATCGAGAAATACTTAGCACGCACGCGGCATCTCTCCGATGCGGCGATCTTCAATTTCGAGAACTCACCACGAACAAAGTTTGCAAACCAATTGCAAACCAGCACTCTCCCACCCAGCGCCAAAAAAGGAAAAGATCATGCGTAGCAATGATTTGAATGGCGCGCCCGAAGAGATTCGAACTCCTGACCCCCAGATTCGTAGTCTGGTGCTCTATCCAGCTGAGCTACGGGCGCGTTTTTCGCTTCTGCATTTGGGCCTTAAGGGGCCCGGATGCGTCCGAACAAGGTCCGGACGGTCGCGAAAGAGCGCTTTAGCTACCCGCTCCGGCCCGGCTTTGCAAGGTCTCGGAAAGCAGGTTCTGACCGACGAATCCGAGGCAGTTAATCCGATGCCATTCCGCGCCGTACGGCGGCGGGAAGGTGGAATCTCCCTGTAATCACATCGAGATTCCGGGTTCTATGGCTCGCATCGTCCCGGAATGACGTGGAAATGGCCGCGCCTTACGCCCGCGCCCGCTCGTTGCGGACGCTTTGCAGTTCCACCGGCCGATCCGGGATCGAGACCCGGAAGGTGGCGCCGATGGTGCCTTCGACCAAATGGATATCGCCGCCATGGGCGCGCACCAGTTCGGCGGCGATCGCGAGCCCAAGTCCGCTGCCGCCGGGGCGGCTGGAGGTCTGGAACGCCTCGAACAAATGCTCGCGCGCCTTTGCTGGCACACCGGGGCCGGTGTCGGAAACCTCGATGATGGCGACCGAACCTTCGCGGCGGCCGGTGATGCGGATCTGCAGGGTCGCGGCATCGCCCTTGGCGCTTTCCAGCGCCTGGGCCGCGTTGCGCACCAGGTTAAGCAGCACGCGAAACAGCTGGTCGGGATCGGCATCGATCGAGAGCGAGCGCTCGATCGCGCTGATCCAGGTGATCGAGGCGTCGGCGGCAAGGCCGGCGGATTCGCGCACCTCTGATACCACGGGCTCGACCAGGATCATCCGGCGGTCGGGCTCGGCTTCCTGCGCGCGGCCATATGAGAGGGTCGACTGGCAGAAGTCGATGGCGCGCTCCAGCGAGCGCATCAGTTTCGGTGCAAAGCGCTGCACCCTGGGATCGGGCACGCTGGCGAGCTGGTCCGACAGCAATTGCGAGGACGCGAGAAGGTTGCGCAGATCGTGGTTGATCTTCGACACCGCAAGGCCGAGCGCGGCGAGCCGGCTCTTCTGCGAGAGCATCGAGACGAGATCGCGCTGCATGTCGGACAATTCGCGTTCCGCCACGCCGATCTCGTCGCCGCGCTGGCTCGGCACGATGATGCGCGCAGCACTTTCCGGATTTTCGTGGAAGCCGACCAGATTTGCCGTCAGCCGCCGCATCGGGCGGACGAACAGATAATGCAGCGCGAGGTAGACCAGCCCCGCGGCAAGCATCGCGATCCCCAGCGAGACCAGCAGCAGATTGCGGGAAAAGCGGTACATCGCCAGCCGCAGCGGCTTTTCATCGACCACCACCTCGATGAATTGCGCAGCCCCCGGCGCGGGCCCCACCACGCGAATGGTCTGGTTGCCGGTCTCCAGCATGGTCGCAAAGGACTCGACGATCGCAGACCACACCGTCAGGGTCCGCAGGTCGATATCGCGGTCGATCGCCGCCGGCAGGTCGGCGCTGGCGAGCAGCCGACGCTGCTGTCCCATCTTGATGGCGACTGCGCGCGCCCCGACGCTGGTTAGGATCTGCCGCGCCAGCGAATCCGGCACCATGCCGAGCGGCGCGGCATCCAGCACCAGGGCGGCCGTGTTGGCTGCCGCGAGGCGGTCGTTCAGCCGGTTGGTCCAGAAATTCGCGATCGAAGGCACGTAGATCATCAGGAGGGCGATCATCACGAGCGGGATCGTCAGCAGCAGCAGCTTGCCGGACAGGCCGAGCCGACGCGGGCCCGAGGGCCGCGGCGCTGAAGGGGTCGGCTGGTCGTCGGTCGCTGACACGAATATCCGCCTTGATATCTCTGTGCTTGGAGCCCCGCCGGACACAAGACCGGCGTTGGTCCTCACCCGTACACTGATTCCGAGGATGCGTTTCGGCCCCCGACCGGTCAAATTACCGATCGCTAATGTCCTGACGTTCCCATGGCCCGGGCACGCCGCCTTCTCGCCCCTAAAAACCCCGGGAAAACAGATATATTCGCCCCAATTGCGACGTTTCAAAGAACGGCGGCCGCGGCAACCCCCGACATTGACGAAAACAGGTCGCTCCCGTATAAGCCGCGCCAACTGTCCGCGATGGCCCGGTTCCACCGGGGGCGGCTCGTTTGGGCCGTAACTGGCCTTTTTTCGGGCCGGCCCGCATCACCGGACGCATCTCAATTCAACAGGCAAATTGCCCGGTCAGCGGAGAACTACCCGTGAAGCGGACTTATCAACCCAGCAAACTGGTGCGCAAGCGCCGTCACGGCTTCCGCGCCCGTCTCGCCACCGCCGGCGGCCGCAAGGTTCTCGCCGCCCGCCGTGCGCGTGGCCGCAAGCGTCTGAGCGCCTGAACCGGATCTTCCGGAGATTTCATTCATGGATCGGCTGAGGCAGCGGGCGGACTTTCTCGCCGTTGCCAATGGCACGCGGGCGAACAGCGCTGCCTTCGTGGTGCAGGGCCGCCTCCGCGACGATGATGGCCCGATCCGGATCGGTTTCACCGTTACCAAAAAGAACGGTACCGCCACCGAGCGCAATCGCATCCGGCGCCGGCTTCGCGAACTCGTGAAGCGGCTGGACGTCATATCCATGCGACCACACCATGATTATGTGCTGGTAGGCCGCCGGGCCGCGCTCACCCGCGACTTCGCAACCATGCTCGATGATCTCCGTTCGGCGCTGCATCGCCTCGACCGGCAGCCGAAACCGCAGAGCGGCAACAAGGCGTTTTCGAGCGAAGTGGATACCGGTTCGCATAGCAATCTAGTTTACGCAGATTGCGTAGACTTATCTGCGATAGAAAACGCGTCCAAACGAAAAGTGAGGGCCTCGGGTCCGACGTCAGTCGGAACCGAAAGGACCCGCAGTCCGAATTGAATGGCGAGACCCCAGAACGATGACCGACAACCGCAACACCATCCTCGCCGTCATTCTGTCCGGCCTTGTGCTGATCGCGTGGCAGTATTTCTACAACATGCCGCAGATGGAGCGGCAGCGCGCGCAAACCCAGACCCAGGCCGAACTTGCCAAGCCATCGCCGCAGACGACGCCGGGATCGACCACGCCGCAACCGGGCACGGCGCAACCGGGCACGGCGCCATCCGCCACCACGCCCGCCGGTCAGCCGGGCGCGCCGGCGCCCGTCGTCAGCCGCGACGCCGCCATTGCCGCAACGCCCCGCATCAAGATCGAGACGCCGCGGCTTTCCGGCAGCATCGCGCTGAAGGGCGCGCGCATCGACGACCTGTCGCTGGAGAAATTCCGCGACACCGTCGATCCGAAGTCGCCTGCGATCGTGCTGTTCTCGCCTTCGAACACGGCTCATCCCTATTATGCCGAGTTCGGCTGGGTCGCAGCCTCAGGCTCGACGGCGCGGCTTCCCGACCGCGATACGGTGTGGCAGCAGGAGGGCTCCGGCAGCCTGTCGCCGAGCAGCCCGGTGACGCTGAAATACGATAATGGCGAAGGCCTCACCTTCCGCCGCACCATTGCGATCGACGACCGCTATCTCTTCACCGTCAAGGACGACGTCACCAACGTCGGCGCTGCGCCGGTCACGCTCTATCCGTTCGCCCTTATCTCTCGCCACGGCACGCCGGAAGTCTCGGGCTACTACATCCTGCATGAGGGCCTGATCGGCTATCTCGGCGACAAGGGCCTGCAGGAGCACGGCTACAAGGCCGTCGCCGAGGCGCCCGTTCTGGGCAATGGCGGGCGGGGTTTTGAGTTCAATGTGACGAATGGCTGGCTCGGCATCACCGACAAATATTGGGCTGCCGCGCTGTTGCCCGAGACGACGGCCCGCCTCAAGGCCCGCTTCCTCGCCGAACCCGGCGCCAAGGTTCGTTATCAGGCCGATTATTTGCAGGATCCGCAGACCATCGCGATCGGCGGCACCGGCAGCACCAATGCACGGCTGTTTGCGGGGGCCAAGGAAGCCGGCGTCGTGGGCATCAATTTCCCGCTGGCCGGCCACGGCGGCTACAACAAGCAGCTCGAGCTGAACCATTTCGACCTCCTGATCGACTGGGGCTGGTTCTACTTCATCACCAAGCCGATGTTTTTGGCGCTCGACTATTTCTTCCACCTGTTCGGCAATTTCGGCATCGCCATCCTGCTGGTGACGGTGCTGGTGAAGCTGCTGTTCTTCCCGCTCGCCAACAAGTCCTACGCCTCGATGGCGAAGATGAAGTCGGTGCAGCCGCAGCTGGCCGCGCTGAAGGAGCGCTATCCGGACGACCGCCAGAAGCAGCAGCAGGAGATGATGGAGATCTACCGCAAGGAGAAGATCAACCCGATCGCCGGTTGCCTTCCCGTCGCGCTGCAGATCCCGGTGTTCTTCTCGCTCTACAAGGTGCTGTTCGTCACCATCGAAATGCGCCACGCGCCGTTCTACGGCTGGATCAAGGATCTCTCGGCGCCCGACCCGACCAATTTGTTCAACCTGTTCGGCCTGCTGTCTTTCGATCCGACGCAACTGCCGCTATTCGGACATTACCTCGCGCTCGGCGTCTGGCCGATCATCATGGGCATCACGATGTGGTTCCAGATGAAGCTGAACCCGACGCCGCCGGATCCGACCCAGAAGATGATCTTCGACTGGATGCCGCTGATCTTCACTTTCATGCTCGCGGGCTTCCCGGCGGGTCTGGTGATCTACTGGGCCTGGAATAACCTGCTCTCGGTCCTGCAGCAGAGCTACATCATGCGCAGGAACGGCGTGAAGGTGGAGTTGTTCGACAATCTCAAGGCGACGTTTGCCTCGAAGAAGGCCGTCGAGAAGACGTGATGCCGTCATTCCGGGATGGTGCGTTAGCACCAGACCCGGAATCTCGAGATTCCAGGTTCGATGCTACGCATCGCCCCGGAATGACCGAACAGGAAGCGCCGCGTCGCTCCGCAACGACTGCTGGAAAAGAACACTTCGCATGACCGCCAACGCAGATGCGAAGCTGATCGAGGAGGGACGAAAGCTCTTCGCCGGCCAATGGAAGTTCGTCTGGGCGTCGCCCTCGATCGAGACGCTGCCGCCGATGGCGGGCGTGGAGGTGGCGTTCGCCGGCCGCTCCAATGTCGGCAAGTCGAGCCTGATCAACGCACTCACCGGCCGCAGCGCGCTGGCGCGCACCTCGCATACGCCGGGCCGAACCCAGGAATTGATCTTCTTCGACGGCCCGGACAATACAGGACTGCGGCTGGTCGACATGCCCGGCTATGGCTACGCCTCGGCGCCCAAGACCAAGGTCGCCTCCTGGACCAAGCTGATCCATCAATTCCTTTTAGGACGCGCCACGCTGGCGCGGGTCTATGTGCTGATCGACGCGCGCCACGGCATCAAGGATGTCGACCGGGACGTGCTGAAGACGCTGGACAAGTCCGCCGTGAGCTATCAGGTGGTGCTGACCAAGGCGGACCAGGTGAAGGCCGCTGAGCTGGAAAAGTGCATCGGCGAGACCACGGCGGCGCTCGCCAAGCATCCGGCGGCGTTTCCGGACGTGCTGGTGACGTCCTCGCGCTCCGGCGCCGGCATGCCGGAATTGCGCGCCGCGATGGTGCGCCTGTTGCACGAGCGCGCCTGATGAGCCGCACGGGCCGCATCCTGATCGTGCTGGCCGCCATCTTGGGCGCCGACGGCGTCATGCTGGCGGCTGCTTCCGCCCATAGCGCGGACGCATCGCGGCTGGCATCCGCCTCGTCGATGCTGCTGTTTCACGCCAGCGCGGTATTGGGTGCCGTCGCGTTGGCTGAGCGCGGAACTGTGCACGCGAGAATCGGCATCGCGACGGCTTTCGGCTTCGTGATTGCGGCAAGCCTGTTTGCCGGCGACCTGACGCTGCGACACTATGCCGGCCACGGGCTGTTTCCTTTTGCCGCGCCGACCGGCGGGACGCTGCTGATCGCGAGCTGGCTGGCGCTGGCGGTCGCGGCGGCCTGGCCGAAGCGGGGGTAAAATTCCGTAGCCTGGATGGAGCGCAGCGCAATCCGGGCTACAAACTCCGCAATTCCCCCACTTTGCGCCCTGCCCTCCAATCGGATAGAACCCGGCCCGACATCTGGAATGGCGAGACCCGCTTCATGACATCAGCGCAGAATATCAGCCCGCTCGATCAGGCCCGCATCCTGTCGGAAGCGCTGCCGCATATGCAGCAATATGACGAGGAAACCATCGTCATCAAATATGGCGGCCATGCCATGGGCGCGGAGGAAACCGCCAAGGCGTTCGCGCGCGACATCGTGCTGCTGGAGCAGACCGCAATCAATCCCGTGGTCGTGCATGGCGGCGGGCCGCAGATCGCGACCATGCTCAAGCGGCTCGGCATCCAGTCGGAATTCGCCGCCGGGCTTCGCATTACCGACGCCGCCACCATCGAGATCGTCGAGATGGTGCTGGCCGGCTCCGTCAACAAGCAACTGGTCGGCTACATCAACGAAGCCGGCGGCAAGGCCGTCGGCCTCTCCGGCAAGGACGGCAACATGGTGAAGGCGTCGAAGACGACGCGCACCATGGTCGATCCGGATTCCAACATCGAAAAGGCGATCGACCTCGGCTTCGTCGGCGATCCCGACAAGGTCGATCTGACACTACTGAACCAGTTGATCGGCCATGAGCTGATCCCGGTGCTGGCGCCGCTGGCGACCTCGCATGACGGCCACACGCTCAACGTCAACGCCGACACTTTTGCCGGCGCGGTGGCCGGCGCGCTCAAGGCCAAGCGGCTGTTGCTGTTGACCGACGTTCCCGGCGTGCTCGACAAGTCGAAGAAGCTGATTCCGGAATTGTCGGTAAAGGATGCGCGAAAACTGATCGCCGACGGCACGATTTCCGGCGGCATGATCCCGAAGGTCGAGACCTGCATCTATGCGCTGGAACAGGGCGTCCAGGGCGTCGTCATCATCGATGGCAAGATGCAGCACGCGGTCCTGCTCGAACTGTTCACCAACCAGGGCACCGGCACGCTGATCCACAAGTGATGCACGAGCGGCAAAAGAAAGTCGTCATGGCCGGGCATAGCCGTCCAAAGGACGGCGTCGCTTCCGCTCGCCTATGCCCGGCCATGACAGCCTTTGTCGACAGCGAGAAGAAAGACGTGGATGCCCGGGTCAAGCCCGGGCATGACGAGTTGAGAACGAGGCGCCCACGTCGCTCAGCATTGACGCGTTTCTTGATGTCGCTGCCGGCCGCGGCGATCTCGCTGTTCGTTTCCTCCCTGCCCGCCTTCGCCGACCTGAAACTCTGCAACCGCATGAGCTATGTGGTCGAGGCCGCGATCGGCATCGACGACAAAGCGGCAACCGCGACGCGGGGCTGGTTCCGGATCGATCCCGCGGCCTGCCGCGTGGTGATGCAGGGCGCGCTGACCGCCGACCGCATCTTGCTGAATGCACGCGCGCTTGGCGTCTACGGCGCCTCGCCGATCCCGCAGAACGGCAGCGACATGCTGTGCATCGCGCCGGATAATTTCGTCATCGCCGCCGCCCGCCAGTGCCGCGGCGGACAGACGCCCGCGCCGTTCACGCAGATCACGCCGACGCGGACCGACGACGGCAACCTGGTCGCCTATCTCGCCGAGGATTCCGAATATGACGACGAGCAGGCGCGGCTCGCCGGCATCCAGCGGCTGCTAGTCATCGCCGGCTATGACGCCGCGCCGATCGACGGCGTCGACGGGCCGAAGACGCAAGGCGCCCTCGCAGCGTTCCTGAGAAGCCGCGGGCTCGCCGCTGATATCGTGCAGTCGCAAAATTTCTTCACCACCATGATCGAGGCGGTGCAAAAGCCCTCCTCTTCGGGGCTGACCTGGTGCAACGACACGCCGCACAAGATCATGGCGGCGGTCGCCACCGACGACGGCAAGGCCGTGACCAGCCGCGGCTGGTACCGCATCGATCCCGGCAAGTGCCTGCATCCCGATGTGACCGGCCAGCCCAAGCAGGTCTACAGCTTTGCCGAAGCGGTCGACGGTGAAAACCGCGCTGTCAAATACAGGGACAAGCCGCTGAACTGGGGCGGCCCGAAAGAGCTCTGCACGCGCGAAAGCAAGTTCGAAGTCTCCGAACAGGGCGATTGCGGTACCCGCGGGCTTGCCGCGACCGGTTTTGCGCCGGTCGACATGAGTAGCGGCGGCAAGACGCTGCGATTTGCGATGCCGTGATGGGACGTTGGCCCCGCTCTATCGTCGTCCCTGCGAAAGCAGGGACCCATAGCCACAGGGCTGAACTATGGCCACCGGCGTCAACCACGATTGAAGGCAACACGCACAGTGCTTACCAACAACCTACACGGCGTATGGGTCCCTGCTTTCGCAGGGACGACAGGCTGAGAGAGTCATGACATCCCCCCGCCCCTTCACGCATATCGACACCTGGGTGTTCGATCTCGACAACACCCTCTACCCGCATCACGTCAATCTGTGGCAGCAGGTCGACGCCCGGATCGGCGAGTTCATCAGCGCGTTCTTGAACATCTCCGCGGAAGAAGCCCGCGTGATCCAGAAGGATTATTACCGCCGCTACGGCACCAGCATGCGCGGCATGATGACCGTGCATGGCGTGCATGCCGACGACTATCTGGCCTACGTCCACAGGATCGATCACTCGCCGCTGGAGCCGAACCCGGCGATGGGGGCTGCGATCGCAAAACTTCCCGGCCGCAAGCTGATCCTGACCAACGGCTCGACCGATCATGCCGGCGCGGTGCTGGCACGGCTCGGCATAACAGAACATTTCGAGGCGGTGTTCGACATCATCGCCGCCGAACTGGAACCGAAGCCGGCGCCGCAGACCTACGACAGATTCCTGCGCGTCCATGGCGTCGACCCTGCGAAATCGGCGATGTTCGAGGATCTCGCCCGCAACCTCGTGGTGCCGCACCAGCTCGGCATGACCACGGTGCTGGTGGTGCCCGACGGCGCCAAGGAAGTGGTGCGCGAGGACTGGGAGCTGGAAGGCCGGGATGCGGCTTACGTCGATCATGTGACGGATGATCTGACGGGGTTTTTGCAGAGGTTGAGCGGCGGCGGATAGCGCTCTTGGTCGTCCCTGCGAACGCAGGGACCCATACGCCGCGGCCGCCGGTAAGGGCACCGTGGCAAACACCCATCACATCAATCCACACCTGTGGTTATGGGTCCCTGCGTTCGCAGGGACGACAGCGGAAGCTTGACTCTCCCCTCCCAAATCCCGAAAAAGCCCGTCGACTTCGCCCGAAAGCCCAAGGAAATCCCGATGTCCCTGTCCGCACTCGAATCCACCGTCAACGCCGCCTTCGATGCCCGCGACGGCATTTCGACGTCGACCAAGGGCGAGGTTCGCGAGGCCGTGGATCACGCGCTCGAACTGCTCGACAAGGGCGAGACGCGCGTCGCCGAACGCGGGGCCGATGGCAAGTGGAAGGTCAATCAGTGGCTGAAGAAGGCGGTGCTGTTGTCGTTCCGCCTCAATGACATGAGTGCTATTCCCGGTGGCCCGGGCAAGGCGTCGTGGTGGGACAAGGTGCCTTCGAAGTTCGAGGGCTGGGGCGAGAATCGTTTTCGTGATGCCGGATTCCGCGCCGTCCCCGGCGCGATCGTACGCCGCTCGGCCTTCATCGCCCGCAACGTCGTGCTGATGCCGTCCTTCGTCAATCTCGGCGCCTATGTCGATGAAGCGACCATGATCGACACCTGGTCCACCGTTGGAAGCTGCGCGCAGATCGGCAAGCGCGTGCATATTTCCGGCGGCGTCGGCATCGGCGGCGTGCTGGAGCCGCTGCAGGCCGAGCCCGTGATCGTCGAGGACGACTGCTTCATCGGCGCGCGCAGCGAGGTGGCGGAGGGCGTGATCGTGCGCAAGGGCGCGGTGCTGGCGATGGGCGTGTTCCTCGGCGCCTCCACCAAGATCGTCGACCGCGAGACCGGCGAAATCTTCATCGGCGAGGTTCCGGAATATTCGGTGGTGGTTCCCGGCGCGCTGCCCGGCAAGCCCCTGAAGAACGGCCAGCCCGGCCCGTCCACTGCCTGCGCCGTGATCATGAAGCGCGTCGACGAGCGCACCCGCTCCAAGACCAGCATCAACGAGCTGCTGCGGGACTAGAGCCTTTTCCGTTTCGATCGGATCGAAACGGGGCTCTAGATTCTTGATCTGACGCGTTTTCTTAACGCGAACCGGTCTCCACTTCGCTTGAAAGCGCTCCAATCGAACCGGGGACTTTCCCGCGCGACTAACGTACCGGACCGCGGGCTTCCGCCCCCCGGAGCATTGCGCATGGACTGGACCTGGTACCTGTTCCGTTTCGACGGCCGCATCAACCGCGCCAAATTGTGGCTCGCGATGCCGGTCATTTTGGGGGGGCTGAGTGTTCTGGGCGCTGCGATCGTGGCGATCCAGAGCCTGTTCGGCGGGCCGACACCGTTCAGTTTGGGCACCAAGGATATCTTCAAGCTGGTGGATCCCGATGTCTACCGGACGCTGAAACTTGCCGATCTTCCCAGACTCCTCGTCAAGTTGCTCGGCATCTCGTTGCTGCTGTGGACCTACTTCGCCACCTCGATCAAGCGGCTGCACGACCGCGACAAGAGAGGCTGGTGGATGGTGCCGTTTTTCGTCATCCCCGGCCTCTACAACCAGTTCGCCGACCGGCTGCCCGATTCCTACTTCATGATGCTGCCGGCCCTGATCGTGTTCGTCTTGTCCGTGTGGGGCTTCGTCGAAATGTACTGCCTGAAGGGCTCGCGAAAGACCAACCGGTTCGGCGCCGACCCGCTGACGCCGCCTCCGCCGCGCGATACGCGGCCGCGATGGGACCAGCAGAGCGAGATCGAAATGGTGCCGCGGAAAGCTAGCCCGCCGCCGGTTTGGCGTGTTAAGCCGGGCTATGAATGACGCCGTTTCCATTACCCGCGACCTCGTCCGCTGCCCCTCTGTCACTCCCGCCGATGCCGGCGCGCTCGGCGTCCTCGAGCGCCTGCTGAAAGACGCCGGCTTCGAGGTGCATCGCATCACCTTCGGCGAACCCGGCACCGCCGACATCGACAACCTCTACGCCCGCATCGGCCACAGCGCGCCGCATATCACCTTTGCCGGACATACCGACGTGGTGCCGGCGGGCGACGAGACCGCATGGACGCTCGGCGCGTTCTCCGGCGATATCAAGGACGGCTTCCTCTATGGCCGCGGCGCGGTCGATATGAAGGGCGGCATCGCCTGCAGCGTCGCCGCGGTGCTGCAGTATCTCGCCGACAACGGCGGCAGGCCGCAAAAGGACGGCAAAGGCTCGATTTCGTTTTTGATCACCGGCGACGAGGAAGACATTTCCGTCAACGGCACCATCAAGCTCTTGAAGTGGTGCGCGGAACGCGGCGAGAAATTCGACCATTGCGTGCTCGGCGAACCCTCGAATGTCGAGACACTAGGCGACTGCATCAAGATCGGCCGCCGCGGCTCGCAATCCGGCACGCTCTATGTCGACGGCGTGCAGGGCCATGTCGCCTATCCGCACCGGGCATCGAACCCCGTGCCGGATATTTCGCGGCTGATCGTGGCGCTGTCCGACGAGCCGCTCGATCACGGCAGCGCGCAGTTCCAGGCCTCGAACCTGGAATTCACTTCCGTCGATGTCGGCAACACTGCCAGCAATGTGATCCCGGGACAGGCGCGCGCAAAATTCAACATCCGCTTCAACGACAACCACACCCAGGAAACGTTGCGCGCACTGGTCGAGGAACGACTGGCAAAGGCCTGCGGTAACCGCATCCGGGCCCGCATCGTGTGGGAATATTCCAACTCCAACGTGTTCGTGACCAAGCCCGGCGCCTTCACCGACCTCGCCGTCAGCGCGATCGAGGAAGTGACGGGGCGCAAGCCGGAACTCTCCACCTCCGGCGGCACCTCGGATGCGCGCTTCATCTCGGGCTATTGCCCGGTGATCGAGTTCGGCCTGGTCGGCCAGACCATGCACCAGATCGACGAGCGCACGCCGGTGGCCGATCTGGAGAAGCTGACGCGGATCTATCGCGGGGTGCTGGATAGGTATTTTGTCTGATGCACCACCGCCATCGTCCGCCTTGTGCGCAATTGCGCACTGGGGCGGACGATCCAGTACGCCGTGACGTGTCGATCAATCACTGCAGCCGCGGCGTACTGGATACCCGCCTTCGCGGAGTATGACGATGGGTGTGCGAGACGGCACCGCCGCCTAATACTCCACCCGCACCAGATACAATCCCTCCGGTGGCGCCACCGGACCGCAGGCGGCGCGGTTGCGGGCGGCGAGCGCGGCGGCGAGGTCGTCGGCGCTCCAGCGGCCTTCGCCGACCCAGACCAGCGAGCCCACCATCGAGCGCACCTGGCTGTGCAGGAACGAGCGTGCGGAAGTGAGGATCGAAACCGCGTCGCCTTCCCTGGTCACGTCGAGCTGGTCGAGCGTCTTCTCCGGCGATTTCGCCTGGCATTCGGTGTCGCGAAAGGTCGTGAAATCGTGCTTGCCGAGCAGGCGTTGGGCGGCGATGTGCATCGCGTCGGTGTCGAGATGGCGCGGTATCCGCCAGCTGCGCTTGATATCGAGTGCGAGGTTGGCTCTGGTGTTGGTGATGCGGTAGCGGTAGTGGCGCTTTTTGGCGGAGAAACGCGCTTCGAAATCATCGGCGACGATTTCCGCCGAGAGCACGCCGATCGGGTGCGGGCGCAAATGCGCGTTCAGCCCGTCGCGCAAGCGCCCCGGCGGAAACGGCTTTTGGATATTGCAATGCGCGACCTGCGCCAGCGCGTGCACCCCGGCGTCGGTACGACCCGAGCCATGGACGCGCACGTCCTCGCCGCAGATCGCCTTCACCGCCGTTTCCAGCGCGCCCTGCACGGTCGGCGCGTTGTCCTGGATCTGCCAGCCCGAGAACGGCGTGCCGTCATATTCGATGATGAGCTTGTAGCGGGGCATCAGCCGAGCCGCGCCGGCGGTTTGAGCGGCGTGCCTCGCAAAAAATCCGCCGACTTCATCGGCGCCTTGCCTGCGCGCTGCAGTTCAAGGATGCGGATCGCGCCGTCACCGCAGGCAATGGTCAGGCGGTCGTCGAGCACCTCGCCCGGCGTGCCGGATCCCTCAGCCGGTTCGCAGCGCAGGATCTTGATACGCGCCGGTTCGCCATCGCTCGCGATTTCGCACCAGGCGCCGGGGAACGGCGACAAGCCATGGATATGCCGCAGCACCTCGCGCGCCGGCCGCTGCCAGTCGATCCGCGCCTCGGCCTTCTCGATCTTGGCGGCGTAGGTGACGCCGTCTTCGCTCTGCTTGCTGAGCCTCAACCCGCCGCGCTCAAGCCCGCCCATCGCGCGCACCATCAGGTCGGCGCCGAGCGGCGCCAGCGCGTCATGCAGGTCGGCGGCGGTCATGGTGTCCGTGATCTGCAGCCGCTCGGCCATCGCGACATCGCCGGTGTCGAGGCCGACATCCATCTTCATCACCATCACGCCGCTCTCGGCATCGCCGGCCATGATGGCGCGGTTGATCGGGGCTGCGCCGCGCCAGCGCGGCAAAAGTGAAGCGTGCAGGTTGAAGCAGCCGAGCGGCGGTGCATCGAGGATCGCCTGCGGCAGGATCATGCCGTAGGCAACGACGACGGCCGCATCGGCATTGTGCGCGCGAAATTCCTCGAGCGCCTCCGGCGTCTTCAGCGTACTTGGCGTCAGCACGGGAATACCGAGCCGCCGCGCTTCCTGCTCCACGGGCGTCGGCTGCAGCTTCATGCCCCGCCCGGCCGGCTTCGGCGCGCGGGTATAGACAGCCACGACCTCATGACCATGGGCCACGAGTTCCAGCAGCGTCGGCACCGCGAAATCGGGCGTGCCCATGAAGATCAAACGGAGAGGCATGAGGCGGAAATCCCTGGACGATTCAGTTTATTCCGTCATGGCCGGGCATAGTAGTCTGCTTTGCGCAGACTACGTACACTCGTCTGCGCTCCCGGCCATCCACGTCTTTGGTGCAGCAAGACAGAAAGACGCGGATGCCCGAGACAAGGCCAGGCATGACGGTCGATAGAGTGGGCCTACTCCGCCGCGCGCTTGGCGGCTTTGGTAAACTTCTTCAACACGCGGTCGCGCTTCAGCTTCGACAGGTAGTCCACGAACAGCACGCCGTTGAGGTGGTCGATCTCGTGCTGGATGCAGGTGGCGAACAGCCCGTCGGCGTCCTCCTCGTGCATCTTGCCGTCGAGATCGGTGAAGCGGATGCGGACCTGGGCCGGGCGCTCGACCTCCTCGTAATATTCGGGGATCGAGAGGCAGCCCTCCTCGTAGACCGACAATTCCTCCGACGAGGAGATGATTTCCGGATTGATGAACACCCGTGGCCTCGGCTTGGTCTCGCCGTTCTCGTCCTTCTTGGCGAGGTCCATGGTGATCAGCCGCAAGGGTTGCGCGACCTGGATCGCCGCCAGCCCAATGCCGGGCGCGTCGTACATGGTCTCGAACATGTCGTCGGCAAGCTTGCGGATCTCCGTCGTCACCTTCTCGACGGGTTTGGAGACCAGCCGGAGCTGTTTGTCCGGCAGGATGATGATTTCTCTCAGGGCCATAGCGCGCGATTTAAGCTGCTGATTTGCCGGGGTCAATGCGCTGGGGAAGCCGTTAAGGCGACCTTAACCATGATTTTTAGCGGTGCGTTAACCACGAAAATTAACCCGCCATTTACCATAAATGTTCCCTCTTCGTTCGCGAAAGCCGGCGAATCGGGCTACAAGTCGCGGATGAACGAAATTCTCTTCTCCGTCGGCGACCTGCCGATCCGCGTCGGCGAGGCGCTGGCAGGCTTCGGCGCGCTCGCATTGGTGCTGCTGCTGGCGATTGCCATCGTCATCGCCCGCTCGGGCCGCCGGGGCGCGGAACTGGCGATGGCCCAAGTGATCCGTGCCGACGAGTTGGAGGAGCGCCTGAGCGAGATGCTGCGGGCACAGAGCGAGTCCACCGGCCGGGTCGACGCGATGGCGCAGGCGCTGGTGGGCCGCCAGTCCGAGATGACCCGGGCGGTCAACGAACGGCTGGATTCGGTGACCCACCGCGTCGGGCAATCGATGGAAGCGACCACGCGCCATACCATGGATTCGCTCCGCGTGCTGCACGAGCGGCTCGGCATCATCGACAACGCGCACAAGAATCTCACCGACCTGACCTCGCAGGTCACGACACTGCGCGACGTGCTTGCCAACAAGCAGTCGCGCGGCGCGTTCGGCCAGGCGCGGATGGAAGCGATCGTGCAGGACGGCATGCCGCAGGGCGCCTACGAGTTCCAGTACACGCTCTCGACCGGGAAGCGGCCGGATTGCGTGGTGTTTCTGCCCGACCAGCGCCCGCTGTGCATCGACGCGAAATTTCCGCTGGAAGCGATGACCGCGCTGCACGACGCGCGCAGCGACGAGGAAAAGAAATTCGCCACGCAACGCCTGCGCAACGACGTGATGAAGCACGTCAACGACATCGCCGAGAAGTATCTGATATCAGGCGAGACCCAGGACACCGCGCTGATGTTCGTGCCGTCGGAATCGGTCTATGCCGAAATCCACGACGGTTTTGACGACGTGATCCAGAAAGCCTACCGCGCCCGCGTGGTGCTGGTGTCGCCCTCGCTGTTGATGCTGGCGATCCAGGTGATGCAGCAGATCCTCAAAGACGCGCGGATGCGCGATGCCGCCGACCAGATCCGCACCGAGGTGCTCAATCTGGGCGACGACCTCGGCCGCCTGCGCGAGCGCGTGCTGAAGCTGCAAAAGCACTTTGGCGACGTCAACGAGGATGTCCGCCAGATCCTGATCTCCGCCGACAAGATCGAAAAACGCGCCGGGCGGATCGAGGAACTCGATTTCAGCAAGACCGACGCGCCGGTGGAAGTGCCCCGTTTCGTCAAGAGCGAAACGCCCGAGCTGTTCCCCGTGCCGCGCAAGCTGCAGGCGGGGGAGTAGCGAGGGCGGGCGGCCCACATATTAAACTCGTCGTCGCCCGGCTTGACCGGGCGATCCTGGGCGGATTCAACCGGTCGTCGCAACACTTCATGTATGGCTCACTCGGAGAAATTCGTCGAGAGTTTCCGCTGGT
>NZ_JAFCLU010000016.1 GCF_018130385.1 Bradyrhizobium sp. AUGA SZCCT0283 | reverse complement strand
CATCCTGGCCAAGCGGCGGACGGGCCTCGCGCGAGGGGGCCTGAGACGGACGCTGCCGCGGCGGACCGGGCGGCGCGCCCGGAGGGCCCGCGGATTCCGGCGGGCGGGCATTGGCGCGGCGGAAAGCGTCGCCGCCGCGCGGGGCACTGCTGCCGCCGCCCGGCCGCGAGGCCTCGCGAGCGCGCTGGGCGGCTTCCGATTCGACCTTGCGCACGGCCTCTTCCAGCGAGAGCCGCTCGCGGGTGATTTCGGATTCGGAAAGCGGCGGCTGAACGCTGCGCAACTGCGCGATCAGCGCGGTGCGAGCCCGCTCATAGAGCGCACGGCGGCTCTCGCCTGGAGCATTGGGGTCCAGGCCGGCGATAGCGCGCGCGATCAGCGGGTAATAATCAGCCATTTCTCTTCAATACTGCAGGCCCGTTGGTAACATCTCGTTAAGCCTCGAACGGGTTCTGTACCAGAATAGTATCCTCGCGTTCGGGGCTGGTGGAAAGCAATGCAATCGGACAACCCACGAGTTCCTCGACCCGGCGGACATATTTGATCGCCTGGGCCGGCAGATCCGCCCAGGAACGGGCGTTGGCCGTCGGCTCCTTCCAGCCTTCGATCGTCTCATAAATGGGCACCACCCGGGCCTGGGCGCCCTCGCCCGCCGGCAGATGGTCGATTTCCTTGCCGTCAAGCATGTAGCCGGTGCAGACCTCGATGGTGTCGAAGCCGTCGAGAATGTCGAGTTTTGTAAGTGCGAGCCCGGTGATGCCGCAGGTCCGCGCCGCCTGGCGCACCAGCACCGCGTCAAACCAGCCGCAGCGCCGCGGGCGGCCGGTGTTGGTGCCGAATTCGCGGCCACGCTCGCCGATCTTGCGGCCGATCTCGTTGTCCTGCTCGGTCGGGAACGGACCCTGCCCGACCCGGGTCGTATAGGCCTTGCAGATGCCTAGCACGTAACCGACGGAGGCCGGTCCCAGGCCGGAGCCGGTCGCCGCTTGCGCCGCCACGGTGTTGGACGAGGTGACGTAAGGATAGGTACCGTGATCCACGTCCAGCAGCGCACCCTGCGCGCCTTCGAACAGGATGCGCTTGCCCTCGCGGCGTTTGATGTCGAGCAGCCGCCACACCGTCTCGGTGTAGGGCAGCAGTTTTGGCGCCAGCGCGGTGAGCTCCTTCAGTATCCCGTCGCCGTCGATCTCCTCCAGATTGAGCCCGCGGCGTAGCGCGTTGTGATGCGCCAGCAGACGGTCGATCTTGTGCGGCAGCGTGTCGAGGTCGGCGAGGTCCATCAGGCGGATGGCGCGGCGGCCGACCTTGTCCTCATAGGCCGGGCCGATGCCGCGGCGCGTGGTGCCGATCGCCGTTGCCGAGTTAGAGGATTCGCGCAGCGCATCGAGCTCGCGGTGCAGCGGCAGGATCAGCGTGACGTTTTCGGCGACGCGCAGATTGTCTGGGCTGATGGCGACGCCCTGGCCCATCAGTTTTGCAACCTCGTCGAGGAAGGCCTGCGGATCGAACACCACGCCATTGCCGATCACGGCCAGCTTCGAGGGCCGCAGCACGCCGGAGGGCAGCAGCGCCAGCTTGTAGGTCTCGCCATTGATGACGAGTGTATGGCCGGCATTGTGGCCGCCCTGGAAGCGCACGACGATATCGGCCTGCTCCGACAACCAGTCGACGATCTTGCCCTTCCCCTCGTCGCCCCATTGGGCGCCGACGACGACAACATTGGCCATATCTAATGCGTTCCCTGCAATTCTGGTGGTCCCAGCATGACCTTTCCGGAAAACCGGTCTCCACTTTTCCGGATCATGCGCTAGCTTGCCCAGCCAAAATCACGGCCGGGGCCGTTCGCATGCGAGGCAGCCCCACCGGATAAAGGAAGCGGCTGCTCTAGGCAAGCAAGAAGGCATCTTCAAGGGGACCTTAGAACGCATCCAACCCATTGATATCCCCGGAAAATTTGTTCCACCTGGGGGCGGGACGCATTAACATCCGGCAATGACGGAAAGGCCATGTCGAAAACCACCCGTGCAACCCAGTCGCTGGAAAAGCTTGGCGTGAAATTCACCCTGCATGCCTACGACTACGACCCGGATGCGGCGAGCATCGGGCTGCAGGCGGCGGAAGCGCTGGGCGTTGAGCCTGCGCGCGTGCTCAAGACGCTGATGGCCGAGGTCGACGGCAAGCCGGTCTGCGCCGTGGTGCCGTCGGACTGCGAGGTCAGCATGAAAAAACTCGCAGGTGCCTTCGGGGCCAAGGCGGCGAGGATGATGCGGCCGGCGGATGCCGAACGGCTGACCGGCTACCATGTCGGCGGCATCTCGCCGTTCGGGCAGAAGAAGCGCGTGCCGGTCGCGATCGAGGAAGGCGCGCTCGGCCATGCCAGCGTGTTCCTCAATGGCGGGCAGCGCGGCTTGCAGGTCGAACTCGCTCCCCAAGACGCCGTGAAGGCTGTGGGCGCGATCGCCCGCGCACTCGTGGCGTGAGCGGCCTTCGCGTCGGCTGGGCCCTACCTGGTAAGTTTGGGCTGCGTCTGTGCCCATAGCATCGCCTCGATGATGGCCTTGCGCAGTTTCGGGCGCTGCTCCTCATCGCATTCGATGAACGCCAGAATAGAATTGGCGCGAACGGCAAACTGGTGACGCGTTTCGGCTTCTTCGGCCGACATCGGCTTGTTCAAAGGAATGACCCATCATCTCTAGAAATTCGACCTCACGGACAAGGGAGCTGCCGAAAACACAGCCGCCCGCAAACCCGTGGTCCCAACGATCGAACGCCCGATACTGAAAATACCCCGGAAAAACCTCATGCGACCTCAAAAAACAAACAAAGGTTGGGTCGCATGAATCAATCGTCCTTTGATTGCATATTCGTCTGCCCGCTGGCAACCCCAAACAACAGACAAGGAACAAACAAAGGCAGGCTGCATGGTCGCGATGCGTCCGGCGCCATTGATGCGCGCCGCAAATCCGTGTCTGTGACAGGAGCCGGGCCACATTCCGGCCCGGCGACGTCGGCCGGGCGGGCCGCGGCGCCATGAACCGGGCCTTACCTTTAAATGACGGCTTCCGAACAGACTTCATCCGCCCGATCCGGGAACTGGCTCGCCAACCAGCCTTATCTGCTGCTCAGCATCACGGCGCTGTGCTGGGCCGGCAACGCCATCGTAGGAAGGCTGGCCGCCGGCCATATCGCGCCGGTGACGCTTTCGTTCCTGCGCTGGTCGTTCGCGTTCCTGATCATCCTGCCGTTTGCCTGGAAGCATCTGGTCCGCGACTGGGGCGCGATCCGCAGCCGCCTCGGCATCATGATCCTGCTCTCCATCACCGGCATCGGCGCCTTCAACACCCTGCAATACTGGGCGCTCGAGCACACCCAGGCGCTGAACACGCTGTTGTTGCAGTCGGCAGGCCCGCTGGTGGTCGCGGTGTGGTCGCTGGTGCTGCTCGGGGTACGGCTGACGCTGGCGCAAGCCGCAGGCGTCCTGCTGTCGATGGCCGGCGTGCTCGTGATCCTGCTGCATGGCGACCTCACCACGTTGTCGAAGATCGACTTCAATATCGGCGACCTGATCTTCATCGTGGCGCTGGCGATCTTCGGGATCTATTCGGTACTGTCGCTAAAACGCCCTGCTATCCACGGCCTGTCGTTCGTCGCCTTCACCTTCGGGGCCGGCGCGGCCTGCCTGATCCCGTTGTTCATCTGGGAACTGTTCGCGCGGCCGCCGATGCAGATCGATGCGGCGAACCTCTTGACGCTGTTCTATGTCGCGCTGTTTCCCTCGACGATCGCCTATCTCTGCTTCAATCGCGGCGTGCAGCTGATCGGCGCCAACCGCGCCGCACCGTTCTTCCACGTGGTGCCGGTGTTCGGAACCATCATGTCGATCGTCTTCCTCGGCGAGCACCCGCAAGCGTTCCACTTCATCGGCTTCGCGCTGGTGCTGACCGGGGTATTTGTGGCGTCGCGAAAGGCGTCCGCGTAGCGTTCTATCTCCCGCAGGCGGGGCGAGGTTAAGGGACTCGCGGTGACTTAACGGGCTAAATCCGTTATCTCTTGGCCCTGCTTCGTTTGGATTTTTCGATGAGAGCGCGCGCCAGCAATCTGATGATCGGCACCCTGACCCTGGCAATGATCGGCGGGTCGCTTGGTGCGTTCCTCGGCTATCAGAAGCTCGCCGGCATCAAGCAGAAGGTGCCGTTCCGCGTGATCTTCGAAGGCTCGGCGTCCGGCCTGCGCAAGGGCGGCAGCGTGAATTTCGCCGGCATCCGGGTCGGCGAAGTGGTGTCGCTCAAGCTCGACCATCCGCGCCGCGTCGTCGCGCTTGCCATGATCGACGGCAACACGCCGGTGAAAAGCGATACCCAGGTCGGCCTCGAGTTTCAGGGGCTGACGGGCATTGCGGCGATCTCCTTCACCGGCGGATCGGACGAGGCGCCGTCGCCGCCAAAGGGCCCGGACGGCGTCCCCGAGCTGACCGCCGACCCGGACGGCACGCTCAACACCCAGGAAAAGATCCGCGCGGCGCTGCGCAACGTCGACAGGGTGATCGCCGACAATGAGGTGGCGATCAAGGATACGCTGCGGAATTTCGAGACGTTCACCGCCTCGCTGTCCGGCAATGGCGAGAGGATCACCAGCATCATCTCGACCGCCGAATCCGGCATCAACGCGGTCGATGGCGCGCTGACCAAGACCAAGGATTTCCTCGGCGGGCTCGCCAGCGACAAATATGGCGGCGAATTGCTGCCGACCGTGATCTCGATGCGCGAGCTGATCGAAAGTTTCGACAAGAAATCCGGGCAATTGATCGCCGAGACGCGAAAGATGCTCGGCGACGTCAGCGCGTCCGTCAACAAGGCCGGCCAGAAATTTGGCGGGCCGCCTCCCCGGCGCTAACCTGCCTTTCGCACAACAACCAAAAAAAATGGAACGCCCGACGTGCTCGACAAATCCGCAAGCCTGATTGCGCCGCCCCCGACCGTGACCCGCGCCCGGAGCGCGGTGCCGCGGGCTTTGCGAAAATATCTCTCGCTCGACGATTTCGAGCCTGTGGCGCGGCGCCGGATTCCGAAATTCCTCTACGGCTACATCTCCGGCGGCGTCGAGACCGACGCCGCGCTGCGCGACAACCGCAAGGCCTTCGACGAATACGGCTTCGTGCCGCGCGTGCTCAACGACGTCTCCGGCCGCGACCAGACCACCACGCTGTTCGGCAAGACCTATGCCTCGCCGTTCGGCATTCCCCCGATGGGCTCTTCGGCGCTGTGCGCCTATCGCGGCGATATCGTGCTGACGAAGGCGGCGAAAGCCGAAAACGTGCCGATGATTCTCAGCGCCTCGTCGCTGATCACGCTGGAGGATGTGCGCGCCGCCAATCAGGCCGCGTGGTATCAGGCCTATCTCGCCGGCTTGCCCGAGCGGATCGAGCCGCTGATCGACCGCGTGGCGGCGGCCGGCTATGACACCTTCGTCGTCACCGCCGACGTCCCGGTGCAGCCGAACCGCGAGAACAACATCCGCAACGGCTTTCAGGTGCCGCTCGCAATCACGCCGCGCGTGTTCTGGGATACGGTCACGCATCCGTACTGGCTGTTCGGCACCTGGGCCCGCACATTGATAAATTTCGGCATGCCGCATTTCGAGAACATGGACGCCAAACGCGGCCCGCCGGTGCTGGCGAAAAACCTGATGCGCAATATCGGCCATCGCGACCAGCTCGCCTGGAAGCATGTCGAACTGATCCGCAAACGCTGGAAGGGCAAGCTCGTCGTCAAGGGACTGGTCTCGCCGGCGGATGCGCGCATGGCGCGCGAGAGCGGCGTCGACGGCGTGATGCTGTCCAACCATGGCGGCCGCCAGCTCGACTACACCATGTCGGGCCTGCGCACGCTGCCGGAGATCGCGGCCGAAGCAAAGGGCATGACAATCATGGTCGATAGTGGCATCCGCCGCGGCACCGACGTGATCAAGGCGCTGGCGCTCGGCGCGCATTTCGTCTGGATCGGCCGTCCCTTCCTCTATGCCGCGATCGCCGGCGGCGAAGCCGGCGTGCAGCGCGCCATCACGCTGCTCCAGGCCGAGATCGACCGCGACCTCGCGCTGCTTGGTATTCGCTCGATCAGCGAGATCACGCCGGATTTGGTGCGGAAGTTTTAAGTCGAAGGTCTCACCACTTCATTGCGAGCGAAGCGAAGCAATCCGTTCTTTTCGAGCAAAGAAAGAATGGATTGCTTCGTCGCTTCGCTCCTCGCAACGACGGTCCCTATCCGATCTTGAACTTGCTGTAGGCTTCGCTGGTCGCGATGATGACGTGCTCGGCGCAGCCGTTGGTGCGGTGCGGATCGCAGCGCCGCTCGTAGTCTTTCGACGTCATCATGTCGGTGAAGGCGGCGACGGTCGGATAGTAAACCAGCGCCAGATAGTCCCACTGATTGCCGTCTTGCCGCCCCAGCGCGACCGCCTTGGCGTCGCCGGTCCATAGCAGCGTGCCGCCGCGCGCCTTGATCATCGGCACGGTGAGCGCGCTGTAGCGCAGGTAGGCATCCCAGCCCGAGCCATCGCCGTCGAGCGAACGCTCGCGAAACCGCATCAGGTTCACCATCACCACCGGCGCCTTCTGGTCGAGCTCCTGCAAGCCCTTCACGTTCAGCAAATCCACACCCATCGACGGCACCTCGCGACAATTCCGGACATTGTAGCATTGCATGCACGGGACTTGTCGTGCGGCGGAAAATGCGGCCCTATCCCGACTCGCGACCATGACCCAGCCCGCACCAGCGCCGCCTGCCCTCGATCCGGTTCGGTGGCTGAACAACCAGCCTTATTTGCTGCTGACCCTGACCTCGCTGTTCTGGGCCGGCAACATCGTGCTGGCGCGCCATGTCGCCGGCCACGTGCCGCCCTTGACGCTGTCCTGCGTCCGCTGGATCGGCACCTTTCTGATCCTGCTGCCCTTTGCCTGGCCGCATCTGAAGCAGGACTGGCCGGTGCTGCGGGCCCATCTGCCGATGATGCTGTTCCTGTCGCTGGTCGGGTTCGCCTACAACAATGCGATCTCCTACTGGGCCCTGCAATATACCGAGGCACTGAACGCGCTTTTGATCCAGTCGGCCGGACCGCTGTTTGTCGCGCTGTGGTCGCTGGCGCTGTTCGGCATCCGCCTGACGGGTGCGCAATTGGCCGGCATCACCATCTCGCTCGCGGGCGTCTTGACTATCATCCTGCGCGGCGATTTTGGCGCGCTCGCCAGCATCAGCTTCAACCGGGGCGACCTGATGTTTGCCAGCTCGCTGGTGTCGTTCGGACTGTATTCGGCGCTGATCCCGCGCCGGCCGGTGACGCACGCGCTGTCGCTGATTTCATTCACCACCTGCTGCGGCGCGCTGATGCTGCTGCCGTTCTCGATCTGGGAATATTCGACCGGCGTCACGCTGAAGTTCGACTTCATCTCGATGGCGACGCTGGGCTATGCCGTGATCTTTCCCTCGACGCTGGCCTATCTGTTCTTCAACCGCGGGCTGGCGCTGATCGGACCCAATCGTGCGGCGCCGTTCTTTCATTTGGTGCCGGTGTTCGGCTCGGCGATGGCGATCCTGCTGCTCGGCGAGCAATTGCGGTTATTCCATCTGGTGGGCTATGCGCTGGTGCTGGCTGGCGTGGTGATCGCGTCCAGGCGGGCCTCGGCAAAGAAGGCTTGAGCCAGCCTGCGGCGTAGCGTCTTACCGGCTTCCACTTTTGTCCCCGGCAGGCTAGCGTGCCGGCCAATTCAACATAAGAACAACCGAGGAAACGACTATATGTTCGCAACTTTGAAGCGGTACCGGCGCGTCGCCGCAGTGGCTCCCCTGATGCTGGCGATGATCGCCACTGCGTCCGCGCAGGCGCCCTATCCGAACCGCAACATCACGCTGGTGCTGCCGTTCGCCGCCGGCAGCGGCACCGACACCACGACGCGCATCATCTCGAAGGAGCTCGGCACCGCGCTCGGCGTCGGCATCGTGATCGAGAACAAGCCGGGCGCCAACGGCTCGCTCGCGGCAAGCCAGGTCGCCCGCTCCGCGCCGGATGGCTACACGCTGATGGTGTCGACGAACACGCCGCATTCAGCCAATCCGTATCTGATGAAGAACATGACCTACGACCCGGTCAAGGATTTCACTCCGGTCGCGCGGACCGGCGACCTGCCCTTCATGCTGGTGATCCACCCGGATATCCCGGCGAACTCAGTGGCCGAACTGATCGCGCTGGCAAAGAAAGAGCCCGGCAAGTACTCCTATGCCAGCGGCAGCTCTGCGGCGATCGTATCGGGGGCGACATTCGCCAGCCTCGCCGGCATCGACCTGCTTCACGTTCCCTACAAGAGCTCGCCGCCTGCGCTGACCGATCTGATCGCCGGCCGCGTCTCGATGATGTTCATCGACGTCCCGACCGGCCTGCCCCACGTCAACGCCAAGGCGCTGAAGGCGCTGGCGGTCACGACCAAGCAGCGCTCGGCGCTGTTGCCCGAGCTCCCGACCATGGATGATACGGTCAAGGGATTCGACATCACCTCGTGGCAGGGCTATTTCGGCCCGGCCAATATGCCAAAGGATGTCGTCACCAGGCTGAACGCGGAAATCCGCAAGGTCGTCGAGCGGCCGGATATCAAGAGCGCGCTCGCCGAGCGCGGCATGGAAGCGTTCTCCGGCACACCGGAAGAGTTCGACGCCTTCGTCAAGGTGCAGCTCAAGGTGTGGGAGAAGCTGATCGCGGGCGCAGGGATCGAGAAGCAGTAAAAGGAAGCGACCCCGACGCCGGCAACGAGCTCGTCATCGTCCGCCCAGTGCGCAATTGCGCACAGGGGCGGACGATCCAATACACAATGCATATTAAAGCGATCGCTAACGGCGTGGCGCACCCGACGCCAAAGTGGCCGCGCCGGACTGGTTGGGCGCGGCCGGGCGCACCGTTAGCCGGAAGTCCTCTTCGTTGATTTCGTGAACCCCGAATCGGTTGCCGCCTTCTTCTGCGCTCTCCGCTTTTTGGTTGCGGTCTCGAGTGACCGCAGCGGCTGCAGATTCGTGGTGAGGGCGTTCTTTAGCAAAGTCTCGAGACGGTCCTGATACTCGCGTTCGCTAATACGATCTTTGTACTTCATCGCCGCATTCCATTCCGTTACGCAACGTGCTTCGCGACGATCATCCGCGCCCAGAGAAGGCCGCACGGTGTCCCGTTGGGGTTGACGAAAACACGGAAACCCGGTGCGAGTCATCGCACGACCCATATGGGTTAGGGGATCGGTGCGCAGGCAATCAGCCGGCGCTGCTTGTCAAAATTAGCGTCCGGTTCAAACCTGCAGCGCAAGGTTAGATGCACGATTTGCGACAGCGTCACTGCCCGGTCATCGCGCCGACGCTGCCCTGCCTGAAGTCGGCCGATGTCTGCAAATCTTCCTTGGTCGCATTGTCAATCGGAGTGCAAAACTACCGCAAAAAATAAAATCTCTCACGAAGTCAGTTTATTGGATTGTGATTTGATGTGGAGGAGATTTGTGTTGCCTGATTACCCTGTGAATAGCACGCGTAGGGTAGGCAAAGCCACCGGGTCGTGCGCATGCGCGCCGATGACAGGCTCCGCGTGCCCACCATTTGCGTTCCGATCCGTGGATGGATGATGGGCATGGCGCAAGAGCGCCTTTGTCCACCCTACGGTCCGCCGCTTACGCCGCCCGCACCTTCCCCAAAAATTCGTCGACCGCGCTGCGCAGCATGCCGGACTGGGTGTCGAGCTCGCGGGCGTTGGCCAGCACTTCGGACGCCGCCTTGCCGGTCGCCGCCGCCGCCGTGGTGACGCCGCCGATATGGGTAGAGATCTCGTTCGATCCGGCCGCCACCGACTGAATGTTGCGGGCGATCTCGCGGGTGGCGCCGCCCTGCTGCTCGACGGCGGTCGAGATCGAAACCGTGATCTCGCTCATCTGCGAGATGGTTTCGGTGATGCCGCCGATCGAGGCCACGGCTTCGCTGGTGGAAGCCTGCATGGCCGCGACCTGCGCCGAGATTTCCTCGGTCGCCTTCGCGGTCTGGTTGGCGAGCGCCTTCACTTCCGACGCCACCACCGCGAAGCCGCGGCCGGAATCGCCGGCGCGCGCCGCCTCGATGGTGGCGTTGAGCGCGAGCAAATTGGTCTGAGCTGCGATACTATGGATCAGCTTGACCACTTCGCCGATCTTCTCGGCGCCGGTCGAGAGCGCGCCGACGGTGGCGTTGGTGCGTTCGGCGTCGCTAACCGCCTTGCTGGCGATCTCGCTGGAGCGCGCCACCTGGCGGGAAATCTCGGTCACCGAGCTGGAGAGCTCTTCGGCGGCGGAGGCGACCGTGCCGACGTTGTCGGACGAACGCTGCGATGCGGCGCCGACGGTCGCAGCCCGCGCGCTGGCGTCGCTGGCGGTGGTGGTCATGGACTGCGCGGTGGTCTGCATGCCGGCGGCGGCCGTCGACACCGAGCGAACAATGCCGGTCACGCTGCGTTCGAAGTCGCTGGCGATGCTTTCCATCGCCGCCCGCCGCTCGGCCTCGGCGCGCGCCTGCACCTCGGCTTCCTTCTGTTCGAGCCCACGGATACGCACGGCGTTGTCCTTGAAGATCTGGACGGTCGCGGCCATCGCGCCGATCTCGTCGCCGCGGCCGATGCCGGGAATTTCGCCGTCCAGCCGGCCCTCGGCCAGATCCTGCATGCGGGCGCCGAGCTGACCGAGCGGCTTCGAGATACTGCGGCCAATCATCCAGGCGATGCTGCCTGAAACCAGCGCGATGCCGAGAATGGCAAGACCGAGCAGCATCGCGATCGGCTTCATCTTGGCGTCGAGATCGTCGAGATAGGCGCCGGTGCCGACGAACATGTTCCAGCCGGGGATCGGAACCGCGTAGGAGAATTTGCGGATCAGCTCTTCCTCTCCGGGTTTGCGGAATTCGTAGCGCAACATGATTTCGCCATTGGCCGCGATGCCGTCGCGCAGTTCGCGCACGAGTTTTCTGCCGCCGGTGTCGATGTCCATGCGGTTCTGGCCGATCTGCGAGGGAACCGGCGCCAGCACCGCAACGCCATCCATCGTATAGGCGAACACATAACCGGCGCCCTTGTCGAAGGTCAGCGTATTGCCGCGCTTGCTGAATTCGGCAATCGCGGCTTCCTTGGTCATCTGGCCGGCCTCGACCTGCTTCTGCAAGCCCAACGCCATGTTGCGTGCCATGTCGACGATCGCCCTGGTCTGCTCGATTCGGCCGTTCAGCATCTCACGCTGCATCAAATAGCCCGCGAGTGCGCCGGCGGCGCAGAGGCCGAGCAGGGTCACACCCACCAGAATGCCGAGCTTGGGGGTGATCTTCAGATTGGTCAGCTTCACGGGGATCTCCGGAAAATAGGCGCGTGGCACGCGATTGGCCGATTGATTCGGCGCACAATATCGTGAGACCCTTTAGCGCTTTGTTACGAAGGCCAGCGGAAATCCGTCGGAAACCGCTGCCTTCGATTCGAGGCAGCAACCGGCGATTGTAGCTAGCAGCGATCAGGTCGCGTAAAAGACGAAGTCACGCACAAGAAAGTGGCGGCGTTCGCCGCTTCAAACCAACACCGAAGAATAAAATCGGGAGAGCAGGAAATGCCGAAATACAGGGTGGTGACGCCGAAGGGCGCGAGCTTCACGGTCGCCGGCGGCGGTTACGATTATGAGAAGGAAGCGCTCGATCCGATTGGGGCCGAAATCATCGAGGCGCCGGCCAACGAGGCGGAATTCATCGCTGCTGCGAAGACTGCGGATGCGATCTACGCCAAGGGCATGCCGATCACGAAAACGGTCATCGACGCCCTCGAGAACTGCAAGGTGATCACGCTCGGCACCGTCGGCGTTGACTCGGTCGACGTCAAGGCCGCCACCGCCCGCGGCATTCCCGTCACCAACATCCCCGACACCTTCATCGAGGAGGTCGCCGACCACGCCATGATGCTCTTGCTGGCGGGGTTCCGGAGACTGGTCGAGCAGGACAGGATGGTGCGCACCGGCCGCTGGTCGGAAGGCCGGCCGGCGCTCTTGAAGATCCCGCGGCTGATGGGCCAGACGCTTGGCTTCATCTCCTTCGGCCGGGTGGCGCGTGCGGTCGCCAAGCGCGCGGCGCCCTTTGGCTTGCGCATGATGGCCTACGATCCCTTCATCCAGGAAACGCTGATGTACGATCACGGCGTGATCCCCTCGACGCTGAACGAGGTGCTGTCGCAATCAGACTTCGTCTCGATGCATGCGCCGGCGCGGCCCGAGGTGCATCACATGCTCACCGAGAAGCATTTCCGCCAGATGAAAAAATCCGCCGTCTTCATCAATACCGGCCGCGGCGCCACGGTGGACGAGGAATCGCTGATCAAGGCGCTGCAGGAGGGCTGGATCGCCCACGCCGCCCTCGACGTGCTGGAAAAGGAGCCGCCGTCCCACAACAACCCGATGCTTTCGATGGAAAACGTTACCCTGACCGCGCATGTCGCCTCGGCATCGGCACGTTTTGACGAGGCGCGCAAGCGCCGCGTGGGCTACGAATTGTCACTGGTCCTGCAGGGGATGTGGCCGGTGAGCTGCGTCAATCCGTCGGTGCTGCAAAACACCTCGCTCCGCCGCTGGCAGCCCGTCAGCATGGATCGCGGCCCCAATAGCTGAAGACGATGAAAACGTTTCGAACGACGTTCACCGGCGGTTCAACGCCTCAGCGAATATAGAACGCCACCGGCGCGCTGAACGGCATCGAGGACTGCTTCACATCCTCAGGGAATGCGGGAAACGGCTGGGCGCGGCGCACCATTGCCAGCGTCTCGGCATCCAGCGCCGAATGACCTGACGAGCCGTCGAGGCCGACGGAAAGCACCCCACCGCTTCGGCTGAGCGTGAAGCTGACCCGCGCGGTGCCCTGTTGGCCCGCGGACTCGGCGGCGGGCGGGTATTGCTTGAAGCGTTGCAGGTGCGCGGCGACCATCTGCCGGTAGGAGGCGAGGGCCGCCGCCGATGCTCCGGCGCTGACGGCGGACGCGGCCGGCGCCTGGCGCTCGGCCTTGGGCGAGGCCGTCGTTCGCGGCGCGGGCGGCGCGTCGGTCGGCTTCTTCGCCTCCGCGCGAACAATCTTTGGCTTCACGGGTGACGGCTTCTTCTCGGGCTCGACCCTGGCAGGCTCGGGTTTCGGCGAGGTCGGCTCGGTCTTCTGCTCCGATGGAGCTACGATTTCCGGCTTTTCCTGCGGCGGGGTCGGCGCGATCTGTTCCTGCACGGCTTCCGCAGCCGCGGGCTCCGGCGGCGAGGCATCGGCCTGTTGCATGACGGGTCCCGGCGCGAGATCCATTTGCGTCGGTTGCGGCGCGGAGGAAACCGGCGCCATGTCGACCATGATCGCAGGCAGGGAGACGCCGGGCACCGGCCGCTGCGTGTACCAATTCAAGGCAAGCGCAATCAGTGCCGCATGCGCGACGACGATCGCCGTCGCCGACGCTCCCCAGCGCCGGACGGAGGTCTGATCGGAGATATCGTGCAGCGCGAACGCGTTCACGGCGCTAGCTCCGGCCGTCGAGGCCGACCAGCGCGATCTTGAGATAGCCGGCGTTACGCAACAGGTTCATCACCTCCATCAGGTCGCCATAGCTGACGGCCTTGTCGGCGCGCAGATAGATGCGCTCGTCCTTCTTGCCCTGCGTGGCGCCATCGAGCGTGGCGGTCAGCGTGTCGCGGGCAATCACATCCTCGCCCACCGCGACCGAAAGATCCGGCTTCACCGTGACGAACACCGGCTTGTCAGGGCGCGGCTGCGGCTCCACCGCGCTCGCCGGGAGATCGACACCAAGATCGACGGTGGCGAGCGGGGCGGCGACCATGAAGATGATCAGGAGCACCAGCATCACGTCGATGAACGGCGTGACGTTGATCTCATAAGCCTCGACAAGATCGTCGCCGCCGCCGCGCGCCCGTCCGCCGATTGCTTGACCGAGCTTCGCGCCCATCGCTTCACACTCCCTCGCTTACTCGGCGGCGCGCGCGAGGCGGAACGAGCCACGGTCGCCCTCGCGGCTGATCAGAAGCAGCACCATCGCCGAGGCGTCGCCGAGCAGCGCGCGATGCGCCGATATCGTGCGGGTGAGATGGTTGTAGATCACCACCGCCGGGATCGCCGCCACGAGACCCAGCGCGGTCGCAAGCAACGCCTCCGCAATGCCGGGCGCGACGACGGCGAGGTTGGTGGTGTGGGCTTCGGAAATGCCGACGAACGAATTCATGATGCCCCAGACCGTTCCGAACAGGCCGACGAACGGCGCGGTGGCGCCGATGGTCGCGAGCACGCCGGTGCCGCGCGCGATCTGCCGCGACATCGCAGCCTCGACCCGCTCCAGCCGCAGCGCCACCCGCTCCATGAGGCCGTCGTCGAAATGACCGCCGGAGAGGCTGGCCTCGCGCGCGGCGGACTGGATGATCTGCGCCACCGCATCGTTGCCGCCGCGGGTATCCTGCTCGGCCTTGGCCAGTACCGTATCGGTTTCCAGCAGGCTCAGGCGCCGCCTGGCGGTCGCGGTCTTGCGGCGGACTTCAATGGTCTTGGCAAGCCAGATCGTCCACGTCACCAACGAAGCAATGGCGAGCCCCACCATGACCGCCTGCACCACGATGTCGGCATTCACAAACATGTTCCAGGGCGACAGGTTGCGCGGCAGCAGCGCGACGTCGGTGGCGGCGAGCGCCGTGCCCGGCAAGGCGGCCACGCCGGCCGCGCCACACCAACGGATCATAATTTCCAGCACTGTTCGCTGCATGATCTTCTCCCGGGCTGACAATGTGGGAATCGGCTACGCCGCACGCGCTGGCGCGATCCTTTCCGCCAACGCACGAAAGCGCTGCAGCTGGTCGCAGCGCAGCGCGCGCGTCTCGTCGCGGCCGACGAACACCTTGAACATGATGCCGCCGTCCACATTGACGAACGCAATGAAGGCCGACGACTTGCCCATGAAGGGACGTTCGACAAAGGCGATCGCGGCGCAACGCTCATGCCGGAGATGGCCGTGCAGCCCCTTCGGCTGCATCAGGTTGAAATAGCCGCGGCCGATCTCGCCCGCGGGCACGCTGCCGGTGAATTCGAAGATCGCATCATCGGTATGGACGATCAGCGTCACCTCGCCCCATTGCGCGATGTCGGTCATCGCGGCGGCAAATTCGCTGCCGGGGCCGAGGCGCACCATCGTGTCCGGCAGCGCCTCGAGCACGGCGCGCGGGCTCACTTTCCGCTCCCGCGCCACGTCCTCGATGACAGCGCCCGGATTGTCAGCCATATAGGCCTTGAGGCCGGCAAGGTCCGTGCTCAACATCGCACCCTCCCCGTCACGCGGCGGCGCTGGATTTGCGCTCGCTCAGGATCACCTCGAATCCTTCGAACTTGGGGTGGCCGAGGTAAAGGCTTTCACCGGTCTTGTTGTCGGCGCGGGCGTGCGCGCGGCGGAACTCTTCCGATTTGGTCCAGGCTTCGAACGCGGCCTTGTCGGCCCAGACCGTATGCGACGAATACAGCGTGTGATCCTCGGCAACAGGGCCCTTGAGCAGGTGAAACTCGACGAAGCCGGCCATGTTGCTGAGATAGGATTCGCGCGTGCGCCAGACGGTCTCGAAGGCTGCTTCAGAGCCAATCTTCACCTGGAACCGGTTCATAGCGATAAACATTTCAAACTCTCCTTGCTGGGTTGCTGGGGTGCGCCTGGCGTACCGTTTGAGTTGGTTGGAAACATGGATGCACCGAAGCCGCGCTGGAGCATCAACGCGGTGCAGTGCAACTTTATTGGTTGGTCAGCTCGTCGAACTACGCTCCGCCAAAGTGAATCTTCAAGCCAGCCTTGTAGACCCTGCCCGGTCCGGGGCTCGACCACAACACGTCGTTCTGCGTGGTGCCGTCGGTGGAACTGCCGGGGATGGCGTAAGGCCGGTAATACTGGTTCAACAGATTGTCGATCGATGCCGAGAAGACGATGTCCCTGGTCGCGTTCCAGGTCAGGTACACATTGACCAGTTCATACCCGGTCGAGGGCAGATAGCCGGCGGGCACGTCGTTGTTGGCGCCGAACGAGGACCATTGCGCGGCCAGGATCAGCCTGCGGTCGAGCAGCCGCACGCCGCCGGTCGTGGTGATCTTGCGCGGCGTGATGGTCGCAAGCCCGATATTGGTCGCGACGTTCTTGCCGCGGATCAGGTGGCCGGCAACGCCGACATACCACAGACCGGCATCGTACATCGTTTCGGCCTCGAAGCCTTCGATCCGGGCATGCGCAATGTTCTGGTACTGGTAGTACTGTGAGAACGAGCCGAACGGCGGCACAGGAATGGGTGCCGAAGCAACCAGATCGATATAGCCTTCAACGTCGTTGCGAAACACATTGAACTTGCCGCGGAAGCTGTCGTTGGCAGCGAAGATGCCGTCATATTTCAGGTTGAGGCCGGCTTCCTTGTTCTTGCCGACCTCCGGCCGCAGGTTCGGATTGGGCAGAAAGCAGAACAGACCGGTGGTGCCGTCCGGGCACGGGAAGAATGCGGGACCGCCGCCGGTCGCATGCGCGCCGGAGATCAGCGTCTCCGTGATCGAAGGCGCACGGTAGCCTTCGGCATAGCTGACATAGGGCGTAAAGCCCGCCACCAGCGTCACGCCGATGGTGATCTTCGGCGAGAAGCGGTCGCCACCGCCACCGGTCGCCACCGTCGGCGAATCCAAATCGTAACGGTCGTAGCGGATCGCGCTGACGGCCTCGAACCAGGTCGAATAGTTCTGCTTCAACTGCGCAAAGCCGCCGGAAACGGTGCGCAGGCCGCTGGGCGTGGTGATATTGGAATTGCCGCGGCCGTCGGATGTTTTCACGTCATCCTGGAAGGCGTCGAAGCCCAGCGTGACCGCGTTGCGCCAGTCGCCAACATTGAACCGCGTCGTATTGTTGACGTCGATCCCGAGCGTATCGAGCACATAGCCCCGCTTGTCGCCGACGCAGCCCGAAATGTTGTTGCCGGCCGCGCCGCTGCAGCTCGCCGGCGCGCTGGTGCTGTAGTGATAGGTCTTGGTCTGATCGTTGTCGGTGCGGTTGCCGTAGAGGGACATATTCCAGTCCCAGAGATTGTCACCCGGCTTGGTGTATTTCCAGGTGACCGTCCCCGTATAGTTCTTGGCATCGGAGGCATAGACCGAGGATCCCTGGTTCAGCGCGCGCAGAGCGGTGGTCGTCGTCGGCCCGCGATTGAGCTGGCCGATGCTGTACTGGTAATCTTGGAATATGGCGCCGAACTTGATCTCGTGGCCGTCGGCAGGGCGAACGGTGAGCTTCATCAGGCCCGCTGCGATCTCGTTGCCGGTGTTGCCGATCTCGGTGCCGTTGCCGTCCTTGTAATTGCCTTGCGTGCGGTAGACCGCGCCGCCGAACACATCGACATTGGGATCGGCGCGCACGCCGCCGAAGATCGAGCCGAGGCCGCGATTATTGTTGGTGCCGTAGGAGCCGGTCATGTCGACGCCCCAGCGCTCGCCGGGGCGCACCACGTCGTTGATGTCCTTGGTGCGGAACGAGACCACGCCGCCGATCGCGCCGGAGCCGTAGATGTTGGCAGTCGGGCCGCGCACCACGTCGACGCCGCCGACCAGCTCCGGATCGAGGAAGAACGAGCCGTTGGCATTGTGGCCAGTACGCTGATAGTTCTGCCGCGCGCCGTCGACGACGACCGCGACGCGGCCGAAATCCTGCAGGCCGCGGATGTTGATGACGGTCGAGGGATCGTCGCCGCGCTCCTGGAACGAAACACCTGGCACGTTGTAGAAGATATCAGACAGCCGGTTCGGCTGCCGGCCCTGGATCTGCTCGAGCGTCACCACGCTGACGGGAGCCAGCGCGTCGATCGCGCGCTCCTCGGTTTTCGACGCTGCCACCGTGATCGTATCGAGCGACTGCACCGCCGTGCCGCCAATCTGCGCCCGCGCATTCATCGCCGGCGCCTGCGTTTCCTGTTGCGGCTTGGCTTGGCGCTTGGCCTGCTTCTGTTTCTTCTGCGCGGCAGGGCTCGTGACGGCCTCCGCTTCCAGCGCCTGCGTGAACGCTGCGCTTGACGACACCAATGCGAACGAAAATGCGGACGCGCCGAAAAACAAGGCGCGCGAATGCCTAGCCCCGAAAGCCATACTGCCCCAACCTGTTGTTCTGTCTCTTGGGTTTGGCTGGCGGGCGCCGTTGAGATGAGCGGCTGCTTGCTGGCTAACAATTTTCGCGACCGGGCACCCCCGCTCGTATCGCGTTCATCTTGGTTACGCCGCGTTGCGGGAGCGGTCAATAACGGCACGGCGCACTTTATATCGATTGTAAAGTGCAGCAGTTGGATTGCGCGTCGATCGAATTATACAAGCAGCTGGTCGGAAACATTGGGGACACAACAGCAACTATGACGGCACCTTCAGGAGATAATGTCGGAGGCGCCGGAAGACATGCCGACAATGCGCCGTCTGCGACACGCCTTCTCACCATGAACGGCAGCCGTATCGACAGCCGCGAGCTGTTCGCGAGCGAGCGCGAAATCATCATCGCGCATGGCGAGGACAACTATCGCCTGCGGCTGACGTCGCAGAACAAGCTGATCCTGACCAAGTGACCGACCAGGTGAACCGGCAATGACATTTTGTCGCACACTCGCATTGTCGATCGCTGCGGGCGCTTTCCTGTTCGGCGGCACAACGCTCGCCGCGGGCATTACGGTGCATGATGCCCGCAACCGCGACGTCACGATCGGCGATGCCGCACGGATCGTCTCGATCGGCGGCGCGATTACGGAAATCCTCTACGCGCTGGGTTTCGAGGACCGCCTGGCAGGTGTCGACTCGACCAGCCTCTATCCGGCCGCGGCGCTGCGCGACAAGCCGAATGTCGGCTACATGCGCCAGCTTTCGGCCGAGGGCGTGCTTGGGCTCAACCCCTCGCTGGTGCTGGCCGCGCAAGGCTCCGGGCCGAAGGAAACCATGGACGTGCTGGAGGCCGCCAAGGTGCCGCTGGTGCTGGTGCCGGAAACATTTTCGGAAGCAGGCCTGCTCGACAAGATCAAGCTGGTCGGCCACGCCATGGGCGCGGACAAGCGCGCCGAATGCCTGACCGCGGCGGTAACAGACGATCTGACGCAATTGCGCGAGCTGCGCGCCAAGGTAACGAAGCCGGTGCGCGTGATGTTCGTGATGTCGCTCTTGAACGGCCGGGCGATGGCCGCAGGAAAGAACACCGCGGCCAACGAGATCATCGCGCTCGCCGGCGGCGTCAACGCGATCGACGGCTATGACGGCTACAAGATCATCAACGACGAGGCGATCGTCGCCGCAAAACCCGATGTGGTGCTCTCGATCCAGCGCGGCAAGGACTCGGTGGACGCGGAGACGGTGTATCTTCATCCGGCCTTCGCGCTGACCCCCGTCGCGGCCAACAAGACCTTCATCTCGATGGAAGGCCTCTATCTGCTCGGCTTCGGGCCGCGCACGGCCGCCGCCGCCCGCGACCTCTCGATCAAGCTCTATCCGGCGCTGGCGCCGCAGGCCGAGAAATTCACGCCGGCGGCACTCTCCGCAAACTGCCGGCTGTGACAGCGCTAGCCGACAGCACGGAACGTGCGAAGCGCCGCAGCGGGTATGCGTTGCGCCCGCCCGCTTCGCTGACCCTCACCTGCCTGTTCGCCGCGCTTGCCGGTGCGGCGCTGATCGCGCTCACGATGGGCGCCGCCGGCATTGCGCTGGCGCGGCTGCCGGCCGCGCTCGGCCTGTGGGGCGACGCAGCAGCAGGCCCAAGCCTCGCGCGCGACCAGCTCGTGCTGTGGTCGATCCGGATTCCGCGGATCGCGGCCGCCACGATGGTCGGCGCCTTGCTCGCGGCATCGGGCGCCATCATGCAGGGGCTGTTTCGCAATCCCCTCGCCGACCCCGCTTTGGTCGGCGTTTCCTCCGGCGGCGCGCTGGCGGCGGCGGCGGCGATCGTGTTCACCGACAGCCAGATCGGCCAAAGCTTGCGCTTCATGCAGCATCAGTTGCTGCCGGTCGCAGCCTTCGTTGGTTCACTGGCAACGACGATCATCCTTTACTCCATCGCGAGCCGCTCGGGACGAACGTCGATTGCGATCTTCCTGTTGGCCGGCATCGCGATTGCCGCCATCGCCAATGCCGGCGTCGGGCTTCTGGTGTTCATCGCCGACGATCGGCAGTTGCGCGACATCACGTTCTGGATGCTGGGCTCGCTGAGCGGCGCGACCTGGCCCAAGCTCGCCACGCTGGCGCCAGTGCTGGGGCCGGCCTTGATCGCCTGCGTCTCGATCGCGCGCGGGCTCGATGTGCTGGTGCTCGGCGAGGCCGAAGCGTTTCACAGCGGCGTCGACGTCGAGCGGCTGAAGCGGATTTCGATCGTGCTGGTATCGGCGATGACGGGCGTTGCGGTTTCGGTCTGCGGCGTGGTCGGCTTTGTCGGCATCGTGGTGCCGCACCTGCTCCGGCTGGTGATCGGGCCGGCGCACCGGCTGCTGCTGCCGGCCTCGATGCTGTTGGGTGCGGTGCTGCTGGTGGGCGCCGATACGCTGGCCCGCACCATCGTGGCGCCCGCGGAAATGCCGATCGGAATTCTGACCGCGGCGATCGGCGCGCCGTTCTTCTTAGGCATGCTGCTCCGCCGGCGCGGGCTGGTCTCGCTATGATCGCCATCCTCGAAGCGCAGGCGGTATCGATGATCGTTGGCGGCGCCACGCTGGTCGACGGCATCGATCTGCGTATCAAGGCCGGCGAGATGGTCGCCATCGTCGGCCCCAATGGCGCCGGCAAATCGACACTGCTGCGGATGCTGTCCGGCGATCTCCGCCCGACGCGCGGACAGATCAAATTGAAGCAGCGCAACATCCACCTCTATGCGCCGCGCGTTCTCGCCCATCACCGCGCGATGCTGTCGCAGCACGTCAATGTCACCTTCCCGTTCACGGTCGAGGAAATCGTCCATATGGGCGCGGGCGACACCGGCCGCGCCACCGCGCAAAGGCTGGTCGATGCCGCGCTGGGCGAGGTAGGGCTCACGCATTTCAGTCACCGGCAATTGCCGACACTCTCCGGCGGCGAGCAGCAACGCACGCATTTTGCCCGCGTGCTGGTGCAACTCGCCTGCGGCGAAGAACAGCACGGCCCCGGCCTGCTGCTGCTGGACGAGCCGACCTCCAGCCTCGACATGCGCCACCAGATCGATCTGGTGGAGACCGCAAGAGGGCGCGCGCAGAACGGCACGGCCGTGATCGCCGTGCTGCATGACCTCAATCTGGCGATGCGCTTTGCCGACCGGATCGTGCTGCTGCACCGCGGACGGCTCGCCGTCGACGGCGGCCGTTCCGAGGCGATCACGGCCGAGACCATCCGCCGGATTTTCGAGGTGGACGTCACGATCGACTATACCGACGGTGGCGTGCCGTTCCTGCTGCCGCAGACCATGCGGCCCGCAGGCCCGCCGACGGCATAACGCCGCAAGGCTTATCCAACGGCGTTACAGGTTCTTCACAGAACTGTCAGCCAGTTGTAACAGCCGCTCCGCAAGACAGGCGCATCGTCATCATGAGGAGATCCGCCATGCGCGTGTCATTGCTCTGCTCCGTCGTATCAGTCCTTCTGGCCAGTGCCGCCTTTGCACAGGGCGAAGGCGAGTTTCCCGCCACGCTGAAGGGCCACGCCGTGCTGCCGGCGCAGACCTTCATCGACGCACCCGCCGACGCGCCTGATGATCTCAAGGCCGCGGGCAAATACACCACCGGCAAGCGCGTTGACACTGTCGGCACCGTGATGGGCAAATCCTATGAACGGCCGACCGGCGTGTCGCTGCCGTTCAAGGGCCAGCCGCAGCAGGGCCATTCCGGCATCAAGGTGATGCCGGACGGTTCGTTCTGGGTGCTCACCGACAACGGCATGGGCTCGCGCTACAACTCGGCCGACTCGATGCTCTATCTCAACCGCCACAAGATCGACTGGGCGACCGGCAAGATCGAACGGCAGGAAACCATCTTCCTGCACGATCCCGACAGGAAGGTGCCGTTCCGCATCCTGCATGAGGACGCCGCCAAGCGCTATCTCACCGGCGCCGATTTCGACACCGAAGGTTTTCAGATCATCGGCGACACCTTCTGGATCGGCGATGAGTTCGGGCCCTACGTCCTGAAGACCGACCGCAACGGCAAGGTGCTGGGCGTGTTCGAAACCACCGCCGACGGCAAGCCGGTGCGCTCACCCGACCATTGGTCGGTGCAGTCGCCGGCAGCACCAGGCGCGAGCTACACCACGGTCAATCTGCGCCGCTCCAAGGGCTATGAAGGCTTTGCGTCGTCGAAGGACGGAAAATTCCTGTACGGCCTGCTCGAAGGCCCGCTGTGGGACGCCGAGAAGAAGGATTTTGAAAAGATCGACGGCAAGGAAGCCTCGCGGATTCTCGAATTCGACGTCGCCGCGGAAAAATTCACCGGGCGCTACTGGACTTACGTGTTCGAGCAGAACGGCCACGCCATCGGCGACTTCAACATGATCGACGCCACGAGCGGCCTGATCATCGAGCGCGACAATGGCGAAGGCACCGCCGACAAGGCTTGCCCGCAAGGCCAGCGCGGCGAGAACTGCTTTCCGGATCTGGCGAAGTTCAAGCGCGTCTACAAGGTAGAACTCTCCGACGCCAATGTCGGCAAGCCGGTGCGCAAGATCGCCTATATCGACCTGATGAAGATCCGGGATCCCGACAAGAAGGCCCGCAAGCCGCTCAACGACGGCGTCTTGACCTTCCCGTTCTTCACCATCGAGAACGTCGATCGCGTCGATGACACGCATATCATCGTCGGCAACGACAACAATTTGCCGTTCTCGTCGAGCCGCGATCCCAACAAGGCGGATGACAACGAGTTCGTGCTGCTGGAAGTCGGCGAATTTTTGAAGGCGAAGTGACGCCGGCGCTTCACTCCCTCTCCCCGCCTCTTTGCGGGGAGAGGGAAAAGCGGCCCGCGCCGGAGTCACACCCCGAACGGATAGGTATCGGGAAGTCCCTTGATCTCGGCGGTGTCCAGCGGAGTCACCGCGCGCGTGTCGTCGAACCAGATATATTCGTCGAATTGTTGTGGCAGGTTGGCCCTGAAGTAATGGCTGGCCATCTCGGTTTCGGGCCGGTAGATCACGCCAATCGCCCGCTCGAGACGTTCCCTGCCGAGCCCGTTCGGACCGCACAGATCGATCCGGCCACGCAAGCCGAGCATGAACCGAGCATGGCCCGTTGCATGACATAACCGCTCGTAGCTATCGGGAAGCGCCGGCCGCACGTCCTTCACCTCCATCGGACCATCCCACTCGGACGCCGCGGCAACCGTCCCGCTGTTGGTGCCAAAACCGACAATATAGGCCTGTTCGCCAAACTGCTCGCGGCAAAGCTGGCCGATATTGTGTTCGCCGCGCGCAGCCATCTCCGTCGCGCCTGCGTTCCCGACGTGAGAATTGTGCGCCCATACGACCGCCTTGCTGTCCTTGCCGTGAAACGCCAACAGGTTGTTCAGAGTTTCGAACATGTGGGAATCGCGCAGATTCCACGACGCCCGTGAACCGTAGTACATGATCCGGTAATAGCGCTCCGCATTTGCCACCAGCCGGGCATTCTGTTCGGCATCGAGGAAGCGCTCGCCGTCATGCTCGGCGTAGGCCCGGCGTTTGGCCTGAAGATCGCTCAGCGCGCGAACCACATCGGACTCGCAGGTCGGGTACGATCCGGTCAAGGCGGCGTGACCGTAGGTGGCAGGATCGTTCTGCCACGGAGTCAGGCAGCCGTAGCGCGCGCGGGCGACCCTGGCCGACTGCGGATCGACCTCGTCGAGATAGGTCAGAACCGACCGGATCGAGTCGTAGAGGCTGTAAAGATCGAGGCCGTGAAATGCGACGCGCTCGTTCTTCTCCACGGTCCCGTTGTGCTTGCGCAGCCAGCTTACAAAATCGCGCACCTCGGTGTTGCGCCACATCCAGGTCGGAAACCGTGCGAACGCCGTCCATTCCGACGGCGGATACTGGAAATGCCGCACATAGTGATCCACGCGTGCGGCGTCAGGCCAGTCCGCCTCGATCGCGACAAACTGGAATCCCTTCTCGACGATCAGCTCGCGGGTGATCCGCGCGCGCATCCGGTAGAACTCGCTGGTGCCGTGGGTCGCTTCGCCAAGCAGCACGACGCGAGCCGATCCGATCCGCTGCATCAGCGAGGCGAGATCCACGGTCTCGATCGACGGAAAGGATTCTGCTGCATCTGCAAGATTGCGGACCAGTGCTTCCTCGCCTCGGGCGCCGGGCCGCAGCGCCCGGCGTTTTCGCGCAGGCTCCGTTCCTGGCGCAGCCCAGCCCTCTTCCCCGATCAACGGAACGAAGCGGACGTCAGCGATGTCTTCGCTGCGATATTGATCTTTCGAGATGCGGGTGATGCGCACCAGTTCCTGGGCACGCTGATCAGCACCGACCGCTATCACCAGCCGCCCGCCGATTTTCAGCTGCTCCTTGAGCGATTCCGGTACCTGCGGCCCGCCGGCCGCCACCACTATCGCATCATAGGGCGCATGTTCCGGCCAGCCTCTGGTGCCGTCGCCGTGCAGCACATGAACATTGTCATAGCCGAGGTCAGCCAGCGTCGCCGCAGCCTGCTCTGCCAGCCGACCGAGACGTTCGACCGTGTAGACGTCGGCCGCGATCTCCGAAAGCACGGCGGCGGCGTAACCGGAGCCGGCGCCGATCTCGAGAATCTTTTCGCCGCCCCTGAGCATCAGAGCCTCGGCCATGAAGGCAACGATATAGGGTTGGGAAATGGTCTGTTCCCCGGCGATCGGGAGCGGCGAGTCCTCGTAGGCGAATTCCCGGAGCCTTTCCGGCAGGAACAATTCGCGCGGAACCTTCCGCATCGCCTCAAGCACGAGTTCGTCGCGCACGCCGCGCGCGGCAATATTGTAAGCGACCATCTCCCTGCGAAGCAGATCAAACGATTTTGCGGCTCCGGACTTGTTGTCTTTCGATGCTGGCGATCCCATGACAAGACGCCTCCCAAGTCGCAGCGATGTCGTGCGAAACCCAACGACAGGCTATGATCGCGGCGCGGCGGCCAAATTGATCCGCATCAAATCCAAAACCGGCCGAAAAAAGCTCCTCTCGTCAGGGGGATGCCGTTTGCTGCGCCGGTGCCGGACGCAACGGAGCAAATTCCTCCGCCGTCAGTGTCTCCTTTGCGATCAGGATCCCGACGCCCTCGTCCAGATCGCGCCGGTGCTTTTCGAGAATGGCGCGCGCACAGGCGTCGCCCGCCTCGACCAGATCTCGCACCGCCAGATCGATCTCGCGCCCGGTCAGCTCGGCCGCGCTGACGACTGTATCCTGTGCGGCTTGAAGAAACATCTGAGGACGGGATGCGTAGGTTCGCTGTCCGACTTTCTCGTCCATTCCGTATTTGGTGACCATCTCGATCGCGATCTCGGTTGCCCGTTGCAGATCGTCGGCCGCCCCGGTCGAGACGTCGCCGTCAAAGATCAGCCGCTCGGATGCCCGACCTCCCATCAGCACTGCGATCCGATTCTTCAATTGGCGTACAGAGAGCAGAAAGCGATCCTCGGTCGGCCGCTGCAGGGTATAGCCAAGGGCGCCTACCCCGCGGGGAATGATGGACACCTTTTGCACGGGATCGACGCCGGAAAGGTTTGCGGCGACGAGGGCATGACCCATCTCATGATAGGCGACCCTTCGACGCTCGTCCTTGCCGAGCACCCTGCTCTTCTTCTCGATTCCGGCGACGATCCGCTCGATCGCGACCGTGAAATCGTCAAGGGACACGTCGTCGGCGTTGCGTCTGGTGGCGGCAATGGCGGCCTCGTTGATCAGGTTGGCAAGATCTGCCCCCGTGAAACCCGGGGTCAGCGCGGCGACCTTCTCCAGATCGACATCCTTGCCGACCCTGATCTTGCGAACATGTACCTTGAGGATGGCGATACGCCCGCTCTTGTCCGGACGATCGACAAGCACCTGCCGGTCGAACCGGCCGGCCCGCAGCAGCGCAGGATCAAGGATTTCAGGCCGGTTCGTCGCCGCCAGTAGGATCACCCCGGCGCTGGGATCGAAGCCGTCAAGCTCGGCGAGCAACTGATTGAGCGTCTGCTCCTTCTCGTCGTAGCCGCCGAAAGCGCCGGCAGAACGGCTACGCCCAAGCGCGTCGAGTTCGTCGATGAAGATGATGCAGGGTGCAGCCTTGCGCGCCTGATCGAACAGATCGCGGACCCGGGCTGCGCCGACGCCGACGAACATCTCGACGAATTCGGACCCGGAGATCGAGAAGAATGCAACCCCGGCTTCGCCGGCTACCGCGCGGGCAAGCAGGGTCTTGCCGGTGCCGGGCGGCCCGACCAGCAGAATTCCCTTGGGAACATGAGCGCCGAGCCGGCCGTAACTCTTGGGATCCCTGAGGAAGGACACGACTTCCTGCAACTCGAATTTTGCTTCGTCGACGCCGGCCACATCGGCGAAGGTGACCTTGGTGTCCTTTTCGACATAGACCTTGGCGCGCGATTTCCCGATCGACATCAGTCCGCCAAATCCCTGACGATCCGCCAGCCGGCGCCCGAGAAATATCCAGATCAGGTAGAACATCAGCGCAGGGATGATCCAGGACAGGATGGTCTGGAACAGCCCGCCCGACGGGACACCTGTGACGACGACGCCCTTGCTCTCGAGCTTTTCCGCCAACCCCGGATCGACGCGCGCAGTGATGAAGGCGGACTTTCCGCTCGGAAGCTTGTCCTTCAGTTTTCCCTGGATGGTATCCTGGGCGACGGACACCTCTGTGACGCCGCCCTGGGCGACCAATCGCTCGAACTCGCTATAGGGAATGGTTTCGATGGTGTTGTAGGTCGCCAGCAGCCATTGCAGCGCCAGCATGCCGATCCCGGCGGCCACAAAATATCCAATGATAACCGCCTGCTTGCGAGACGAGGGGTCGGACTCCATCAAGTTCTCCGCTCAACTAACGCGAACGCCGTCCGCATCTGCGCCGGCCTAAAAATTCGTAGCTGCTTGAGTTCCGTTGAGCTTGACATGCATCAATGACAGGTGCCCGGCGCCGGCTATCGATCAAACCATCGACTGAGGGAGGTTGCTATGCTTGTCCGTGACGTCATGGTTGCGCCTGTTATCACCGTCGAACCTTCCGCGACCGTACAGCAGGTTGCAAAGCTGTTTCTCGAAAAGCAGATCAGCGCGGTCCCGGTGCTGGACGGCAAGGGCAAGCTGGTCGGCATTGTCAGCGAAGGCGATCTGCTGCACCGCGTCGAGGCGGGTACGGAACGGCAACGGTCCTGGTGGCTTCGAGCATTGATCGAGAGCGACACACTGGCGGCCGAATATATCAAATCTCATAGCCGCAAGGTTTCGGATGTCATGACCCGGGATGTCATCACGACCTCTCCCCAAGCGCCGCTCCATGAAGTCGCCGCCCTGATGGAGAAGAACGCAATCAGAAGATTGCCCATTCTGGAGAACGGTCAACTGGTCGGTATCGTGAGCAGGGCCAATCTCCTTCAGGCTGTGGCCAGCGCACGCCAGCTGCTCGACATAGCTCCATCGGACAAGGCGATCCGCGACCGCATCCTCGCCAGCTTGAAGAAAGAAGATTGGGCCCACACGGGCCTGCTGAACGTCACAGTCGCCAACGGCATCGTCGATCTCTGGGGCCTTGCAGAATCGGATGCCGAGCGAAAGGCGATCAGGGTTGCGGCAGAATCCACGCCCGGCGTTGGCGCCGTCCATGACAATCTGGTCGTGTACCGCGGCGGTGGTTGGGCCTGAGCGTTGATCCATTATAGCGTTTTCGAGCGAAGTGGATACCGGTTCGCATAGCAATCAGCTTGCGCAGATTGCGCAGACTTATCTGCGGCAGATAACGCGTCAGATAAAGAATCTAGAGCTTTGGTTCTGATTCAATCAGAACCGAAGCTCAAGCAGCCGGTCTAGATCGATTGGCATTCGACCAGCGCACCGTCGTACGGGAGACATCGCTTGCCGTACGCATCAATCGACGACCTCCCGCCGCCCATTCGAGCGCATTTGCCGCCGCATGCGAGGGAGATCTATCTCGCCGCTTTCAACAGCGCCTGAACGCAAACGCGTCGCGCGGTCCCCTGCAACGCGAAAGAACAGCCCATCGCGTCGCCTGGGCGGCGGTGAAGCACAGCTATCAGGAGGTCGGCGACCGTTGGATCGCACGCGAATCCGGCTGATCCTGTTATGCTTCCGATCCCCTCCGCTGGACGAGAGAACCGGAAAGTCCGTGCCTGCCCTCGCCGGCTCAGCCGGCCGGCACCATCACGACGCCCTTGTCCTTGGGCCAGCGTACCCGCCAGGCGAAATTGATGTCCCTGACCTCGCCCGCCTTGGCCTCAAAAGCCCATTCCAGCACGCCGCGCTTGTCACGAACATTGGTCGCGGTCGGTGTTGTCGTCGACGGCAACATTTCGACCTGGATCTCCTCGTTCTCGCTGACCGGCAACTGGTCCTCGATCGCGATCCGGATCGGGAAGTCGTGGCCGTTGCGCACCGTGGTCTTGAACGCGCGTTCGTCGGTCTTCGACGTCGTCACGATCAGGCCGGCCGAGCCCTCGTTGCGTTTGACGACGGTGCGCTCGATCTTGATCTTGTCGTCGGCGCCGAAGCCGAGCCGCACGGTCTCGTCCTTGGCCGCAGCGGCCATCTGGCCGCGGCCGACGAACACGCCGTCGCGATAGATCGCGACCCGGCCGGGCAATAGCGGCGCATCCTCGGTCTGCTTGAAGCTCGCTTCGAGGAACGCGGTCGGGTCCAGCACCGGCACGGCGCGGACCGCGAGGTCGGGCGCAATGCTCGCACTGGAGATGCGCAGGCTCTTGGCGCCTTCGCTGGCACCGAGGCTGACGCGCCCCGGAATCTTGAACACCACCTGGAAGCCGCTGACATCAGCGGCGGCCTGTTGCTCGGCCGCCTTCTCCATCACGGGCTCCTCGCTCTTCCCTCCGCCGGCGCGGAGCTGCCTCAGCCTGTCCGGGGGCGGCGCAGCCGAGGGCGTTGCATAATCCGATACGGACCCGGCGGCCATCGGACGCGGTACTTGCGGGTATTGAACGACGAGCGACTTCAGGTCGGGCGCGCTGCCGCCGCGCGCGGTGCGCACGGTGGAAACGGCGAGCACGACATTCGACCAATCCTCGCCGGTGTTTTGCGTGATTTCGGCACGGCGCACCAGTTCGAGCGCCGGCTTGCGGTCCTTGGCGCCGGTATCGAGGCGGGCGTCGTAGAGCGGCATCCAGCGTGCGTTGCGCACCGCATAGGTCACGCGCAGCGTCGCTTTCGTCGCGGCGGCAGCTGCGAGTTCGATCCGGACTTCCAGCCTGCTTGGCGGCTTTTGCGCCCGGTCCTGTTCAAGACGCGCGATTTCGCGGTCGAGTTCGCGCTGCTTGCGCACGGCGTCGCGAATGACGGTATCAGCGCTGGCGACTTCTTCCCCGACTGCGGCAAAGGCCGCGCGCCATTCGGCGATCGGACGCGCCTCACCCTTGTCGCCGATTCCAGCCGGAGAAGTATCCGCAAATCGCTCGGCGAATTTACGGCGCGCGGTCGCCGCATCGATCGCGCCCTGCAGATTGACGCGCTCGTCCTTCAGCGCCTCGATGCGCTTGTCGAGTTCGGGCAGGTTGACTGGCGGCGCCGCGCGCGGCGGTTTTGCGTCGATCGTGCCGATCGTGAGTTTCGTCCCCGCCTCACCCTCAACCCGCAGCGATGAGGGATCGAGCGTCAGCGGAAAATCCTTGAGGACGGCGGAATTCTCGCCCGCCGGCAAATCGAGCGAGATGATCCGCGTGACGCTGGCGCCATCGGGATAGACGGTGACGGCATCGACCGCCGAACTGGCGTCGATGTCGGCCGCTCGGCCCTCGCCTGCCGCCAGCGCCGCAAGGACGACGAGGCTCGCCGTCAGATAGGTGTTCGCAATCAATCGCATGGAATTTCTCCTGAACCGCGCGCCTGATGGCAGCGCGCGAAATGCCCACCACCCCCGGTGATGAGACGCAGCGAGCGAGAAACGGGTTCGATCAGAATTTGCGGCAAGACTGCGGCAGGTGGCGCCGCAGCAAGGCCTACGCCGGTGCCCGTGATGGAGGATGATCGAGCAAGCCGAACAGCCACTCGACGCCGGCATCCATCATCGCAACCTTCGGCGCGATGGCGCGGAGTTGAAAGCTTCGCATCGGCAGCGGTGGGTCGATGCCGACCAGACCGAAGCGGACGCCATGAGCATCAAGAAGGCCCTTCGGCAGCGCGGCGATCAGATCGGTCTCGGCAATTACCGCCAACATGAGCATAAAACTCGGAACGGTCATCGCGACGCGGCGGGACAGACCTTTGCTTGCGAGTACGTCATCGACATAGGCACGCGCATCGCCGGCCGGCGACACAATGACATGTTGCATCTCGCAATAGCGCTTCAATGTCGGTTCGTCCGCGAATGGATGCCCTTGCCGGGCAACAATCTGGAATTCGTCTTCGAACACGACCTTTGACGTGAAGCGGGCGGGAACTTCATCGATGGGAACGACGGCGACATCGATCGCGCGCGCATCCAGCTCGGCAAACGCCATGTCGCGCAACACGTATCGCAGGGCCATATCGATAAAGGGTGCATCGCGCTGAACTACCTTCAGCAATTGCGGCATCATGACCGCGGCGATCGCGTCCGGTGCGCCGATCGTGAAGCGCCGCTTCGAGCGGCCGGGATCAAATGGCTCTGCCGCTCCTACAACACGTCGCGCCCGCGCCAGGACATCGGCGATGGCGTCCGCGAGTTCGAGTGCGCGCGCCGTCGGCACCACGCCCTTCGGCGCCTTCAGAAACAGCGGATCGTTGAACTGGTGCCTGAGACGGTTGAGCCCGTGGCTTACCGCCGACGGCGTCACATGCAGACGCGCTGCCGCCCGTGCCACATTTCCCTCTGCGAGCACGGCTTCGAAAACCGGGAGCAGGTTCAGGTCGACGCGACCTAACTGAATATTTTTCAGCATATTACTGAAATTATATACTGAAACTAATTTTGGAACAATGGCGACGAAAGGTCATGCAGCCGATCAACAACCCGCTGCACTACGGAAAGCAATGTTGATTCAAACCCTTATGGAGAAATGCCATGTTTGCTACTACCCACCTCACCTCGCGGGCGCTGCACAGTGCAGCGGCCTCGATCCTCCTGATGGCCGGACTGACCTCCGGTGCACATGCGGCCGCCGCCAACGCCCAGATCTCCGGCAACGGCTTCAGTCCGACCATTCTCAAGGTCGTTTCCGAGAATGGAACGTCATGGACCAAGATCGAGGGAAGCACCGTCGGCTTGCCCGTCACCGTCCACATCGGGATGCCGGGATATCCGATCGTGAACTACAAGGTTCGTCAGCTCGGCCAGCCCAACGGCCAGTACTTCGTCAACGTCTCCCCCGACAAACATCACGACGATCAGGTGGACTTCTCGACGACCTATGAAGGCTCGACCGACTATATGACCGCCGCGGAAAAGCAGGCCATCATCGCGACTTGCAACAGCAAGCTCGGCGAAGGAAAGGGCATTCGCGAAAGCCACAACACCTTCGGCGCGGTCGGAGTCGAGCTGACTGCCTCGTTCCTGACCCCGAGCAAGGATGTCGGCCCACTTCCTTCGGGCGGACTGGGCGAGCCGCACAAGGCGACTGCCAATGTGAGCGTGCCTGTGAAGTGCGAAGGCAAGCACGGCGCCGCGGATGATGTCGCAGCCAAGGAACCGAACTTCGGCGTCAAGGGCATCCACCTGCGCTTCATGACCACGGCGGGTTACCCGACCAGGCCGAATCCGGCCACAAAATGCCAACTGACCGAGGCCAAGGTGCGGCTGGAAACCTCCAAGGCCGGCGGCGTCAAGTTCAGGCTGTGGACCAAGGTCGGCAACGAGCCGATGCAGAACCAGTTCGTCGAAGCCTGGTCGAAATTCGTCGGTCCCGGCAAATTCGAGGCGAACTTCACCAAGACCTTCACGGTCGACAAGACCACGACGGTTCAGGCGATGGCCGAGGATCTGACCAACCCGATCGGTCAGTCGACCGGCTGGAAAGAGGTGAAGCTCGACTGCACCGGCGCCGGCGGCGGGGGTCTCTCAGGCACGCCGGGCAACGCCAATCCGGACAGCCTGCCGCAGGCGACCCCGAAGGCGCCGAGGCCTGTCGTCCCGGGCGTGGCCGTCGGGACAAAGGTCGCGCCGGTGCCGCCCCGGACCACACCGCAACTGCCGCCGCGTTTCGGGCAGATCAAGACAGCCCCCATGCCGATGCCCCACGCGGTGGCGGCCAAGGACCGGTTCTATCCTTCCAAGATACGGGTCAACTAGCTAGATCGCCGCGAAACACGATCTCTGACGCGTCAGCGGATCCCGATGCCATGATCGGGGTCCGCTTCTTTTTGCGCCGACAACGGGAAGCATCTTATCCTCCCCCTAGAGGGGTGAAGGACGTCGCTCTAGAACGCCAGTGCCTTCGCCTGCTTCACCTGCGGCAACTTCTGCACCTTGGCCAGCACCTCCGCCGGGACCGGCCCGTCGATCTCGACCAGCGCGATGGCGTCGCCGCCCTGCTTGACGCGGCCGAGATGGAAGGTGGCGATGTTGATCTTGGCGTCGCCGAGCAGGCCGGCGAAGCTGCCGATGAAGCCGGGCTTGTCCTCGTTGGTGACATAGATCATCGACTTGCCGAATTCGGCGTCGACCCGGATGCCCTTGATGTCGACCAGCCGCGGCTTGCCGTCGTGATAGACGGTGCCGGACACCGAGCGTTCCTGCCGTTCGGTGGTGACGGTGACCGTGATCAGGCTTTCATAGTCGCTCTGCGCCGCGCGCACGATCTCGTCCACCACCATGCCGCGCTCTTTCGCAACAACCGGCGCGGAGACGACGTTGACCTCGCCCAGCATCGGCCGCAGCAGGCCCGACAGCACCGCCGAAGTGATCGCCTTGATCTTCATCTCGGCGACGTGCCCCTCGTAGGTGATCTGCACCTTCAGGATTCCGCTCTCGGTGAGCTGTCCCGCGAACGAGCCGAGCTTTTCGGCAAGCTCGATGAACGGCTTCAGCTTCGGCGCTTCTTCGGCCGTGATCGAGGGGAAGTTCACCGCATTCGATATCGCGCCGGTCAGGAGATAATCCGACATCTGCTCGGCGACCTGCAGCGCGACGTTCTCCTGAGCTTCCGTGGTGGAGGCGCCGAGATGCGGCGTGCAGATCACGTTGGGATGACCGAACAGCACGTTCTTGGTGGCGGGCTCCTCGACGAACACGTCGAAGGCGGCGCCGGCGACGTGCCTGGAATTCAGCGCGTCGACCAGCGCCTGCTCGTCGACCAGGCCGCCGCGGGCGCAGTTGATGATGCGCACGCCCTTCTTCATCCTGGCGAGCGCCGCCGCGTCAATGATGTTTTTGGTCTTCTCGGTCAGCGGCGTGTGCAGCGTGATGAAATCGGCGCGCTTGAACAACTCGTCGAGTTCGACCTTCTCGACGCCGATGTCCCTGGCGCGCTCCGGCGACAGGAACGGATCGAACGCGATAACCTTCATTTTCAGGCCGAGCGCGCGGTCGGCGGCGATCGAGCCAATATTGCCGCAGCCGATCACGCCCAGCGTCTTGCCGGTGATCTCGACGCCCATGAAGCGGTTCTTCTCCCACTTGCCGGCCTGGGTCGAGGCGTCGGCCTGCGGAATTTCACGCGCCAGCGCCAGCATCAAGGTAATTGCATGCTCGGCGGTCGTGATCGAATTGCCGAACGGCGTGTTCATCACGATGATGCCCTTGGCGGTCGCCGCCGGGATGTCGACATTGTCGACGCCGATACCGGCGCGGCCGATCACCTTCAGCCTGGTGGCCTTGTCGATGATCTTCGCGGTCGCCTTGGTCGCCGAGCGGATCGCAAGCCCGTCGTAATTGCCGATGATCTCGGCGAGCTTGTCCTTGTCCTTGCCGAGATTGGGCTGGAAGTCGACCTCGATACCGCGGTCTTTGAAGATCTGGACGGCGGCCGGAGAGAGCGCGTCGGAAATGAGAACTTTGGGTTTGGACATTGGTGTGATCCTTCACACCCTCCCCTGGAGGGGGAGGGTCGGCGCGAAGCGCCGGGGTGGGGTGAAACTGTCGGTGCGAACTCTGCGTGCGTCGGGTGCGGAGAGATCACCCCACCCCGACGCACCCTTCGGGTGCGTCGACCCTCCCCCTCCAGGGGAGGGTGACGATCAAGCCGCCTTCGGCAGCGCGGCCTTGGTCTCGGCGAACGCCCAGTCGATCCACTGCGTCAGCAGCGCGACGTCGGAGGCTTCGACGGTGGCGCCGCACCAGATCCGCAGGCCTGCCGGCGCATCGCGGTAATAGGCGAAGTCGTAACCGGCGGCTTCCTTCTCCACGAGCGCGACCAGCTTCTTCGAAAAGTCCGCCTGCGCGTCAGGCGGCAGCGAGGTGATCGCGGGATCCGTGAACTTCAGGCACACCGAGGTGTTGGAACGGATCGAAGCTTCCTTCGCCAGGAAATCGATCCACGGCGTCTTTGCCTTCCAGTCCGACAGCACCTTGGTGTTGGCGTCGGCGCGCGCGATCAGGGCCTTCAGGCCGCCGATCGATTTCGCCCAGTTCAGCGCATCGAGATAATCCTCGACGCACAGCATCGACGGCGTGTTGATGGTCTCGCCTTCGAAGATGCCCTGGTTGAGCTTGCCGCCCTTGGTCAGGCGGAAAATCTTCGGCAGCGGCCAGGCCGGCTTGTAGGTCTCGAGCCGCTCCACCGCCCGCGGTGACAGGATCAGCATGCCGTGCGCGGCCTCGCCGCCCAGCGCCTTCTGCCAGGAGAACGTCACTACATCGAGCTTTGCGAAATCGAGCGGCTGCGCAAAGGCGGCCGACGTCGCGTCGCAGATGGTGAGGCCTTCGCGGGTCGCGCTGATCCAGTCGGCGTTCGGCACGCGCACGCCAGACGTCGTGCCGTTCCAGGTGAAGACGATGTCGGAAGCCGGATCGGCCTTGGAGAGATCGGGAAGATCGCCATAGCCGGCATGCAGCTTGGTGACATCCTTCAGCTTCAATTCCTTGACGATGTCGCTGACCCAGCCCTCGCCGAAGGATTCCCAGGCGATGGTGGTGACGGGCCGCGCGCCGAGCAGCGACCACAGCGCCATTTCGACCGCGCCGGTATCGGACGCCGGCACGATGCCGATCTTGTAGTCGGCCGGCACTTCAAGCACTTCGCGCGTCAGTTCGATCGCGAGCTTGAGCTTGGCCTTGCCAACCTTCGCGCGATGCGAGCGGCCGAGGGCTGCGTCCTTGAGATTTTGGGGGGTCCAGCCGGGGCGCTTGGCGCAGGGGCCGGAGGAAAAATGCGGCACGTTGGGCCGCGAAGCGGGCTTCGCTACGGTCATAATCTATCCTTCCAGATAGCAAGCCTCCCGTTGGGGGGAGGTGTCCCGCGGCGGTCAATAGGGGAATCGTGCCCGATCGTCAAGGATCTTCGGGAGCATCACGCCCGATTGATGGGTGCTCGTCCGCGACAGGCGCCGGCTCCTGCTGCAGGAGTTCGGCGGCATCGGTGACCAGTTTGGCCGCCTCCCGCCGGCTCGACACCTTCAGAATGCTGGTCTCTCCGGCCTGAACGACATATTCGCTTCCGATCCGGACAATCGAATATTTTTTCATCGGAAATCCCCAAGCTGCCCAAGCCCCGTGGGAGACGTCGGCATAGCGGAGACCTTCCGGTCCGTAAAATCACGGACGCACGCGTAGTTTATCGGTTGTTAACCGGATCGTAGAGTGACGACTACCTCAGGCATTCATCGCAAATTCGCTTCAACCGCAGTTGGCTGACTCTGACGCGTTTTCATTGCGCGAACCGGATTCCACCCCGGATCAAGTCCGGGACAGGCTTTCGGCTCGAAAACGCTAAGGCGATCAAAATCGCAAGGTCATGCCGACATGGCTGCGCGCAAAGCCGAGCCGCTCGTAAAATCGCTGCGCATCGACGCGGGTGTGATGCGTCAGCAGTTCGACCAGTTTGCATCCCTTGTCCCGCGCTTCGACAACCGCCCACTGCACCATCTGCTCGCCTATGCCGCGGCTGCGGCAGTGTCTGGCGACGCGGACATCCTCGATCAGCCCGCGCGAGGCGCCCTGCGAGCTCAGCCCCGGCAGGATGCAGAGCTGCAGGCAGCCGACCACAGCGCCCGCGCGGTCCTCGGCAACGACGAGTTGGATGTTCGGATCGCGGTCGACCGTCTCGAATGTCGTGAAATAGGATTGCGGCAACGGGTCTTCGATCCGCTCACGGCCGCCGCCGAGCGGATCGTCCGCCAGCATGACGACGATGGTGCCGACGTCCTCGCGGCGGGCGCGGCGGATGGTGATCTCTGAGATGGCAGACATGGCAATTTCCGGTGTAGTCAGCGCGCCGGCGGCAGGCCGAGGAATTTTTCGGTCGCGCCGATCCAGCGGCGCACCGCGGCGTAGCCATCGAGATGGAAGCCGCCTTCATGCGCGACGCGCGTATAGGCCAGCAGCGAGATGTCGGCGAGCGTGACGGCGTCGCCGGCCAGAAATGGCGTGACGGCGAGCTGATGCTCCATCTGCGCCAGCGCCGTATAGCCGCGCTTGACCTTGTCGGGGTCGAGATCGGAAGCCGACTTGCCCAGATAGAACATCTGGAAGCGGCAGACGGCGATGTATGGCTCATGGCTGTATTGTTCCCAGAACAGCCACTCGTCCATCTTCCCTTCCGCGAACGCATCCTGCGGAATGAGACGAGAACCGCGGGCGAGATAACGGATGATGGCGTTGGATTGCGCCAGCGTGCGGCCGTCGTCGAGTTCGATCGTGGGCACCTGGCCGGCGCCGTTGAGCTTGAGGAATTCCGCAGTGCGCGTCTCGCCCTTGAGGGTGTCGACCGCTATCCAGGTGTAGGGCAGCGCGAGATGGTCGCACACCCACTTCACTTTCAGGCAATTGCCGGAATTGGTATCGCCGTAAACCTTCATGCGCCGCCTCCGCTTACGGCGACACTGCAACAGGCGGCGGCAAATCTGTCAACGGCGCGCGGATCGGCGCCGCCGCCACGCGTCAGAACTTGTAGCCGAGACCGGCCTTCACCGTGTTGACGCTGGTTTCGACAGTGGTGCTGAACCGGAGATACTCCCACTCGGCACGAAGGAAGAGGCCCGCGTATAGCATTATGTCGACACCGACACCTCCGGCGAAGCCCATGATGAAATGAGAGTTGGCGTTGTCCGTCAGGCTGTAGGCGCCCGAGTAATTTGGAAGCGGGGGAACGGCGGCGCCGACATACTGGTAGTTAAGGTTCACATCGGCCCTGCGATTGATGTTCGCCTGCCCCAGCGCGAGGCCGACAAATCCATAAGGCAGGAAATTGCCGACGGGGTATGCGGCTCGCGCCCGCAACGAGCCGTAATCGGTGATCTTCATCGAGGCCGACGAGGATGCGGCAGCGAACGTCACGTAGTCAGTCGGGTACTGGAACACGCGAGCCTGACCGCCGCTGTTGGCTCCGAAGAAATTGCCGTGGGTATAGTTCAGCTCAACACCGATGACGGCCTCGCTAAACTGGAAATTGTAGCCGATGAACCCGCCAAAGCCGCTGTTTTGCATATGGGCCTTGCCGAGCAGGGGCCACTTGGAGATATTGAACTGCGCTTCCAGATCGACGTTGTTCAAGAGCTTGGCGAGCAAGTCCTGGCCGGAGTTGGTGAAGTCCATGTCCGCCGCGCCGTGGGAAGCGTGGCCACCGATGTAGCCGCCCCCCCAGTTGACGCTCGCTGTGCTCAGCCCCTCGGTGAAGCTGCCGCGGAGAAAAGGCAAGTCCGGCATGTCAGCCGCTTGCGCGCCGCTTACCACTCCGCACATCACAGCCACCAGCAACAATCGACGCATCGCAACGCTCCATTCGACACTCTGAACTTGGGCTGATCATCGCCTGTTAACCTTAATCAATCGTTGTCGCGTGCACGGATTGGGCGCGATCTTGTCGAAAAGCCGGCAAGATTTTCACCGGCTGCAACTCCCGCATCGTCATGGGCCAAAAGCAAACGGCGCGGGAAGTACCCCGCGCCGTTCGGCAACCGTTAACGAATGGAAGTCGCGATTAACCTTTGCGGATCAGCGGCGGCGCGTAAACCTGCGGGCTGGTCAGATCCCAGCGCACGCCGAGCTTCAGGTCATGCGAAGTGATGTGCTTGAAGGTCATCGGGTTGTTGATCGCATTGACGCCATCGAAGGTGCGGAGATCGCCGGTCAGGCCGTCGCCCATGTCGAGATAGCGATAGGCGAGTTCGACGGTGAAGCTCGGCGTGACCTTGTAGGCGAGACCGGCATGCGCGGCCCAGGCGAAATTCCATTTCGCGACGCTGTCGCCATAGGCGAGACCCGGAAGCGCACCGCCGCCATTGTTGGCAATGCCCTGATCGGTGAAGCCGTTGATCGCAACCCGCGCGCCGCCGACGCCGGCGCCGATGAACGGGGTGATGCACCACCAGGTGCCGAGATCGACATAGGCGTTGGCGAGAACGACCCACTCGTTCTTGGTGGCGTGATAGGTGTCAGTGCCGACGCCGCCCGCATAGGTGATGCGATCGGTGCCGAAGAACTGCGAATTGCCGCGGTATTCACCGGTGACGTCGGCGCGGAACCAGTTGTTGACCTTGTAACCGACGCCGAGGCCGAAGATGCCCGCGGTGTTGAAGTTCAGGGTCTGAACCGACGACGTGTTGTTGGCGTCGAGCGCGTTGTTCAGACGATCGACGCGCTGGTTGCTGAAGCCGATGTCGCCGCGCAGATACCAGCCGCCGAAGTCCTCGACCACCGGGGCCGGCGCGTATGCTGGAGGAGGCGCGATCGCCATGTCGGCAGCAAACACCGCCTGCGACAACAATGTGGCCGCACCGGCGGCAATGAAAGACTTAACGCTACGCATGGGCTTCGTCCTTTTGTCCGGTGAGGCTGACTGCAATGGCCCCACTTCAAAAACTCACGGACGGACGATGGCATTAAATGCTTAAGCGGCGCTTAACCCTAATTATTAAGGTTGACAATCTCTGACTGCTTTCGTGCCGCTGTTTGCGACGCGAGTCGCAATGCATCTTGCAACACCGGAAAATGGCGAAACCGCCATACATCCTAACGATGTATTGACGAAGGGCGAGTGGCGAATAGCGAATGGCGAGGAGAGAAGCACCTCATTTCCTGCGCACTACTCGCCACTCCCTATTCGCTATTCGCCTGCCTAATCTTCGGCAGGAACACCGCGAGCAGGCCGAGCGCGGGCAGGAACGCGCAGAGATGATAGACGAACGCGATCCCGGTGTGATCGGCAAGCTTGCCGAGCACGGCGGCGCCAAGTCCGCCGATGCCGAAGGCGACGCCGAAGAACACGCCCGAGATCATCCCGAAGCGGTGCGGCATCAGCTCCTGCGCGAACACAATGATTGAGGATGTCGCCGAGGAAATAATCAGGCCGATGAATATCGTCAGCACGGCGCTGGCGAACAGGCCGGCATAGGGCAGCGCCAGCGTGAACGGCAGCGCGCCTGCTATCGAGAACCAGATGACGTATTGGCGGCCGAAGCGATCACCGAGCGGCCCGCCGAAGAACGCGCCCGCTGCATTGGCGGCGAGAAAGAGGAAGAGGTAGAGCTGGGCCGCCTGCGTCGACACCTGAAACTTGTCGATCAGATAGAAGATGTAATAGCTCGACAGGCTCGACACGTAGAGCTGTTTTGAGAACAGCAGCGCGACCAGCACCGCGAGCGCGATCCTGACGCGCCGGGAATCCGGCAGGTCCGGATGACGTTCCACCGCAGCCGACTTCTTCGTCGCGATCTGCGGCTTGTACCAGGCGCCGATCCGCCACAGGATCACGATCGCCAGAAACGCGATCGATGAAAACCAGGCGATCGAGGGCTGGCCGAACGGCACCACGATCAGCGCCGCCAGCACCGGTCCCATCGACGTGCCAAAACTGCCGCCGAGTTGAAACACCGATTGCGCGAAGCCGTAGCGGCCGCCCGAGGCGAGGCGCGCGATCCGCGCCGACTCCGGATGGAACACCGCCGAGCCGAGGCCGACCAGCGCGGCTGCGATCAGGATGACGGGATAGCGCGCCGCGACGCTCAAGAGCAGCAAGCCAAAGAAGGTGAAGCCCATGCCGATCGCAAGCGAGAACGGCTGCGCCTTCTTGTCGGTGAAATGCCCGACCAGCGGCTGCAGCAGCGACGCAGTGAACTGGAACGCCAGCGTGATCATGCCGATCTGCCCGTAGTCCAGCGCGTAAGCATCCTTCAGGATCGGATAGACCGAAGCGATCAACGACTGCATGGTGTCGTTGAGGAAATGCGAGAAGCTGATGCCGGCCAGCACGACATAGGCCGGTCCCGCGACAGCCGCCTTGGCGGCACGGCTTGGCGTCGCGTCCAGCACGACCACCGGCGCGGTCGTCGTTTCCTCTGAGACGATGACGGGCTTGTTCAAGGGCGCATTCCCGAAAAGAATCGCGGGCAGGCAATGTGTGGTGTTCTACGGCCGGGCCATCGTCGCGACCAGCATCAATAGCTTATGGCTGCGATGCGTTGCCACACCACCGATCAACGATCCTGCGCCATCAAAATAAAACGCGCTTATGCCGCCGCGGCGTGGCCGAGCGCGGTGACGATCTGATCGACGACGTCCTCGACCAGGATGCGGTCGTCGCCCTCGCCCATCACGCGGATCACAGACTCGGTGCCGGACGAACGGACCAAGAGCCGGCCGTGGCCGTTGAGGCGATTCTCGCCGTCCATGATCGCCGATTTCACCTCGGCATGGTCGAGCGGCTTGCCGGAGCGGTAGCGCACGTTCTTCAGGATCTGCGGCAGCGGATCGAAACGGTGGCAGACTTCCGACACCGGACGGCGAAGCTTTTGCACCACGGCCAGCACCTGCAGTGCGGCGACAAAGCCGTCGCCTGTCGTGGCGTAGTCGGAGAGAATGATATGGCCCGAAGGCTCGCCGCCGAGATTGTAGCCCTGCTTGAGCATCTGCTCGAGCACGTAGCGATCGCCGACCGGCGTGCGCACCATGCCGATGCCCTGCCCTTCGAGAAAGCGCTCGAGCCCGAGGTTGGACATCACGGTGGCGACGATGCCGGGCCTGGCGAGACGGCCGTCGTCCTTCCAGCTTTGCGCGATCACCGCGAGCAACTGGTCGCCGTCGACCACATGGCCGCGCTCGTCGACCAGGATGACGCGATCGGCGTCGCCGTCGAGCGCGATGCCGATATCGGCGCGCATCTCGCGCACCTTTTTCGCCAGCGCTTCCGGCGAGGTCGAGCCGCATTCCTTGTTGATGTTGAATCCGTCGGGTTCGACGCCGATCGCGATGACGTCCGCGCCCAATTCCCACAGCGCTTCCGGCACCACCTTGTAGGCGGCGCCGTGCGCGCAATCGATCACGACGCGAAGGCCGTCGAGCGAGAGTTCGCGCGGCAGCGTGCGCTTGGCGAATTCGATGTAGCGGTCATGCACGCCGTCTATGCGGCGGGCGCGCCCCAGGCTGGCGCTCTGCGCCAGACGGCGGTCGATCGGCTCGTCGAGCAGTTGCTCGATCTGCTTTTCGACATCGTCGGACAATTTGAAGCCCTGCGGGCCGAACAGCTTGATGCCGTTGTCCTCGAACAGATTGTGGGAAGCCGAAATCATCACGCCGAGATCGGCACGCATCGACTTGGTCAGCATCGCAACCGCCGGCGTCGGCATCGGGCCGAGCAGCAGCACGTCCATGCCGACCGAGGTAAAGCCGGCCACCATGGCGTATTCGATCATGTAGCCGGAGAGCCGGGTGTCCTTGCCGATCACGACGCGGTGGCGATGCTCGCCGCGCTGAAACACCAGGCCGGCCGCCTGCCCCACCTTGAGCGCGAGCTCCGGGGTAATCAGACCATTGGCACGGCCCCGAATTCCGTCGGTACCGAAATATTTGCGGCTCATGTGACCCCCAGCCATTCCAGGTCTTCTTTAAGGCCATCACGGCCACGAATCCCCGAACGCCCTCCATCGTAGCGTGCATGGGTTATAATCCCTCGGCGGCTAAAATGACTTCAAAAAATATGATTAATCATTACGGCTATGGGCAACCGCGGCTAGCATATAAGCACTTGGTATAATTAAATTTTTTCGCGAATGCGTGTCCCGCACCGGCGCGCTAGTTCCCCCGCTTGACGTGGTGGTCGCCCTTCGAAGGCGGCGGCTGGGTGACATTGACCGGGTCGGAGGCCGGAAAGGTCTCTTCCAGACCTTCCTCCAGGGCGTCGTCCAGCCGGCGCTTTTCCTCGCGATCCTTGTCTTCGCGATCCTTGGCGCGGGCGTCGGGACTGGAAACAGTGCGCGGTCCGGTCATGGGGTGTCCCTCCGCTCCGGAAGGTGCCTACGAGATGCGATTTGGCTGGCCTTCCAACCGTGCTAGATGACAACGCAGCGAAGAAATTCAAGAAGAGGCCGGGACGTCCATGAAGCACATCACCTGCATTGAGGATCTGCGCCAGTTGCACAAGCGCCGGGTTCCCAAGGCGTTTTTCGACTACACCGACCGCGGCTCCTACACCGAGGACACGCTGCGCGCCAACTCCGAGGATCTGCAGCAGATCAAGTTCCGCCAGCGCATCCTGGTCGACGTCTCCAAGCGCGATCTTTCCACCACGATCCTCGGCGAGCCGGCCGCGATGCCGTTGATCCTCGCGCCGGTCGGCCTGCTCGGCATGCAGCATGGCGACGGCGAGATTCATGCCTGCCGCGCCGCCCAGGCCGCCGGCATTCCCTTTACCCAGAGCACGATGTCGATCTGCTCGATCGAGGATATCGCCGCCAGCGTCGACAAGCCGTTCTGGTTCCAGCTCTACGTGATGAAAGACCGCGGCTTCATCAAGGCGTTGATCGAGCGCGCGATCGCGGCGAAATGCTCGGCGCTGGTGCTGACCGTCGACCTGCAGGTGATCGGGCAGCGTCACCAGGACATCAAGAACGGCATGTCGGTGCCGCCGGAATGGTCGCTGTCGAAACTGCTCGACTTCGCCAGCAAGCCGTCATGGGTCGCCGGCGTGCTGCGCGGCAAGCGCCGCAGCTTCGGCAACATCGTCGGCCACGTCAAAGGCACCGAGGATCTCACAAAACTGTCGGAATGGACGGCGTCGCAGTTCGATACCTCGCTGAACTGGAAGGACATCGACTGGATCCGCTCGATCTGGCCGGGCAAGCTGATCCTGAAAGGCATTCTCGACGTCGAGGACGCCGAGATCGCGGCCAAGACCGGCGCGCAGGCGCTTGTCGTGTCCAACCATGGCGGCCGCCAGCTCGACGGCGCGCCGTCTTCCATCGAGGTGCTGCCCGAGATCGTCGACGCCGTCGGCTCGAAGATGGAGATCATGTTCGACGGCGGCATCCGCTCCGGCCAGGACGTGGTGCGCGCGCTCGCGCTCGGCGCCAAATCCTGCATGATCGGCCGCGCCTACGCCTACGGCCTGGGCGCCGGCGGACAGGCCGGCGTCGCCAAGGCGCTCGACATCATCGCCAAGGAAATGCTGACCACCATGGGATTGTGCGGCGTCAACACGATCGCCGAGATCGACGATAACGTGCTGGCGGTGTGAGGAAGCAGCGAAGCTCTATCGTCGTCCCCGCCTTGTGCGCAATTGCGCACAAGGCGGGGACAACCCGTTGAGAGAGCTGCGCTCTCACCTCACATCGGCGGCGTAATTCCGTCGCGGCCGACATTGACGCGATTGGCTTCCAGCGTGCCATCGTCCTTCTTCACCGCGCTGAAGATAATCACCTTGGCGCCCGGCTTCAGTTCGGACTTGTCACCGGCGACGAAGGTGACGATCGGCGTCCCCTCCGGCACCACGACCTTCTTTTCGCCGTCCTTGTATTTGACCAGGATGTTCTGGCCGTCGGTGCCCTTCACCGTCTGGGCGACGGTGGCATTGGTCATGGTCGAGTTCGGCCGCTGATCCCAGGGCCGGAAACCTTCGGCCGCGCCGCGCTGGTTTTCAGGGAAGATATGCACCGCGACCGCCTTCTGGGTGCCGTCCGGCTCCGGCATTGCGGTGACGCCGATATAGGAGCCTTCCTTGATCTCCGACAGTTCGGTCTTGGCGACGCCGAACACCGCGACATTGTCGGTGACGCGCACCTTCATGTCGGTGCCCTCGCGCGATTTGATCGACAGCATGGGCAGATCTACGGCCTCGATGGTACCGCGAATTCGAACCGTCGGCGGCTGCTGCGCCCACGCCACCGATCCGAGCAGCGTGACAAAGGCCAGCGAGGCCGCGAGCATCCGCGGCCGTGAAGAAGATTTCAGCATGGTATTCCTCCCGAGGTGTATTTGGCGCCCAACTCAACTCAAACACCGCACGGGAGGTGCTATTCCACGAGGCGAGATCACATCGGCGGGGTCAGCCCCTCGCGGCCCACGCTGACGCGGTTGGTTTCGAACGAGCCGTCCGGCAGCTTCTTCATGAAGGCGATCACCTTGGCGCCGGGCTTGAGGTCGGACTTGTCGGCGGGAACGTAGGTCACGACCGGCGTCTCCGGTGAGACTACGACTTTCTTCTCGCCGTCCTTGTACTTGATCATCAGGGTGTGACCGTCATTGCCGACCACGGACTCCGCCACCGTGGCGTTGGTCATGGTGGAGTTAGGGCGGAGATCATAGGGCCGCGACCCCTCGCCGGTGCCGCGCATGGCTTCCGGAAACACATGCACCTCGACAGCGTTCTGGCTGCCGTCCGGCCCCGGCACCGTGGTGGTGCCGATGAAGGAACCGACCTTGATGTCCGACAAGGAGATTTTGCTGATCCCCACGACCCTGAGATCGCCGGTCATATGCAGCCTGACGTCTTCGCCGCCACGCGACTTCACGGCCAGCACATCGCCATCGACGGCTTCGATGGTGCCGCGAACGCGTGTCGGCGTGGGCGGCTGCTGGGCGATCGCGTAAAGCGTCGAGCCCGCGACCATCGCTATGGCGGCAAGCGGGCGAACGAATTGAAAGCGACTGACGGACATGTCGGGAATCTCCGGTGGCGGCACTGACCTAACCATTGACCCCGGTCTTTCAAAAAAATTCCGGCTCAAGACTCCGCGATCAACCGATCATGTATTCGTGAGATCGGCCTCGACCAGCGCACGAAGCTCCGCCGTCACCTCGGGGCGCCGGCCGAACCACAATTCGAAGCCGCGCACCGCCTGGTGCAACAGCATGCCGAGCCCGTCGGCGGTCTTCAGTCCGCGCGCGCGTGACGCCGTCAGCAGCGGCGTGTCGAGCGGCACGTAGACGAGATCGGCGACGACAGCGTGTGGCGGCAACCGCCCGACATCGAGTTCGAGCGGCGGCTGCCCCTTCATGCCGAGCGAGGTCGTATTCACCAGCAGCCCGACGCGCGGCAGCAGATCGCCGAGCGCATCCCACGCCACCGGCAGAACGCTCGCGCCGAATTGGTCCGCCAGCGCGCGGGCGCGCTCCATGGTGCGGTTGGCGAGGTGCACGCGCTTGATGCCACGGTCGAGCAATCCGAACACCACCGCGCGCGCCGAACCGCCAGCGCCGAGCACCAGCGCATCCTCGCACCTGTCCCATCCATCAGCGCAGGCGTCGAGATTGTTGATAAAACCCTCGACGTCCGTGTTGGTCGAGCAGAGCTCGCCATTCTCGAACCACAGCGTGTTGGCCGCGCCGACCGCGCGGGCGCGCGCGTCCGGCTTCGACAGCGAAAGCGCGCGCTCCTTGTGCGGAATGGTGACGTTGGCGCCGACGAAGCCGCGCAGCGACAGCCGGAAGATGAAATCCTTGAACTCGTCGGGCGGCACCGCCTCGATGACATAGCCGCCCTCGATGCCGAGCGTCCGCAGCCAGTAATGATGGATCAGCGGCGAGCGCGAATGCGCGGCCGGCCATCCGATCAGGCAGGCGGCGGGGGGTTTAGGCACGGCAACAACTCCTCAAAGACGTCGATGGCCGGGATCAACCCGGCCACGACGATCAATTTATCTTCCCTTGGGGTGTGTCAAGCCGAACGCCAACCACCGCGGCCGGCCAAGGCCGCGGCGTCCCGCCGTTAACTACGCCGCGACGCGGTGCGCGGCGATGATCTGGTCGGCGGCGCGGCCGGTGACTTCGGCCATGCGGTCGAAAGCCCGCGTAAAGCTGCCGGCGCCGGCGGTGGCCGAGCGCAATTCCACGATCAGGTCGCCGATCTCCGCTTCCGGCATGGTGGCGCGGACGCAATCCCATCCCGGCCAGTTGTCGCGGGTGTCGAAGCCCAAAATCTGGCCGCGCCGCGCCGACAGGATGGCGTTGATCTTCGCCGTCGCCTCCGTCGGGCAGACGATCTCCACCATGTGGATCGGCTCCAGCAGCACCGGCTGGCACTGCGGCAGCGCCTCGCTCATGCCGATTCGCGCCGCGGTGCGGAAGGCAAGATCGGAGGAGTCGACGCTGTGATAGGAGCCGTCGGTCAGGGTCACCTGCACGTCGATGACGGGGAAGCCGAGCGGGCCCTTCGCAAGGCCGTCGACCACGCCCTCCTCCACCGCGCCGATATAGTTGCGCGGCACCGCGCCGCCGACCACCTTTTCGTCGAACCCGAAGCCCGAGCCGCGTGGCATCGGCTTGATCTCCAGCACCACGTCGCCGAACTGGCCATGGCCGCCGGACTGCTTCTTGTGACGGCCGCGCTGGGTGATCGATTTGCGGATGGTCTCCTGATAGCCGATCGCGGGTGGTTGCGATTTGACGTTGACGCCGAAGCGGTCCTTGAGCCGCTCGAGTGCGACGCGCAGATGCATCTCGCCCTGCCCCCACAGCACGATGTCGTGGGTCTGCTGGTTCTGGATCATCGACAGCGACGGGTCCTCCTCGTTCAGCCGCAGCAGCGCCTGGCCGAGCTTGACGTCGTCCTTGCGATCGACCGCCGCGAGCGACATCGCCAGCACCGGCGGCGTCGGCTCGATGCGCACGAGCGCGGCCGGCGCGGTCTTGCCGCTCGACAGCGAGTCGCCGGTCTTGATCGCGTCGAGCTTGCCGAGGGCGATGGTGTCTCCGGCCTCGGCCGCGGCCCGCTTGGTGTCGTGTCCGCCGCTCACCGCGAGAATGCCGGAAACCCGCCCGGCCTCACCGGAGGAAGATTGCAGCGTCGCGCCGTCATCGAGATGGCCGGCGAGCAGCCGCGTCAGCGACAGCTTGCCGCCGTGCTGCAGATGCAGCGTCTTGAACACATAGGCCAGCGCTTCCTTCTGCGCCGGCACGCCGAGCCGCTTCGCCGTCTCGGCAACGCCGGGTGCTTCATGCCGCAGCGCCTTCATCAATCGCAGCACGCCGTTTTCGCGGCTCGCGGCGCCCAGCAGCACCGGGCAGATCAGGCCTTCGCGCAATTCGCGGGCGAGGTCGTCGAACACCGCGTCACGCGGCGGCTGGATGTCGTCCAGCAACTGCTCCATCAGCGCATCGTCGTGGTCGGCGAGCTTTTCCAACATCGAGAAGCGCGCTTCCTTCTCGCGGTCGAGATTGCCGCCTTCCAGCGCGATCACTTCGGAAGGCTTGTGTTCGCGGTAGACGAAGGCGCGCTCCAGCGCGAGATCGACAAAACCCTCGATCAGGTCGCCGTTCCAGATCGGAATCTGCCGCAGCACCAGCGGCACGCGCGAGGCCGGCTGCAGCGTCGCCAGCGTCTCGCGGATGCGCTTGTTGGCGCGGTCGATCTTGTTCAGAAACAGAAAACGCGGAATACCGAGATCCTCGAGCTCACGCAGGATGATCTGCAGTTGCGGCAGCTTCTTCTCGTCCGCCTCGCAGACCACGACCGCAGCATCGACCGCGGGCAACGCGGCGCGCATGTCATGCGCGAACTCGATCGAGCCGGGACAATCGATAAAGGTGTAACTATCGCCCATGAAGGTGGTGGTGGCGGCGGAGAGGCCGACGCCCATCTTGTGGTGTCGCGCCTCGGGGCTGGCATCGCCGACGGAAGTTCCGGCATCGACGCTGCCGGCATTTTTAATGGCCCCTGTTCGGGCCAATATCGCTTCTAGGAGTGTGGTTTTACCGCTCTGGAAAGGGCCCACCAGCGCTATGCACCGTGGACCTCGGGGACTTCTGACGTCTTGTCCCATTGCCGCCTCCTTTGCTTGGAGCTCGGCCCGTGATTGGGTCGGCGACTTCCAATGCTCCGCCTGTCTCGTGATTTTGGCAAGCGGGAAAACGTCGCTGCGGTGCGGCGTGAAGCGGAGGGCAGCTAAACTAGCTCCGTCAGTGCGAGCCAGCGGGTCGCGCGAATGCGCGCCCGATGACAGGCTCCGCGAAGCAATCCATCCATCCGCGAAAAGATGGATTGCTTCGTCGCTCGCTCCCTTGCGCAAACGCTTCGCGTTTGTCGCAGGCAATGACGGCGGAGGGCGACGAAAGTTAACGTCCCGGCCGAAGTTCCAGGCTTTCCAATCCGGCAGCAATGCTGACACCAACTTGGCCCTGCACGCTCAGCGGCTGCAGCGCGATCGAATTCGCGGAGCCGCCGACCAGCACATTGCCGCCGACGCCGACGCCGAGCGTGGCACTGCCTTGCGCGCCGACATAGTCGCCGGAGAGTCCGCCCGGCCCGAGCCGCGCTACAGGTGCGAACACGCCCCAGGCCAGCGCCGATTCCTGGGTGATGCCAAGATCGAGCCCCACTTTGCGGATGGTGGCGATGTAGCGATCCTCCGGCATCCCTTCGGCGCGCAGCACGCAGCCGAGATTGGTGACGGAGCCGACGATGAAACCGACGCTGGCGCCGCCGCGGCATTCCAGCACGCCGACCTGCACGCGCTGCATCTGCTGCGCATTGGCGCCGCCGATCGACGCAGCCAGCATGGCAAGGGCAGTACCTGCGAGAATGAGAGAACGACGCATAAAGGAATCTCCGGCTGAAAAACGGTGATGCGAGCAGAGAAACAAGAATGGCGCCGTGCCCGCGGCGCTTTCCGATCTATGCCACAACATCTTGGGCCGTGCCAGAATTTGCCGCCGGAGCCGCCCCACGTCATGAAATAAAAAAGGCCCGCGTGCGCGGGCCTTTTCCGGAGATCACAGCACCCCTCAGCCGCGGCGGTGATGGCGGCGATGGTGATGCCGGCGCGGGCCGAATTGGATCGGCTGCAGCTCGAGGCCGGCGATACCGGCGGCGACGTTCAGGCCGGTTTGTCCCTGCAGGCTGATCGGCTGCAGCGCGTAGGCGTTGGCGGGACCGCCCACCAGGAAGTTGCCGCCGCCGCCGCCGCCGATCGAGGCGTTGGCGCCGACGCCGCCATAGCTGCCGGCGAGTTCGCCGCGCCCGAGCCGGCTGTTCAGCGCATTGACCGCCCAGGACAACTGGGTCTGCTCGGTCACGCCGAGATCGAGGCCGATGCGCTGCACCTTGGCGATGTAGGGTTCAGGCCGGCGGCCTTCGCTGCGGAACACGCATTCGAGGCTCGTCACTGAGCCGACCACGAAGCCGACATTCTGGCCGCCCTGGCATTGCAGGACGCCGGCGCGAACCGGCGGCGCCGCGTCAGCGCTTGCGATCGGCGCGAGCAGCGAAAGCGTGGCGAGTGTCAAAGTCAGAAGTCGCATGTGTCCCAGTCTCCGCATGAAAAACTAAATTTGCAGAGCGGACAGGAGGGAAGCGCCGTGTCCAAAACATGGCGCTTGCTCAAGAAGCCGTCAAAACATCAGGTGATCACGACCTGTTGTGATTTGACGGCCGTCTTTTTGACGCGTTCTCTTTCCGCGAAGCGGAGCCTGTCCCGCATCACGTACGGGACAGGCTGGTGTCTCGAAAACGCTTCTTATCTCAAATTGCCGCAAAAGCGCTGGATGCGCTTGCAGGCGTCTTCGAGATCGGAGGTCTTGGTCGCGTAGGAAATCCGGAACGCCGGGCCCAGCCCGAACGCGGAACCCTGCACGACGGCGACGCCTTCGCTCTCCAAGAGTTCGGTGACGAAGTCCTCGTCATTCGCGATCACCTTGCCTGACGGCGCGGTCTTGCCGATGGTGCCGGCGCAGGACGGATAGACGTAGAACGCGCCTTCGGGCCGCGGGCATTCGATGCCCTTGGCCTGGTTGAGCATCGACACCACGAGGTCGCGACGCTCCTTGAACACCTTGTTGTGCACGGGGATGAAGTCCTGCGGACCGTTCAACGCTTCCACCGAGGCCCACTGCGCGATCGACGACGGGTTCGAGGTCGACTGCGACTGGATCGTCGCCATCGCCTTGATCAGGTCGGCGGGACCGCCGGCATAGCCGATGCGCCAGCCGGTCATGCAATAGGCCTTCGACACGCCGTTCACCGTCAGTGTGCGGTCGTACAGTTTCGGCTCGACCTGCGCCGGCGTTGCAAACTGGAAGTCGTCATAGACCAGGTGCTCGTACATGTCGTCGGTCATCACCCAGACATGCGGATGCTTCACCAGCACGTCGGTGATCGCCTTCAGCTCAGTGCGCGTGTAGGCAGCGCCGGTCGGGTTCGACGGCGAGCACAGGATGATCCATTTGGTCTTCGGCGTGATCGCCTTTTCGAGATCCTCGGGGCGCAGCTTGAAGCCGCTCGACGCCGGGCACACCACTGGCACCGATTCACCGCCGGCCAGCGCCACCATTTCGGGATAGCTGACCCAGTACGGCGCCGGGATGATGACCTCGTCGCCGGGGTTCAGCGTCGCCATCAACGCGTTGTAGAGCACCTGCTTGCCGCCGGTGCCGACGATGATCTGGTTCGGCTTGTAGGTCAGGCCGTTCTCGCGCCGGAACTTGTTGATGATGGCTTCCTTCAACTCGGGGATGCCGCCGACATCGGTATACTTGGTCTTGCCGGCCTCGATGGCGCGGATCGCCGCCAGCTTGATGTTGGCGGGCGTGTCGAAATCCGGCTCACCGGCGCCAAGGCCGATGACGTTGCGCCCCGCCGCTTTCAGCGCACGCGCTTTATCCGTGACCGCGATCGTCGCGGACGGCTTCACACGGGCGAGCGCGGCGGACAGGAAGGGCATCATCATCTCCTGGCAAACGTCGTGACCTCAAGAATTCACGACTCTTTTTGATGGGAACGCCGCACCCTAAGGCGCGGCGCGCTGCATCGCAAGAAGCTTGGCCGGATACGGGACAAACTTTGGGGAACGCCGCGCAGGCTCGGTACGATCGGAGCAATATCGGCGCAATATTCGCAAAGTTCCGCAGCGAATTGACTCATATCTGACAAGGGGCAAGACTGACGTTCAGGGACCGCGATGCCGAGAGCGGCTGACGGCGCCGCGACCACTGTCCTGCATGGCCACCGCGGGAGGCCGCCCGACATCCCGCTTCTCCACCGCGCAGGGGGCGGATGGCGCGGCGCGCGCTTGTTCGCGGACAACATGGACTCGACGCCACGAGTGACTCGCCCGCGATTCGGTTTCCACCTCGCTGATGCCGGAAGCGGACGCGGGCGCCTTCTCGCGAAGGCTTGAATCGGTTTGCTCCTCCACTCCCGACCACGTGATCCCTGCGCCGTGGCATGACATGCTGTGCGCGTGCAGTGCAGTAGAGGTTTTCGACTTTTTCCATTCCGCGGGTCTTGCGACGCATTCGTATCGGCATCATTGTTTAGCCGCGTTGCGGCGCGAGAGCTTTCGGCAGCTCGCCCACCGCGTGCGCCCCTCGATCACGAGTGAATCCAACGACGATGTACAAGCTCTATTCGATGCAGCGCTCCGGCAACAGCTACAAGGTCCGCCTTGCGCTGGCGCTGCTCAACGCGCCATATCAGGCGATCGAAGTCGACATTCTCCGAGGCGAAAGCCGCACGCCGGATTTTCTGGCGAAGAATCCTTCTGGGCAGGTGCCGCTCTTGGAAGTCGCCGAAGGGCGCTACCTCGCCGAGTCCAACGCCATCCTCTGGTATGTCTGCGGCGGCACTTCGCTGGCCCCGGAGTCACGGGTCGAACGCGCCGAAGCGCTGCAATGGATGTTCTTCGAGCAGCACGCGCTCGAGCCCAATATCGGCGCCGCCTATTTCTGGCTGTCGCTGGTCAAGGGCGGCCGCGACCTGCAGACGCATGCGCTGGAGGACTGGATGGAGCGCGGCTATGCCGCGCTTCAGGTGATGGAAAACCATATCAAGACCCGCGCCTATTTCGCCGCGGGGCAACTGACAGTCGCCGATATCGCGCTGTACGGTTACACCCATGTCGCCGATCGCTGCGATTATGATCTGGCGACCTTCCCCGCCATCCGCGCCTGGCTGCGGCGGGTCGAGCAGACCCCCGGCTTCGTCACCATGGACTGGCAGCCGGCCGAGGTCGACGACCCGGCCGGCATCGCCGCCGGCGCATAACCGCCGCCACGCCCGCGAGCAGCCTCCTCACTTTCGCGCGAGCACGCCGCCAAAGGTTAACAATAGCGGGCATAACGTTAACCTTTGCCCCGACTTCGCCATTTTCAGGGGCTGGTCGCCGCAATATTGCCGGTGATCATTGCAACATTTTCCTGACGTCGCGTGAGTCGCGGGTGATTCGTCCCGCGTTACAAGGATTTAGACCAATGATACGGTCCCCCGGCGCGGTCGGCTTCGAGAGCAGCCGCGCGCCCGTCGCTTCTTCCCGATTGCTTGGTGCCATCGCCACCTCGCTCGCGATCGGCACACTATCGCTTTGCCTCGTGGTCACCCTGACGGTGCTATCGATCAAGGCCACCGTCGCCATGCCCTTTCCGTGATTGCGGCTTTTTTGTTTGCATCATTAGCGAACGCGCGATGATCGACATCGCGAATGGACGAGCATGAAGACACCTGTCGGCCTCGTGACCGCCGCCTTGGCGGTCGCGATCCTGCTTGCCGTCTCGTTCCTGATCGCCACCGGCACCCGCGGCGAACAGCCGGCGTTTGACTCGTCGGCGGGCGAACTCGAGGTTCGGACCATCGCAAGGGGCCTCGTCAATCCGTGGGCGCTGGCGTTCCTGCCCGACAGCACGATGCTGGTGACCGAACGTCCGGGCCGCATGCGTATCGTTACGGCGGAAGGACAGGTCTCGCCGCCGCTCAAGGGCGTTCCGGAGGTGTGGGCGTCCGGCCAGGGCGGCCTGCTCGACGTCGTCACCGACAAATCCTTTGCGCAGAACAAGACCCTCTATTTCTGTTTTGCCGAGCGGACTGAGGGCGGCGGACGCACCGCGGTCGCGCGCGCCAAACTCAACGACGGCAAGGTCCGGCTCGACGACGTCAAGATCATCTTCCGCCAGCAGGGGCCGCTGTCATCGGGCAATCACTACGGCTGCCGCATCGCGCAGGCCGACGACGGCAATCTGTTCGTCACGCTGGGCGAGCACTTCACCTTCCGCGACCAGGCGCAAAGTCTCGGCAATCATCTCGGCAAGGTGATCCGGATCGCGCCGGATGGTTCGGTGCCATCGGGCAACCCGTTCGCTGGCCGCGCCGACGCCAAGCCGGAGATCTGGAGCTACGGCCATCGCAATCCCCAGTCGCTTGCGATTCATCCCGCCTCCGGCGAACTCTGGGAAATCGAGCACGGCCCGCGCGGCGGCGACGAGGTCAATCTGATCGGCAAGGGCAAGAATTACGGCTGGCCGGTGATCGGCTACGGCATCGATTACTCCGGCGCCAAGATCCACGATGCGACGGCCAAGGACGGGATGGAGCAGCCGCTCAAATATTGGGTGCCGTCGATCGCACCGTCAGGCATGGCCTTCTATACCGGAAAGCTGTTTCCGAAATGGAACGGCAGCCTGTTCACGGGCGCGCTGCGCGGCGCGATGCTGGTGCGGCTGACGCTGAACGGAAACGCGGTCACCTCGGAGGAGCGCCTGCTGCAAAACCTGCACGAGCGTATCAGGGACGTCCGCCAGGGGCCGGACGGCGCGCTGTGGCTGCTGACGGACAGTTCGAACGGACGCGTCTTGCGGGTGGCGCCGGCCGCGAAATAACGTCCGGATTACGTTCGTCGGCCGCAACCGGCTCACGCCCATTTGTGAAAGATCAGAAACGCGCCAAAGGCGATGCAGGCAAAGCCGAGCGCGTGATTCCAGCCCAGCGGCTCCTTCAGGTACAACACCGAGAAGCAGGCGAACACCACCAGCGTGATCACCTCCTGCATGGTCTTGAGCTGCGCCGCCGAATACACCGCGCTGCCCCAGCGGTTGGCCGGCACCGCCAGCCAGTATTCGACGAAGGCGATCCCCCAGCTCGCCACCACGACCAAAGCCAGCGGGCTCTCTTTGAATTTCAGGTGACCGTACCAGGCAAACGTCATGAAGACGTTGGAGGCGAACAGCATCAGGATCGGCAGCAGCGTCGGGGAAACAGTGGGCATCGATGTCCTCTTGCAAAATGTCATGCGCAAATCGTCGGGTGCGGTACCCCGTTCCTTAACTCGATATCATTTGATTTCAAAAATGCGAAAGCCCGCCGCATCCCTGCAACGCTCCCTTAAGACTGGCGGCAGAAAGGCGTGCACAATCGCAACAATCGGGCATGCTTGCGTCTTATTCCCGGCAAGTGGCGAGGACGGGCATGCAGTTAGACTGGCGCGCAATCTCCGGTCCGGCTCTTACGACAGCGACGGCGGTGCTCGCCTTCCTGGTCGACCGGCATTTGGTTGCCGTCCCCAATCCAGCGCCGCTGTTCGTCTGCATCGTCGCGCTTGCCGCTTCCGTCAGCGGCATCGTCTCCGGCATGGCCAGCGCCGTCATTGCGGTAGCGTCTTCCGCGCTGCTCTTCCTCAACCACCGCGCCGCGCCCGGTTACGACACGTCGGACCTGGCGCGCATGCTGCTGCTGGCGGCGACCGCCGGCGGCACCGCGCTCATCACCGGCCTCTTGCGGCAGAAGTGGGTCGATGCGTTCGCGTGGGAGAAGAAGCATCATGCCACCGCCGACCGCCTGTCGGCCGCGCTCGATCAGGTCGATATCGGCATCGTGCTGCTCGATTCCGATACCCGCGCCGAATTCATCAACCGCGCCTTCCGCGATTACTTCAAGCTGTCCGACGAGCAGGCCGACAGCAAGCCGCCCTTCATCGCGCTGATGTATCACGGCCGCGACACCGGCGCCTGGCAACTGCCCGAGGACGAGTTGAGCGCGTTCATCGCCAAGCGCACCGAGATGATACGGGTCGGCGATTCCACGCCGATCAACATCGATCTCGCCGATGGACAGGTGCTGCGCTTCATTTGCACGGCGCTGCCCGATGGCGGACGCATGCTGAGCTACACGCCGGTCACCGACCTCGTCCGCCACACCGACGATCCCGGAAGCGGCGACTACTACCGCGCGCTGCGCGGCAGCTATCGCAGCCTCGCCCACCACCTCGGCGCCGCGGAGTAGCGGCACGCAGCACGCGCTGCGACATTGATCCCCTCCGGCCGCGTCTGTAGTAATGAGCGGACACCCTTCCTGCGCATCCCCGGCGCGTCATCTCCCAGCAAAACGGAATCGCTTGATGTCCGGCGACCTCACCATCCGCTTCGTCACCCGTCAGGACTACGCGCAATGGCTTCCGCTGTGGGAGGGCTACAACGCCTTCTACGGCCGCTCGGGCGCGACTGCGCTTGCGCCCGAGATCACGGCGATGACGTGGACGCGCTTCTTCGACGCCTACGAGCCGGTGCACGCGCTGGTCGCCGAGAGCAGCGGCGAACTGCTTGGGCTGACGCATTATCTGTTTCACCGCTCTACGACAATGATCGAGCCGAACTGCTATCTGCAGGATCTGTTCACGAGCGCCGCCGCGCGCGGCAAGGGCGTCGGCCGCGCCTTGATCAACGGCGTGTACGAACAGGCAAAGCTCGCGGGATCTTCCCGCGTCTATTGGCAGACGCATGAGACCAACCACACCGCGATGCAGCTTTACGACAAGGTGGCGGAGCGTTCCGGCTTCGTCGTCTACCGCAAGCTGCTCTGACACGGTTTCGTGAAGGCGGTCCCGTCAGGTCGCCTGTGGATAAGTCCTGATGTCACGGCGGCGTAACAAAGCGCGGATAGGTTGCAGCCGCGTCTGATCAGGCCCCCCGTCTCAGATCACGCGCCCCAAGCGGCCCCCGTCAGTCGCCGCGTCTGGCCGGGGCCGCATCTTTTTGTGCGCATGGCTGCCAAGCGTGGCGGCCGATAGCCCCGCTGCTTGCCGGGCGAGTTGGCGCGGGCCACAATGCGGCTCCTCCCGCGGCCATCCCACAGGATCGATCCATGCAAATTCGCAACCTCGGCGGCTCCGGCCTGCGCGTTTCCGCCGTCGGCCTCGGCTGCAACAACTTTGGCCAGCGCACCGATCTGGAAACCTCGCGTAAGGTGATCCACAAGGCGATCGACCTCGGCATCACCCTGTTCGACACCGCCGACATCTATGCCGGCATGGGCGGCTCCGAGACCGTGCTCGGCACCGTGCTCGGCGACCGCCGCAAGGACATCGTGCTGGCGACGAAATATTCCAAGCCGATGGCAACCGACGGCACCAAGCAGGGCGCCTCGCGCCGCTACATCATGTCTGCGGTCGAGGCCAGCCTGACGCGGCTGAAGACCGACTACATCGATCTCTACCAGCAGCACGATTACGATTCCTTGACGCCGATGGAAGAGACGCTGCGCGCGCTCGACGATCTCGTCCGCCAGGGCAAGGTCCGCTACATCGGCAATTCGAATTTTCCGGCGTGGCGGATCGCGGAAGCCGAAATGCTGGCGCGGCAGATGAACGTCAACCGCTTCGTCTCCTGCCAGGACGAATACAGCCTCGTGGTGCGCGGCATCGAAAAGGATCTGCTGCCCGCAGCAACGGAATACAGGCTCGGCCTGCTGCCGTTCTTCCCGCTGGCGAGCGGGCTCCTGACCGGCAAATACAAGCGCGGCGCCGCCGCACCCTCCGACACCCGCTTCGCCAAGGCGCCGGCCTTGAAGGACCGCTACGTCACCCCGCGTAATGAAGATATCGTCGAGAAGCTGCAGGCGTTTGCGCAAGCCCGCGGCCACACCATGCTGGAGCTTGCCTTCTCCTGGCTGGCGTCGCGCCCGCAGGTCGCGAGCGTCATCGCCGGCGCCACCCGCGTCGAACAGGTCGAGCAGAACGTCAAAGCGATCGACTGGACACTGAGCGCGGAAGAGATGGCGGAAATTGACGGGATTACGAAGTAGGTTGTCGTCCCTGCGAACGCAGGGACCCATACCGCGTGATCCATCGAAGAAGCGCGGTGGCTGACACTCTGCGTTAATCAACCAGTGCTGTGGGCTGCTGAAGCAAAGCCGTCACGCGGCGTGCCCCTTTCCGCCGGCCGCGGCGTATGGGTCCCTGCGTTCGCAGGGACGACATCGTGGTTGAGGTTAGCTCCCTACCCCACCAGCCCCTGCATCGGCTTCACTGCGGCACTGTCGGGAAACACGCTCTCCGCCAGCACCTTCTCGGCCAGCCCGAACTGATCCTTCAGCACGCCTTTTATCACCGCGCGCAGGTCGGTGGTCGGCGCGAGGTCGCGGCCCTGGTAGAGATTAGCCGGCTTGAGCCCCGGCCAGTCCGCAATCACGCGGCCGCCTTTCACCGCGCCGCCGGCGAGCAGCGCGATGGTGCCGGTGCCGTGATCGGTGCCTTGCGTGCCGTTGATGCGCGCGGTGCGGCCGAATTCGGTGGCGACCACGATCACCGTGTCGCGCCAGCGCGGACCCAAGCCGCTTTCGAATTCCGCCAGCGCGCCGTCGAGGCCGCCGAGCAATTGCGCCAGCCGCCCGACCGGCCCGCCTTCATTGGCATGGGTGTCCCAGCCATCGAAAGCGAGCGCGCCGATCCGCGGGCCGTCGTCGGCGGCCATCAGCTTTGCGGCGCCCCGCGCTACCAGCCGCATCGCGGCCACGCCGTTGGTGCCAGGCTTCGGCTTCATGTCGTCGCCCTGCGCGGCCTTGTCGAGCGCGAGGCCTTGCTTCAACGCACTGGCCAGCGCGGGATCGCGGTGTTGGTAGAGTTCGACGAGCCGCATCGCGGTATCTTCCGCAGCCTGCGGCACCGCGACCGGCGCCCAGCCGACCGTTGGCGCCGCACCACGCAGCACCAGCGGCGTGGTCGGGCCGACGGCTAGCGCGCTTGTCACCCGTTCGCCTTTCGGCAGACCTTCCAGCGCGCGGTTGAGCCAGCCGGACTGCACCCGGCCCGGTCCCGCAAAGCCGCTCTCGAGCACGTCCTGCCCGTCGAAATGCGAACGGTCGCGATACGACGTCGCCACCGCGTGAATCACGGCAGCCTTCTTCTCACGATACATCCGCGCGAATTCCGGCATCGCCGGATGCAGCGAAAAGAAATTGTCGAGCGGCAAGGCCGCGTTCGGCCCGCTCGACGACAACGCGATCGAGCCATGCAGCCCGGCATAATCGGGATCGCCAACCGGCGCGACGGTGGCAAGCCCATCCAGCGCGCCGCGCAGGATGACGACCACCAGCCGCGGATCGCGGCCGTCGGCGGCGCGGGCGAATTTCGGCAAGTAGGCCCACGCCGCAAAGGAGGCGCCGCCGAGCAACAGCGCGCGTCGCGAAACCATCGATGATCTCAGGCTTTCGCAATCCATTGTCGTTTCCATTGGTATCATCTCCTCTGGAATTCCGGCGACATCAGCAACAGCGCCAGCGCCTGCTGCCGCGATTCCGCGCGCTCGATGGTTTTCCGCGTCTCTGATGATGCCGCATCCGCGGCAACGAGTTCGAGCAGGTCGCGCGGATCGACGCCGTCGGCGAGCCGGGAGGCGATCTGCGCGGATATATCGAGCCGCAGCTTGATGCCTTCAGGCGCTGCCCAGGCCGCGTTGCTATCGGCGAAACCGTTCGGCCCGGCCGGCGCCCACAGCGGCTGGCCCAACGCATTGAGGCCGGCGAGATAGCGGCCGGGATCGTTCGGGATCTGCGCCAGCAGCCGGCCTGCCGCGACCAGGAATTCGTAAGGCGAGCGCATTTTTGAAAGCGGCGCCTTCCAGGCGTCATCGGAATCCACCAGCGCCGTCGCCAGCGCCTTGAGGTCGCCGTCGGTTCGCGTGAAGACATCGGCGAGCCGCGCCACCAGGGCCGGTGGCGGATCGTCGGCCACGAAGTGACGCGCGAACTTAGCCGCGATGAATTTCGCCGTCGACGGATGGCGGGCGAGATCCGCCAGCACCGCCTCGCCCTGCGTGACGTCTGACGCGTCGTAGATTTTTCCCATCACCCGCTGCGCGCCCGGCTGATGCGCATTGGCGTTGAACACGAAAGAGCCTGGTGCCCCCAATTGGCCCAGCCTTCCGGCATAGGTCCAACCCGTGATGATGTTCGCCAGCGCCGTCACGTCGTCCTGCGAATAGCCGCCGCCGACGCCGAGCGTATGCAGTTCGAGGATTTCGCGGGCGAGGTTTTCGTTCAGTCCGCGGTTACGGTTTTTCCCGGCGCGCGAATCCGGGCCCAGCGATTGCTGGTTGTCGAGAAAGAACAGCATCGCCGGATGCTGTTCGACCGCCTTCAGCATGTCGCCGAAGCGCCCGAGCACATGGGGGCGGATCGCCTCGCGCTCGAACGAGCCGGCCCACATCCGCGCCGGCCCGCCCTTGTTGGCGGAGATGCAGAAATGGTTGGACCAGAACACCACCAGCCGTTCGACGAATCCGCAATCGGCGATCACCGCCCGTTGCAGCCGCGCCAGCGCTTCGGCGCGAAAGGTTTTCTGGATGATGTTGAGCGGCGCCGGTGGCGGTTTTGGCGCATTGGGCCGCATTGCCTCGGCGGGCGACATGGCCGCATCGCGATTTTCCGGCGGCTTCCCCGGCGGTTCCGTTGACGGTTCTTTGGGCGCCAAGTCCTTGGGTGCTAACTCCATGGCGATGCTGTTGAGCGAAAAGTTTCGCCGTTGCGCTTTCGCATCCGGCGGCGGTTGACCTTCGGTCGCGGGCGCCGGCGCGGCCTGCTTGGCGGCTGCGTCGCGGGCCTGCTGAATCTCGAACTGATAGTCGAACACGGCCTTGCCGAGCGCCGGCGTCGACTGCAGTCCCGGCACTTCGAGCAGCACGCCATTGGGACGGGCGAGTTCGGCCTTGACGAAGCCGCGCGGATCGGAGGCCGCATTGAGGAAATCGCCGGACGCCCCGCCGCGCGCGCCCAGTCCGAAGCGATTGAGCGCAACAAGGGCTGCTTGCGAATCGCGGGCCATCGGATTTCCCTTGAATCTTCCCGGGCGTATAGTAGCCGCCGAGTATAACGTGCTTCGGCATGAACCCGGGATTAATTCCGCGTCAGGATGTTGCCCCGTTGATGACAAATCGTTTGGAAAATCAGCCCACGCGCCGCCTCGCCTGCGCTGCTTGCGGCACTGAATTCAGTTGCAGCCTGTCAGGTCCGTGCTGGTGTTCCGACGAGGCGTTCCGTCTGCCGATGCCCACGGATGGTGGCGATTGTCTCTGTCCGAACTGCTTGCGCAAGCTGGCGGAACAAAGCACCGGTGCGGGTGCGTCGTGACCGACAGATGGAATGTCAGCGCTGTCCTTCTCGACATGGACGGCACGCTGCTCGACACCGAGCGGGTCTATTTCGACAGCCTGGTGGCGGCGCTGCAGACGCATGGCTACACCGACGATACCGTAACGCTGTGCCAGGCGATGGTCGGCCTGCCGGGGCCGGACTGCGAAGCCATGCTGCATGCGCGTTACGGCGAAACCTTTCCGCTTGCGGAGATCAGCCGGGCTTTCGTCAGCAACCGCGATGAAATTCTTAGTGCAGGCCTGGCGTTGAAGAACGGCGCGATCGAACTGCTGGATGCGCTGCAGGCGGCCGAATGCCCGATGGCGATCGTCACCTCCTCGTCGCTGCGCACGGCGGATACGCATCTGCGACTTGCCGGCATTCGCCACCGCTTCGAAACGCTCCTGACCCGCGACGACGTCGTCCGCGGCAAGCCGAGCCCCGATCTCTATCTGCTGGCGGCGTCGCGGTTCGGCCTGAAGCCGGAAGTTTGCGTGGCGGTGGAGGATTCAAATCACGGCGTGGCCGCCGCCCACGCCGCAGGCGCGATTACGATCATGGTGCCGGATATGGTGACCCCGACGGACGAGTCACGCGCGCGATGCGCAGCTATCGTGCCGGATCTCGGCGCGGTGCTCGAGGTGCTGCGCGAGCGCGGCGGGTTTGGACGCCGCTCACTCTAACCGTCATTGCGAGCGAAGCGAAGCAATCCATCTCTCCGTTTGCCGTGAGGGTGGATTGCTTCGTCGCTTCACTCCCTTGCGCAAACGCTTCGCGTTTGTCGCGGGCAATGACGTGGGAACCTACCGCGCCCGCCGCGACTTCGGCCTACCCCGCCCAGTAAGCGCCGCCTCGATCAACGCATGCGCCGCTTCACCCGCCGTCTCCATATAGCTGGGATCGCGGTGCAGCAGCACGACGGCGAACGATCCATCGAGCAGCAGCAGGATTTGCCGTGCGAGCTGTGCCGCCTGCGCGATCCCGGCAGCGGCAAAGGTCCCGCGCAGCCATTCCTCGAACTTCTTCTTGTGCGCGGCGCCGATTTTCATCGCGGGATGGCCGGGCATGTTGGCGAGTTCGGCTGATGTCCGCAGGAATCCGCAGCCCTTCCATTTCGGATGCCGCGCCGAGCGGGCGAGGTTGCGAAAGATGCGCTCGACCTGGGCCGGCAGCCCGTCGTCGGCCTCCGCGAACCATTGCCTGAACAGCGCGAGATTGGGCTGATCGCGGGCAGCGAGATACGCCGCGACGAGATCGTCCTTGCTCTTGAAATGATAATACAGCGTTCGCTTGGTGACGCCGGCCTTCGCCGCCACCGCATCGACGCTGACGCCCCGGATACCGTCATTGTAGAACAACGCGCTTGCCGCCGAAATAATGCGCTCACGTGTCGGGATGCCGGATCGTGCCATGGCCCGCATGTATACTAACCAGTGAATATACACAACGCGAACGTGCTCCTAGGGTGACCATAGCCACTGTCACTCTCATGGAGCCCTTGATGCCCGATCCCATCCTGCTTGAAATCAACGACGGCATTGCGCTGATCACGCTTAACCGGCCTGACAAGCTCAACGCCTTGAACTATGCGTTGATCGACCGCCTGATGGCCGTGCTGGACACGATCGAGACGGACGCCGCCGTGCGAGCGGCAATTCTGACCGGCGCGGGCGAACGCGCGTTCTCCGCGGGCGCCGACATTCACGAATTCGCAGGCAGCGTCCGGCGCGGCCGCGATACGGCCATGCGGGACTTCGTCCGGCGCGGCCAGGCCATGACCGCGCGGCTTGAAGCCTTCAGGAAACCGGTGATTGCAGCCGTCAACGGGCTGGCGTTCGGCGGCGGATGCGAGATCACCGAGGCCGTGCATCTGGCCATCGCCAGCGAGCGCGCGCGTTTCGCCAAGCCGGAAATCAATCTGGGCATGCCGCCGACCTTCGGCGGAACGCAGCGGCTGCCGCGGCTCGCCGGGCGCAAGCGCGCGCTCGAACTGCTGCTGACGGGCGATCCGTTCTCGCCGCAACGGGCGCTGGAGATCGGGCTGGTCAACAGCGTCGTGCCGCATGACGTGCTGCTGCCGGCCGCGCGCGAACTGGCAAGCCACATCGTCGGGCATTCGCCGCTCGCGGTCGGCGGGATCATCACGGCGGTCACCCGCGGACTGAACATGGGCATCGGCGAAGGGCTGCAGGTCGAGAGCGAGCAATTCGCCGCGGTCGTGCCGACCATCGATCTCGGCGAAGGCATCAACGCCTGGATCGAGCGCCGGCCGCCGGTCTTTGCCGGCCGCTGACGACCAATGCCCCATACGCCTCTTCATCCGAAAGATTGGAGGCGCTATGCTGATGACGGATATGAGAACTCCGGGAAACGGCGGGGGGGGTAGGTTATGGCGTGGACGGCACTTGATTTCGGTTTCCGCGACGCGACGGTTGGCCTGGTTCTCATGATTTGTGGGCTGCTGCTGGTGCGCCAGGCCGGATGCCGGACACACGGGTCGGGGATCGATTCGACCGGGCGATTTTAAAATTTGACAAGCCAGCACGCGATCATCCGCCAAATTTTCCGATGGCAAGACCAGAGCGGGAGAATGCAGGTGATCAGGATTTCGATGTCGGCCCCAAGCGCGTTCGCAGCCCTGGATATGTCGTGCTGCTTACGTTCTCTCTTGTTGTCGCTCAATCTTGTCATGGCCGGTTTGACGCCATCGGCGCACGCGCAAGGCATGCCAGGCGCGGGGAACAACGGTGCGGCTGCGCCGGGGCCGGTGTTTTCGGATACTGGCCCCGACGCGGCCGCCTATGGCGCGGCGGCAGGTTTTCCAGTTGGTACCCGGGCGACCGCAAGTCAGCTCGAAAATCTGGTCGGCACTTATAGCCATTTCGGCGAAATGTTTCCCTCGCGCCAGGTCCGACGCGCGACCACACCCTGGCTGTTCAAGCGGGCGCCGGAGCCGGCGATCTCCTACAAGTTCGGATCCGAGCAGCGCTCGATCTCCGACTATCTCGGCCAAAACCCGACCACGGCCCTCCTGATCGCGAAAGACGACACCATCCTGTACGAGCATTATCAATATGCTCGCACCGACCGCCACCGCTTCCTGTCGCAGTCCATGGCCAAGACGATCACGGCGATGCTGATCGGCGTTGCCGTCTCCGAAGGAAAAATCAAATCGATCGACGATCCCGTCTCGGCCTATGTTCCCGGCCTCGCGGATGCGGAATATGGAAAGACCTCAATCCGCGACCTCCTGCACATGTCGTCAGGCGTTGCCTTTTCGGAAATCTATGACGGGCAGGACGACATCGCGCGACTGTCGCGCGACCTGTTCGTTGAGCCCGGAAAGGACCCCGTCGCCACCGTCGCCCAGTTCAACACGCGCGCTACTCCACCGGGAACCAAATGGCACTACGCCAGCGTCGAGACCGAGATCCTGGGCCTGGTGTTGCGGTCTGCCACGGGTGAGCCACTTGCGGACTATCTTCATAGCAGGGTCTGGGACGCAATCGGCGCGGAGGCCGACGCGGCCTGGGCCGTCGATCACACCGGCCAGGAGATCGCCTTCTGCTGCTTTAACGCGACCTTGCGCGACTACGCGCGTCTGGGCCGGCTGCTCGCGCATGACGGCGCATGGGAAGGACGCCAACTGATTCCACGGCAGTGGGTGTTGGACGCCACCACGGTGAAGCCAGCCGACGGTCATCTCGCCCCGGGAACGGCAACTCCCTACTTCGGCTATGGATACCAGGTGTGGCTGCTCCCCGGTGAGCGTCGCAGATTTGCGCTGCTCGGCATCCGGGGACAGATCATCCTGGTCGATCCAGCCACCAAACTCGTCATGGTCCATACCGCCGTTCGCAGGAAGCCGTCGGAGCCGCGCTCTTATGCCGAGACGCTCGCGTTGTGGTTCGCCGTGCTCGGCCAGCTTGGACAATGACCGCCCAAGCTAGCCCAACATGTTGATGCCGCAGCGCGGCCAGACGTCGGCGCGCCTCACCCTGTCAACGGCTGTGACGCGCCAATGAGTCCACGCGCTAAGCGGCATTTTTGGTCGCAATCACCGTTCGCATGTCATCAGCCAGTTCGCGGTAGTGCTGGCCGAGGCGCAGATATAGCTCGCGCTTCGCTGCATCCGCCGACAACTTGCCGATCAAATCGCATTCGGCAGCGAGAGTCTCAAACCGCTCCAGTTTGGCTTCAAAGTCGGTCATGACGCGCCTCCCCTACAGCCCACCAAAGGAACAAGACTACGCCTTCATTTTACGTCACAGCTAACATCGTTATCGGATAGAACTAATTTACAGCCTCGGCGATAGGCCGGACAGTCGCGCAATCATTACCTGCTGATTTACGTCAGCGAACGTGATCATTCCTGCTGTCAGCCAAGCCGCCGCGATTGGCTCCGGCCGGCGATCCGGGTGACCTACGCGTCCCGCTTGCCCTACCCGTGATAGCTTGGCGACTTTCGCGCCAGTCCGTCGAACGCATCGAGCAACCGCTGGCGCCAGGCATAGACCGGATCGTCTTCCATCAGCAGCCTGAACGGGCTGACCACCCGCGCCCACTGGAACGCGCCGAACACGATATAGTCCGCATAGTTCGCCGCAGTGCCGCCGAGAAAGGGCTGCGTCCGCAATGTCAGCCGCAGCGGGTCGAGCGATTTGCGGAAACCTTCGACCGCCTTGTCGCGGCTGGCCATGATCTCTTCGAGCTTCCTGCCGAAACGCGCTTCGCGGCTGTTGCGGAAATAGGCCGCGTCCTCCGGCTTCAGGTTGAGCGGGATGTCGGCGATGATCAGCGGAAACATGCCGCCGATCACGCCGTCGCCCCACCAGTTCAGCATCCGCCCCATCGCGCGGCCGCCCTCGCCGCCGAACAGCGACGGCCGGTCCGGATATGTGTCTTCGAGATAGTTGGCGATGGTCCAGGAATCGACGAGGGCACGATCGCCGTCGAGCAGCACCGGCACTTTTTCGGAGCCATGCGGCGCGATTGCGCGCTTCTCGGTGAAGCACCACGGGATGGTTTCCGCCGACAGCCCCTTGTGCGCCAGCGCCATCCGCGTCCGCCAGCAGAACGGGCTGAACGGGCGGGATGGGTCGGTGCCGACGAGTTCGAAGAGTTTGAGGGACATGTCGTGGCCAGTTCCGAAGATGACCGCCAGCCTAACCGTCATTGCGAGGAGCGCAAGCGACGAAGCAATCCATCTATCCATTATGCCGCAATATGGATTGCTTCGCTGGCGCTCGCAATGACGGTGGAGGGACCGTCCTTCCTACCGCACCACCGCCGCGGTCTGGCCGAACAGGATCCTGCGCTCCTCCTCTGTGCGGTTGACGGGCTGGCCGAAATTCGGATTGACCTCTTTCGCCTTGGCATAGGCGCGCATCGTGGCGGGCCGGGCGCGGATGGTCTCCAGCCAACGCTTCAGATGCGGGAAGTCGTCGATATTCTGGTCCTGGTTCTTGTAGGGCACGACCCAGGGATAGCTCGCCATGTCGGCGATCGAATAGTCGCCGGCGATGAATTCGCGGTCCGACAGACGCTTGTTGAGCACGCCGTAGAGCCGGTTGGTCTCGTTCACGTAGCGGTCGATGGCGTATTTGATTTTCTCCACCGCGTAATTTCTGAAGTGATGGTTCTGTCCGGCCATCGGCCCGAGCCCGCCCATCTGCCAGAACGTCCACTGGATCGCGTCATAGCGGCCGTAGAGATCGGTGGGGAGGAACTTTCCGGTCTTCTCGGCGAGATACAAAAGCATCGCACCCGACTCGAAGATCGAAATCGGCTTTCCCCCGCCTTTCGGCGCATGATCGACCATCGCGGGAATGCGGTTGTTCGGCGCGATTGCCAGAAACTCCGTCTTGAACTGTTCGCCCTTGCCGATGTTGACCGGAAAGACCTTGTAGGGAAGCCCGGTCTCTTCGAGGAACATCGTGATCTTGTGGCCGTTCGGCGTGGTCCAGTAGTAAAGGTCGATCATGGGGCGATCCTGCTATGCGCTGGATTGTTGTTTTCGCAAGAAAGATGCGACTGCATGAATTTGGGAGGATCGGCGGTGCAAGTCAATCGGCGCCGGCCTCGCGCGCGCAAATGTGATGGCGCCTCACGCGCCGCGGCCGTGCTCGCGCAGGAATTTGGCGCCGCTTTCGGTGATCGCGACGCGCACGCCACCCGCCGCCGGCTGCCGCGCCACGTAACCGCGATCGACCGCGTCCTCCCAGATGGTGAGGCGCGGGCACGAGGTGCGCCACGTCTCGATCACCTCGGAATAGAGCCGTGGCTCGCGGCCGATCCATTCGACGAGGTCGAGCACCAGTGCGTCCGTTGTCTCGGTCATCAGCGCCTCCGCATCCGAAGCGGTCAAACTCAAAATGCCATCGCGCTGGTGCGCGTGAACAGCAGCCAGCCGCCGTAGAGGATGTAGTAGCCCGCGACGGTCGTGATCAGCCGGTTCGCCCAGGTGCGAAACTGCGCGTCGCTCATCGCTTCCAGGATGCGCCGCGCCAGCGTGGTGCCGAGCATCGAGGCGGCGATGGCGACGCCAGCGAGCACCGGATCGAGCGTCGCCGCCTGGTCGACGATGCCGCCGAAATAGATCAGCTTTGTCAGATGGCTGGCGACCTGGCAGGTCGCCTTGGTGGCGACCACCTCGCGGCGGCCGAAATTGCCGCCGAGAAAGAAGGTGTCCATCAGCGGGCCGGAGACGCCGGTCATCAGCATCAGCCCCATGCAGATGAAGCCGTAGAACGAGCCCTGCGCGATGCTGTCGGGATTGGGCTTGAGGTTCTTCGGCATCAGCCGCGCCATGAACGGCGTCACCCCGAGCAGCAGCAGCGCAATCGGCTTGTCCGGCACGTAACGGGTGATCGACCAGACGCCGAGCGCGAGCGCGCAACCGATCAGATAGACGAACACCGGCCGCCAGCTGATATGCGCCCGCCACAGAAAGGCGCGCCAGCCGTTCGACGCCATCTGCGTGATCGCATGCAGCACCATCGCGGTGGGCAGCGGCATCAGCATCAACAGCACGCCGATCAGGATCATCCCGCCGGCCATGCCGAACAGGCCCGACAGGAAGGCTGTCGCGACCATCAACGCACCGAGGGCTGCGATCATGAGGGGCGTCATCGGAATCTCCACAATCATGTTTCTGCCGCGCTTGGACGGCGCACGCAAACTGAGTTATCTTGCTCTGGCATCAGTTTTCCTGAGGGTGTTGTGCGCCGGCTGCTCTTTCTCAACGGTATCAAGGCGTTCGAAGCTGCGGCCAGGACCGGCAGCTTTGCCGCCGCCGGCGCCGAGCTCAACGTATCCGCCGCCGCGGTCAGCCGGATGGTGCACCTGCTGGAAGAGCGGCTGGAGGTCGCGCTGTTCGAACGCAAGGCCAACCGCCTCGCCACCACGGCGGCGGGCCGCGCCTACCAAAGCGGGCTGACGCCGATCTTCGACGCGCTGGCGAGCCTGACCGCGCAGGTCACTGCGCCTGCAAGCGTGCGCGTGCTGACCATCGGCGTCGGTCCCACCTTTGCGATGAAGTGGCTGATCCCGCGGCTGGCGGACTTCCGCAAACAGGAGCCGGATATCGACGTCCGCATCACCACCGGCGGCGCCGCGGTGCCGTTCGGCGAGGACTGGAGCTGCGGCATCAAGCTCGGCGACGGCGAATGGCCCGGCCTGATCGCCGAACCGCTATTCGCCGCCGACCTGCTGCCGGTCTGCGCGCCGCGCCTTGCCAACACGCTCAAACGCCCCGGCGATCTGAAGGGGCCGACGCTGCTGCGGGTGGCGCATTCGCCCGACGATTGGCCGTCATGGCTCGAGGCCGCCGGCACGGCCCGCATCACCGCCCGCGGACCGGAGTTCGAATTCTACGGCCAGGCGCTGCAGGCCGCCGTCGACGGCCTCGGCATCGCCATGGGCATCCGCCCCTATATCGACGACGACTTGGCCGCCGGCCGGCTGGTCGCGCCGTTTGCGTTAAGTGTGCCGAAAGGCATGCGCTGGTATCTGGTCTATCGCGGCTTCAGCACCGCCCAGCGCGATTTCGCCGCGTTCCGGCGCTGGATTATCCGCGCGGCGGCAGAACCCGCCACGCGCCGCAGGGGCCAGAAACATGCCGGATGAAAAAATCGAAACGCTCGTGATCGGCGGCGGCCAGGCTGGCCTCGTGATGAGCCACCGGCTGAAGGAGCGCGGGCTTTCGCATCTCGTGCTCGAGCGCCATCGGATCGCCGAACGCTGGCGCAGCGAACGCTGGGACGGGCTGAAATTCCAGTTTCCCAACTGGTCGGTGCGGTTGCCGGACTTTCCGTTTCCGCACAGCGATCCGGATGCCTTTGCAAACGTGGATGACATCATCAAATACATCGAGGCCTATGCCGGCTTCGTCAGCCCCCCGATCCGCTGCGGCGTCGAGGTGACGCGGCTGTCGCAGCGTGACGGCGCAGGGTTCATCGCCGAGACCTCCGACGGCACGATCGCGGCGGACAATGTCGTCGTCGCCACCGGTCCCTACCAGCGCAACATCGTCCCGGACCTGCTGGGCGATCATCCCGTGTTCCAGGTCCATGCCGCTGACTACAAGAATCCCGGGCAGCTTCCGCCGGGCGCGGTGCTGGTGGCCGGCGCCGGCGCATCGGGCGCGCAGATCGCCGAGGAATTGGTGCAGGCCGGCCGCCGCGTCTATCTCTCGGTCGGACGGCACCGCCGCCTGCCGCGCCGCTACCGCGGCCGCGACCTGATCTGGTGGCTCGCCGAGATGCGGCTCGATCAGGTCACGCCGGAGGAGCGTGGGCCCGCGCGCCTGGGCCCTGTCATTTCAGGCGCCTATGGCGGCCGCACCATCGATTTCCGCAACTTCGCCGCCGATGGCATGATCCTGTTGGGGCGTATCGAGGCGGCGCATAACGGCGTGCTCGACATTGCATCCGGCCTTGCCGAAAGCCTTGCCGACGGCGACCTCGTCTTCACCACCTTCCTCGATACGGTGGACGCGTATGTGAAACGGCGCCGCATGGAGCTGCCCGAAGACCCCGACGCCCGCGCGACGTTCGCCGACCCGCCTTGCGTCACCGCGCCGCTCACGCGGCTCGACCTCGCCGCGGAAGGCATCTCCGCGGTGATCTGGGCGACCGGCTACGGCGTCGATTTCGGCTGGATCGATCTTCCGGTCACTGACGCCAAAGGCGAAGCAGTCCACCGCAACGGCATATCCGCTGTGCCGGGCCTGTATTTCCTCGGCCTGCAATGGCTGTCGAAGATGAACTCCTCGTTCCTGTCCGGCGTCGGCGACGACGCGGCCGTGCTCGCCGATCATATTCTCGCGCGGCGCTTCTAACCTCGCCCCGCTTGCGGGGTGAAGGACGGGGAGAGGGAGTCGATCGCATCCGGGGAACCCGCAAAAAATCAGCGGACATGTGAACCCGTTCACAAAGTCCCTGCTCCAGCCGTGCTTCTGTCGTCCCATGGGACAAACCCGGGGGACACGCCATGATCTATGGTGGCTTTGAAATTCAGTCGTTCGAGGCAGGGAGAGGGCTGTGGCACGCCAGGATTCAACGGGCCGACCAGAAGCCGGTGGTGATCGATGGGATGACGTTTCCGACACTCGAAGTGGGTTTCGCGTGGTCGGATCCGGAAGCGGCGATTGCGGACGCGAAAGCCCATATCGATCGTTTCAAGCCGCGGTTCGCGAATCCGTAGGCGCGACTGGTGGAACGAGCGGCCACGCGCTGGCCGGCCGAATCTCCGTACCCCTTCCCGAACAGACCCTGCAGGCGACGCCGACGCTCTCGAACTGTCCGGATTGCCGCGCCTCGCTCGCGGTCCTGCGCATCATCCCCGGCCGCGCCGGCGCCGAATACTGGACCATGCGATGCACCCGTTGCGGCGGGGTCCATCTCGATATCGTCAAACCCGCGACCGCCCCACTGACGGCGTAAGGCGTGCAACCCGCCGCCATCGCGGCGGGCGCATTCCGGTCCCCCTACTGCCGTTCACCGTTGCGCCGCGTTCGAAACCCTGAAGATATCGACCGGCGTCGCCGGCTGTGTCGTGCCGGCCCCTGCGGCGGCCGCAACGCCAGCGCGCGTTTGCGCATCGGCGGACGCCGTCCCGCGCGCCGCGTTGCGGATGTTGGTCAGGCCGGTGACCGCGTTATACCAGAATGGCGCGCCGAGCCCGACCAGCAATCCCCCGAGGAAAAGATAGAACCAGACGCCGGGCGAGGTCGGCACCTGAACCCATATCTCTCTACGCCATTGGTTCTTGCCGCAGTCCTTCCACAGCGACCCCAGGCCTTCGCCCTCCTGCTTGTTCGGGTCCTTGCAGGTCCACGCCCATTGAGACATTCTCGCCCGCTCGATGCGCTCGTCGTTCCAGCCGAGGGGCACGCCAAGATCGGCATATTGCTTGACCGTCGCGTCGACCTTGCCGATCGCCTCCGTCCAATCCTGCCTGATCTTCTCCACCTGCGCCTTCACATCGGGCGGCGCGGCGTTCGCATCCTTGACGATATCCTTCACCGCGTCGGCGGCGTCCTTGGCCGCCTTGTACCGCGCCGTCACCGCTTCGGATTGCTCGATCACCTTGGCGCGTGCGTTCGGATCGCGCAGATAGGTCCGAAACAGATCGACCGCATCGACATGGGCCAGAAAGGCCAGCGCGATCGCGACCGCCACCGAGAGCAGCCGGGCGCGGCCCTCGAAATAGACGCTGGCTTCCCTGCCGAACGCCTCGAACTTTTGCGCGACATCCTTGAGCACGACATTGACCGCGTCCGCCGCCGTAGCGCCGGCCTCCCGGGCGGCATTGGTGGCCGCCGCATCCGCATCGGCAATCGCCTGTCCGACATCGATACTGCCGAGCCGCTCCATGAACTCGGCCGGCGTCATCGCGGCCAGATCGCGGCCGCTCCACAGGCCGAATGCCCCGCTCGGATTGTTTGCGACCTGCGCGGCCGGATCGGTCGGCGTCGCCTTGGGCGTCACGCCCATCGGGGCGCGGTTGGCGCTCATGCGCTCGACGAACGCCGTGCGCGCGCCCGTCAGCAACTCCCTGATTCGATCGCTCCTGGCCGCGGCCGCGATCGCCGGATCCGCCGCCACGGCGCGCGCGATCGCCGGCGCGACATATTTCGCGAGCACCTGGTCGAACATCTGCCCGAGCACGTATTTGAGTCCAGCTTCGCGCATCGAGAAGGTGCGGTGAATGATTTCGACGAATGACGAGACCACCAGCGACAACGCGAGCATCGTGATCGCGAAGGCCAGCGCGGCTTCAATGAGCTGCATTGACTTCCCCCCTCGATCTACCCCGTCGACATTCAATCACAGGCTGTTTTTTGCGGTCAACGTCTCTCGCTTCGTTCTGCACCGCGATTGTCAGCGGTTGGCAGCAGTTCCGGCGCCGGCGCGTTTGTGGCGGGTCGACAAGACGGGTTGACGATTTCGGCCTTTTCAGCGGCCTGCCGCAGTCCCATATTGCCGGCATGGCGAAGACTCCCGAAGTTCCAAAAAAATCCAAAACCCCGAAATCCAAAGCGCACCGGCCGGACGTGCAGCCGATCGCTCCGGCGCTCGCCGAACTGCTCAATCCCGCGATCAACCGCGGCGACGCCGGCATGGGTTCGGGCACCGGCCTGCAGCCGCCGCCGGACAATTCGTGGGACCGCCGCGCCGGCGGCGAGGCCGCGGCGCACCGTGCGCGCGCCTCGACCAAGGGAACCGGCGAAGACGTTGCCAAACGCGATGCATCCAGCCAAGGCCTCGAAGAAGCCCCGCAAGCCAATTACGGCACGTCGGCGACGATTCCGACGCTCGATCCTGAACTCGCGCGGCAACTCGGCCTGCCGACGGCGGAGGACGACGACGAGGCGCTGGCCCGGCCGCCGCGCAGCAAGATGGAGGCGTTCGGCGTCAAGGCCACCGCCGACGCGCTGGAGAATCTGATCCGCGACGGCCGCCCGGAATTCAAGGGCGATGACGGCCAGATCAGAGTCTGGACGCCGCACCGGCCGCCGCGCCCGGAAAAGTCCGAAGGCGGCGTGCGCTTCGTGATCAAATCCGAATACGAGCCGAAGGGCGACCAGCCGACCGCGATCAAGGAACTGGTCGAAGGCATCAACCGCAACGACCGCACGCAGGTGCTGCTCGGCGTCACCGGCTCGGGCAAGACCTACACCATGGCCAAGGTGATCGAGGCCACGCAGCGCCCCGCCATCATCCTCGCGCCGAACAAGACGCTGGCCGCCCAGCTCTATGGCGAGTTCAAGAGTTTTTTCCCCGACAACGCGGTGGAATATTTCGTCAGTTATTACGACTACTACCAGCCAGAGGCCTACGTCCCGCGGACCGATACCTACATCGAAAAAGACTCGTCCATCAACGAGCAGATCGACCGCATGCGCCATTCGGCGACGCGCGCGCTGCTCGAGCGCGACGACGTCATCATCGTCGCGTCCGTGTCCTGCATCTACGGTATCGGCTCGGTCGAGACCTACACCGCGATGACCTTCGCGCTGAAGAAGGGCGAGCGCATCGACCAGCGGCAATTGATCGCCGACCTCGTCGCGCTGCAATACAAGCGCACGCAGGCCGATTTCACCCGCGGCACGTTTCGCGTCCGTGGCGACGTCATCGACATCTTCCCGGCGCACTATGAGGACCGCGCCTGGCGCGTGAACCTGTTCGGCGACACCGTGGAAAATATCGAAGAGTTCGACCCGCTCACCGGCCACAAACAGGACGATCTCGAATTCATCAAGATCTACGCCAATTCGCACTATGTGACGCCGCGACCGACGCTGGTGCAGGCGATCAAGTCGATCAAGAGCGAACTCAAGCTGCGGCTCGACGAGCTCAACAACCACGGCCGCCTCCTGGAAGCGCAGCGACTGGAGCAGCGCACCACCTTCGATCTCGAAATGATGGAGGCGACGGGCAGCTGCGCCGGCATCGAAAACTATTCGCGCTACCTCACGGGACGCCGCCCCGGCGAGCCGCCGCCGACGCTGTTCGAATACGTGCCCGACAATGCGCTGGTGTTCGCCGACGAAAGCCACGTCACCGTCCCCCAGATCGGCGGCATGTTCAAGGGCGACTTCCGCCGCAAGGCGACGCTCGCCGAATACGGTTTCCGCCTGCCCTCCTGCATGGACAACCGTCCACTGCGGTTCGAGGAATGGGACATGATGCGCCCGCAGAGCATCGCGGTGTCGGCGACCCCGAGCGGCTGGGAGCTGAACGAAAGCGGCGGCGTGTTCGTCGAGCAGGTGATCCGCCCGACCGGGCTGATCGATCCGCCGGTCCACATTCGCCCCGCCCGTACGCAGGTCGACGATCTCGTCGGCGAGGTGCGCGCCACGGCACAAGCCGGTCATCGCTCGCTGATCACGGTGCTGACCAAACGGATGGCGGAAGACCTCACGGAATATTTGCACGAGCAGGGCATTCGCGTGCGCTACATGCACTCGGATATCGACACCATCGAGCGCATCGAGATCATCCGGGACCTGCGCCTCGGCGCGTTCGACGCGCTGGTCGGCATCAATCTGCTGCGCGAGGGCCTCGACATTCCCGAATGCGCGCTGGTTGCGATCCTCGATGCCGACAAGGAAGGCTTTTTGCGCAGCGAGACCTCGCTGATCCAGACCATCGGCCGCGCCGCGCGCAACGTCGACGGCAAGGTGATCCTCTATGCCGACCAGATGACCGGCTCGATGGAGCGCGCCATCGCCGAAACCGACCGCCGCCGCGAGAAGCAGGTCGAGTACAACACGGCGAACGACATCACGCCGGAGAGCATCAAGAAGTCGATCGGCGACATCATGAACTCTGTCTACGAGCGCGACCACGTGCTGGTCGAGATCGGCGACGGCGGCATGGCCGACGACGTGATCTCCATCGGCCACAATTTCGAGGCGGTATTGTCCGACCTCGAAACAAGAATGCGTGAAGCCGCCGCCGACCTGAATTTTGAGGAAGCCGCCAGACTGCGCGACGAAGTCAAACGCCTCCGCGCCACCGAAATGGCCGTCGTCGACGACCCCACCGCCAAGCAACGCACCGTGCAAGGCAAGGCCGGCGCCTATGCCGGGACGAAGAAATACGGCGAGGCCGCGAATTTGCCCGTCAGCGCGATGAAAAAGAAAGGCGTCTCCGCCGCCCTCAAAGCCAGCGGCAGCCGCGCTCCCTCTGCTCCCTCGCCCCGTCCTTCACGGGGTCGAGACGAGCGAAGCTCGCTCTTAGAGGGTCGGGGTGAGGGGCAATCCACGGGCGGTGCCAGCAGCACCTCCAAAATCCACAAACCCCACCTCGACGAAATGCACGGCCCGGAATCCCTGCCCTTCCGCCCCGGCAGCGCCAAACCGCGCAAGCCGGAGCTCACCAGCGGCAGCAAAATCTTCCAGCCGACAGACTCGCGCCAGTCCGGCCCGGAGTTCGGCCCCGCGCCCCGCTCAAGCGGCGGTGCACCGGGGCATCGGGGTGGGCGGAAGAAGAGGTAGAGTCAGGCTACCAGCGCGAAATGAATTGACGGCGATCGATCGTCATTGCGAGCGCAGCGAATCCAGCTCTCTTTTGGCTCTGGATTGCTTCGTCGCTACGCACCTCGCAATGAGGTAGCATCCGTCACCGCTGATTCAATCTAAAATCGTCATGCTCTAGCAATTCGAAGTAGTTGCGCTACGCTGGCGCCATGAAACTCGGCTTCGAAGAGTCCCAAACCCTTTACACCAGCGGTACGCAGAAAGCCCGCGCGTGGACCGAAGCCTGGGTCAGCGCACAGGCGTATTGCCCGCACTGCGGCAACGCGAAGATGTCGCAATTTCCGAACAACAGTCCGCTCGCCGACTTCCTTTGCGGATCGTGCAGCGAGGAATTCGAACTGAAGAGTCAGAAGAGCAGGTTCGGCGCGAAGGTCGCCGACGGTGCCTACAAGACCAAATGCGAGAGGTTGGCGGCCAGCAACAATCCCAACCTGCTGCTGATGAACTACAACGTCAAATCACTATCGGTCGTCAATCTCCTGATCGTTCCAAAACACTTCTTCGTCCGCGAGATCATTGAAGAGCGCAAGCCGTTGGCGGCTACAGCGAGAAGAGCTGGCTGGATAGGATCTAACATCATCCTGTCCCGCGTTCCCGAGTCCGGCAAAATTCACATCGTGAAGGGCGGCGTCGTTCGTCCCAAAGACATCGTCCTCGAAGAGTGGCAAAGGACGCCGTTTCTCAGGAACGAGTCGCCGGAGACCCGGGGATGGCTGCTCGATGTGATGAGATGCGTGGAGTCGCTCGGCAAGCGTGATTTCACACTCGAAGAGGTGTATGCTTTCGAGCGGCATCTTGGCGATCTTTACCCGGGCAATCAGAACGTCAAGCCCAAGATACGCCAGCAGCTTCAATATCTGCGCGACCGTGGATTTATCGAGTTCGTGTCGCGCGGCAATTATCGTATGCGACCCTAGGAGAATCGCATGGCGTGGTTTCTCAATCTCTACAAATGCGATCGATGCAGGCGCCGATGGGCCGATGAATGGTCCTGCATGTGCGACGATGAATGTCCGCATTGCGGCGCGCGCGACATGACGCCGTACGAGAGTGAAGAATTGACCACCTTGATCGAGGAAGAACGTGGTGAGTTCGTCGTGCTCTGGTCGCCGGAGACGGCAGAGCACGATCCTGACTACCGCGAACTCGGGCGTTTTCCGTCCCGCGAAAAGGCGCTGGAGTTTTTGTCTGCGGACGGATGACCTGAATGTGCGTCATTCCGGAAGCCGTATAGCGGATCGGAATGACCGGCCGACAGATCACTTCATACTCACCACCGCGACCGCCAGCAGCGCCAGCATCAGTTCGCTCGTCACCAGTTGCACCGACGTCGTCGGCCGTTCGCGCCACTTCGCGATCTTCTCGGCGAATGACAGGCTCGCGTTGAAGAACAGCGGCTCGTAGCCGTGCCTGAAGAATTTTGGAAATTTTGGCGCGAGCCAGGGCGTGAACAGGCCGTGGAGCACCGAGGTCAGCACGACGAACAACACGACGCCGCCGGCGATGTCGTGGCGGGCGAGTTTCAGCAGCAACGCCGCGGCGGCGAATGTCGGAAAGCCCTGCAGGATGGCGGTCAGCGTAAAGCCTTCGAGGCGGTTCTGCGCGGATGATTTCGGGGCGGCAATCGCGTTCATGGCGGCGGCTCCTGCGCTTCACGTCCTCGGCGAGGACGGTCATGAGCGGGAGAATGAAAAATCGGGAAGAGTTATGCCGTGATGGGGATCACGCTGCTTGAAGCATGGGAGCGCATGGCGAGAGCCCCTCACTTGGCGCTTCGCGCCGACCTCTAAGAGCGAGCTTCGCTCGTCTCGACCCCGCAAGTGCGGGGCGAGGCAACTCCCGGTGCGCTTCGCGCGGCCGCAAAAACCTGACAAATTCCGAGCGGCGTCGCACGAGCACTACCATCGATTGCGTTGCTTGCCAGGCAAACGAGGCCTGGCTTGGTCCAGCCCTCGTAGGGACGTCAAACAACTTCTCTGGTTCCTTTGATTTAAGTCAACGGGACCTCACAGTGCGTGACCATTTTTTGCGGCCTGCCTGGGGGCTTACCTGGGAGAACGCCGATGTTGAAGATAGTAATGGCCGGAACAACTGCACTCTTCCTTACTGCATCCTCGATTGCCAACGCGCAAAGTTCGCAAACCTCTGCTCCCGCGTCTCCGGAACGGTTAAATGCAGCCGACCGGAATAGTCTGACGGACATGAGGATTGATCTAGCAAAGGCCGCGTTGCAGCTAACACCTGACCAAGAAAAGCTTTGGCCGCCTGTGGAGACCGCTATTCGTGCCAGGACGGACGATCGGAAAGCCCGTATTGCAAAAATCCAGGAAACAGTGGGTAGACGGGCCGACGAGAGCCGTGTCGAAGTCATGCGCAATCGTGACCCCATCGCCTTCTTGCAACGACGATCGGAAGCATTGGCTCAACGATCAGCCGATTTGGATAAGCTCGCCGAGGCCTGGCAGCCACTCTACAAAACGCTTAGCCCCGAACAGAGGCAGCGCATGACGGCCCTCGCGATCTTTGTACTCCACGATATGAGTGATGCCGTAGAACGGCGTCGTGCGCAGTCTGAGGACGAGGACTGAAGCAAAGTAGTTCGATTCGTACCTGCCGCATAATGGTCGGAGCATGCGCGGCTAACTGACGTTAAGCTCGGGCGATGTCCGCTTTGGGGGCAAAGGCCGACATCCCCGGGTCTACAAGGCGTGTTTGCTTTGCCCTCGAAAGCAGAAACCGCTCGTTTATCAATGCACACGCCTCACGATGCGAAGCCAGCGGATCAGTGCGCGCCGCCCCTCTGCGGTTATGCCGTTAAAACCATCGCGCAGGGAAAGCCGGGTGTTCCGCCGCACTTGTAGTCTGCCGTGTGCATTGATGTGCGCACGACTGCGGGTGCTGAGGGCACCCGGCTTTCCCTGCGCCCTGTTGGTTTTTCGAGGGCATCGCCGATCGCATCCCTACGGGCGCTTCGCGCCGCGAGAATGCGGAGGCGTGTCTTCTTGTAGGATGGGTAGAGCGAAGCGAAACCCATCGAGCACCGCGTCCGTCGCGGTTGATGGGTATCGCTTCGCTCCACCCATCCTAGGTTCTGGATCACCCGCTCGGGTGATGGCTGTTTGAAATTCGAATGAGCGCGCAGCACACTCGCTGTCGTCCCTGCGAACGCAGGGACCCATAGCCACCGGCGGACGTTTTGCGAAAGGTATCTCCCACACGGCCTTATCGAGAGATCACGCGGTATGGGTCCCTGCGTTCGCAAGGACGACATCGAAGATGCCCCCTCACCCCGATCGCCGGTTGCTCGTGTTCTGGGTCAGATTGCCGTGCGCGGCCTGCTCGCGGATGTTGTTCTTCTCGTCGTCGCGATGGCCCTTGGTGGTGTCGAGGGGAACGCTGGGTGCGCTGCCGGGGCCCTTGTGGCTCTGGTTGTCCTCAGGGATCGGAGGAACGGATTTCGTCATCATGGTCTCCGTTATCAACGGAAAGAGTCAACGCTGCTCACGGCGAGATCGTTCCCTGGTACACATTGTCGCCGGCCGCAAAAGCCGGTTTAGTGCGGATACGGTGGCTACAATGGGAGACCCTCTTGAAGGCAATCGGCGCGGTCATCTTGCTCGCACTCGGCGGCCTGCCGCTGAGCGGACCGGCCTTCGCCCAGGCAAAAGATAAGGCGCCAAATGCCGACCGGCCGTTGCTCGCGACGTTCTGCGATGCCGCTGACATCAAGGGATCGGCCTGCAGCCGGGCAAGGGGATATCGCAGCGGCAAGCGTTGTGACGTCAAGCTGCAGCCGGACCGCCACAGCGGCAAATTCCTCGCCGACGGCAGCACACTTCTCGTCGTCAATTACGGGAGTGGATGCGAGCCCCACGCCACGGATTTCGGCGGCGCGGTGATCTTCGAACAGAAGGACGGCGCCGCCATCTTCAGGGGATATCAGCCCGGCTTCCGGGCCAATGATTGCATCATCCTTGCGCGGAATGAGAAGCAGGACCGCCTGATCTGCATCACCGGCCATCTCGGGCAAGGCCATCTCGAATCCGGCGTCGCGGAAATGGTGTTCACCCGGGACTTCTCTGGTAACATCGATGTGTCGCTGAACTATTTCGTGAGGGCGGAGGACGCGACCGGCGCCCATGGCTCCAACGCCGTCGACTGCAAGGAAACGTCGGTTTATTTCGGCCTCGCCAAACTCGGCGCCGGACCGGGGCGCGATACGGTCGCCGTCGATATCGCCTACGCCGACAAGGACACGATCGCGACCGCATGTGGAAAGGGCTTTCCGCGCCCGAAGGATATCCTTGGCGAGCTCGGACCCGGCGAGGCCTATGTCCCGCCCGGCCATGAGAAGAAGGCAAGGTTCGTGATCGACCTCACGACCAGCCAGGCGGTGCCGGAAGCGGAGTTCGGCAAGCGATGATTACCGCCCTTGCTGCGTCACGGCCGCATGTGGACGGCGGTGAACCTTTTGGAAACCACCGCGTCACATACTGTGAGTCCTTTTGCTGATTGATCGCTCTGCCGTTCCCTTCACCATGGGTCCGGCGGCAAGAGCAGGGTCGAATGCAGGCGGGGAGCGACGAATGACCGAGGGGCCCAACCGCCAGCACGTGCTGGATTTCCTCAACGTCCTGTATTCCGGCGACGTCGAAGCCGCGCTGGAGCGCTGCACTGACGACGTCGAATTCCTCGCCAATGCCCCGATCGACATCCTGCCGCATATGGGCCACCGCCGCGGCAAGGCCGAGCTGCGCGAGATGTGGAATGCGGTGCGCGCCCGCTATTCCGAATTGCGCTGCGAGGTGCCGATGCTGGTCACCGAAGACAACAAGGCGGCGGCGTTCATCCGCGTGTTCTTCCGCAAGAGCATCAATCAGCGCATGGTGCAGTTCGACATCGCCGGCTTCTATACGCTGCGCGACGGCAAGATCAGCCAGATCAGGGAAATCATCGACACCTTCGATCTGGTCCAGCAACTGCTCGAACGCGACGTCGCCGCGATCCTGACCGGCCGGAGGCCGGACCCGATCTAGCGTTTACGGACGCCGTCATTCCGGGGCGCACGAAGTGCGAACCCGGAATCTCGAGATTCCCCGGTGCGCGATTGCGCACCTGAGGTCTGGTCCTTCGGACCATCCCGGAATGACAGCCCTTCAGTTTCTTCCGCGCGCCATTGAACCTCATCACGTTGGCCGTGACACACCACAAGGCTGTTTCCGGACACGAAGAACGTATGAAGATCGCATTGCTGGCTTTGCTTGGTTTGGCGTTGGGGGCGCTGGGAGGTGCGGCACTGGGCATCGGGGCCGGCCTCGCCTGGGTGGAATTCTTCAAAACCACGAGTTTTGAAGGCTATAGCGGGATGCTGGTGTTCTTCACCTTCATGCCGCTGGGAGCCGCGATCGGCGGCATCGGCGGTGCCCTGCTGTTCGGCATCATCGCCATTCGCGACACCGAAATCGCCATCGAGCGCAAGCCGGTGCGCCGCCATGACCATTAAGTGATCGGAAAACCGGCCGGAATCGCCGCATTTGTGCAATGCAAAAACGACAATTGTATTTCGGCCAAACTGTTCTATTTCTGGCTGCAACAGTGAAGTTCGGCATTTCGGCCCGGCGTCGATGAAGACGCCCCCTTTGGCCGCGATGGCCGCTTATTGAATCCAGTCTCAAGGACCAGACCAAAATGACAGAGCATAGTCTCTGGCGTTTTTCGCGCGCGTTGCATCGCGCGATCAATGAACGCCAGCCCGCCGATCTCGAAGCCCTGCTCGATGAGGACGTCGACTGGGCGATCTTTGGCCCGATCGACATGTATCCGTTCTTCGGCTCGCGCCGCGGCAAGGCGGCCGTGATCGACGTGATCAGGCAGATCGCCGACAACTTTCGCGTCCACCGCTTCGACCGCGAATCGATCATGCTGGGCTTGGATTCGGCCGCCTCGATGATGCGCTATTCGCTGACCGCGCTGGATTCGAACAAGCCGATCTCCTTACGGATCGCCCATTTCGCCCAGTTCAGGGCCGGCCGCCTGACCAACTTCCGCGTGCTGGTCGACACCTTCGATCTGGTCGAACAGACCGTGGGCTTTCCGATTCACCTGCCGCGGATGGCGGTCTAGCTCACGCTAATCGATTCCAATCGTCATGCCCGGAAGCGCGAGCAGCAACTTCGCGCGCGCGGGCATCCACGTCTTCCTTCGCCCGCCCCAAGGGAGCGTGGATGGCCGGGTCAGCTGGCGTGACGATGCGCTGTGCCCGGCCATGACGTTCGCGTGAAGTGAGCAGGATCGCACCCGCCACAATTTCGCAACAGAGCGAACGCATTCTGGGCGCGACTTGGAATGCGGGCGGGCAATGATTCCCAAAATGCGATTTGGCTGGGCGTGGCTGCCAATGCTGGCGGCCGGCGTAAGTGTGGCTTCGATGCTGGCGGCAGCGGCGCAGACGCCGCCGGCGGACGACGATGCGGACGAGCCTGCGGCGGCGGAAGAGACCGAGGCGGCTCCCAGCGTCAACGACATCGACATCATGAAAGACATCGACGTCAGCAAGCTCGACTGGAGCCTGCTCAATGTCGATGCGTCGACCCTGACCGGTCCGGCGCCGAAGGCAAGCGCCGCGTCGAAAGCCACTGCCAGCGCGGATGCCGCATGGTCCGCCAATGAAAGAGCGAACGGCACCTCCGCGGTGTCGGTCAAGCAATCCATCTCGCCGTTCTGGGATACGCGCGTCGGCGCCGACATGACGGTCGCACGGCAGGGCACGGCGACGACGTCCGAACTGCTCTCGGAAAAACTCGCCAATGGCGGCAGCCTGCCGCAATCGTCCGGCACCGCCTGGGCGGCGATCACGGCCCCCGGCGTTGCCTCGATTTGGGACAAGACCTCGGTCGAAGCCCGCGTCGATCCCGGATCCGAGCAGAGCAGGCTCGGCACCTCCTTGAGCAAATCGCTGCCGCTCGGCGAGCAATATTCGCTGACCCTGAAGAACAACTACAACCTGATCCAGCAAGGCATCGTGCCGGTGCCCGGCATCGTCAGCCATCCGGCGCGCAGCCACGAGACCGACCAGTCGGCAAAACTCAGCATCACCGACACCGGCACCAGCCTGATCGCCGGCCAGACCCTGTCGACGTCGGACGACAAATGGCTGCGCAAGGTCGGCGCCGAGCAGAAGCTGTTCGACGGCGTCACCATTTCCGGCTCGATCGGCGAAACGCCGTCCGGCGCCGCCAACAAAAGCCTCAGCGCAGGGTTCAAACGCAGCTGGTAGAGGCTGGAGTTGTCCCGATTTGACGCGTTTTCCGGCCCGAAGGCACCGTCCCCCGAGAATGATCCAGCATTGCCGCAGATTGGCCCAGATGCGGCCAAAATCGGCAGGGCAGATGGGAACGCTCCACTTTGTCGTGCGGGGGACTTCCGCGCTCGCCTGAAAGCGAAACAGAGGAATTGCCGATGAACGCCACCATTCGCCCCGAACAGATTGATGAAACCCCGGAGGTCGACAACGATCTCGCCGCCGTATCCGAAGTCGAAGCCGGCATCCGCGATTTCGTTCGCAACGACATTGCCTACCTGCGCCGCCCCGCATTGGCCCCGGACACCGCGCCGCTCGACGCCAACGCGGAAGCCACCGTCAACAACGTCAATTCGCTGATCCAGCGCGTCGCCGGCACCTCGCTTGCGGAAATCGAGAAGCTTATTTCCGAACTCGAAAGCCTCCGCGACCTCCTGCATGCCGAAGGCCAGCGCGTCCAGCGCGAGATTTCCGGCTATGCCCAGCTCAGCCAGGCTGCGATGAAGTCGACGCGCATGATCGCCGACAACGTCACGCAGTGGAAGCGCGCCGCCGACGGCCTGCGCAACAGCTGATCCCGATCGTTGCAAAAATCTAACACTCCGCCGCGTTCCGTACGGGAGCGCGGCGGTTTCGTTTGGCAGGATTCGATCTGAACTTTATAAGCACGGTGGCGTCCAAGGACGGATGTCGTCACGTGACGGCAGGCACCTTTTGGGGGACACACACCGGCGATGCAAAACGTTCAGCCAGACAACATGAATTCCATGCCGTTGCGGCAATCGTCGCACAGCGTGGGCACGATCGCGATCCGCTTCGTCGGACTGCTGACGCTTGCGGTCGTGGCAATGACGCTGATCTGGAGCCGCTGAACTTCTTCAGCGCTCATGGCTATCCGATCCGCGACTACTGGCGGACGAACGCGGTGTCCTCGATCGTGTAGACGCCGTCGGCATAGGATTTCACCACCATGCCGGCGGTCAGCATTACCGCCAGCGTGACGGTTGCGAAGACAAAGCCGACGAATTTCAGGCTGCTGCGATCTGCCATCATCATCCCCTCGGTACTTCCCCTGAGACGCTTATGGCAGGCAGAAAGTTCAAATTGCGTTAGCAAAAAATCCGCTCCGTGGAGTCATGGATTACGAGGAGCTAACGGCACAATTCGCTAACCATGTTCCGGCCCGCACCCTCGTCATGGCCGGGCCCAAACCGGGCCATCCACGACTTGCTTCCGCAGCGGTTAAGACGTGGATGCCCGGCATAAAGCCGGAAGGCTGGGCATGACGCGGTGAGAGCAGGCTTCCCTCAACCCACATTCCGTCGCGGCACGAAGGCGGTCGAGAGGAACGAATACGCCACTTCGCCGCGCTGGTTGATGCCGGTATTGCGGGCCTGTACGATGCCCCATTCCGGACGCTTCTCCGAGGCCCGCTTGGTTTCAACTACACTGGAGAAGCTGATGGTGTCTCCGGCCAGCACCGGCCTGATCCAGCGCAGTTCACGAAAGCCGGGCGACGGCCCCCACACCGCGACCTTCTCGCCGCGTGCGACAGCCTCCGCCGTCAAACGCTTGCCATCGGCGACCATGAGCTTCATGCAGACCGCGGCGACGTGCCAGCCCGATGCCGCCAGTCCCCCGAACAGGGATTTGCGTCCTTCCTCCTCATCGAGGTGAAAGCGCTGCGGATCGAACTGCGTGGCAAACTTCTTGATGTCGTCGGCGGTGAAGGTGAACGAGCCAAACTCGCGCTGCGCCCCGATCTCGATGTCCTCGAAGAAACGCATCGCTATCCCGCCTCGGTACGCCGGCGCACGATGATCGGCGACTCCATCTCGCACAGCACCACGCCGGCCGCGTTGCGGATCGTGCCCTTGAAGGTCACGATGCCGGTTTCGGGACGGCTGTTCGAAATCCTGGCTTCCGCAACGTCGACATCCAGCGTCAGGTCGTCGCCCGGCCGGAGCGGCGCCATCCAGCGCATCTCGTTGACGCCGGGCGAGCCGAGCGAGGCGGTGCGGCCGATAAAGCCGTCAAACAGCATCCGCATCATAATCGAGCCGAGGTGCCAGCCCGAACCGGACAGCCCCTTCAGCATCGACGCGTTGGCGGCGGCTTCGTCGAGATGCATCAGCTGCGGGTCGAATTCGGCGGCGAAGGCCAAAATCTCCTCGCGCGCGACGTGGCGCGGTCCGAACGTGCCGAAATGGCCGGGCGTGAAGTCTTCGAAGGTCAGCGTTGTCATCTATCGGCGATTTGGACTGAGGATTGCGGCGGGGAAGCCTGAATGTGGCCGTTATTTGCGGCAATCTCAACCCGTCCACCCGCATGGCTCGTTCGCCAGAGGCGAGTACCGCTCCCGGAGCTCACCCCTGACTTGCCCGAAGCAATTTTCGGGGCTAGCCCTGTGCCATCTGGGACCAGGTTTTTGACTCGCCGGAGAACCATCGATGCTCGATTTTCAGGATCTGTTTCAGTGGGACCGCTTCATCACGCCCACGATCATCAAGACCTTCTACTGGCTGGTCATCGGCTTGATCGTTCTGTTCGGCCTGTCCGGGATCTTCTCGGCGCTTGCCGCGATGGCGATCAGCCCGTTCGGCGGATTCATCCTGCTGCTGTCCTCGATCGCCGGTGTCGTAGTCGGCGTGGTGTTTTCACGCATCGCCGCCGAATTCATCCTGATTGTCTTCCGCATCAACGAGCATCTCGGCGCGATCCGCGATCAGGGGCAGATGCGGTAATTGCGGAGGGAATCGAAGGAATCGTAGGGTCGGCAAAGCGCTGCGTGCCCACCATTTCCCTCGCGATCATGGAAAGATGGTGGGCACGGCTGCGCCTTTGCCCACCCGGGGTCCGCATCCGCGGCACGCAATATCTCAGGTATTGAACCTGAAATGCATCACGTCGCCGTCGGCGACGATATATTCCTTGCCTTCCAGCCGCAGCTTGCCGGCGTCGCGGGCGCCGGCTTCGCCGTTCAGCGCGACGTAATCGGCATAGGCGATGGTCTCGGCCCGGATAAAGCCCTTTTCGAAATCGGTATGGATCACGCCGGCCGCGGCGGGCGCCTTGGTGCCGCGGTGGATGGTCCAGGCGCGGGCTTCCTTGGGACCGACGGTGAAATAGGTGATGAGATCGAGCAACTGGTAGCCGGCGCGGATCAGGCGGTCGAGGCCGGCCTCTTCGAGGCCCAGCGTCTCGAGAAACTCGGCGCGCTCCTCGCGCGACAGGGTCGCGATCTCTGATTCGATCTTGGCCGAGATCACCACCGCGACCGCGCCTTCCTTCTTGGCGTGCTCGAACACCTGTTTTGAGAAGCTGTTGCCGTCCTTGGCCGAGCCTTCCTCGACGTTGCAGACATAGAGCACGGGCTTCGACGTCAGCAGGCCAAGCATGCCGAAGGCGCGCTCTTCCTCCGGCTTGCGCTCGAGAAATCGCGCCGGCTTGCCGTCGCGCAGCAGCACCAGCGCGCGGTTGACGAGGTCGAGCTGTTCCTTGGCGTCCTTGTCGTTGCCCTTGGCCTTCTTCGCCAGATTGTCGACGCGCTTTTCGAGACTGTCGAGGTCGGCGAGCATCAACTCGGTTTCGATGGTCTCGATGTCGGCCAATGGCGCGATCTTGCCTTCGACATGGGTGATGTCGGAGTCTTCGAAACACCGCACCACATGCGCCACCGCGTCGACTTCGCGAATGGTGGCCAGGAACTGGTTGCCGAGGCCTTCGCCCTTGGAGGCGCCGCGGACCAGACCCGCAATATCGACGAAGGTCAGTCGCGTCGGGATGATCTGCGCGGAGCCTGCGATCGCCGACAACTTGTCGAGCCGGGGATCAGGCACGGCGACCTCGCCGACATTCGGCTCGATGGTGCAGAACGGATAATTCGCCGCCTGCGCCGCTGCCGTCTCGGTCAGCGCGTTGAACAGCGTCGATTTGCCGACATTAGGCAGGCCAACGATACCGCATTTAAATCCCATTTCGTCCTCAATCTCGGTGTTCGTCATGCCGGGCCGAAGCAGTCTGTTTTACGCAGACTGCGTAAACTTGTCTGCGGTGCCGGGCATCTACGTCCTTCTCCATTGCGACGAAGACGTGGATGGCCGGGACAAGCCCGGCCATGACGACGGAGTGTGTTGTTAGTCGGCGCGAGAAGTCAGCCCTGCTTCCCGTCATCTTCCTTGTCGAAAAATCCCTTGGCCTGCAGCGTCAGATGCACCTTGTTCTGGAACGTTGAGTCCTTGCCCGTCGCCAACAGCCCGGCATTGTCGGCGACCGCCTCGCACAGCGCCTCGACCCAGGGCCGGTCGCTCTTCGCAAAATCCGACAGCACGTGGCTGTGCACCAGCTCCTTGACGCCGGGATGACCGATCCCGAGCCGCACACGGCGATAATCGTTGCCGATATGCGAGGAGATCGAGCGCAGCCCGTTGTGACCGGCGATGCCGCCGCCGATCTTGACGCGTACCTTCGCCGCCGGCAGTTCGAGCTCGTCCTGAAACACGGTGATCTCGCCGGCAGACAGTTTGAAGAAGTTGGCAGCTTCCTGAACCGCGCGCCCCGACTCGTTCATGAACGTGGTCGGACGGAGCAGAACGACGCGCTCGCGATCGAGCGTGCCTTCGGAAGTCTCACCCTGAAAGCGGCGGCGCCACGGTGCAAAACCGTGACGCCGCGCAATTTCATCGACGGCCATGAACCCGATGTTGTGCCGGTTGTTCGCGTATTTCGAACCGGGGTTACCGAGACCGACAAACAGGCGCATGATGCGGCATCCCGCCGCTGCTTACTTCTTCTTCTCGCCGCCAGCCGGCGCCTTCGCGCCAGCCGCCGGAGCCGCAGCACCCGCCGCAGGCGCGGCGGCAGCAGCCGGCGCCGCAGCGGCACCCGCCGCCGGAGCAGCCGTGCCTGCAGCCGCAGCAGCCGCTGCAGCCTTCTGTTCTTCGGCGTAGCCGGACGGCGGCACGATGGTCACCAGCGTCGCGTCCTCACGCGACAGCGACTTCACGCCGGTCGGCAGCTTGATTTCGGACAGATGCAGCGAGTGGCTGATTTCCAGCGCGCCGACATCGGCCTCGATGTACTGCGGAATATTGTCGACCGAGCATTCGAGATCGATGGTGTGGGTGACGATGTTGACGGTGCCGCCGCGCTTGACGCCGGGCGAGGTTTCGCCGTTCACGACATGCAGGGGGACGCTGACGCGGATGGTCGCGCCTTCACCGAGACGCATGAAATCGACATGCAGCGGGAAATCACGGACCGGATCGAGGTGGAAGTCGCGCGGAATCACGCGGTGCTTCTTGCCCTCGAGATCGATGTCGAAAAGCGTGGTCAGGAAACGGCCTGCCAGGATGCGCTGGCGCAGTTCCTTGTCGTCGACCGAAATGGTCACGGGGGGCTGGTTGTTGCCGTAGATCACTCCGGGCACTCTCCCGGCGCGACGCTCTGCCCGGGCGGCCCCCTTGCCGCTCTGCGGACGCGCGGTCGCCTTCAATTCCTTGACGGTCGCCATCGTGTTAAGTCCTTGTTTTCTAAAAAGTTAAAGGCCGCATCGCGGCCCGTTGGCGTCCCACAGCAAGCCTCCAGGGGTGCGGGGGCTGCGGACGTGGCGGGCTTTTAGCCCCAAAGGGACGAAATGACAAGGAAATGCAGGGATTTTTCTGCGATTTTGGGCCAGTAAAGGCCCCAAAGCCGTCATGCCCGGCCAAAGCAGTCTGTTTTACGCAGACTGCGTAAACTTGTCTGCGATGCCGGGCATCCACGTCCTTGCCGCCGCGACGAAGAGCGTGGATGGCCGGGAATGTACCCGGCCATGACGATCGGTGATGAAATCCCCTACCCGTCCGTCTTCGTGCTGCCGGCATCCGGCCCGGCTGGCGAAATACCCAGCTTGGCTTCCAGCGCCGCAATCCGGCTCTTCAGCGCCTCGTTCTCCTCGCGCGCCAGGCGGGCCATGTCCTTGACCGCGTCGAACTCCTCGCGCTTGACGAGGTCGAGGTCGCGCAGGATGCGTTCGGCCTGGTTGCGCATGACGGTGTCGACCTCGCGCTTGACGCCCTGGGCGGCGCCGGCGGCGTCGTTCATCAAACGGCCGATCTCGTCGAAAAACCGATTGCTGGTCTGGGTCATCTGAAACGCTCCGGTCGCCGCAAATTGATCGTCATCGACATGACAATGGCGATCCCAAAGGAAAGGTTCAAGGGCAAGGTTCAAGTGCCCGTTCAAGGCCGACGGATGCCCCTCTGCCTTGTCATGCCCCGGTTTCCTTGCAATCGTATCAAGCGCTTAACCAGAAACCAGAATCACAACACAAAAAGAAACGGCCATGATCGACCAGCAGATCGACATTGCGACCAAGGACGGCAGGACCACGACCTTCATCACCCATCCCGAACGCGGCGGGCCCTTTCCGGTCATCATCTTCTACATGGACGCGCCGGCGATCCGCGAGGAACTGCGCGACATGGCGCGGCGGCTCGGCACCTCGGGTTATTACGTGATGCTGCCCAATATGTATTACCGCTCCGGCGTCATGGAGTTGGGACCGATCCCGCCGGATCCGGAGGCACCCGAGCGCAAGCGGATGTTCGGCTTCATGAACTCGATCAACATTCCCATGGTGATGGAAGACACCAAGGCCCTGCTCGCCTACGCCGAGACGCAGGAAGCGGCGAACACCAGGATCGTCGGCACCGTCGGCTACTGCATGAGCGGCCGCTACGCGGTCAACGCGGCGACGCATTTTCCGGATCGTGTGAAGGCGGCGGCCTCGGTCTATGGCACCCATCTTGCGACCGACCAGCCCGATAGCCCGCATCTGGCCGCGTCGAAGACCAAAGCTGAACTCTATTTCGCCTGCGCCGAGACCGACATCTATGCGCCGCAGGAGATTATCGACAAGGTCACCGCCGGCATGAAGGGATCGAACAACGAAGTCGAAATTTATCCCGGCACCCATCACGGTTTCGCCTTCCCGAAACGTCCGGTCTACCACCGCGATGCCGCCGAACGGCACTGGGAGCGGCTGCTGGCGCTGTATCGCCGCAACCTCGTGCCGTAGGCATCGCACCAGATGCCCTTTCTTGCCATCACGTTTCCGGCCATCGATCCCGTCGCCATCTCGATCGGACCGCTCGCGATCCGATGGTATGCACTGGCCTATATCAGCGGCATCGTGTTCGGATGGATATACGCGCGCGCGCTGATCAGAAACGAGAAATTGTGGGACGGGCCGGCGCCGATCGCGCCCGTGCAACTAGACGACTTCATTCTCTGGGTCACCATCGGCATCATCCTCGGCGGCCGCACCGGCTATGTGCTGTTTTACAACCCCGCCTTCTTCATCCAGCATCCGGCCGCTATTCTCAAACTATGGGAAGGCGGCATGTCCTTCCATGGCGGTTTTCTCGGCTGCGTCGCCGCGGTGATGCTGTTTGCGCTCAAGAACAAGATCTCCATCCTGTCGCTTGGCGACATCACGACCGCGGTCGCTCCGATCGGAATATTGCTCGGGCGGCTCGCCAACTTCATCAAAGGCGAGTTGTGGGGACGTGAGGCGGATGCCAGCGTGCCCTGGCGAATGGTCTTTCCCGATGACCCGCTGCACCTTTTCCGCCATCCAAGCCAGCTCTACGAAGCGGCGCTTGAGGGCATCCTGCTGTTTACGATCCTGGCAGTCATGATTCGAATGGGCGCCCTGAAGCGGCCGGGCCTGATCCTCGGCAGCTTCATCGCGATCTACGGTCTTGCGCGTATTACCGGCGAATTCTTCCGCGAACCCGATCCCCAGCTCGGATTTTTGTGGGGCGGGCTGACCATGGGCATGCTTTTGTCGGTACCAATGATCATTGCCGGGGCCATCCTGATCATGATGGCATGGCGCCGCAAGGCGCCGGAGCACATACAGAAGTCGATTTAAGGCAGGCCGTGACCGAATTTTCACCGTTGCAGGCGGAGATCCTCAAGCTGATCAAATCGTCAGGACCGATGCCGGTCTGGCGGTACATGGAGCTGTGCCTGATGCATCCCGAGCACGGCTATTACGTGTCGCGCGATCCATTGGGCCGCGAGGGCGATTTCACCACCGCGCCCGAGGTCAGCCAGATGTTCGGCGAGCTGCTCGGTCTATGGACGGCCTCGGTGTGGAAGGCGATCGGGTCGCCGCCGATGCTGCGGCTGGTCGAACTCGGCCCCGGCCGCGGCACCATGATGGCGGACGCGCTCCGCGCGGTTCGGGTGCTGCCGCCGCTCTATCAATCGCTCCATATCCATCTCGTCGAGATCAACCCGGTGCTGCGCGAAAAGCAGCGGGCGACGCTATCCGGCGCGCGCAACATTAGCTGGCATGACAGCATTGACGACGTACCGGAGGGCCCCGCGGTCATTCTCGCCAACGAATATTTCGACGTGCTGCCGATCCATCAGGTGGTCAAGCGCGAGACCGGCTGGCACGAGCGCGTGGTCAACCTCGACGCCAATGGCAAGCTGGTATTTGCCGCCTCGGACGAGCCGATGCCGCGCTTCGAGGTGCTGCTGCCGCCGCTGGTGCGCGCGGCGCCTGTCGGCGCCGTGTTCGAATGGCGGCCGGACACCGAGATGATGAAGATCGCCACGCGGGTGCGCGACCAGGACGGCGCGGCGCTGATCATCGATTACGGCCATCTGCGCAGCGATGCCGGCGACACCTTCCAGGCGATTGCCCGCCACAGCTTTGCCGATCCCCTGAAGAATCCAGGGCAGGCCGACGTCACCGCCCATGTCGATTTCCAGGCGCTGGCGCGTGCGGCGGAAGACGTCGGCGCGCGCGTTCATGGCCCGGTGACGCAGGGCGAATTCCTCAAGCGGCTCGGCATCGAGACGCGGGCCGTCACGCTGATGGGAAAAACCACAGCGGAAGTTTCCGCCGATATTTCCGCCGCGCTGAAGCGCCTGACCGACAGCGGCCGCGGCGGCATGGGATCTATGTTCAAGGTGCTTGCGGTCACCGAACCCAATCTTACCGCGGTTGCGGGTCTCAGCGACGAACCGCCCGCGCGGGGAGACGAAACAGCATGACGTTCGGATCGTCGCTGCTCGCAGCCATTCCCGGGCTGCGCCACGCCTTCTTCACCCGCGAGGGCGGGATATCCAAGGGAGTATACCAAGGCCTCAATGGCGGGCTGGGCTCCAACGACGATCCGGCCAGTGTCGCGGAAAATCGCCGCCGGATGGCCGAGCAGATGGGCGTCGCGCCCGAGCGCCTCCTCAGCGCGCACCAGATCCATTCGCCCGACGTCGTGGTGGTAACCGGACCATGGCGAGGCGACAAACCGCGCGCCGACGCGCTCGTCACCCGCACGGAAGGCATCGCCATCGGCGTCACCGCCGCGGATTGCGGTCCGATCCTGTTCGCCGACGCCAGCGCGCGCGTGATCGGCGCGGCGCACGCCGGCTGGAAGGGCGCGCTGACCGGCGTGCTGGAATCGACCATCGACGCGATGGAGAATCTCGGCGCCGACCGCTGCGGCATCGTCGCCGCCATCGGCCCGCTGATCCGCCAGCACTCCTATGAAGTCGGCAGCGAATTCGTCGAGCGCTTCCTGGATGCAGACGCCGGGAATGCCGTGTTCTTCATCCCCTCCACTCGCGCGGGTCATGCGATGTTCGATCTCGCCGGCTTCATCCGCATGCGGCTGGAGAATGCCGGCGTGCTGATGATCGACGACATCGGCGTCGACACCTATTCCGACGAGCGGTTCTACAGCTACCGTCGCTCGGTGCACCGGAACGAGCCGGACTACGGCCGCCACGTCCACGCGATCGCGCTGGCGAGCGAGTAGTTCGCTACTTCACTCTCAACACCACCTTGCCCCGCGCCCGCCCCGCTTCGAGATAGGTGAGCGCCGCGGGCAATTGTTCGAAAGGAAATTCGCGGTCGATCACCGGCCTGATCGCGCCGCCATCGACCAGGGCGGCGATGTCGCGTAGCTGGTCGCCGTTGGATTCCGTGAAGGACCATTCGTATCGCGCCCCGGCAGCCGCGCTGGCGGCGTAAACCTTCCGTCCCATCAGCCAGACGACGATACCTACCAGCAGCCCGGCGCCTTCGCGCCGAGCGAAATCCCGATCCGGTGGCCCGCTGAGCGAAATCACCACGCCGCCGCGCTTCACCACCTTGAAGGCATCGACGGTGAATGCGCCGCCCAGCGTGTCATAGACGATATCGTAATTGCCATCCTGTTGAAGATAGTTCTCGCGGTCGTAGGCGATGACACGGTCAGCCCCGAGCGAAGCGACGAAACCCACGTTTTTCGAACTCGTCGTCGACGTCACGTGAAGACCGAGATGCTTTGCGTACTGAACCGCAAATGTGCCGACGCCGCCGGAGCCGGCATGGATCAGGATCCGCTGCCCGGACTTCGCACCGGCACGCCCGAACATCTGCACCGTGGTCAGCCCGACGAGCGGCAGCGAAGCCGCTTCCGCGTGTGAAATTGTGGCCGGCTTGAGCGCGACGAGATTTTCGCCGAGGGCTATTTTCTCGGCAAAGGTACCGATCGCTTCGCGCGACGCGCGGACAAAGACCGCATCGCCCGGCTTGAATTTCGACGCCACGGCACCCACCGAGGTCACGACACCGCTGGCATCGAACCCGAACGGGCGCGGCAATTGATATTTCGAGACGCGCTTGAGGTCGCCATGCACGATCTTGAAGTCGATCGGATTGAGGCTGGCGGCATGGATTTCGATTCTGACGTCGTCGGGGCCTGGGACCGGATCGGCGATTTCCGCCAGGCGGACATGGTCGGCGATCGCGCCATAGCCGTCGAGAACAAAGGCTCGCATGGATCATCCTGCGGGGTTGAGGAATTCTGGCAACAAAAAGGTGAACGGGGGCGAGCCCGACGCAATCTTTTTGGCGAGCCGGTGCACCCGCTGCCCTAGACCTTAACACATTTTAACGATATCGCAGGGAGCAATGAGGGACGCCCTGATAGCTTCGTGCCTGAAGGCGCCGCGCGCGATGATTGCCGCGGCACTGTTTGTTGTTTCCTGCGCGCTGGGTGGCTGCGCCGGCGGCGGCGCAACGGGCAGCGGCTCATATGCGATGGCATCGAGCGCTGGCGCCACCGTGGCGTTCGAATCGATCGACGGTCCGCCGCCGCAGGTGTTCGACCGCATGGTCAGCGTGCTCGACAGCGAATCGAAGCTGCGAAATCTGTCGATCGTCTCCCGCGAGGGCGGGGCTTCCTACCGTGTGCGCAGCTATCTCTCGGCGCAGGTGGTTCGCGGCAAAACCGTGATCGCCTGGGTGTGGGACGTCTATGACAACAACCAGCAGCGTGCGCTGCGGCTTTCCGGCGAAGAAGCGGGCGGCAAAGCCGGACGTGACGCCTGGGCGGCGGCCGACGACCTCGTCTTGCGCAAGATTGCGCAGGCCGGCCTCAGCGGTCTGTCGGGTATGATTAACGGAACTCCGGATGCGGCGCCGGGCCCGGCGAGAGGCGGTCCGGCGGTTGCGAGCGCAGCAGACACGGTACCCGCCCAGGATGCGGCCGGCATCATGGCGCTGGGCTACAGCGCCCAATAAAGCGGCCCCGAAATAGTCCGGTAACGGCCTATTTTTCGCCGGGAAAACCGGGGCCATGGGTTGCCAGCCGAGCCACCTGCCTGATATCTCCTCGCTCACCAAGAAGCGCCGGTTCCCGAGGATTTCTCGATATGCTGAACGTCGTATCCAGCAAGGCGCGAGGAGAAGCGTCGATGGCGGCCAAGAACGGCTCGATCAAGCTGGTCGCCGGCAATTCCAATCCCGCGCTGGCCCAGGAAATCGCCAACTGGCTGCATCTGCCGCTGACCAAGGCCACTGTCCGGCGTTTCGCGGACATGGAGATTTTCGTCGAAATCCAGGAAAACGTCCGCGGTTCCGATATCTATATCATCCAGTCGACGTCGTTTCCGGCCAACGACCATCTGATGGAACTCCTGATCATCACCGATGCACTGCGCCGGGCTTCCGCGCGCCGCATCACCGCGGTCATCCCCTATTTCGGCTACGCCCGGCAGGACCGCAAAGTCGGTTCGCGGTCGCCGATCTCGGCCAAGCTGGTCGCCAATCTGATCACCCGCGCCGGCGTCGACCGCGTGATGACGCTCGACCTGCATGCCGGCCAGATCCAGGGCTTCTTCGACATCCCGACCGACAATCTCTACGCCTCGCCGGTCATGGTGCGCGACATCAAGGAGCGGTTCGACCTCGGCAACGTCATGGTGGTGTCGCCCGATGTCGGCGGCGTGGTGCGCGCGCGCGGCCTTGCCAAGCGCATCAACACGCCGCTCGCCATCATCGACAAGCGCCGCGAGCGCGCCGGCGAGTCCGAAGTCATGAACGTGATCGGCGACTGCGCCGGCTTCACCTGCATCCTGATCGACGACATCGTGGATTCCGGCGGCACGCTGGTGAACGCAGCCGACGCGCTGCTCGCCAACGGCGCCAAGGATGTCTACGCCTACATCTCCCATGGTGTGCTGTCGGGGGGTGCTGCGGCACGTATCGCCGGCTCGCGGCTGAAGGAACTCGTCATCACCGACTCCATCCTGCCGACCGAGGCGGTCACCAAGGCCGCGAACATCCGCACGCTGTCGATCGCGCCCCTGATCGCGGAAGCGATCAGCCGCACCGCGTCGGAAGAATCGGTGTCGAGCCTGTTCGATTAAGATTGCTTCGTAGGGTGAGCAAAGCGAAGCGTGCCCACCATTTGACGATGCCGAGATAGATGGTGGGCACGGCGCAAACGCGCCTTTGCCCACCCTACGGCCTACGGAGCTTCATTCAAATCCCGGCCGCGGCACCAAATTCATCAGCATATTGGCGTAGCCGCCGTCGACGGTGATCTCGTCGCCGTTGACATAGGACGCACGGTCGCTGGCGAGGAACAGGATCGCATCAGCCATGTCCTGCGGCATGCCGACCCGCCGCATCGGCACCACGGCGGCGCGTCGCTCGGTCACCCCTGGCGTATCGTAAAACGACTGGCTCATCGGCGTGATCACCATGCCCGGGCTGACGACGTTGCTGCGGATGCCGTGCGGTCCCCATTCATTGGCAAGCTGCCGCGACAGCATGATCACGCCGGCCTTGCTGACGCTGTAGGCGCCGCTCTGCCCCTGGGCATGGCTGCCGGCGATCGAGGCCACATGCACCAGACTGCCGCGGCGATGTACACGCATCTGCCGGCCGAAAACCTGTGCGCAAAGGAAGTAGCCGGTCAGGTTGACCGACAGAACTGCGTTCCATTCGGCAAGGGACAGGCCGTCGAGTGCGCCGGGCCGCAACACCGCCGCGGTGTTGACCAGTACCTGGCACGGCCCCAGCGATTTCTCGATTGTCTCGGATGCGGCAGTGACGCTCTCGACGCTCGCGGTGTCGCCGCGTGCGACGACATGGTCGGCGCCGAGCTTCCCGAGCTCGGCGCGCGTCACCTCGAGGCCGCGCTCGTCGAGATCAATGGCGGCAACCCGGGCGCCGGCCTGGGCCAAACTGAGGGCCGTGGCGCGGCCGATGCCGCCGCCCCCGCCTGTCACCACGCAAACGCGGCCCGACAGGCCGAGCCAATCCGACGAATCCTGCCCGGTCATGCGCGATCACTCTTAGCTGGTGAACTGACGCCGGGCAGCATACCCGAAAGTACGTCCGGAACGAGAGCGAATTAAACGCCGGCCGCGACCCTCTTTCCGACCACCTCGCCGAACGATTTGAAGAATTCGGCTGCAAGCTTTCTCGCGGTGGAATCGATCAGCCGTGCGCCGAGCTGGGCGAGCTTGCCGCCGATCTGCGCGTCGACGTCGTAGTGCAGCACCGTGATCTCAGGTCCGTCGGATTCGAGATGCACGAGCGCGCCGCCCTTGGCGAACCCGGCCACCCCGCCGGAGCCCTCGCCCGAAATACGGTAGCTGTTGGGCGGATCGAGATCGGACAGCATCACCTTGCCGCCGAAGGTCGCCTTCACCGGCCCGACCTTGAAGACCACGGTCGCGGTCATCTCGGTGGGTGAGGACATCTCGAGGGACTGACAGCCGGGGATGCATTGCTTCAGAATCTCGGGATCGTTGAGCGCCGCCCAGACCTTTTCCTTAGGCGCCGGGATGCGCTGGCTGTCGTTCATCTGCATGGTCAGTCCTTACTCCTCGCGGGATTGGTCGTGCGATGGCCGCGCCGGCGCTCGACGGTGATTTCGGCAAGGATCGACATCGCGATCTCTTCCGGCGTGATGGCGCCGAGATCGAGCCCGGCCGGCGCCTTGACGCGGTCGATCGCGGCCGCCTCCGATCCGCCGGCCGCGAGCTTTTCGCGCAGCGCCGCCATCTTGCGGCGGCTGCCGACGAAGGCGTAATACTCGGCCCTGATGGCAAGCGCCGCGCGCAACGCGGCCTCATCGCCCTTGCCCTGGGTCGAGACCACGACGAAGCGCCGGGCGTCGTTGAGGTAACGGGGCGCGAAGCCGTCGACGATGACATGGGCGTCGGGCTCGGCGGCGATATCCGCGGCCGGCGCAGCCAGCGTGACGTGATAACCGAGCTGGCGCGCCTGCGCGGCCAGCGACATCGCGACCGGGCTTGCGCCAAAGATCACCAGCGAGGGATGCGGCAGCACCGGCTCGACGAAGATGTCCATGGTGCCCTTGCTCGGACACATGTTGCTGACGAAGCGGATGCCCTCGCGATTATCGCCCGGCTTGACGCCGAGTTCGGCGAGGAGATTTTCGGGCTGCACCGACACCATGCGCGGCTCCCCGTCCAGCAGTGCTTCGCGTGCGGCTTTCAGCACCGCGCCCCGCGCGCAGCCGCCGCCGATCCATCCCGCCACGATCGTGCCGTCCGGGCGAATGATCGCCTTGGCGCCGGCTTTCGCGGCCGTCACCGACACCGTGCGCACGACGGTCGCCAGCACGAACGGCTGCTCGGCGGATTTCATCTGCGCGACCAGATCCATCACTTCGATATGTGCGCTCATCGGTCGGCCCATCTATAGTTTCGCCAAATAGGGTTCGAGCGCAGCCAGGCTGTTGAGTGTATTGGCCGGGGCGTAGAGATCGACATGCGGCAGCGCCGCCTTGATGCCCGCGGCTTCTGGAGCGTAGCCCTCCCACGCCATCATCGGATTGAGCCAGACGATGCGGCGGCAACGGCGGCCGAGCGCCGCCATCTCGCGGCCCAGCAGCGCGGCATCGCCGGTCTCGTAGCCATCGGACACGATCATCACGACGGTGCGTGAATGGATCACGCGCGCCGCGTGCCAGCGGTTGAAGGTCTGCAGGCTCTCGCCGATCCTGGTGCCGCCGCCGGCGCCCTGCGCCATGATCGAGAGCCGATCGAGTGCGCGCGCCGCGTCCTTTTCCTTCATCGCGTCGGAGACGTGCGCCAGCCGCGTATGGAACAGGAACGCCTCGGCCTCGCGAAACTGATCGAGTACGCCATGGATGAAGCGCAGGAATACGCCCGTGTACATGCTCATCGAGCCGGAGGCGTCGAGCAGCATGACGAGCCGCAGCGGCTTCGTCTTGCGCTGGCGCTTCACCAGAGAAATCGGCACGCCGCCATGGCTGATATTGCCGTGAATGGTGCGTCGCAGATCGAGCCGGTAGCCCCGCCGTCGCGCCAGGTCGCGACGGGTCAGCCGCGTGCGCATCGCCCGCGCCAGCCGCACGGCCGCTTCATGCGCCTGCTCGATTTGCGTGGGATCGGCCAGTTTACGAAAATCCACCTCGGCCAGATTGTCGGCACGTGAGGCCCCTTCCATGCGGCCCTCGCCCGCACGATCGACGCCGGCATCGTCGGTGGATGGAACCTGATCCATTGACGTCTCGCCACCGGAGCGCTGGCCATCGGCCAGCGTCTTGAGCGACGGACTGTTCGCAGCCTTCGACGCGCCCGTGGTCATTGATCGTGACCGCACCCGTTTGCCGAGCCAGAACGCGTCAAAGATCCCGTCGAATTTTTCCCAATCGGATTTGCGCGCCGAGAACAGGTGCTTGAACGCCGAACGCAACAAGCCCGGTCTGGCCGCGTAGCCGGCCGTCATCAATTCCGCCGCGTCGTTGCCTTCGGCAAGGCCAACGGCGAATCCGCTGTCGCGCAGGGTTTTGAGGAACGCGGCAAGCCTTGACGAGACAAGGCGCGAGACCTCATCGAGCTCTTCGTAACCGGGATTGGTGCCGCAGCAGCTCATGCGACCTTTCCCAACAGCCGTTCGCTGACTTCGCGCGTGACCCGCGACTTGTCCTCATGTGTCTTGAGCAGGCACATCAGGGTCTCGTGGACCGTTTCGGGCGCGTCGTGGAGATCGCGAACGTCGAGGCCGACCAAAGCCGCCGCCCAGTCCAGCGTCTCCGCGACGCCAGGCACCTTGCGCAACTCCTCTTTGCGGATGCCTTCGACCATGCGCGCGATCTGCAGCGACAGCGACGCGCTGGCGCCATCAATCCGCGCCATGATGATGCGCGCCTCACGATCGACATCGGGATAATCGACATAGTGATAGAGGCAGCGGCGGCGCAGCGCGTCGGAGAGTTCGCGGGTGCCGTTCGAGGTCAGCACCACATGCGGGATCGTGGTCGCGGTGATGGTGCCGAGTTCGGGGATCGAGACCTGGAAATCCGACAACAGCTCGAGCAGGAACGCCTCGAACTCATCGTCGGCGCGGTCGATCTCGTCGATCAGCAGCACCGGCGGCTTGTCGCGGCGGATGGCGGCGAGTAAAGGCCGTTCCAAGAGATATTTTTCCGAGAAAATCTGGTCCTCGACATCATCGGGATTGTCACCACGGTGCGCCTGGATCGAGAGCAATTGCCGCTGGTAATTCCACTCGTATAACGCAGCCGACTGATCCAACCCCTCATAGCATTGCAGGCGGATCAATTCCGTCGCGTGCACCGATGCCAGCGCCTTCGCCACTTCGGTCTTGCCGACGCCCGCCTCGCCTTCCAGCAGCAGCGGGCGCCGGAGCAATTGCATCAGCGAGATCGCGGTCGCGAGTTCGCCGTCGGCGATATAGCCCGACGCCGCCAGCGCTTGCGCGATCTCGTCACGATTCTTCATTGCTTCTCCGGGGGCCTCATGGTTCGAGACGCGCGAAGACGCGCTCCTCACCATGAGGGTCTGAGACCTTAGCCTGCTGCATCAGCATCGTCATTGCGAGGAGCGAAGCGACGAAGCAATCCATTCTTTCTTTGGTCGGCACGATGGATTGCTTCGCTGCGCTCGCAATGACGGGGAACTACGCGAACACTCCCAGATCCTTCGCTGCCTTCCAGTTGCGCCAGTAGTCATGCGGCATCTGGATATGGGTGGAGCCGAGGAACGAGAAGGCGTCGTTGACGGCGTTGGAGAACGCAGGCACGCCGCCAACGTTTGGACTCTCGCCGACGCCCTTGGCGCCGATCGGGTGATGCGGCGACGGCGTGACGGTGAAGTCGGTTTCCCAATGCGGGGTCTCGACCGCGGTCGGCATGAAGAAATCCATGAACGAGCCGGTGACCACGTTGCCGTCGGCATCGTAGCGGATTTCCTGGCCCATCGCGATCGCGAAGGCTTCGGTGAGGCCGCCATGCACCTGACCCTCGATGATCATCGGGTTGATGCGGGTGCCGCAATCGTCGAGCGCATAGAAGCGCCTGACCTTGTAGACCCCGGTATCGACGTCGATGTTCATCACGCAGATATAGGCGCCGAACGGATAGGTCATGTTAGGCGGATCGTAGTAGCTCACCGCCTCCAGCCCCGGCTCCATGCCGGGAGGAACCGAATTGTAGGCCGCCCAGCAGATGTCCTTCATCGACATCGTCTTCTCTGGCAGGCCCTTGACGCGGAAGCCGTCGATATCCCATTCGAGGTCGTCTTCATGCACCTCGAGCTTGTAGGCCGCGATCATCTGCGCCTTGGCCTTGATCTTGCGCGCCGCCATCGCGATCGCGGCACCCGCCACCGGCGTCGAACGCGAGCCGTAGGTGCCGAGACCGTAAGGCGCGGTGTCGGTATTGCCCTCCTCGACCATGATGTCGTCGGCAGGAATGCCGATCTCGGTGGCGATGATCTGCGCCCAAGTGGTCTCGTGACCCTGGCCCTGGCTCTTGGAGCCGACCCGCGCGATGCCCGCTCCCGTGGGGTGCAGGCGGATTTCGCAGGAATCGAACATCGCAATCCCCAGGATGTCGCAATTCTTCGACGGACCGGCGCCGACGATCTCGGTAAAGAACGACACGCCGAGGCCCATGATCTCGCGGGTCTCGCCGCGCTTGAACGCGGCGCGCAACGCCGCCTGCTCCTTGCGCAGACCGGCGTAGTCGACCGTCTCCATCATCTTGCGCATGGCAGTGTGGTAATCGCCGGAATCGTACTCCCAGCCCAAGGCCGAGTGATACGGGAATTGTTCGGCCTTGATAAAATTCTTCAGGCGCAATTCGGCCGGATCCATGCCGAGCTTCTGCGCCAGAATATCCATCGCGCGCTCGATGCAATACGCCGCTTCGGTGACGCGGAACGAGCATCGATAGGCGACACCGCCCGGCGCCTTGTTGGTGTAGATGCCGTCGACCGAGAGATGCGCGGTCGGGAAGTCATACGATCCCGTGACGATGTTGAAGAAACCGGCCGGCCATTTCGAGGGATCGGCGCAGGCGTCGAACGCGCCGTGATCGGCCAGCACGTGCACGCGCAGGCCTGTGACCTTGCCCTCCTTCGTGGACGCGATCTCGGTCGTCATGTGGTAGTCGCGCGCGAACGATGTCGCTGTCAGGTTCTCGATGCGGTCCTCGACCCACTTGACCGGTTTGCCAGTCACGATGGAGGCGACCGCCACGCAAATATAGCCGGGATAGGCACCGACCTTGTTGCCGAAGCCGCCGCCGATATCGGGCGAGATCACATGGATCTTGTGTTCGGGAATTTTGGCGATCAGAGCCACGACCGTGCGGATCACATGCGGCGCCTGGAAGGTGCCCCAGATCGACAACTCGCCCTTGATCTTGTCGAAGGAGCAGACGCACTGGCAGGTCTCCAGCGGCGACGGATGGGTGCGATGGTAGGAGATCATCTCCTTGATCGTCACCTCCGCCTTGCGGAAGGCGGCGTCCGTCAGATCCTTGTCGCCGACGGTCCACTCGAAGATGTGGTTGTGGTGCTTGCGCGGGCCATGTGCGCCCGTGGTCTTGCCGGCGAGGTCTTCGCGCAGGACAGGCGCATCCTTGTCCATCGCCTTGAACGGATCGATCACGACCGGCAGCGGTTCATATTCAACCACCACCTTGTTGATGCCGTCGTCGGCCGCATAGCGGTCGGTGGCGACGACGAAGGCGACTTCCTGGTTCTGGAACAGCACCTTGCCGTCGGCCAGCACCATCTGCACGTCGCCGGCGAGCGTCGGCATCCAGGCGAGGTTGACGGTCTTCAGCGTCTCGGCGGTGATGACCGCGAGCACACCCGGCACTTTCAGCGCCTCCGTATCGTCGATCTTCTTGACCCGCGCGTGCGAATGCGGCGATCTGACAAAATCGCCGTGCAGCATGCCCGGCAGTTTCAGGTCGTCGACGTAATTGCCCTTGCCTTGGGTGAAGCGGATGTCTTCCACCCGCTTGCGCTTGCAGCCCATGCCTTCGAGTTTGGCTTCGCGTTGTTCCCGCGTGGGAGTCATGTCGTTCATTCCGCAGCCTCCCTGAATTCAACGCCGTTGATCTTGGCGGCGGCATATTGAATGGCCTTGACGATGTTCTGGTAGCCGGTGCAGCGGCAGATATTGCCCGAGATGCCCATCCGGATTTCTTCCTCGCTCGGAGACGGATTCTCCTTGAGCAAGCGCTGTGCGCGTAGAATCATCCCGGGAGTGCAGAAGCCGCATTGCAGGCCGTGCATCATCCGAAAACCTTCCTGCAGCGCCGACAGCGAACCGTCGGCATTGGCGACACCCTCGATAGTGGTGATGTCGGAGCCCTGCGCCTGCACGGCGAACATGGTGCAGGACTTCACCGACATGCCGTCGATATCGACGGTGCAGGCGCCGCAATGGGTGGTCTCGCAGCCGATATGGGTGCCGGTGAGCGAGAGATTTTCGCGGATGAAATGCACCAGCAGCGTGCGCGGTTCGACGAGGCCTTCGACCTCGGTGCCGTTCACCTTCATGGTGACGTGAGTCTTTGCCATTTGTCCCTCCCTAGGAGCATGATCCCGAAAAGTGGAAGCCGGTTTTCGGAGAAGATCATGCTCAGTCAAAACTGGGCTGAGGTCTGATCACTTGATCAGACCTCAGCGTGCGCGGCCGGCGGCGCGCTGCAGCGCGCGAGTCACCATGATGCCGCCGACATGTTTGCGGTATTCGACCGGCCCGCGGGCATCCGAGGCCGGCGACATGATCGCGACCGCCGCCGCAGACGCCTTCTTCAGCGAGGCCGGATCGAGGCTGGTGCCGATCACGACCTTGGCAGCGTCCTCGGCGAGCAGCGGCGTCTCCGAAAGATTCGTCAGGCCGATCTTGCAAGTGACAACCTTGCCGCCCGCCATCGTCAGCACGACCGCGGCAGCGGCGGTGGCGTAATCGCCCACCTTGCGCTTCAGCTTCTCATAGGCGTAGCCGTGACCGGCGGCGGGTACAGGGATGGAGATCGCGGTCAGGAGTTCGCCGGGCTCCAGCGCGGTAAAATAGGCGCCCTGGTAGAACTCAGTTGCGGCGACCTCGCGCGCGCCGGACGCGCCTTCGAGCCGATAGCTCGCGCCCAGGGTCATCATCAGCGCCGGCATGTCGTTGCCGGGATCGCCATTGGCGACGTTGCCGCCGATGGTGCCGCGATAACGCACCTGGGGATCGGCGATCAGAAGCACGGTTTCGTCCAGAATGGGCAAGGACATGCCGATCTCGTCGGACGCCAGCAATTCGTGCTGGGTGGTCATCGCGCCGATCACGATTGTGTTGCCGTCGCGGCGGATGCCCTTGAGGCCAGCGATGCCATGCAGATCGACCAGATGCTCAGGGCTTGCGAGCCTCAGCTTCATCATTGGAACCAGGCTGTGGCCGCCGGCCAACGGACGAGCCTCATCGCCCAGGGTCGAGAGCAGTTTGACCGCGTCGGCGACCGTCACCGGCCGGTGGTAGCTGAATGGGCCAGGGATCATGCATCTCCTCCATTCGTCCTTTGCGGACGTTCGAGGCGAAGCTGATTGGAGAGGTTCTAAAACGCAATCGCGTGGGCACAAGGGCGATAAATTCGCACGAAATGCAGATGAACGCGCACGAAATGCGTCAGTCTTGCCGACCTATTCAGGAGGCATGCCGCCTGACCAAGCCGAGCCGGGCTTTGACCTCGGCGATCTTGGCGCGGCTCACGGGTACCCGGTGCGGCGACGGACCGTCGAGTTCGACGATCGCGCCGTCGCCTTCCTTGCGAACCAGCGTAACGTGCGCCATCGCCACGATGTGGCTGCGGTGCACCCGGACGAACAGTCCGGGGTCGAGCTGGGCTTCGGCCTCCGAAATCGACCACGGGCACATCCGTTCCCGGGTCCCGTCATGCACCTTTGTATAGTGCGCGTCGGCCCTGACGCTCCTCACGTCGGCGCTGTCGATGAAATGGGTGCCGTCGGCGCCTTCGACCGGCATCCGTGGCGCGGGCGCTGAGCGGGGCGGCTGGCCAATGCCGCCGAGCGGCGTCGGCCGGAGCCGCGGGCTGGTCGTGGCAGCGCTGGAGTCCGCCGGCGGGATATCTGCGACGCGAACGGTAGCCTGAGGAATGGCCGCCACCGTGTCTGTCGTCTCGGCAACCTTTTTTCGCGGATCCGGCACCAGCGACAGCAGGAAGCCTGCGGCAATCACGAAGCAGAGCAGCGCCACGACCAGCGACAGCATTTGCGATGACGCAGCCAACCCTTCGACGTGGGGATGCGATCCTTGCGACGGTGGAACCAGATGCATGCCGGCCATCGCGGTGTAGTGCATACCTGACACCGCGAAGCCGTAGGCGACCGCGCTCAGTGCGAGTTGCACGCCGCCCTGCCGCGCCAGGAATGCACGCAGGCCGCCATAGGCCGTGGCGATCGCGATCAAGACCGACAGTACGACCATGGCGCCGTCATGCGTCATGGCGAAATTGCCCGACAATCCATGCATGCCGACATAGTGCATGCTGGCGATACCGACCCCGAGCAGTACCGCCGAAGACAGCACGCGGAAAACCGGCGGCTCGCCGACGCTGACGAAGAACAGGGAAATGCCGACGACCAGCGCGCAGATCAGGAACGACACGATGGTGGGCAGCACCAGATAGACCGTGCCTGCCGGCAGCGGCGCCGCCAGCATGCCGACGAAATGCATGGTCCAGATGCCGATGGCGAGAAAGAACGCAGCCCCCGCCAGCAACAGGCGATGACTGGCATCCGGCGTCCCGCGGATGCGCGCGGTGAGGCCGAAGCCGGTGTATCCTCCCAGAATCGCGATCACCACCGAGAGCGCGACGAGATAGGGATCGTGTCCTTCGAGCATGATCGTCTCGGCCGCCCGTCTCCACGGGCGTGCCTCCTCCCGCCGCCGAGTTTATAGACGCGGCGGGGGAATTGACAATCAGCCGATCGTGACTTCGGCCCGCGGTCCAGCCAGGCCGGACCGCGACTCCGTGTTTGAAGCGTTTTCATCCGAAATCGTGATGATCTTACCCAACTATCCCCGCCGCCACTTGTCCGCGCAGCCGTTCCAAACTGTGCAGCGTGTTGGCACAGGCTTCCGCGACCTCGATGCCCTTGATGACGAAATGCTTGCGGAAGAAGTCATGATGCACGGCGCTGTCGTGGAATTGCTGCGGCGTCAGCACCGCGGAGAATACCGGCACCTCGGTCTTGAGCTGCACGTCCATCAGCGCCTTGATCACGGTATCGGCGACGAATTCGTGGCGATAGATGCCGCCGTCGACGACGAGGCCCGCGGCCACGATCGCGGTGTAACGCCGCGTCTTGGCGAGCAGCTGCGCATGCAGGGGTATCTCGAACGAACCCGGCACCTCGAACAGATCGACCTGCGCGCGCGTGATGTGACGCGCCTCGATCTCCTCGAGGAAGGCGATACGGCATTCCTCGACCACGTCACGGTGCCACGACGACTGCACGAACGCGACCCGCTGCGGCTTGACGAAGCGCGGGTACACCGGCGCCGGCGGACGCTCGGGCACGTCAGGGACGTGACTCGCTTCGACCGTTTGGGGGTGGGATTGGACTTCAGGCTCTTGCAACATCTGATTCATGGCTTTCCTCTTTCAGGACCAGAATCAGGGCATACGGAACGACGCCAGCCCACGCGCAAACGCGCGGAGGCCGCCGCAAACCGTTCTCTTTCATCCGGACTGTAACCGTCGGCTTCGGAATCGCACCGAATCTGCTGACCCTTCTTCCCGCATGGAGAGGAAGGCGCTCGCGGGCTTGGGCTACGTCACCCTTACCGCCGGTGGGGATTTTCACCCCGCCCTGAGAACATCGGCCGCCCGGAATGGACGACCTGTTCAAGAATATGACCAAACGCCGGGGTGTCAGCAAGCACCTTTGGCATGGGGAATCGGCATGTCCCCATGCCGCGGGAACAGGGCGCGCCGGCGTGATCCGCGGACGGCCTTACTCAGGCCGCGGCAATTGGGATAGGTTTGCTGCCAACAGGGGGCGCTCAACATGAAACTTCTTCTTCGCCGAGATTTCCTCAAACTCGCCGGCGCACTCATCGCTGCACCTGCCTTGCCGCGACCGGCGTCTGCGCTGGATTATCCGACGCGGCCGACGAAAATCGTCGCCGGCTTCGCCGCCGGTGGCGGCGTCGACATCACCGCGCGCCTGATCGGCCAATGGCTGGCCGACCATCTCGGGCAGCCCTTCGTGGTCGAGAACCGCACCGGCGCCGGCGGCAATATCGGCACCGAGGCGGTCGTGAACGCCGCTCCCGACGGATACACGCTGCTGCTGGCAACGGTGCCGAACGCGGTCAACGCCTCGCTCTACGAAAAACTCAGCTTCAATTTTGTCCGCGACATCGCGCCCGTCGCGGGCGTCATCCGCGTGCCGATGGTGGTGCTCGTCCATCCAGCCGTCCCTGCGCAGACGCTTGCCGAATTCATCACCTACGCCAAAGCCAATCTCGGAAAGGTCAACATGGCCTCGGCTGGCAGCGGCAGCGCGCCGCACATGGCAGGCGAGCTGTTCAAGATGATGACCGGCGTCGACATGGTCCACGTCCCCTATCGCGGCCAGGGGCCGGCGCTATCGGATTTGCTCGGCGGCCAGGTGCAGATCCTGTTTGCGGCTGCGCCCGGCACCGCCGACTACGTCAAGACCGGCAAGCTGCGTGCGCTCGCGGTGACCACGGCCGCGCGCATGCCGGATCTGCCGGAGGTTCCGACGGTGGCGGATTCCGTGCCGCGATATGAAGCCAGCCAGTGGTACGGCTTCGCCGCGCCGAAAAACACGCCGGCCGAGATCGTCGAGAAGCTCAACAAGGAAATCAATGCGGCGATCGCCGATCCCGGCATGACGACAAAGCTTGCCGCCATCGGCGGCGAGACAATGCCGGGCTCACCGGCCGATTTCGGCAAGCTGATCGCAGACGAAACCGAGAAATGGGGCAAGGTGGTTCGCACCGGCGGCCTCAAGCCGGAGTGAGGCGGCCGCCTCCCCTGGAGCCTTTCGGTTCTGATTGCATCGGAGCCCGGCTCCAGGTTTTGTGGTGACGCATTTTCTTTATGCGAACTGGCATCCACTTCGCTGGAAAACGCTATGGCTGCGCCTTGCGCGAAGGCCACGTATTGCGCGGCGCGTGGAGGGAAGCGGCTGAGAACTCCGAGGTCATGGGGCGCATCCTGCGAGGAAGCTGTGCGGCGCCAGCGAATGGGCGTTAACGCGCGATTTGCGAACGGTCTGGGGCGTATCGATGCACGGCGAAACATTCACGAATCCTTAAAGCCGGCGTCCTAGAGGTGTCTATCGCGCCCAACTCCAGATCGCCCGGGCGACGCACAGGAAACAAGCGTGACAGACGCCGCCGACGTTGCCGGCACGGATGCAGCCAGGCCCGCGGACCGGGCCTGGCAAACGCCTGTTCTTCAAACCAACGTTTTGGTGCCGACAGCTATCGCGCTCGGCTCGCTCCTGGCCGGCGCCATCTACACCTGGTTTGCCGGCGAGGACGTCAACTGGGACTGGCAGAACTACCACGAGTACAATGTCTGGGCGGTCATCAACGGCCGCTATGGCATTGATGCGCTGCCGCCCGGCTTCCAGACCTATTTCAATCCGACCGTGTATTTCCCGGTTTATTATCTGCGCCATCTGCTGCCGCTGCCCTACGGCCTGATGATCATCGGCGCGGTGCACGGCCTCAATTTGCTGCTGATCTATTTTCTGATCCGCGTCCTACTGCGGGAAGCGGCGACGGCGAGCGCGATCGGCGCATCGATCCTGATTGCCGCGGTCGGGCCGATGACGCTTTCGGAGGTGGGCACGAGCTTCTCCGACATTCTCACCGCACTTCCGATTCTGGCCGGCTGTGTCCTGATCCTGTCGGCGGATGGATCGCACCACGGACGCTACGTTCTCGCGGGCCTGCTGATCGGCGCGGCCGTCGGGCTGAAGCTGACCAATGCCGTCTATGCGCTCGGTGCCGCCGCCGCCGTGCTCGTCGCTAGCCGGCCACTGCTAGCAACGCTCTGCCTCGGAGTTGGCGGCGCGGTCGGCGCGCTGGCGACGGGCGGCGCGTGGGGGCTGATGCTCTGGCGCGAGATGGGCAATCCGATTTTCCCGCTCTTCAACGCCGTATTTCAGTCCCGGGAATTGGTCCCGATGAACATCATGGACTGGCAATTCCTGCCCCGGGGCATGCTGGACGCCCTGGCGTATCCTTTCTATTGGCTGGTCGGCGACAACAGGAGCTCGGAATATCCGTTTCGCGACGCGCGGTTTGCGGTCGCAACCGTGCTGATCGTGCTCGGCATCGGCCGAGGCCTCGTCACGCGCACCGATATCTTCACGCGCCGCGACACCCAGTTCCTTCTGTTCTTCGTCGTCTCCTATGCGAGCTGGCTCGCCGTGTTTTCGATCCAGCGCTACGCGATCGTACTGGAGCTGTTGTGTGCGCCCCTGATCGTCCTGCTGATTGCACGCGGCATGGCCGGAGCGCCTGGATCGGCCTCACTCCGCGTATCTTCGGTGCGCATGAATGCGGTGATGCTTACGGTTGCCCTGGCCATCGCGTTGTGGTCGCAACCGGGAGACTGGTTCCGCCGTCCGTGGTCCAACCCGTACAACCCAACGATTTCAAAATCCCTCGAGCAGCCCGCGGTCTATCTTCTTCTCGACAAGCCGCTGGCCTATGTCGCCCCGCTGCTGCCGCCGCAGTCGCGGTTCTATCAGATCGCCGACATTGCCCTGCCCATCATGCCCGACGGCAAGTTCGACCGCCGCATCCGCACCGCGTTGAAAGATCCGCTGCCGGGCGGCGCATGGGGATTGCACACGCGCGGCAAGCCGATCCGCGAACCATTGCTGGAGCGGTATGGCTTGCGCGTCGATGCTTCCCGCTCCTGCGTCGAAATCGAAGGCGCGTGGCTAGCGACGGCCATCGAGGCGTGTCCGCTGGTTGCGCGCGAGAAGTAAGACCGCAGCGTTCCCGCCGGTTCTTCAAGCCGCCTGTTGGTCTGCTTTCAGCAGCTCGAGAATTTTCTGCAGCCGCATAACCACGTCGGCGATTTCCAGAAGCTGTTGCCGCTGGTCGATTCCGACCGACAGCAACGGCGCAACTGAATCGGCCAGTATCCCCGGATCGTCGATGTTAGGCAGGCGCAGGCGAACCTGAAGAGGCTTTGGCAGGGCCGTGTAATCGAGGTTGGCATAGATCCGGTACGCGTCGGCCACGGCGCCCGACAGGGCCACGGCCTCCGCTGTCTGGCTGCCGCTCTCTTCGCGCGGCGCAATCTCCGCCGCCAGGAATTCCTCCTCAATCGGCCTGACGACCGCGGCACGTTCGAGTCCGGAGACGACAATCTTGAGGGTCCCATCCGCCAGCGTGAGGCAATTGATCACGCCTGCGGTCACGCCGACCGAATAAAGCGCATCCAGCGCAGGATCGTCGTCGGCCGAGCGCCGCTGCGTCAGCACGAGAACCCGGCGATCCGTCGCCAGAGCGCGTTCGATGGCGCGCTTGGTCTTGTCGCGGCCGACAAAGATCGGCGCGATCATTTGCGGAAACAGAACGAGATCCCGCATCGGCACGATCGGAACGACGGCTCCGGACGGCTTGGCTGCTAAACTGGTGGCGGGCGGCGGCGCCTCCGACGGCGCGGATATCGGCTCGCTGTGCTGAATCTTCGCGGCCAGAAAATTCCAGTCGGGAAAACCCAACGCCTTGGCAACCAGTTCCAGACTCTCACTGTGGGTCAGGGAAACAGACTTGGCCTTGAGGGCCTCGCGCAGGGTGTGCGCTATAGCTTTTGCATCGCGGAAATCGCGCATGGGATCGTCCTCTGCATTGGCGAACGAGAAATGTCAGGCGCTTGCGTTACTGACTCGTTCGCTTGGGCAAAGGGTGCCTGAAGCGGCTCGATACGTTCACCGTACCCCATGAAGGGGCGCAAGCAGCGGGTCGTATCCACCCGACGAAAAATATGCGCCCCGGTCCGAGCGGCTGTCAATTGCGGAATGGCGATGACATTCGTCCGGGCCGTGGACGTGGGAGACGTGCACTTCGCGCACCGGTCCTTCAAATGCCTTGATCGTGCCTATGATGCCGGGCGACGTGAAGCTGGCCGGATTGATAATGGCGCCGACGTCCTCGTGCGCGGGAGGCGGGAACCGGGTCTCTGCCAGGTCATCCCAGGGGAAATTAACAATCCATTAACCATTGTGGCAGACCTGCCCGATTTCTCCGGACTCCGCGACGCTCGAATCCGATTCCGGTTTGTTCTCAAATTAATTGCTGTGGCCGCGATCTGCTGTGGACGACGCCGCTTTGGCCTGTGGACGGACTCAGGGGTCAGTTGCGCGGATTCCGCAAATCACATCACTTGAGCGTCAGCAGGCCCCGGGACGACCAGCGATCAGGGGATTGCAGTCGGCGGCGCCGCCTAAGTTCAACGCGCGCCGGGCTCCGTGGTGCGTATCAGAAGAATTCAAAAACAAGGTCGAGACGGCATGTCCCTCCTCGAAGGCATTATCGATTCCCGGAACAACCCGTTGGCGGTGGTCGAGGACATTGCCGCCGACAACAACTGGGCGTTCGAGCGCTCCGGCGAAGACGAAGTCACCATCGTCTCCAAGGGCAACTGGACGGACTATCAGCTCTCCTTCACCTGGATGGCGGAGATCGAGGCGCTGCACCTGGCCTCCGCCTTCGACATGAAGATTCCGCCAGCGCGCCGCGCCGAAGTGCAGCGGCTGATCGCGGCGATCAACGAGCAATTATGGGTCGGCCATTTCGACATCTGGACCCATACCGGCATGATCATGTACCGGCAGGCGCTGGTGCTGCCGGGTGGGCTGAGCGCCTCGACCGCGCAATGCGAGGCCATGCTGGCCGGCGCCATCCACGCCTGCGAGCGCTATTACCCCGCGTTCCAGTTCGTGGTCTGGGCCGGGAAGACTGCGTCGGAGGCGATGAGCGCGGCGATGTTCGATACCGAGGGCGAGGCGTAGGCCCCGCCGCTTCCGCAGACACGATGTCGTCCCTGCCAAAGCAAGGGACCCAAGCGCCGTGACCTCTGGGGCTCCAGCAAACTGCTTGTAGCCCCTCTCTCGCTTCACTAAAAACTCCTGTGGTTATGGGTCCCTGCTTTCGCAAGGACGACGGAGCATATGGTGACGTCTTGAGCACAAACGCACTTCAAAACCTCCACGGCACCATCGCACTCGCCGGCGCCGGCAAAATGGGCGGCGCAATGCTGACGGGATGGCTGGCCGGCGGCCTCGACGCCAGGCGCGTCGTGGTGATCGAGCCGCATCCCTCGCCCGATATCGGCGCGCTGGCGGCGCAAGGCGTCCGGCTCAATCCAACGGCAAAGGATACCGGCGAGGTCGACACGCTGGTGGTCGCAGTGAAGCCGCAATCGTTCCGCGAGGCCGGCGCCACGTTCAAGCCGTTCACCGGCCCGTCGACGCTGGTGGTCTCGATCATGGCCGGCACGACCATCGCCTCGCTCGAAGCGGTCTGCGGCGGCAGCGTGGTTCGCGCCATGCCCAATACGCCGGCCGCGATCGGCCGCGGCATCACGGTCGCGGTCGCAGCCAAGAGTGTCAGCGCCGCGCAGCGCGCGATTGCGGATGCGCTGTTGCGCGCCACAGGCGCGGTGGAATGGGTCGACAAGGAAAGCCTGATGGACGCCGTGACCGCGGTCTCCGGCTCCGGTCCGGCCTATGTCTTCCTGCTCGCCGAAGAACTCGCGCGCGCCGGTGTCGCCGCCGGCCTGCCGGCAGAGCTTGCCGCCCGGCTCGCCCGCGAAACCGTCGCCGGCTCCGGCGAACTGCTGCATCGCTCGGAACTGGCGCCCGCTACCCTGCGCCAGAACGTCACTTCGCCAGGCGGCACCACGGCCGCCGCACTGGATGTACTGATGGGGCCGAACGGCATGCAGCCGCTGCTGACACGCGCCGTGGCCGCGGCGACGCAGCGTTCAAGGGATCTGGCGAAGTAGGGATCGTGGATGAATCGTCCGGTGGGCAAAGCGAAGTGTGCCCACCATCTTCGACATACACAAGAATGGTGGGCATGGCGCAAGCGCGCTTTTGCCACCCGGCTCCGAGCAAGCAGCTACCTCCCCGCAAGCCGCTTCGTAAACATCTCGACATTGACGAGGCCGCGGGCGTGGCGGCCGTCGCCTATTCTGCGCTCGCCCTCGAAGGCTTCGACCTCGAAGCGGATCACGCGGCGCTCCACCGCGACAACTTTTCCTGTGACCCGCACCGTCGCGCCGACCAGCGAGGCGCCGAGATGGCGGATATCGACCTCGGTGCCGACCGTGATCCAGCCGGGCTGAAGGTGGCCCCTGATGGCATCGCTGGATGCCATCTCCATTTCCAGGATCATCATCGGCGTCGCATAGACCATCGGCATATCAGGCACGAAATGCCCGACCGTGCGCTCGGCCGGCACGACCAGCGTCCGCTCCGCACTCATGCCGACCTTGATGAACTCACGTGCGTCCATGGATTTGTCCTGAGGCACAACCGCTTCCACAAGCGTCGTCCCGGCCTTGAGCCGGGACCCATAACCACGAATGGCAAATGTTGCAGTGAGCTGCAGCTCCAGCCTTGCTCACAACTCACATCGGTGGTTGTGGGTCCCTGCGTTCGCAGGGACGACGAAAGGTGAGGCCAAGCTACTTTTTCGCCGCGGCAGCCGCCGCCGCGCGCTCCACAAATGTCTTGCCGCCCTTCATCTTGTGGGCCAGCGGCGCTTCGTTGATCTGGATCACCACCGCATCGGCATCGACGCCGAGGTTCTTGACCAGCGCCTGCGTGATGTCACGCATCATGCCAGCCTTCTGTTCGTCGGTGCGGCCGGCGGCCATGCTCACGGTAATCTCAGGCATTGTGATCTCCTCGTTGCTTTTCTTTTCGTCATGACCGGGCGTATCCCGGCCATCGGCGATCTCCCCTATCAAACAAGACGTGGATGCCCGGCACAAGGCCGGGCATGACGCCTGGCACGAATGGCTATCCCCACTTCACGTCATGGCGCGCCAGCACTTCGCGCACGGCGTCGACGAGCTTGCCCTGGTCGACCTCGTATTGAGCCTCGGCCTGTTTCTTCAAATACTCTTCGCGGTCCTTGATCTCGGTAAGCCCCGCACCAAGGATGAGATCCTTGATCTGGATCTTGCCATTCGCCCTTTCGTCCGACCCCTGGACGATCGCGCAGGGCGCATTTCGCCTGTCGGCATATTTCATTTGCTGGCCAATGCTGTGCTTTGGATTTCCAAGATACAGCTCGGCACGGATGTTCGCGTTGCGAAGACTAGCGACCATCTTTTGATAGTCGGCGATTTCTCCTCCGAACACCGTGACGACCACCGGGCCAAAGGCCGGCTTGGTGTCGAGCTTGCCGAGCAACGTCAGCGCGGCCTGCAGGCGCGACACGCCGATGGAAAATCCCGTCGCCGGCACCGGCTCGCCGCGGAAGCGCGAGACCAGCCCGTCATAGCGGCCACCGCCGCCGACCGAACCGAAGCGGACGGGGCGGCCTTTTTCGTCTTTGGTTTCGAGCGTGAGTTCGACCTCGTAAACAGGACCGGTGTAATATTCGAGACCGCGGACGACGGAGGGATCGATGACAATCTGATCCGACCCATAGCCGGATGCCGTGACAAGCTTGCTGATCGCGTCGAGTTCGTCGCGGCCTTCCTGGCCGATCTTGCTGTCGCGCAGCCGCGCGTCGATCTGCGCGCCCTGCTCGATCGCGCCGACGACCAATGCGATGTCATCGGACTTCAGGCCAGCGCCCTTTGTGAAATCACCTGACTCATCTTTGCGGCCATCGCCCAGCAATTGCCGCACGCCGGCAATGCCGAGCCGATCAAGCTTGTCGATCGCGCGCATCACGGTCAGCCATTGCCCATCATCCGCGATGCCGAGCGCGTCGCGCACCCCGTCAAGCACCTTGCGGTTATTCACCTTCACCACATAGCTGCCGCGGGGAACGCCGAGCGCTTCCATCGTGTCCGCCGCCATCATGCACATCTCGGCATCGGCCGCGGGCGAAGCGGAGCCCACCGTGTCGGCATCGAACTGCATGAATTGGCGGAAGCGGCCGGGACCCGGCTTCTCGTTGCGGTAGACATAGCCGGCGCGATAGCTGCGATACGGCTTCGGCAGCGCGTCGAAATTCTCTGCGACATAGCGCGCCAGCGGCGCGGTCAGGTCGTAGCGCAGCGAGATCCACTGTTCGTCGTCGTCCTGGAACGAGAACACGCCCTCGTTCGGCCGGTCCTGGTCGGGCAGGAATTTTCCGAGCGCGTCGGTAAACTCCATCGCCGGCGTTTCGACCGGCTCGAAACCGTAGCGCTCATAGACCTCGCGGATTTTCTCGACCATCTGGCGCGTGGCGGCAATCGCCGCCGGGCCACGATCTTCCAGCCCGCGCGGCAGGCGGGCGCGGAGTTTCTGGGGTTTTTTGGGTTTTTCAGCCATGGGGCGCGTTGGTACCAGCCAAGGCCCGGCCGGGCAACCGTTGGGCATCATTAAAGCAAGGTTCATCATGGCCGGGCATAGCCGTCCGAAGGACGGCGTCGCTTCCGCTCGCCTATGACCCGGCCATCCACGGCTTTCTTTGTCGGCGCTTTTGCCCGGGCATGACGGAAACTTGCGGTTTGGACCCTGGTGATTGTCGAGCCGCAGCGCCTTGCCCTTGGGCCTCCCTTAAGGGGTTTCCAACCTCGCGCGAAGCGCATCGGCGTCGGCCTTCGGCATTGCTTTCAGCAGCGGCTTGATGGTCTCGCCGCCAACTATCTTGCCGTTCCGCATGAACATCCAGTCCGAGATGTCGGCCTCCTTGAACAAGGCCACCTCGCCGGCCTTCTTGCCGGGCAGATCGCGCGGCGCGTTGGCGAACCGTCCCGAATAGCGGCCATCCGCGGTCTTCTTCACGTCTGCCATCCAGATGTGCTCGCCATTATTCCTCGGATTTGGAAACCGCACCTTGAGGGAGTGACCGGTCTCCGACGGTTTTGGCGCATCATAGGAGGCCCAGAACGTCGGTAACGTGGCCCGCGCCTTTGCGATCGCGGCATTCCCCGCGCTTCCTACATTCAGCGTGTTGGCCTTTGAGACGCAAAAGGGACGCGCCGCAGCCGCCAATCTAGGAACCACACTTTGCGCGCCGAATTATTTGTAGGTCTCCAAAGGAGAGATCTATGAAGAAGCTTATCACCGTCACCGCTCTTACGCTCCTGTGCGGCTCGGCCTTTGCCCAGAATACCGGCCCCGCTCCGCAGACCGGCATGGAGAAGCCCGGAACGACGAACGGCGCCAAGCCAGATGGTTCGATGGACACCACCGGCATGAGCGCAACCAAGGGCAATATCAAAAGGGACAAGGACAATGCACCGGCCCCGAAGGACGAAAAGAAGTAAGCCGTTCGCTAACGCGGCGGACGCATCAAGCTATATGTCGATGAGAACTTGGATGCATTTGGATGCATTAAGGCGTCAAGCTTCACAGGTTCGCCGGTATCTTGCCAGAACAGTTTTTGACAGAGGCTGCCCGCCATTATGATGCGGTGGTGGCCGCCGACCAGTGTACCGTCTTTCGTTGCCTTGGCGATGATCTCGCCGTCTTCGTTCACGATGTTTCTCATGTGCCCTCCGTGTTCCTCTTGTCCGCCCGTTCCTGAGCGCTCCAAGATCGTGGCCATGATGGCTTCGTATTTCGCCTGAAAACCGGCTCGCTCCGATCAGGTTGTGCAGCGCGGCGTCGCAGATGCTGCTGCCGGCTGGAAATGCTTCGTCAATCTTCGGCATCACCAACGCGGCTCCGACCGGCCGAGTTCCTCTATCCAGTTCAACAACCATGACACCGTGGGACGCGGCCAAGGCGGCTGCAGCGGCCATTGCGGACGAAGTCCATGCCGAATAAGGGGGTTTGCATCCGCGGAGACAGACCGCTCACTCGTCGCCTCACCTCGTGAGGCGAGACCCTCTCCCACTGTTCAGACCGGAGACAAGGTGGACAGGTGTTCGGAGACATCGTGGACACTTTCGACAGCCCACAAGGGGAGAGGGAAAAGGGAACCTGTCGAAAGGGAAACCTACGCCGCCGCAGCCTTACCCTTGGGCTGCACTTCGGCGGTGTAGTCCGCCATCAACTGCTCGGAGATCTTGCCGGGCGTAAATTTCCACTGGCCGATCTCGGACACCGGGGTCACTTCGGCGGCGGTGCCGGTGATGAAACATTCAGTGAAATGAGAAAGCTCCTCCGGCATGATGCGGCGTTCGATCACCTCGATGCCGCTGCGCTTCGCGAGGTCGATCGCAGTGGCGCGGGTGATGCCGGCGAGGAAGCAATCGGCGATCGGCGTGTGGATCTTGCCGTCCTTGATGAAGAAGATGTTGGCGCCGGTGCACTCGGCGACGCGGCCCTGCCAGTCCAGCATCATGGCATCCGCATAGCCTGCACGCTCGGCCTTGTGCTTGGAGATGGTGCAGATCATGTAGAGACCGGACGCCTTCGCCATCGCCGGAATTGTCGCCGGATCGGGCCGCCGGTATTCGGCCATGCCGATCCGGATGCCCTTCAGCTTCTCGGCGGGATCGAAATAGCTCGGCCAGTCCCAGGCGGCGATCGCGAGATGAATGGTATTGGTCGGCGCCGAGACGCCCATCATCTCGGATCCGCGCCAGGCGATCGGGCGGAGATAGGCATCCGGCAGGTTGTTCCTGTCGATCACGAGCTGTTTTGCGGCATCGATCTCGGCAACAGAATACGGAATCTCGAAATCGAGGATGTTGGCCGAGTTCCTCAGCCGCTCGGAATGCGCCGTGCTCTTGAAGACCTTGCCGCCATAGGCGCGCTCGCCCTCGAACACGCAGCTCGCATAGTGCAGACCATGGGTCAGGACGTGGACGTTGGCGTCCTTCCACGGCACCAGTTTGCCATCGTACCAGATGACGCCATCGATCTTGTCGAACGAAACTCCCATGGCTTCTCTCCCGATTTGGCGCGAGATTCGCGCCTGACACTCCCTGATTAATTTCCAGTCTGCACGCGCGTCGACGCAAAGCGCGGCGCAGAGCCCCGTGCTCAAGTTGAAACAGTGTGCTTGTTGCAGAGCGGCGGGATAATTCCGCCGCCGGTCACAGGACCTTTCTGATCCAGTCGTGCGGGTCTTCAGCGCGGCCGTACTGGATGTCGACCAGCTTCTTGCGCAGCCCCATGGCGACAGGGCCGGCCGCGCCGCCGCTGATCAGAAACTCGCCGCTCGCGGAGCACACCTTGCCAATCGGCGAGATGACCGCCGCCGTACCGCAGGCGAAGGCTTCTTTCAGCTTTCCGCTGGCGGCATCGGTGCGCCACTGGTCGATCGTGTAGGCCTCCTCGCGCACGCGCGTGCCGGAATCGTTCGCCAGCGTGATGATCGAATCGCGGGTGATGCCCGGCAGGATCGTGCCGAGCGGCGGCGTCAGCAGCGACCCGTCGTCGAATACGAAGAAGACGTTCATGCCGCCGAGTTCCTCGATGTAGCGGCGCTCGATCGCATCGAGGAAAACCACCTGATCGCAGCCGTGCTCGATCGCCTCGGCCTGCGCGCGCAGGCTCGCGGCATAATTGCCGCCGCACTTGACGGCGCCGGTGCCGCCGATCGCGGCGCGCGTGTAGTTCTCCGACACCCAGATCGACACCGGCGCAGGTCCGCCCTTGAAATAGGAGCCGACCGGCGAGGCGATGACGGCGAAGATGTATTCCGCTGACGGCTTCACGCCGAGGAAGACCTCGCTCGCGATCATGAAGGGCCGCAAATAGAGACTGCCCTCGCCGCCCGGTATCCAGGCGCTGTCGATCCGCACAAGCTGCTCGACCGCTTCGATGAACACAGCCTCGGGCAGCGGCGCCATGGCCATGCGCTCAGCCGAACTCTTAAAGCGCCTTGCATTGGCGTCAGGGCGGAACAGGTTCACGCCGTTGTCGCGCTTGTAGGCCTTGAGGCCCTCGAAAATCTCCTGCGCGTAGTGCAGGACGGCTGTGGCCGGATCGAGCGGGAAATTCGCGCGAGCTTCGACGCGCGCGCCATGCCAGCCGTTGGCCTGATTGTAGCGGACGATCGCCATGTGATCGGTGAAAATCCGGCCGAAGCCGGGGTCCGCGAGCCTTGCCGTGCGCTCCTTCTCAGGAGTCGGATTCGCCGCAGGCTGGATTTCGAATTTCAAGCTCATTCCCTTGCTTCCCGCTGTCGGGCGCGATTACTGGCGCCGGCCTGCCGCTCCGGGCCTGCTGGGTTAATAGGTCTGGACTTCACCACCACCAGCCTCGCGGCCGGTCTCCATCGCCGTCATGTCGGTTGAGGACATGCTTTTGCGGGATGCCGAAGTCCAGTATGTTTGTCGAAATGCCGCTCGACAATCGCACGGTAGTTCATTTGCGGCCGTTGCCGCCATTGCTGGCTTTTTTCCGGCTGCCTGACACGTCACCAGGTTCGAAACGACTTAAAGTTTCGTCGTGGTTGGCAGTTTTGTAACATTGAACCCAAGATATGTCAACATGACTGACATAAATTTCTCAAGGGGCCCGGCCGACCCCGATTCGCAAGGCGCCGCCGGCACATCCCCTGCCACGCGGGCCGGCGAAATGCGCTGGGACATCATCGAATTGTTGTTCTTCGCCTATCGCGACTTCGTGGGCGATGCCGACCATGAGCTCGAGGCTTTCGGGTTCGGCCGCGCCCATCACCGCGTGATGCATTTCGTCTACCGCTATCCCGGCCTCAAGGTCGCCGACCTCCTGGACGTATTGCGGATCACCAAGCAGTCGCTTGGCCGGGTACTCAAGCAGTTGCTCGATGAGGGCTACATCGTCCAGAAGACCGGCAATAACGACCGCCGGCAGCGCCTTCTTTACGCCACCCCCAAGGGCGAAGCCTTGGTGGCAAAGCTCGCAGGGCTGCAGACCGATCGCATCACCCACGCGCTCCGGGACATCAATCCGGAGGGCGTCGCTGCGATCAGCCAGTTCCTGCGCGCGATGATCGATCGCGACGACCCCGACAAGGTGTTAGAGGCGATCTTCGGGATCGGCAGCAAGAAGCCAAGGGAGTGACCGTGGCGCAAGGAGTAACCATCGCTGCAGCCACCGCGCGCGCGCCGCGGCAGCTGGCCGACGACGCCCCGCATCTCCTGCTGGTCGACGATGACCGCCGCATCCGCGATCTTTTGTCGCGGTTTCTGTCCGGCGAGGGTTATCGCGTCACCACGGCGTCGAGCGCGGGCGACGCGCGCGCCAAACTGCTCGGCCTGCATTTCGATCTTTTGATCCTCGACGTCATGATGCCCGGCGAAACCGGCTTCGAGCTGGCCCGCTTCATTCGCACCTCGTCCTCGGTGCCGATCATCATGCTGACGGCGCGCCATGAGGCGGAAGCGAGGATCGAGGGCCTGCAGATCGGCGCCGACGATTATGTCGCCAAGCCGTTCGAGCCGCGCGAACTGATCTTGCGGATCGGCAACATCCTCAAGCGCTCCGCGCCGCCGCCGGTGGAGGCGCTGGAGCAGATCGCGTTCGGCCCTTACGTCTATCATCTCGACCGCGGCGAACTGCGCCAGGGCGAGGAGATCATTCACCTGACCGACCGCGAGCGCGAAATGCTGCGCATTCTGGCCGCCAGCCCCGGCGAAACCGTGCCGCGCGCGGCGCTGACCGGCGGCGGCACGGTGAACGAGCGCGCGGTCGACGTGCAGATCAACCGCCTGCGGCGCAAGATCGAGCGCGATCCCGCCAATCCGCTGTTTCTGCAGGCGGTGCGCGGCATCGGCTATCGCCTGGTCGCGTCGCCCTGAGCAACTCATGAGCACGCTCGACACCGGCCTGACGTTCATCCGCAATGCGTCGCGACGCGTCTCCAGGGCCAATGGCTGGATGGGCAACGCGTTCAAGAGCTGGATGCCGACCGGCCTCTACGCCCGGGCGCTCCTGATCATGATCGTGCCGATGGTGATCCTGCAAACAGTCGTGGCGTTCGTGTTCATGGAGCGGCACTGGAACACGGTGACGCGTCGGCTGTCGGCGGCTGTGGTGCAGGACATCGCCAGCCTGATCGACGTCTACAACTTCTATCCGCAGGACAAGGAGCGTGCGCAGTTGCGCCGCGTCGGGCAGCGGCTGCAGCTCGTGGTCGATTTTCTCCCCGTCGGCGACATGCCGCCGCCGGGGCCGAAACCGTTCTTCTCGCTGCTCGACCAGACGCTCTCGGTGCAGCTCGGCCGCCAGATCGGCCGTCCGTTCTGGATCGACACCGTCGGCAAGTCCAATCTGGTCGAAATACGCATCCAGCTCGACGATGTCGTGATGCGGGTGTTCGCGCAGCGCAGCGCCGCCTACGCCTCGAATTCGGAGATCTTCATCTTCTGGATGCTGGGTACCTCCTCGATCCTCTTGATCGTCGCGGTATTGTTCCTGCGCAACCAGATCAGGCCGATCCTGCGGCTGGCGGACGCCGCAGAAAGTTTCGGCAAGGGCCGCGAAGTGCCGAACTTCCGCCCGCGCGGGGCGCGCGAGGTGCGGCGCGCGGCGCAGGCATTCCTGGAAATGAAGGCCCGCATCGAGCGCTCGCTCGAGCAGCGCACCGCGATGCTGGCCGGCGTCAGCCACGATCTGCGCACCATTCTGACCCGCTTCAAGCTCGAGCTCGCACTGATCGGCGACAGCCCCGAAGTCGACGGCATGCGCAAGGATGTCGACGAAATGTCCGGCATGCTGGAGGCCTATCTCGCGTTCGCGCGCGGCGACAGCGGCGAGATCGCGCAGCCGACCGATATGGAGATGGCGCTGGAAGAATTACGCAGTGATGCCGAGCGCCACGGCCATACCGCGACGGTGACGTTCCATGGCCTGCCGGTGGTGACGGTGAAACCGGCCTCGTTCAAGCGCTGCATCGCCAACCTCGTCTCCAATGCGGCGCGCCACGCCAAGACGGTCGCCATCACCGGTCATCGCGATCACCGCTATCTGACGGTGACGGTCGACGACGACGGGCCGGGCATTCCCGCCAATATGCGCGAGGAAGTGTTCAAGCCGTTCCTGCGGCTCGACGATGCCCGCAACCAGGACGAAGGCGGCACGGGCCTAGGGCTGGCCATCGCCCGCGACATCGCCCGCTCGCATGGCGGCGACATCACACTCAGCGACAGCCCGATGGGCGGATTGAGGGCTGCGGTAAGGGTGCCGGTGTAGGCGCCACGTAGCCCAGCGCAGCAATCCGGGCTACGTGCTGCAACCGCGATAAATCGCTACTTCCCCGGCTGCTTCGGGATCAGCGCCTTCAGCTTTTCCATGTCCTTGATGTTCATCTTCATGCCGCCGGGCATCATGATGTCGCCAGGCTTCTGGTCGGCCTTGCAGGCGCCGAGCCACTTCGCCTCGATCGTCGAGGTGCTGTCGCGCGGCGCGCCGGCCATCCCACCCTCGGTGTGCGAAGTCGATTTCACGGTGTAGGCGGAATTGAAGTCACCAGTGATCTCGGCCTTTGATTTGATCGTCATGCCGGCGACGCCGCAGACGGAATCGGTGACATAGCCGGCCGTCGTCTTCTGGATGTCCTGCTTGGAGCAGATCTCCTTGGCCATCGGCGACATGGCGGTGCTCATGTCCTTGTCCGTGGTCTCGTCGGTGCATTGCTGCATGGTCATCTCGGGCACTGACCCGCCGCTCAGCACCTTCATCTCCCATAGTCCGGCCTTGCGCACCGGCAACTCCACGGCGACGGCGCCGCTCACCTGCAGCAGGGCAAGCAAACCAACGGCCGAACAAGACACAAGAAGCAGTCGTTTCATGCGTAGGCTCCCGCTGAATTCTTCCACGCTATCGTCTTCGCGCGAAGTGAACACACGCCTCGCGTGGCGAAAACATGTCCAGCCGGAAAAACCAAATAGAGGCCGCGCTCAGTAAAGCGTGCGCAGCGGCCGCTCAGCGGCGCCGTAGGGCACCCAGCGGCAGGCAAAGGAAACGTAGCCGCCGTAATTGGGCTGCACGCCGAGGAATTTCACCACCTTGCCGTAGCGGGCGCAGTGATCGACGGCGAGTTGGCGGGCATCAGCCTGCATCGCGAGCGGATAGGCGATGATGCCGCCGGTGTCATTGCCCTTGAACGGCGGCACCCAGTCGATATCAGCCTGCGCAGGCGCGCCCGCCAGCATTCCACCCATGACAATCAGGCCCGCGGCCACAATTCTTCGCATCGCAGACTCCATTTCGCTCGAAGCCCACCATAGTGTGCGCCGATGGCCGTGAAAAGAACGGTTGCAGCACGAGGCGGACTTGGCCGTCAGGTGTTGCCGCGCTGCACTTGACCTCGTCAGGGCTTCGCGGCACCGTCTCGGGTCTTGGCTTACCGGCGGATTCCCCATGCGCAACCTGTTCAAATCCTTGAGAACACTCGGCCCCAAAACACTTGGCCCGATGACGGCGGCGCTCGCCCTGCTGGTCTCCAGCCCTGCCGCCCAGGCCGCCAACCCGCTGGAGCTGAATTTCGGGCTGTTCGGCCCCCGCTATGACGGCCGCGTCGCCGAATGCGAGCGGGCGCTGACGACGATCACGTCGCAATTCCAGCAGAAGGAGAGCAAGTTCTGGAATTCGTCGCTGACGATCACCGCCTACGGCCGGATCCACGAAACCGCGTTTCGGCCTTGGCAGTCCGACAACATTCCGCGCCGCTATTGCAGCGGTGACGTGATGCTGAGCGACGGCAAGATGCGCACCGTGCACTTCTCGATCATCGAGGATGGCGGCTTTGCCGGCTACGGACAGGGCGTCGAATGGTGCGTGACCGGCCTTGACCGTAACTGGGCGTATAGCCCCGGCTGCCGGGCCGCCAGGCCCTGACTCCTGACCCTCGCCGATTGAACAGGCCGGCGTGGCTGACTTCCGCGGCCACCTATTTTTGTTCTTGAAATGTTCCGGTTCCCTGCTAGGCTCCCGGTAGTCGAGTAGAGGGGCTTTCGATGAACCGATCCGTCATTATTTCGCGGCTTCTGATTTCGCTGGCTCTTATGGTCGTTTCCGCCGGGATGGCGTGCGCGCAGGACCGCCGGCAGAACGCCCCGGGCGAGTTCGATTTTTATGTCCTTGCCCTCTCGTGGTCGCCCTCGTTCTGCGAGGCGGCGGCCGAGCGGGGCAATAGCGGGCGCTCGCAGGCCCAGTGCGAACGGCCCTATTCCTTTGTGGTTCACGGCCTGTGGCCACAATATGAGCGCGGCTTTCCCGAATATTGCCAGCGGCCCTCGCCGCGGCTCGATCGCAACATCATGACCTCGATGCTGGACCTGATGCCGGCGCCCGGCCTGATCTTCAACGAGTGGGACAAGCACGGCACCTGTTCGGGCCTTGGCGCGCGAGCCTATTTCGAGAGCATCCGCAAGGCGCGCGCGGCGGTGAAGATCCCCGAGGAATTCCTGCAATTGTCGGAGCAGAAAACCATCGCTCCGGGCGATCTCGAGGCCGCCTTCATCAAGATCAATCCGGGCCTGAGCAGTTCGGCGATTTCGGTGACCTGCTCGAGCCGGCGCCTCAGCGAAGTGCGGGTCTGCCTGAGCAGGGACATGCAATTCCGCGCCTGCGAGGAAATCGACCGCCGCGCCTGCCGCCGCGACGAAGTGGTGATGCCGCCGGTGCGGGGCGGCTGAAGATCCTCTTCCGCCATGCCAAGGCATGGCGGCCCGCCCTGCGCAGACTGCCCAGGGTTGTCTGCGTTCCCGGTCATCCACGTCTTTATCGTCGTCTGCAAGGTACGTGGATGGCCGGGACCCCTCTCCGCCAAAGCTGCGTCGGGTCTTCAGCCCTGCCGCGGGGGGCGTTTGCGAAGGGGGACAAGCCCGGCCATGACGCGTAGAAGACGCTACCTGCGTCTTCTCCAATGGGTCAGCCGACTGCCATGAACTACCGACACGCCTTCCACGCCGGCGGCTTTGCCGATGTCATCAAGCACATCGTGCTAGTGCGCATGCTGACCTATCTGCAGGAAAAGCAGGCCCCGTTTCGCGTCATCGACACCCATGCCGGCGCCGGGCGCTACGATCTCACAGGCGAAGAAGCGCGCCGCGGCGGCGAATGGCTGACCGGCATCGCGCGGGTACTGCAGGCGCGGTTTTCGGAAAACGCGCTGCCGCTGGTCGCGCCCTATCTGGATATCATCAGGGCATTCAACGCGCCGGGCAAGCTTGAGACCTATCCCGGATCGCCCCTGATCGCCCGCGCGCTGCTGCGGCCGCAGGACCGTCTCACGGCCTGCGAAATCGAGTCTGGCGCCCGCAGGCAACTGATCGATGCGCTGCGCCGCGACAGCCAGGCGCGGGTGGTCGATCTCGACGGCTGGACGGCGCTGCCGGCTTTCGTGCCGCCAAACGAGCGGCGCGGCCTGGTGCTGATCGATCCCTCGTTCGAGCAAAAGGACGAATTCGAAAGGCTCGCCGGCGGATTCGCCGAAGCCTACGCGAAATGGCCGACCGGCAGCTATCTGATCTGGTATCCGGTGAAGAGCCGGCGGGCCACCGACACCCTGGCGCGGCTTGTCGCGGGCGCTGCCGCCGCCAGCAAGCCCGCGGGCAAGTGTCTGCGGCTCGAATTCAGCGCCGCGCCGCAGGCGCCGGGCGGGCCCCTCACTTCCACCGGCCTTCTGATCGTCAATCCGCCGTGGACGCTGGCAGGTGAACTGAAGACAATTCTACCCGAACTTGAAAAACCGCTCGGCCAGGGCGGCGCCGGCCGTTTCAGGCTTGAGACGCCCAAGCCCTGAGGACTACCTCTGAAAAGTGCGATTGGGCCATAGGCAATTCGCGCAAATCCGTATTATGCTCAGGCCGTTGGGACTGGCTTTACGTTCCGCTTCCGCGAATGGTTGCGGCGGAGTGATCAAGGCCGAATAAAAATCCAGGTCGGTCGGCCGCGTGAACCCGATCGGCTCAGGTGGCCAAGCTTCCGGCAGCGAATGTCCGGTCGGCTGATACGCAAGATACGCGTAGCGGCAGAGCAATACGGGGGAGGAGTTTCCCGATGGCCATGACTGGAACAGTCAAGTTCTTCAATGGAGAACGCGGCTACGGCTTCATCAAGCCCGATGATGGCGGTCGCGATGTGTTCGTGCACATCACCGCCGTCGAGCGGGCCGGACTGAAGGATCTGACTGAAGGGCAGCGCATTACGTTCGAGGTCGAACCGGACAAGAAGGGCAAAGGCCCCAAGGCGGTCAACCTGGTGATTTCATCGTAAACCGACGCTCGCGTTGGACGCGGACTGAATTTTTGGCTGCGAAGATTGCGCTGGACACGGCATCGGCGCCCAGAGGGTTGAGGTGTGCGGCGAGCCGCGCGCGTAACTCTGGCCCGAAGGCAAAAAAATCCCGGCGACTTACCGCCGCCGGGAGGTGATAGCCGATAGTTTCTTTGTTCTCAGAAGCGATAGTTTACGCCGGCCCGGATCAAGCCGAACCGGTAACCATTTGACGCGCCTGTAATGACGAAATTGCTGTTGGCCAGATCGACATAGAGGTATTCGACCTTGGCGCTCCAGTTCGGGGCGAAGCCCATCTCGGCGCCGACACCGAGCGTCCAGCCTGCATTGGTATGGGATTCCGACAGGCCGAAGGTGGTGGCGCGCAGCTCGCCGAAGGCCAGACCGCCCGTGCCGAAAAGCAGAACGTTGTTGAGCGCGTAACCGGCGCGGCCGCGAACCGTGCCGAACCAGGGGTTGGAAAATTTCCACGGTGCGAAGGTTTCTTCGGCGCCGGTCGCCTGGATGTCGCCTTCGACACCGAACACCCAAGCTCCGTTCTGCCAGTTGTAGCCGGCCTGGACACCACCCACGAAACCAGACGGCTTGGTCGGATTGTTGGCGACCGAACCCCAGGCATAGCCGAGGTTGCCGCCGAGATAGGGACCGGCCCAGCTATAGGCATTGAGCGGCTGGTTGACGGTATAGGGTGCGCGCGATCCGTAGAGGTCGGCCGCCCGCGCCGACATGGTCCAGCCTGCACCGATCAGCGCCAGTGCGCCCAACACAAACCTGCTCATCACGCAACTCCACGCAACTGCCGCGACCACGCCGGGCGAGACACCGGTCTGGTTACGGAACTGCACTTTTTTCCAGTAAGATTTATCGAGAGTTTTAAGTTAAAGGGTTGTTAAGCCGGGTTACCGCCCGCTCATCATTCTTAACGAAGCGTTACCGGCGCCTTCCCCGGGAGAGCGCACCGCGAACGCTGGCGATGCTGCCCTGCAGCGCTTAAATTCAGGCCCATGGATCACGATTCTACCGACCATCCGGAACCCCCGCGCAAGGCGCGGCGGGGTTCCCAGCCGGATCTGCCGCCGCAGGACCTGATCGCCGCCGACGTCGATCCCGCGACATCCGCCGCCGAGGAGGACGACGAGGCGCGCCTGCCGGAAGCCCCGGAGGAAGCTGCCGAGGCGATCGCCGAAGGCCCGCTGGCGGTCGGCCACGCGGCCATCGAAAACGCGGTGCGGCTGGCGCCGACCTCTCCCGGCGTCTACCGCATGCTCAATGCCGCCAGCGACGTGCTGTATGTCGGCAAGGCGAAAAACGTCCGCAAGCGGCTTGCTTCCTATGCCCGCGTCAACGCGCCGCTGCCGGCGCGCATCCTGCGCATGATCGCCGCGACAATGACGGTCGAGATCGTCTCCACCTCGACCGAGACCGAAGCGCTGCTGCTGGAAGCCAACCTGATCAAGCAGCTGCGGCCGCGCTTCAACGTGCAGCTGCGCGACGACAAGTCGTTTCCCTACATCCTGATATCAGGCGACCATTGGGCGCCGCAGATCCTCAAGCATCGCGGCGCGCAAAGCAGGCCCGGACGATATTTCGGGCCGTTCGCATCCGCAGGCGCCGTCAACCGCACCATCACGGCGCTGCAGCGCGCCTTCCTGATCCGCTCCTGCACCGACGGTTTTTTCGAGAGCCGCAGCCGCCCCTGCCTGCTCTATCAGATCCGCCGCTGCTCGGGCCCCTGCACGCGCGAAGTCGACTTCTCCGGCTATAGCGAGCTGGTGCGCGAGGCGACCGATTTCCTGTCCGGCCGCAGCCATGCCGTGAAGGAGTTGCTCGCCGCCGAGATGGAGAAGGCGTCCACTGAACTCGAATTCGAGACCGCGGCGCTCTACCGCGACCGCCTCGCCGCGCTGTCGGCGATCCAGTCGCAGCAGGGCATCAATCCCCGCACCGTGGAAGAAGCCGATGTGTTCGCCATCCATCAGGAGGGCGGCTATTCATGCGTCGAAGTGTTCTTCTTCCGCACCGGCCAGAACTGGGGCAACCGTGCCTATTTTCCTCGCGCGGAGAAATCGTTCACGCCGGAGGAAGTGCTGGCCTCGTTCCTCGCGCAATTCTACGACGACAAACCGCCGCCAAAGCTCATCCTGCTGTCGCATGAGATTGAGGAAAGCGCGCTGCTGGCCGACGCACTCTCGGTCAAGGCCGGCTTCAAGGTGGAAGTCTCGACGCCGAAGCGCGGCGAAAAGAAAGAGCTGATCGCGCACGCGCTGACCAATGCGCGCGAGGCGCTCGGCCGCAAGCTGAGCGATACCGCAACCCAGAGCCGCCTGTTGCAGGGCATGGCGGCCACGCTCGGACTGCCGCAGGTGCCGAAGCGCATCGAGGTCTACGACAACAGCCACATCCAGGGTACCAACGCCGTCGGCGCGATGATCGTGGCGGGGCCGGATGGCTTTATCAAAAACCAGTACCGCAAGTTCAACATCAAGTCCGAGGGACTGACGCCCGGCGACGACTACGCGATGATGCGCGAGGTGCTGGAACGGCGCTTCAAGCGGCTCCTGAAACCGCCGGAGGGCGACGCCGTCAAGGCGAAAGCCGACGATGATTCGTTTCCGCAATGGCCCGACCTCGTCATCATCGACGGCGGCCGCGGCCAGCTCAACGCCGTCAGGGAGATTTTCGAGGGTCTGGGATTGACGCAGGTCTCCCTGATGGCCGTGGCAAAAGGCCCGGACCGCGATGCCGGGCGGGAGACTCTGTTCATGCCGGACCGCGAGGCCATCAAGCTCGAGCCGCGCGATCCGGTGCTGTATTTCATCCAGCGGCTGCGCGACGAGGCGCATCGCTTCGTGATCGGCTCACACCGCAAACTGCGGAAAAAAGACATCAGGGAAGCCGGCCTGCAGGAAATCCCGGGCATCGGCCCGTCACGCAAACGTGCCTTGCTGCATCACTTCGGAACGCTGAAGGAGATCGAGCGGGCCTCGATCGCGGACCTCGGCAAGGTTCCAGGCGTCAGCGCCGAAAGCGCCCGCAAGATTTTCGAGTTTTTTCATGCGCAGCCAGGTTAGGGGACTTCGAGTCGAAAGGTACGTGTCATTTGGACGTCGCCTGCGACAGATGATCTAGGTCCGCACGGTTGACCTTCACGCTCCAGCGGTATTGGTAAGACGGATGAACATCGCAACAACCAGGGGGCAGACCAAGAGCCTGTCCCTGCCGAATATCCTGACCTACGCCCGTATTGCCGCTATCCCGGTAGTGGTCGGCTGCGTTTTTGCCCAGTCCATCCTGGACGGCCCGCTGTGGCTGCGCTGGGTGGCCCTGGCTGTCTTCATCGCCGCGGGAGTCACCGATTATCTGGATGGCTACTATGCGCGAATCTGGGACCAGCAATCCGCCTTCGGCCGGATGCTCGATCCGATCGCCGACAAGCTCTTGGTGGCGTCCTGCCTGTTGATGCTGGCGGCCGACAACTCGATCCACGGCTGGACCCTGTGGGCGGCCATCGTGATCCTGTGCCGCGAAATCCTGGTCTCCGGCTTAAGGGAATATCTGGCGGCCTTGCGGGTCAGCGTGCCCGTGACCAAGCTGGCGAAATGGAAGACCACGATCCAGCTGGTCGCGATCGGCTTCCTGATCGCCGGCGAGGCGGGCGAGCAGATTCTACCCTCGACCACCCTGATCGGGATCGCGCTGTTGTGGATGTCGGCGATCTTCACGATCTACACCGGCTGGGACTATTTCCGCGCCGGCATCCATCACCTCATCAAGGAGGATGAGGGATGAGGGTGAAATATTTCGCCTGGGTACGCGAGCGGGTGGGCATGGCGGAGGAAACCGTCGAGCCGCCGGCCGATGTGCGCACGGTAAGCGACTTGATCGGCTGGCTCTCCAGCCGAGGCGAGGCTTATGCCTACGCCTTCGAAAAGCCGAAGGTGATCCGCGCCGCAATCGACCACGCCCATGTCAAGCCGGACGCTGCGATCGCTGGCGCGCGCGAGATTGCGTTCTTCCCGCCGATGACCGGCGGTTGAGCTTTCACATGTCTGTCACGGCGACCATTCGCATCCAGGAAGCGGATTTCGACGTCGCGCAGGAAATCGCGGCGCTGAGCAAAGGCCGCACCGATATCGGTGCAGTCGTCTCTTTCAGCGGCATCTGTCGCGGCAGCGAGAACGGCGAACCGATCGCCGCGCTGACGCTCGAGCATTATCCCGGCATGGCCGAGGCCGAGATCGGACGCCACGCCGACGAGGCGCTGTCGCGCTGGCCGTTGCAGGGGCTCACCATCATTCACCGGTTCGGCCGCATCGCGCCGGGCGAGAACATCGTGCTGGTGGTGACGGCGTCGCCGCATCGCCAGGCAGCCTTCGAAGCGGCGGAATTCCTGATGGACTATCTGAAGACCAACGCGCCGTTCTGGAAGCGCGAGGAAGGCGAAAAAGGCACCAGCTGGGTGGAGGCGCGCGACCATGATGATGCAGCCGCCGCGCGCTGGACCAAGCCCTGATGGCCAAACGCGCAAAACCGGCTGCGAAGCGCGGCGCCGGCCGATTGAAACCGGCCAAGGTCGGTGCCGGCGAATTGCTGACGCTGCTCGATTTCGTCCGCTACGCCGTCAGCCGTTTCACCGAGGCCGAGCTGGTGTTTGCCCATGGCACCACCGATCCGGTCGCCGAGGCCGCCTTCCTGGTCTGCGAGGCGCTGCATCTGCACCCTGACCAGTTCGAGGCGTTCGCCACCGCGCGCGTCACTGCCGCCGAAGGCCGAAAGATCCTCGATCTGATCGGGCGCCGCGTCACGACGCGAAAACCCACGGCCTACCTCGTCAACAAGATCTACATGCGCGGCCTGCCCTTCTATGTCGACGAGCGCACCATCGTGCCGCGCTCGTTCATCGGCGAATTGCTGGACTCGCATTTCGGCCGCCAGGCAAATGAAGAATATGACGAGGAAGACGGCTCGCTGATCGGCGACCCGGCATCGATACGCAGCGTGCTCGACCTCTGCACCGGCTCAGGCTGTCTCGCCATTCTGGCGAGCAGGAATTTTCCGAATGCCGCAATCGACGCGGTGGATATTTCAAAAGGCGCGATCGCGGTCGCCACGCGCAATGTCGAAGATTACGGGCTACAGGATCGCTTGAAGCTGTACTGTGGCGATTTGTTCAAGCCGCTGGGCGGCAAGCGCTACGACCTGATCATTTCCAATCCGCCCTATGTCGATGCGGAAGGAATGGCCGATCTACCGCGCGAATGCCGCGCCGAGCCCAAGCTTGCCTTCGATGGCGGCGCCGACGGGCTCGACATTGTCAGGCGCATCCTCGACGAGGCAGAAGCGCACCTGACGCCGCAGGGCGGGCTGCTCTGCGAGATCGGCCGCTGCCGCCCGCAACTCGAGGCCGCCTATCCGCAACTGCCGCTGCTCTGGCTCGATACCGCGGATTCCGAGGGCGAAGTATTCTGGATCGCCGCCGCCGATCTCTGAATTTGCGGACTGGCGTGGAAATATCACGACGTCCTGGCGTTCCCGTCCAGGGGCGAAACTGGTAGTTTGGTGTCAGCTCATCGCCCCAAACAGAAAAGAGGCCGCCCATGCTGGACAAGAGCCCCCGTCCCACCCCCGTCGCGGTTCCGAACGACCTCGCCGCGCACTGGATGCCGTTCACCGCGAACCGGGCGTTCAAGAAGAACCCGCGGCTGCTCGCCGGCGCCAAGGACATGCATTACTTCACCGTCGACGGCCGCAAGATCATCGACGGCGCCTCGGGCATGTGGTGCACCAATGCCGGCCACGGCCGCACCCAGATTTCGTCGGCGATCGCCAAGCAGGCCGAGGCGCTGGACTATGCGCCGCCGTTCCAGTTCGGCATCCCGCAGGCCTTCGAACTCGCCAGCCGGATCGCGGAACTGGCGCCCGCCGGGCTCGACCACGTGTTCTTCTGCAATTCCGGCTCGGAGGCGGCCGACACCGCGCTCAAGATCGCGCTCGCCTATCACCAGATCAACGGCCAGGGCAGCCGCATCCGCCTGATCGGGCGCGAGCGCGGCTATCACGGCGTCGGTTTCGGCGGCACCTCGGTCGGCGGCATCGTCGGCAACCGAAAGATGTTCGGCTCGCTCTTGACCGGCGTCGACCATCTGCCGGCGACCTATGACCGCGAGAAGCAGGCCTTCAGCAAGGGCGAGCCGGAATATGGCGCGCATTTCGCCGACGAGCTCGAACGCATCGTCAATCTGCACGGCGCCAACACCGTCGCGGCCGTGATCGTCGAGCCGATGGCCGGATCGACCGGCGTGCTGCCGGCGCCGAAGGGCTATCTCAAGCGGCTGCGCGAGATCACCCAGAAGCACGGCATCCTCTTGATCTTCGACGAGGTCATCACCGGCTATGGCCGGCTCGGCTTCGCCTTTGCCGCCGAACGCTACGGCGTGACGCCCGATATGCTGACCTTCGCCAAGGGCATCACCAATGGCGCTGCCCCGATGGGCGGCGTGCTGGTGCGCGACACCATCCATGACGCCTTCATGAGCGGCCCGGAACATGTGGTCGAACTGACCCATGGCTACACCTACTCGGCCCATCCGCTGGCCTGCGCGGCGGGTCTGGCCACGCTCGACATCTACCGCGACGAAAAGCTGTTCGAGCGTGCTCATGGGCTCGAGCCGAAATTCGCCGATGCGGTGATGTCGCTGCGGAAGGAGCCCGGCATCGTGGATATCCGCACCGTCGGCCTGACCGCCGGCATCGACCTCGCGCCGGTCGCCGACGCGCCGGGCAAGCGCGGCTTCGCCGGGCTCAACAGCGCCTTCCACGACAATGATCTGATGCTGCGGGTGGCTGGCGACACGCTGTGCCTGACCCCGCCCTTGATCATCACCGAAGAGCAGATCGGCGAGATCATCGAAAAAGTCGCCAAGGTGATCCGCGCGACGGCGTAGCGGCTGCCCCGTGCCCCGGCCTTGAGCCGGGGCCGATCTCTCCTCGGTCCTGATCCTCGACATGGCTCACGGCCGGGACACGCGACTGACCGGCGCTGCACTTCCAGTTCCGACCGTGCCCAAAGAACACTAGCTCTGCGAATCAACATTGATGCTAAGGTTGCGCCGCTCGGGGAGCGCAAGGCGGACCATGGCTGAAACTTCCGTGTTTTCCCGGGTGAATGCAGTTCGGACCTGAGGGCGCAGCGCGCGACATGATTCGCATTTCGACGATTTTCATCGCCATCTGCATGGTGCTGGTTGCAGCCTCCCTCGGCCTCGTCCTGCATGCGGTGGCCGGCTTCAGCGGCACCGAATCCGCGATCGTGGCGCTCACCGCGCTGACCTTCCTGATCCTCTACAACGCCGTGTCGATGCGGCTGCGCGACCGCTCCGATGTCGGCGGCCAGATCGCCGATCTTTCCCGCGGCACCGCCGACCTCGCCCGCCAGGTCGCCGAATTCGGCCGTCGGCTCGCCGCGGTCGAGGGCCGGGTGGTGTCGGCGAACTCTGCAAGCTCCGACCGCATCCAGGCCGTCCTCGGCGAGATCAACGAACTCGGCGGGCTGGTCAAGCAACTGGCCATCTCGGTGGCGAGCCATGAGGATCTGCTGGCCTCGGGCGCGGCGGCCGCGCCCCCCGCCCCGTCGGACAGGCCGCATTCCGAGGAACAACCGGCGATCACCCCGGAGCAAGCGCCGCCCACCGTCAGGCCCGCGCCGGTTGCAGCTGCAAAGCCGGCACCTTCAGCGGTTGCCGCGGAAGCCGCTTCGCCCTCGCGCAGCCAGCCGCAACTGCTTGCCGCGGTGAAAAATGCCGTCGAGGAAAGCCGGCTCGACATCTACCTGCAGCCGATGGTGACGCTGCCGCAGCGCAAGGTGCGCTTCTACGAGGCGGTGACGCGGCTGCGCGACGACAAGGACCAGATACTCACCGCCGACGATTTCATCGCCACCGCCGAAGCCGGCGGGCTGATTGGCAAGATCGATCACATGGTGATGCTGCGCTGTATCCAGGTGTTGCGCCGACTGATGGTGCGCAACAAGGACGTCGGCGTGTTCTGCAACGTCTCGGCGGCGACGCTCGGCAATCCCGCCAATTTCGCGCAATGCCTCGACTTCCTCGAGGCCAATCGGGCGCTGGCGCCGTCCTTCGTGCTCGAATTCAAGCAGGCGGCGTTCCGCCACCTCGGCCCGATCGAAATCGAGAATCTCGCCGCGCTGTCGCAGCGCGGCTACCGCTTCTCGATCGATCATGTAACCGACTTGCGGATCGAACCGCGCGACCTCGCCGACCGCGGCGTCCGTTTCATCAAGGTGCCTGCGGCATTGTTGCTCGATCCCAAGCAAAGCTCGACCTCGGACATCCATCCCTCCGACCTTTCCGACCTGCTCGGCCGCTTCGGCATCGACCTGATCGCCGAAAAGATCGAGGGCGAGCGCGCGGTGGTGGACCTGCTCGACTATGACGTGCGGTTTGGGCAGGGCTTCCTGTTTGCGCCGCCGCGGCCGTTGCGGCCCGAGGGGGCATCTGCTACCGGCGGGGCGACAGCAAACAAGGAATCCGGCACTCCCAATGGCTCCAGCAGCACCGTTCCCATCGCCGGCCCGGCCGCCGAGCCCCCGATGCGGGCGACCGGCAATGCCGCACTGGCGCGCCGTGCCGCAGGACCGGGCTAACAGGCTTCCGAACTCATGACCTCATTGCGTTTCGTGGAGAGGCTGAGCGACCTCGTGGAGGGCGTGGAGGTCATCCTCTCCGACATCTGGGGCGTGGTGCATAATGGGCTGGAGTCCTTTCCCGAAGCCTGCGCGGCGCTGCACACCTATCGCCAGCGCGGCGGCACCGTCATCCTGATCACCAACGCGCCGCGGCCGGCCGATTCCGTGCAGCGCCAGTTGCGCAAGCTCGGCGTCGCCGACGAAACCTACGACGCCATCGTCAGTTCCGGCGACCTGACCCGGAATTTCGTCGCCGACCATCCCGGCAAGAAGATGTTCTGGATCGGTCCGGAGCGGGATTCGTCGATCCATCGCGGGCTCGACGCCGCGACGGCGCCGCTGGAACAGGCCGACTACATCGTCTGCACCGGCCTGTTCGACGACGAGACCGAGTCGGCGGAAGACTATCGCGCCATGATGCTGCAGGCGCGCGAGCACCAGCTGCCGCTGATTTGCGCCAACCCCGACATCGTCGTCGAACGCGGCGACCGCCTGATCTATTGCGCGGGCGCCATCGCGGAGCTCTATCGCGAATTAGGCGGCGAGGTGATCTTCTACGGCAAGCCGCACCGGCCGATCTATGAACGCGCCATGGCGCTCGCCGCCGAACGCCGCGGCCAGCCGACCTCGCTCGACCGCGTGCTGGCGATCGGAGATTCGGTGCGGACCGATCTCACCGGCGCGCTCGGTTTCGGTGTCGATTGCCTTTTCCTCACCCGCGGTATCCATTCCGAGGAATTCGAGGGCATCGACCAGCTCGATCCGGCCTCGGTGAAGGAGCTGTTCGGTCATCCACCCCGCGCGCTGATGCGGGAGCTCAAGTGGTAGGTGCATCGCTGCACCGGACTCAAAATTGCGAAAACAACCCCATGCAAGGTAGGAATGGGCCTTACATCATCTGAAAACGCAAGACCTGGTAGGGCGTGGACTCATGAGAGCGCAGCATGCCTGGGACTGGGCCGGGCATCACGAGAATTGGAGCGAGCTGGAGACCAGGCGCCTTACGCCGTCGCCATGTCCGGGAAGACCGCCTCGATCTTGGTCTTCAGCGTTGCCGCGTTGAACGGCTTGACGATGTAGTTGTTCACGCCGGCCTTCTTGGCGGCGATCACGTTCTCGGTCTTGGATTCCGCCGTGATCATGATGAAGGGCGTGGTGGCCAGATTGGGGTCGGCACGGACTTCCTTGAGCAGGTCGTAGCCGGTCATCGGCTCCATGTTCCAGTCGGAAATCACGAGCCCGTATTTCTTGCCGCGCATCTTGTTCAGCGCCGCCGAGCCGTCGCTGGCATCGTCGATGTTGTCGAAGCCGAGCTGCTTCAGAAGATTTCGGATGATGCGGATCATGGTGCTGTAGTCATCAACCACCAGAACCGGCATGGACAAATCAACCGCCATCTTTTCCCCCACTCAACGCTTACGCCACAAATATTCGACAGGCCTGCGCGACCCGCAGTCCTCCCCCAACCTCTAGCACCTGCCGTTAAACAGCCCGTTAACCGGACGGCACCGGATTGCATCCGTTTTGGTCCGACCCGCCCCGCTTGACTTCGACGGGGGCACCGCGTCACGGTCCGGCCGCGTTCACAAGACCCAGAATCCCTGAAGAATCCCTGAAATGACTACTGATTTTACCGTTATCCGAGACACCACCCCTGCCGCCGAGATCCCCCGCGGGACCGTGGTCGCCATGGGCAATTTCGACGGCGTTCATCTGGGGCACCGGGCCGTGATCGACGCGGCCTTACGGATGGGCCGCGCCCACGGCAAGCCAGCTTTCGCCGTTACCTTCGAGCCACATCCGCGCAGCTTTTTCAGCCCGAACAGCCCGCAATTCCGGCTGTCCGACGAAGCCAGCAAGCTGCGGCTGCTGGCCGGGACAGGGCTGGACGGTGCCGTGGTGATGACGTTCGACAAGACCCGCGCCGGAACCTCGGCGCAAGAATTCATTCACCATGACCTCATCCAGCGCCTCGGCGTCAGCGGCATTGCGGTCGGCTACGACTTTCATTTCGGCAAGGGCCGTGCCGGCTCGCCGAGCCTGCTGGTCAGCGAGGGGCCGCGGCTCGGCATCGAGGTCGACGTCCAGGCCCATGTCGATATCGAGGAACGGCCGGTGTCCTCCAGCGCGATCCGCATGGCGCTGGCGGAGGGCCAGATCGACGAAGCCACCGCCATGCTGGGCGGGCCGTGGTTCGTCAGCGGCGAGGTGATCCATGGCGAGAAGCGCGGCCGCGATCTCGGCTACCCCACCGCCAATATCCGCCTCGACAAGAATTGCAGCCTCAAGCACGGCATCTATGCGGTGCGGGTCGGCCGCGGCCAGCGAAAGGACCAAGTGCGCTTCGATGCGGTCGCGAGCTTCGGCCGCCGCCCGACCTTCGACAACGGCGCGCCGCTGCTCGAAGTGTTCCTGTTTGACTTCAAGGGCGACCTCTATGGCACTGTGCTCGACGTCGCCTTCATCGGTTTCATCCGTGACGAGCTGAAATTCGACACCATCGAAGCGTTGATACGCCAGATGGATGACGACAGCGCCAGGGCGCGCGCGGCACTGGCCGCGGCGCCGGACGCCTTTCCCAAGCTCGGAGCGATTGGTTGAACAAGACGGAAAAAGAAAAAATGCTGGCCGGCGAGCTGTACCGCCCCGGCGACCCCGAGCTGCAGGCGGATGCCGCCGCCAACAAGGCCTGGCTTGCCAACTACAATGCGGCGCTCGCAGCACCCGTGGCTGAGCGTCACGCGCTGCTGTCGGCCCATTTCGCCCGTGTCGGCACCGGCGCCGTGATCCGTCCGCCGTTCTTTTGCGACTATGGCTACAACATCCGGCTCGGCGACGAGGTGTTTCTCAACTTCAACTGCGTCATCCTCGACGTCGTCGAAGTCACAATCGGCGACCGCACCCAGATCGGACCCGCGACGCAAATCTATGCCGCCGACCACCCGCGCGACGCCGAGACGCGGCGGACCGGCCTTGAATTCGGCCGCCCGGTGCGGATCGGTAGCGATGTCTGGATCGGTGGCGGCGCCATCATCCTGCCAGGGATTACGATCGGCGATGGCGCGGTGATCGGCGCCGGCAGCGTCGTCACGCGAGATGTTGCCGCGGGCCAGACGGTTGCCGGAAACCCGGCCCGACTGCGACAGGCCTGATACCGCGTCGGCCGCAGCCTTTGCGCTTCTGCCTTCCGGCTGCTATGGAAAGCCCCCATGTTTGCGCGGCGCACCATCAGCATTAGCGGCCCGGCTTCCGCCTGAGCGTTCTGCTCGGCGCAAGACCGGGATTTTCCTGTTCACCCGCTATTCCTCAGCGCCTCTCGCGCCGTTTACGAGCCAAACCAGAGCGTTCATGTCCCAAAATCCGCAAAAGTCCGACGTCCCCGACTATTCAAAAACCCTGTTCCTGCCGCAGACGGAATTCCCGATGCGCGCCGGCCTGCCCCAGCGCGAGCCGGAAATCCTCAAATACTGGAACGAGATCGACCTCTACGAAAAGCTACGAAAGGACGCCGCCGGCCGCGCCAAATTCGTGCTGCATGACGGGCCGCCCTACGCCAACGGCAACATCCATATCGGACACGCCCTCAACAAGATCCTCAAGGACGTCGTCACCAAGAGCCAGCAGATGCTGGGCTTCGATTCCAACTACGTGCCGGGCTGGGACTGTCACGGCCTGCCGATCGAATGGAAGATCGAGGAAGAGAACTACCGCTCCAAGGGCAAGCCGAAGCCGGACTTCCGCGACTCCACCGCGATGGTGGCGTTCCGGAAAGAATGCCGCGCCTATGCGACGCACTGGCTCAACGTCCAGCGCGAGGAGTTCAAGCGGCTCGGCATCATCGGCGACTGGGATCACCCCTACGCCACCATGAGCTATCCGGCCGAAGCGCAGATCGCGCGCGAGCTGATGAAGTTCGCCGCCAACGGAACGCTCTATCGCGGCTCCAAGCCCGTGATGTGGAGCGTGGTCGAGAAGACTGCGCTGGCCGAAGCTGAGGTCGAATACGAGGACTACACCTCCGACATGGTGTGGGTGAAATTTCCGGTCGCCTCGCCGGCGCATGGCGCGCTGGCCGAGGCTTCCGTCGTGATCTGGACCACGACACCGTGGACGCTGCCCGGTAACCGCGCCATCTCGTTCTCGCCGAAGATCGCCTATGGCCTCTACAAGGTCACCGATGCGCCGTCAGACAATTGGGCAAAGACCGGCGATCTCCTGATCCTCGCCGATGCGCTCGCAGGGGAAGTGTTCAAACAGGCGCGCGTCACGGCCTATGAGAAGGTGCGCGATATACCGGCCGATACGCTCGACGCGGTGGAATGCGCTCACCCGTTGCGAGGCTTCGGCGGCGGATACGAATTCACGGTGCCGCTGTTGCCCGGCGACCATGTCACCGACGACACCGGTACCGGCTTCGTCCACACCGCGCCCGGCCACGGCCGCGAGGACTTCGACGTCTGGATGGCGAATGCGCGCGAGCTGGAGCCGCGCGGCATCAATACCGCCATCCCCTACACCGTCGACGAGAACGGCGCCTTCACCGACCATGCCCCGGGCTTTACGGGCAAGCGCGTGATCAACGACAAGGGCGAAAAAGGCGACGCCAACGAGGCCGTGATCAAGGCGCTGGTCGAGGCCGGCAGGCTTCTGGCGCGCGGCCGGCTCAAGCATCAATACCCGCATTCCTGGCGCTCGAAGAAGCCGGTGATCTTCCGCAACACGCCGCAATGGTTCATCGCGATGGACAAGGACATCGCCGTTGACGGCAAGGCGAAGCCCGGCGACACGCTGCGCGCCCGCGCGCTGCATGCGATCTCGGTGACGCAATGGGTGCCGCCCGCAGGACAAAACCGCATCAACGGCATGATCGCCGGCCGCCCGGACTGGGTGATCTCGCGCCAGCGCGCCTGGGGCGTGCCGATCGCCGTGTTCGTGCGCGAGAAGGGCGATGGCTCCGCCGAAATCCTGCAGGACGAAATCGTCAATCAGCGCATCGTCGAAGCTTTCATGGAGGAAGGCGCCGACGCCTGGTACATGGACGGCGCGCGCGAGCGCTTCCTTGGGTCGCGCTCGGCTGAGGAATGGAAGAAAGTCGACGATATCTGCGACGTCTGGTTCGATTCGGGTTCGACCCACGCCTTCGTGCTGGAAGACCGTCAGAACTTTCCCAATCTCGGCAACATCGTCCGCAAGATCGATGGCGGCGACGATACCGTGATGTATCTGGAAGGATCGGACCAGCATCGCGGCTGGTTTCATTCCTCGCTGCTGGAAAGCGCCGGCACCCGCGGCCGCGCGCCGTATGACGTGGTGCTCACCCACGGCTTCACGCTGGACGAGAACGGCCGCAAGATGTCGAAATCACTCGGCAACACCGTCGAGCCGCAGAAGGTGATGAAGGATTCTGGCGCGGATATTCTCCGCCTCTGGGTCTGCGCCACCGACTATGCCGACGACCAGCGCATCGGACCGGAGATCCTCAAGAACACCATCGAAACCTACCGCAAGCTGCGCAACTCGATCCGCTGGATGCTCGGCACGCTGCATCATTTCGATCCTGCCGATGCGGTCGCCCATGCCGACATGCCCGAGCTGGAACGCTTGATGCTGCACGAGCTGGCGAAACGCGCCTCCATCGTGCGCCAGGCCTATGCCGAGTTCGACTACAAGACGGTGGTCGCGACGCTGGCGGCGTTCATGAATACCGAATTGTCGGCGTTCTATTTCGATATCCGCAAGGACGCGCTCTATTGCGATCCGCCGTCCTCGGTCACGCGCAAGGCGGCGCTGACCGCGATCGACATCATCTGCGATGCGATCCTGCGCTGGCTGGCGCCGGTGCTCAGCTTCACCTGCGAAGAGGCGTGGCGGATGTACAGGCCGCACGCCGAGCCGTCGGTGCACCTGACGCTGTTCCCGGAAGGTTTTGACCAATTCCGCGACGATGCGCTCGCCACGAAGTGGGAAACCATCCGCGACGTCAGGCGCGTGGTCACCGGTGCGCTCGAGCTCGAACGCGCCGCCAAGAACATCGGCTCCTCGCTGGAGGCTTCGCCGCTGGTCTATGTGTCGGACAAGAACATCTTCAACACGCTGTTCGACGTCGATCTGGCCGAAGTCTGCATCACCTCGAACGCGATGGCGACCAACGACGACGCGCCCGCCAGCGCATTCACCCTCCCCGACGTGCCTGGTGTCGCCGTCGTGGTCGAGAAGGCAGTGGGCACCAAATGCGCCCGGTCGTGGAAGATCCTGCCGACCGTCGGTGAAGACGCCGAGTATCCCGACGTCTCCCCGCGCGATGCGCAGGCCTTGCGCGAATGGAAGGCGCTTACCGAAGGCGAGAAACCGGTTGATGCGGTCGAAGCGCCCGCCGAGCCTGTCGGGCTGATCCAGACGCAACACGTCGAACAAGAGCAGCAAACCATGGAAACGCCTGAGCAAGCCGGTTCGGGAAACGTAACGGCTGCCTTGCCTGACAAGAAAGCCAGGGCCAGGAAGGCTTCGGAAGGCACGCAGGCTGGGGAAGCCGAGAGACCGGTCAAAGCCAGGAAGGTCGCAGCGGCCAGGAAGGCTGTCGAAGCCGAGAAAGCCATTGAAGCCGAAAAGCCCGACGCCAAGAAGCCCAAGGCCAAAAAGGCCAAGGCCAAGAAGGCTAAAGCTAAGAAAGCCATAACCAAGAAAGCCAGGACCAGGAAGGCTGCCAAATCCAAAAAAGCTTCTTCGGCAACGAAGCGGGCCAAGAAGGCGGCTGCAAAGACGGTGACCAAGAAGGCAAAGAAGAAAAAAACGGCCAGGAAGCCGGGAAGGAAGCCGCCGACGACCAAGGCAAAAAAGAAGAAAAAGAAGGCCAGATAAGTGTCTGGCCTCGAACGCCTGCGAACCCCTTACCTTCGCGCCGGCGCGATTGCCGCGATCGTCACGCTGGTGATCGATCAGGCCTCAAAGCTCTGGCTGCTCTACGTGTTCGAGCTCGCCCAACGCGGTGCGGTTAGGGTCACGCCGTTCTTCGACCTGGTGCTGGCCTGGAACGTCGGGATCAGCTTTGGCTGGTTCCAGACCGATAATGAGCTCGCCCAGGTCGCGCTGATGGCGATCAAGGCGATTGCCGTGATCGTGCTGGGGATCTGGATGGCGCGCTCCAGCACGCTCCTGGCGACGCTGGCGCTCGGCCTGATCATCGGTGGGGCGGTCGGCAACGGCATCGACCGCTTCCTGCATGGCGCGGTGGTCGATTTCGCCCTGTTCCATATCGAGATCGGGGGAAAAACCTTCAATTGGTACGTGTTTAACCTGGCGGATGCGGCCATTGTTGCCGGGGTAGCGGGCCTATTGTATGACTCCTTCCTGGGGGTACCCGCCGCAAAAGCGCCCTGATCCCGGCCGATACGAACCCCTGCGGTATGGGGCTATTGCGCTCCTCAAGGCCGGCCCCCGCACGTTGCGGAAATTGTGAATGGGAACAGCGCGATGCGCGAGACCGAAGCCCGCTTCTTTATGCTGCAGACCAGCTCGCTGAGCCGGGCCCTGCGGTTTGCCGCCATTGCCCTCAGCATAGGCCTCGTAATGGCCGCCGGCCCCGTGCGCGCGGCCGATGACGAGGACGAGGACGACAGGACCTTCGAGGAAAAGATCATCGAAGGCATCATGCGCGGCGTTGGCGGCACCAACATGGAAAACCGCGGCATCGCGTACCGCGAGCGTTCCCCCTTGGTGGTTCCTCCCAAGCTCGATTTGCCGCCGCCGGCTGCGACCGCGGCCGAAGTGCAGGCGCCGAACTGGCCAAAGGATCCCGACGAGCAGCGCCGCAAGGCCGCCATCGCGGCGCGCAAGAAAGATAACAAGGACCCGCGCGAAGCGGCCCGCATCCTGACGCCGGCCGAACTCGCGGTGGGCAAGACCGCGGCGCCCGCGCGCAAGGACAACGATCCGGTGCAGCCCGGCACCTCGAACAACAATCCGATGCTGAGCCCGTCGCAGCTCGGCTATACCGGTGGCTTCAGCGGCCTGTTCGGCGGCAACAAGAGCGAGACGGCCCCCTTCAAGGGCGAGCCGACACGGGACTCGCTGACCCAGCCTCCGCCGGGCTACCAGACGCCGTCGCCGAACTATGCCTACGGCACCGGGCCGAGGGAATCGCTCAACAAGGAATACAACCCGGCCCAGGGCAAGTATGGCGATTAGTTAAGCTGATCTCTCGCCATCGTGACGATTGTTGGTACCGCCGCGGTGTACGATGCCGTGGCTTGATCCCGAACGGCTTTGTCGGGTTACTTCTAACGTTTGCGCGAATTCCTATCGCAGGACCGGTCACTCGTTTTGCGGCATACGCGCCAGATAGGTCATGATGTCCTCACACCGTTTTGCCGCCTGTTTCGTTGCAGCCCTCATCTCGACGTTCGCTTTCTCCGCCGGCAGCGCATCCGCCCAGACCACGGTCACGTCGGAACGTCCCGCCAGCTTCACCCTCGACAACGGCCTGCAGGTGGTCGTGATCCCGGATCACCGCACGCCCGTCGTCACGCAGATGATCTGGTACAAGGTCGGCTCCGCCGACGAGACGCCGGGTAAATCGGGACTGGCGCACTTCCTCGAACATCTGATGTTCAAGGGGACGGCCAAACATCCCGCCGGTGAATTTTCCCAGACCGTGCTGCGGATCGGCGGCAACGAAAACGCCTTCACCTCGCTCGACTACACCGGCTATTTCCAGCGCGTGCCGCGCGAGCAACTGGCGAAAATGATGGAGTTCGAGGCCGACCGCATGACCGGCCTCATTCTCAAGGATGAGAACGTGCTGCCCGAGCGCGACGTCGTGCTCGAGGAGTTCAACATGCGCGTCGCCAACAATCCGGATGCGCGGTTGACCGAGCAGATCATGGCGGCGCTGTATCTCAACCATCCCTATGGCCGCCCCGTGATCGGCTGGCGCCAGGAGATCGAGAAGCTCGACCGCGAGGACGCATTGGCGTTCTACAAGCGCTTCTACGCGCCGAACAACGCAATCCTGGTGATCGCGGGCGACGTCGACGCCAAGGAAGTCCGCCCGATGGTGGAAAAGGCCTATTCCGGCATCCCGGCGCAGCCGGCGATTTCAGCGCATCGCGTCCGCCCGCAGGAGCCGGTGCCCGCCGCGCCGCGCACGGTGACGCTGTCCGATCCGCGCGTCGAACAGACCAGCCTGCGGCGCTATTATCTCGTCCCCTCCTCCACGACGGCTGCGGCCGGCGAAGGCCCCGCGCTCGACGTGCTCGCGCAATTGATGGGCGGCGGCTCCAACTCCTATCTCTACCGCGCGCTGGTGATCGACCGTCCGCTCGCGATCAGCGCCGGCGCCGGTTACCAGGGCACTTCGCTGGATCCCTCGCAGTTCTCCATCTCGGTTTCGCCAAAGCCCGGCGTGGAGTTTTCGCAGATCGAGCGGGCGATCGACGGCGTGATTGCCGACGTTATCCAGAATCCCGCCCGCGCCGAGGATCTCGAGCGGGTCAAGACCCAGTTGATTGCGGAAGCGATCTACGCCCAAGACAATCAGGCCACGCTGGCGCGCTGGTATGGCGGCGCGCTGACCACGGGGCTTTCCATCGACGATATCAGGAGCTGGCCGGACCGGATTCGCGCCGTTACCGCCGAACAGGTCCGCGACGCCGCGCAGAAATGGCTCGACAACAAACGCTCGGTGACCGGCTACCTGATCAAGGATGCCGCGCCGAAACGCGAGGAGAAGCGCTCGTGATCCGTTTTTCGATAGGCGCGCAGCGCCTCGCATCCGGCCTGATCGCCGGCGCCGTGCTGCTGTCGCTGGCGGCGATGCCGTCGCACGCCGCAACAAAGATCCAGCGGCTGGTCTCGCCCGGAGGCATCGAGGCGTGGTTCGTGCAGGACGCCACCGTGCCCCTGATCGCGATGGAATATGCCTTCAGCGGCGGCGCCGCCCAGGACCCATCAGGCAAATCCGGCGTCGGCAACCTGGTCGCCGGCCTGCTCGACGAGGGCTCCGGCGATTTCGATTCCAAAACCTTTCACGAGCGCCTCGAGCGGCGCGCCATCGAGTTGAGCTTCTCCTCGACCCGGGATTATTTCCGCGGCTCGCTCCGCATGCTCAAGGACAACAAGGACGAGGCTTTCGATCTGTTGCATCTGGCGCTGACCTCGCCGCATTTCGACACCACCGACGTCGAGCGCATTCGCGCACAGGTGCTCTCCGGGTTGCGCCGCGACACCACCAACCCGACCTCGCTGGCGAGCCGCAAATTTCTGGAATTGGCCTTCGGCGATCATCCCTATGGCAGGCAGGGCAACGGCACGCTCGACAGCGTGCCGAAGATCGACGTCGCCGACATGAAGGATTACGTCCGCCGCGTGATCGCCAGGGATGCGTTGCGCATCGCGGTGGTCGGCGATGTCGATGCCGACACGCTCGGCAAGCTCCTGGACAAGACATTCGGCGGATTGCCGGCCAAGGCCAGCCTGACGGCGATCGCCGAGGTCGAGGCCACCCGGCCGCCGCAGCGCGCGTTCGTGCCGCTCGACGTGCCGCAGACCGTGGTGACGTTCGGCGGCCCCGGTATTCGCCGCCACGATCCGAATTTCATGGCCGGCTATGTCGTGAACCACATCCTCGGCGGCGGCGGATTGTCGTCGCGGCTCTACAAGGAGGTGCGCGAAAAGCGCGGCCTGGCCTATTCGGTCTATGAATCCCTGCTCTGGATGGATCGCTCCGCCCTGTTCATCGGCAATACCGGCACCCGCGCCGACCGCGCCGGCGAAACCGTCGACGCGATCGAGAAGGAAATCCGCCGCATGGCCGAGGAAGGCCCAACCCAGAAGGAACTGGACGAGGCCAAGTCCTACCTCAAGGGCTCGCAGATGCTGGCGCTCGATACCTCCTCGAAGCTCGCCCAGGCGCTGCTGCAGTACCAGCTCGACAAGCTGCCGATCGACTACATCGAGAAGCGCAACGCGCTCGTCGACGCCGTGACGCTCGACGACGCCAGGAAGGTCGCGAAGCAGCTATGGGGCCAGGGCCTGCTCACCGTGATCGTCGGCCGCGCCCCGCAGGCCGCCGCCCAGCCGGTGGCGGCACCGCCAAAGGCGAACTAGACTTCCGCCCTTCGCCGTCTCATGGCCGGGCACGGTAGTCTGCCTTGCGCAGACTACGTAAACTTGAACTTGTCTGCGCTCCCGGCCATCCACGTGTTTTTCTCTTTAGACACTGATAAGACGTAGATGCCCGGGAAAGCCCGGGCATGACGACTTTCGGGGCTGCCATGCTGCGGGTTTCCCGCGACCTCACGATTGACGAAAACGATATCGAGATCGGCTTCGTCCGCGCCTCCGGCCCGGGCGGGCAGAACGTCAACAAGCTCGCGACAGCCGCGCAGCTCCGCTTCGACACGCGGAAGATCACGCTGCCGGAGGACGCGGCCCTGCGGCTGAACCGGATTGCCGGCCAGCGCATGACCAAGGACGGCGTGATCGTGATCCACGCCCAGCGCTTCCGCACCCAGGAGCGCAACCGCGCCGACGCCATTGACCGCCTGCTCGAAATACTGCGCGAAGCCATGGTAAGGCCGATACCGCGGCGCGCCACCAAGCCGACCTTCGGCTCGAAGCAACGGCGGCTGGAAGGCAAGAAGCGCCGCAGCGACATCAAGGCGAAGCGCAACACCGCGCGCTTCGACGACTGAGGGCTGCCGCCGATCTTTTGATTGGCGCGTTTTCTTGACGCGAACCGGTATCCACCCACGGATCAAGTCCGAGGGCATGCTTCGTCTGAAAACGCTCTCCCTTCAATCCCGGATCAGATATTCCCGGATCATCAACCGCGCGCGGTGAATGCGCGCCTTGACGCTTTCGCGCGTCAGGGCGAGAATCTCAGCGATCTCATCGATCGACAATTCCTCGATATCGCGCAGCAAGATCACCTCGCGATAATGATCGGGCAGCGACTGGATGGCGCGGGAAAGGTCGATGCGAATGTCCTCGGGCGCGAGATGCGCCAGGCGCATTTCCGCATCGTCGGCCGAAGCGTCATCCATTCCCGCCGACCGGCGCAGCAGTCGAAGGCAGGCACGGCGCGCCACCGCAAATAGCCACGCCGAGAACGACGTCACCGCGCGCAACGTGCCGACCCGCCGGTACAGCAGCAACAGCGTTTCCTGAACGGCATCGTCGATGTCGGCCGCGCGGCAGTTGCGCGCGGCATAGCGGCGGATGTCCGGCTGGGCCGCCGCGATCAGCGACACCAGCGCATCGGCGTCGCCGCGGCGGGCGGCCTCGACCAGCGAGGGGTCGCAACGCGTTGCCCCGGCCAGCGCGGTCATGGCGAAGGAAGCTTCCGGCCGACCATGGCGCACATCGGGCAAAAGCCGAAAAAGCCGGTCAGAATCGCAACCGCACCAGTGCCCGCGATCAGATAGCCGGCCATCGTGCCGAGCATGCCGAGCAGCCCGTACGCGATCATCGCGACACCCCCGACCGACCGCATCGCCCGCTCCCAGCCCGGCAAATTCTTGCGATAAAACATAACAGCTCCCTTTGATTCAGCGAGAGAACTTCACCGCGTTCTCGTCAGATAGAGCCGTCCAGCCGGGCTTTCGGTTCGCGGCGCTCGGGCCAAGACACAAAAAAACTCCGGTCGCCCATGGCAACCGGAGTTCTGTTTGGAGAGCAACCCGACGGAGGAGGCGGGTTTCTTCCTGGAGGCGCTTATCGGCCGGTCGTAGGAGCGGTAGCCCCGCCCGTGGTCTTGGCAGCTCCGTGGGGCGCGCCGCTGCCGGCGCCGACAGTGCCCTTCATGCCGGTCTTCGCGCCGGCCCTGGCGGCGCCCGCCGGTGCGGTGGCGTCCTCGTCCATGCTGCCCGACGCGCCGCCCTGCATCTGGGTCGTGCCTCTCGCGCCGCCGCGGATCTGCGTGTCGGATGAGGCGCCTTGCGCCAGTACCGGACCGGCAAGCAGGGCCGAGATTGCAACCGCGATCGCCGAGGTTTTCACTAGCTTCATCCAATTCTCCCAATTTCTGGTTGGCGATGAACGGCTCGGTGACTTCAGGCGCCGTTCGACACCCGAACATGCTCATCGCCGGATCAGTCGTTTCGCGAACGGCGCGCGCGCCATGCAAGCCGCGCGGTGTGGTGATCGTGCAGGGATTTCGGGGTCATTTTGCGAATCCTTGGCCACGGACCGACCGCATATGCGGCAGTTCACCGCGCCGAGACGATGATCTTCACAAGATTTCCGCGAAAACACCTTTTGACTTAACATTTGCCGATGGGGTTCCGCAGTAATGAACTCGGAACGGTTTTGGACAGGCGACCTCAATCGCGAAAGCAGATATTCACGGATTATCACGCGTGCGCGATGAATGCGGGTCGTAACGCTTTCGCGGATATCGCCCGGCCATCATCTTCTCGCAGTTGCGATCGACGACGTCGGGACCTGTTCGATCCAAAGCACGTCCCCCTTTTTGTTCTGCAGTGAAACAGCCCGCTACTACCACCGCCTGTTTGGCGCGACCTAAAGTCCGCTCATAGCAACGGTGACGCATATGACAAGGCAGCGCGCGACACGGGCAATCGGGCTTGGATTTTGCGGCGCGATGCTTGTCATCCCGATGGCGGGAGCGCAGATGCCGCTGCCCTCTGCCAAGCCGTCGGATGGCGCGACACTGTTCAAGCAACAATGCGCGACCTGTCACACCACAAATCGATCCGACCCGGTCCGGCAAGGGCCGTCCCTGTTCAAGGTCATCGGCAGGCAGGCAGGCAAGTCGGATGGCTTCCATTACTCGCCGGGTTTCGGCAACGCGGACTTCGTCTGGGACGACGCCAGGCTCGACGCCTACTTGGCCAATCCGCAGGGCATGATTCCCGGCTCCGTGATGGCCTATCGCCAGCCGAAGCCCGAGACCCGTGCTGCCATTATCGCCTATCTCAAGGAGCTGAACTGAATGGCCAAACCCGCTCACTCGATGATCCGCGTATTCGACGAGGCAAAATCGCTCGATTTCTACGCACGCGCCTTCGGCCTAGAAGTTGCCGACCATCTCAAGTTTGCGGATTTCGCGTTGATCTATCTGCGTCATCCCTCCTCGCCGTTCGAGGTCGAACTGACCGTCAACTACGATCGCAAGGAGCCCTACTCGCTGGGCGACGGCTACGGCCACCTCGCTGTCGTGGTCGATGATGTCGACGCCGAACACGCGCGGTTTGAGCGGGAACACCTGTCGCCCGGGCCGTTGCGCGACTTCAAGCATGACGGCAGGACGCTGGCGCGCTTCTTCTTCGTCGCCGACCCCGACGGTTACAAGATCGAAGTGATCCAGCGTGGCGGCCGCTTCGGTTAATCGCAATCAACAAACGTTCAATGGAGGACACACCCATGAGAGAAGTCGATCGTCGAAGCAAATACGACCGCCGCGTCTTTCTTAAGGGCGCAGCAACGGCCGTACCAACCGTCGCCATCGCGACAAGTGCGGGCCTTACTGTCAGCGACGCCTGGGCCGACGACGCCACCACGCTGACGCCGGCGACGCTGAAGACATTGGTGAAGATGGCGCGCGATATCTATCCGCACGATTTCCTGGGCGACAGCTACTACATCACCGCGATCAAGCCGTGGGACGGCAAGGCGGCGAAAGATCCGGCCACAAAGTCGCTGATCAATGACGGCGTCGCGCGTCTGGATCAGGAGGCCAACGATCGCCACAAGGTGCCTTACGCCCAGGTGGCGTGGGAAAATGATCGCGTCGCGCTGCTGCAGCGCATCGAGCAGACCGCCTTCTTCCAGAAGGTCCGCGGCGATCTCGTCGTCTCCCTCTACAACCAGAAAGAGCTCTGGCCGAAGTTCGGCTACGAGGGCTCCTCCGCCGAGTACGGCGGCTACATCAAGCGCGGCTTCGCCGACATCGACTGGCTCCCGAAGGCTTAAAGCGCCTCAGGCAACGAACAGTCAGGGAGGAATTCAACATGGCAAAATTCGATCTGAATGACAGCGGCGTGGTCGTGATCGTCGGCTCCGGTGCCGGCGGCGGAACGCTCGGCAATGAGCTTGCGCAAAAGGGCGTCAAGGTCGTGATCCTTGAAGCCGGCTCGCGCATCGAGCTCCAGGACTTCGTCAACGACGAATGGGAGAGCTTTACCCAGCTCGCCTGGTCGGACATGCGCACCACATCAGGAAGCTGGCGTGTCGCCAAGGACTTCGCCAACCTGCCTGCATGGATCGTCAAGGCGGTCGGCGGCTCGACAACGCATTGGGCCGGCGCGTCACTGCGCTTCGACGAGCACGAGTTCAAGGTCAAGAGCACCTACGGCGGCATACCCGGCGCCAATCTGCAGGATTGGCCGATCACGCTCGCCGAGATGGAGCCGTGGTACGCCAAGGCCGAGGACAAGATGGGCGTCACCCGCACCAACGGCATTCCGGGGCTGCCCGGCAACAACAATTTCAAGGTGCTGGAAGCCGGCGCGAAGAAGCTCGGCTACAAGACCGTGCACACCGGCAACATGGCGATCAACAGCGAGCCCCGCGACGGGCGCGGGGCCTGCCAGCAGATCGGCTTCTGCTTCCAGGGCTGCAAGTCGGGGGCGAAATGGTCGACGCTCTATACCGAAATCCCCAAGGGCGAGGCCACCGGCAATCTCGAGGTGCGCCCCAACAGCATGGTGATCAAGATCGAGCACGACGCGTCCGGCAAGGTGACAGGCGTGGTCTATGCCGACCAGAGCGGCGCGATGCAGCGCCAGAAGGCGCGCGTGGTCGCGGTCGCGGGCAACTCGATCGAGAGCCCACGGCTATTGCTCAACAGCGCCTCGACCATGTTCCCGGACGGCCTTGCCAACTCGTCCGGGCAGGTCGGCCGCAACTACATGCGGCACATGACCGGCAGCGTGTACGCGGCGTTCGAGAAGTCGGTGCACATGTATCGCGGCACTACCATGGCCGGCATCATTCGCGACGAAGCGAAGAACGACCCCAAACGCGGCTTCGTCGGCGGTTATGAGATGGAGACGCTGTCGGTCGGCGTGCCCTTCATGGCGGCATTCCTGAACCCCGGCGCATGGGGACGCTCCTTCACAAGCGCGATGGAGTCCTATCCGCGCATGGCCGGCATGTGGCTGGTCGGCGAGGACATGCCGCAGGAAACCAACCGCATCACGCTGGATCCGAAGGCCAAGGACAAGTTCGGCATGCCGGTGGCTAGCGTGCATTTCGACGATCATCCCAACGACGTCGCGATGCGCGGTCACGCCTACAAGCAGGGCGCCGCCGTCTACGAGGCCGTCGGCGCCACCGTGACCTATCCGACGCCGCCCTATCCGAGCACGCATAACCTCGGCACCAACCGTATGAGCGAGAAACCGCGGGATGGCGTGGTGAACAAGTTCGGTCAGACCCACGACGTCAAGAACCTGTTCATCTCTGACGGCAGCCAGTTCACCAGCGGTGCCGCCTGCAATCCGACGCTGACGATCGTCTCGCTGGCGATCCGGCAGGCGGACCACATTGCCGGCGCGATGCAGCGCAAGGAGATCTAGTTCGCACAAACGGGAGCGGCTCGGTCCTCGATGGACCGAGCCGCTTTTCCTTGTCGATCGAACGGGAACCTATTCGGCCGCGTCGAGAATGACGGCGGCGCTGCCACGAAACTCCGGCTCGACAGCGGCCTTGGCGCGATAGATCAGGCAGGAGCAGCGCAACAGCGAGGCAAAATTCTTGACCTCGCCGTGGTGGTCGAGGACCTCGTCGTGCAGCGTGGTAAGGAACTTTGCAAGGCTCATCCCCTCTTTCGCTGCTATCTCCTCCAGCGTGTCCCAGAACAACATTTCCAGCCGGATCGAGGTGCAATGGCCGCCCATCCGCAGTGATCGGGTCTGCGATTCATAGTCGCGTTGGGGCTGATGCGCGAACAGATGGCACATGGCGTTCCTCCCGTCAGATTATAATTTTTCTAAATGATATACCTGACCACGCGACCTCACAATCCCAGTCCCTGCGACCCGCCGAGAGCGAACCTCAGCATCTTCAAGGCGATAGTCTACCTTCATCCCCAGCCGGGCGCTGTTTCGGCTTCTTCCCATGCATTTGCCGTCCCGGGCGCCTACAATGGCAGTCCAGCCTCGAATCGACGTTCAAGCCTTGCCCATGCCCGTCCGCCAGCTCCCCGAACAGGTTGTCAACCGCATCGCCGCCGGCGAGGTGGTCGAACGTCCTGCGAGCGTGGTGAAGGAACTGGTCGAAAACGCCATCGATGCCGGTGCCAGCCGGGTGGACATTTTCACCGATGGCGGCGGCAGGCGGCGGATCGGCATCACCGATGATGGCAGCGGCATGACCCACGGCGACCTCACGCTCGCCGTCGACCGCCACGCCACCTCCAAGCTCGATGACGAGGATTTGCTGCGCATTCGAACGCTGGGCTTTCGCGGCGAGGCCCTGCCCTCGATCGGCGCGGTGGCAAAGCTCGGCATCACCACGCGCCACGCCAGCGAGCCGCATGCCTGGTCGCTGTCGGTCGAAGGCGGCGTGAAGTCAGCGATCATGCCGGCCGCGCTGTCGCAAGGCACCCGCGTCGAAGTCAGCGATCTCTTTTACGCGACGCCCGCCCGGCTGAAATTCCTCAAGACCGACCGCACCGAGGCCGAAGCGATCCGCGAAGTGGTGCGGCGGCTGGCGATGGCGCGGCCCGATATCGCCTTTACGCTGGCCGGCGAGGAACGCGCGCCGGCGACCTGGGCCGCGGCGCTGCCCGGCGCCGCAGGCCGGCTGACGCGGCTTGGCGATATCCTGGGCAGCGATTTTCGTTCGAGCGCCATCGAAGTGCGCGTCGAGCGCGAAGGCGTCGTGGTCGAAGGCTTCGCTGCAGCCCCCTCGCTAACCCGCGCCAACGCGCTCGGGCAATATCTCTTCGTCAACGGCCGCCCGGTCCGCGACAAGCTGATCCTCGGCGCGGTGCGCGCGGCCTATTCGGATTACCTGCCGCGCGACCGCCATCCCGTGGTCGCGCTGTTCGTGACGACGGATCCGCAGGAAGTCGATGCCAATGTGCATCCGGCCAAGACCGAAGTGCGGTTTCGCAACGCCGGCCTCGTTCGCGCACTGATCGTGCACGCGCTGAAGGACGGCCTCGCCCGCGAGGGCCGGCGTACCGCCGCCAATACAGACGGCGCGGCGCTGTCGGCGTTCCGTCCATCGTTTGCGCCGCGCCCGACCAACTGGGACTGGCGAAGTTCGCCGGCCTATCCGGTGAGCCCCGCGCCTTCATTCGGAGGCTCGCTCGCATCTGCGCTCGCCGAAGCTGATCAGGCCGCCTTCGATGTCGGCACACCGACCGCCGACGTGCGCTTCGAGGCGCACCCCTCCGCCGACCTGATCGACCGTCCGCTCGGCGCGGCGCGGACACAGATCCACGAGACCTACATTGTGTCGCAGACCCGCGACGGCCTGATCGTTGTAGACCAGCACGCCGCGCATGAGCGTATCGTCTATGAGAAGCTGAAGGCGTCGCTGGCCAAGAATGGCGTGCAGCGGCAGATATTGCTGATCCCCGAGATCGTCGAGCTTGACGAAGCCACTGTGGAAAAACTGCTCGCACGCGCCGACGAACTGGCATCGTTTGGACTGGCGATCGAATCCTTCGGCCCCGGCGCAGTCGCGGTGCGCGAGACGCCGTCGCTGCTCGGCAAGACCAACGCGGCGGCGCTGCTGCGCGACCTCGCCGAGCACATGGCCGAATGGGACGAGGCGTTGCCGCTGGAGCGGCGCCTGATGCATGTCGCGGCCACCATGGCCTGCCACGGCTCGGTCCGCGCCGGCCGCCGCCTCAAGCCGGAAGAGATGAACGCGCTACTGCGCGAGATGGAAGACACGCCGAATTCCGGCCAGTGCAACCACGGCCGGCCGACCTATGTGGAATTGAAGCTGAGCGATATCGAGAAACTATTCGGGCGAAGGTGAAATCGCGGGAATCGTAGGGTGGGTTAGCGAAGGCGTAACCCACCGATACTTGCGCGAAAGCGGCGGATTACGCTTCGCTAATCCGCCCTACAAATCTTAAAAACACAAACTCCGTATCGTCATACGCGCGGCGTTCCAACTCCTCGAAACCATCCGACGCCGCAAACGCCGCCGCCTTCGCCTCTTCCACCACCAATAGCGCCCCCGGCGTCAGCCAGCCACCGTCGCGCAGCGAGGCCAGCGCCTTCTCTGCGAGACCCTTGCCGTAGGGTGGATCGAGAAAGGCGAGCGAGAACGGCTCCATCGGATGCGCAGGACCGAGATTGGTGGCATCGCGGCGATAGACTTTCGTCACCCCGCCGAGCCCGAGCGCCTCGACATTGTTGCGCAACAGCGCACGCGCTTCGGCGCCATTGTCGACGAACAGCGTGAACGCCGCCCCGCGCGACACCGCCTCGATGCCGAGTGCGCCGGTGCCGGCGAACAGGTCGAGCACGCGCGCGCCTTCGATCGGATTGTCATAGGCGTGAATCAGGATGTTGAACACGGACTCGCGCAAGCGATCCGCCGTCGGACGGATCGCCTGCGAGGAGGGCGAAGCCAGATTACGGCCTTTCAATCGTCCACCGACGACACGCATGGCCCAACTACTCGTCCCGCGGCGTCAGATCGCGCTTGCCGTGATAGCCGCGCTTGGCGCGGCGCGGCGGGCCATAGCCGTTGGCCTCTTCCTCGTTGCGGGCGCGGGCCTCCTCGCTGCCGGTGCGCTGCACCAGCACGCGGCGGCCCTTGCGGTCGGCGATCAGCGCGCTTTTCCCGGCCGGCTTGAACGGCTTCTTGCCACGCGGCGCTTCGGCCTCTTCGTCGTCAGACTTTTCGTCCGATTTTTCACCCGGCATCGGCCGGTTGAAATCGGCACCCGCAAGCGTTGCGATCTTTTCGCCGAGCTGCTCGCGCAGGACCCGCGTCTTGACCTCCTCGACCTGCCCCTCGGCGAGTTCGCCGAGCTGGAACGGTCCGTAGGAGACGCGGATCAGCCGGTTCACCTCGAGGCCGAGATGGGCCATGACGTTGCGGACCTCGCGGTTCTTGCCTTCGCGGATCGCAAACACCAGCCAGACATTGGCGCCCTGGTCGCGCTCCAGCGTCGCGTCGATCGAGCCGTATTTGACGCCGTCGACCTCGACGCCCTTCTTCAGTTCGTCGAGCTGTGCCTGCGTGACCTCGCCATGGGCGCGGACACGATAGCGCCGCAGCCAGCCGGTGTCGGGCAGTTCGAGCGCACGCGCCAGCCCGCCATCGTTGGTCAGCAGCAGCAAGCCTTCGGTATTGAAATCGAGCCGACCGATCGAGATCAGCCGTGGCAGGCCTTCCGGTAGATTGTCGAACACGGTCGGCCGCCCCTCGGGGTCGGCATGCGTGGTCATCAGGCCGCGCGGCTTGTGAAACATGAACAGCCGCGTGCGTTCGCGCGGCGGCAACGGCTTGCCGTCGACGGCGATGGTGTCGTTGGCGGTGACGTCGAGCGCCGGTGAATTGATGACGCGGCCGTTGACGGTGACGCGGCCCTGCGTGATCCATTCCTCGGCATCGCGGCGCGAGGCGAGGCCGGCACGGGCGACCACCTTGGCGATGCGCTCGCCGGATTTCTTGACGCGTGGCGGCTGCGGCGCGCGCTTGTCGAATTCAGGCTGGCGCTCACGGTAAGCGCCACGGCCGCCGAACGCCGGACGTTTTGCAAAAATCTTGCTGTCGTCCTCGTTCTCGCGACGCGGCCGATCGTCACCGGCTTCACTGCGCGGATGCTCCTGCCAGTCGGTGCGGCCTTCGGGGCGCTGACGGGGACGGTCGAATTTCGGGCGATCTTCACGCGAACGCGAGAAGCGCGGACGTTCCTCGCCGCCGCGGTCGTCGCGCGGCCGGTCAAAGCGCGACTTGTTGAAATTGCGCGCACCGTCACGGGCGGGACGGGAATCGCGCTCGCCGCGATCCTCGCGCTTCTGCCACGGCTTTGAATCGCCGCGGTCCCGACCACGATCGGGACGGTCACCAAAATCCTTTCGCGGCCCCCGGTCGGGTGCACCACGCGAGAACTTCTTGTCACCGCCAAATTTTCTCTCAGGCCGATCACCGCGGGGGCGATCGCCATCGCGCGACGGCCGGGCGCTGAAGGGCCGATCGCCACGCGGACGGTCGCCATCTTTACGAAAACCTTCGCCGCGCGGCGTGTAGGGCCGCTTCTCGCCGCCGCCCTCTCGCGGGGTATAGGGCTTCTTGTCGCCGAATTTCCTGTCGGAAAAGCGTCCTGCCGGGCGTGCATCGTCGCGATCCCCAGGGTCGCCCTTGCGATCCCGGCGCGGCGGTCGGTCGTCGCGATTGAAATTCGGACGGTCACCGCGCGGCGTGTACGGGCGCTTGTCGCCACCGCCACGATCTTCACGCGGCTTGAACGAACGCTTTTCACCGTCGTCACCGCGTGGCGGACGGCCAGCAAATGGCCGATCGCCGCGCGGACGCGGCGCGTCGCCAAAGTCCCGGCGCGGCGGGCGATCGTCGCCGTCGCGCTTGCCGGCGTAAGGTTTTCCGCCACCGGAATAGGGCTTCTTGCCAAACGACTTCGCGCCGTCGGACTTCCCGGCATAGGGGCGCCGCTCGCCGTCGCCTTCACCCTTTCCGGCAAAACCGCGCTTGGCGAACTTCTTCTCAGGCCCCCTCGCCGCCCCGGAGCGGCCCTTGCCACCGCCGGCGCCGCCCTTGCCACCGCCGGCGCGGCCCGTGCCGCCGCCGGGACGGTCACGCCGGCCGCGGGAATCGTTGTTTTTGTCGCTATCGCGGGGCATGAATGGTCTCTCGGGTACAGATGAAATGGCTATCAGACTTATGCGGATGGGCTGTCATAGCGATAACGCGCGCGCACTCTGCTCAAGGCGCATTCTCACGCAAAACCGGTATCCGCGTTTGCTGAAGGCGGCTCTCTTAGCAGGTTTCTTCCGATGATACGAGGCATGACTGTCCCTTCTTTCATGGATTTGGCGCTGAAAACGGCCGAAAACGCCGGAAAAGCCGGCGAAGTTCCGATCGGATGCGTAATCGTCAGGGGTTACGAGGTGATCGCCACGGCCGGCAACCGGACGCTGACCGACCGCGATCCGACTGCGCACGCCGAAATCCTGGCGATCCGGCAGGCGGCCGAGGCCATCGGGACCGAGCGGCTGGTCGATTGCGACCTCTACGTCACGCTGGAGCCCTGCACGATGTGCGCCGGCGCGATCTCCTTCGCCCGGATCCGGCGGCTCTACTACGGCGCCGCCGATCCCAAGGGCGGCGCGGTGGATTCCGGCGTGCGGTTCTTTGCCCAGCCGACCTGCCACCACGTGCCGGAGGTTTATTCGGCCGTCGGGGAAACCGAAGCGGCGACGCTGCTCAAGGAGTTTTTCAAGGTGAGGCGGTGACGCTCCCTCCACTGTCATTGCGAGCGAAGCGAAGCAATCCATCGCGCGGCATAACGGATAGATGGATTGCTTCGTCGCTTCGCTCCTCGCAATGACGGAAAACTACGCCAGGAAAAACTCCCTCAACAATTTCGCCGTCACTTCCGGATTCTCCTCGGTGAGAAAATGCCCGGAATCCACCGGCGCACCGCTTACATTCGTCGCCCACTTCTTCCACGTATCCAGCGTCGTCGCCGCAGCCTTCGCGACCCCGGCATCGCCCCACAGCGCCAGCATCGGAAGCGTGATCCTGTTGCCAGCATCGAAATCCGCCTTGTCGATCTCGTAGTCGGCATAGGCGCCGGCGCGGTAATCCTCGCACATCGCGTGCACGCGGGCGGGATCGCGGAATGGCGCCAGATAATGTTCCAGCGCGCGCGGATCGATCGCGTCGAGCGTATTCGTCTTCGTCTGGCTCGCCATCTTCTGCTTGAGAAAAAACTCGCCATGGTCGGAGATCAGCGTCTCCGGCAACGGGTACGGCTGCGCCAGAAACGCCCAATGGTAGATCTTCAGCGCCGAGAGCCGGTTCAGCTTCTCCCAGTAATCATAAGTCGGCGCGATATCGAGCACAGCGAGTTTCGATAGCCGGCCGGGATGATCGAGCGCCAGCCGATACGACACGCGCCCGCCACGGTCGTGACCGGCGAGCGCGAAATGCACATGGCCGAGCTGCTCCATCGCCTCCACCATGACCTTCGCCATCGCACGCTTGGTATAGGGCGTGTGGTTCTCGTCGCTGCGAGGCATATCCGACCAGCCATAGCCCGGCAGGTCTGCGATGATCAGCGTGAACTGGTCTGCAAGCTGCGGCGCGACCAGGTGCCACATCACATGCGTCGACGAGAATCCATGCAGCAGCAACAGCGGCGGCCCCTTGCCGCCGACGCGGGCAAAGATGCGGCCCGACGAGGTGTTGATCCATTCGGAGGCGTATCCGGGAAACAGATCGGCAAGATCGGGCATGGACGCTCCTTGCTGCTTCAAACTTTGTTTGCCGTTGCCGCTGGAGAAACGCAGGTTTATGCCATTCCTCAAGCCTGACCAACAGGAACAAGAACCGAGGAAACCAGCGATGTCGATCGATTTCGAAATCCCGGCCGAAGCCAAGGCGATCCGCGAAAAAGTCCGCCAATGGGTGCACGACGAGTGCATCCCCGCGGAGAAGGAACTCGACACCAAGCCGCTCGCCGAGGTGCTCGGCCCGCTGCGGGCAAAGGCCCGTGCGCGCGGCCTGTGGTGCCCGTGGGTGCCGAAGGAATATGGCGGCATGGGCCTCGGTCCGCTGGCCAACGCACTGGTGCAGATGGAGCTCGGCGAGAGCATGCTGGGCGCGCTGTCGATGAACACGCAAGGGCCCGACGACGCATCGATGATGACGATCCTTGCCCATGGCACGGAATATCAGAAGGAGAAGTTCCTCAAACCGCTGCTCAACGGCGACAAGCGCATCTGCTTCTCGATGACGGAAAAGGCCGCCGGCGCCGACGCGACCGGCATGCAGACCACGGCGGTGAAGGACGGCAACGAGAACTACATCCTGAACGGCGAGAAGTGGTTTTCCTCCTCGGCCAGTGTCGCCGACATGGCGCTGGTCATGGCCAAGACCGATCCGAACGCACCGCGTCACAAGCAGTATTCCACCTTCCTCGTCGAGCTGCCGAACCCCGGCTACAAGATCAAGCGCAACGTCGCCAACATGGCGATCGAGGGACCGCATGACGACGTGCTGCACGGCGGCCACTCCGAAATCGAGATCAGGGATCTGAAGGTGCCGGCCGACAATCTGGTCGGCGGCGAAGGCAACGGCTTTGCCATGGGCCAGCACCGCCTCGCCTATGGCCGCCTGCGTCACGGCATGCACAACGTCGCCAAGGCGCAACGCGCGCTCGACATGGCGGCAGCCCATGTCACCAAGCGCTCGACCTTCGGCCAATTGCTCGCCGACCGGCAGGCGGTGCAGTTCATGCTCGCCGATTGCGCCAGCGAACTCTATATCGGTCGCCTGATGCTGCTGCACATTGCCTACAAGGCGGAAAAGGGCCTCGATATCCGGCAGGAGAACTCGATCGCAAAGATCTTCCATGCGCACATGGTGCACAAGGTGATCGACACCGCGATCCAGCTCCACGGTGCGCTTGGCTTCAGCCAGGATACGCCGCTCGCCAAATGGTACACCCAGGTGCGCGCGCAGCGGCTGGTCGACGGTCCCGATGAAGTACACAAGTGGCGGATCGGCAAGAACGTCATCAAGGCGTTCCGCGAGCACGGCACCACCGCGAGCGCCGCAGGCGGGGATCTGCTTTGACGACTACGTAGGATGGGCAAAGGCGCGAAGCGCCGTGCCCACCATTGCGGACTGAGATCGCCGCGGTGGGCACGCTTCGCTTTGCCCACCTACGCGATTGCGATCGGTGTCGTTGCGAGTGAAGCGGCTTGTCCGCCGTTGCTCAACGAGCGAAGGCGGAAGCAATCCATAGCTCCAGATAACGGATAGATGGATTGCTTCGTCGCGAAGCCTGTCATCACTGCGCGAGCGCAATTGCGCTCGTCGCGGGCGCGCATTCGCGCGACCCGATCGCTCCTCGCAATGACGGCGGAAAGCGTATTCATAGCTCCTCCGCCGATGCGGCAGGATAAGTCACGCCCGCTGACCTTTCCGATTCCGCCGGTGGCAGTGTCGCAAGTACTGTGGCAAGCTCTGCGCGCGACTTCCTCATCCCAATTGTACAGGCTCCTAATCGGGGAGGACGACCATGGTAGCTTATGTCGTGCTGGCAAATTTCACGGAGCAAGGAATCCGCAACGCCAAGGAGTCACCGAAGCGCGCGGAAGCCTTCAAGGCAATGGCGAAGACGTTCGGCGTGACGGTGAAGGAAATCCTCTGGACACAGGGGCGATATGACATTGTGACCATCGTCGATGCGCCAGATGAGTCCTCCTTCATGTCGCTCACGCTGAGCCTCGGTGCGCTCGGCAATGTTCGCACCGAATCGCTGCGGGCCTTTTCTGCAGCTGAGATGACAAAGGCCGTCGGCAGCATGCTCTGATAACCGCATTTCGCTCGGCTGGCAGTCTGCAGCGAAGCCGACGATCCAACTCGCTGTCGCGGGGTGCTGATCTCGTTTTCTGACTTGCGTCAGTGCTGCGCCTTCTCCGCCTCCACCGCCTGCCAGGCAATGTCGCGGCGGCAGAAACCATCAGACCATTTGATGCGGTCGACAGCTTGATAGGCACGCTGCTGCGCCTCCAGCACGGTCTTGCCCATCGCACACACGTTCAGCACGCGCCCGCCATTGGCGAGGACCGCGCCATCCTTTGCCACCGTGCCGGCATGGAATATCTCGACCCCCTCGATTCCGGCGGCCTCATCGAGGCCATCGATTCGCGTGCCCTTTTTGTAGTCGCCGGGATAGCCCTTCGCCGCCATCACCACGGTCAGCGCCGGCTCCGGATACCAACGCAGGTCGAAATGCTTCAGTTCGCCATCGCAGGACGCCAGAAACGCCGGAACGATGTCGGACATCATCCGCAGCATCAGCACCTGGCATTCGGGATCGCCGAAGCGGACATTGTATTCGAACAGCTTCGGCCCCTGCTCCGTGAGCATCACGCCGGCGTAGAGCACGCCGCGAAACGGCGTGCCGCGCTGCTTCATGCCGGCGACGGTCGGCAGGATGATCCGCGCCATGATCTGGTCGTGAATTTCAGCCGTCACGAACGGTGTCGGCGAATAGGCGCCCATGCCGCCGGTGTTCGGTCCCTCGTCGTGATCGAACACGCGCTTGTGGTCCTGGGCCGAGGCCAGCGGGATCGCGGTTTCGCCGTCGCACAGCGCGAAGAAGCTGATCTCGCGGCCGGAGAGGAATTCCTCGATTACGACTTCCGTGCCGGCCGAACCGAACGCGCCGTCGAACATCATGGCGATGGCCGCCTCGGCTTCATCAAGCGTTTTGGCGACGACAACGCCCTTGCCGGCGGCCAGGCCATCAGCCTTGACCACGATCGGCGCGCCCTGCGCGCGCACATAAGCCAGCGCATCGTCAGCCGTCGTGAAGCGGCCATACGCACCGGTCGGAATGTTGAATTCGGTGCAGAGCGCCTTGGTGAACCCCTTGGATCCCTCGAGCTGCGCGGCCTGCCTGCCCGGTCCGAACGCCTTGATGCCGGCCGCCGCGAGATCGTCGACGATGCCGGCCGCCAACGGCGTCTCCGGCCCCACCACGACCAGATCGACGGCGTTGCTTTTGCAGAACTCGATCACCGCGGCATGATTAGCGACATCAAGCGCGACACATTCGGCTTCCCGCGCGATGCCGGCATTGCCCGGCGCGCACCACAGCTTGGTGAGCAGCGGGGAAGCGGCGATCTTCCATGCGAGAGCGTGTTCGCGGCCGCCGGAACCGAGCAGGAGGATGTTCATGACATGAGCCAGATGCGGGGATGAGATGCGGCTTCGGTCGCACAAAACGCCCCCTGGCCGCAAGGGGACCGGGCGGCAGAATAGCCGTTGTGCAGAGGTGTTTCGGCGCTATCTGCCGCCCGAGGCTGCGATGATTTCCTGCAGCATGGCGACATGGCGGGCGAAGGCGCCCCGCCCCGCCGCCGTGGCCGTCACCGTGGTCTGCGGCTTCTTGCCGACAAAGGCCTTTTCGACCGCGACGTAGCCCGCCTTCGACAGCGTCTCGATATGGGCCCCGAGATTGCCGTCGGTGGCACCGGTAAGCTTCTTCAGCCTGGCAAATTCGAGCCCCACGCCCGACGGCAGCGCGTTCAGCGCCGCCATGATTCGCAGCCGCAGCGGTTGATGAATGATGTCGTCGAGCCCGTCCATATCAGCTCCGGCGCATCCACAGGCCGCCAAGGATGAGCCCGCCGCCGTTGACAAAGGCCATCCAGAGATCGAACCAGTCGCCGGCCCAGAAATAGCCCGCCAGCGCCAGCGCGCTGATGGAGAGACCGATCGCAACAAAGGCGTGGCCGAACCAGAGTCCCGCGATGATGTAGAGCAGCATGAAATAAATCGGCCAGAACGTGCCCATCTGGCGCGGCGTGAAGTGGCCGAGCACGCTCGTGCAGAGGAAACCAAAGGCGAAGAACAGCACGAACGCGATCAGCATCCTGAAATCGAAGGTACGAATGCCTGTCTTGCGATATCCGAAGGCGCTGATCGCAAACGAGCCCGCGACCCCCGCTGCGTTCAGCGCGGCCCAGAAATAGCCGGCCTGGCGCGGCGCCAGAAACGAGCTGAGATAGCCGGCAAATACCAGCGCGCCCCACATGATCAGCATCAGGCTGGCGAGATTGTAGATCCGCGATTGCCGGACGCGGCGCGTCATCTCGTTGATTTCGGCGAGCGCCGCGGAGGCCTCGCGGCTGTCGATCATGTTGCCCATTCCCGCCCCGTCGCCGCTATGACCCCGCCATGGCGCGCGTGGCAACATCTTCGGCAACGATGGATACCGCCTTCGGCGCGGCGACGATACCCATGTGGTTGATGCCGTCGAGCACCTTGACGTCGACAGCGACCTTCGCGCCACGCACGGCCTCGGCGTATTTGTCCGAAAACATCAATTCGTCGTCGGCGCCGGAGATGATCGTGAGCGGTTTTGTCGCAGCGGCGAGATCGTGGCGGAAATCGCCCCGCACAGCAAAGTTGCGCATCAACCGGTCGGTATAGGTCGACACCAGTGTCTTCTCGGAGTTCGGCGGCACCGCGAGCGCCAGCACCGGAAGCGCCTCACAGCAGGTGATCCCGAGCTCGCGTAGCACCACCAAGCCGAGGATGCGCGGGATGTCGGCGCGGGCCCAGCCGCCGGAACTCGGCCGGGTGGAGGGAGCGTCGTAGCCGAGATAGGGCGCGAGCAGCACGAAGCGCTCGAACAGGTTCTGGATTGGCGAGCCCGCCACGCGCAGCCCAAAGCCGCCGCCGGACGAATGGCCGACCAGCGTCAGGGGCGCTGATGGCACGGTCTTGCGCAACTCCGCGACGAAATCGGCGAGATCGTGCTCGAGCTGGCCGACATAGCCGATGTCGCCGCGCGTGCCCGACGTGCCATGGCCGCGCATGTCGACGGCAAAGGTTTCCACCCCATGCGCAGCCAGCCCCTGGGACAGCGCATGGATAGTGCCGCCGCTGGAGCCGGAGGAGCCATGAATCACGATCGCCACGCGGCCGGTCGGCGTGCCACCCGCCGCGTAATGGCGGAAGCCGAGCCATGTGCCGTCGCGGGCCTGGAACCGGTCAATCGCAGGCAGGCTGGAAAGATCGACGGTGGCTCGCGCCCGCGAGATCGATTGCAGTTCCGGCACCGGCTGCAGCGGCGTTGCCAGCAACGCCAGCACCACCAGCGCCAGCACGCCGACGCCGCACAGGGCCCATTTCAGGAAGCTCAGAGTGCCGCGGATCAGGAATTTGAACATCGAGCTTGCCTCGCCGGAATGAAATACAGAGAACTCTGTATCACAGAGTATATGAGTTTCACAAGAGCCGGATTGGCGGGGATGGTCAAAAATCCCTACGTTGCGGCAACGCCTCCAACGTCCGAATCAGTTGCCGATGCCTGCTGCCGAAAACCTGATCAACGCGCCCGAATTCACCGTCTCGGAGTTGTCCTCCGCCCTGAAGCGGACGGTGGAGGACGCCTATGGCCATGTCCGCGTCCGCGGCGAAATTTCCGGCTTCCGCGGGCCGCACTCCTCGGGCCATTGCTATTTCGCGCTGAAGGACGAGAGCGCCAAGATCGAGGCGGTGATCTGGAAGTTCGCCCACGCCCGAATGCGGTTCAAGCCGCAGGAAGGGCTCGAGGTCATCGCCACCGGCAAGCTCACGACCTATCCGGGCTCCTCTAAATACCAGATCGTCATCGAGGCGTTGGAACCCGCCGGCATCGGCGCGCTGATGGCGCTGATGGAGGAGCGCAAACGGAAGCTCGCCGCCGAGGGCCTGTTCGACGAGGCGCGCAAGCAATTGCTGCCCTGGCTGCCCGAAGTGATCGGCGTCGTCACCTCGCCGACCGGCGCCGTGATCCGGGACATCCTGCACCGGCTGCAGGACCGCTTCCCCCGCCGCGTGCTGGTGTGGCCGGTCAAGGTCCAGGGCGAAGGTTCCGCCGAGCAAGTGGCGGCCGCCATCCGCGGCTTCAACGCGCTACCCGAGGCGGGAAAGATTCCGCGGCCGGATCTGCTGATCGTCGCGCGCGGCGGCGGCTCGCTGGAGGATTTGTGGTCGTTCAACGAGGAGATCGTGGTTCGCGCCGCCGCAGAGAGCATGATCCCGCTGATCTCGGCCGTCGGCCATGAGACCGATATCACGCTGATCGATTTCGCCGCCGACAAGCGCGCCCCGACGCCGACGGCCGCCGCCGAAATGGCGGTCCCCGTGCGCAGCGAATTGTTCGTCGAGGTCGAGAGCCTGGCGCGGCGCACGATGGTGTGCTGGCAACGCGGGCAGGAGAGCCGTCGCAATGAATTGCGCGCCGCGGCCCGCGCCCTGCCGGGCTTAAGCGAACTGCTCGCGATCCCCAGGCAAAGGCTGGATCACCTCGGCGCCGCCCTGCCCCGCGGCTTGAAGGCCAATACGCACGCCCATCACCGCCGCTTCTCGCATCTCAGCGCCGGCCTGACGCTGAAGGTTCTGCGCGGGCAGGTCGCGCAGGCCAATCACCGCCTCACGGTGTCGGGCGAACGCATCAGGCTGTCCGCCCGCGCCCTGCTGCGCAACCGGCGGGACCGCTTTGCCGGGCTGGAGGTCAGGCTGAAGGCCTCGAAACTCTCCAACGCCCAGGCGCAGCGCAATGCCATCGCGCGTGATCGCGAGCGCGCGCAACGGCTGGCCGAGCGCGCCCGCCGCGCGCTCGAGACCGCCATGCAGCGTTTCGACGCACGCGTTGCCCATAGCGGCCAATTGTTGTCGGCGCTGTCGTATCGCGGCGTGCTCGCGCGCGGCTTTGCCCTGGTGCGCGACGAGCATGGCCACGCCGTGCATGCCGCCGCCGCGATCGGACCGAGCGCACATCTCACCATCGAATTCGCCGACGGCCGCGTCGGCGCCACCGCGGATGCCGATCGGCCTCAGACCGCGGCGCCGGCCGCGAGTACGCCGAAAGCGGCGCCGCCCGACGCGAAGCCGGCAGCGCCGAAGCGCGTGGCCAAGCCGGTTGATCAGGGAAGCCTGTTCTAACGCGCCAGCCACTCCGCGACGCGCTTTTGCGAGTCCCTGCGCGCGTCCCCATCGGTGCCGATATGACCGCGTTCGGGCAATGCGGCGTCGGAGCCTGCGATCGCCCGCAGCGGCAGGTTGGCGCGATCGAAATCGTGGGGCGCACCGGGATAGACCACGATCCGCGCCAGTGCACTGCGGCCGCGGGCCCCTTCCACCACCTGGCGGCAGGCTGCCGGCGAACTGACGTCGTCCTGCGCGCCGATCAGCAGCAGCGTCGGCACGCGCGCGCTCCAGCCGAGGCCGGAGGAGATCCGGCAATCCGGATAGAATGCGATCGCCGAACGAAAATCCGGCTCGATACCGCGCGCTGACGATTGCGGGCGCACCGCCCACAGGACCGCACTGGCGCCGTGCGCCCATCCCATCAGGCTGATCCGGTCACGCGCGGCCCAGGATTGCTGCAACAGCCATTGCCGCGATGCATTGACATCGGCCACTCGCTCGCGGCGGGCGAGCACACGGCGCTCCTTGACACGGCATTGCGGGCCGAGCTCCCGCGAACCAAAACTGTCCGGCAGCAGCACCGCATGGCCGGTCTTCAACAGCTGTTCCGTCCAGTCGCGATAGCGCGGCAGCACGGGCTCTGATTGTCCACCCAATCCGCCGCAGCCGTGCAGCGCGATCACGGTGGGAAACGGGCCGTCACCGTCAGGCTTGTAGAGCTGGGCATGCAGGGTCAGACCGCTCGCCGGGATATCGACCTGGCGCGGGGCCGGCAATGGCGCGGCACCGGCCGTGCAGGCCGCAGCAAGGAGCGTCAGGGATAGCGTTGCTGACAACAGGCGCATCGGTCTCTGTCGGATCGGTGTGACGCTGCGGGCACGGTGAAATTCACGCTATCATGCAGGTGGGCACAAAATCATCACAAGTAGGTCAGTTTCCGTGGCGGACAGTACGACCTATTTATGATAGACTGAATTTGGAAAATATACTTAAGGCCAGCCCGCACGGACCGGCCGATCGGAGAGTTTGACGGTGCTCAATAAATTCGGCCCCTCGGGCCATGGCGAAGCGCAGGTGCAATATCTGGATGGCGATTTCCGCGTGATCTCGCCCGGAACGTATGTACGTTGCGCCATCACCGACGTGCGGATCCCGCTCGACGAATTGAAATACTGGAGCGTCGACCTGCAGGAGGCCTATTCGGTCCCGACCGCCGTGCTGCAGCGGCACTTTCCCGGCGCGCTGAAGACGCAGGGCTAATCGCGGGTTCGTAGGGTAGGCAAAGGCGCATCGCGCCGTGCCCACCATCTATCGTCGAGCATTGTCTTGAATGGTGGGCACGCTTCGCTTTGCCCATCCTACAGGCATCGCTCATCCGGGCTGCGGTTGTTTCCTCTCGCGCGCCTTGAACAACCGGTCGGTCACGAACTTCCGCAACAGCGCCGGATCGTCGAACTCCAGCGTCACCCTGAACGGCACTATTTGCTGCGACCAATCCCGCAGCCGCGCCAGATCCTTTTCCGTCGTCACCAGCGTCAACCCATCGCGTCCGGCCTCGGCGATCAGGCTTTCGATCTCGGCTCGCGAATACGGATGATGATCGGCGAAGGCGCGCTGCCCGGCCACGTCGATGCCGCTGGCGCGCAGCGTGTCGAAGAATCGCGTGGGATCGCCGATGCCGGCAAACGCCAGTACGCGCTTGCCCCGAAGCTGCGCGACCTGCGCCTCATCCGGCTTCAGATGCGCTGACAACACCGGCTTGCCTTGCGCCGCGATCTCGGCCGCCACCGGCTCGGCAGCAGTGCCGTTGCCGACAACAATGAGCACGTCGGTGCGCGCCAGTTGCGGCCGCAGCGGCGCGCGCAGGGGGCCGGCGGGAAACACCTGCCCGTTGCCTATCCCGCGCGCGCTGTCGATCACGATCAGGGAGGCGTCCTTGACGACCGCCGGGCTCTGGAAGCCATCATCCATCAGGATCACGGTCGCGCCTCGCGCGCGCGCCAGCGGCACGCCGTCCGCGCGCTTGCGCGACACCACGACCGGCAGTTGGCCCGCCAGCATCAAGGGCTCGTCGCCAACATCGGAAGCCGTGTGCCTGACAGGATCGACCCTGACCGGCCCAGCCAGCTTCCCGCCATAGCCGCGGCTGAGGACCACCGGCGTCTCGCCGAGCTCACGCAGCAGTTTCGCCAGCGCCAGCACGGTCGGCGTCTTGCCGGCGCCGCCGACGTGATAATTACCGACGCAGAGCACCGGAATGCCTGCATTCAGTCCCCTGCGCCGCAGGCGCTGTGCGGCGATGGCGCCATAGAGGGCGGCGAGCGGTTTCAGGAGATGCGCGTTGAGCGAGGCCGGGCCGTGCCAGAAGCCCGGCTCACGCATTGGCGGCTCCCATCTCGATCCGCAATTGCAGCAAATACGGCTCGAGCGCGGAGAGCGTGCGCTCCAGCGCGCCGCCGAGCTGCCCGACCACGCGCTCGGACGCGGCAAGCACGGCTTCGCGCGCCTTGGGATCGGCGAGCATCTGCCCGAACTGCTTGACCAGCGCTTCCTGCGTATCGGCCCGCCGCGCGCCGCCTGCGGAATCGAGGGCTTCATAGACGTCGGTGAAATTGAAGACGTGGGGGCCGTGGATGACCGACGCACCGAGCTTGATCGCCTCGATCGGATTCTGCCCGCCATGCTCGACCAGCGATCCGCCCATGAACACGATCGGCGCCAGCCGGTAGAACAACCCCAATTCACCCATGGTGTCCGCGACATAGATGTCGGTCGTGGCGGTGGGTAAGTCCTCATGCGAGCGCAGGGTCGGATTGAGGCCGGAAGCTGCGATCATGCGCGCGATGGCCTCGCCGCGATCGGGATGCCGCGGCACGATCACGGTCAACAGCTTTGGAAAATAGCCGGCCAGCGTCCGGTGTGTTTCCGTCAGGATCTCTTCCTCGCCCGGATGCGTGGAGGCCGCGACCACCACCGGCCGGCCGCGCGTCATCGCCATCAGCATGTCCAGCTTGTTGGCGTCGGCCGGCGGAGCGGGAACGTCGAGCTTGAGATTTCCCGTGACAATGACATTGCGGCTGCCCAGCGTCGCAAAGCGATCCGCATCGGTCTGCGACTGCGCCAGGCAGACATCGAACTTGCCGAGCAGCGCCGAGATGGTCCCTGCGACCCGTCGCCAGCGCGGAAACGAGCGCTGCGACATCCGTCCGTTGATCAGCACCATCGGCAGCCGCCGCGCGGCGCTGGACAGGATCAGGTTCGGCCACAGGTCGGATTCGATGAACAGCGCCAGCGAGGGCCGCCAGTGATCGAGAAACCGCGCGACGTAGCGCGGCGAGTCGTAGGGCACATATTGATGGATGACGTCGGCGGGGAACCGCTTGGCGACGATCGCAGCCGAGGTCACCGTGCCCGAGGTCAGGAGGATGCGCAGGTTCAAGGCCCGCAGCCGCTCGATCAGCGCCGCCGCCGCCAGCACCTCGCCGACGCTGGCGCCGTGAATCCACACCAGCGGCCCGGTGGGCCTGATGTCGGCGCTCAGACCGCGGCGCTCGCCGACCCGCGCCGGGTCCTCCTTGCCGAGCTTCAACCGCCGGCTGATCAACGCTGGCGACAGCGGCACCATCGCGGACGACAGTTTCCGGTAGACGCGCAACGTCATCGGCAGTGGATTAGCCAAGAGCGGCCTCCGGACGCCCGACGGCCGCATAGGCGCGACGGGTCGCTTCGTTCAGATAAGCTTCTACCTGAAGACGCAGCTTTTCCATAGTCTCGGCGTCGGCGTCCGGCGGCACGTATACGTGCTCAATGCCGACCACGGCACCGCGCCCGAATGGCAAATTGATGGTGGTGGAGTCCCAGTTCTTCAACCGGATGAACCTGGAGGTCACCATCGCAAAGGGCATGATCGGCCGCCCGGATTCCCGCGCCAGCATGATAATGCCGAGCCCCACCACCCGCGCCCGCTTCGGCACGTCGGCGGTGGTAGCGACGTTCCACTTGTCCTCCAGCGCCTGCAGCATCTCCCGGAACGCGCCGACGCCGCCCTTGCGGTGAAAGGCGCCGCCATGATCGCCGGAACCTCTGATGGTTCCGATGCCGAGCCGCTCCGCGGCGATGGCGTTGAATTCGCCGTCGCGATGCCGCGAGATCAGCACCTTGGCACGGTGGCTCTCCTTGGTCTTGATGAACGGCGTCATGAAATGCTGGCCGTGCCAGAACGCGAAGATCGCCGGCATCTCCGGCTCGACGATGTCATAGACGTTGGCCGGCTCATAGCTGAAGCGGTTGGTCAGCCAGACCAGCCGCAGATATTCGGCCGCGAGCACACCCAGCGCGCGCTGAACCCAGCTGCTGCGCAGCAAATCGCGAAGGAATCGTTTCAACTGGAGGACTTCGTGTCTTGACCTGGATCGAGCAGCCGGTGGAGGTGAACCACGAAGTAGCGCATGTGGGCATTGTCCACGGTCTGCTGCGCCTTCGCCTTCCAGGCCGCGAGAGCAGACGCGTAATTGGGATACACGCCGACGATCTCGACCTGGTCGAGATCCTTGAAGGTCGTGTGTTCGAGATCGGTCAGCTCGCCGCCGATGACGAGATGAAGCAATTGCTGCGGGGCACTATCTGGCATGATGGTCTTTCCTAGTGAGATGCCCGGCAAGCAGAAGCGACAGCTGATATCGCGGTGTGGACGGGATGATTTGTGGCACGGATTTAGACCGATTCAGGGCAGCGGACGATTTCGGAAATGCTCGACAATGCGCGCATGTCGATCGTGTCCCGCCGCCACCAGCACCCCGTGCACCACCTCCCGGCGATTAAACTCAATCGCATCCCCCGAGAGCGCGGTCATTCTACCATTCGCTTCCTGCACGATCAAATTCGCCGCGGCAAGATCCCAGTCGCGGCTCTGACCGCCTGCAAAAGCGGCATCGAGGCTGCCGTCGGCGACCCGGCACAGCCGTAGCGCCAACGATCCGATCCGCGGATGCAGCGTGATCTCATCCGGTGACGCACTCAGCCGTTGCACCAGCGGCTTTGGACCGGCCATGCGGGAGAAATCGAGCCCGGTACCGGCGGCCGCAGACACCGGCCCTTCGTTGCGCGTGGTGCCCTGACCACGGACCGCGAAGAAGAATTCATCGCTGGCGGGAGCGAACACCGCTGCCAGCACCGGCGCCGAACCGGCAACCAGCGCCACGCTGACGCACCAGTCTTCGCGGCCGGCAAGATAGGCGCGGGTGCCGTCGATCGGGTCGACAATCCAGACCAGTTCCTTGCCGAGACGGCTGTCATCATCGACGCTCTCTTCCGACAACCAGCCATATTTCGGCGTCGCCGCGCGCAGCCGGCGTTCGACGAGGTCGTTGACGGCGATGTCGGCCTCGGAGACCGGCGACGAGGCGCCCTTGGTCCAGTTCTTCAGCTCGGTGCGAAACAGCGACAAGGCCAGCGCGCCGGCCTCGCGCACGGTGTCCCTCAGCAGCGCGGCATCGCGCGCCCAGATCCTGTCGGCCGTGTCAGCGTCCGCCAAGCGTCAGGCCCTCGATGCGCAGCGTCGGCGCGTTGACGCCGTAGCGGAATTCCAGATCGTTGGCGGGAACGAGCGATTTGAACATCGGCAGCAGATGGCCCGCGATCGTCACCTCGCTGACCGGGTAAGTAATCTCGCCGTTCTCGATCCAGAAGCCGGAGGCGCCGCGGCTGTAATCGCCGGTCACCCCGTTGACGCCGGAGCCGATCAGGTCGGTGACGTAAAAGCCCTGCTTGATATCGGAGATCAGCTCCTTCGGCGTCATCTCGCCGGGCTCGAGATGCAGATTATACGATCCCGGCGACGGCGAGGACGAGACGCCGCGATGGGCGTGTCCGGTCGTGACCAGCCCGAGTTCGCGCGCGGTCGCGCAATCCAAGAGCCACGTGGTCAACACCCCCTCGTCGATCAGCGCGGTCTTCTTCACTCTTACGCCCTCGGCGTCGAAGGTCTGCGAGCGCAGGCCGCGCACCCGCAAGGGATCGTCGATTATGCGGATGTTTTTCGCGAACAGCTGCTCGCCCATCCGGTCTTTCAAAAAGCTCGTCTTGCGCGCGATCGAGGCGCCGTTGATGGCGCCGACGAGATGGCCGACCAGCGATCCCGATACCCGGGGATCGTACACCACCGGCACCTTGCAGGTTTCGACCTTGCGCGGATTGGACCGCGCCACGGTGCGCTCGCCCGCCTTGCGGCCGACGCTGTCAGGCGACGCGAGATCGGAGGCGTGCGGGGCCGAGGTGAAATCGTAATCGCGCTCCATGCTGGTGCCGTCGCCCGAGATCGCCGTCATCGAGATGCCGTGGCTGGAGCGCAGGTAGGAGCCGTGGAAACCCGTCGAGGTCACCAGCACCATGCCGCCGATGCCGCTCGAGGCCGACGCGCCGCCTGATTTGGTCACGCCCTTGACCGCAAGGCCCGCGGCTTCCGCTTCGCAGGCGCGGCGCTCCAGTTCGCTGGTGGTCGGGATATTGCGGTCGAGCAGGTCGAGATCGGCGAACTCGCGCGCCAAAAGCGCGGGATCGGCGAGACCGACATATTTGTCGTCAGGCGCGACGCGGGCCATCGCGACCGCCCGCTCGGCGAGCTTGGCGATGCCATCGCCGGAAATATCGTTGGTCGAGACCACGGCCTGGCGTTGCCCGACCAATACGCGCAATCCGACATCGTCGCCTTCGGAGCGCTCGGATTCCTCGACCCGGCCATCACGCACTTCGACGCCTTGCGAGACGCCGCGCACCGCAACCGCGTCGGCGGCGTCCGCGCCCGCGCGCTTGGCGGCCTCAACCAGTCGCTGCGCCAGCGTCGAGAGCGCCGATTGATCGAACAGGCCGGAGGTTGCGCCGGAGGCCGTCTCGGCCTTCGAAAGCGGCGAAGCGCTGGATGGTGAAGAGTTCACAAACAAAATCCCTGACAATTGAAGGGGCTTGGGCGCAAATCGGCAGACCCACCAGATGTGCCTGATTCACAGGGATTTCAAGCATTTTGCGCCACCTAATGCCAAACATTTTCGGCTTTGGCGCAAGGTCTCGTCAATCATGCGTGCCAAGGTCTTGTCAATCATGCGGGGAGATCCAGGGCAGGTGACCTCTCCTTAACCAGGCTTTTTAAGGCGAAACGGAAACGCTTCCGCTAAGGTCTCACGTATCGACCGGGAACATAATCCCGGCGGGGAGATGAGAGCCGTGAGGCGTCAAACAGCAACAAGCGGGATCAATCCCGCCGGGTCGAGCCGCGTCATGCGGCTCGACCCTCTTTCTCTGCCGCTCAGCTTCCATGCGCACGATACCCGCGCAGACGGCGGCGTGCGGAGAGTAGAACTTCATCGCGAACGTGTCGTGCTGCACCGTGCCGTCAAGGGCATGCGGATGGCGATCAACGTCCGCGTCAGCGACTTTCTCGGCGTCGCGCTGCGCGGTCTCGACGATGCGCAGATGCTGGTGCTGGTGCATCGCGATCCCTCGCTGAATATTCCGCTGTGCGTGAGCTCCGACCACGAGGAAATCGCCTCCGCCTGGCAGATGTGGAGCGACATCTTCGCGCTGCCGCTGTTGGCGGAAGATGACCACCACGAACCGGCCGCCCGCCGCCGCCGCCACAACGCAATCCGCGCCCGCCGCCCGAAATTTCTGGTGCGCCGCCGGGGCGGTAACCTGAACAATACCGAGACCATTCATCGGGACGAGCGCGAGATCATCGCGCGGGATTGAAGCCACACCCGTCATTGCTCTCGTAGGATGGGTGGAGCGAAGCGATACCCATCAATGCCGGTGCGGATGGCGATGGGTATCGCTTCGCTCCACCCATCCTACGCAGATACGACTTCGCATTCTCGCGACGCCTTTCGCCCGAGGTTTGCATCTTCGTTTGGCCCTCCAGGATTTAGAGGGCGCAGGGAAGACCGGGTGCTTGCTGCACCCGCGGTCTCGCGTGCGATTTGCGCAAACAAAAGTGCACACGAGCATACAGGGCAGCGGGAGCATTCCGGCCTTCCCTGCGCAATGGCTTTACGGCTTACTTCGTGCTCTTCCCGGAGAACGGCTATTTTGCCTCCGTCGCTCCACGAGATAACCCGTGAAACTTAGCGCCAGCACCGCGACGCCCGAACCACACGACTTCGCCGTACGCTTCCGGCGCGTACGTCTATCGCGCCCTCAGCGTCCACCGCATCTCACCGCACGTTCGTGACGATCGCGAGCGCCCCTCATCTGCCGTGAGACGGGAGAAGTTGTGCTACTGATTTGGGTGAGAGCGAAAGCAGAATATTTTTAAATCCCGGACTTGACACGATTTCGGAAAATCAGAAGTGATTTGCCCGTCGTGTTGATTTGTCGCGGTTACGCCTCGCGATTGCGCTTGCGCGCAAACCAAATCAGTTCGCAGCAAGTAGCCCGCATGAGCGCAACGATATGCGGGAGTCGGGGAAATGACGAAGGCCCCGGATGTCGCTACGCTCATCCGGGCTACGTGCTCATCTCCGCTTCACAGCTAAAGCGACCGCGCCACCGCGAAATGACGCGATGTGCCATGAACAGATATGGCCTCAACCATCACGTTAGCGCCGAGCGCTGACGGCCGCTGCAAAGCCTCCTAATAAACCAGGCCAGTGCCGGGCGGTTTCTCTAGCGCGGCGGCCAACGACCGATACTCTTCGCAGCCCGTCCCGCAAATTACCGCTATCCGACTCAAATGAAATTGCGCTTGATCGCGGTTGCCCTGCTCGATCTGCCACAGACCGTAATATTGCCAGGTCAGCACATGGTTCGGATCTGCTTTCAGGGCGCGTTCGTACCAGACTTGCGAAAGCTTGTAGTCGCCGAGCTTGCGATAGGAATAGCCGATCAGATTGGCCACATTCGGGTGATCGTAGTGGCCGAGCGCCTTCAACTGCTCAATCGCAGAGGCATAGTCCGTGCGGTCGTAAACCGTCGAATAGGCTGCGCGGTACCCACGAGCGAAGGCGGGATCGTCGAAAAGGGACTGCTTGGCTTTCTTGGCCTTGGGAGCGTGAGTGGCCTTGGTGCCCGACCGCTTCGGGTATGACGGAGGCGGATAAGCGGAGCGTTGGTTCATCCCGCTATAGTTTGCCTCACTGCCACCTGGATCGCCCCCGGCCGCAACAACCGGAGTGACCGAGAACGCAGCGATCAGCGCAATCGAACACGTTGCCAGCGTCACACTCCTGATCATCAAGTTGGTCATAGGAACCTCCTGCATGCTACGCCTTCGAGCTCGCAATCCAACCGAACGTGTTAACTCCGGCCTGGTTCAAACATTCCTGAAAATGTATTCAGAAAACCGAGATGGTGTGACAGCAATATTGTCTTATGAGCAGGTCAATGTCTGCAACGGGGTCATTCGCGACCGGGGTCGAACCGGCAGCAAGTCCGGCCATGTCCGCTATGCCGCTGCCGGCTCAACCGGTCGACGCAACACAGGCGTTAAATCTCTCTGCTGGTGTTTCAAATTGCAAGGTCTCACGTGGTCGTTCGTTTAGCTGACGAGCCACTTTGTTCAGATGGGCTTGCG
>NZ_JAFCLU010000015.1 GCF_018130385.1 Bradyrhizobium sp. AUGA SZCCT0283 | reverse complement strand
TCGACGCCTTCACACCCGAAGAATGCGCCAACTACCTTAAAAACTCAGGTTATCGAAGCTAATGCCATCACGCTTTAACGTACCGCTGCGGTGCTTGCCGTGCCAGGTCTCGCCATGCTTGCCGCCCCATGCTGCCGCGGCTTCTGTGCCCCCGAGGCTGGTACAGATCGGCCGAAGACGACGGCGTCGATTTCGCTTATCACCTTCTGCTGCATGATCTGGTTCTTTTCGATGGACATGTGCCCGACGCCAGGCACGTTCTGCACATTGATATTCTCGAGCTTGCCCTGGAATTGCCCGGTCTTCGCGACCGGTTCGCCGGCGCCGTTGGCGATGTAGAAATTTATGTAGCGTCCCACGCGCCCCGAGAGCCTGGTGCGAAACACCGAATCCAGGCCGATTGCCAGCTTAACGGGAGCGCCAAGCTGATCCAGCTTGGCGACCATGTCGGGCAGTGCGGTCGCTCCCGAAGAATGCCCGACCAGAACAATCGTTTTGATCCTGCCGCTCTTGTATCCGGCGGCGGCTTCGTCGGCGAGCGACGACCAGGAGGCGAAGTTCGCGACAGTGACCGGAATGCCCTGCGCCCGGAGCTGTGCCGCAATGTCATCGAGCCCCAGAGAAAAAATATTGAGCACGCCGCGGAGCAGATAGACATGCGCAGTCGAAGCTGCCGACGCGGAATCCTTCATTGCTCGGGCGGGACTTGCGCCGATCGGCAGGAGCAGCAAGACCGCGATCGCTATCGTTTGCAGTCGACGCCGCGATGCCTGGCGGAGAAAGGATGGCCAGCCGACAAATCCGGTGTCGCCGCGATATGGCTTCATGGCTCCCCTCGAAGGGCTGAGAAGTGTTTCCGGGCGACCGTAGCGTCCGCGTGCTCGGAACTGCAACAAGGGTAGGGTGAGCACCCGCAATTTGTCGACACGACGTGTCTCCGCCGCAACACCAATTTCCAAACCCCAGATCTGAACGCGATTCGCGCGTGCGAGGTCGGCTCTTAGGGTTTCATCCCGATCTTCTCCCTGATCGCCCCGAGTTCCGCCTCGTCCCAGATGCCGATCAGCACGCCGTTCTTCACCTGCAATTGCTGGGCGGCATACGCCGCGATCTTCGCGTTCGGCGTGGTGATGTGCATCCTCGGATGCAGCGCCCAGTCGAACAACTCCGACTGCAGCCGTGCCACGACATCGGCGCAGGCGGAGTCGGCGCCGCGGTCGACAAATTCCTGCGGGTCGCTTTCGAGGTCATAGAGCATCGGCCGGAAGCCGGAGGCGTGGATGTATTTCCAGCGGCCGTCGAACACCATGAACAGCCGGCAGCGCTCGATCGGCTGGTTCAGCATCACGCGGACGTCCTGCATGGCGTAGTCGTACTCGGAGAACACCACCTTGCGCCAGTCTGCAGGCTTGTCGCCATGCAGGAGCGGCAGCAGCGAACGTCCCTCCAGAATGTGATCCGGCGGATCGCTGCCGAAATAATCGATGAAGGTCGGCGCCAGGTCGATCGCCTCGACCAGCGCATCGCTCACGGTGCCGCGCGTGCTGTCGGCGGACGCCGATGGATCGATCACGATCAGCGGAATCTTGGCCGATTGCTCGTGGAACAGATCCTTCTCGCCCATCCAGTGATCGCCGAGATAGTCGCCATGATCGGAAGTGAACACGATCATGGTAGTGTCGAGCAGGCCGCGCGCTTCGAGGAAGCGCATCAGGACGCCCATCTGGTCGTCGATCTGCTTGATCAGGCCCATATAGGTCGGAATGACTTTATCGCGCGCCTCGTTGCGCGACATGTTGCGGGAGTAGCGCATGTCCATATAGGCGGCGAATACCGGATGCGCGTTGGCGCGCTCCTCCTGCGAGCGGATCACCTGCTTCACGTCCTGCGGACCGTACATGCTGGCGTAGGGCTCCGGCGCGATATAGGGCCAGTGCGGCTTGATGTAGGACAGATGCAGGCACCACGGCCGGCCGTCGTCTTCCGCTTCCGCGATGAACTCCATCGCGCGCCGCGTCATGTAGGGCGTTTCGGAATGTTCGTCGGGCACGCGCGCGGCCTTGTCGGCGTGAACCAGGAGCCAGCCGTTTTGCAAGGTCCCGTCATCAGCCGCGCCGGAATTGGCCCAGTGCTCCCACGGATTGGGCGCGTCATAGCCATGCGCGCGCAGATAATTGTCATAGGCCGGGCGCGGCCGTCCGGTCGGATGCAGGCCGTCGTCGCGCTCATAGGGCTCGAACCCGCATTCCGACACATGCACGCCGATGATCGAGTCCTGGGGGATGCCGAGATTCTTCAGGCCTTCGAGGTCGGGAGCCATATGCGTCTTGCCGACCAGCACGTTGCGGACGCCGATCTTCTTCAGGTGATCGCCGAGCGTCGGTTCGCCTATGCGCAGCGGCCAGCCGTTCCAGTGCGAACCGTGTGAGCGCATGTAGCGGCCGGTATAGAACGACATCCGCGACGGGCCGCAGATCGGCGACTGCACATAGGCGTTGGAAAACAGCACGCCGCGCCTGGCCATCGCATCGATGTTCGGCGTCTTCAGCACGGGGTGCCCGGTGCAGCCGAGATAGTCGTAGCGAAGCTGGTCGCACATGATCCAGAGCACGTTCTTCGCAGGCTTTTTGGTCGTCATTTCAGGCATTTCGGCTGGAGTTCGAAGGAAGCGGGAGAGGACGGGATGGTGCGATATTGCCGCGCAAATGACAATCGGGCGGGCGGCCGGGGCTGGGGGGCGTTAACGTTTGGATAGCGTCATTTCTCGCAATTGAACGGCGATCCATGCCGGCGCGTTAGCCTTACCGGCAGTTTGGCCGGCCGCCTTAACCCCTGCGATGGCGTGTTGGATTAAATTGGGACGTGAGGCAACCGGGATCCCAGGCGATGCGCATCGGCGTCACATTGGCACTTTTCATCGCGACGAATTCGGCCGCCTTTGCCGGCGGAGGCTTCGAGATCGTGATTCCGGGCCGTCCCGGCGTACCCGTCATCATTAACGGCGTCGACGCATCCTATGCGGTGGTCGAGGGCGATTGGGGGCTGGGCAAGGGCACCCATGTCGAGCCGACGGTCTACGGTGGCCGCTATGTCGATCCGGTGCCGCGCGTCGGCCATTATTATCCGAGCGCAGGCCGCATGCCCGGTTATGGACGGCTGGAGATCGAGCCGCCGTCGAACCGCAGATTGCCGCAGCCGGCCGAGAGTTATCACGAGTCCTGGTCGGCGCAGTCGGCGCCGCTGCCGGCGCAATCGAACGTCCCCATCGATCCGCCCGCAATCATCTACGCGCCGCAGGATGACCGGCGCAGGCCGCCGCCTTTTCCACGCTAAGAAAATCAAGTCAACGAAAAACACCGACAGGAGAGAGTTATGCGTCATTTGATTAAAGGATTGATCGCCGCAGTCGCCGTCATGGCCGCAGCGCCCGCGATGGCCTGCGGTTACACCCCTTGCGCGCAGCCGGTCTATGTCGCGCCGGTCGCGGCCTATGCAGGCTGCAATCCCTGCGGCGGCTGGGTCCGTGAACGACTGCCCGATCCGGAGCAGCAATACTATTACGTCAACCAGGGCCCGACCTATACCGGTCCCGGCAATCTTGCGCCGTATCCGGTCTATCGCGAAGGCTCGATCTCCGGCTACGGCTATGGCTACAACCGGCCGTATCACCATCGCGCGCACCGCTATTATCACCGGCACCATCACGGCTACGCGGCGCGTTTTTACCACGGCCAGCGCGTGCTGCGCCGCTACTACTGATCTCACGGTAGTTTGCAAGTTTCAGCGCCCGCTCGCTTCCCGCGAGCGGGCGCTTTTCATTTCATCAAGCCTAACCGGCTGGCGCCGATATAGAGCGCCAGCACCGCGGCGTTCGAGACGTTCAGGCTCTTGATCTCGCCGGGCATGTCGAGCCGCGCCACCACGCGGCAGGTCTCGCGCGTCAGTTGCCGCAGGCCCTTGCCTTCGGCGCCCAGCACCAGCGTCAAGGGCTGCTGCAGCGTCACCGCGCCGAGATCCTCGCTGCCTTCGCTGTCCAGCCCGACCGTCATGAAGCCGCGGTCGTTCAACTCGTTGAGCGCGCGGGCAAGATTTTGCACCGTGACCAGCGGCACCAGCTCCAGCGCGCCGGACGCGGATTTCGCCAGTACGCCGGTGGCCTCCGGGCTGTGCCGGGCGGTGGTGACGATCGCTTTCACCGCAAACGCCGCCGCCGAGCGCATGATCGCGCCGACATTGTGCGGATCGGTGATCTGGTCGAGCACCAGCACGATGCCTTCCTGCGGCAGCGTATCGATATCGGGCGAGGGCAGGGGATCGGCCTCCGCCAGGAGCCCCTGATGCACGGCGTCGGGGCCAAGCCGCTGGTCGATCGCGTTCGGGCGGACGATTTCAGGGGGAACGCGGGTGTCGATATTCTCGTCCGCCAGGCGCTTTGCGGCGTTTTCGGTGAGGAACAGCTTTCGGATCTGCCGTTCAGGGTTGGCCAGGGCCGCCGAAACCGTGTGCCAGCCATAAAGAATCACCGGCCCGTCAGGGCTCGAATCCCGGCCCCGGTGACCGGGCGGACGGACGAATTTCCGCCCTTTTTCGAAGGGTTTGCCGCCGCCACGGCGGAACGGTGGTTTTCGGTCGCGATCACTCATGGGGAGCTTGTGTCACGGGTCCCCGAATATGGCAATTTGGCCTCATCAGATGCGATTTTGGCAGGCTCCGTTGGTTGACTTTGCCATCCCGCTTCGCCCATAAACGCGCCGGTCGCAGCCGGTTTCAAAACGGGCTTTCGGCCTCAGCGTCATCCATGGTCCGGTCCTCCGCCGCTCGGGCGGCCGGTTCCTGACGCTGGCGGACGGGGAAGTGTCCCGAGTGGCAAAGGGAGCTGACTGTAAATCAGCCGCCTCATGGCTTCGAAGGTTCGAGTCCTTCCTTCCCCACCACGCTTCGCCCTGACGGGCTACGCGTGGCGCAGCCACGCGAAGGCCATCAGGCCGAGGCGTGTCCGGCGTAGCTGAAGCGCAGCGAAAGCGTAGACGGACTGTCGCCGCGCGTGACGCTCCCAATGAACTCTCCCGCAGACCGCCCGCTCAAACGCGAGCCTCCTACTTCTGAGCATTAGAGAAAGCCGTTTCGAGCACTTCGCCGATCGGTTGCCACGTCCGGCCGTCGAATTGAATTAGCCGCAGGTGTTTGATCGGCCGAAAGTTCCAGGGGCCAGTGCTGATTTTGATCCCGGGTAGCAGCATGGAGCCCTGGTAGTTTTCGAGGGCCGCTGCCTGCTTCATGACGTTCTCGCGAGACAGGTCATTGCCGCATTGTTTGAGCACTTGGGCCAATGTCTCGGCGGCGGCGTAGCCGAAGACGGCGGAATTGTCGTCTTTGCCTCCGGCCCGATTATATTTCTCAATGAATGCCTGCCAGTCCTTGCTGGCTTGTTCGTCCTTCCAGGCCGGGTCATTTGCATCCTTCAGGAAGGCGGCTGTAATGACGCCCAAGGCGTTTTCCGGGCCGGCGGGCTTTGGCGCCGTCGCGATCGATGAAGCCATTTGGTTCAAGATGAACACCGGATGCCAATTGAGTTCCGCCGCTACTCGGACGACTTTCGCTGCGTTTGCAGGCACCCCTGCAAATACAAAAATTTCGGCTCCTGATCGCTTCAAGATCGATACGTGCGTGTCCAGATGCTCATCTGCGATATCGTAGGCGATGTCGACCCTGATCATCCGGGCGATGTCACCGAGCCCATCTTCCAACCCCCTGAACAATTCCCGACCGAAATGATCGTTCTGCCAAAGAGCCACGATCCTTTTTCCGGGGTAGAACGCCTGTATGTAGTTGGCGTAGATCCGCCCTTCTTCCCGAATGGAGGGCTGCCAGCCCATTGTCCACGGGAACATCGACGGATCGCTCAGATGATCGTCTCCGGAGGCGACAAAGAGTTGAGGAATTTGCCTTTCATTCAAGTATGCGCGAACGGCAAAGTTTCCCGGCGTCCCGAATGAACCGAACATCAAGAGGACGTCGTCTTTTTCAATAAGGCCGCGCGTAAGCTCCAGCGCGGTCGACGGATCGGATCTGTCATCGTATGAGATGAAGCGCACCTTGCGGCCGTTGATCCCACCACGCTCGTTGATCATCTCAAAATACGCCGCTTCGGCTTTTCCAATCGCTCCGAAGACTTCCAAACTCCCGCTATAGGGCATCACGTTGCCGATGCGAATTTCAGTATCGGTCACGCCTGTTTCGCGCACGCGCTCGGTGATCGCGCTCAATGACGTAAGTGCCAAGACAATGGCAATCAGCGTTCGGGCCCAAGTTTGCATCGGATGAACTCAGTTACAAAGAGTGCAGCCGGATTTCCAAACCTGTGGGAGGCGCTTAGCTTGATTTAGATCAAACGCCGGGAGATTACGGCAGCGTGATCGTCATTGTCTTTGACAAGAGTGGATGAGCCTTTGTTCCGACCGCTGAAACCGAAAACAGGGCAAAGACCAGATCTAGCGGCAGGCTGGACCAAGTTCCCGCAAAACGCACGGTGAAGCTGACCGCCTTACTGATCTGCAAGCTTGTTGCCGAGGTACTGGGGCTAAATCCTCCAGGCGACAAGGATCGTGCCACTTGCGATCATTGTAACACCGAGCCAGTTCAGGGGCGTCAGACGTTCACCTAGAAACAACACGCCAAATATTGCCACTAACACCACCGAAAGCTTGTCGATCGGGGCCACACGAGCGGCATCGCCCAACTTCAGCGCCCGAAAATAGCATATCCACGATGCGCCCTTACCGAGACCAGAGAGTATGAGGAAAAGCCAGCTGCGGCCCGGGACGGACATGGGCGACTGCCAAGCCTGCGCAACTGTCAAAATGCCACTGAGCGCGAATATTACGACGATCGTGCGCACGAAGGTCGCGAAGTCCGAGCCGATGTCAGTGACGCCGACCTTTGCAAAAACCGCTGTCAGCGCCGCAAAAGCGGCTGACAACAAAGCCCAGAACTGCCAGAGGGCAAAGAGACCTGTATTCACAGCATTTCCTTGTATCTTAGGGCGTTGCCAGGCGCACAACATACATGCCCAAGAAAAGCCCGCCGATCGCGACCACGGCCGAGGCGACAACGTAAACCAGAGCAAGTCCAGGCTGGCCACGTTCATACAGCACGGCGGCATCGAGCGAGAACGTCGAGAAGGTAGTGAACCCGCCGAGAATGCCCGTCGTGAGAAACAATCGCAGATCCTGAGGCGCGCTGCCACGCAGGGCCAGCCATTCCACGATCACACCCATCGCGGCCGAACCCATGACGTTGATCGCGAAGATTCCCCAAGGGAAGGCCGTTCCGAACAGCCCCACACCAGCGCATTGAAGTAGTGACGCGCAACTCCTCCGAAACCCGCGCCAATAAATATAGCTATCGCACTTCTCAAGACGTTGCTCTCCTCAATTTCTGATCTCGATTCTGACGCATCCAGGCGAGCACATCAGCTGCCTTGCCTCGAAGAACGCGCAACGATTTTGTCACGCGCGGCTCACCTCTCATCCCTTCGAAGCGCCAAAGCTCGCTAATAATCACCACATGCCAGCCCTTGTGCCGTGCGTCGTTGTGAAGGTGAAGAAGCTCAAACGAAAACGAATAATCCCGGCCGCTGTAGCGATGCCGGTCACGCCGGCACGAGATGCCACAAGCTGTCCAAGCCGCTAAGTCCGAGCCCTGGCTTGGCGGATCAACGACGTACTCGATATCGGCAATGGTCCGGGCATTGCTAATGCGCATCTATTCGGCGCCCGCCTTCAACGGCGACCATCTGCGAAGCGGCAGGATCATGATGCATTGCCCGCTCGGATGCGCGCTTCCATCAGAGCTGTGAGAAACCCAAGGGCCAAGAGTAAGAGGACGAGGTGGCCCTCCGCTTCAAACACGAACGCTAGAAAACAAACCGAGAGTACAGCGGCGAGGGGAGCAATCGTGAAGCCACCCCGCCCCTTCAGGTAGTCCAGCCATCCAGGTGCAGTCTTTTGAATTGGCATCACGTCACCCTCAGTCGAGATCGGGCAACAAAAAACCCGCCTGTGGCGGGTTGAACCATGCTCCCGCCGAGACGGGCCTTGCAGCCCAGTCCAGCAGGAGTCATCAGCCCACGACGGGCGGGTATCGAGGGACTCCATCCCCATCTCTAATCGCGAGCTTAGGCGAACCCGTTAAATCGGTCAATCACGCTGCCAGTTCTGCCCGAGACTATCTCAGCGCCCCGAGCACCACGCCGGACGCTGCAATGAGGCCCAACACAATGACGGTCGCGCGCCACAGCAACTGCTGGCGGGCCACGCGCCGGTCATGGAAGGCCAGCCAGTCGCGTACAAATCCTGAGGGAATGTCAAAGATGACGGCAGGATCATCGCCATGATGGGTCTCGTGCTCGCAGAACATCGTCCTGACGTTCGGCACGCCCAATCGTTCAAGTTCGCAATGCCATTGCCAAGCGTGCTGACCGTTGGTCCAGCGATTTTCGAAGGGAACAGTGTGTGATTTCATGACGAGCCTCCAGAATAGCTCACCCAGAACCTCACCTCCTTAGTATAGGCCGCTTCGCAACGTGACGCGAGCTTGGCGTTATCGCGAACCTGCTGCAACGCGGTAGTCGGGGGCACTCGAGTTAGGTACTTCGGCCCTTGCGTTCGTCTCGGACACGCCTACTATTCAGATCACGGGGATGGAGTCCCCCAAAACCGCCTAGACTGGCTGATGACTCCTGCCACGCTGAAACGCGAGCAGGAGGACCCATGCCCCACTCAGCCAATCTGCTTTGTACGCCGTTTCACTCCACTCGGCGAAAGGCACCTCTTCAAACGCTTTGCTGGTCAGCCGCAGATCTCACGATCTCGCGGAGGCTATCATGAGCAGTACGTGGGCTTTGGCCGCGCTGTGGCTCGGTCTTGCACTGATCGCCAGCCTGCTGTCGATCTGGCTACGGATATCCACCGCGCTCTCCGAGATCGTCGTCGGCACGATCGCTCAACTTATTATCGGCGCGATGATCGGCTCGGCGATGCTTGGCACCGACGAATCCTGGATCAAGTTTCTTTCCGGCGTCGGCGCGATCGTCCTGACTTTTCTCGCGGGAGCCGAACTCGATCCGGCCGTCTTCAAACTCAAATGGAAAGAAGCGGCGACAATTGGCTTCGCAAGTTTTCTACTTCCCTTCCTGGGGTGCTCGGCCGCCGCTCGTTACCTGCTTGGATGGGAAGTCATGCCGAGCTGGCTCGCCGGTGTCGCTATGTCGACTACCTCGGTCGCCGTGGTTTACGCGGTTATGATCGAGTTCGGCTTCAACACCACGGAGTACGGCAAGACCATTCTCGCCGCCTGCTTCGTCACCGATCTCGGCACGGTCGTCGCGCTCGGCTTGATCTTCGCACCCTTCACTCTAAAAACGCTGGTCTTCCTCGGCGTCGGCGTCGTGGTCTTCGTTATTCTGCCCTGGCTTACGCCGAGGTTCTTCCGCCTCTACGGAAATCGCCCCTCCGAGTTGGAAACAAAGTTTCTTCTGCTCTGCCTACTTGGGATGGGCGCGCTCGCTAGCTGGGCTGACAGTGAGGCCGTGCTGCCAGCCTACCTGATCGGCATGGTGCTGGCGGGCACAGTCGGCAAGGACCACGCGCTGGTGCGCCGATTGCGAACGCTCACATTCGGGCTGTTGACGCCGTTCTATTTCATCCGTGCGGGATCATTTGTCTCGCTTCCAGCACTGATGGCCGCGCCTTCGGCGTTCATCTTCTTCCTGGCGATCAAAATTGCAACCAAGGTCGCCGGCGTCCTTCCGGTCACGAGGCTGTTCGGATCACCACGTGGCGAAGCCATGTACACCACTCTACTGATGTCGACCGGACTAACCTTCGGAACCATCTCGTCGCTCTATGGCTTGTCACACGGCATTATCGACCAAGACCAATATTCGGCGCTGGTCGCCGCGGTGATCGGAAGCGCGGTGATCCCAACGATCATCGCTAACGCATTCTATCTGCCGCGCCACCTGCTTCCTGAGTCCCGACCCCAGTCGGCTTCAACACGAAGTCACGACACCATTCAAACAATCCCCGGTCAGGCTGAATAAGTCGGAGTGTCCGATGTTCGCGACGATTCTTCACGCAAACGACGGTTCCGAGCAGGCCTTCAAGGCTTTGCGGCTCGCGGTTCAGATCGCCGAGCAGAACAAATCCAACCTCCACATGGTCTTGGTGGAGGAAGTGCCCTCGATGCCGGACTACATCGAGGAAATCAGGGAGACGACCGCAACCGCCGGCCGCCGTTATCATCAGGTGATTCAGAGGGCCCGCGCGGTTGCCGAGCAACATCAATTGACAATCCAGCCTCACGTTCTGGCAGGTCATCCCGTGCGAATGATTATTGAAGTTTCGCATCAGCTTTCGGCCGATCTTCTGGTGATCGGCGCTACCGGCCATTCGGCGTTCTATGAACGGATGATCGGCAGCCGGGCAGACCGCATCGTGCAGATGGCTCGCTGCCCCGTGCTGGTAGTGAAATGATGCTATGGCAGAAGCCAAATCAGCGTCTGTTCCGCGATGGCGGCAGCCCGGCCGAGTACGGCGGGGCTCAAGCGCGCGATCGAGTGCGGCTGCCTCAGCCCTGACCCGGTTCATTTGAAGTTTCCGGCAAGGCCTCGCCGGGAAGATAGAGCCTGATCGGGCGGATCTCGTAGACGGCTGACGGATTGACCCGGCGCAGGTCGCGGGCGATCCCGATCGCTTCCTCCTCGTCGGCGCAATTCAACACATATAGACCCAGCAACTGCTCCTTGGTCTCGGCAAACGGCCCGTCGATGACCATTCCGGCGCCCGGACCTCGCAAGGTGCGGGCTTCTGCCGTCGCGCCCAGCCGCGCCGCCGGCCCGAGCAGCTTCTTCGCGTTCAACCGGTCATGCACGGCCAGCAGTTCGGTCATCAGGGCCGCGTCCTCCTCCGGGGTCCAGGACGTGACCTCGGCTTCGACGTGATAGGCCAGCATGGCGTAGAGCATCGCTTTCTCCTTTATGCGCGGGGCCGGATTTGGCCGCCTTTCGAGGACGTTCGGGGGTGGTCGATTCCGACAAACGGAGGGCCCCGCGAAACAGTCCGGAAACACGATATATCGGATGGCCCTTGAACGTCGCCCGGCAGGCGCTCGACTGATGAGCAGAACGCGAGCCAACGCGCCCCATTCAAGGAGACGGTCATGCGACGCCAGCCAGCCACGATCATCTGCGATGCCGCCCGATGGCGTGCACCACAGCCGGCGTCGTCGCAGGCAGGCGATTGGCATGACGTCACCGGCCACCACCGCTACTACGGCAGCTCGGCCGTCAATGGCGGCGAGCGCATCGTCGAAGACCGCCGCGGCCCGCGTCCGCGCTTCGTCAATCTCTGCGGTTTCTGATCGCGCATTCAGGCCGCCGGCGCAGAACCGCGATCGCGCCCAACCAGCGCCAATTCCGTCACGGCTCGCTCAGCACCTGTTTGACGAGCGTCTCGCGCAACCGGGCCAGTTCGCCGCTCGCGTCCATTTCCTGCACGACGGCTTCCACCCTTCTGGCGAGATCGCGATGCCGCTGATGCAGGTAATGATAGATGTAGATCCGTTCCAGCGGCGGCGACAGCGCGGCGATGCGCGATTGCAGCTTCAATTTCCTGACGGCGGCGCGTCCGCTGAACAGATCCGTGACCATCAGATCGAAGCGGCCGGCATCGAGCATCTGGATCATGTTCTCGAGGCTGGTCGCGGCGGTGACGCGGCTCATGCCGCGCGTACCGGCTTCCGATGAGCCGACGCCGCGCACGATGCCGACACTGTAATCCCTGATCGAATCCCAGCCCTTGACGTCAAATCGGAGCGTTGTCGTGAATACGGACGGCTCGATGTAATTGATCGGCGGCGAGATCTGCACCAGCGTCGGATAGGTCTGCGCGAGGTTGGCGATCCGGTGCACCTCGCCGTCGAGTTCGCCGGCGCTCGAGAGCGCCAGGGCCCGCTTGCCGGGGACGTCGGCGAACTCGATCGAAATATTCAGCCGCGCATAGACCGCCCGCAATATTTCGCCGCCGACGAACTGGTCGGGAATGTCAGCTATTCTCGCGAGCTTGATGACCGATTGCGCGTGGCAGGGGATGCCGGTCACAAGCATCGAAATACAGATGAAGAGTATCCGCCGCATGAGCCACGCCTCCCGAGGCCATAGCCTTCCGCCGCCGTAGCCTGACACCAATCTGCCCGCCCGGCGCAAGGCGCGGGTCGACCGGTGTCATTTTAGCATAGGGCGTGCTAGCCTGCCCCGGATTCCCGTTGCAGGGCGCATAACGCGTAATTTGGCTCGCGCCGCCCGAACAGAACCGCGCAGGGCGGCTTGCGCGAGAGGGTCGATCAGGTCGAACGAAAGGCCGACTGGCCTGGACGGCTGTGGCTCCAGAAATGGCCGGAGCAGAGTGTGCCGCGATCCGGGGGAAGTGCTGCATGGGCAACGGTGAGAACGATTTTCGCCGCGACCGCGCGATGTCGCCCGTCGCCGCAAAGAACGAACTGAACCCGATACCGCCGCCGCCGATTTTCGGCTCCGGCCTGTCGCGGATCTTTGGCAGGTCGCGAAGCGGCATCGGCCTGCGGCTCCTGGCGGGCGTGCTGCTGTTCAGCTCGGCCGTGACGCTTACGCTCACTGCGCTGCAGCTCTATCTCGAATACGAACGCGAGGTCAGCGTGATCGAGTCGCGGCTCGATGAAATCGGCCGCAGCTATCCCGACAGCCTCGGCGAAAGCCTGTGGAATCTGGATCAGAACCAGCTCGAGCTGCAGCTCAAGGGCATCCTCAGCCTGCCGGATGTCCAGTCCGTCGAGATCCGCGAGATCGCCAGCCGCCCGAATCCGGTGCGGCTTGCACTTGGCCAGCGCGCCACCCGGTCGGTGATCGCGCGGGAATATCCGCTCGACTACGTCATGCAGGGAAGTCGCCGCCAGATCGGCGTTCTCCGCGTCGAGGCGACGCTGACCGAAGTCTATCGTCAATTGCTGAACAAGACCCTGGTCATCCTGGCGAGCCAGGCGGCCAAGACGTTCCTGGTCTCCTTCTTCATCCTCTATCTGTTCCACCTGCTGGTGACCCGGCACCTGGTCGCCGTCGCCGACTTCGTCAGCGGCTACAATCTGGCGCGGCCGCCGCCGCCGCTGCGGCTGGATCGCCGGCCGCCGCGCGAAGCCGATGAACTCGACAAGGTGATCGAGGCGTTCAACGGCCTTTGCACCAGCCTGCAGCATGCCTATGGCGACGTGCGTCAGGCCAATGCAAGGCTGGAGCGGGATCTTTCCGTCCGCCGGCAGGCCGAAGAGGATGTGCGGCAAAGTGAGCAGCGGTTTCGCGATTACGCCGAGACCGCCTCCGACTGGTTCTGGGAAACCGGGCCCGATCACGGCTTCACCTATGTCTCGGAACGGCTGGACGCGTTCGGCATGAATAGCGCCGCGCTGATCGGCAAGCGCCGCTTCGATGTCGCAGTCGACCCAGAGGCCGAGCCGCTGAAATGGCGCGCGCACATGGCGCTGCTGGAGCGGCACGAGCCGTTCCGCAATTTCGAGTACGACCATCGCGATTCCGCCGGGCGGGCGCGTCATGTCAGCGTCAACGGCCGGCCGGTATTTGCCGCCGACGGCCGTTTCCTCGGCTATCGCGGCACGGCAACCGATCTGACCAAGCAGCACGAGGCCGAGGAACGGTTGCGCCAATCGCAGAAGATGGATGCGATCGGCCAGCTCACCGGCGGCGTCGCCCACGACTTCAACAACGTGCTGACCGTGATCACCGGCACGATCGAAATCCTGCAGGACGGCCTGGCGGACAAGCCGCAACTCGCCGCGATCGCCCAGTTGATCGACGACGCGGCGACGCGCGGCGCGTCGATCACCTCGCAGCTCCTGACGTTCGCGCGGCGCCAGCCGCTGGAGCCGCGCGAGATCGAGATCAACGGCCTGGTGATGGAGACCGCCAAGCTGCTCACGTCGATGCTCGGCGAGCACGTCGAGATCGAGACGGTGCTCACACCCGACGCCTGGGCTGTGCAGGCCGATCCCTCGCAGCTTTCAGCGGCCATCGTCAATCTCGCGGTCAATGCGCGCGATGCCATGCGCGGCGGTGGCAAGCTCACGATTGAGACCGCCAACGTGACGTTCGACGAGGCCTCGGCTTCCGCCGACAGCGAGATGAAGCCCGGGCAGTTCGTGATGATCGCCGTCGGCGATACCGGTCACGGCATTCCGGCCGACATCCGCGATCGCGTGTTCGAGCCGTTCTTCACCACCAAGGGGGTAGGCCGCGGCACCGGGCTCGGCCTCAGCATGGTCTACGGCTTCGCCAAGCAGACCGGCGGCACCGTCAGGATCGATAGCGAGGAGGGGCGCGGTACCTCGGTCAAGCTCTATCTGCCACGCGCGGAAGGCGTGGCGGCGCGCACGGACGACGAGCCGCTATCGGCGCCGGCCGCGCCGCTCGGGCGGCACGAGACCATCCTGGTGGTGGAGGACGACGCATTGGTGCGGGGCTACGTGATCGCCCAGCTCGGCGGCCTCGGCTATCGCACGCTGGTCGCCAGCGACGGTGCGGCGGCGCTCGCGCTGGTCGACCAGGGCGCCGAATTCGATCTCTTGTTCACCGACGTGGTCATGCCCGGCGGAATGAACGGCCGCCAATTGGCGGAAGCTGTGATTGCGCGCCGTCCGGGAATGAAGGTGCTCTACACGTCCGGCTACACCGACGACGCGATCGTGCATGAGGGCCATCTCGATCCCGGCGTGGCCCTGCTCAGAAAGCCATACCGGAAGGCAGATCTGGCGCGGAAGATCCGCGAGGTGCTGGCCGGCGGTCAGCCATAGGCCGCGAACAAACAAAAGGCGCGGCGGGATGGCTCCCGTCGCGCCCCAATTGTTGTGCTCGCTGGTCCAGGGCTGAGAGCGCCCCGATGCCAGACCCATAAACTCAAGGCCTAGCGGGCGATCCCAGCGAGGTGACAGCGCTTGGTATAAGACACTGGATCACCTCCTTTCATTGTTGATGGAAATATCAATATAGGCGGCGAATCGGCCCCTGTTAAGGGCCCGGACCGGCCGATCGGCCGCGCCCCGCAGGATGTTCGGACGGGGGTCGGCGGGGCGGGTTGAGGGCGCCTGCACGGCGTGTTAGTTCAACACCAGCGCGGGTGTAGCTCAATGGTAGAGCAGCAGCCTTCCAAGCTGAATACGAGGGTTCGATTCCCTTCACCCGCTCCAAACTTTTCAAGTACAGCCCAGCAGAATTCCGCGATCGGTTTTTGCCGGCGCGGTCGTGCTCGACGTTGAACAAGCGGCGGACCGCCTCTCGGGTCGAGGTCATGCTGTAAAGCTTGTGCTGCGCATTTCGAGTTCCAATGTGGTTTTTGGGTGACATGATGTTGGCTCGGAATAGTCTATTTTTATCCATCGAGTTCGCATCCTCCGGAAATTGGATTTGGGAAAGTTGATTTTGATATGAGAAAGTTGATTCTGGGGGCAGCAATGATCATCGGCGGCACGGCAGCCGCCTCCGCGGCCGATATGCGGATGCCGACAAAGGCGCCAATCATGGCGGCGCCGGTTTTTAGCTGGTCCGGCTTCTACATCGGCGGGCATGCCGGTTACGGCTGGGGCGACACTGATGCGCGCTGGGATCCGCTGCCGTCGCCGGCCGCCTTCAACGCAGACCCCGTTGCTCGCAACCTCAAAGGCGACGGTTTCGTCGGCGGTGTTCACCTGGGCTACAACTGGCAATTCGCGCCGCAGTGGCTGCTCGGCGTTGAGGCCGATTGGACATCGACGAGTATTGGCGAGTCGCAAACGCAGGGGGTTAACTTCTTCGGCGGCGCCCCGGCTCCTCCGGCAAGCACCACCTTGAGCCGTGACGTCAATTGGCTCGCCAGCTTCAGGGCTCGGGTCGGGCTGCTGGCGACGCCGTCGTTCATGCTCTATGCCACCGGTGGCTTGGCCGTCGCCGACATCGACTATAATGGCCGGTTCAACAACAACAGCCTCACGTATCTTGCGAACGTCTCGTTGAATGAGACCAAAACCGGCTGGGTGGCAGGCGCTGGCGCTGAATGGGCGCTGTCGCAGAACTGGTTGCTGCGTGGTGAGTATCTCTATTACAGATTCGACGGCGCGTCCTCGCTCTTCAATAGTGCGGTGTTCCCCGCATTTCCGGTTCGCTTCAGCTGGGGCGATACCCAGATTCACACGTTGCGCGCGGGTTTGAGCTACAAGTTCTGATCCAGCGCTATTGGTTGCGAAACGCCCGGCCTTGTGCCGGGCTTTTTGCGCCAGGGATCTTCTTTCCACCGCTCACCCCATGCGTCCTTTTCGCATTCGGATCGAACACCTGCTTGGGGGCCATTGATCGCCGCGGGCATTGCGATCTCGGCTAGAGACGTCACGCTTTGGCGTGCTGTCATGAGCGCCTGGGCGGCTGTCTGCCACGCCGAGGGGGGGCTATTCCCTTCACCCGCTCCAAGCAATTTCAGTGACTTAGTCCACAACTCTCGATCTCATTCTGACAACCGTCAGGTGTGGTCCCGTGTAATTCGACTGAATACCTCTTCCAATTCTGCTATTATCTTCCATCCCTTGGAGACGAACGTCGGATAGGTTTTCACATCGGAGGACCGTCATGACCAATACTTCAGGCACGATAGGAGATCCCCAAGCCAGTTCGGATACAGCGCCGCTCCGCGCCAAGTCGGGCTGGATCATCGCACTCGGCGTCGTCTATCTCATCGCCGGGTTTATCGCGCTCGGCAGCGTTATGATGGCTACCGTCGCGAGCGTCCTCATCGTCGGTGTGATGATGATCATCGCCGGCGTCGCCGAAGTGTTCAGCGCCTTCCAGATCAAGAGCTGGGGCAAATTCCTGCTCTGGGTCCTGCTCGGTGCGCTCTACATTGTCGCCGGCTTCGTCACGTTCCAGAATCCGCTGCTCGCGGCCGTGCTGCTCACCCTCATTCTCGGTGCATCGCTGGTGGCCTCGGGCATCATGCGGATCTTCCTGGCCTTCAGCATGAAACGGGAAACGCCATGGATCTGGGTGGTGCTGTCCGGTGTGATCACGCTGCTGCTCGGCCTCTTGATTTTGGCGCGATGGCCGGTCTCGAGCCTCTATATTCTCGGCCTGTTCCTTGGCATCGATCTCATCATGGCCGGCGCTGGCTGGCTCGGATTGGGCTTCGGCCTGCGCCGCGTTCGTTGAGCTGGTGGTGGCGGCGGACCTGCGCGCCACGCGGTTGATCGACGATCAGGAGGTTCCCATGCGCTGGATCTACCTCGCCGTCATCATTCTGTTCGCCGCCGCGACGATCGTTTTCGCGCTGCAGAACTTCGAGATCGTCACCATGTCCTTCCTCGGCTTCAATGCCCGCGTGCCGCTCGCGCTGCTGGTCGCCGTCGCCTACCTCCTGGGCGCGGCGACGGGCGGCAGCCTGTTCGCGCTGCTGCGTCGATCGTACGAAGGGGCGAGACGAGGCATTGTGGGCTCGCCCTGACCCAAGGTGTCGTTTCATCTCCGGCCGAGGAGGATGACGATGGACAAAACAGCGCGCGAGCCGGTTCTTGTGGACCTCGCCTTGCAGGGCGGCGGTTCCCACGGCGCGTTCACCTGGGGCGTGCTCGATCGGCTGATCGAGGAGCCGTGGCTGCGGATCGAGGCGATCTCCGGCACGTCGGCGGGCGCGATGAATGCAGCCCTGATGGCGGACGGATGGACGCAAGGCGGCGCCGAAGGCGCGCGGGCCGCGCTCGATACCTATTGGCGGCGCGTGTCGCAGGCTGCGGCGTTCAGCCCGCTGCAGCGCTCGCCGCTCGACCGCCTGATGGGCCGCTGGACGCTCGACACGTCGCCCGCCTATGTCGCCATGGACCTGATGGCCCGCGTGGTTTCGCCCTATGATCTCAATCCGCTCGGTCTCAACCCGCTGCGTTCAATACTCGACGAGAGCATCGATTTCGATCGGCTGGCCCGCGCACCGATCAGGCTGTTCGTCACCGCGACCAATGTGCGGACCGGCCGCGGCCACATCTTCCGCAACAAGGAGATCACCGCCGACGTCCTGCTTGCCTCGGCCTGCCTGCCGACCATGTTCCATGCGGTCGAGATCGACGGCGAACCTTATTGGGACGGCGGCTATGCCGGTAATCCGACCCTTACGCCGCTGGTCCGCGAAAGCGATGCGCACGATACCATTCTGGTGCAGATAAATCCGCGCGAACGGCAAGACCTGCCGCGCACGGCAAACGAGATCCTCAACCGGCTCAACGAGATTTCCTTCAACTCGCCGCTGATGAAGGAATTGCGCATGATGGCGCTGCTGCGCCAGGTGGCGGACCCCGGACACGGCGAGGGCGCGCGCTGGGCCGGAATGCGCACACACCGGATCATGACCGACGCGCTCGCGGACTTCGGTGCGTCGTCGAAGATGAACGCCGAGTGGGCGTTCGTCTCGCTGCTGAAAGAAGAGGGCCGCAAGAGCGCCGACGCATTCCTCGACGCCCACGGCGAGGATATCGGCAAGCAATCCACGACCGATCTCGACGCGCTGCTGGCGGAATGCTGAGGTCATGACGGTGTCAGGGCTTCTCGGCATCCTGATCGGGCTCGGCCTTTTGATCGCGTTCGCCTTCCGGGGCTGGAGCGTGCTGCTGCTGGCGCCGCTCGCGGCCCTGATTGCCGCGCTGTTCTCCCGCGAGCCGCTGCTCGCCCACTGGACCCAGACCTTCATGGTCAGTGCAGCAGGCTTCCTGGCGCAGTTCTTTCCGCTGTTTCTGCTTGGCGCGCTGTTCGGCAAGCTGATGGAGGACAGCGGATCGGTCGCCGCGATCGCGAGCTTCATGACCGACCGGCTCGGCCCGCAGCGGGCGGTGCTGGCGGTCGTGCTCGCCGGCGCGCTCGTCACCTATGGCGGCGTCAGTCTGTTCGTCGCCTTCTTCGTGCTGGCGCCGATGGCGCAGGAGCTGTTTCGTGCGGCCGGCATCCCGCGGCGTCTGATGCCGGCGGCCATCGTGCTCGGCACCTCGACCTTCACCATGTCGGCACTGCCTGGCACGCCGTCGATCCAGAACGCGATACCGATGCCGTTCTTCGGCACCACGCCCTTTGCTGCGCCCGGCCTCGGTATCCTGGCATCGCTGATCATGTTTGGCTTCGGCCTGTGGTGGCTCAATCGCCAGAAGGCGATCGCAAGGAGGAACGGCGAAGGCTTTGGCGAGGGCGCGCCGATGCCGTCCGACCGTCTCGCCGCCGACGGAAAGTTACGCGAACGCGCCACCACCGCGCGCGAGTTCGATCCGGCGGAGATCGGGCATGGCGAGACGACCGACGTGCCGCCTCCGGCCATGTTCGCCGCGCTGCCCCTTGTCATGGTCATTGCCGTCAATCTCGCGATGTCGTTGCTGATCCTGCCGGCACTTGACACCCGTTTTCTCGCCGAAGCCCGCTGGGGCGGGACGTCGCTCGCCGCTGTCGGTGGCGTGTGGGCCGTGATCACGGCGCTTGCCTGCGCGATTCTGACCGTGCTCGCGGTCAGCCATCGACGACTGCCGGACCTGCGCGCGACCATGGACGCTGGCGCCAACGCTTCGGTATTGCCGGCGATGAGCGTGGCAAGCCTGGTTGGCTTCGGCGCCGTGGTGGCGGCGATGCCTGCTTTCACCGTGGTGCGCGACGCCGTGCTCGGCATCGGCGGAGGACCGTTGGTATCGCTGGCAGTCGCCACCAACGTGCTCGCGGCCCTCACCGGCTCGGCGTCGGGTGGGTTGACCATCGCGCTCGACGCGCTCGGGGCGACCTATATGACGCGCGCGGCGGAGATAGGACTTGATCCCGCGCTGCTGCACCGCGTCGCGGTGATCGGTGCAGGCACGCTCGATAGCCTGCCGCACAATGGCGCGGTGGTCACGTTGCTCGCGGTCTGCGGATCGACGCACCGGGACAGCTACCGCGACATCGTTATGGTCGGCATCGTCGGCGCCCTCGTAGCACTGGCCGCCGTCATTGCGCTCGGCTCGGTGGTGGGGGCGATCGCGCGGTGATGCGTTGACGTCAATTTCTGGGCATTTCTGAGGGTGAAATGCGCGGTGATTAACCATGCCTTACGGAACGCGTGGAGTCGCCACAAAATCAATCCGATTCAGACACATTGTCGGCGAGTAGGCGAGTAGGGTTGAAATGCTGCCCGCTCGCATCACGCGTTCAAATAATTTTAAAAAAAATCTGGGCTCACAGGGGGGACCTGCAATGACTGCGATCGACGTTACTCGTCCGCGAATCGGGCAATTGTCCCGGTTTCGGACAGGAGAGGCCATGCGCCGGCTTTTCACCGCGCCCCGGCGCAACGCGGCAACGGCGCTGATGCTGGCTGCGATGGCGGCGCCGGCGCTGACCGAGCGGGCGCTTGCGGGGCCGGCCGACAACGAGATCCGGATCGGCAATACCATGCCCTATACCGGTCCGGCTTCCGCCTATGGCGTGATCGGCAAGGTCATGGCGGCCTATTTCGACAAGGTCAACGCCGAGGGTGGCATCAGGGGCCGCAAGATCAATTTCATTTCCTATGACGACGCCTACAATCCGACCAAGACGATGGAGGCGACCCGCAAGCTCGTCGAGGAAGACAATGTTCTCTTTATATTGGCGAGCCTCGGCACCAACACGAGCCAGGCAGTCCACCCCTATCTGAACTCGAAGAAGATCCCGCAGCTCTTCGTCGCCTCGGGCGCCTCGATGTGGGACCAGCCGCGCGAGTTCCCCTGGACCATGGGCTTCCTGCCCAGCTACCAGACCGAAGCGCACATCTATTCGCAATATATCCTGGAGAACCATCCGCGCAGCAAGATCGCGGTGCTCTATCAGGACGACGGTTTCGGCAAGGACTACGTCAAGGGCCTGAAGGACGGCCTCGGCGGCAAGGTTCCGATCGTGGCCGAGGCGGCATACAAGGTGACCGACACCAGCATCGACGCCCAGATCGCCAAGCTCAAGGCCTCGGGCGCCGACATCTTCATGCAATTCACCACGCCGAAATTCGCTACCATGGCGATCAAGCGAAATGCCGAAATCGGCTGGAAGCCGGTGCATTTCCTCGCCTCGGTGTCTGAATCGGTGTCGGCCGTGATGGCCCCGGCGGGCCTGGAAAACGGCGAAGGCATTATGTCGGCCATGTACCGGGTGGAGGGTGAGGATGCGCAGGGCGCCGGCCCCGCGGCGTTCCGCGAATGGAGCGCCTTCATGGAGCGCTATGTTCCGAGCGTCAGCAAGTCGAACGGCCAGGCCGTCTACGGCTATCTGAACTCCAGGCTCATTATCGAAGTCCTGAAGAACTGCGGTGACGATTTCTCGCGCGAGAACATCATGAAGCAGGCCCGCTCGATCAAGGGCTTGCAGATTCCCATGATGGTGCCGGGCATCCAGATCAACACCAGCGCGAGCGACCACGCGACGATCGAGCAGATGCGGATGATGCGATTCACCAACGGCCACTGGCAGTTCTTTGGACCGGTGCGAAGCGGCATCGATCCGGGCACCGTCAGCGAGTCCTTCAAGACTCTCTTCAAGTACGGCACCGCCACCAAGCGCGATCTGGCGAACCAGCTCAACGCCAACACCGTGAGCCTGATGACCGGTTCGTTCGGCTCTACCTATGCCCAGATGGGAGCGGATCTTGCCTCCGTGCTCGACAACGGCACGGCGCTGCGGATCCTGCCGGTGATGGGCCGCGGATCGGTGCAGGCGGTGGCGGATATCCTGCTGCTGCGGGGCGTCGACGCCGGTATCGTGCGCAAGGACACGCTCGCCTATCTCGACCGCAAGGACTTCGCCAAGGACATTCGCAACCAGTTTGTCTATGTGGCCAAGATGTTCAACGAGGAAATGCATGTGCTGGCGCCGAAGTCGATCGCCAGCATAAGAGAACTCGACGGCAAGACCGTGGTGGTCGACTTGCCCGACAGCTCGACCTTCGTGACGGCGATCAACGTGTTCGACCGGCTCGGGATCAGGCCGCATCTGATCTATCAAGAGCCGCGGCTGGCGGTAGACATGCTGCGCAAGGGCGAGGTCGACGCGATTGTGGCGATCGAGGGCAAGCCGGTGCAATGGCTGAACCAGATCAACGACCGCAATCTGCATCTGGTGCCGGTCGACTATGCCAAGCCACTGCAAGAGGAGTATCTGCCGTCCAAGCTTTCGTCGGCGGACTACCCGAATCTGGTGGCGGAGGGCGGCTCCGTCGAGACGGTCGCCGCCGAAGCCGTGCTGGCGTCGTATAACTGGGCGCCGAACAGCGACCGCTACCGCCGCCTGTCGCTTCTGGTAGACACCATGTTCGACAAGGTCGCCCAGTTGCAGCGGCCGCCGTTCCATCCGAAGTGGAAGGAAATGGCGCCGCGTGCGACGGTGTCGGGCTGGACGCGCTTCAAGGCGGCGCAGGAATGGCTCGATCGCAACATGCCGCTGCCGGCGGGCGCGGCCGTGTCGGCGGCCTCTGGCGCCGCACTGTCGCCGTCTGCTCCGGCCGCAGCACTTGCCCCGCAGGATCCCCTGTATCGCGAATTCCTGGAGTGGCGGGCCAGCCGCGCCAAGGCCAGCACCAACAGGTAATCGGATCGGCCGGTAACACGGTTTGACGACAAGACGGTCCGCTTCGGCGGGCCGTCGTGCTTTCAGGGCTGAGCGGCGGCGCAACGCGTATCGTGTTTACAACCATAGGACGAATCGACATCCGCGGGCTCAACCGAGTCCCGATTCGGTAACGCTAATGTGCTGCATTGTCGCGGCAGAACACACAATCGACTAACCGCGCTCTGGTAAACGACTGGCCTTGACACAAAATCAATCCGATTGAGACACAATGTCAGCGAGTAGGGCTGAAACGTTATCCGTCTCGCTGCTCGAAAAATCGCAGGTTTATTGCTCTAGGGGTGCAGGCAGATGCGGGCTTTGATCGATACTCGTTGGGCGGTGCAATTGTCCGGGTCTGTGGCCCGTGACGCATTGCGCCGGCTTTTCACTGCGCCTCGGCGCGGCGCTGCAACGGCACTGGTGCTGGCCGCGATGGCGGGGCCGGCTTTCGGGCAGGGCCTGGCGGCGAGCCCGGGCGCCAACGAGATCCGGATCGGCAACACCGCGCCCTATACCGGTCCGGCCTCCGCCTACGGCGTTATCGCCAAGGTCATCGCGGCGTATCTGGACAAGATCAACGCCGAAGGCGGTATCAACGGCCGCAAGGTCAATATGATCACCTATGACGACGCCTACGAGCCCACCAAAACCATGGCGATGACCCGCAAGCTGGTCGAGGAGGACAACGTTCTCCTCGCCCTGGGGACCATCGGCACGAACACGAACGCCGCGATCCAGCCCTATTTGAACTCAAAAAAGGTCCCGCAACTTTTTGCCTTGTCGGGTGCGGCGGCCTGGGACCAGCCGCACGAGTTTCCCTGGACCATAGGCTTCCTGCCGACCTACACGGCTGAAGCGCAAATTTTTGCGCAGTATCTGCTGGAGAACCATCCCCGCAGCAAGGTCGCCGTCCTCTATCAGGAGGATGGGATGGGCAAGGAATATTTGAAGGGCCTGAAGGACGGCCTGGGTGGCAAGATTGCGATCGTGGCCGAGGCTCCATACAAGGTCACGGACACCAATATCGATGCGCAGCTCGCCAAGCTCAAGGCCTCCGGCGCCGACGTATTCATTGAGTTCACCACGCCAAAATTCGCGATCATGGCGATCCGGCGAACCGCCGAACTCGGCTGGAGGCCGACCCATTTCGCCGCCTCGATCGCCAATTCGTACTCGGCCGTGATTCAGCCGGCGGGCCCGCAAAATGCGGAAGGCCTGTTGTCGGCTGCATACAGGCTCGAGGGCGAAGACGCGGCGTCGGCCGGCGACGCGGTGTTCCGGGAATGGAGCGCCTTCATGGCGCGCTATGTCCCGAGCGTGAGCAAGACCAACGGCCAGGCCGTCCTCGGCTATCTGGTCGGCAAGTTGACGGTCGAGGTCCTGAAGAACTGCGGCGACGACCTGTCGCGCGAGAACATCATGAGGCAGGCCCGTTTGCTCAAAGGTATCCAGCTTCCCATGATGGTGCAGGGCATTCAGATCAACACCAGCCCGTCCGACCATGCGCCAATCGAGCAGATGCGGATGATGCGCTTCACCAACGGCCAATGGCAGCACTTCGGCCCGGTGCGAAGCGGTGTCGATGCCGGCGCCGTCAGCGATTCCTTCAAGACCATCTTCAAGTACGGCACCGCCACCAAGCGCGATCTGGCGAACCAGCTCAACGCCAACACCGTGAGCCTGATGACCGGCTCGTTCGGCTCTACCTACGCCCAGGTCGGTGCCGATCTTGCCTCCGTGCTCGACAACGGCACGGCGCTGCGCATCCTGCCGGTGATGGGCCGTGGATCGGTGCAGGCGGTGGCGGATATTCTGCTGCTGCGGGGCGTCGACGCCGGTATCGTGCGCAAGGACACGCTCGCCTATCTCGACCGCAAGGACTTCGCCAAGGACATCCGCAACCAGTTTGTCTATGTGGCCAAGATGTTCAACGAGGAGATGCACGTCCTGGCGCCGAGGACGATTACCAGCATGCGGGAGCTCGACGGCAAGACCGTGGTGGTCGATTTGCCCGACAGCTCGACCTTCGTGACGGCGATCAACGTGTTCGACCGGCTCGGGATCAGGCCGCATCTGATCTATCAAGAGCCGCGGCTGGCGGTGGACATGCTGCGCAAGGGTGAGGTCGACGCGATCGTGGCGATCGAGGGCAAGCCGTTGCAATGGCTGAATCAGATCAACGACCGCAATCTGCATCTGGTGCCGGTCGACTATGCCAAGCCGCTGCAAGAGGAATATCTGCCGTCCAAGCTTTCGTCGGCGGACTACCCGGGCCTGGTGGCGGAGGGTGGCTACGTCGAGACGGTCGCCGCCGAAGCCGTGCTGGCGTCGTATAACTGGGCGCCGAACAGCGACCGCTACCGCCGCCTGTCGCTTCTGGTGGACACCATGTTCGACAAGGTCGCGCAGTTGCAGCGGCCGCCGTTCCATCCGAAGTGGAAGGAAATGGCGCCACGTGCGACGGTGTCGGGCTGGACGCGCTTCAAGGCGGCGCAGGAATGGCTCGATCGCAACATGCCGCTGCCCGCGGGCGCGGCCGCGGCATCAGGCGCCGCGCTACCGCAGCCGGCTCCGGTTGCTGCACCGGCCGCCGCCCTTGCCCCGCAGGACCGCGATCCCCTGTATCGCGAATTCCTGGAGTGGCGGGCCAGCCGCACCAAGGCCGGCACCCACAGGTAATGAGGCCGGCTGGTAACTCGGTTTGACGATAAGACGGCCCGCTTCGGCGGGCCGTCGTGCTTCTGGGATGTCCAGGCTGTTCCCCCTGCCTGGAATGCCGCATCCGCTTCCTTATCAAGACCCCGAAAACCCACGGCTCGTTCGGCCACCTGCGCGTAAAGCGGGCGCCGAACGGATGGCGTCATGCCGGTAATGCAGGGCTCAATCACATAAAATAGTGTATCGGCTTGGCTTCGCAGCGCCCGGACACGTTCCCGCGCGACCACGCCAAAAAATTCGGAGGAAGTTCATGTCGGCTCTGCCACTTTCGGGCATCAAAATTCTCGACCTGACGCGGGTGCTTGCAGGCCCCTTGTCGGCGCAGATGCTGGCCGATCTCGGTGCCGAGGTGATCAAGATCGAACGCCCCGGCGGCGGCGACGACGCGCGCGCCTTCGGCCCGCCTTACCTCAGGGATCCCGAGGGCAAGGCGAACAACAACAACTCGTTCTATCTCTGCGCCAACCGCAATAAGAAATCGGTCACCGTCAATATCGCGACGCCGGAAGGGCAGGACATTGTCCGTGATCTGGCCAAATCCTGCGACGTGATGATGGAGAATTACAAGGTCGGCGATCTCAAGCGTTACCGGCTGGATTATGAATCGATCAAGGCCATCAACCCCGGCATCATCTACTGCTCGGTGACCGGCTTCGGCCAGACCGGGCCTTACGCGCCGCGCGCCGGCTACGACGCGATCCTGCAGGCGATGGGTGGCTTGATGAGCGTCACCGGCCATCTCGACGGCGAGCCCGGCGCGGGCCCGATGAAGGTCGGTCCCTCCATCGTCGACTACATGACCGGCATGAACTCCTCGATCGGCATTCTGGCCGCGCTCTATCACCGCAAGGCCAATGGCGGGGAGGGGCAGCATGTCGACGTTTGCCTGTTCGACACCGTGATCGCCTCGTTGTCGCATTACGCGCAGATCTTTCTCGTCAACGGGCAGACCCCGCCGCGGCGCGGCACCTGGGGCAATGGCGGCATGCCGGCCGGCGTGTTCCGCTGCACCGACGGCGAGTTGATGCTGGTGGTCGGCAATGACGGCCAGTTCCAGCGCACCTGCGCCGTGCTCGGCGCGCCCGAGCTCGCGACCGATCCGCGTTTCGTCAAAAACAACGACCGCGTCGTCCACGGCAAGGAAATCATGGCGATCTTCGCCGGATTGTTCCTGAAGAAGCCGGTCCCCTATTGGCTGGAAGAGCTGGAGAAGGCCGGCGTCCCCTCGGGCCCGATCAACGATTTCGCGCAGGTGTTCGCCGATCCGCATGTCCGCTCGCGCGGCATGCAGGTCAAGGTCGATCATCCCCTGCAGCCCGACCTGTCGCTGATCCGCAATGCCATCACCTTCTCCGGCACCCCGGTAAAGGACTATCGCGCCCCGCCGCTCTTGGGCGCGGACACCAAGGATGTGCTGGCGACGATCGGCTATGACGACGCCAAGGTGGAAGCGCTGAAGGAAAAGAAGATCGTCTGATCTCGACATCGACACTTCCATCATAATCGAAGCATGTTGGCGCCGGATTGCGCTAGTCTGCACCCTCGATCGGTCCGTTCGAGAGGCGCAACGATGAAGCGGGAAGTCATTCGCGTCGAGCCGATGTCGTCCTGGCTTGCGAAGCGGAACGCGTCGGTCTCGCCGGTGACGCGCGGCGGCGGCATGGTGTTCGTTTCCGGCCTGCCGCCATTCGATCCCGATACCGGCGTGCTCTTCGCCGGCCCGATCGAGCGTCAGACCGAACTCGTCCTCGAGCAATTGAAACTGTGCCTGGAGACTGCGGGCACATCGCTGCAGAATGTCATGAAGTGCAATGTTTACTGCACCTCGGCACGCCACTTCGCCGCCGTCAACGCGATCTACGCGCGCTATTTTCCGGAAGATCCGCCGGCGCGCATCTTCGTCTGCGTCCCGGAATGGTTCGCGCCGTTCGATATCGAGATCGATTGCGTCGCCTTGATGTAAGCCGCGTAGAGTGGGCAAAGGAGCATGATGCCCCCACATCGTTATTTCGAGCGCAGCGAGCAATCCATAGCGCGACTTGCGGAGACGGTCCGCCTTGGCTCATCGAGCGAAGGCGGAAGTGTGCCCACCATGCGGGGGATTATTGCGGACGGATGGCGGGTACGTCGCGTTAACCCGCGACCAATTGGCACGACGGGCAAATCACTTCTGATTTTCAGAAATCGTGTCAAGCCCGGGACTCAAAAATATTCCGCTTTCGTTCTCACGCAAATCAGTCGCATAACTCCGCCCGTCTCACGGCGGATGAGGGGCGTTGGCCATCGTCACGAACGTGCGGTGAGATGCGATGGACGCGAGAGCTGCGACTGACGTGTGTGGCCTATCGCGTACGGCGAAGTCGTGTGGTCCTGACGCCGCGGTGCTGGCGTCAAGTTGCGCAAGATTGATTTCCTGCGTGGCGACGGTGGCAAAAGAGCCGTTCACCGGGGAGAGCTCGAAGTAAGCCGTAAAGCCATTGCGCAGGGAAGGCCGGAGTGTTTCCGCCGAACCTGTATGCTCGTGTGCGCTTTTGCCGTGTGCATTGGCACGCGAGACCGCGGGTGCGGCGTGCACCCGGTCTTCCCTGCGCCCTCTGATCAAGAGGGCGAAAGAAGATGCAAACCTCGGGCAGTTCATGTCGCGAGAAGGCGAATGTATGTCCAGCCGTCATTGCGAGGAGCGAAGCGACGAAGCAATCCACATCCCCGCGCTGAGCGATGGATTGCTTCGCTTCGCTCGCAATGACGTGGAGAAGTTGCCTCACCGCGCTTCGCGCGCCACCACTTTTCCGGGCGCCTTCTTTGCCGGCGTCTCGCCGCCCGTGAGCGCCATCACCGAGACCGAAACCACGCGGTCGATGATCGCCTGGACGTCGTTGAGGTCGCATCGTCCTTCCGACAATTTCGTCAGCCGCTCTTTTTCCCGGATGGTGTGATGCGACATCGCGAGCGCGAAGTGCAGGCCCCAATAGAGATCGGCGTCGTCGCGGCCGGGCATCGCACGGCGCATCGCGGCGATGAATTTCCGCAAATGATCGACCTCGCGGTTCTTGATGCGGCGGATTGGCGGCACCGATTCAATCGAGGCGCGGATCATGAAGCGCGCCGCCGTCGAGCCTTCGCGGTCGGGGCCAAGGCAGCCGCGCAGGGTAGGGCCCACCAGCGCGTGCAAAATGGCGTCGATCGGCGCGTGGCCGCCGCCCTTTTCCTCGGCAGCCTTCAGCTCGTTGAGCCGCTCGCGGTTGGTGGCGAGGCTGCGGGTGACGAACAGTTCCGCGATCAATTCGTCCTTGGAACCGAAATGATAATTCACCGCGGCGAGATTGACGTTCGCTTCGGCGACGATGTCGCGCAGCGTCACGTCTCCGAAGCCGCGATCGGCATAAAGCCGTTCGGCGGCGGCAAGGATGGCGGACCGGGTCCGATCGCTCGACATGGCTGGGTCCCGTTCGGGGAGTTGCAATTCAAACAGTTGTATGAAACTATCGTTTGAAGAGCTGGAAAAGTCAATTCACGTTTGCGAACGTGTCGCATTTCCGGCCCGATCCGTACCATCTCCCTCATCAGCGAAGCCGCAAAATGCCTTGCGGCGAATGCGAGGCGGGCGGACAGTGCGGCCCAACGATTTCAGAAGCTGAAGGTGAGGAGCGTCCCATGGACTTCAATATGTCAGACCGCCAGAAAGAATGGCTCAACCGCGTGCAGGCGTTCATGAATACGCATGTCCGCCCGGCGGTGCCGATCTACAAGAAGCAGGACGAGGAAGGTCCTCGCTGGAAGGTGATCCCGGTCCTGGAAGAGCTGAAGAAGAAGGCGCGCGCCGAAGGCCTCTGGAACATGTTCATCCCGCCGTCGTCGCATGAGGACGACGAATTCCGCGGCGCGGGATTGAGCAATCTCGAATACGCACCGCTTGCCGAAGAGATGGGCCACATCGGCTGGGCCTCGGAAGTGTTCAACTGCTCCGCACCCGATACCGGCAACATGGAAGTGTTCATGCGGTATGCCTCCAAGGAGCAGAAGCGCAAATGGCTGCGTCCGCTGATGGACGGTGAAATCCGCTCCGCCTTCCTGATGACGGAACCGGCCGTGGCGTCGTCGGACGCGACCAATATCGAAACCCGCATCGAAAAGGATGGCGATCATTACGTCATCAACGGCCGCAAATGGTGGTCGTCGGGCGTCGGCGATCCCCGCTGCAAGGTCGCGATCCTGATGGGCAAGACCGATCCGAAGGCAGCCAAGCATCAGGCGCAGTCGCAGATCATCGTTCCGCTCGACACCCCCGGCATCAAGGTCGAAAAAATGCTGCCGGTGTTCGGCTACGACGATGCCCCGCACGGCCACGCCCAGGTGCTGCTGGAGAACGTCCGCGTTCCCAAGGAGAACATCCTGCTCGGCGAGGGCAGGGGCTTTGAGATCGCGCAGGGCCGTCTCGGTCCGGGCCGCATCCATCACTGCATGCGCACCATCGGCAAGGCCGAAGAGGCGCTGGAGAAGATGGTACGCCGGCTGTCGTCGCGCACCGCCTTCGGCAAGAAGATCATCGAGCATTCGATCTGGGAACAGCGCATCGCGGAAGCCCGCACCGATATCGAGATGAATCGCCTGCTGTGCCTCAAGGCCGCCGACATGATGGACAAGGTCGGCAACAAGACCGCGCAGCTCGAGATTGCCATGATCAAGGTGGCGGCGCCGAACATGGCGCTGAAGATCATCGACAACGCCATTCAGGCGTTCGGCGGCGCCGGCGTTTCCGACGATGCCGGCCTGGCGCGGGACTATGCCTCCATGCGCACCATGCGCCTGGCTGATGGTCCCGACGAGGTCCATAACCGCGCCATTGCCAGACTTGAACTTCGGAAGTATGCAAACGCTACGCATTAACGGGAACGCTCTGATGGCGCTCCCCAAGGTTCAAGAAGAAATTTGAGGGAGCGTCATCGTGGCGGACGGCGTCAGGAAAGACGAAGAGTTCTCGGGCACCAAGGAAGTCGAGGAGCGTCATCGCATCAACGAGGTGAGCCTCGATGGCTGGATGCGCGAGCATGTCGAGGGTTATCAGGGGCCGCTGAGCGTCCTGCAGTTCAAGGGTGGCCAGTCAAACCCCACCTACAAGCTCGAGACGCCCGCTCGCTCGTACGTGATGCGCCGAAAACCGTTCGGCAAACTGCTGCCGTCCGCGCATGCGGTCGATCGCGAGTTCCGCGTCATTGCAGCGCTTGGCAAGCAGGGCTTTCCGGTCGCCAAGGCCTATGCGCTATGCACCGACGATGCCGTGATCGGCGCCGCCTTCTACATCATGTCGATGGAAGAGGGCCGGGTGTTCTGGGATCCGACGCTGCCGAGCCAGACGCCGGACAACAGGCGCAAGATCTTCACCAGCAAGATCGAGACGCTGGCCAAGCTTCACGTCTTCGATCCCGAAAAAATCGGGCTCGGCGATTTCGGCAAGCCGGGCAATTATTTCGCCCGTCAGGTCGATCGCTGGACCAAGCAATACCGCGCCTCCGAGACGCAGCACATTCCGGAATTCGAGAAGCTCGCCGAATGGCTGCCGAAGACCGTGCCGGCGCAGGCGCGCGCCTCGATCGTCCACGGCGACTACCGCCTCGACAACATGATTTTCCATGCGACGGAACCGCGCGTGCAGGCGGTGCTGGACTGGGAACTGTCGACGCTCGGCGATCCCATGGCCGACTTCACCTATCTGTTGATGCAGTGGACCATGCCGGGTCTCGCCAATGCCGATCTCAAGGCGCTCAACATTCCGAGCCTGCAAGAGGCCGCGCAGATCTACTGCAACGTCACCGGCAGCGCCGTCCCGGACCTGAACTGGTATTTTGCCTATAATTTGTTCCGCCTGGCCGGCATCACGCAAGGCATCGCCGGGCGCGTTCGCGACGGCACCGCGGCCAACGCCAAGGCGCTCGAGTCGGCGGCGCGCACCGTGCCGCTGTCGAAGGCATCGTGGGAATACGCGCAGAAGGCCGGCGCGACCTAACGAATTGGCACTTTCCCCGAATATCCGCGGTAGCCTGCTCATGGCGGTGTCCATGGCGGCGTTCACCACGAACGACTCCATCACCAAAGTGGTGTCGTCCGAGATGAACTTCGGCCAGGTGATGCTGGTGCGCGGGCTGTTTGCGATCGTGCTGGTCGCGGCGTTCGCGTGGCATCAAGGCGCATTGCGGCCGCTGCGCACGCTGATGCAAAAGCCGGTGGCGCTGCGGGTGTTCGGCGAAATCGGCGGCACCATCTCGTTCATGGCGGCGGTCGTGCATCTGCCGCTCGCCAACACCTCGGCGATCTTCCAGGCGCTACCGCTCGCCATCACGCTCGGCGCCGCGGTGTTATTTGGCGAGCCGGTCGGCTGGCGGCGCTGGTCGGCGATCGTGGCCGGCTTCATCGGCGTGCTCATCATCGTGCGGCCGGGGCTTGCCGGCTTCAGCCAGTATTCGCTGTTCGCGCTGGTGTCGGTCGCCTTCTGCGCGCTGCGCGATCTCGCGACGAGAAAGATCCCCGCGCAGATTCCGTCACTGTTCATCACCCTGTTGACCACCGTGACCGTGACCGCCGCCGGCGGCGTCATCCTGGTTCCGCTCGGCGGCTGGACGCCGCCATCGACGGGCGCGCTTGGCCTGCAGGCGCTGGCCGCCGTGCTGCTGCTGATCGGCTACCAATGCATCATCACGGCGTTGCGCACCGGCGACATCTCCGCGGTGGCGCCGTTCCGCTATTCCGCGCTGCTGTGGGCGATGCTGCTTGGCTATCTCGTGTTCGGCGACGTGCCCGATGCGATGATGGTGACGGGCGCCTCGATCATCGTGCTGTCCGGCCTCTACGCCTTCTATCGCGAACGCATCCGCCACCGCGCGCTGGCGGCGGAATCATCCGGCTTTCCGCCCGACGGGTTGTGATCATGAGCCGACGAAAATCAGATCGGCTTTCCGGTATACGGCATCGACGCGGTGAGGCCGCCATCGACCGGGATCGCCTGGCCGTTGACATAGGAGGCGTCGTCGCTGGCGAGGAACAATCCCATCGCCGCGAGCTCGTGCGGCTGGCCGGGGCGCTTCAGGGGATTGAGCTGGCCGATCTTGTCCTGGGTGCCGCGCTCCTTGGCGCGGTCGAACACCGGCTTGGTCATGCCGGTTTCGATCAGGCCGGGGCAAACCGCGTTGATGCGCACGCCGGTGCCGGACAGCGAATAGGCGGTGGTCTGCACCAGGCTGATGACGCCGGCCTTACTGGCGCCGTAAGGGTGGCCGCTGGCGCCGGCCTTCAGCCCTGCGACGGAGGCGGTGCAGACGATCGAGCCGGACTTCTGCCTGATCATGTGCGGCATCGAATGCTTGATCGCGAGGAACGGTCCGATCAAATTGATACGCAACACTTCCTGCCAGTGCTCGACGGTCTGCTCGGGAATCGGCACCAGTCCGCCGCTGACGCCGGCATTGGCCCAGATCGCATCGAGCCTGCCGTATTTCGCCACTGCCTTGTCGATGAAGGCCTTCACGTCGGTCTCCGAACCGGCATCTGCCATCACGGCTTCGACCGTGCCGCCGGCATCGCTGACGAGCTTGGCGGTTTCCTTCACGCCCTCGGTGCGGTCGACGATGACGAGCTTCGCCCCTTCCCTGGAGAACAGCACCGACGCGGCGCGGCCGATGCCGCTTCCAGCACCTGTGATGACGACGGATTTGCCTTCGAGGCGGCCCATGAGCTTCTCCCTGATCGTGTTATGCGCGTCGGCGTCTGCCGCCTTGCGGAATTCAAACAAGATTTCAAACGCCCAAGAATCAACGCTCAAGAATCTTTGGCTGCCAAAGTCACTTGAGGCGACGAGTACTCTGACGTACAGCGACAACGAACAGTATTGAAGGGCTTTGGCGATGTCCAATCCAGACAAACCGCGGGTAATTGCGACGCGATGGTGGTGGGTCCGCCATGCGCCGGTTCGCGAGGATGGCGGCTGCATTTACGGGCAGAAGGATCTGGGCTGCGACACCAGCGATCGCGTGGTGTTCGAGGCGGTCGGAAAGATCCTGCCGCGCAATGCGGTCTGGTATGCAAGCAATCTGAAGCGCACGCACCAGACCGCGCAGGCGATCTGGGCCGCGGGCTTTCCCAGGCCGTCAGACATGCCGCACGTGAACGCATTCGCCGAACAGCATCTTGGCCAATTGCAGGGCATGAATCGCGCGGCATTTTACGCGAGCCTGCCGGTCGGCAGCCACTGGCTTACTGCTGTCGACCAGCCCGCGCCCGGCGGCGAGAGTTTCATGGACCTCTATAACCGCGTCTGCGCCGCCATCGAAAGCATCAACGCCGAGCAGGCGGGCAGGGACGTCATCGTCGTCGCGCATGGCGGCACGATCAGGGCGGCCGTCGGCCTCGCACTTGGCGGGTTGCCCGGACAGGGCCTCGCATTCGACATCGACAATTGTTCGGTGACGCGGCTCGATCATCTCTCAAGCGCCAATTACACCGGCTGGCGGCTGCCGATGGTCAACCAGCAGCCCTGGATCGCGGACGCTTCGCACAACGCGATGCATCAGCCGGCAGGGCCTGAAGTGAAGCCGCCGGCGACGAAACTCGCTTGAGCCTCGAGTTGTCGAGGACAACAAACGCTGCTTAGTTCGAATTCAAGATGAAACCGGCATCGCGCTGGACCAACATTGGGGAGAGAGACATGAGCTTGTTCGATATGTCGGGAAAAGTCGCCGTCATCACCGGCTCCACGCGCGGCATCGGCCGTGCCATCGCCGAGCGCATGGCCGAACACGGCGCCAAGGTCGTGATCTCCTCGCGCAAGCAGGACGTCTGCGATCAGGTGACCAAGGAGGTCAACGAAAAGTTTGGCAAGGGGACGGCGGTCGCGATCGCGGCGAACATTTCCAGCAAGGAAAATTTGCAGAACCTGGTCGACGAATCCAACCGTGCGTTCGGCAAGATCGACGTGCTGGTCTGCAACGCCGCGTCCAATCCCTATTACGGTCCGCTCGGCGGCATTTCCGACGACCAGTTTCGGAAAATCCTGGACAATAACATCGTCGCCAACAACTGGCTGATCAACATGGTGGTGCCGCAGATGATTGAGCGCAAGGACGGCTCGATCGTGATCGTGTCGTCGATCGGCGGCCTCAAGGGTTCGACCGTGCTCGGCGCCTACGCGATCTCGAAGGCCGCCGACATGCAGCTCGCGCGCAACCTCGCCTGCGAATACGGCAAGCACAATATCCGCGTGAACTGCATCGCGCCCGGCTTGATCAAGACCGATTTCGCGAAAGCGCTGTGGGACAATCCGGAAACGCTGAAAGCCTCAACTGCTCGCTCGCCGCTGCTCCGCATCGGCGTGCCCGACGAGATCGCGGGCGCCGCGGTGCTGATGGGCTCGAAGGCCGGCGACTTCATGACCGGCCAGACCATCGTGATCGACGGCGGTGCGACGATCAGTTGATCTCGCGTCCCAGGGCGCGAGGCTTCACTCCACCGCGGCGTACACCAGATCCCGCAGCATGTTGCGGATATACTCGCGCTGGCCGGGGCCCTGCATCATGAACACCGTGAACAGGTCCTCGGCGGGGTCGATGAAGAAGAACGTGCCGGCCATGCCGCTCCAGAAGAACTGGCCGAGCGAACCCGGGAACGGCGCGATGCCGCGGTGGGTGCGGACAGCGAAGCCGAGCCCAAAACCGTGGCCGGGCGGCATCAGCGGCGAGTCGACCTTCACGCTCGCGGAGAGATGATCTGAGGCCATCAGCTCCAGCGTCTTGCGGCCGATGATCCTGTTGCCGTCGAGCGCGCCGCCATTGAGCAGCATCTGGCAGAAGCGCGCATAATCCATCGATGTCGAGACCATCCCGCCGCCGCCGGATTCCATCGCGGGCTTCTCCAGCATGTTGAAGAGCTGCACCTTGTCGCCGTTCCAGGGATCGGTCGGGAACGGCTCGGCGAGGCGGCCGGCACTCGCTTCCGAGGTATGGAAGGCGGTCTCGGCCATCTGCAGCGGCGCCAGGATGCGTTCGGTGAGAAACGCGCCGAGCGATTTTCCGGAAACGACTTCGATGATGCGTCCCAAAACGTCAGTCGAGCGGCTGTAGTTCCATTCAGCGCCGGGCTGGCAGATCAGCGGCATGCCGGCGATCATGGTCGCGTGCTCGGCGTTGGTGATCTTGCGGCTGCGCAGCCGCGACTGCTGGTAGAGCTGCTGGACGAGGCTGTTGCCGGTGTGGTCGTAGGTCAGGCCCGAGGTGTGCCGCAGCAGATCCTGCACGGTCATCTGCCGCTTCACCGGCACCAGGTCGAGCTTGCCGTTGTTCTCGACGCCGACCTTCTGCTCGGCAAATTCCGGAATGAATTTTGCGACGGGATCGCCCAGGACGAAGTGGCCGTCCTCGACCAGCATCATGATGCCGACGGAAACGATCGGCTTGGTCATCGAGAAGATGCGGAAGATGCTGTCATGCGCCATCGGCGTGGCTGCCGCAGGATTTTGGCGGCCGATCGCATCGAACCAGCCGATTTGGCCGCGCCGCGCCACCATGACCGTCGCGCCGGGCAGGGTTCCCTTGTCGACCTCGCGCTTGAAGGCGTCCGACATGCGCTGCAGGCGGACGCTCGAGAGCCCGATGGTTTCCGGCTTGGCGTCGGGGAGAGAAGGGGTCCGGGGGGCGGATGTTGGCCGGGCGGCGGTCTGCGCGTTCATGGTTTCTCCCGATTGCTCTTGTTGTTGTGGCGAGGACAAAGTTTGGCTGAGAAGCTCTGCTTTGGATAGGGCGCAAAGCAGCTTCGCCCTTGCAATCGGGGCATGCCCTATGCTTGAAACGGCGCGAAGCGGCGCATGCGCCGGTTCCCTGCAGGAGTGTAGCTCAATTGGTAGAGCACCGGTCTCCAAAACCGGGGGTCGCAGGTTCGAGCCCTGCCACTCCTGCCAGCTAAATCAAATACTTAAGCCGATTTTCGACGGCACCGGTGGACCCTCTCAGGGGCTGTCGGGCGATCAACCCATACGCCGCATCGTCCCGCGTTATCATGCGACGCCAACAACTGCTCGTTCAGCCGGCCGAACCTGCTCGCCGGCGGTCGCCTGGGATTTGTCCACGTTCGGCGGACCAACGTGGGCATGGGCCGTCTTTTCAACGCGCTTCGACCACGACCGATAATAGGCGACGGCCGTCATGATTGCGATGCCGGCGATTCCAACCAGCAATTGAGCGATAATCCCGTCAGAAGTCGTCTTCAGGATAAAATACCCGATGAACGCGAGGTAGATGCCGACGGCAAACACTTCGAGGGATTGCTGGCCGCATTTGATCAGTGGTTTCCAGATGACAGCCTGGAGCCCTGCCGCATCGATCGGTATGAACCGCGCGCCCAGGATGATCACGATGGCGAGATGCAGGAACCGATAGGGCGCCAGATTGGTCTTGTCGTTCGGGTTGAAGGCTTCGAACAGAGCGCGCGGAAACAACTTCTCAAGCTCCGGTATCAGTCCGGATAGCGTCATGACGGCCGCAAAGAGCAAATAAGCCAGCGCGAACACGAGGACTGCCCTGGAGCGTACCAGGAAATGCAGCGTACTGGCTCCGCCCACCGCCAGCCATGCGCCAAGCACGAAAAGAAGCTGCCACGCGAACGGGTTGAAATACCAAACGCCCGACGGATAGGAGGGCAGGTTCCAGCCGAATTGCCGGGCCGCGAGATAGAGCAATACAGATCCCAGCATCACCCAGTTGCGATGCCTGAGCATCAGCCAGAGCACCGGCGGAAAGGCGCCCATCAGGACGACGTAGAGCGGCAGCACGTCGAGGTTCACCGGCTTGTAGCGGAGCAACAGCCCTTGCGTGATGGTTTCGACCGGCGCGTTCAACAGCGGGGCAACATTGAATCGGTCGACGAGATCGGGCGAGTTGAAGCCGTTTGAGAGCAAATGGACGGAAGCCAGATAGAACACGAACAGCAGGATGTGGGCGGCGTAGATTTGCCACACGCGGCGTAACAGCCTCGTCGTTCCGAAGACGAAGCCGCCCTCGATCATTCGTCTGCCGAAGACGAGCGCCGAGGTGTAGCCGGAAATGAACACGAACAGATCGGCGCCATCGCTGAAGCCGTAATTTCGGAATGAGAACCAGGCCAGCACACTGGTGGAGACATGGCCGAGGAACATCAGCCAGTTGGCGAGGCCGCGGAACAGGTCCAGCCGCAAATCCCGCTTCGACGGTGGAAGTGCCAGCTCGACCTTCATTGCTCTCAGCCCACGTCCGACAAGTGTCGAGTTTTCCGCAGCGGTCCGACTGCCGCTCAATGCCATTCCGGCAAACAGAGTGCAATGGTAGGGGGCGACGCCAAGGGACCGGTTGAGCCATGTCAAACTAACGGACGCGAGGTAGGGGGCCCGGGCCCGGCCGGCCGCCATGCCTGCCGCGGAGGACCATGGTGCTCGGGAACGACCGGGGCGAATTTTCCCGTCGACCGAGGCCAGGCGGTCGGGCGCCTTGGCCGCCGTCTATCGACGAGTTTTGGTGCGGTAAGGAAACCTTCCATGAACTCCATCCGTTGCAGCGCTGCGGGCTTGCTGCGCTTTCAAGGAGGTCACGGAAGGCCAATGAGACTCTTGCGGATATTGAAGGCCGCCGTCGCGGGCTTTGTGGCCAACGACGCCTTGAGCCGGGGGGCTTCCATTGCCTTCTATGCCGCCACGTCTCTGGCACCCGTGCTTTTGATCGTCGTTGCGATCGCTGGCCTGGCGTTCGGTCAGGACGCCGCTCGCGCCGCGATCAGTGAGGAACTCGGCCGGTTGTTGGGGCCGACCGGCGCCGACTTCATTAAATCCATCCTGGCGCGATCAAGCGATCCAACGTCCGGTGCGACCGCGACCGCCGTCGGCATCGTCACGGTGCTGGTAACGGCATCCGGGGTGTTCGGCGAGATGCGCACGGCATTGAACGCAACGTTCAAGGCCAAATCGACGGACGAGCCAATCTTCTCGATGATCCGAAGCCGGGCAGCCAGTCTCGGCCTCGTCGCCGCACTGGGCTTCATGCTGATCGTCTCGCTGGCCGCGAGCGCCGGGCTGTCGGCCCTGGAACACTGGTCTGCCGGCCAGGTCGTGCTCAGTGCGCTTAACACGGTCGTGTCACTCGTCATCTTCACGCTGTTGTTCGCAGCGATCTACAGGGTGCTGCCGGATACGACGATCTGCTGGCGCCATCTTCTGCTGGGCGCTTTTGTCACAGCCCTGCTGTTCACCGCCGGAAAGTCGCTGATCGGATGGTACCTCGGTCAGGCGGCCCCGAACTCGACCTATGGCGCCGCGGGTGCGCTGATCGTCCTGATGTTCTGGGTCTACTACTCCGCGCAGATTTTCCTGCTCGGCGCCGAACTGACGAAGGCGATCGATGACGCGCGCAATCCAGCGGCGCGCGAGGAGCGTTAGGAACCATTCAATAGCGCCTGAGTTCGTTCTCAAAACAACACGAACGCACAGGCGGTGACGACATGACACGATCCGTGGAGGAGCTACGACGGGACTCCGAGCAAAGCCGCGCGCAGCTTGCGGCAACCGTCGACCGATTGCGAGAACAGATCGCCGACACCGCAGAAGACATCCGCTACAAGGTCTCACCGGAGAACATCAAGGCTGAGGTAAGCGGCTTCATCAGTCACAAGACCCACGGCTGGCTGGATGCGCTGAAGCAACAAGCCATGGATAATCCGATGCGGGCAATCGCCGCCGGCACCGCGATCGCCGTGCCCGCGATGCGCCTGGCCCGCGGCTTCCCGCTGCCGCTCTTGATGATCGGCGCCGGCCTTGCCTTGAGTTCGAAGACGGTTCGCGATCGCGCCGCGGAAGCGGCAGCGCCGGGAATTGAGAAAGCGAGGGAGGTCATCGACGAGGCAACGGAACGCGCGCAATCCCTCGGCGACGGTATGCGCAAAGCAATGTCCCATGCCGAGCGTCAGGCCGCCGGTATGGCCAGTGAAGCTCAGGAAACCGCAGGCGAAATGGCAGATGCGGCGAGCGAAATGGCTGATGATCTGAGGGACCGTGCGACGCAGGCTGCCGATGCCGTCGCCGGCAAGGTCAGGTCCGGCATGGACGCCGCTTCGGAGATGGCAAAGGAGAGTATGGAGCGTGCTCGCTTGACGGCGAAGAACGCCGCGACAGCTGCTCCTGCGACGGCAAGCAAGGTGATCCGGGATAACGCTGCCTTGATCGGCGGCCTCGGCATAGCAATCGGTGCGATCCTTGCCGCTTCCCTTCCGAGCACTACAGCCGAGGCGCGCATGGCCGGCAAAGCCAGCGACCGCGTCAAGCGCGCGGCCAGCACCGCAGCGCAATCCGGATTTGAGGCGGCCAAGGACACGGTGCTGTCGGCGGCGGATGCCGCGGCAAGAAGCGTTTCCGAGGCCGATCTCGGCGGTCACGCCAGCCGGATCACCGAGGGCGTAACCGAGAGGCTGAAAGAGGTGGCCGACGATGTTGTGACGACGGCCTTCGATCCTTCCCGAAACCCGCATATCTAAGAAAGACACCGCCATGAGCGATTTCGACCTCAATACCCGTAATACCAATTTTTCCCAGAACCAGAATACCGGCTCGTCCCAGGACCTGAAGGATCAAGTGGCGGACGCCGGCGCTGAGATCAAGCAGCGCGCCGGCGATGTACTGAGGGCATCGACGGACACTGCACGCGAGACATTCAAGGAGGCGGCCGATGCCGCCAAGGAGGCTGCAGCTGGAGCTGCGGATCGTTTCCAGGATCAGGCGCGTGAACAACAGCGCTCGGGCGCCGATTTCGTCGGCCGCTTCGCCGGCAATATCAGGGATGCGGCACGTGCATTCGAAAACGACGTGCCGTTCGCAGCGCGCGGCATCAATTCGGCGGCCGAATATGTCGACGATGCCGCGGACAAAATCCGCAACGGAAGCTTCCGCGATCTCGTTGATGGCGCGACGGACTTTGCAAGGCGGCAGCCTGCGGCATTTCTCGGACTGTCGGTGCTCGCTGGTTTCGCCGCTGTCCGCTTCCTGAAGGCATCGGGAAGCCAGAGCTCTTCGGGCCAAGGTTCGCCATCATCGGACGCGCCATCCTCTTACAGCCCGTCATCCTACAACCCGTCGTCCTACAGCTCGGGATCCTACAAAGGTGAGGCGTCATGAGCACCAAAACCGATCTTCGGACGATCTCGCATCTCCTCGGCGATGCGCTGTCGCAATTCGCAAAACTGTTCCAGAACGAGGTTGATCTTGCCAAAGCCGAACTCGGCGAGAAGGTTCAGCAAATCGGTGGCGCCGTCGGCCTCATTGCGGCCGGCGCTGTCCTGGTCATTCCCGCGATCGTCATGGCGCTGTTTGCGTTATCCGCCGCTTTGATCGCCGGCGGATGGTCGCAGCCGGTCGCTTATCTGATCTCGGCGATTGTTGCCGCGGTGCTCGCAGCCATCTTGTTTGCGGTGGGCATGAGCCGGCTCGACGCACGCCATCTGGCGCCGCGTGAAACGTTGCGTCAGCTTGAAAAGGACAAGGACACCGTGAAGGGAATGGTGCGATGAACGTTTCACAAGGTAGTTTCATAGATGTTTTGACCGCCGCTGCCCGGGAAAACCCGCTCGCCGCAGCCCTGATCGGAGGTGGCGCGCTGTGGCTGCTTATCGGCAGCGACAAGCTGAAGAACGCCGCCGGTTCGGTCACGTCAGCGGCCGCGCCGCTCGCCGATCTTGGCGCCCGCGCACAAAGGTCCGCGGCCTCTAGTTGGGACGACACTTACGGTTCCATGCGGAACCGCGCCTCCCGAATGCAGGACGAAGCCTCCCGCGGCATCAATGAGACCGTCCGTGACGCCAGAACGGCCGCTTCCGATGCGATGTCAGGCGCGGCGGAAACGATGAGCGAGCGGTTCGACGAAGGCATGGCCGGCGCCCGGGAAATGTTCGACCGGATGGGCCGGGTCTTGCCGAGGAAGGAAACTCTGAAGCAGGCGCAGTCCTCGCTTTCCGACCTCCTCGAAAGGCAACCGCTGGTGCTCGGCGCCGTAGGCCTTGCGATCGGCGCGACGGTGGCCGGTGCGTTGGCTAAGTCCAGCCTCGAAGACGAGTGGGTCGGCGACTTGAGCGACGGCCTGAAGGCAGACCTGAAGGAGCGTGCCGGGGCGGTGTCGCAAAGCGTCCGCGAGGCGTCCGATACGCTCAAAGCCGAGTTCGCTGACGCCGGTGCCGAATATGCTGACCGGGTTCGACAGGCCGGCCGGGATGCCCTCGACGCGGGCCAGGAGAAGCTACGGCAGTAGCTCATCTGGGAAAATTCATTGATCGATCAGTGGGTTGACGAGATTTTCTGCCGCCGGCCCGAAGCTAGCTGAAGAATGCGGTAAGGACCGCCACGTCCGATCGGGCGGGAGGCTCGCCCCGCAGATCGGCGTCGATTACCCGTCGGCACGCATCGATCGTGGTGATGTCGCCGAGGTCGTTCGCCGCGTCGAGAACGGTCCATGCCGTCTCGCCCGAGGGTCTTTCCTGGTCTTGGCCTAACAGAGCCATGGTCGTCTTGCTCCCCTATGGAGCGCACAGGATAGAAGGGAGCTTTTAAAATCCAGATCGCGGGCTTGTGGGCATTTGAGGGAAGGTTGTACCCGGGGATTAACCAATGGTTCGTGGTCTTTTTCGTCGGTCCCCCGAAAGGGGCCATTTGAAGCCCCGCGGCACCCCGTACCTTGACCTTTTGCCCGACTGGCAGTAGATACCCGCCACCTGCTGCTGGCCCGTTAATGCGGATATCCGGCGCGGCTTTGAATTCCCCCGAACAATCGAGCCCGCTGTGCGGCTCATCCTTCGAGAGAGGGCTGGGCGCTAGAGGGCTGTTCGGATTTCGCTTAAATCACAATCGTCTCACGAAGGACGCGGTAACCAACGATGGCTTTCAGCCCGTTCAAATTCCTGCAGGAAGTGCGCTCGGAGACCGCCAAGGTCACCTGGCCGACGCGCCGCGAGACGACGATCACCACGATCATGGTGTTCGTGATGGTTGCGCTGGCGTCCATCTTTTTCTTCATGTCGGATTTGATCATCCGCTACGTCGTCACCTTCCTGCTGGGCGTCCACTGATGAGCACCGGAACCCTTACGATGGACAAGCGCTGGTATATCGTTCACGCCTATTCGAATTTCGAGAAGAAGGTCGCGGAATCGATCCGCGAACAGGCGAAGCAGCGCGGGCTGGAGGATCTGTTCGAACAGGTGCTGGTGCCGACCGAAAAGGTCACCGAGGTGCGCCGCGGTCGCAAGATCGACGCCGAACGCAAGTTCTTCCCGGGCTACGTGCTGGTGAAGATGAAACTGACCGACGAGGCGTTTCACCTGATCAAGAACACACCCAAGGTCACCGGCTTCCTCGGCGCCGAAAACAAGCCGATGCCGATCTCCGAATCCGAGGCGATGCGGATCCTGCACCAGGTGCAGGAAGGCGTCGAACGTCCGAAGGCGTCGGTGTCGTTCGAAATCGGCGAGAACGTCCGCGTGGCCGATGGCCCGTTCGCGTCGTTCTCCGGCGTGGTTGAAGAAATTGACGAGGCGCGCTCGCGCGTGAAGGTCGCGGTGTCGATCTTCGGCCGCGCCACGCCCGTCGAACTGGAATTCGGTCAGGTCGAGAAGGTTTGACCGGAAAGGCGCGAGGCTCTGTCTCGCGTTGATTGAGGCCGTGGGAGGGAGAGGGCGGTCGCCAGCCGCTCTTCAACCGAACCACGGACCCTGAAACAGCCGGCCCCGGCCGGCACAACAGGAGCGATACATGGCAAAGAAAGTGACCGGATACCTGAAATTGCAGGTGCCGGCGGGTGCTGCGAATCCTTCGCCCCCGATCGGTCCCGCGCTTGGTCAGCGCGGTCTCAACATCATGGAATTCTGCAAAGCGTTCAACGCCCAGACGCAGAAGGAAGAAAAGAACACCCCGATCCCGGTGATCATCACCATCTATGCGGACCGTTCCTTCACCTTCGAGATGAAGACGCCGCCGATGTCCCACTTCCTCAAGCAGGCTGCCAAGATCCAGTCCGGTTCGAAAGCTCCGGGCCGCGACAAGGCCGGCCAGGTGACCAAAGCGCAGGTGCGCGAGATCGCCGAGAAGAAGATGAAGGATCTCAATTGTGATTCCATCGAGTCGGCCATGAAGATGGTCGAGGGCTCCGCCCGTTCGATGGGTCTGGAAGTTGCGGGGTAACGGGCCATGGCAATCGGAAAACGTTTGAAGAAGGCCCGCGAGGGTGTTGACCGCGAGAAGCTCTATCCGCTCGCGGATGCCATCAAGATGGTCAAGGAACGCGCCAAGTCGAAGTTCGACGAGACGATCGAGATCGCGATCAATCTCGGCGTCGACCCGCGTCACGCCGACCAGATGGTTCGCGGCGTCGTCAACCTGCCGAACGGCACCGGCCGCACGCTGCGCGTCGGCGTGTTCGCCCGTGGCGCCAAGGCGGAAGAAGCCAAGGCGGCAGGCGCTGACGTCGTCGGCGCCGAAGATCTGGTCGAGAAGGTGCAGGGCGGCAACATCGATTTCGATCGTTGTATCGCCACCCCCGACATGATGCCGCTGGTCGGCCGCCTCGGTAAGGTGCTCGGTCCGCGCGGCATGATGCCGAACCCGAAGATCGGCACCGTGACGATGGACGTCGCTACCGCCGTGAAGGGCGCCAAGGGCGGCTCGGTCGAATTCCGCGTCGAGAAGGCCGGCATCGTGCAGGCTGGCGTCGGCAAGGCCTCGTTCTCCGAGGAAAAGCTGGTGCAGAACGTGAAGGCGCTTGCGGATGCGGTGTCGAAAGCAAAGCCCGCTGGCGCCAAGGGCACCTACATCCAGCGCGTGGCGGTCTCCTCCACCATGGGCCCGGGCGTCAAGGTAGAGCCGGGCACGCTGCTCGGCTAAGCCCTTGCGGCCAACGTGAATAAGAAGGGCGGAATCGGGTGACCGATTCCGCCCTTTGCGTTTGATGTGGCATTTGCGTAATCGTCGCAGCGCCGGACTTGCCAAGAAGGAAAAACAATGCCCGAGAAGGTCCTGATCTATTCGCGTTTTCCAAAGGCCCAGATGGAGCGTTTCGGCGAACGGTTTGAGCTCCTGAACGCTGCGGGCAAGCCGCCCGATGAAATGTTTTCCGCCGAACAGCTCGCCGACATTCGCGCGATGATCACCGCGGGCGGCACGCCGCTTCGCGGCGACGCGATGGACATGATGCCGAAATTGGGCGCCATCGTCTGCTACGGCACCGGCTATGACGGCGTCGATCTGGCGGCGGCGGCGAAACGCAACATCGCGGTCGGTCACAGCCCGGGGGCGAACGCGGCGTCGGTCGCCGACATCGCGGTCACCTTGATGCTGGCGGCCACGCGGCGACTGCTCGTGGCGGACGACTATGTGCGGGGCGGGAGCTGGGCGGCTGCAAAACCGTCGCCGATGATGCGCCCGCAAGCCGGGATGCTCGGCCGCAAAATCGGCGTCTACGGCATGGGCGAGATCGGCCGCAAGATTGCGGCGCGCGTCGCCGCGTTCGAGACCGAAGTCGGCTATTTCAGCCGCAGCAGGCACGATGTTCCCTATCGGTATTTTCCGACGCTCGATGCGCTGGCCGAATGGTGCAGCGTCCTGATGATCGCAGTGCGGGCGGGCGCGGATACCAATCACGCCGTCGATGCCAGTATCCTGAAGAAGCTCGGCAAGGACGGTTACGTCGTCAACATCTCGCGCGGCTCTGTCATCGACCAGCAGGCGCTGGTCGCGGCGCTGACCGACCAGACCATCGCCGGCGCGGGCCTTGACGTGTACGCAAAGGAGCCGCATGCGCCGGATGCGCTGACGGCGCTGCCCAACGTCGTGCTCTCGCCGCATATCGGCGGCCATACGCTGGAGTCGCATGTGGCGATGCAGGACTGCGTGCTGGCCAATCTCGACGCGTTCTTCGCCGGCAAGCCGCTGCCTCACGAGGTGCCGCTCGGCTGACGGCAGCAGTGCATCCCGGCAGCAGGGAGATGACGCAACTTGTCCGGATTTCGGACGATATAGATCGCGGCGATCTTTTCGCCGTCGATCGCCATGCTCATGGTGTGATCGAGCTCGCCGTCGAGATAGAGCAGGGCGCCGACGGCGCCGTTGATGACCGCAGGCTCGATGCGGATGTCGTGACCGGCGTTCTTGGCGGCAATGCCGATGAAGAAGCGCGCGATTTTTTCCGCGCCGATGATCGGATTGCGTGCCGCGGTCTTGCGTCCACCGCCGTCGGTGAGCGCCACCGCATCTGCGCGCAAAAGTTCGGCGAGGCGCGCGACATTGCCGCTGGCCACCGCTTCGCCGAAAGCCTGCAGCAGGCGGGCGTGATTGCCCGGCGCCTTCGCAGGCGCCGGGCGGTTGTCGCGCACCGCGCGGCGGGCCCGCGAGGCCAGTTGCCGGCAGGATGCCTCGGTGCGGTCGAGCATGGCGGCGATTTCGGGGAATGGCGTGTCGAAGACGTCGTGAAGCAGGAAGGCCGCGCGTTCCAGCGGCGACAGCCGGTCCAGCGCCAGCAGCAGCGCGAAGGAGAGATCGTCGGCGAGTTCGGTGGCGGCATCGGCAGACAGGCCCTCCGCGTCGCACACCGGCTCCGGGAGCCACGGCCCGACATAGACTTCCCGCTGCGCTCTTGCGCTCTTCAGGCGATCGAGACAAAGCCGGGTCACGACGGTGACGAGAAAGGCTTCCGCGTTGTGCACGTCCTGCGCGCCGGCAAAGCGGAGATAGGCGTCCTGCACCACGTCTTCCGCGTCGCTGCGGCTTCCGAGCATGCGATAGGCGAGCCCGAGCAGGCGCCCGCGATGGGGCGCCAGCGGGTCGTTGTCATGCGGCCTGTTTGACGACATCGACATTATGTCCATCCACCGTGACGCGGCGACACTCCTTGGCATAGCCGAGTCCCGCCTTCACCATCGGGAACATGCGGCCCAGTTGTAACGCCAGCGTCAAATCGATAACGCCTTTCTCGCCCCATTGGGCGCGGACGGCGTCGCGAAATTCCTCGTCGTCGGTGGAACGGCGCGCTACGGCATCCGCAAATTTGAACGCGAGACGGGTCGTGTCGTTCATCGCGCGCGCATCGCGACGAAGAACGGCTTCGATCTGGTCCTTCGCCATGCCGGCTTCCAGCGCCATGTCGACGACCAGTTGCGTGCAGGGGCCGCAATCCTCGGCCAATGCGCCGACGATCTTGGCTGCGAAACTGGCGTCGATCGGGACCGCCTCGCGATGGGCGGCCGCCTTCATGACGGGCGCGAACTTGAAGAAGGCGGCGGGGGATTGGTCCAGCATCATCTGGAGATAGCTGACGTCGTACCCGTAACGCTTGGCAAATGCGCGCAGCGTGCGGCGCGCGATCCAACTACGCATGATTTTCTCCTTGGCTGGGGAAGGCGGAATAGAGGGCGGCTGCCGACGGCAGGACGACGGCCACGAGGTCGAACGCGGCGTGATGGTCGTGGCCGCCTGCAATCATCACGAGGTGGATCAGAGCGTGCGCGGCCAGGAAGCCGGCACCGGCAACGGCAGCCGGCCAGTATCGGGGGCGCCATGCCCGCGCGGCGAGCGCGAGGCCGGCCACGAGGAACGCCACGCCGATGTCCTGGACGAAATGCGGGTTAAATGGACCGGTTTCGGATAGCCCCGGAACGGTTTCGTACCAGAGGGGACCGGCAATGAGCATCGCGAGCCCGTTGAAGAGGGTGGGTATCGCGAGAATGGCTGCTATCAGACGCCGCATGGGAACCTCCTGTGGCCAAGACGAGCGAGGCGGCCCGGGTGTGACGGAACTGGCCAAAGAAAATTTCCGGGCCATTTCGGGCCCAAATTCGCGGCCAAAGCGGTTCGCGATCTGGTCTGAATTTTGCTCTTGGCAAGTCGGACGAGACTCGGTAAACAGCGGCTTCCGGGCGTGCTGGCGGTTGCTGGCACGTCCGTGCTCGCATTCCGAAAATCCGATACGGTAGGAGATCATTCCTTTCAGGACATCCGCATGGATTGCTCGAAAGGAAGGAAAACTCATCGCTTCGGTGGATTGCGGCAGGGGTCTTTCGGCTTGCCGGATGGCCTCGATCCTGTCCGAGACTGCAGGCGCCCGAGTCGAAATTTGCATGGAAATACAAATTTCTCCAACGGCTTAATCTTACAGCCTGCATAGACGGGTGAAGACCGGATTTCGCTTCAACGCTGCCTCGCGCGGCGCCATGGCTGATTTGGTTCGAACCTCGACACCCCGCGCCATCTGGTTCGGGAGGGCAGGCGTATCAATGTCGTCCTGCCCGGCGTGTCCTTGAGACTGGTGTCTAGAGGTCAGGTTTTGGGTGGGACGATGGGTGTAACCCGGCGGTCTCGCTCTTAAGCGAAGGCCGCCAACCGGAGAGAGCTTGCTGTGGAAAGAGCGGCAAAAAAGGACGCGGTTGAGGCGCTGAACGAGGTCTTCAAGACCACCAGTGTCGCAGTCGTCGCCCACTATTCCGGCCTCACCGTGGCCCAGATGCAGAAGCTGCGCATGCAGATGAAGCAGGCGGGCGCGTCGGTGAAGGTCTCGAAGAACCGTCTCGCCAAAATTGCTCTTGAAGGCACGGACGTCGTTGCCATCGGTTCCCTGCTGAAGGGACCGACCGTGATCGCGACTTCAAAAGATCCGGTAGCGGCGCCGAAGGTTGCCATGGAATTCGCCAAGGCGAACGAGCAGTTCGTCATTCTCGGCGGCTCCATGGGTAAAACCGTCCTGGATGTGAACGGTGTGAAGGCGCTTGCCTCGCTGCCGTCACTCGATGAACTGCGCGGAAAGCTTGTCGGCCTCCTGGTGGCGCCGGCGACCAAGATCGCTCAGCTCTCGACTGCGCCCGCGGCCAAGCTCGCGCGCGTCGTCCAGGCCTATGCCTCAAAGAGCGAAGCGGCCTGACCCTTCGCAAATCAAACCTGGTTCGAACCAAACGTTTAAGGAAACTGATCAATGGCTGACCTACAGAAAATCGTCGACGACCTCTCGAGCCTGACCGTGCTCGAAGCTGCCGAGCTCGCCAAGCTCCTCGAAGAAAAGTGGGGCGTGTCCGCTGCTGCCGCCGTTGCGGTCGCCGGTCCGGCTGCCGCTGCTGCCGCTCCGGCTGAAGAGAAGACCGAGTTCACGGTCGTTCTCGCTGCCGCCGGCGACAAGAAGATCGAAGTCATCAAGGAAGTCCGCGCCATCACCGGCCTGGGCCTCAAGGAAGCCAAGGACCTCGTCGAAGGCGCGCCCAAGCCGGTCAAGGAAGGCGTGAACAAGGAAGAGGCCGACAAGATCAAGGCCCAGCTCGAAAAGGCTGGCGCGAAGGTCGAATTGAAGTAAGCGTACTACACAGAAAAGTGTGGGGATTCGCGGGGTTAGCCCCTCGAATCTCCACGATTCCGCCCCATATCGGAGCGGCAGCAGGAAAACGCGGTAGGCGGTGGGAACGGCAGGGTTCCCGGCGTAAGCCGTTGGGAGACAGTCAGATTTCGGGCTTTTTCAGTCCGTGAAGCGGCAAGTTGAGACGGGCGGGTGCAGTCATGCGCCCCGCGCGTCGTTTTGCGTTTTGAAGGTCTAAAGTGCGGATTCAGGACTTAATTCCTGAAATTGAGCTTTGTTCCTTTTGAGCGATTCGAAATTCAACCCGGGGGCGACGGCAGTCGCGCTTCGGAAGGTTCGCCCACAAGGGCGACGAAAATGAGAGGCCACAATGGCGCAGCAGACATTCACCGGTCGCAAACGCGTTCGCAAGTTCTTCGGACACATCAAGGAAGTTGCCGAGATGCCGAACCTCATCGAGGTTCAGAAGGCGTCCTATGACCAGTTCCTGATGGTTGACGAACCCCAGGGCGGCCGGCTGGACGAGGGCCTGCAGGCGGTGTTCCGCTCGGTGTTCCCGATCTCGGATTTCTCGGGCACCTCGATGCTGGAATTCGTCCGCTACGAATTCGAGCCGCCGAAATACGACGTCGACGAGTGCCGCCAGCGCGGCATGACCTATGCTGCGCCGCTCAAGGTGACGCTGCGCCTGATCGTGTTCGATATCGATGAGGAAACCGGCGCCAAGTCGGTGAAGGACATCAAGGAGCAGGACGTCTACATGGGCGATATCCCGCTCATGACCATGAACGGCACCTTCGTCGTCAACGGCACCGAGCGCGTCATCGTCTCCCAGATGCACCGTTCGCCCGGCGTGTTCTTCGACCACGACAAGGGCAAGACCCATTCGTCCGGCAAGCTACTGTTTGCCGCGCGCGTGATTCCGTATCGCGGTTCCTGGCTCGACATCGAGTTCGACGCCAAGGACATCGTGTTCGCGCGTATCGACCGCCGCCGCAAGATTCCCGTGACCTCGCTGATGTACGCGCTCGGTCTCGACGGCGAGACGATCCTGTCCACCTTCTACAAGAAGATCAATTTCAAGCGCGCCAAGGAAGGCTGGCGCGTGCCGTTCGATGCCGCCCGTTTCCGCGGCTATTCGACCATCAACGATCTGATCGACGCCGATACCGGCAAGGTCGTGCTCGAGGCCGGCAAGAAGCTGACCGTGCGCGCGGCGCGCCAGCTGCAGGAAAAGGGCCTCAAGGCACTGCGTCTGTCGGACGAAGAGCTGGTCGGCAATTATCTCGCCGAGGATCTCGTCAATCCGAAGACCGGTGAAATCTACGCCGAGGCCGGCGAGGAGCTCACCGAGAAGTCGCTGAAGGCGCTCAACGAGCAGGGCTACAAGGAGCTGCCGCTGCTCGACATCGACCACGTCAATGTCGGTGCCTACATCCGCAACACGCTGCATGCCGACAAGAACATGACGCGTGAAGACGCGCTGTTCGACATCTACCGCGTGATGCGTCCGGGCGAGCCGCCGACCATCGACTCGGCCCAGACCATGTTCCAGTCGCTGTTCTTCGACAGTGAGCGCTACGACCTGTCCGCGGTCGGCCGCGTCAAGATGAACATGCGCCTCGAACTCGACGCGCCCGACACCCATCGCACGCTGCGCAAGGAAGACATCCTGGCCGTTATCAAGACGCTGGTCGATTTGCGCGACGGCAAGGGCGAGATCGACGACATCGACCATCTCGGCAACCGCCGTGTGCGTTCGGTCGGCGAACTGATGGAGAACCAGTACCGCATCGGCCTGCTGCGCATGGAGCGCGCGATCAAGGAGCGCATGTCCAGTGTCGACATCGACACCGTGATGCCGCAGGACCTGATCAACGCCAAGCCGGCGGCTGCCGCGGTGCGCGAGTTCTTCGGCTCCTCGCAGCTGTCGCAGTTCATGGACCAGACCAACCCGCTGTCGGAGATCACCCACAAGCGCCGTCTCTCGGCGCTTGGCCCGGGCGGTCTGACCCGCGAGCGCGCCGGCTTCGAGGTGCGCGACGTGCATCCGACGCATTACGGCCGCATCTGCCCGATCGAAACGCCGGAAGGTCCGAACATCGGCCTGATCAACTCGCTGGCGACGTTTGCGCGCGTCAACAAGTACGGCTTCGTCGAAACGCCCTATCGCAAGGTGAAGGACGGCCGCGTCACCGACGAGGTCGTGTATCTGTCGGCGATGGAGGAAGGCCGCTATCGCGTGGCGCAGGCCAACGTGCCGCTCGACGCCAAGGGCCGTTTCACCGAAGACCTGATCGTCTGCCGTCACGCCGGCGAAGTGCTCCCCATCACGCCCGACAAGGTCGACTATATGGACGTGTCGCCGAAGCAACTCGTTTCGGTGGCCGCGGCGCTGATCCCGTTCCTCGAGAACGACGACGCCAACCGCGCGCTGATGGGCTCGAACATGCAGCGCCAGGCAGTGCCGCTGGTTCGCGCCGAGGCGCCGTTCGTCGGTACCGGCATGGAAGGCGTGGTGGCCCGCGACTCCGGTGCTGCGATCGCCGCCCGCCGTTCCGGCGTGATCGACCAGATCGACGCCACCCGCGTCGTGATCCGCGCCACCGAAGATCTCGATCCCACCAAGTCGGGCGTCGATATCTACCGGCTGATGAAGTACCAGCGCTCCAACCAGTCGACCTGCATCAACCAGCGTCCGCTGGTGAAGGTCGGCGACATCGTCAGGAAGGGTGACATCATCGCCGACGGTCCCTCGACCGATCTCGGCGAGCTCGCGCTCGGCCGCAACGTGCTGGTCGCGTTCATGCCGTGGAACGGCTACAACTTCGAAGACTCGATCCTGCTCTCGGAAAGAATCGTGAAGGACGACGTCTTCACCTCGATCCACATCGAGGAGTTCGAGGTGATGGCCCGCGACACCAAGCTCGGACCTGAGGAAATCACCCGCGACATTCCGAACGTCTCGGAAGAAGCGCTGAAGAACCTCGACGAAGCCGGCATCGTCTATATCGGCGCCGAAGTCCGCGCCGGCGACATCCTGGTCGGCAAGATCACGCCGAAGGGCGAAAGCCCGATGACGCCGGAAGAAAAGCTCCTGCGCGCCATCTTCGGCGAAAAGGCTTCCGACGTCCGCGATACCTCGCTCCGCGTGCCGCCTGGCGTGCAGGGCACGATCGTGGAAGTGCGCGTGTTCAACCGTCACGGCGTCGACAAGGACGAACGTGCGCTGGCGATCGAGCGGGAAGAGATCGAGCGTCTGGCCAAGGACCGCGACGACGAACAGGCGATTCTGGACCGCAACGTCTACGGCCGCCTCGCGGAGCTGCTGGAAAACCGCCAGGGCATCGCGGGTCCCAAGGGCTTCAAGAAGGACACCAAGATCACGCGCGCGGTGCTCGAGGAGTATCCGAAGTCGCAGTGGTGGATGTTTGCCTCGCCGAACGACAAGCTGATGAGCGAAATCGAGGCGATGCGGAAGCAGTACGACGAATCGAAGAAGGGCCTTGAACAGCGCTTCCTCGACAAGGTCGAAAAGCTGCAGCGTGGCGACGAATTGCCGCCCGGCGTGATGAAGATGGTCAAGGTCTTCGTCGCGGTGAAGCGCAAGATCCAGCCCGGCGACAAGATGGCCGGCCGTCACGGCAACAAGGGTGTGGTGTCCAAGATCGTTCCGATCGAGGACATGCCGTTCCTCGAGGACGGCACGCATGCGGACATCGTGCTCAATCCGCTCGGCGTGCCCTCGCGCATGAACGTCGGCCAGATTCTGGAGACGCATCTCGGCTGGGCCTGCGCGGGCCTCGGCAAGCGCATCGGCCAGACCATCGACGCCTACTATCAGAAGCAGGATCTCAAGCCGCTGCGCGAGACCCTGAAGAAGATCTATGGCGACGACGAGACCATCAAGACGCTGAACGACAACGAGCTGATGGAGCTTGGCAAGAACCTGAGCCACGGCGTGCCGATTGCTACGCCGGTGTTCGACGGCGCCAAGGAAGCCGACATCGAGGAGATGCTGAAGCTCGCGGGCTTCGACGCCTCCGGCCAGTCGACCGTCTATGACGGCCGCACCGGCGACGCCTTCGATCGCAAGGTGACGGTGGGCTACATCTACATGCTCAAGCTGCACCATCTGGTCGACGACAAGATCCACGCGCGTTCGATCGGTCCGTACTCGCTCGTCACCCAGCAGCCGCTGGGCGGCAAGGCGCAGTTCGGCGGCCAGCGTTTCGGCGAAATGGAGGTGTGGGCGCTGGAAGCCTACGGCGCGGCCTACACGCTGCAGGAAATGCTGACCGTGAAGTCGGACGACGTCGCCGGCCGTACCAAGGTGTACGAGGCGATCGTGCGCGGCGACGACACGTTCGAGGCCGGTATTCCGGAATCGTTCAACGTGCTGGTCAAGGAAATGCGCTCGCTCGGCCTCAACGTCGACCTGCACAATTCCAAGGTGGGACCGGCGCCGACGTCCGAGGCGGCCGAGTAACGGCAAGGATTCCATGTCCGGCCCGAACCGCGAAGGCAACTTCGCAGATGGGCCGGACATTCGCGCTCTGCTCGGACGTTGAGCGGGGCGCGGCCAAATAAGAATTTCGAATTTGCTGCCGGTGACGATCGGCACGCGAGGAGAAGACGATGAACCAAGAAATTATGAATCTCTTCAATCCGACGACCCCGGCCCAGGTCTTCGACCAGATCCGGATCTCGATTGCGTCCCCGGAGAAGATTCTGTCCTGGTCCTACGGCGAGATCAAGAAGCCGGAGACCATCAACTACCGGACCTTCAAGCCGGAGCGCGACGGCCTGTTCTGCGCCCGCATCTTTGGGCCGATCAAGGATTACGAGTGCTTGTGCGGCAAGTACAAGCGGATGAAGTACAAGGGCATCATCTGCGAAAAGTGCTCGGTCGAAGTGACGTTGTCGCGCGTCCGGCGCGAGCGCATGGGCCATATCGAACTGGCCGCGCCCGTTGCCCACATCTGGTTCCTGAAGTCGCTGCCGTCCCGCATCGGCCTTCTGCTCGACATGACGCTGAAGGATCTCGAGCGGATCCTGTACTTCGAATATTACGTCGTGCTGGAGCCGGGCCTGACCGCGCTCAAGGACCGTCAGTTGCTCTCGGAAGACGAGTACCTGAAGGCGCAGGACGAGTACGGCCAGGATTCGTTCACCGCCATGATCGGTGCGGAAGCGATCCGCGAGCTGTTGAAGGGGCTTGAGCTCGAAAAGCTCGAGCAGTCCCTGCGTGCGGAAATGCACGAGACCGAATCCGACATCAAGCACAAGAAGCTCGCCAAGCGGCTGAAGATCGTCGAGGCCTTCCGCTATTCCGGCAACAAGCCGGAGTGGATGATCCTGACCGTGGTGCCGGTGATTCCGCCGGACCTGCGTCCGCTGGTGCCGCTCGACGGCGGGCGCTTCGCGACGTCTGACCTCAACGACCTCTACCGTCGCGTCATCAACCGCAACAACCGCCTGAAGCGGCTGATGGAACTGCGCGCGCCCGACATCATCATCCGCAACGAAAAGCGCATGCTGCAGGAGGCCGTCGACGCATTGTTCGACAACGGCCGCCGCGGCCGTGTCATCACCGGCGCCAACAAGCGGCCCTTGAAATCGCTGGCCGACATGCTCAAGGGCAAGCAGGGCCGCTTCCGGCAGAACCTGCTCGGCAAGCGCGTCGACTATTCGGGCCGCTCCGTGATCGTGGTCGGTCCCGAACTGCGGCTGCATCAGTGCGGCCTGCCGAAGAAGATGGCGCTCGAACTGTTCAAGCCGTTCATCTATTCGCGGCTCGACGCCAAGGGCCTGTCCACCACCGTGAAGCAGGCGAAGAAGCTCGTCGAAAAAGAGCGTCCCGAGGTCTGGGATATTCTCGACGAGGTCATTCGCGAGCATCCGGTGCTCTTGAACCGCGCGCCGACGCTGCATCGCCTCGGCATTCAGGCGTTCGAGCCGGTCCTGATCGAGGGCAAGGCGATCCAGCTGCATCCGCTGGTTTGCGCCGCGTTCAACGCCGACTTCGACGGCGACCAGATGGCCGTGCACGTTCCGCTGTCGCTGGAAGCGCAGCTTGAAGCGCGCGTGCTGATGATGTCGACCAACAACATCCTGCACCCGGCGAACGGCCAGCCGATCATCGTGCCGTCGCAGGACATCGTGCTCGGCCTCTACTACGTGTCGATCATGCGCGAAGGCCTGCCCGGCGAGGGCAAGATCTTCGGCGACATGGCCGAACTCGAGCACGCCCTGCATTCGAAGGTCATCCACCTCCACACCAAGATCAAGTACCGGTGGGAGGGCATCGACGAGACCGGCAAGCAGGCCAAGCGCTGGATCGAAACCACCGCGGGCCGCGTCATGCTCGGCAACCTGCTGCCGAGTTCGCCGAAAATCTCGTACGACATCATCAACAAGCTGATGACCAAGCGCGAAATCTCCGGCGTGATCGATCAGGTCTACCGTCACTGCGGTCAGAAGGAGACGGTGATCTTCTGCGACCGCATCATGGCGCTCGGCTTCTACAACGCGTTCAAGGCCGGCATCTCGTTCGGCAAGGACGACATGGTGGTGCCGCACTCAAAGTGGAAGATCGTCGACACCACCCGTACGCTGGCGAAGGATTTCGAGCAGCAGTACAACGACGGCCTGATCACCCATGGCGAGAAGTACAACAAGGTGGTCGACGCCTGGTCGAAGGCGACCGAAGAAATCGCCAAGGAGATGATGAAGGAAATCTCCTCGACCAAGAAGACGCCGAAGGGCGCCGACGCCGACATCAACTCGATCTACATGATGGCGCATTCGGGCGCGCGCGGTTCGCCGGCCCAGATGCGTCAGCTCGCCGGTATGCGCGGCCTGATGGCGAAGCCGTCGGGTGAAATCATCGAGACGCCGATCATTTCCAACTTCAAGGAAGGTCTGTCGGTGCTCGAATACTTCAACTCGACCCACGGCGCCCGCAAGGGCCTCGCGGACACCGCGTTGAAGACCGCGAACTCCGGTTACCTGACCCGCCGTCTGGTCGACGTGGCGCAGGACTGCATCATCACGCAGGACGATTGCGGCACCAAGCTCGGCATCAAGATGCGCGCCATCGTCGATGCCGGCACGGTTGTCGCGTCGCTGGCGTCGCGTATCCTCGGCCGCACCACGGGCGAGGACCTGCGCGATCCCGCGACCAACAAGGTCGTGGTCAAGCGCGGCACGCTGATGGAAGAGACGCATGTCGACGCCATCCAGCAGGCCGGCATCCAGGAAGTGAAGATCCGTTCGGCCCTGACCTGCGAACTCGTCAACGGCATTTGCGGCAAGTGCTATGGCCGCGATCTCGCCCGCGGCACGCCGGTCAACCACGGTGAAGCGGTCGGCGTCATCGCCGCCCAGTCGATCGGTGAACCCGGCACGCAGCTGACGATGCGCACGTTCCACATCGGCGGCGCGGCGCAGATCAACGAGCAGTCGTTCGTCGAGTCGAATTTCGACGGCAAGGTCACCATCAAGAACAAGGCCATCGCGAGGAACAGCGAAGGTCACCTGGTCGCGATGGTCCGCAACATGGTCGTTGCGATCACCGATGCCGACGGAACCGAGCGTGCGACCCACCGCATTCAGTACGGCGCGCGCATGCACGTCGACGAAGGCGATATGGTCAAGCGCGGCCAGCGCATCGCGGAATGGGATCCGTACAGCCGTCCGGTGCTCACCGAAGTCGAAGGCACCATCGGGTTCGAGGACCTGGTCGAGGGGCAGTCGATCTCGGAAACGCTCGACGAATCCACCGGTATCGCCAAGCGCGTCGTCATCGACTGGCGCGCGTCGCGGGGCGGGGCGGATCTGCGTCCGGCCATCGTGGTGAAGGGCAAGGACGGCAAGGTGCTGAAGCTCGCACGTGGCGGCGATGCCCGCTACATGCTGTCGGTCGACGGCATCCTGTCGGTCGACATCGGCGCCAAGGTCAAGGCCGGCGACATCCTGGCGCGTATCTCCACGGAAAGCGCCAAGACCCGCGACATCACCGGCGGTCTGCCGCGGGTGGCCGAACTGTTCGAGGCCCGCAAGCCAAAGGACGCGGCGATCATCGCGGAAATCGCGGGCACCATCCGCTTCGGCCGCGACTACAAGAACAAGCGCCGCATCTCGATCGAGCCGATGGACAAGACCGAGGAGCCGCGCGAGTACCTGATCCCGAAGGGCAAGCACATCCATCTGCAGGACGGCGATATCGTCGAAAAGGGCGATTTCATCGTCGAAGGCAATCCGGCGCCGCACGACATCCTGGCGATCAAGGGCATCGAGGAACTTGCTGCCTACCTGGTCAACGAAATCCAGGAAGTCTACCGGCTGCAGGGCGTGCTCATCAACGACAAGCACATCGAGGTGATTGTCCGTCAGATGCTGCAGAAGGTCGAGGTCACCGACCAGGGCGACACCGACATGATCTCGGGCGAGCAGGTCGACAAGATCGAGTTCGACGCGCTCAACGTCAAGGCCAAGGAAGAGGGCAAGAAGCCCGCCACAGGAACGCCGGTTCTGCTCGGCATCACCAAGGCGAGCCTGCAGACCCGCTCGTTCTTCTCGGCGGCCTCGTTCCAGGAGACCACCCGCGTGCTCACCGAAGCCGCCGTCAACGGCAAGGTGGACCCGCTGGAAGGCCTCAAGGAGAACGTCATTGTCGGCCGGCTGATCCCGGCGGGCACCGGCGCCTCGATGGCCAAGATCCGCGAAGTCGCGGTCAAGCGCGACAAGCTGATCCTCGACGAGCGCGAGAAGCAGGCTGCGATCGTGCCGACCGCGCCGGAAGCGGAACCGCTGGCGTTGCCGCCGGCGGAGTAGGGGTTCCGCCGGGTACTGCTCAACAAGAAGTTCCAATCAACAAGAAAGCCGGCTGCGAAGCCGGCTTTTGCTTTTTCAACGGCGTGACCCGTGCTTCACCCATAAGGGTGACACGTGCTACCAAGTCACGGCGTGATGTCTGGCCTGACAGTCCCTTCGATTCCCCATGAACGCATCCATTGATTCAGAACGTCTGATCGACCGCATTTATGAAGCCGGGCTGGTACCTTCGCTTTGGCCAGCTCTGCTTGGCGAACTCGGTGCAGCGGTCGGCGGCAACGGCGGCTTTCTATTCGGCGTGCGGGACGGCTACACAAGCGCGGTCAATTCTGTCGAATATGACCAGCTCATGCCGGTTTTCTTGAAAGACGGATGGAGCGAACGCGATCCCAATCTGCCGCGCGCCATCGCCCTGAATCATGCGGGCTTCGTCACCGACTATGACCTCCTCTCGGAGGAGGAGATTGCGACCAACGAAGTCTATTGCAACTTCTACCGCAAACACGGCATTGGTTACCGGGCGGGGACGCTGATTCCGATGCCGAGCGGCGATTCAATCGCGATCGTGATGCCGCGGCATCAGGACCATGGCCCGGTGCCGCGAGAGGTCGTCGATCTGCTGGATGGACTGCGGCCGCATCTGGCCCGGGCTTCCCTTGCAGCAAACCGCCTTGGCTTCGAGCGCGCACTTGCTCAGGTTGACGTCTTGCAGGCGCTGGGTTTGCCGGGCGCGGTGTTGCGCGGGCCCGGCCGGGTGTTCGCGGCAAACGGCCTGTTCGATGCGCTGATGCCTTCGCTGTTTCAGGATCGCGCCCAGCACATGACGATAACGGACGTTGCCGCCGATGCGCTGCTCGCCGAAGCGCTCGGCGCGCTGCCTCTTGCCGGTAGCCGGACCGTGAAGTCCATACCGGTCGCCGCGACGGTCGGTCATGTCCCGATGGTGCTGCATGTCATCCCAGTACGCGGTTCCGCACGCGATATCTTCACCCAGGCCACCGCGCTGCTGGTGGTGACGCCGGTCGATCGCGCCTTGGTGCCGACCGCGGAGGTCCTGCAAGGCCTATTCGACCTGACGCCGGCGGAAGCGCGCGTGGCGCGGGGCATCGGCCAGGCCGAAACCATCGATACACTTGCCGACGCGACCGGCGTCAACCGGGAGACGGTACGCAGCCAGCTCAAGGCCGTGCTGTCCAAGACCGGCCTCTCGCGCCAGCAGGAGCTGGTCAGCCTGCTCGCCGGCAAGGCGTTCCATAGCGGTTAGGTGGCCGCACCCAGGGCTTCGGCTCCAGGGACGGAAACGGCTGGCCCTTCCGCTGGCGGAGTAAGGCTTCCGCAAGAATACGGTGCGAAGACAAAAGGCCGGCACAAGGCGGCCATTTTGCTGCTTTCTTTCATTGCTGCGTTGCGAGGACCTGCTTTGTTCATCTTCCCTTCAGGGTGAAAAGCGCTTTTGCTAATGCGGTTTAGACCGGCTGCTTCGAAGGCAGGGGGGCCGGAGGGCGACGGGAAAGACATGTTGGATCTTGCAATCGTAGGCGGCGGCCCGGGCGGGCTGATGAGCGCTTGGTATTTGAAGAAAAAGCTCGGCGATCTCTGCCGCGTCACGATCTACGAGGCGTCCGACCGCGTCGGTGGCAAGATCGTCTCGCGCAAATTCGATTCCGCGCCGGCGATGTACGAGGCCGGCGTCGCCGAAATCTACGATTATTCGATGACCGGCCCGGATCCGTTGCGGGAACTGATCCAGCATTTCGGCCTGCAGACGATACCGATGGACGCCGAGCAGGTGCACCTCGACGGCGAGTTGCTCAACGACGTGCCGGGCATGCGCCGCAAATATGGCGCGAAGACCGCCGCCGCCATCGAAGCATTCCGCAAGCGCTGCACCGACATGGTGTCGCCGATCGAGTATTACGAAGGCGTCGGCGCGCACGACAACGAGCATCCCTGGGCCTACATGACCTGCGAGGAATTGCTCGACAAGTTCGTCGACGATCCCACCGCCAAGCGCTTCTTCAAGGTGATGGCGCGATCGGACATCGCGACCGAAAGCCACAATACCAACGGCCTGAATGCGCTGAAGAACTTCGTGATGGATGTCGAGGGCTATATCGGCCTGTATTCGATCCAGAACGGCAACGAGCAGCTGATCGAGTGCCTGCGCTCCGAAGTCGACGCTGACATTCAGCTCAACCATCGCGTGCTCAAGGTCGGCAAGACCGACGCTGGCCGCTACCAGCTCAACATGATGAACGGCAAGGGCCCGGAGACGCGCGATTTCGACCTCGTGCTGATGTGCCTGCCGCATTCCTGGCTCGCGACCATGGGCTGGGACGGCGAAGAGCTGCGCAAGTCGATGGTCAAGCACGTCGCCTATTTCGACCGGCCAGCGCATTATCTGCGAGTTTCGATCCTGTTCGACGAGCCGTTCTGGGGCGAGAAAATCCCCGGCGCCTGGTTCATGTCGGAAGCGTTCGGCGGCTGCTGTGTATACAACGAAGGCGCGCGCCACGATGTCGGCAGGCACGGCGTGCTCAACTGGCTGATCGCCGGCTCGGATGCGCTGGCGTTCGCCAATCTCAGCGACCAGGAACTGATCGACGCCGCGCTCAAGTCGCTGCCGGCTTCGTTCGGCAACGCCCGCGAGCATTTCCTGGAAGGCAAGATTCACCGCTGGCTGTCGTCGGTGAATGCGCTGCCGGGCGGCCTGCCGGTGCGCGATGTCATGACCAACCACCGTCCTGAGCCCAAGGAACACCCCGGGATCGTGGTGGTCGGCGACTATTTGTTCGATTCGACGCTGAACGGTCTGCTCGACTCCTCCGACGCCGCCACCGATATCATTGTGACCGAGATGATGCGGTTGCGCCGCGCCCGCGCGCAGCAGGGCGGGGGGGTATTGTCCGACAAGATCGACCGCAGCTATTTCGAGAATTACCGTGGCGTCGGCCCCTACAGCGAAGTCTGGAGCCAGTTTACCGATCCAGCCTATCTGACGGACCTGATCAAGATCGTCTGGAACAGGACCAAGGGCTACAAGCTGCTCGTTGCCGGCTCCGCCAGCGGCGAACTGCTCGGCGCGCTCCGCGAGCGCGGCATCGATGCCTGGGGTATCGAAAACAACAAAGCGATCCACGCCAAAACGCCGAAGGCGCTGAAAAAGTACAACAAGTTCGGCTCCATCGCCGACATGCCGTTCAAGGACGACGAATTCGATTTCGTGTTCGAGACGAGCCTGTGTCACGTCGCCGAAAAGCAGGTCCCGCGGGCGGTGCGCGAGCTCAACCGCGTCGTGAAGACCGGCCTGGTGTTCGGGTCGGTGACGTCGGACATGGCCCCCGCACTGATCGACCGCTATGACCTGTTGCGCGGCGTGAAGAAGCTCGGCACCTGGTGGGAATGGTCTGAATTGTTCTTCGGCAACGGATTCGACCTCTCGATGCACCGCCGCGACTGCACCGATGCGGTGTGGGCGGCGACGCTGGCTGCCAACAAGGGGCCGGGGCAGTGGTACGCCGACGCCGACAGCCTGCGCTATTCGTTTTTTGACAAGGTCGAGTCGGACGATTGAGGTCCGACCGGTTGTATTTTAGGCGCGTCCGGCTCTGATGAATCAGCGTCGGTCGCGCCAAATGTTTGCCGAATTGATCCCGATCGCATAGAATCCGTAGCGGTAGCGCTCGCCGCTGCCGCGTTCGATTTGCGGTCATGCCGGCCGTGCAGCATCGGTTGGTTTCATGGCGCCCAAGCCTCCTCCCTCGGATGAGCAGAATCCCGCGCCAGCGGATGATCCTGAGCTTGCGAAGAAGCTCGCGCCCGGCGCTGCCGCCGCGCCCGCGGCGGGTGGCAAGACGACCGGCGTGCCCCCCGACGATGACAAGGACGACGAAGAGGACGAGCTGGAGTTCGACGACGATGATGATGACGAGGACCTTGTCGTCTTCACCGCCAAGGAAGCCGCCGGTGCGATGGCCACCATCTACGGCTTCGTTCGGCCGTATCTGGCCAATTACCGGAAGCTGCTCGCCTTCGTGACCTTCGGCGTTCTCGTTGAGACGCTGTTCAACGTCATCATGCCGCTCAGCCTGAAATTCCTGATCGACGACGCGCTCGGCGAGGAGGACTTTCAGGCGCTCTACAAGATCCTCGGCGTGCTCGCGGCTGCCGGCATCATCACCTCGATTATCGCGGTCTGGTATGAGCGCTGGGACGCGCGGCTGGCGGCGTCCATCATTGCCGACGTGCGGAGCCGGCTGTTCGAGCACGTCCAGAACCTGCCGTCCTCGTATTTCGCCCGCACCAAGCGCGGCGAAATCCTTTCGCGCTTCTCGATCGACCTTGCGGCCTTCGAAGGCTCGGTCAAGACCTTCGCCAACAGCGCCGCCTTGCCGTTCTTCGAACTGATCGCCGGCATCGTCCTGATGCTGTTTTTGAACTGGCAGCTTGCGGCGGTCGCGCTGCTGGTATTCCCGATCACGCTGATCGGGCCGCGGATCCTGACGCCGAAGGCGGTGCAGGCGAATTACGAGCAGAAGCTCAATGAATCGGCACTGCTCGGCACGGTGCAGGAAAACGTGGCGGCGCAGGCCGTGGTCAAGGCGTTCAGTCTGCAGCGCCGCACGCTCGGCTGGTTCACCATGCGCAACCAGGAAGTGCGCATCAAGACCGCGTCCGCCGTCTTCCTCTCCACGATGGTGGAGCGCACCGTCACCATTTCGGTATTGCTGCTGCACCTCGTGGTGCTGGCGATCGGCGCCTATCTCGCCACCAAGGGCCAGATCACCATCGGCACCTTCGTCACCTTCGAGAGCGCGTTCTGGGAGGTGTCCTACAACATCGCCCATCTGATGCATTTCATTCCGGTGTCGATCCAGTCGGCGGCGGCGGTGCGGCACATCCAGGAACTGCTGGATGAGCCGACGCGCGGCGCCGATCGTCCGGGCGCGCCCGATTTGCCGCGCATCACCAACGACATCACCTTCGACCGCGTCACCTTCGCCTACGAAGGCAGCGAGACGCCGGTGCTCGACAATTTCAGCCTCAAGCTCAATGTCGGCAAGCGCATCGCGATCGTCGGTCCCAGCGGCTCGGGCAAGAGCACGCTGCTCAACCTGATCCTGCGTCTTTACACGCCGGACGAGGGGCGGGTGGCGATCGACGGCGTCGATATCCGCCGCGTGACCCGCGAATCCCTGCGCAAGAGCATGGCGGTCGTGTTCCAGGAGAACATGCTGTTCAACATGTCGATCCGGGAGAACATCCGGCTCGGCAAGGAAGGCGCCAGCGACGAGGAGGTCGTGGCCGCCGCGCGCAAGGCCGAGATCCACAGCTACATCATGAGCCTGCCGCAGAAATACGACACGCCGGTCGGCGAGCGCGGCGACACGCTGTCGGGTGGCCAGCGCCAGCGCATCGCGATCGCGCGCGCCATCATCCGCAATCCCTCGCTGCTGCTGCTCGATGAGGCGACGTCGGCGCTCGACCAGACCACCGAAGCCGCGATCAACCGTACGCTTCTCAACGTGGCGGAGGGGCGCACCATGATCTGGTCGACCCACCGTCTGACCTCGGTGGTCGAGATGGACGAGATCATCGTGATTTCAGGCGGCAAGGCGATCGAGCGCGGCTCGCATGCGCAGTTGCTCGCGGCCAACGGCGTCTATCGCAAGCTCTGGGACGACCAGGGCCATACGCCGCACCAGGCGGACGGTCAGGCCGACGACGACAATGAAGACGATGACGAGGATGATGACGAGGAGTGAGCGCGGCGGTTTGACCCCGCGCTGATCCCGTTTCGCATCCGCCGCAAACAGCCTTCGCCGAACCACGCCAGGAAGCGCGCCCAGCGCTGCGCACGCCAGTATAGCCCGTTCTCGATCGTGACTTTTCGGAAGCTGACGGCTTTTGCCATCGACCAGGCGTCGCACGCCTGCTTGACCGGATCGTCGTAGAAGGAAGCGATCTTGTCCGCCCCCATGCCCTCGGTCGCAAGCCAGGCGGGGATATGGACGTTGCAGAGCTGGGCGACGTCAGTGAACACCTTGTCGGTGCCGGTGCCGGTAACCGGGCAGGTGGCCGCAAAGGCGTCGCCCACCAAAACGACGCCGGGTTGGCGATAGCCGGTCGAGACATAGAGGTCGGCAGGCCTGATCGTGACGTCGCCGGCAACGCCGTATTCGCCGATGATGCGGCGCAGCCTCGGCAGCGCGGCGTTCATGGTCTCGACCGGCTTGCGCCGCATCTCGCGCAGCCAGGGATCGTCGACCTCGCGGTAGACGAAGAGGTTGGCCCGCATCCGGCTTCCGATAGGGAAAAGCGTCACATAGGCGACGCGCTCCTTTACCCTTTCCGAAAAGTAGGTCAGGGCGGGAAATTCGAAGGCCGGGCGGCCGACCGGCACCAGGTCGAAGCCGATCGAGATGGAATGGCTGACGCTGATGATCTGGCGCTCGATGCCGAGATTGCGGCGCAGCCCGACACTCAGGCCATTGGCCAGCACCACCAGGCGCGCCGAGATCGTTTCGCCGTCGGACAGCGTGAGCTTCTGCCGCTCCGCGCTGGTCGAGACATCGGTCACCTTGGCGCAGATGAGTTCAGCGGGGGCTGCGATTTCGGCGCGAATCGCGCCTATCAGCGCGTCGTACATGATGCCGTATTGGCGGCTCGGCTTCTTGTCGAGCAGGTAGCCGAATCGCGCGATCCAGTTTTCGCCGTCATGGGTGGCCGAGCGAAGCACCGAATCGGCGATTCCGGTCTGGTAGAAGCGGCCGAGCTGCTCGTCGCCGCTGATTTTTTCGACGCGGAAGTCGAACGGATAGACCTGATGCGGATCGATCAGAACAGTTGGAATTCCCGCGCGTCCGAGCATGGCGGCCGCGGTCGAGCCGGCAAGGCCGCCGCCGATGATCGCGATGTCGGTATACTTCATGGGGAATCCCGGCCTCGAATTGCTAGTTTTGCCCCCCGAATGGCAAATAAAGGCTTAGCCAGACAGCCGACTCTGGGCCGGCGCCCGCCGGAATCTTGTTTCTGGATATATTTACCCGGGTAAAATTTGCTACTGGCCCGACTCTAGGGTAGGATGGGGCGGCGCCATTTCGGACTTCCCGAATTCGCGGGAAGCGCTGAATCCGCAGACGCCATAGGCATTTCCAGCGTTCTCGTTTCGCTTGACTTAGCTATCCACCGCTTATAGAAGACGGCCACTTAACGACAGGCGGTGAGCAACGCCAGCGTCGGAACGGAACACCCTTTCAAATCCTTACGGAAGTTTCCTAAAGGACCTGGACGGGCACCAACCTCGACGAATGCCGCTCAAACGCTGTCGATCATATTGCTAGGCACTGCCAGGACGATTTTAGTTCTCTTGAGCACGTTCTCTTGAGAGTGAATTCGGATGCATGACCTCGGTAGCAGGCCGGACAGCGAAAGCTGATCGGTCTTCAATTGCGGTCCTCTGTGGCGTCGAAGCGCTTTCCGCTCAGCGATGAGTGGTTGGCGTGATTTCGTTTTGCGTGGAAGTTTTTTTCACGCAAGGCGGGCCGAACGGAACGGCTAGTTCCGAGAAGAATTTGCGAAAGCCATTCAAGGTTTCGCGCGAACTAAAGGGTGAAGGCTGACATGCCGACGATCAACCAGCTGATCGCAAAACCGCGTGCGGTGCAGAAGTCACGCAAGAAGGTGCCGGCGCTGCAGCAGTCGCCGCAGAAGCGCGGCGTTTGTACGCGCGTCTACACCACGACCCCGAAGAAGCCGAACTCGGCGCTTCGTAAGGTCGCCAAGGTGCGCCTGACCAACGGCTTCGAAGTGATCGGCTACATCCCGGGTGAAGGCCATAACCTTCAGGAGCACTCGGTGGTCATGATCCGCGGCGGCCGCGTCAAGGACTTGCCCGGCGTGCGCTACCACATCCTCCGCGGCGTCCTCGATACCCAGGGCGTCAAGAACCGTAAGCAGCGTCGTTCGAAGTACGGCGCGAAGCGTCCGAAGTAATCAGGAACAGAATCGATGTCTCGTCGCCATTCTGCTGAAAAGCGTGAAGTGAACCCGGATCCGAAGTTCGGGAACATCATCATCACGAAGTTCATGAACTCGATCATGTACGACGGCAAGAAGTCCGCCGCCGAGAGCATCGTCTACGGCGCGCTCGCCATGATCGAAACCAAGACCAAGCAGGGGCCGCTGCCGGTTTTCGAGCAGGCGCTGGAAAACGTCATGCCGACCATCGAAGTGCGGTCGCGCCGCGTCGGTGGCGCCACCTACCAGGTGCCGGTCGAAGTGCGCTCGGTCCGCCGTCAGGCGCTGGGCATTCGCTGGATCATCACTGCAGCGCGCGAGCGCAACGAAAAGACGATGACGGAGCGGCTCTCGGCCGAGCTGCTCGACGCGTCGAACAATCGGGGTAACGCCGTCAAGAAGCGTGAAGACGTGCACCGGATGGCGGAAGCCAACCGTGCCTTCTCGCATTATCGCTGGTAACGGCGAAGAACGGATTTAAGGAACAGCCCATGCCCCGCGTTCATGCCATAGAGAACTACCGCAACTTCGGTATTATGGCGCATATCGATGCCGGTAAGACCACGACCACCGAGCGCATCCTCTATTACACCGGCAAGAGCCACAAGATCGGCGAAGTGCACGAAGGTGCCGCGACGATGGACTGGATGGAGCAGGAGCAGGAGCGTGGCATCACGATCACCTCAGCTGCGACCACCGCGTTCTGGAACGGCAAGCGTCTGAACATCATCGACACCCCCGGCCACGTCGACTTCACCATCGAAGTCGAACGTTCGCTGCGCGTGCTCGACGGCGCGGTATGCGTGCTCGATTCCAACCAGGGCGTTGAGCCGCAGACCGAGACCGTGTGGCGTCAGGGCGACAAGTACCGCGTTCCGCGCATCGTCTTCGCCAACAAGATGGATAAGACCGGCGCCGATTTCTACAAGTGTCTCGACGATATCGTCGACCGCCTTGGCGCCAAGCCGATTGCGATCCAGCTTCCGATCGGCTCCGAAAACAACTTCAAGGGTCTGGTCGATCTCGTCCGCATGAAGGGCGTGGTCTGGGAAGACGAGGCGCTCGGCGCCAACTTCAAGGACATCGATATTCCGGCCGACCTCGCCGACAAGGCGAAGGAATACCGCGAGAAGATGCTGGAAGCCGCCGTCGAACTCGATGACGACGCGCTCGCGGCCTATCTCGACGGCAAGGAGCCCGATGAGGCGACGCTGAAGCGGCTGATCCGTAAAGCCGTGCTGACTGGCGCCTTCTATCCGGTGCTGTGCGGCTCGGCCTTCAAGAACAAGGGCGTGCAGCCGCTGCTCGACGCGGTGGTGGATTATCTGCCGTCGCCGATCGACGTGCCCGCGATCAAGGGCATTGACGATGACGGCAACGAAGTCGTCCGCAAGGCCGACGACAAGGAGCCGCTGGCTCTGCTCGCGTTCAAGATCATGGACGACCCGTTCGTCGGCACCATCACCTTTTGCCGCATCTATTCCGGCGTTCTTGCCAGCGGCACCGGCGTGATCAATTCGACCCGCGAGAAGAAAGAACGTATCGGCCGCATGCTGCTGATGCATGCGAACAACCGCGAGGATATCAAGGAAGCCTATGCCGGCGACATCGTGGCACTGGCGGGCCTGAAGGAAGCGCGCACCGGTGACACGCTGTGCGATCCCGACAAGCCGGTGATCCTTGAAAAGATGGAATTCCCGGAGCCGGTGATCGAAATCGCGATCGAGCCGAAGTCGAAGGCCGACCAGGAAAAGCTCGGCGTGGCATTGGCGAAGCTCGCGGCCGAAGATCCGTCGTTCCGCGTGTCGACCGACCAGGAGTCCGGCCAGACCATTCTCAAGGGCATGGGCGAACTCCATCTCGACATCAAGGTCGACATCCTCCGCCGCACCTACAAGGTCGACGCCAACATCGGTGCGCCGCAGGTGGCGTTCCGCGAGCGGGTCACCAAGCGCGCTGAAGTCAAGTACACGCACAAGAAGCAGACCGGTGGTACCGGTCAGTTCGCCGAAGTGTCGATCATCGTCGAGCCGAACGAGCCCGGCAAGGGCTACGAGTTCGAGTCGAAGATCGTCGGCGGCGCGGTGCCGAAGGAATACATCCCCGGCGTCGAAAAGGGCCTCAACAGCGTGATGGGCTCGGGCGTCGTCGCCGGCTTCCCGGTGGTGGACGTCAAGGTCCAGCTGGTCGACGGCAAGTATCACGACGTCGACTCCTCGGCGCTGGCCTTCGAAATCGCATCGCGCGCGGCATTCCGCGAAGCGCTGCAGAAGGGCAAGTCCGTTCTGCTCGAGCCGATCATGAAGGTCGAGGTGGTGACCCCGGAAGACTATACCGGTTCCGTCATCGGCGACCTGAATTCGCGGCGCGGCCAGATCCAGGGTCAGGATATGCGCGGCAACGCCAACGTCATCAACGCGATGGTGCCGCTCATGAACATGTTCGGGTACGTGAATAACCTGCGCTCGATGAGCCAGGGACGCGCGACCTTTACGATGCAATTCGATCACTACGCTGAAGCGCCGGCGAACGTGTCGGCAGAAGTCCAGAAGAAGTTTGCCTGATTGTCGTTGGTTCAAAGCTAACGACTGAACGGAGAGTCAAATGGCCAAAGCAAAGTTTGAACGTACTAAACCGCACTGCAACATCGGAACCATCGGTCACGTCGACCATGGCAAGACTTCGCTGACCGCAGCGATCACCAAGGTGCTGGCTGAAACCGGCGGTGCGACGTTCACGGCGTACGACCAGATCGACAAGGCGCCGGAAGAGAAGGCGCGCGGCATCACGATCTCGACCGCCCACGTCGAATACGAGACCGCGAACCGGCACTATGCTCACGTCGACTGCCCGGGCCACGCCGACTACGTGAAGAACATGATCACCGGTGCGGCGCAGATGGACGGCGCGATCCTGGTGGTGTCGGCGGCCGACGGCCCGATGCCGCAGACCCGCGAGCACATCCTGCTCGCCCGTCAGGTCGGCGTTCCCGCGCTGGTGGTGTTCCTGAACAAGTGCGACATGGTCGACGATCCGGAACTGCTCGAACTCGTCGAACTCGAAGTCCGCGAACTGCTGTCGAAGTACGAATTCCCGGGCGACACCATCCCGATCGTGAAGGGTTCGGCGCTGGCAGCGCTGGAGAATAAGGACCCCAAGCTCGGCCATGATGCGATCCTGGAACTGATGAAGGCGGTGGACAGCTACATTCCGCAGCCGGAGCGTCCGGTCGACCAGCCGTTCCTGATGCCGGTGGAAGACGTGTTCTCGATCTCGGGTCGCGGCACCGTCGTCACCGGCCGCGTCGAGCGCGGCATCATCAAGGTCGGCGAGGAAATCGAAATCGTCGGTCTCCGCGACACCCAGAAGACCATCGTCACTGGCGTCGAAATGTTCCGCAAGCTGCTCGACCAGGGCCAGGCCGGCGACAACATCGGTGCGCTGCTCCGCGGTACCAAGCGCGAGGAAGTCGAGCGTGGCCAGGTGCTGTGCAAGCCGGGTTCGGTCAAGCCGCACACCAAGTTCAAGGCTGAGGCCTACATCCTGACCAAGGAGGAGGGCGGTCGTCACACCCCGTTCTTCACCAACTACCGGCCCCAGTTCTACTTCCGCACCACCGACGTGACCGGCGTCGTGCATCTGCCCGAAGGCACCGAAATGGTGATGCCGGGCGACAACATTGCGATGGAAGTGCACCTGATCGTGCCGATCGCGATGGAAGAAAAGCTGCGCTTCGCGATCCGTGAAGGCGGCCGCACCGTCGGTGCCGGCGTCGTCGCAAGCATCATCGAGTAAGCGTAGGGAATGGCGAGTAGCGGGTGGATTGGATCCATTCGCTATTCGCTACTCACCACTCGCCCTTAAGCGACAAAGAAAGACAAACGGCAATGAACGGCCAAAATATTCGCATCCGTCTCAAGGCGTTCGACCATCGTATCCTCGATACGTCGACCCGCGAGATCGTGAACACGGCGAAACGTACCGGTGCCCAGGTTCGCGGACCTATCCCGCTGCCCACCCGCATCGAGAAGTTCACCGTTAACCGTTCTCCGCATGTCGACAAGAAGAGCCGCGAGCAGTTCGAGATGCGCACCCACAAGCGCCTTCTCGACATCGTCGACCCGACCCCGCAGACCGTCGATGCTCTCATGAAGCTCGATCTGGCCGCCGGTGTCGACGTCGAGATCAAGCTCTAAATTTCAGGATCGTCCGAAGTTAGCGGACAGAAAGAACAGGAAGCACGCCGATGCGCTCCGGAGTGATCGCACAAAAGGTCGGGATGACGCGGGTCTTTACGGAGACCGGCGAACATATCCCTGTGACCGTGCTGAAGCTGGGCAACTGCCAGGTGCTGGGCCACCGCACGACCGAGAAAAACGGTTACGTCGCGCTGCAGCTCGGTTCGGGTACCCGCAAGACCGTCTATCTGCCGAAGGCAGAGCGCGGCCAGTTTGCGGTGTCCAAGGTTGAGCCCAAGCGGAAGGTCACCGAGTTCCGCGTGTCCGAGGACGCGCTGATCCCGGTTGGCGCCGAGATTCAGGCGGACCATTTCGTGGTCGGCCAGTTCGTCGACGTCACCGGCACCTCGGTCGGTAAGGGGTTTGCCGGCGGCATGAAGCGCTGGAATTTCGGCGGTCTGCGCGCCACCCACGGTGTGTCGGTTTCGCATCGTTCGATCGGTTCGACCGGTGGACGTCAGGATCCCGGCAAGACCTTCAAGAACAAGAAGATGCCCGGTCACATGGGTGTCGACCGCATCACCACGCTCAATCTGCGTGTGGTGCAGACCGACGTCGAGCGCGGCCTGATCCTCGTCGAAGGCGCCGTTCCCGGCTCCAAGGGCGGCTGGATCTCGGTGCGCGACGCCGTGAAGAAGCCGCTGCCGAAGGATGCTCCGAAGCCCGGCAAGTTCAAGGTCGCCGGCGGTGAGCAGGCTCAGGCTCCGGCCGAGCAGGAGGGCGCGTGAGATGGAACTGAAAGTCACGACCCTTGAAGGCAAGGAAGCTGGCTCGGTCCAGCTCTCGGACGCGATCTTCGGTCTCGAGCCGCGTGCCGACATCATTCAGCGTTGCGTGCAATGGCAGCTCAACAAGCGCCAGGCCGGGACGCACAAGACGCAGGGCCGCGCCGACGTCTGGCGCACCGGCAAGAAGATGTACAAGCAGAAGGGCACCGGCGGCGCCCGTCACGGCTCGGCCCGCGTGCCGCAGTTCCGCGGCGGTGGCCGTGCGTTCGGTCCGGTGGTTCGCTCGCACGCGACCGACCTGCCGAAGAAGGTGCGCGCGCTGGCGCTCAAGCATGCCCTGTCGGCGAAAGCCAAGGACGGCGGCCTGATCGTGATCGACAATGCGCAGATCAAGGACGCCAAGACCAAGGCGCTGGTCGGCCATTTCTCGGGTCTCGGCCTGACCAATGCGCTGATCATCGACGGCGCCGAGGTGCATGCCGGTTTCGCCACCGCTGCGCGCAACATTCCGAATATCGACGTGCTGCCGATCCAGGGCATCAACGTCTACGACATTCTGCGTCGTCAGAAGCTCGTGCTGACGAAGGCGGCAGTCGATGCGCTGGAGGCGCGCTTCAAATGAAGAACATCGATCCGCGCCATTACGACGTGATCGTCGCTCCTGTCGTCACCGAAAAGGCGACGGTAGCGTCAGAGCACAACAAGGTGGTGTTCAAGGTCGCCAGCAAGGCGACCAAGCCGCAAATCAAGGAAGCCGTCGAAAAGCTGTTCGACGTCAAGGTGAAGCGCGTGAACACGCTGGTCCGCAAGGGCAAGACCAAGGTGTTCCGCGGCAATTTCGGTTCGCAGTCGGACGTGAAGCGGGCTGTCGTGACCCTCGAAGAGGGCCACCGCATCGACGTCACTACCGGACTATAAGGCGACACAGCGATGGCATTGAAAACATACAATCCGACGACGCCGGGCCAGCGCCAGCTGGTGATGGTCGACCGTTCGGCGCTCTACAAGGGCAAGCCGGTGAAGGCGCTGACCGAGGGCAAGCTCGGCAATGGCGGCCGCAACAACACCGGTCGCATCACCGTTCGTTTCCGCGGCGGCGGCCACAAGAAGTCCTACCGCCTGGTCGACTTCAAGCGGAACAAGGTCGATGTTCCCGCCGTCGTCGAGCGGCTGGAGTATGATCCGAACCGCACCGCGTTCATCGCGCTGATCAAGTATCAGGACGGCGAGCAGGCCTACATCCTGGCGCCGCAGCGTCTGGCTGCGGGCGACACCGTGGTTGCCGGCAACTATGTCGACGTCAAGCCCGGCAATGTCATGCCGCTCGGCAACATGCCGGTCGGCACCATCATCCACAATATCGAGATGAAGATCGGGAAGGGCGGCCAGATCGCGCGCTCGGCCGGCACCTATGCCCAGATCGTCGGCCGCGACCAGGACTACGTCATTCTGCGCCTGAATTCGGGCGAGCAGCGCCTGGTGCACGGCCGTTGCCGCGGCACCATCGGTGCGGTGTCGAACCCCGATCACATGAACATCTCGATCGGCAAGGCCGGCCGTACCCGCTGGCTGGGCTGGCGTCCGCATAACCGCGGCGTCGTCATGAACCCGATCGACCATCCGCACGGCGGCGGCGAAGGCCGCACCTCGGGCGGCCGCCACCCGGTCACCCCGTGGGGCAAGCCGACCAAGGGCAAGAAGACCCGTTCGAACAAGTCGACCAATCGATTCATCCTCCTAAGCCGCCACAAGCGGAAGAAGTAAGGAACGCCGGACATGGTACGTTCAGTCTGGAAAGGCCCGTTCGTCGAAGCGTCTCTGCTCAAGAAGGCAGATGTTGCGCGCGCGTCCGGCCGTCACGACGTCATCAAAATCTGGAGCCGCCGCTCGACCATCCTGCCGCAGTTCGTCGGCCTGGTTTTCGGCGTCTACAACGGCCAGAAGCACGTGCCGGTCTCGGTCAACGAGGAAATGGTGGGTCACAAGTTCGGCGAGTTCTCGCCGACCCGTACCTTCCATGGCCATTCTGGCGACAAGAAAGCCAAGAAGGCTTGAGGAATAGACGATGAGCAAACCAAAGCGCGAACGTAGCCTCGCGGACAACGAGGCCAAGGCAATTGCCCGGATGCTGCGCGTCAGTCCGCAGAAGCTCAATCTTGTCGCGCAGCTGATCCGCGGCCGGAAGGCTTCGGCTGCGCTCGCCGACCTGCAGTTTTCGCGCAAGCGGATCGCGGTCGACGTCAAGAAGTGCCTGGAATCGGCGATCGCGAACGCCGAGAACAACCATGACCTCGAAGTCGACGATCTCGTCGTCGCCGAGGCGCATGTCGGCAACGGCATCGTCATGAAGCGTTTTTCGCCGCGCGGCCGAGGCCGTTCGGGGCGTGTGTATAAACCGTTCTCGCACCTGACCATCGTGGTTCGTCAGGTCGAGGCCGAGGCAAGCGCTTAAAGCGGCGCGGGAGAAAACGATGGGTCAAAAGATCAATCCAATCGGACTGCGTCTCGGCATCAACCGGACGTGGGATTCCCGTTGGTTCGCCGGCAAGAACGAGTACGGCAAGCTGCTGCATGAGGACGTCAAGATCCGCGAGATCCTGCACAAGGAGCTCAAGCAGGCGGCCGTCGCCCGCATCGTGATTGAGCGTCCGCACAAGAAGTGCCGCGTGACGATCCATTCGGCGCGTCCGGGTGTGGTGATCGGCAAGAAGGGCGCCGACATCGACAAGCTGCGCAAGCGGGTTGCCGACATCACGGCTTCCGACGTCGTCATCAACATCGTCGAAATCCGCAAGCCCGAACTCGACGCCACCCTGGTCGCCGAATCGATCGCCCAGCAGCTCGAGCGCCGCGTCGCGTTCCGCCGCGCCATGAAGCGGGCGGTGCAGTCGGCGATGCGCCTCGGCGCCGAAGGCATCCGTATCAACTGCTCGGGCCGTCTCGGCGGCGCCGAAATCGCGCGCATGGAATGGTATCGCGAAGGCCGCGTGCCGCTGCACACGCTGCGCGCCGACATTGATTACGGCGTGGCGACCGCGTTCACCACGTTCGGCACCTGCGGCGTCAAGGTCTGGATCTTCAAGGGCGAGATCCTCGAGCACGATCCGATGGCCCAGGACAAGAAGATGGCCGAAGGCGACACCGCACGTCCGCGCCGCGACGCTGCGTGAGACATCAGAAGAAGGTTTGAGGGCTTAAAGCCATGATGCAACCAAAGAAAACGAAGTTCCGGAAGGCGCATAAGGGCCGTATCCACGGCGTTGCGACTTCGGGTGCGACGTTGTCGTTCGGTCAATTCGGCCTGAAGGCGATGGCGCCCGAGCGCATCACCGCCCGCCAGATCGAAGCCGCGCGCCGCGCGCTGACCCGTCACATGAAGCGCGCCGGCCGCGTCTGGATCCGCGTGTTTCCGGACCTGCCGGTGTCGAAGAAGCCCGCCGAGGTCCGCATGGGCTCCGGCAAGGGTACGCCGGAATTGTGGGTGGCGCGGGTCAAGCCCGGCCGCGTGATTTTCGAGATCGACGGCGTCACGGTGCAGACCGCCAAGGAAGCGCTCTCGCTTGCCGCCGCCAAGCTGCCGATCAAGACGCGCTTCGTCGCGCGCATTGCGGAGTAACGTCATGGCCCCGATGAAAGTTGAAGACATCCGCGCGATGAGCGACGACCAGAGGGACGACGCCGTCCTCAATCTGAAGAAGGAACGTTTCAACCTGCGTTTCCAGCGCGCCACCGGGCAGCTGGAGAACACCTCGCGGCTGCGCGAAGCCCGCCGCGATATCGCCCGCATCAAGACCATCGCCGCGCAAACGCGCGCGAAGAAGAAGTAAGAGGCCTTATTATGCCGAAACGTACCCTTCAGGGCGTGGTCGTGAGCGACAAGCAAGCCAAGACGGTGGTTGTGCGAGTCGATCGCCGCTTCACCCATCCGATCTACAAGAAGACGATCCGCCGCTCCAAGAACTACCACGCGCACGACGAGAACAACGAGTTCAAGCCGGGCGACATGGTGTGGATCGAGGAGAGCAAGCCGATCTCCAAGTTGAAGCGCTGGACCGTGGTCCGGGGCGAGCAGAAGAAAACCGCCTGAGATTCATTCGGCCCGGCCGGATGAATAATCAGGAAAAATTTTCGGCGCTAATTCGAGCGCATCAGAAAGAGGACGAGGTGCATCAATGATTCAGATGCAGACCAACCTCGACGTGGCCGACAATTCAGGCGCACGCCGTGTCATGTGTATCAAGGTGCTTGGGGGCTCCAAGCGCCGCTATGCTACCGTGGGCGACGTTATCGTCGTGTCGATCAAGGAAGCGATTCCGCGCGGCAAGGTGAAGAAGGGCGATGTGATGAAGGCCGTCGTGGTGCGGGTCCGCAAGGACATCCGCCGCGCCGACGGCTCGGTCATCCGCTTCGACCGTAACGCCGCCGTGCTGATCAACAACCAGTCGGAGCCGGTCGGCACCCGTATCTTCGGGCCCGTGCCGCGCGAGCTGCGCGCCAAGAACCACATGAAGATCATCTCGCTTGCGCCGGAGGTGCTGTGATGGCTGCCAAGATCCGGAAAGGTGACAAGGTCATCGTGCTGAGCGGCCGCGACAAGGGTCGCACCGGCGAAGTATTCGAGGTCCGCCCCGCCGAAAACAAGGCGCTGGTGCGCGGCATCAACATGGTGAAGCGTCACCAGAAGCAGACCCAGGCCCAGGAAGGCGGCATCATCTCCAAGGAGTCGCCGATCCACCTGTCCAACGTCGCCTATGTCGGCAAGGACGGCAAGCCGACCCGCGTGGGCTTCAAGATTCAGGCTGATGGCAAGAAGGTACGCATTGCCAAGAGCTCGGGAGCAGAGATCGATGGCTGATACCGCTTACACACCGCGCCTGCGCGCGGAGTATGACAAGAGCATTCGTGGCCAGCTGACTGAAAAGTTCGGCTATGCCAACGTCATGCAGGTGCCGCGGCTGGACAAGGTCGTGCTCAACATGGGCGTCGGCGATGCCGTCAACGACCGCAAAAAGGCCGAGACCGCGGCTGGCGAGCTGACGCAGATCGCCGGCCAGAAGGCGATCGTGACCTATTCGCGGGTTGCGATCGCGACCTTCAAGCTGCGCGAGAACCAGCCGATCGGCTGCAAGGTCACGCTGCGCAAGGCCAAGATGTACGAGTTCATCGATCGCCTGGTGAACGTGGCGCTGCCCCGCGTGCGCGACTTCCGCGGCCTCAACCCGAAGAGCTTCGATGGCCGCGGCAACTACTCGCTCGGCCTCAAGGAGCACATCATTTTCCCCGAAATCGATTTCGACAAGGTTTCGGAAGCCCGCGGCATGGACATCACGGTCTGCACCACGGCGAAGACCGACGACGAGGCGCGTGCCTTGTTGACCGCATTCAATTTCCCGTTCCGGCAGTGAGACGCAGTTAAAGCCTCTCAAACGCGGAAACCCAGGAGCCAAGCATGGCAAAGAAGAGTTCGATCGAGAAGAACAACCGGCGCAAGCGGATGACGAAGAACGCCGCCCCGCAGCGTGCGAAGCTGAAGGCGATCATCGCCGACAAGAGCAGGCCGATGGAAGAGCGGTTCGCGGCGACGCTGAAGCTCGCCCAGATGCCGCGCAATTCGTCGGCGACGCGGATCCGCAACCGCTGCGAACTGACCGGCCGTCCGCGCTCGATCTACCGCAAGAACAAGCTTTCCCGCATCGCGCTGCGTGAACTCGGCTCCAAGGGCCTGGTTCCCGGGCTCGTGAAGTCGAGCTGGTAAGGAGGGTCGTCAAGATGTCAACGCACGATCCGATCTCCGATCTCATCACCCGCATCCGCAACGCGCAGATGCGTTCGAAGTCCAAGGTCTCGACCCCGGGCTCGAAGATGCGCGCCAGCGTGCTCGAAGTGCTGAAGTCCGAGGGCTACATCCGCGGCTACGCCAGCGTCGAACATGCTTCGGGCCGCAGCGAGCTCGAGATCGAGCTGAAATATTTCGACGGCGAGCCCGTCATTCGCGAGATCGAGCGGGTCTCCAAGCCGGGCCGTCGGGTTTACGCCTCGGTGAAGAACCTGCCGCGCGTGAATAACGGTCTCGGCATTTCGGTATTGTCGACGCCGAAGGGAATCATGGCTGACCACGCCGCGCGCGACGCGAATGTGGGCGGCGAAATTCTCTTCACGGTGTTCTGAGGAAGGATTGAAGCCATGTCACGTGTTGGCAAACGGCCCGTTCCGATCCCGTCCGGTGTGACGGCGAGCGTCGAAGGGCAGACCGTCAAAATGAAGGGGCCGAAGGGCCAGCTTCAGTTCGTCGTGCATGACGACGTTGAAGTGAAGTTCGAGAACGGCGCGGTCAAGGTCGCGCCCCGGATCGAAACCAACCGGGCGCAGGCGATGTATGGCACTGCGCGCGCGCAGGTCGCCAATCTGGTCGAGGGCGTCACCAAGGGTTTCGAGAAGAAGCTCGAGATCACCGGCGTCGGTTACCGTGCTGCGCTGCAGGGCAAGAACCTGCAGCTCGCGCTCGGCTACAGCCACGACGTCGTCTACGCGATCCCGGAAGGCATCACCATCGTGGTGCCGAAGCCGACCGAGATCACGATCACGGGCACCGATTCCCAGCGCGTCGGCCAGGTCGCCGCGGAAATCCGCGCCTACCGCCCGCCGGAGCCCTACAAGGGCAAGGGCGTGAAGTACGCCAACGAATTCATCTTCCGCAAGGAAGGCAAGAAGAAGTAACGGAGCCGGTCATGTCACTCAAGGTCACGAATGCCCGGCGCAAGCAGCGCGTGCGCAACTCGCTGCGCCGGTCCGCCAATGGACGTCCGCGTCTGTCGGTGTTCCGTTCGTCGAAGCACATCTACGCCCAGGTCATCGACGACCTGAAGGGCGAAACGCTGGCTTCCGCCTCGTCGCTGGAAAAGACCATGCGCGAGAGCGGCAATACGGGCGCCAACATCGATGCGGCCAAGGCCGTCGGCAAGCTGCTGGCGGAGCGCGCCGTGAAGAACGGCGTCAAGGAAGTGGTGTTCGATCGCGGCGGCTATCTCTACCACGGGCGCGTCAAGGCGCTCGCGGATGCGGCCCGCGAGAGCGGCCTCAGCTTCTAACGAACCGTTTTGGATAATTACGAGGACAGGGGCTTTACTCCCCTAAAGATTGGAAAACACCATGGCAGGTGAACGCGAACGCGGCGGACGCGAACGGAGCAGGGATCGCGAGGAGCGCGACAGCGAGTTCGTCGACAAGCTCGTCCACATCAATCGCGTGGCGAAGGTCGTCAAGGGCGGCAAGCGCTTCGGCTTTGCGGCGCTGGTCGTGATCGGCGACCAGAAGGGCCGGGTCGGTTTCGGCCACGGCAAGGCGCGCGAAGTTCCCGAAGCGATCCGCAAGGCGACCGAGTCGGCCAAACGCAATTTGACCCGCGTCGCGCTGCGCGAAGGCCGCACGCTGCATCACGACATCGCCGGCCGCCACGGCGCCGGCCGCGTCTACCTGCGCGCCGCTCCGGCCGGTACCGGCATCATCGCCGGCGGCCCGATGCGCGCGGTGTTCGAAACGCTCGGCATCCAGGACGTGGTGGCGAAGTCGATCGGCTCGTCGAATCCCTACAACATGGTTCGCGCGACGTTTGACGCGCTGAAGCATCAGGATTCGCCGCGTTCGGTGGCCGCGCGCCGCAACATCAAGGTGTCCACGCTGCAGTCGCGCCGCGTCGGCGGCGATGCCGAAGTGGTGGCCGAATAACCGGCGCGATTCTCAAGCGCTCTTTGGAGTTAAGACGATGGCCAAGGCCGCAAAGACGATCAAGGTCGAGCAGACCGGCAGCGCAATCCGCCGCCATCACTCGCAGCGTGCGACGCTGATCGGCCTCAAGCTCAACAAGATCGGTCGTGTCACCGAGTTGCAGGACACGCCTGCGATTCGCGGCATGATCGCCAAGGTTCAACATCTCGTCCGCGTCGTCGGCGAGAAGTAAGATCGGAGCGTGATCCCGAAAAGCGGGTACCGGTTTTCGGTCAAGATCATGCGCCAAGGATAAAGGAAACCAACGATGAAGCTCAGCGATATCGCCGACAACGCCGGCTCGCGCAAGAAGCGCATGCGCGTCGGCCGTGGCATCGGTTCGGGCAAGGGCAAGACTTCGGGCCGCGGCGGCAAGGGCCAGACCGCGCGTTCGGGCGTGCGCATCAAGGGCTTCGAGGGCGGCCAGATGCCGTTGCATCGCCGCCTGCCGAAGCGCGGCTTCAACAACATCTTCCGGCTCGACTTCGCCGAGATCAATCTCGACCGGCTGCAGGAGGCGATCGACGCCAAGCTGGTCGACGCCAAGGAAACCGTCACCGTCGAATCGCTGGTGAAGGCGGGCGTGATCCGTCGCGCCAAGGACGGCCTGCGGCTGCTCGGCCGCGGCGAACTCAAGGCCAAGCTCGCGATCGAGGTGCATGGCGCCTCCAAATCCGCGATTGCTGCGGTCGAGAAGGCCGGCGGCACGGTGAAGATTCTGGCCCCGGCCAAGAAGGAAGAAGGCGAGGCGGCGTAACATCTGCGTCATCGCCCGCTCATTGGCGGGCGATCCGCACGATAGACCAATGGACTTATCGAAGCCGAGCACCAAATAATGTCCGGCGTCTGCCGAGGGCCCCGACCGGGGCATCGGCTTGGGGGGCGGCGGGAGAAAGCCTGAACATGGTCTCAGCAGCAGAACAACTTGCGGCAAACCTCAATTTCGGCGCCTTGGCGAAAGCCGACGAACTGAAGAAGCGCATCTGGTTCACGCTGGGTGCGCTGCTCGTTTATCGGCTTGGCACCTATATCCCGCTGCCCGGCATCGACCCCGCGATCTGGGAGCAGGTGTTCAAGTCGCAAGCCGGCGGCATCCTCGGCATGTTCAACATGTTCGCCGGCGGCGGCATCCACCGCATGGCGATCTTCGCGCTGAACATCATGCCGTACATTTCGGCGTCGATCATCATCCAGCTCCTGACCACGGTTTCGCCGCAGCTCGAGGCGCTGAAGAAGGAAGGCGAGGCCGGCCGCAAGACGCTGAACCAGTATACCCGCTATCTGACGGTGATCCTGGCCGCGTTCCAGTCCTACGGCATCGCCGTCGGCCTGCAGGGCGCCGGCAACGTCGTCACCGAGCCCGGCGTCTTCTTCCTGCTCTCGACAACGATCACGCTGACCGGCGGCACCATGTTCCTGATGTGGCTCGGCGAGCAGATCACCTCGCGCGGCATCGGCAACGGCATTTCGCTGATCATTCTGGCCGGCATCGTCGCCGAGCTGCCGTCGGCGCTCGCCAACATGCTGGAACTGGGACGCCAGGGCGCGCTGTCGACCGGCCTGATCCTGGTTGTGATCGTGATGGCGGTCGCCGTGATCGCCTTCATCGTGTTCATGGAGCGCGCGCAGCGCCGGCTGCTGATCCAGTATCCGAAGCGCCAGGTCGGCAACAAGATGTTCGAGGGCCAGTCCTCGCATCTGCCGCTCAAGCTCAACACTTCGGGCGTGATCCCGCCGATCTTCGCCTCGTCGCTGCTGCTGCTGCCGGCCACCGTTGCGAACTTCAACGCCGGCAAGGGTCCGGAATGGTTCCAGTGGCTCAACACCCAGCTCAGCCACGGCCGTCCGCTGTTCCTGTTCCTTTATCTGGCGTTGATCGTGTTCTTCGCCTTCTTCTACACCGCGATCGTGTTCAACCCGACCGAGACCGCCGACAATCTGAAGAAGCATGGCGGCTTCATCCCCGGCATCCGCCCGGGCGAGCGCACCGCCGAATATATCGATTACGTGCTGTCGCGCATTACCGTGCTCGGCGCGGTCTATCTGGCGATCGTCTGTCTGATTCCCGAAATCCTGATTTCCTACGCTTCGGTGCCGTTCTACTTCGGCGGAACCTCGCTTCTGATCGTCGTCAGCGTGACCATGGATACGGTGGCGCAGGTGCAGGGCTATTTGCTGGCCCATCAGTATGAGGGGCTGATCAGGAAATCCAAGCTGAGGGGCCGCCGCCGCTGATCTCGCGGAAACGCTGCGGTCTGAATTTCAATAAGAGGGTGCGCGGCGTTTCGCTCACCAAGCCGGGGGGCGAATAGTCATGAGATTGATCCTTTTGGGTCCGCCGGGCGCGGGCAAGGGGACCCAGGCGCAGCGGCTGGTTCAGAAGTACGGCATCGTCCAGCTCTCGACCGGCGAGATGCTGCGCGCGGCGGTCGCAGCCGAAACGCCGGTCGGCCTGCAGGCCAAGGACATCATGGCCAGCGGTGCGCTGGTGCCGGATGAGATCGTGATCGGGATCATCTCCGACCGTCTCGACCAGCCCGACATGAAGAACGGTTTCATCCTCGACGGCTTTCCCCGCACGGTGCCGCAGGCGGCAGCGCTCGACGAGCTCCTGAAGAAGAAGCACATCAGGCTCGACGCCGTGATCGAACTGCGCGTCAACGAGAGCGCGCTTCTGGACCGGGTCGAGACGCGCGTCGCCGAGATGCGGGCGCGCGGCGAGGAAGTGCGAATCGATGACACTCCGGAAGTGCTGTCGAAGCGGCTGGCGAGCTACCGCTCGATGACCGAGCCGCTGATCCACTATTATTCCGAGCGTCGGAAGCTGGCGACGGTCGACGGGATGATGACCATCGAGCAGGTCACCCGGGAGATCTACCGGATCCTGTCCGCCGTCGGCGCAGTGGAACCCAGAGCTGCGGTGCCGGCCCGGAAGGCCAGGGGAGCCGCCAGGAAGACCGCCCGGCCGGTGGGCAAAAAGGTTGCCAAAACCGGCAAGAAGGCCGTCAAAACGGCGCCCAAGGCCGCCAAACCGGCTTCCAAGGGGGCTAAGAAGGTGGGCAAGAAGGCAGGCCGGAAGGCCGGGTCACCGGCCAAGGGGCGGGGAACCGGGAAGGCCAAAAAGGCTGCGAAAAAGACCGTCCGCAAGGCTGCCAAAAAAGGTCACGAAAAAGCGAGCTAAGCGGTAGAGACGGTTGACGAAACCGAGTTGAATCCTTTAATAAGCCCCGCATCCAAGTCGGATAGTTTTATGACGATGCCGGGCCCCGAAGCAGATGAGGGGAAGGGCGTCGTGTTCGCGTTTGCGGACACCTGCCCGAGATAGCAAGAACTTAAAGGCCGCTCCATGAGGGATCGGCGACAGGAGAGAAGTCCGTGGCCCGTATTGCCGGCGTGAATATCCCGACCAACAAGCGCGTCCTGATCGCGCTCCAGTACATTCATGGCATCGGCCAGAAGAACGCGGCCGAGATCATCGAGAAGGTCAAGATCCCCCTGGATCGTCGCGTCAGCCAGCTGAGCGACCAGGAAGTCCTGCAGATCCGTGAAGTGATCGACCGCGACTATCTCGTTGAAGGTGATCTTCGCCGTGAGACCGGTATCAACATCAAGCGTCTGATGGACCTCGGCTGCTATCGCGGCCTGCGTCATCGCCGCGGCCTGCCGGTGCGCGGCCAGCGCACCCACACCAACGCGCGCACGCGCAAGGGCCCGGCCAAGTCGATCGCCGGCAAGAAGAAGTAATTTTGCGAATAGCGAACAGGGAGTGGCGAATAGGATCTATTCGCTGTTCACCGTTCGCCACTCGCCTTTTTAGGTGTAGCCGCTGGCAGTACGGCGGCGTTTGAGATCACAGGAAGGTTTTAGGTAATGGGCAAGGAAGCCACCCGCGTACGCCGCCGCGAACGCAAGAACATCGCCTCGGGCATCGCGCACGTCAATTCGTCGTTCAACAACACGACCATCACCATCACCGATGCGCAGGGCAACACCATTGCCTGGTCGTCGGCCGGCACGATGGGCTTCAAGGGCTCGCGCAAGTCGACCCCCTATGCCGCGCAGGTCGCGGCCGAAGACGTTTCCAAGAAGGCGCAGGAACACGGCATGCGCACGCTGGAAGTGGAGGTTGCGGGCCCCGGTTCGGGCCGTGAATCGGCGCTTCGAGCGCTGCAGGCGGCGGGCTTCACCGTGACGTCGATCCGCGACGTGACGACGATCCCGCACAATGGTTGCCGTCCGCGCAAGCGCCGGCGCGTCTGATATCTGGTCGCGGGCGGCTCGCACCGCCTTAGCGATTGGTTTTGGAATTTTGACTGCCGCGGACAGATCCGCGGATCTCCAACGCCGGTGATTTGAAGGCAAATCGACCGGCCGGTCTATTGACCCGAAGGGGTGACAAAGTGACGATCCAGAAAAATTGGCAAGAACTCATTCGACCGAACAAGCTGCAGGTAACGCCGGGCACCGATGCGACCCGGTTTGCCACCGTCGTCGCCGAACCGCTCGAGCGCGGCTTCGGCCAGACGCTCGGTAACGCGCTGCGCCGCATCCTGCTGTCGTCGCTGCAGGGCGCCGCCGTGCAGTCGGTGCACATCGACGGCGTGCTGCACGAGTTCTCCTCGATCGCGGGCGTTCGCGAGGACGTCACCGACATCGTGCTCAACATCAAGGACATCTCGATCAAGATGCAGGGCGAAGGCCCCAAGCGCATGGTCGTGAAGAAGTCCGGCCCGGGCGTCGTCACCGCCGGCGACATCCAGACCGTCGGCGACGTCGTGGTGCTCAATCCCGACCTGCAGATCTGCACGCTGGACGAGGGCGCGGAAATCCGCATGGAGTTCACGGTCGCCGCCGGCAAGGGCTACGTCGCCGCCGAGCGCAACCGGCCCGAGGACGCGCCGATCGGCCTGATCCCGGTCGACAGCCTGTTCTCGCCCGTGCGCAAGGTCTCCTACAAGGTCGAGAACACCCGCGAGGGCCAGATCCTCGATTACGACAAGCTGACCATGACGATCGAGACCAACGGCGCGATCTCGCCGGAAGACGCGGTGGCCTACGCCGCCCGCATCCTGCAGGATCAGCTCAACGTGTTCGTGAACTTCGAAGAGCCGCGCAAGGAAGTGGCGCAGGAGATCATCCCCGATCTCGCCTTCAACCCGGCGTTCCTCAAGAAGGTCGACGAGCTCGAACTGTCGGTGCGTTCGGCCAACTGCCTGAAGAACGACAACATCGTCTACATCGGCGACCTCGTGCAGAAGTCGGAAGCGGAAATGCTCCGTACCCCGAACTTCGGCCGCAAGTCGCTGAACGAGATCAAGGAAGTGCTGGCCCAGATGGGTCTGCATCTCGGCATGGAAGTGCCGGGCTGGCCGCCGGAGAACATCGACGAGCTCGCCAAGCGCTTCGAGGATCACTACTGAGCGAATAGGGATTGGCGAATAGCGAATAGGGAAGAACCTACTCGCTACTCACCATTCGCTACTCGCTACCCAGGGCGAACGCAGGCAGCCCACCTGAGCAACAAGTCCGACGAACCGTCGCGACGAATAGAAGGAATAGTTCAATGCGTCACGGCAAGGTTCATCGTAAGCTCAACCGCACCGCCGAGCATCGCAAAGCCATGTTCGCCAACATGTGCGCGGCGCTGATCAAGCACGAGCAGATCGTCACCACGCTCCCGAAGGCCAAGGAGCTGCGTCCGATCGTCGAGAAGCTGGTCACCCTCGGCAAGAAGGGTGGCCTCGCCATGCGCCGCCAGGCGATCTCGGAAATGCGGGACAAGGATCAGGTCAAGAAGCTGTTCGACACGCTGGCGCCCCGCTACAAGGACCGCCAGGGCGGCTACACCCGCATCATCAAGGCCGGCTTCCGCTACGGCGACAACGCGCCGATGGCGGTGATCGAGTTCGTCGACCGCGACGTCGATGCCAAGGGCCTGGATTCCGGCCCGGTGCAGGAAAAGTCCGCCGAAGCGGCGTAAGTTTTCCGGATCGAAAATTTCACAGCGGCGCCCTTGGGCGCCGCTTTTTTTTGGCGGATGCCGGCGATTGCGCGCCGGCTGGTCGCGCACGATATCTCGCTTCGATGATGTCGTGGTGAGGTGTCCGATGCCGGCCTATGTCATTTCCGAAGTCGAGATGCGCGAGGCGGCGGGCTTCGAGGCCTATCGCACCATCGCCGCGAAAACGATCGCGCAATATGGCGGCCGCTATCTGGTGCGCGGCGGCGCTGCAAACTTGATCGAAGGCGTGCCGCCGCCGAAAACCATCATCGTCGTCGAATTTCCCACCATGGAACGTTTGCGCGAATGGTACGCCTCGCCGGAATACGCGGAGGCGCTGAAACTGCGGCGGACTGCACTGGATCGGCGGCTGATCTTCGTTGAGGGCGTGGCGCCGGTTTGAGCTTGCATCGGAGTCCCGCGCTGAAAGCGTCGCGTCAGGCGATATCGTTGCGCCTTCAACGCGCTGCGGTGCTGAATTCTTCTCGGAACAAGAGCGCGAAAAATCTGTTTTTCCTGCAGCCGCGCTGATGCGGTTTGAGGAGGAACCAGATGAAGAAGCTATTCATGATTGCGGCGGCAGCGTCGCTGGTTGCGACGATGGCTAACGCTCAGACCACTACCGTCGAGACGACGACCGGAGCCGCCGGCGCGACAGTCCGGATCGAGCCGGAATATCGCACCCGGATCAAGAGCTACGTCACCGAGCACAAGATCCGTCCGGTGGAAACACAGGAAAGGATTGTAGTTGGCGCCAAGGTGCCGACCGATGTCGAACTCGAGGCGGTGCCTTCGGATTGGGGCCCGTCAGTAACGAAGTATCGATATGTCTATTCGAACAATCGCGTGATGCTGGTCGATCCCGCCACCCGCACCGTGGTGCATGAAATCGACTGAACCATCGGCTGATGCGTTGTTCATCAAAAAAGGGCCGCCCTGTTGGCGGCCCTTTCGACTCGATGCATCACCAATGATGCCAGTGGCGGCGATGGTAGAACCGCGGACCATAGAACCGCGGACCACCATAGTAGGCGTATGCCGGGCGTATGACGCGGCGATAGCGAACCACGGGATAGTAAGGCTCGTCGTAATATCCGCCATAGTAGGCTGGCGCATAGCCGCCGTAATATCCGCCATAATAGCCGGGGTAGCCGCCATAATATCCGTAACCCGGACCATAGGCGTAGGCGCTTGACGCGATGCCGCCGATTATCGCTCCCGCCAAAAGTCCGCCGGCCAGGCCTGGCCCCCATCCCCCGTGCCCCCACCGTGCCTCTGCAGGTGCCGGTGCCGCGATCGTGGCGAGGCCGAGGGTCGCTGCGGCGGCCAAGGCCAAAGGTGCTTTCCTCATGGAACGTACTCCTTTCCCTAAAGACACTCGCTAAACACATTCGAGTGAAGTTCGTTGCGTAAGCGCCGGTTCCGAGCGGCATTTGCGGTTGATTTAATTTTGATGAACGTGCGTTCAAGAGGCGGCTTCGGAGCAGTTGCCAGCACAAGGCAATGAATTTGCTGTTGGTTCCGCCTGGAACCAGCAATAACCGCGGACGAATATCGCCTCAGTCGAAATCCAGAAAACCTGGCCGGGAGGACATCGGCGGCTGGCGGCGCAGCCAGGCGAGATCGGGGATGGGACGGGCCGTCTCCCGATTGGCGCCAAGCAGGGCCTCGATCTCGCGGGCGACCGAAAGCGTCGCGACATCGCCGCCGCGCGGGCCGATGATCTGGATTCCGAACGGCAATCCGGCGCCGTCGCGGCCGGCCGGTATCGCCACCGCCGGATGCCCGACATTGGTCACGGCATAGGCCAGCGCCAGCCAGTGGAAATAACTCTGGGTTGGCTTGCCGTCGATCGTGGCCGGGTAGAGCTCCGACCACGGCCGCGGGCTGATCGTGACCGTCGGCGCAATGACAAAATCATGCTCGCCGAAGAATTGTTGCCAGCTCCGGTAGAGCGCGGTCTGCAGCGAAAGCGCGCGCGCCACGTCGAGGGCGGAATACCCGAGTCCCTCGGCGACATTGTCGCGAATGTTGGGGCCCACCTTGTCCGGATACTTCTCCGCAAGCTCGCGGTGGCGGCCCAGAAATGCGACGGCGCGCAAGATCCGGAACACCTCGTCGGCGTGGCTGCAATCCGGATGGGTCCATTCGAGGCTGCGGAAGGCCGATCCAAATGTCGCGAGTTTCTTCCTGAACGTCTCGGCGATGGCGCGCTCGGTCGGCGCAAATCCAAAATCGGATGTCGCTGCGATCCGCAAGCTGGCGAGATCGGTCCGTGGCGGATTGCGGTAGGACTCGCGCACGGGCGCTCCGCCGGCGTGAAGGATGGCCGACAGCGGATCGCGCGCGTCGCGATCCAGCATGCAGGAAAGCATCAGGCACGCGTCCGATACATTTCTCGCCATTGGTCCAAGCTGCGAGATCTGCAGCCAGGCCATGTTGCGGCTGTTGCTGGCGATCAGCCCGGGCGAGGGGCGGAATCCGACGACACCGCAAAACGCGGCGGGGTTCCTGACCGAGCCTCCGGTGTCCGAACCGGTCGCCAGCGGCACCATGCCGGTGGCAAGTGCTACCGCCGATCCGCCGGATGAACCGGCGGCGGAGCGTTCGGGATCGAACGGGTTGCCGGTGGCGCCATGAAGCGCGTTGCGGGTGTTGCCGCCCGCGCCCCATTCGGGGACGTTGGTCTTGCCGACGACGATCGCGCCGGCGCGCTTGAGCATCGCAACGATCGCCTCGTCCTCGGCCGCAATGTTGTCCTTGAACAGCACGCTGCCAAAACTCGTCGGCAGCCCCTTGGCGTCGATCAGGTCCTTGACCCCGAGCGGAAGCCCGTGCAGCGGCCCGAGCGCATCGCCGCGCATCACGGCAGCTTCGCTCTCCTGCGCCGTCGCGCGCGCGGACTCGAACGAGCGCGCAATGACCGCATTGACGACGGGATCGATCGCCTCGATGCGGTAGATGCAACTTTCCAGAAGTTCGACCGGCGAAAGCTTGCGCTCGCCGATCAGCGCCCGGGCTGTTACCGCGGGCAGATCGCACGGCTCGGTCATGTCGGGATCACTCTTCCTTGATCCCGCCCTTGCGGGCCAGTTCCTTCATCTCGGCGGTTTCCCTGGCGATGAAGCCCGGCCAGTCCGGATAGCGCTTGAAGGCGGCTTCGTACCCGACCTTCTTAAAGCGTTCGATCACCGAAGGGCTTGCGATCGCCTCTTCCAGCACCGAGGCCAGCCGGTCGCGAATGGCCGGAGGGACTCCCTTGGGCACGACCACGGTACCCCAGGAGACAAGGTCGATATTGGGATAGCCGAGTTCGGCGAGCGTCGGCACGTCGGGAAGGAACGGCGAACGCTTGGCGGAGAACACCGCCAGCGGGCGAACCGTGCCGGCTTCGAGCAGCGGCCTGATCGCGATCACGGTGTCGACGTGGTAGTCGATATGCTTGCCTATCAGGTCGTTCATCGCCGGCGCGCTGCCCTTGTAGGGCAGGTGAACCATCTTGATGCCGGCGCTCGATTTGAACAGCTCGCCGGCAAAATGCGAAATGGTCGCGACACCAAAGGACGCCAGCGACAGCTTGTCGGGATTGGCCTTGGCCGCCGCGACCAGCGCAGCAACGTCCTTGATCGGATTGTCGCGATGGGTGACCAGCACCATGGTCAGGGTGCCGGTCTGGCCGATCGGCTCGAAATCCCTGGCGCTGTCGTACGGTACGTTCTCCTTCACCGCATTCTGCAGGGTGAAGGTCGAATTCGAGCTGGAGAACAGGGTGTAGCCGTCGGGCGCCGCGTTGGCGGCTTCCTTCGCTGCGATCGTCGTACCGCCGCCGGGGCGGTTGAGCACGATCACGGGCTTGCCCAGACGCGCCTCGAGCTCGCCGGCAACGATGCGTCCGACGACATCGGAGGCCCCGCCGGCTGGAAAGGGCACGATCAACTGCAGCGGTTTTTCGGGGTAGCCACCTTGCGCCGTTGCGATCGAAGCACAGCCCACCACACAGGCCGACGCTATCGCGGCCGCCAAAACCATCCGTATCATGTCGAAACAGGTCTCCTGTCTTCCGTGTTCCCCGGCAATTCGCGCCGGGGTTTTCGGCGACAGCCGTCCCGGATCGATGGAGCAGCGTCCCTTGAATCGACCTCCCGATCAACCCTGTTGTTGGGCCTCCGCTACCACCCCTCCAGCACGATCTTGCCGCGCGATTTGCCGCTTTCCAAAAGTGCATGGGCGCGTTTCAGATTGGCGGCGTTGATGGTGCCAAAGGTCTGGTCGAGGGTGGTGCGCAGGACGCCCTTGTCGATCAGGTCTGCCACGTCGTTGAGCAGGTGATGCTGGGCGATCATGTCAGCCGTCTGGAACGACGAGCGCGTGAACATCGATTCCCAGTGGATCGAGACCGCCTTGCCCTTGAAGGCACTGACGGTAAATTCCGGGGGATCATCGATCAGGCCGAACTTGCCTTGCGGCGCGATGAAATCGGCGATCGCCTTGTAATGCTGGTCGGTGAAGGTGAGGCTCGCGACCAGCGCCACCGGCGGCACTTTCAGCTTCTCGATCTGCTCCTTCATCGGTTGGGAATGGTCGATCACGGCATGTGCCCCGAGGTCGAGGCACCATTTTTGCGACTCCGGCCGCGTGGCGGTGGCGACCACCGTCAGGCCGGTCAGGCGGCGCGCGAGCTGGATGAGGATCGAGCCGACACCGCCGGCGCCGCCGGTGATCAGCAGGGTACGCGGATCGACGCTCTTGCCCGGCACGGCGCCGAGCCGATCGAACAGCAATTCCCAGGCGGTGATCGAGGTCAGCGGCAGCGCTGCGGCCTGCGCGAACGACAGCGATTTCGGCTTCTTGCCGACGATCCGCTCGTCGACCAGATGAAATTCCGCATTCGTGCCCTGGCGCAGGATCGAGCCGGCGTAAAACACCTCGTCGCCCGCCTTGAACAGGGTCACGTCGGGACCGATGGCATCGACGATTCCGACCGCGTCATAGCCCAGGATTTTGGTTTCGCCCTCGGGCGGGGCGGCGCGCTTGCGGACCTTGTAGTCGACCGGGTTGGCCGAGATCGCGTTGACGGCGACTCTGATGTCGCGGCCCTTCGGTTCCGGCTTGGCGGTTTCGAAATCGATCAGGGCATTCGCGTCCTCGATGGGGAGCGATTTTCGGTATCCGACGGCCTTCATGTCCGTGTCTCCTCCTTGTTTGAACGGTTGGCTGCCTAACTGTCGCGCTGGCATCCACTTGGCAAGTACTGTAAATTTAGGGAACTAGTCCCTGTTTGGATACTATTGGGAAAACACCTATGAAACGGCGGAATTTTGCCCAGCGGCCCGGCTGCGCGGTCGAAGCGACGCTCGACCTGATCGATGGCAAGTGGAAGGGCGTTATCCTGTTCCACCTGCAGGCCGGCACCCAACGGTTCGGCGAGTTGCGGCGGCGGATGCCCGGGATTACCCAGCGCATGCTGACCAAGCAGCTTCGGGCGCTCGAGGACGACAAGCTCGTGATCCGCAAGGTCTATGCCGAGGTGCCGCCGCGGGTCGAATACACGCTGTCGGACATTGGCGAGAGCCTGCGGCCCGTGATCGAGACGTTGCGGGCGTGGGGCGAGGGCCATCAGGAACGGCTATCCTGTGGGCCTGCGCCCGACGTCGTCAAAACGCCCGATCGCGCGGCCTGACTGGCCGGTATTGTGTCCACGTTATCTTCTCTCGTTGCCGCTGCGCGACTATATGTGTGGCGCCAAATTCCAGGATTTCGCATGAATTTGATCCGCTCCTTCGCCCTGCTGCTGGTTGCGGCAGTCGTTGCAACGCCTGCGCTGGCGCAGGACCGGCGCGTGCCGTCGTCGGGCGCCGAACTGCGGCTGTCCTACGCGCCGATCGTGCAGCGCGCGCAGCCGGCGGTGGTGAACGTCTATGCTGCCAAGACCGTGCAGAACCGCAATCCGCTCTTGGACGACCCGATCTTCCGCCGTTTCTTCGGCGTGCCCGGCCAGCAGCCCGAGCAGATGCAGCGCTCGCTGGGCTCCGGCGTCATGGTGGATCCGTCAGGGCTGGTCGTGACCAATAACCACGTCATCGAGGGCGCCGATCAGGTCAAGATCTCGCTCTCCGACAAGCGCGAGTTCGAGGCCGAGATCGTGCTCAAGGACAGCCGCACCGATCTGGCCGTGCTGCGCGTAAAGGACGGCAGGGAGAAGTTCGCGACGCTCGACTTCGCCAATTCCGATGAACTGCTGGTCGGCGACGTCGTGCTCGCGATCGGCAACCCCTTCGGCGTCGGCCAGACCGTGACCCACGGCATCGTCTCGGCGCTGGCGCGGACGCAAGTCGGCATCACCGATTACCAATTCTTCATCCAGACCGACGCCGCGATCAATCCCGGCAATTCCGGCGGCGCACTGGTCGACATGACCGGCAAGCTCGCCGGCATCAACACCGCGATCTTCTCGCGCTCCGGCGGCTCGCAGGGCATCGGCTTTGCGATCCCGGCCAACATGGTGCGCGTGGTCGTGGCGTCCGCCAAGAGCGGCGGCAAGGCGGTCAAGCGGCCGTGGCTTGGCGCCAAGCTCCAGGCGGTTACGCCCGAGATCGCGGAGACGCTGGGACTGAAACTGCCGAACGGCGCATTGATTGCCAATGTCGCGCCGAACAGTCCGGCGGCGCGGGCCGGTCTGAAACCGTCTGACCTGATCGTCGCGGTCGAAGGGCAGACGATCGACGATCCCAACGCGTTCGACTACCGCTTCGCCACCCGGCCGCTTGGCGGCGCCGCGCAGATCGACGTGCAGCGCAGCGGCAAGACCGTCAAGCTGACGGTGCCGCTGGAGACCGCGCCCGATACCAACCGCGATGAAATCGTACTCACCGCGCGCTCGCCGTTCCAGGGCGCCAAGGTCGCCAATATTTCGCCGGCGATTGCCGACGAGCTGCACCTGGATTCCCAGACCGAGGGCGTTGTGGTGATCGACCTCGCCGACGGCGGCACCGCGGCCAGCGTCGGCTTCCAGAAGGGCGATATCATCCTGGCGGTCAATAACCAGAAGATCGCCAAGACCAGCGATCTCGACAAGGCCTCGAAAGCGGGGTCCAGGCTCTGGCGCATCGTCGTCGTGCGCGGCGGCCAGCAGATCAACGTGACGCTGGGCGGATGAGCCCGAAGCAACCTCGCGAGGCGACCAATCTCTTTGCTGCGGCAGGGATGGAGCAGGACGCGCCGCATCCGCTGCCCGACCGGCTGCGCCCGCGCACGCTCGCCGATGTCGTCGGCCAGGATCATATCCTGGGTCCCGACGGCGCGCTGACGCGCATGCTGGAGACGCGCACGCTGGGCTCGCTGGTGTTCTGGGGGCCGCCCGGCACCGGCAAGACCACCGTGGCGCGGCTGCTGGCGGATGCCACCGAACTGCATTTCGAGCAGATTTCGGCGGTGTTTTCCGGCGTTGCCGACCTGAAAAAAGTGTTCGACGCCGCGCGCGCCCGGCGCGAGATGGGCAAGGGCACGCTGCTGTTCGTCGACGAGGTGCATCGTTTCAACCGCGCGCAGCAGGATTCGTTTCTGCCCGTGATGGAAGACGGCACCGTGGTGCTGGTCGGCGCCACCACCGAAAACCCGTCGTTCGAACTCAACGCCGCGTTGCTGTCGCGGGCGCGGGTGCTGGTGTTTCATTCGCTCGATGCCGCCGCGATCGAAAAACTGTTTGCGCATGCCGAGAAGGTCGAGGGCCGAAAACTGCCGCTCGATGCGGAAGCGCGCGCCGTGCTGGCGCGGATGGCCGACGGCGACGGCCGCGCCGCGTTGACGCTGGCTGAAGAGGTCTGGCGCGCCGCGCGCAAGGACGAAATCTTCAATGCCGCGCAATTGCAGGAAATCCTGCAGCGCCGCGCGCCGATCTACGACAAATCCGCCGACGGCCATTACAATTTGATCTCGGCGCTGCATAAATCGGTGCGCGGCTCCGATCCGGATGCGGCGCTGTATTATCTCGCGCGCATGCTGGATGCCGGCGAGGATCCGCTGTTCCTGGCGCGGCGGGTGGTGCGCATGGCGGTCGAGGACATCGGCCTTGCCGATCCGCAGGCGCTGGTGATCTGCAACGCCGCCAAGGATGCCTTCGATTTTCTTGGGTCTCCCGAGGGCGAGCTTGCGATCGCGCAGGCCGTGATCTATCTCGCCACCGCGCCGAAATCGAACGCCGCCTACAAGGCCTTTGGCGCGGCAATGCGCACGGCGAAAGAGCGCGGTTCGCTGCTGCCGCCCAAGCATATTTTGAATTCGCCGACCAAGCTGATGAAGTCGGAAGGTTATGGTTCGGGTTACGAATACGACCACGACGCGCCGGACGCCTTCTCCGGGCAGGACTACTTTCCGGAAGCGCTGGGGCGGCAAACCTTCTACGATCCGCCGGACCGCGGCTTTGAGCGCGAAATCCGCAGGCGGCTGGATTACTGGGCGAAGTTGCGAAGGGAACGAGGTCAGCGCGAATGAGAAGTTTCGGGATCTATCTCAGACCGACTATTCGAGCCATCGCATGTGTGATGGTGCTGGTGTCGCCGCTTTCCGCAGTCGCGGAGACGGTCGAGGTAGCGCCGAGCGTGCAGGTGACGAAGCGAAGCTACACGGCGCCAGTCAACGAGCAGCCGTTCTTCGGATTTGCGGTCAAGAGTCCGGAGCAGAAGGCCGAGGATGAGAAGTTTGTCAGCGCCATCATCGGCGCCACCGGTTCTCGCGAAAAAGCCTTCGAGGAAACAACCAAGCGCGCCTGGATAGCGATACAAGCCGGCAAGGTACGGGAAGCCGCGCTCCGGTTTAATCAGGCGTTTCTCATTTCACCCGAACAGAGCACCGTCTACCACGGCTTCGCGGTGATTGCTCAAGCTCGCTTCAATGATTTCGACGCCGCCGATGAACTGTTCAAGATTGCGCTTAAGCAACCTAATCCGGTGAAGGCGCTCAAGGCCGACTACGGCCGCATGCTCTTGATTGCGAAGCGGCCGCGCGATGCGCAGGAGGTGCTGGACCAGGCGGTCAAGGAGTCCCCGGACTTCAGTGATGCCTGGACCAATCTCGCCTGGGCCAGATTCCAGAACGGAGACCCGGTCGCGGCCTGCGCCGCAGCGGAGGAGGCCGCCAAAAAACGTCCGTCGAACAATTCCGTCAGCGACCTGACCGCGGTGAGAAGCGTCGCGCAGTGCAAGTAGCTTCAGCTATTTTTTCAGGCGCGTCTGGCCGGTGTTCGGACCATTTCCCGGACGCGTGGTCCGAAATAGCGCCGCCGTCCATGCTCTAGGCCACCACGGCTTCAACGATGCTCGCTGCTGAGGCGGTTGACACCGCGCGCGTCAGACGGAAGCCACCCTTGGTCAGAAGGGACGCGTATTCGGCTTCGGTACGCTCCTGGCCGCCCAATTGTACGAGCATCGTGATATCAAGCATCTTCCCGGGGTGCGGCGTGTCGCCGGGTGGCAGCACCATCTCGACGAGCAGCAGACGACCGGCCGGGTTCATCGCGTTGCGGACATGGCCGAGGATCGTCTGGCACCGATCCTCATCCCAGTCATGGATGATGTGCGAAAGGATGTACGCATCCGCTCCGGTGGGGACATTCTGGAAGAAATCCCCGGGCTCGATCGTCACCCGATCGCTTACGCCTTTGGCTTTGAGTAAAGCCGGTGCGTCCTTCACGACATGCGGCCGGTCGAACAATATGCCGTGCGGTCCCGCGTGACGGGCAAGGACGGTGGCCAGCATGTTGCCGGTCGCCCCGCCGACGTCGACAATGGTCTTGAAGACTGAAAAATCGTAAGCAGCCGCGACGGCTGGAGGTTCCTGATTATGGAGACCGACCATCATCTCGCTGAACAGCGATGCTTCCTCGGGATGTTGTGCGAGGTAGTCGAAGACGGGTACGCCTTGCGCTTTCTCAAAGCCGGGTTTGCCCGTCTCAACGGAGTAGCCCAAATGATCCCAGCCACTCTGGGCCGCAGGGCTGCCTGAATAGATCACGGTTGATCTTGCCGAGCCCGGTGCGCCGGTCTTCAGCGCCTCACCCAGATCGGTCAGGGCAAAACGCTGTTCCGTTCGCTCGGTTAGAACGCCCAGGCTCGCCAGCGTACGCATCAGCCGGTGCAAGGAAGGAGCATGCACCTGCATGGGCCCGGCAAGCTCCGCAGCGCTCTTCGGTCCGGATGCGAGTTGATCGGCCAGCCCAAGCTTCGCCGCGACGTAAACGATTCTCGACACGATGAAGGCCCGGCCCATCTGGATCAATTGCAGATGCGGCGGAAGGCCTCGCGGTGCTGCCGGCTCGTTGTCTGGCATGACGAATTCTCCGATGGGATTGCGGAATTGGCTAAACTGCCCCGCCTTTCTTGCTCGTTCGGCCCAACATGGCCGATCCCCGGGCGGATTTGTACTGATTTCACCGTGACGATTCGCGGCATTTGCGCTACCCAACGGCTTAACTCCGGAGCCGCAACCACCATGAGCCGTCGCGTCAAAAAACCTCTCCGCCCGGCGGGCGATCGCCCCAAGGGCGCGCGGCCCTATCGAGGTTCGCCCGCCGAGCGGCCGCAGTCGTTTCGTCCGGGCGGCAAGCCACCGGCGCGTTCTGCTGCGCCCCGCGCGGCGAAGCCGGCGCCGTTCGTTCCCGAGCCCGAGAAGATCGTCGCCGAGCCGCCGCCGCTCCCGACCAAGGTTCAGACCGTCGTCGTCACCGCCGACGAGAACAACATGCGTGTCGATCGCTTCCTCGAGGCGCGCTTTCCCGGCCTGTCGTTCTCCCACATCCAGCGCATCGTCCGGAAGGGCGAGTTGCGCGTCAACGGCAAGCGCGCCGACAGCAAGGACCGGCTGGAGGAAGGCCAGAGCGTTCGTATTCCGCCGCTCAAGCTCGATACGCCGAAGGTCGCGGGAAAGCTCTCGGAAGCCGCGACCAAGACGCTGCAGGCCATCAAGGACATGATCCTCTATGAGGACGCCGATGTCATGGTGTTGAACAAGCCCGCGGGCCTTGCCGTGCAGGGCGGCTCCGGCATCACGCGAAATGTCGACGACATGCTGGAAGTGATGCGCGACGCCAAGGGGCAGAAGCCGCGGCTGGTGCACCGGCTGGACCGGGAAACGTCGGGCTGTCTCTTGATCGCAAAAACCCGCTTTGCCGCCACCGCCCTGACCGGCTCGTTCCGCCATCGCTCGGCGCGAAAAATCTACTGGGCGCTGGTGGCCGGTGTGCCGAAGCCGAAGCAGGGCCGCATCTCAACCTACCTTGCCAAGGAGGAAAGCGAGGACGACAGCATCATGCGGGTGGCAAAACACGGCGACGAGGGCGCGAGCCACGCGGTGACTTATTATGCCGTGGTCGAAACCTCGGCGCAGAAGCTCGCCTGGGTATCGCTGAAGCCGGTCACCGGACGAACCCATCAATTGCGCGCCCATATGGCGCATATCGACCACGCCATCGTCGGCGATCCCAAATATTTCAACAAGGAGAACTGGGAGCTGCCAGGCGGCCTGCAAAACCGGCTGCATCTGCTGGCGCGGCGGATCGTGATCCCGCATCCGCGCGGCGGCGTGATCGATGTCAGCGCGCCGCTGCCGCCGCACATGCTGCAATCCTGGAATCTGCTCGGGCTTGAACACGACCGGTTCGATCCGATCGAGAACGCGCCGGAGGAATAACGGCCGATCTGGTGGCGCCGGTTGCGCAACAACTGTCAAACCGGAAGCACAGGCCTTGCGTATGGTTCGGCCGTGTCATCCAGTTGAGGACTCCACATGATTGGCAATCTGCTTCGCGCCGCGCTTTTCCATGGCCTGCTTGCGGCGGCCGCCGGCATCGGTGCAGCGGCCAACGCGCAGACCCTCGCCCTCGTGGGCGGCAAGGTCTACGTGTCGCCTGACGCCACGCCGCTCGACGATGCGGTCGTCGTCACGGCCAACGGCGTCATTGCCACGATCGGCAGCCGCAGCGGCGTGCAGATTCCGTCCGATGCGCGGGTCATTGACTGCACCGGAAAGACCGTCGTTGCCGGCTTCTGGAACAGCCACGTCCACTTCACGCAAGAGGTATGGAGCAATGCCGGCTCGGCACCCGCCGCACCGATGGCCGAGCACATGCAGGCGATGTTGACACGGTGGGGTTTCACCACCGTATGGGACCTTGGCTCCGACGCGCGCAATACCATGCCGTTGCGCCGGCGCGTCGATTCCGGCGAGGTGCCGGGCCCGGCTATCCATTTGGCCGGCAGCATCTTCCCCAGGGACGGCCATCCCGCCTATCTCCCCGCCGAGATGAAACTGCCCGAGGCCGCCACGACGGACGACGCCGCGCAACTGGCGCGTACCTATATGGGCTTTGGTCTCGACGGCATGAAGCTGTTCACCGGCTCCTTCAAGGGCTCCGGCAAGCCGGTCGTGAACATGGATCCAGCCATCGCCAAGGCGGCCGTCGATGTGGCGCATGCCGCGGGCAAGCCGGTGTTCGCCCATCCGCAAAACATGGCGGGCGTGGAGGCCGTGATCGCGGCCGGCGTCGACATCATGGCTCACACGGTCGCCGGTGAACCGGTCTATTCGCCCGAGCAGCTCGCGCGGTTCGAGCAGCAGGGCATTGCCCTGGTTCCGACGCTGTCGCTGTTTGCAAAGCTTCCGGTCGCACCCGATATCGCTGCGCGCCTCGTTGCTACGACCGTCAACCAGGTCAAGGCGTTCTCCGACAATGGCGGTCCGGTCCTGTTCGGCACCGATGTCGGCTTCACCACCTATTACGACACCACGCTCGAATACGAGCTGATGCACCGCGCGCTGTCGGAACGCCAGATCCTGGCGTCGCTGACGACCAACCCCGCGCAATATTTCAAGGCCGCGACGAAGGGCCGGGTCGAGAAGGGGTTTGACGCCGATATCGTGGTGCTCGACGGTGATCCCACGGCTGCCGTCACCAACCTCGCCAAGGTCGCCTACACGATCCGCGCCGGCAAGGTGGTCTACCAGAAGCCGTGAGCTAGAGTTCGTAGGATGGGTGGAGCGAAGCGATACCCATCATCGCATTCATGACCGCGATGGGTTTCGCTTCGCTCTACCCATCCTACATCCTTGCCTCTCTCCGTCAGTTCGAGGCGAGCGGAACCGGCATGCGCGGGCGAAATGGCCAGGCCGGCCAGCAGAACCAGCATCGCAGCCTGTTGGCCTAACGTCCTCATCGGCTTTATTTGCACCCATCGATATCGTACTGTCGGAATTGGATAATCACCGACTGTCGGAAACCCTATGCGTGAACTCTTCGATGAAGTCGCCGGACATTCGCCGCTCGATCCGGAGGAGGCGGTGCGACGCGCTACGCGCACTCCCCAGCGCAAGCGGTTCTACAAGGAGGCCGGCATCGCGCCAGCCGATGGCGGGTTTGCAGTCACGCTCGACGGCAAACCGATCCGGACGCCTTCCCGCCGCCAGGTCGTCGCGCCGGCCAGCGCCATTGCGGAAGCGATCGCCGAGGAATGGAATGCGCAAGGTGAGACCATCGATCCCCTGACCATGCCGTTGACGCGCTTTGCCAACAGCGTCGCCGAGGTCACCGACCGCGTCGATGCGGTGGCCGAGGATGTCGCAAAATACCTCGGCTCGGATCTGCTGTTCTATCGCGCTGGCCATCCCGAGGCGCTGGTCGCCCGCGAAGCCGCGCATTGGGATCCGGTGCTGTCCTGGGCCGCGAACGAACTCGGCGCCCATTTCATCCTGTCCGAGGGCATCGTGCACGTCGCGCAGCCGGAGCAGGCGATCAAGGCCGCCCGTGGCGTGTTTCCGGCCGATCCATGGTCGGTGGCGGCGCTGCATGTGGTGACGACGCTGACAGGCTCGGCGTTGCTGGCGCTAGCGCTGTTCCGCGGCGCGATGGACTCCGATGATGTGTGGGCGGCCGCCCATGTCGACGATGACTGGAACGTCGAGAAATGGGGCGTCGACGAGGAGGTCGCGGCCCGCCGCGCGGCCAGGTTCATCGATTTTCGCGCCGCAGTGACCATTCTGGACGCCCTGAAGGCCTGAGCCTCCGCCGTCGGGTTAACGAGAGGTTTACGCCGCCGGGTTAGCCTCTAGCCTGGCCGAGACCTCAGACATGGCGATCTCAATCAATCCCGTTCTCCCGGTGCTATCAGCCCAAGAGGCTGGCGGCATTGCGCCCGAGCTCGTGCTGCAGCCGGGGAGCGTGGTCAACGCGCAGGTCCTGAAAGTGCTGTCCGCCGATCTGGTGCGGATTGCGATCGCCAGCCTCTCGATCGACGTGGCCACGGAAATTCCGTTGCAGCAGGGCCAGAACCTGCAGCTTGCGGTCATGCAGACCAAAGATGGCATCCGCCTCGCCATGGTCGGGCAGGGCGGCGATGCCGCCGGGTCAGCAGCCGACGCCGTTACTTTGTCGCCCGATGCACTGGCCGATGCGGCAGCCAGTCGGCCGGCCATCGTGTCACCGAAGAACGTGCTGACGCCGCTGGAGCGCACAGCCGTCTCCGCGGCCGCGCAAGCCGCGGTCACCGAGCAGGACAGCCTGGCGCCGCTGTTTGCCAATCTTGGTGCTGCGGTTTCCGCCAGCAACCTGCCGCCGAAATTGCAGGCGGCGATCGCGCAGGTGCTGGCGCAACAGACCAGCCTCGATCAAAACCTCGGCGGCGGCGACATCAAGACGGCGTTCCAGAAGTCCGGAATCTTCCTCGAGGCGTCGCTCGCGGCAGGCTCAGTCCCCCCGAGCGGCGTTCCCGATCTCAAGGCCGCGTTGATCGTGCTTCGCCAGACGCTGCAATCGGCGCTCGGCGTCAATTCAACGGTTGCGACCCCGGCGGCCCCGGCCGGGGCACAGCAAGCTGCGCCGCCACAGGCCACCGCCCCGAACCTTGCGCCGTCTTCGTCTCCCAATCTCGATGTCCAGGAAATCCTGCTGCCGCAGGCACGGCTGCCGACCGCCGACAACCTCGCACCGGCCGGCCAGGCCGTTCGCAGTCCGCTTGCGGCTGCGCTCGACGCCGGACCTTCGGCCGGTGCGACCTTGAACCTGCTGCAGGAAGCGCTGCAGGAGCTTGGCAACCCGTTGCGCGCAGCCGCCACGCCGAAAGACGTTCGCGGCGCGGACGTGACCTTCCACACCAACACGCCGCCGCCGCCGATCCGCGGCGCGCTGCCGGCCGCCCAGCCCATCGCACAGCCCACCATCGCGCCGCATGCGCCGCTCGAGGCGACCGCGCATCACCTGCTCGACGACACCGATGCCGCCATTGCGCGGCAGACCCTGCTGCAAGTGGCATCCTTGCCGGACCGTATCGACACTTCGGCGCCGAAGGCCGACATGACGGTGCCGCGCTGGAATTTCGAAATTCCCTTTGCGACGCCGCAGGGCACGGCGATGGCGCAATTCGAGATTTCCCGCGATGGCGCCGAGCAGGAAGTCGAGGCCGCCAAGCGGGTGTGGCGGGCGCGATTTTCGCTCGACGTCGAGCCGGCCGGTCCGGTTCACGCGCTGGTATCGCTCACCGGCGAGAAGACCTCGGTGCGGATCTGGGCGGAACGGCCGGCGACGGCAGAGCAATTGCGCGCCGGCGCGTCGCAACTGAGCCAGGCGCTCAGCCGGGCCGAGCTTCAGCCCGGCGATATCGTGATCCGCGACGGCTCACCGACACAGGCCGAGCCTGCCGCCCGTGCCGGCCATTTTCTGGACCGTGCGCTATGAGCGTCGATACCAGGAGCAAGCTTGCGGTCGCGCTGCACTATGACAAGACCGGCGCGCCGCGGGTCGTCGCCAAGGGCAAGGGCGTCATCGGCGCCAGGATCGTCGAACTCGCCCGGGAACATGACATCCCGATCGAGGAGAACGAGGTGCTGGCGGGCGCCTTGTCCCATGTCGAGATCGGCGACGAAATTCCGCCGGAACTCTACAAGGCGGTCGCCGAAGTGCTGATCTTCGTGCTGCGGCTGTCGGGCCGGATTCGGTAGTCACTCTTCCCCTTGTCATTGTTTTACCACGATGCCATCTGCATCGTCTCGGCATTCCCTCAACCAGTTCGGATACCACCGTGATCAATCGCCGCCATGCGCTCGGTCTTCTCACAGCCGCGAGCATTCTTCCCAACCGCAGTTTCGCCAATGTCTCCTATCAGCGCAGCGAGTTTCGCGACGATCTGGCCAAGCGGTTTTTCGACCTCGGCACGACAGGCACCTTCGTTGGCTACAAGGTGGACGACTACCTCATCATCGCCAGCGACAAGGTGCGCTCGGGCGAGGGCAGGCTGCCGGCCTCGACCTTCAAGATTCCGAATTCGGTCATTGCGCTGGAGACCGGCGTGGTCGAGGACCCCGACAAGGACGTCTTCAAGTGGGACGGGGTGACGCGCAGCATCGAGCCCTGGAACAAGGACCACACGCTGCGCTCGGCGATCGCGGTGTCCGCGGTGCCGGTCTATCAGGAAATCGCCCGGCGCATCGGGCAGGAGCGGATGCAGAAATATGTCGACCTGTTCGACTACGGCAACCGCGACATCGGCGGCGGCATCGACCAGTTCTGGCTGACCGGAAACCTGCGGATCGATCCCATCCAGCAGATCGATTTCCTCGACCGGCTGCGCCGCGGCGTGCTGCCGGTCTCCAAGCGCAGCCAGGAATTGACCCGCGACATCCTCACCGTGACGAAGGTCGGCGACGCCACCATCCGCACCAAGAGCGGCCTTCTGGGCGCGGAAGCGGGCAAGCCGTCACTGGGCTGGATGGTCGGCTGGGCCGAGAAGGGCAGCCAGCAGACGGTGTTCGCCATGAACATGGACTGCAAGGAGCAAAGCCACATCGCCGCACGCATGACGGTGGTGCAGCAGTGCCTCGCCGACATCGTGGCGATTTGATCGACGGATCCGCGCCGGGCTGGCTGGTGCGCGGGAGCGAGTTGCACTAGCATGCCCTGACCACCACGGGGCTGTGCATGCCGCATCGTCGCTCGGTATTGCTGGGAGGCTTGGCGCTTTCGCTTCGGCCAGCCTGGGGCTGGGCCCAGACCTCACCGGAGCAGGATGTTGCCGCCATCCTCAAGGAGAGGGTGGATGTCGGGCGTGAAACGCTGGGCGTCGTTGCGGCTTTCCTCGACAGTGACAGGCGCAGCGTCACGGCCTATGGGCAAGCCGATTCGGCGAACAATCGCCCGCTCGATGGTGACACGGTTTTCGAGATCGGCTCGATCACCAAGGTGTTCACGGCGCTGTTGTTTGCCGACATGGTGCTGCGGGGCGAGGTGGCGCCGGACGATCCCGCGGCCAAGTTCTTGCCTGGCAGCGTCAGGATGCCCGAGTTCGAAGGCGCGCCGATTACCCTGCTTGATCTTGCGACCTACACATCGGGCCTGCCGCGGATGCCGTCCAATTTCGCGCCGAAGGATCCGAAGAATCCCTACGTGGATTACACGGCCGAGCGGCTCTACGACTACCTGTCGAACCACAAGCTCGGCTTCAAGCCGGGCAAGCATTACGAATATGCCAATCTGGGCTTCGGCCTGCTCGGTCATATCCTCGAGCTGCGCGCCGGCAGGAGCTATGAGGAACTCGTCGTCTCGCGGATTTGCGCGCCGCTCGGAATGGACGACACGCGCATCACGCTTTCCAGTTCGATGCAGCAGCGTCTGGCGCGCGGCCACAACATGGGTCTTGCCCCCGTCGCGAACTGGGATTTTTCGGTGCTCGCCGGCGCCGGCGCGCTTCGTTCGACGGCGAACGACCTGCTCAAGTTTCTCCAGATGTGCCTGGAGCCCAAGGATGGGCCTGTGGCCGCCGCGCAGAAGTTGGCGCTTGCCGAGCGCCGTCCAAGGGCCGATCAGCGCGATGTGGCTTCGGGCTGGTTTGTCGCTTCGCGGTTCGGCGACGAACTGGTCTGGAAGGATGGCGGCACCGCCGGCTATGCCACGTTCATCGGCTATTCGACAAAGACGCGGCGAAACTGCATTCTCCTCTCCAATGCCGCCGACTATGGCCCCAATACCTTGCTGGGAACACATCTGGTGAACGCGGCATACCCGCCCCCAAAACTTCGCCGCGAGGTGGCGGTCGATCCGGCGGTGCTCGCAACCTATGCCGGCCGCTACGAAATATCGCCGACCTTTATCCTGACGGTACGCCCCGATGGCGGGCGCCTGTACATTCAGGCGACGGCGCAGGCTGAGTTCGAAGTCTATGCCGAGAGCGAGACCGAGTTTTTCTATCGCGTGGTCAACGCCCAGGTCAGCTTCGACCGGCCCGAAGGCGGCGTGGCGCCGTCGCTGACGCTGCATCAGAACGGCAAGCATATGCCGGGCAAACGGCTGCCGTAGACTGGATCGCCGTGCGCCGGATCGTGGCGCAGCGTCGCCTTGCCGATCCCGCTAACGCCGGTTCAGCGCCAACGAAACGGACGTAACGTTGGTGCCCTGAGGCTGGATGGACACCATCTGGCGGCCGCCGCGCGTCGTTAGCGACAGGTTGGCCGAGAAGCTGTCGCCTCTTGCTGCGGCCTCGACGTGATCGCCGGCGGCGCGCCCGGAAAGGGTACCGGAAGCGTTGCGGCTTGCTTCGGTCCATGAACCCCTGATCGCGCCGCCGCGGTATTCAACCTCGCTTGCGAGATCGAATTTGTAGCTCGCGCTCGCGCATGTCAGATTGAGCCGAAGCTGGTCGCCGGCGCCGTCGACGTCGTACGCCGCGCGGCAGCGCAATTGCTCCTGCTGGCCGTCGGTGGTGCTGAGCACGCCGCCACCCGACCATGTGCCCGCCATGGCGATGAAAGGCGAGGCAGGTGCGGCCAGCGCCGCGCCGCCGGCCAGCGATAGCGATGCGAGCAGCAGCGCCGTCCGTGTGAGATTGGATCCAGGCATCTTGATGGCCTCCATTTCGGTATGGCCATCAACGCCGGAATCGCCTGCGGGTTCATCGGTTCCACCGCCGCCCGGCTCGTGCGGCGGGTTCCGTTGCCGCCGCTACCCCAGCTTGAGCAACGCCTGCAGGAATTCGCTCACCGCCTTGCGCGCTTCCTGCGCGGTCGCCGGATTGCCGCCGACATGCGGATTGAGCGCGATGCAGGCGTCCTTGTAGGTGAAGGGGGCCTTCGTATCGTCGTTCATCAACACGCCGGCTTCGCCTTCCCTAAGGCGGCAATTCCGCGCCGACTGGGCATTGGTCGAAACGTTGACCGTGCTGAGGCCGAGCAGGCCGGCATCGAAGCCATGTGCGGAATCCGGATATTCCGTCAGCACCGCATCGCGCCTGGCTTCCTGCAGGCGGGCGAGATAGGCCTTGCAAGTTGCGACGGGGTTGTAGTCGTCGGGCGTGCCATGAAAGATCCGGATCGGACGCGCCACGGTCTCGGCGTCGCTGGCATAGCTGGTCGAGCAATCCGGATAGAACGGAATGTAGGCGGCGAACTGCGCGCCGGACTTGTTCCACAGCTTGTGGAAGCGTTCGAGGCTGGCGTAGAGCGTGGCCTGTCCGCCGCGCGAAAATCCCATCAGCACGATGCGATCAGGGTCGACGCGCGGGTGCTTGGCGAGGATTTCCAGCGAGCGGTAGATGTCGACGATGAAATTGAGCCGGCCGAGCAGGGCCTGGTTGGGGCCGACCGCCGTCAGCCCGCGGCCGCTGAAGCCGTCGATGACGAAGGTCGAAATCCCCATCGCATTGAAATGGCGCACCCACGGATCCATGCCGGCTCCGACGCCGCTCGACCCATGCATCAGCACCACGACGGGAAGTTTTCCGCTTCCTTGCGCGATGCGGAATTCGCCGGCGACGGTGACCTGCTTGCCGTTGGCGTCGCCGGTGAGGAATTGCTGGTCGGAAATCGTCAGCGACGGGATCGCGTAGATTTCGGTGCGCGCGGCGACGTCTTTCGGCATCGATTGCGCTGATGTTTCGATGCAGGTGACCAACAATCCCGTGCAGAAAACCGCGGCCGCAGCCGCCACGCGCCAATTCGTCAGCATCCGTTTCCCCCAGTGTTTTATTTATGGCCGCAACTAGATCAAGCAGGGGGTAGGCTGTCAATTTGCGCCGGCAATGCGCCGGTGCGTCACGCCTTGCGGGAGCCCCGGAAACCGGGGAGTATCGATACAGCTTGGAGGAAACGCATGGCCATCATTTCACGGGCCGCAGGCGTCGTCTTGCTCCTGGTCGGACTGGCCCTGCCGTCGGGTAACGCGCGCGCGGCCGAGCCGTCCTACGACGACTACGTCGCGGGCAAGATCGAGATCGACTACACGGCGTTTCGTCTTGCTTATGCCGCCAGCTCAAAATACGCGCCTTACGGCGTCGTCGAGATCCTGAGCAAGCTGAAGAAGGCCTACGACGCCGGCGATTGCCCATCAGCGATGGCGCACGCGAAGGAGGTGTTTGAGGTCAACTTCGTCCACATGGAAGCCCACAAGATTGCGGCCTTCTGCCTGAAGAAGGCGGGTAACGAGGAGGAGGCGCGGCGGGAGTATGCGATGTTCCTGGGGCTGTTCAGTTCCGTGCTCAAGTCGGGCGACGGAAAGAGCCCGGATACCGCCTTGGTCGTCATCGCAGTCGACGAAGAGTACAGTGTGTTGGAGACCGCGTCGCTGACGCCGGTCAAGCAGGCACGGGTGAACCATGGGGGATCCGCCTTCGACCGGTTCGAGGTCAAGTTGCCAGATTCAGACCAAACCGTAACGCTCTTTTTCAACGTCGACCGCCCGCACGCGCAATTGGCGCGAACGTTACAGGAGAAGCGGTAGACGATCGCGCGACGCTGCGTTCAGCTCACCCCAAGCGTACCGCCGGCCTAACCCTTGGTCGACGGCTTCCCGATCCGCCCCAGATGGGTGAAGCCAAAACCGCTGGCGTATTTCAGGCCGTAGCCGAGTGCGCGGTCGAAGCCGATATGGGCCAGCCAGATCATGGCGATCGAGAGAATAAGCGGCGAGGCGGTGGCGAATCCGCCGGTCATCATCGCGACGGGCGCCAGATAGCTGTGCACGGCGTTGTAGACGAGCGCGCCGAAACGCGGTCCCGACAGGTAGGCCGCAAAGCTGAGGTCGGGCACGAAGAACAGCAGGGCGTAAACCCGCCAGTCGCCGTCCCAGATATAATAAAGCAGCGTCATACCGATAAAGAGCGCTAATCCTTCCAGCCGGAGCACCATTCGCGGGCCTCCGGTAACGGCGCCCGACGCCTCGGCGCTTGTAGTATCGGTCATTCCGTTCCCCTGATCAGGAAGGGCATATAGGGCGTGCCGGATGGCGGTACCAGAGGCCGGAAGGGGCGTTTCCGGATCGGAAAATGCCGTGTTAGAAGGCCCTTAAATCGACCTACAGACGGGCGGAAGCAGCATGAAGGATATCCTGGACACCCTCGAAGAACGGCGCGCCGGCGCCAAGCTCGGCGGCGGCGAAAAGCGCATCGAGGCGCAGCACGCCCGCGGAAAATTGACCGCGCGGGAGCGCATCGAGCTGCTGCTCGACAAGGGCTCGTTCGAGGAATTCGACATGTTCGTCGAGCACCGTTCGACCGAATTCGGCATGGAGAAGTCAAAAGTGCCGGGCGACGGCGTCGTCACCGGCTGGGGCACGGTCAACGGCCGCAAGACGTTTGTCTTCGCCAAGGATTTCACCGTGTTCGGCGGCTCGCTGTCCGAGACCCATGCGCTGAAGATCACCAAACTGCAGGACATGGCGATGAAGGCGAGGGCGCCGATCATCGGCCTCTATGACGCCGGCGGCGCGCGCATCCAGGAGGGCGTGGCGGCGCTCGCGGGCTATTCCTACGTGTTCCGCCGCAACGTCATCGCCTCGGGCGTGATCCCGCAGATCTCCGTCATCATGGGCCCGTGCGCCGGCGGCGACGTCTATTCGCCCGCCATGACCGACTTCATCTTCATGGTGAAGAACACCTCTTACATGTTCGTCACCGGCCCCGACGTGGTGAAGACCGTCACCAACGAGGTGGTCACGGCCGAAGAACTCGGCGGCGCCTCGGTGCACGCGACGCGCTCCTCGATCGCGGATGGCGCCTTCGAGAACGACGTCGAGACGCTCTTGCAGATGCGCCGGCTGATCGACTTCCTGCCGTCCAACAACACCGACGGCGTGCCGGAATGGCCGAGCTTTGACGACATCGAGCGCGTGGACATGTCGCTCGATACGCTGATTCCCGACAATCCGAACAAGCCCTATGACATGAAGGAGCTGATCAGCAAGGTCGTGGACGAGGGCGACTTCTTCGAAATCTCGGAAACCTTTGCCCGAAACATCGTCACCGGCTTCGGCCGCATCGCCGGCCGCACGGTTGGCTTCGTCGCCAACCAGCCGATGGTGCTGGCGGGCGTGCTCGACTCCGATGCTTCCCGGAAAGCCGCGCGCTTCGTCCGCTTCTGCGACGCCTTCAACATCCCGATCGTGACCTTTGTCGACGTGCCGGGTTTCCTGCCGGGCACCGCCCAGGAATATGGCGGCCTGATCAAGCACGGCGCGAAACTGCTGTTCGCCTACTCGCAATGCACGGTGCCGCTCGTCACCGTCATCACCCGCAAAGCCTATGGCGGCGCCTTCGACGTCATGGCGTCCAAGGAAATCGGTGCCGACATGAACTACGCTTGGCCGACCGCGCAGATCGCGGTGATGGGCGCCAAGGGCGCGGTGGAAATCATCTTCCGCAGCGACATGAACGATCCCGATGCGATCGCCAAGCGCACCAAGGAATACGAAGACCGGTTTTTATCGCCGTTCATAGCCGCGGAGCGCGGCTACATCGACGACGTCATCATGCCGCATTCGACAAGGAAGCGGATCGCGCGGGCATTGGCGATGCTGAAAGACAAGAAGGTCGAGATGCCGGCGAAGAAGCACGACAATTTGCCGTTGTAAGCTTCGTAGGGTGGGTTAGCCGAAGGCGTAACCCACCGGCCGAACCGACCGCATGTCGAGACTTCGGTGGGTTACGCTGCGCTAACCCACCCTACGAATCTGAGCCTCACTCTGCCGTAACTCGGTGCGCTAAGCTGCCTTCTGCTTCTTAAAGGCTTCCTCCGCGCGCTTCTTCAGTTCCGCCGGTGACACGTCTTCGATGTGGGTGCCGAAGAACCAGCTGTTGCCGGCGGCATCCTTCACGCCGCCGCTGCGATCGCCATAGAATTGATCCGCTGGCTCCATGACCGAGGTGGCGCCGGCCTTGAGCGCCCGCTGATAGGCGGCATCGACGTCGGGCACGTAGAGATACAGCATGACGGGCATGGCCTTGGCGTGCTCGGAGGCGTCGGAGATCATCACCATCGAATCTCCGATTCTAAGCGTCGCGTGCATTACCGTGCCGTCCGGCCGCAAGGTCGGCTCATGGTCATGCTGGGCGCCCAGCGCCTGTTCCATAAAGCTGATCGTCTTTTTCGCGCCCTCGACGATGAGGTAAGGTGTCACGGTGTGAAACCCTTTCGGGATCGGTTTTACTTTCGCAGCCATGGCGTTCTCCTGTGGCGTTGAACGAACCGAAAATAACGCGGAGCGGCCAAATCGGTTTGCCGCAGCCGGGCGCAAAATGAGCCGCGCGAAAATGTGATGGCTCTGGGCCGACGATCTGCGGCAAGGGTTCCCGCATGTGTCTGCACGCCGACACGCATTAAATTCGGACACTAATGGCCCGCCCTACGGGCTGAACGAAAAACTCGGATGACGACTTCGGGTCCGGGACGGACCTCAATCAGCCGGTCGGTGGCTTGCCGGTGTTAACCGCCAATTGAGCGTCGAAAGCCCGCTTGTAGGCGGGCCGCGCTTCGCCGCGGGCGACATAGGCGGCAAGGTTCGGATATCCGTCCAGGATGCCCGATGGTTTCAACCTGAGCAGCACCGACACCATCATCAGGTCGCCCGCGCTGAACCCGCCATCGAGCCAGTCGGCGCCGGCAAGGCGAGCGGAAAGTTGCTTCAACCGGTCGCGGACACGATCCTCGACCAGAGGCAGGCGCTCCTTGCTCCAGGGCTTGTCGCCCTCCAGAACCCTGGCGGTTGCGAGTTCAAGGATCGGCGGCTCCACCGTGTTGAGCGCGGCAAACATCCATGTGATCGCGCGCGCCCGCGCATCGGCATCATCAGGCAGCAGGCCCGCATGGCGCTCGGCGATGTGGAACACGATCGACCCTGTCTCGAACAGGGCGAGATCGCCTTCCTCGTAGGTCGGAATCTGGCCGAAAGGATGAAGCGCCAGATGCGCAGGCTCCTTCATCGCACGAAACGAAACAAGGCGAACCTCGTAGGGCTGGCCCGCTTCTTCGAGCGCCCAGCGAACGCGCGTATCACGCGCCAGTCCCCTGCCGCCATCGGGTGACCGCTCAAAGGCAGTAATGGTGATGGTCATCGTGAGACTCCTCATGTCCGGTTTGTCCGCATCGCAGCGCGCAGGCCGAGTGAGCAAAGCGTACCCTGCCATCTTCTTGTGATGGGTTACGGCTGCGCCTGACCCGCCTTACCGTCTGCCAGCGCCCAACGCACACGCAGGTCGCGCACATAGCCCCGCGGCGTCTCGGGAACCCAATCGAAGGTGGTCAGCGTCAAGTCGGCCATTCGGCATCTCCATGTCCTGGTTCAAAGCAAAGGACGGATGAAGGGCGCGCGTTCCGACATCAGTGACAAGTTTCTTGTCACCGCAGTAGCGTGTAGGATGGGTGGAGCGAAGCGATACCCATCATTGCCCGCATGCCTAGAGCATGCTTCAACTAAGTTGAATCATGGTCGGCGGTCATCTTCTTGTTTGAGCGTGATCTCCGCGCAAACGCGTTCCGCGTTTGTCGCGAGGGAAAACCGGTGCCCACTTTTCCGGTTCATGCATCTAGCTGATGGGTATCGCTTCGCTCCACCCATCCTACGAGGCTAACGGCTTCCGCCTGCGACCGCCGATGCCGTTCACTCCTCATCGTCCCTTATGCGTTGCTCGCCGTCGCGCAGGCGCTGCGCGATTGCCGTTCGCCTTGGGATCAGCGCGGCTTCATCCGCGAGCCGCTGCGCGAGGTCGGAGTGATATTGTTGCACGACGTCGAGCACGGCGTCCTTGGCAAGCCTTCGATGATACTCGGCAAGGAATCTGTGCAGGTCAGCGAGCTGTTCGTCGTCCATGGCCATCGCGCCCTCAGCCGCAATCTTAAAAAATATACCGCAACCTGTTGATCCCGCGCCAGCTTTCGACGCGCTTAATCGCCTTCCCGGAGAGCGGAGCCAGACGGTCAACGCTGCCGCGGCGCGGTCCAATCGGCGGCCTTCGGCCCGCCCGTTAACCATCTGTTAACCATGCCGGCCTAGCCTCTGATCATTGCCTGTGATCACTAGCGGATTACCGCCGGTTCGTTCGAGGAGAACAGCCGATGTCCGTTGAAATTCTGACCTATCACGCCCTCGGCGCCCGCCTGAACATTTCGCCAGTGGCCGCCCGTTCGCTTGCCAGGCGGCTCCGCTTGCCGCGCTCGCTGTCGGAGGATGGCAAGGCCCTGGTGAGCGTCGATCTCGCTGAAATAAGGCATACGCCCCAGCCGTCGGCGCGTCGCCAGGCAGGCGACGTCGCTCAGTGGACGACAATGGTCGCGGCATTGCACGTGGAGATCGCGCAGCTTGAAGCAAGCGTAGCCGGCCACCGCGCCGATTTCGAGCACGAACGCGAGCGCGCCGATCGCCTGATGGCCGAACTGCTGCAGGCGACTGCCGAGGCCACGGCCGCCAGGGAGGCGGCGGCGCGGCTTGAGGGGGAGGTGGCAGTCCTGCGGATCCGTGCCCGCACTGATAGCTCGATCGACCAGACGGAACGCCGGCTGGGACAGCTCGCCGCGACCCTGGTGGAATCAGACCGCAAGGCTGCACGTGGGTAGCTATCTCTGTCTTCTCTTTCCGCCGCCTGGCGGAGCAATCGTGGGGCAACGATGACTGGCATGACCGATATCCACGAGTTGAAGGCGCGCATTATTGTGTGCGGGGTCGGCGGCGCCGGCGGCAATGCCGTCAACAACATGATCGAGGCGGGGCTCGAAGGCGTCGACTTCATCGTCGCCAATACCGATGCACAGGCGCTCACCAGTTCGAAGGCCAAACGCGTCATCCAGATGGGCAGGCAGGTGACCGGCGGCCTTGGCGCCGGCGCGCAGCCGGACGTTGGGCGCGCGGCAGCGGAAGAGGCCATCGAGGCGGTCCGCGATCAACTGGCCGGCGCGCACATGGTGTTCGTTACCGCCGGCATGGGCGGCGGCACCGGCACGGGCGCAGCACCCATTATCGCCAGGACCGCGCGTGAACTCGGCATTCTCACCATCGGTGTCGTCACCAAGCCGTTCCAGTTCGAGGGCCAGCGCCGCATGCGCTATGCCGAAGCCGGCATCGCGGAACTGCTGAAGGAGGTGGACACCCTCTTGATCATCCCGAACCAGAACCTGTTCCGGGTCGCCAACGAGAAGACCACCTTCGCCGATGCCTTCGCCATGGCCGATCAGGTGCTTTATTCGGGCGTGGCCTGCATCAGCGACCTCATCGTCAAGGAAGGTTTGATCAATCTCGATTTTGCCGACGTTCTCTCGGTCATGCGCGAGAAGGGCAAGGCCATGATGGGCAGGGGCGAGGCTTCCGGCGACAAGCGTGTGCTCAACGCCGCCATTGCTGCGATTTCCAATCCATTGATCGAGGATCCCTCGATCAAGCGCGCCAGCGGCCTGATCGTCTCCATCACCGGCGGCAGGGACCTGACGCTGTTCGAGGTCGACGAGGCTGCGACCCGCATCCGCGACGAGGCCGATCCGGACGCCAACATCATCGTCGGCGCGACCTTCGATGCAAGCCTCGAAGGCGTCGTCCGCGTCTCGGTCGTGGCGACCGGCATCGATAATCTCGGCTCGACGCGCGAGAGGCCGCCGGCGGAAAGCTCACTGACGGACCTCGCCGGCCGGCTCAGCAACGACAGGCGCCGCATCACTGAGCGGATCGAGCATAGTGTAGCGCCGCCGCAATTCGCGCGTCCGCCATCGCTCCTCCCGACGGCGCGACCGGCAAGGCCGATCGCGGAACATGCGCGGCCGGCGGCGCCGCAGCGCCTCGATCCGTTCGGCCGCGCCGCTCCCGTACGCAACCCGGTCGAGGAAAAGGTTTTAGACATCCCGGTCTTCCTGAGCCGCAAGGCCAACTGAGCCGTCGTCAGAACCAGGGCGACTCGCTTCCAGGTGTTGCGGGTCCAGTCTTCTCCCAGGCGATGCCGGAAGCGCTATGCCCAAAATCAGCCCTATACTTTCCATCCTCCAGCCTTGCTTTGGTCAAAACGGCGGTAGGGAGTGTCTACAATCCGACGATCGCCCGTTCAGTTGACGGCAAACTGGGAGGAGGGCACCCATGGATTCCCCGGCGAACACCAGGCAAACTGATCCACACGTTAATCCCGCACTGTCCACGCAAGAGATCGAGCTGGTCGCGCGCGCCGATGAGCGGCTCGCGCATGCTTATGAGCAGATCGTTCGCGCGGATGAAGAACTCGCACGGTTCAATGAACAGATTTCCAGGCTGGAGAAGAAGCCCGCGAACAGGCTTCGTCGGCCATCGCGAGGCAGGCCGGCACTACGCGGCTTGATCGGCCTGCTGCTGACAGCGGGCATCTGTACCGCTGCTTTCGCCTGGCAGTCCTATGGCGAGACGGTCAGGCCGATGATCTCCCGGTGGGCACCGCAACTGGCTTCGTCGACGCCGTCGGCAACACCGGAACTCGCCGCCCAGCAGAGCCTGCCTGCCGTGCAAGTGGCCGCGGCGGATGCAGCAGTTTCGCAATTATCATCTCCGGCTCAGACCGTGCCGCAAGAGGCGGTAGCCGTCGCGATCCCACCCGAGGTGACACAGTCGCTCCAAACGATGGCGCGCGATCTCGCAAACGTGCAGCAGGAGATCGAGCAGCTAAAGGCCAGCCGGGATGAACTGGCCCGCGAAAATGCCAGGACCGCCGAGCAGCTCAGGGCGAGCCAGGAACAAATCGCGCGCGTGATCTCCAGCGCCTCCGAGCAGAACCTGCGGCCCAGGACATCTGCGGCGACATCTGCGGCGACATCAACGGCGGCATCAAGGGCGACATCAGCCAATCCGCCGCGGCCGGTTGCCAATCCTGCACGTAAGCCCGTGTCAACGCTTCCGCCGACGCAAGCCAGGGCGCAAGCGCGTGCGCCAGTGCAGTTGCAGCCCCGACAACAGTAGTTTTCATAAGCACCGCCGTCCCCCGATGGCTGTGTTCACTTTCTTGCGGGGAGAGGGGACAAACCGGCACTTGGAAGAGGGCAGAGCATGTCCACTCTGCCCAAGTTAACTAGACAACCTGTTCCATCGAGGTGATAGCATCGTATACTTCCATCCGGCATAGCGGACGATGCTTTCGATTTTTTATAGCCGAGCGCATGGTCATGAAGATCTTGCTGCCACTCGTGCTGTCCATGGTTACCTTCGCGCGGGAAGCCGCCGCACAGGATGCTGAATGCGCCGGCGAGCGCGCCGCCATGGTCGAAACCATCAGGGCCTACGCCCGTTCCGGCGCCGGTGTTGTGGGACAGCAGGGCATCTCGGAGAGAGTTCTTGAGGCCATGGGGCGAACGAAACGCCATCTGTTCATCCCTGAGCGGTCTTGCTCCATCGCATATGCGGACATGCCGGTTTCGATCGGCCGCGGCCAGACCATATCGCAGCCGTTCATCGTGGCCTTGATGACAGAGTTGGCCGGGGTCGCGCCCGATCATGTCGTGCTCGAAGTCGGCACGGGTTCGGGCTATCAGGCCGCCATCCTTGCGCACCTGGCGCGGAAGGTCTGCACCATCGAGATTATTCCGGCCTTGGCCGAGACTGCCGCGAAAGCACTCAGAGACCTCGCGTATGACAATGTGAGCGTCAGGCTGGGCGACGGCTATGCTGGCTGGCCCGAATGCGGTCCTTTTGACGCCATCGTCGTGACCGCCGCGCTCGGGGAGGTACCGCCGCCGCTGATTGAGCAGCTCAAAGTGGGTGGCCGGCTCGTCATGCCGGTGGGGTCCGCTTACACCACGCAGCAGCTCACGGTCGTGGAAAAAATCGCCCCTGACAAGACGACGACGCGCGCCGTCGCTCTCGTGCGCTTTGTGCCCTTCACGCGTTCACGAAATTAGGAGCCAGCCTGCTTGAGGAGAGGTGGAAACGCCCAGATGACTGGCGTTGCGCAGTACAGAGTGCGTTAGCCAACGGGTCGCGCGAATGCGCGCCCGATGATAAACTCCGCATAACCCACCGCCAGGCCCTCGCGGGTCGAGACTCCGGTGGGTTACACTGCGCTAACCCATCTTGCGAAACTGACCCATTGGTGCTCGATCTTGAATCTGACGGCTGAAGACGACCCGAGCGACGAGATTTCACTCATCGAGGAGCGGCTCGAGGAGCTTGCCGAAGTCTCGGAGCGATGCCGGAAGGTCATTCTGGTTTCCAAGGCGGCCATCGTCGGCGGCGTCGCATTGCTGCTGGTCATGCTGCTCGGCCTGTTCGGCTCCAGTCAGGTCGCCGCCCTCGGGTCGATCGCCGCGGTGCTGGGCGGCATCGTGTCGCTCGGATCGAACGTCAGTACGTTGCGGCAGACGACGGACGCCATCAGCGCCGCCGAGGCGCTCCGTTCGGATCTGATCAGCAGGATCGATCTCCGGGTGGTTGGTGATGCACCAATGAAATTGATTTGACATGCGCGCCTCGTGTAGGCACGCGCGGCCAAAGCCGAAGCTATGTTCGCCGGAGAATTTCGGGCCGGCTGACGAAATGGCTAGCTCTTCTGGCGCTTCTTGAGCTGGGCAGCCGCGCTGCAACACTTGTTGATCAATGCTGAAAGTCTTTGTCCTTGCTCACGTGTTCCGCGAGGCATAGCTTGCTCGGTTGCAATTGGTTCTCTGCGCAATCAAAGGAGAGAGCGATGGCAATTTCTCACACACTTGTCGGATTGTCTTCGATCGTTTTCCTTCTGACGGCTACCAGTGTTCAGGCTCAGAGCGTGCCGCCGGAAGGACCGGTCTCCGTCACATTTACTGCGACGCCAATCCCGCCTCCCAAGCCGATGCCGGTTGGCGGCGGTAGAGAGTTCGACCTGCTGAACCAGGCCATGACGGCAACGAACGACGAGGGAAATCCAGTGCTCAATAACATGGGTGGGCGCTGCCAGTTTAGCCGGCTCAGAGATGCGTCGGCGAAGACCGCCGAACTCCACGGGTTCTGTACTTATGTCGATAAGGATGGCGATCAAACATTCGAGCAATGCGATTTCCTGCCGGGGCAACCCAACAAGTGCAAGATAATTGGCGGGACCGGAAAATTCGAAGGCCTCCAGGCCGAACTCGTCATTACCGTCGAGCCGCTAAAGAGCAATTTCGAAGGGATTAGTCAGGTCGTTGGCCACAAGAAGGGCACGTACAAGCTGGCAAGAACCAACTGATACACTCAGCCGACGCCGCGCGACGTGCCAGGCAAACCTGGAAATTTGGACTTCGGGTGCGGAGTGAGGGGAGCGTGCGGTTGCGTTTGACGGGGCGCGGCAATGTCCATCGTTGGCTTGAAGCCCAGAACACAGCGGCCACAGGGGGAAGTTATGCTCAGGATCTATGGAGCGCCTCACTCCCGCGCGTTTCGAGTGATCTGGCTGGCAAACGAGCTCGGAATTCCTTACGAACATATTCCGGTAACGTTCGATCCGCCGAATGCTCAATGCAAGGAATCCTGGTACATCGCGCTCAATCCAAATGGGCGCGTGCCGAGTATTGACGACGATGGATTCGTGATGTGGGAATCGGCAGCGATCAACCTCTACCTCGCGGAGAAGTATAAGAACTCGCTCTACCCATCGACCCCGCAAGGCCGGGGCCGAGTTCTCCAATGGACGTTCTTTGTCGCGAACGACATTGAACCGGCCATGATCACGCTGTTTCGGAACCGGGTCTACTTTCCGCCGGAGCAGCGGAGCGCGAGCCTGGCTGATGAGGCTGAACGCACGCTGCGGACCAAGCTTGCCATTCTTGAGCAGCAACTCGTGAAAACCGCGTTCTTCGGCGGCGAACAGTGGGACATGGCCGACTTTATGGTTGCGTGTGTGCTCTATGTTCTCACGCGGTTGAAGCTGGACTTGACGGCCTACCCAAAATTGGACGTTTGGCTGGCTTCGAGCGTCAGCAGACCTGCAGCCCAAGCCGCACGCAAACTGCGTGAGAACTGAGATCCTGCTTCCGTCTGCCTGCGAAGCCCCTCACTTCATCCCCGTGCAGCTCGCATAAAACGTCGTCGTCGCCGGCCAGTCCGAGAACATGCCGCGCACGCCAACCTGTTTGGCGAGCACGTCCAGCACCGTCAGCGTATCGCCGTCGCGATCAACCGCTGATTTGATCGATTTGTGATAGAAGCCGCCGCCCTTGTGCAGCGGGCCGTCGCGCTCCAGCGACCAGCCGATCAGGTCGAGGCCGGCGGCCTTCGCGGCCTTGGCGTATTCGGACGGCACGATCTCGCGCTTGTCGTTCAGCGTCAGCATGGTCCAGATCGGCGGTCCGAGGATGGCTATGCCTTGCGCCTTCAATTCTGCCATCGAAGGTTTCCAGGTTTCGGGCTTGCCGGGATCGAGACCCTGCTTCTCGTAGCGCTCTTCGAGATAGACCGCCTGCCTGGCAAACTCCGGCTCGGTCTTCACCCAATAGAGGACGTCGGCGAGATTGAAACTCTGGGCGAACACATCGCCCGGGGGAATGCCGGCTTTCTTGTAGGCGTCCAGCATTTGCGAAGCGTATTTCTCCTGGCTGTAGTCGCCGCCGAACGGCATCGCGACTTCGGGCGCCTTCAGCTCCGGCGTGAATTTGGCGCCCAGGCTCTTGATCAGCGCGATGCTCTCGTCATGCGTCATCAGCGTGCCGGAATTGGCATAGAGATCGGTGCGCCAGCGCGGCGTGCCGTTCTGGTATTCTTCCGGCGTCTTCGCATCGGCATTGAAGCCATCCATCTTGGCGGAAAGCCGCCGGAATTCGGCGAGCGTAATATCGCTGGTGCAGCATTTTGCCGACGCCTTCTTGCCGGTTGCCGGGTCGGCGGGGCTGAAGGCCTGCGAGCATTTTGCGGCAAGCTCCGGCACCGTCAAAATGTTGGTCGTGGTGTGCAGGTCGCATTGCGAGTGCCGGCAGACCAGTTCGCGGTCTTTGGTAAAGGTCACGTCGCATTCGATGATGCCGGCGCCCATGCGGGCGGCCGCCACATAGGATTCGCGGGTATGTTCGGGGAATTCGAGTGCCGCGCCGCGATGGCCAATGGAAAAGTCGGTCTTGCGAAACGGCCCGGTGCATTGGCTGAGCTGTTGCTTCAGCGGCCCGTCCTTCATCTTGTCGACCAGATAAAACGGCCGCGGCCCGATCTGCGGCTCGCGCGGCAACATGATGTCGTCGGCAAGGGCGGGAACGGCCGTTGCCAACAGCCAGAGGGCTGCGGCAAGGGCGGAGCGATGGCGGATGGGCATGGGTGGCACCTCGGATAACGCGTTGCGCGCGGTCTTGATATCACGGAGCATGTGACAGTTGCGTGTGGCAGGCAACCGGTACCATGCGCCGAACAAAAACAATGCTCAGGAGGAAATCCGATGCCCGCAGCCGTCTTCGTCGTCCGCGCCACCGTGTCCGATCCCGCCAAACGTCAGGCGTTCGACACCTGGTATTCGCGCGAACATCTGCCGGATGCCATGAAATCGTTCGGGGCCGTGAAGGCATGGCGCTATTGGAGCGTCACCGAACCCTCGCTGCACCAGGCGATGTATCAATTCCCTGACAAAACCGCGCTCGATCGCGCGATCGAGGGACCGGAGCTGAAGCGCCTGGTCGCCGATTTCAACCGCGACTGGCCGGATGTGACGCGGACGCGGGATGTGCTGGTGCTTGCCGAGGAGTTGGTCACGGCTTGAGATGCAGGCCGCGCCGCCCGTCACGCACGCGCGATGCAAAAATACCGCAGCAGCGATAAATGTTCCGCTGCGCGCAACAGCACGCGAAAAAATTCTGGATCGACTCGATTGGCAGCAAACCTGAACGCTCAATTCACCGCGCGTTCATCTCGGCACCTCGAAACTCTCTTTCTCGCACCCAGCAGACGGAGGAGGAGATGTGATGGAACGCCGCCACTTTCTGAAACTCGCCTTTGGATTTGCCGCGGGCGGTATCGCGCTTGCAGCGAGCGCGCAGGCCGCGCCGCTGATGCCGGCGCCGCTCGCCGACGACGCCAAACTGCCCGTCAATCCTGATGCCCAACCCGCCGTCACTTCGGGCGAGGAGGTCGATCGCCTCACGCCGGAAGAAGTGCGCTGGGGCCGCGGCCGTCATCGCGGCTGGGGCCGCCGGCACTGGGGCTGGCGTCGCCGGCACTGGGGTTGGCGCCGCCACCGTTGGCGTCGCAGGCATTGGGGCTGGCATCGCCGCCGTCGTTGGCGCCGCCGCTACTGGCGCCGTCGTTACTGGTGAGGCGTCGCCAGAGATTGTTTGGAATAAAAAAAGCCCCGCGCGAGCGGGGCTTTGTCGTGCATTGGAAATATTTGTCGTGCATTGGAAATATCAGTAAGCGCGGCAGCGTCCATAGCGCCACACGGTGCCGTAAGGACACACGCGGCCGGGCCGCACCACGACGACCGGAGGGGCCACGACGATAGGGGCTGGACGAACCACAACGGCCCGGCGATTGGGCTGGCAACCACCATAGGGGCCACGATGCCAGCCGGGGCCGCATCCGCCCGCGGCTTCCGCCGCGCTGAAGCTGGCAACGGTGCCCAGGGCCAAAACTGCTGCGAAAAGGTACTTCATGCTTTCTCCCGTTCTCGGCCGCAAGGCGGCACGGTTCGGAACCTAGTCACGAACAGCTGAATGGAACATGAATGTCGTGATTTGTCGTGGGCCTAGCCAGGGCCAAAATCCGAGCACCAGTTCGCTGTCCCTGGCCGGTACTTCCAGAAAGACGAGATGGCAGGGGCGTAATGATGCCGACGCCAGGCGTCGTGAAGGCCGCGCAGCTTCATTTGTTGCAGAGATCGGGCCGTATCATTCGGCCTTCAGCGCGGCTTTGAAATCGCCGCCGGTGTCCGTCGTGTGGAGATGCTTCAACTGGCCGCGGTCGTCGATCAGGTAATAATGGTTGCCGTTGATGCCTTGCTCGTTGCGCTTGCCGCGAAACATGATGAGGCGGCTGTCGGCCCGGCTGATCACGGGCTCGAAATCATCAGGCACTTCGCCCCAGCTGGAGACGGTGAAGAACTGGGTGATCCGTCCCGAGCGGACGTCGAGGAATGTCGGTGCCTGGCATTCCGAACCACAGGGCAGGATGACGACGATGTAGCGCCCGCCGGCGTTCACCTTGTTGTCTTCCATCGCCCCACGGTAGGTTTCGCTGCGATCGCGCCAGAACTCGTGGTCGAGGCGCGGTTTTGCGCGCTTGCCGGTGTAGACCTTCACCGTGTGGTCGCCGAATTTTGGCGGAGCTTCTGCGCGGACGGGCAGGGCGTAGCACGCGAACAGCAGCGCGGCGGCAATGATTTGAAGCGGACGGCTCACGGATTTCCCGGCGAAGCGCAGATGTCGCTTGGTCTGCGCGCGCGCCTGAAAAGTTCAAAACGCGGGCGTTACTCCGGCACGTTGCCGAACAGCGCCGCGAAGCGTTTTTCGCCGGTGCGGGTGAAGTTGACAACGCGGCTGCCCGGCGCGGGATCGCGCGCCGCCCAGTTCAATTCGGTGAAGCGGCTCATCACCGCGGCGCCGAGTGTGCCGGCGAGGTGGTGCCGCCGTTCGCTCCAGTCGAGGCAGGCCTTGCAGACCGGCCTTCGCGGATGCGCCAGCGCCTCCGTGTCGATCTGCAGCGCCTCAGCCATGAAGCGCTTGCCTTCGCCGGTGAGTTCGATCGCCTGTTTTGTTTGCCGGACCAGCCGCTGCGTGCGTAGGCTGTCGAGCATCTGCACGCCGAGATCGCCGGCCAGATGGTCGTAGCAGATCCGCGCCCGGCGCAGCGCCGGCTCCTTCGGTCCCGTGCGCACGCGGGTGTGGCCGGCGCGCTCCGCCAGGCCCGCAAGGCCTTCGAGCACATGGGCGACGTCGGGGCCGGTGAGACGGTAGTAGCGGTGACGGCCCTGTTTTTCCGGCTCGATCAGGCCGCCGGCTTCGAGTTTCGCCAGATGCGAACTCGCGGTCTGCGGCGTGATGCCGGCCTGGTGCGCCAGCTCGCTCGCGGTCAGCGCGCGGCCGGTCATCAGCGCGGTCAGCATGTTGGAGCGCGCGGGATCGCCGACGAGTGAGGCGACCATGGCGATGTCGGGGCCTGCTTTCATAGTTCGATGATAGCCGAAGCATCGACGTCGATCAAGCGGGTATGCTCTGCTCTCAGAAATCAGCTCCGTCATTGCGAGCGAAGCGAAGCAATCCATCCCGCCACAAGCGGAGGAATGGATTGCTTCGTCGCTTCGCTCCTCGCAATGATGGTTACAACGACCGGAGCCCCGCCATGACCATCACCGTTTTCATCCGCTACCAGCTCGATCCGTTCAAGCGCGCTCTGTTCGAGCAATATTCCAAGAACTGGCTCACCATCATCCCGAAATGCGGCGGCGACCTGCTCGGTTACTGGATGCCGCATGAGGGCACCAACAACATCGCCTTTGCGCTGATCTCGTTCGAGAGTCTGGCGGACTATGAAAGCTACCGGGAGCGGCTGCGGGCGGACAGCGAAGGCATGGCCAATTTCAATTTCGCCGAGGAGAACAGGTTCATCCTCGCCGAGGAGCGGACGTTCCTGCGCAAGGTCGTGGCGTGAGGCGTCTGGCAGAACGGGCGTTGCATTCCTATCTACGCGGCGCCAACAAATATTGAGGGGAGCGACCCATGCTGACACCTGCTGACAAGCGCGCCGCATTCAGGAAATTGCACGAGAGCGGATGCTTCATCATCCCCAATCCCTTCGATGTCGGCAGCGCGGTAGCCTTGCAGCATCTCGGCTTCAAGGCGCTGGCTTCCACCAGCGCGGGCTTTGCCTGGACGCTTGGCAAGGCCGACAACCGCGTTACCGTCGACGACGTCTGCGATCATCTGGCCGCGATCTGCGCGGCGGTCGACATCCCCGTCAATGCCGACTTCGAGGACGGCTTTGCCCACGAGCCGGACAAGGTCGGCGTCAATGTCGCGCGCGCCGTGAAGACCGGCGTTGCCGGCCTTTCGATCGAGGATTTTACCGGCGACAACGCAAATCCGCTGTTCGATCGCGCGCTCGCCATCGACCGCATCAGGGCGGCGCGCAAGGCGATCGATGCCGACAATAGCGGCGTCATGCTCACCGGCCGCTGCGAGGCGTTCCTGCGCGGGCAGAAGGATCTGAAGCTCGTGATCGACCGGCTCACCGCCTATGCCGAAGCCGGCGCCGATTGCCTCTATGCGCCCGGCATCGCTGCGCCTGAAGAGATTTCGGCGGTCGTGAAGGCGGTCGCGCCAAAACCCGTCAATCTGCTGGTCGGCGCATCCGGCCCGTCGCTGAAGATTGCAGGCGATCTCGGCGTCCGCCGCGTCAGCGTCGGCGGCGCGCTGGCTCGGATGGCGTGGGCCGGCTTCATGAGGGCATCGAAGGAGATGGCGGAGCAGGGCACGTTCACCGAATTCGCCAACGGCTATCCCGGCGGCGAACTCAACAAGATGTTTGGCTAGCCACAAATTATTCGGCCACAAAAAAGCAGCGGGCCGATCGGCCCGCTGCGCGTCGTTTCAGATGATGATTGTTACTGCTTGCTGGCCGGCGCGTTGTCGGCCGGCGGCGTGGTCGCCTTGTTCATGTCCGTGCTCGGAGCCGGAGATGTGGCCGGCGGCCGTGCCGCACCCGTGGTCGTGCCCGGCTGGTTGTTGCTGCGGGGCGTTACGTCACGCATGCCCGGAGGCGCCGCGGGGTTGGCCGGCTGCGTCTGTGCGGTCTGGTTGGCCGGCGAGGTGCCTGCCTGGTTCACGGTCGTATTGTTGAGGCCATAGAACAGGGCGCCCAGCACCACCGCGATGGCAACGGCGAACATGGCGACCTTGGCGCCGCTGGGAGAGCCTTCGGCGAGCGGGGAATCGGCCTGCAACTCATTGTCCAGACTGTTGAGGCGGGCCTGGTGGCGGATTTCTTCATCGCTCAGGCCGGCGCGGTAGGGATCGTTCGGATTGGGTTGGTATGCCATGAATAGGTTCCTCCGTTAGCATCCCGCGGTTAACCGGCAAGACAATGGTTGGCGTGAGCGGATGTTCCGCGCCAATGTTGCAACCCCGTGATGTTGGAACCGGTGATTCCCCGGGTTCCCAATGTGAGGTTGCCCATGTGGAGCCTGCCACCGAGCGATACCGTGCTGCATTTGCTGTCCTATGTGGCGCTGACCGCGCAGGCGATGACCGCCGCGCTCGCGGCGGGCCGCCGCAGCATGGACTGGGCCGGCGTATGCATGCTCGGCTGTATTACGGCGCTCGGCGGCGGCACCATCCGTGACGTGTTGCTCGGGCACTATCCGCTGGTCTGGGTGCAGAACCCGTCCTATCTCGCGCTGACGGCGGTCGCGGCCTTCGTCACCATCCTGGTCGCGCGGCATGTGCACCGGCTCAACACGGCGTTTCTGGTGCTGGATGCGATCGGGCTCGTGGTCTTCACCATGGCCGGCTGCGATGTCGCCTGGCAGATGAACGCCTCGCTGCCGATCGTGATCGTGGCGGGCATGATCACCGGCTGCGCCGGTGGCGTGCTGCGCGACATTCTCTGCAACGATGTGCCGCTGCTGTTTCGCGCCGAACTCTACGCCAGCGTCTCCGTCGTGACCGGACTGTTCTATGCCACCGCGTTCGGGCTCAACCTCAATGACCAGCTATGGACCGCGCTGACATTTGCGCTGGGTCTCACGCTGCGCCTGCTGGCGATCCGCTACAAATGGGAAATGCCGAAATTCGTGTTCAACGGCGAGCGGTAAGCTGCGCGCAGTACCACTAATCCTCATCCTGAGGAGCGCGCAGCGCGTCTCGAAAGATGTAGGCCCGCCTGTGGCCTCATGGTTCTCCCGGCGATACGAAGCATCGTCCGGAGACGTGCGTCCGCGCTCCGCACCATGAGGGTTTGCTACTTCGCTCGCCGCGCCTTTGCGACCTGATCTGCCGTCACCAGCGGCGCCGCATTGCCCCAGGCATTGCGGATGTAGTTCGTCACGTCGGCAATCTCCTGGTCGGTCATCTTCGCGGCGTAGGCCGGCATCGATCCCTTGTTGGGCGCGCGCGGCGTCGTTAAGGTCTGCGCACCGTCGAGGATGATGCGCAGCGTGCTCGAGGCGTCGGCGGATTGCAGGTTGGCGTTGCCGGGCAGCGGCGGGTAGATCCGCGGCGCGCCTGAGCCGTCGGCTTCGTGGCAGGCGATGCAGGCGCCATTGTAGAGCTTTTCGCCCGCGGCCATTTGCGAAGGTTGTGGCGGGGTGACCTTCGGCTCCGGCGCGCCGGCCGGCAGGTCTTTCAAATAAACCGCGATGGCTCTGACATCCCCATCGCTCATGACAGAGGTCGAATTGACCACGACCTCCGACATCAATTCGCCGGCATGGCTCCTGGCGTTGCGGCCGCTCTGCAGATATTCGGTGATGTCTTCCACGCTCCAGGATTTCAGGCCGCCGCGCTCAGCGCCGTCCAGCCGCGGCGCGAACATGCCCGCGACCCGCCCGCCACCGTAAGCCTGGCCCCGTCTGTCGGCGCCAAACATGTTCTTCGGCGTATGGCAGGCGCCGCAATGCGCGACGCCCTCGACCAGATAGCGGCCGCGATTCCACTCCGCGCTCTTCTGCTGGTCCGGCATCAGAATGCCGGGCTTGAAGAACAGCCAGTTCCAGCCGCGCATCACGACACGATAATTGAACGGCCAGCGCAGTTCGGGCGCACGCGGCGCATGGCTCATCGGTGTCAGCGTCGCCAGATAGGCGCGAATGGCAAAAATGTCCTGGCGCGTCAGCCTGGTGAAGTTCGGATAGGGGAAGGCCGGGTAATAGCGCGAGCCGTCGCGGGCAACGCCGAACCGTAACGCGCGGTAGAACTCGTCATCGCTCCACGCACCCAAGCCGGTCTCGCGGTCCGGCGTCAGATTGGGCGAATAGATGCCGCCGAACGGGGTATCGATCCGCTTGCCCCCGGCGAACGGTTTTGCGGGATCGGCGGTATGGCAGCTTGCGCAGTCGCCGGCGTCGGCCAGCGCCTTGCCGCGCGCGATGTCTTCGGCGGTCGGTTGGACGGTCGGCTCGACCTTGGACTGGGCATGGCCTTCGCTGACCGCGAAGACTTCGCTGACCGCGAAGACTTCGCCGACCGCGAACGCAGTGCACAAAAGCACGCGAGCGAGAATCGTCCGCTTTGTCCGGCGTGGTCCCTGCACCATCTGGCCTCCTGGGGCGTTATAGCGCGAAAGCGGACAGAGGAGGGATGTCATGCCGTTTCGCGCCGAGGCTCCCGGACGACACAAACCGAAAAGCGGCGCCGTTATTCCCGGCACGAAGTTGCGATCTTTGAAAGCGCGGCTTCGGGGGCGAGATTTGTAGTGCGTGGGCAAGAAAATCCGACATAGACTGGTTCTAACAAGCTCAGATGACTAGCTAAAAAACAGTCATCCCGGTCAAGGCTCAAGAGGGTGCAATGGGAATCAACCAGGGTCCGATCAGTCTCGATCAGAAATACACCCAGGGTACGGGGCACATCTTCCTGACCGGCATCCAGGCGCTGGTCCGCCTGCCGATGGCGCAGATCCGCCGCGACCGCGCTGCAGGGCTGAACACCGCAGGCTTCATTTCCGGCTATCGCGGGTCTCCCTTGGGCGGTTATGACCAGCAGCTCTTCGCAGCGCGAAAACACCTCGAACAATACAACATCAAGTTCCAGCCCGGCGTGAACGAGGACCTCGCGGCGACCGCGATCTGGGGCTCGCAGCAGCTCAACCTCTCGCCCGGCGCCAAATATGATGGCGTGGTCGGCATCTGGTACGGCAAGGGTCCCGGCGTCGACCGCTGCGGCGACGTCTTCAGGCACGGCAATACCGCGGGCTCAGCCAAAAATGGCGGCGTGCTCGTCCTTGCAGGCGACGACCACGGCGCAAAGTCTTCGACCGTCCCGCATCAGTCGGACCACGCCTTCATCTCCGCGTTGATGCCTTACCTCTATCCCTCCAGCATCCATGAAATGATCGAGATGGGCCTGCTGGGTATCGCGATGTCGCGCTATTCCGGCTGCTGGGTCGGCATGAAGGTGATCACCGAGACGGTGGAGACAACCGCCGAGATCGATCTCACCGACGAGATGACGCCGTTCGCGATCCCGACCGATTTCGAGATGCCTCCGGGCGGCCTCAACCTGCGCTGGCCCGACGATCGCTATGCGCAGGATTTGCGCCTGCAGGACTACAAGGGCTATGCGGCGATCGCCTTTGCCCGCGCCAACAAGATCAACCGCGTCACCATGGATTCGCCGAACGCCCGCTATGGCATCATGGCGTCAGGCAAGAGCTATGAGGACATCCGCCAGGCGCTGCGCGAGCTCGGGATTACCGAGGAGGTCGCCGCCAAGATCGGCTTGCGGCTTTACAAGATCGGCATGCCCTGGCCGCTGGAGCCGGAAGGCGTGCGCAACTTCGCCGTCGGCCTCGAAGAGATCTTCATCGTCGAGGAGCGCCGCGAGATCGTCGAAAATCAAGTCAAGCAGGAGTTGTTCAACTGGCGCGACGACGTCCGCCCGCGCATCGTCGGCAAGATGGACGATCACGACAAGCGCTTCCTGACCTTTGCCGCCGAGCTTTCCGTCGCCTCGCTGGCAAGCTCGCTGACCGAGCGGCTGCTTCGACTTAATCTCAATCCCGAAATCGCCGCGATGCTGCGCGCCAAGGCCGACTGGTTCAATGGCCGGCAGGCGACCCAGATGCAGGCGGTCGCACCCGTCACCCGCACCCCGTATTTCTGCTCCGGCTGTCCGCACAACACCTCGACCAAGGTGCCCGAGGGCAGCCGCGCCTTTGCCGGCATCGGCTGTCACTTCATGGCGCTGTGGATGGACCGCTCGACCGAGACCTACACCCACATGGGAGGCGAGGGTGTGCCGTGGGTCGGCGTCGCCCCCTTCACCAAGGAAGAGCACGTATTCGCCAATCTCGGCGACGGCACCTACTTCCACTCCGGCAGCCTCGCGATCCGCCAGGCGATCGCCTCCGGCGCCAACATCACCTACAAGATCCTCTACAACGACGCGACCGCGATGACCGGCGGCCAGCATGTCGACGGCGAATTGTCGCCGCAACAGATCACCTTCCAGCTTCACGCCGAAGGCATCCGCAATATCTATCTCGTCTCTGAAAATCCCGGCGCCTATCCGGCGTCCGAGATTGCGCCCGGTGTCAAGACCGCGCATCGCGACGACCTCGACGCGGTCCAGAGGACCTGCCGCACGCTGAAGGGCACCTCGGCGATCGTGTTCGTGCAGACCTGCGCCGCCGAAAAGCGCCGCCGCCGCAAGCGTGGCCTGATGGAAGACCCGGCGCGCCGCGTCATGATCAATCCGGCGGTGTGCGAAGGCTGCGGCGATTGCTCGGTGCAGTCGAACTGCATTTCGGTCGAGCCCTTGGAAACCGAGATGGGCCGCAAGCGCACCATCAACCAGTCGACCTGCAACAAGGACTATTCCTGCATCAAGGGTTTTTGCCCGTCCTTCGTCACCATCGATGGCGGCAAGCCGCGCCGCCGCGCGCCGGCCAGCCTTGGTGACACAAGCCTCGGCGATATCGGCGATCTGCCGGAGCCGGCCTCATTCCCCTCGCTGGCGCGGCCCTACAACATCGCGGTCGGCGGCGTCGGCGGCACCGGCGTGCTCACGATCGGTGCGCTGCTCGGCATGGCCGCGCACATCGAAGGCAAGGCCAGCATGATCCTCGACATGTCCGGCCTCGCGCAAAAAGGTGGTGCGGTGCTCAGCCATGTCCGGCTCTCCGAGCACACCGCCGACGTCACCTGTTCGCGCATCGTCACCGGCACGGCGGACCTTGTGCTCGCAGCCGATGAAGTCGTGGCGGTATCGAAGGATATGGTGACGCTGTGCGAGTCCACCCGCACGGTGGGCATCATCAACAGCCACGTCATCCCGACCGCGGATTTCATCCTCAACCGCGACTTCAATTTCCAGAGCCGAAAGCTTAACTCGGTGCTGGAGACCGAGCTGCGCAAGGATTCTTCCTTCTTCGATTTCACCAAGCCGGCCGAAGCGTTGCTCGGCGATTCCATTGCCACCAACATCATGATGCTGGGCTACGCCTATCAGAAGGGCCTGCTGCCGCTGTCGGCGAAGGCCATACTGCAGGCGATCGAGGTCAACGGCGTTTCGATCAAGATGAACACGCAGGCCTTCCAGCTCGGCCGTCTCGCCGCCGCCGATCCGGCGCGGCTCGAGGCGATGATGAAGGGCCAGGACGAGGTTGTTGCGCCGAAGACCTTGGATGCGATGTCGCTGGACGAGATCATCGCCCATCGCAGCGCGCACCTCACCGACTACCAAAATGCCGCGCTCGCCGAGCGCTATCGGGGCCTCGTGAAGCGCGTGCGCGATGCGGCTACCGATGGCGGCTATGGCGACGCGTTGCCGCGGGCGGTTGCGATCAACTACGCAAAGCTGCTTGCGTATAAGGACGAATACGAAGTCGCGCGGCTGTTCACCGACGGCCGTTTCGAAAAGCAGCTCCGCGATCAGTTCGAAGGCGACTTCAAGTTCAACTTCAACCTGGCACCTCCGATCCTCGGCGGCGGCAAGGATGCACTCGGACGGCCGAAGAAGCGCGCGTTCGGCGCCTGGATGATGCCGGTGTTCCGGACCTTGGCGAAACTGCGCTTCCTGCGCGGCACGCCGTTCGACATCTTCGGCCGCAGCGCCGACCGCAAGCTCGAACGCGATCTGATCGTGGCTTACGAAAAGGACGTCGCCACCGTGCTCGGCCTGCTGTCGCCGGTCACGCACGACATCGCCGTCGAAATCCTGTCACTGCCCGACCGCATCCGCGGCTACGGCCCGGTGAAGGAAAAGGCGGTGCAGGACGCCAAGGCCCGCCACGCCCAACTCACCGCCGATCTAGCCAACCCGCCACCCGCGCCGCGGCAGATCGCGGCGGAGTAGGGCACCGTAGGGTGGGCAAAGGCGCAAAGCGCCGTGCGCACCATCTCTCGACGGTCGCTGTCCGGAATGTTGGGCGCGCTTCTGCCTTCGCTCGTTGAGTTACGGCGGACAAGTCGCTTTGCCCGCTCTACGACGCTCAGGCGGTGAACAATGCACGTGGAATTTCCCGCCAGCCAGACAGCAGCAATCCGCCAACTGGAAAGGGGAGGAGCGATCGTGACAAATCACTCCGACATTCTCAAAAGATGGCGAGTACTCAGTCCCTACTTAGACCGACGGCAGCAGGCTTGTTGGGCCGCGGCAGAGACCTTGGTGATCGGTCCTGGCGGCTGTCTCCTGCTGGCCAGTGTAACCGGTATCGCGGCCTCGACGATATCGGCGCAGAGATGCCAAATGAGACTCACCGAAGCTGCGCAGGCTGGAAGTCTGATACGGAGCAGAGCCCTTGGCTCCGGCAGAAAACTGACTGAAGTAAGCGATCCTGACATAGAGCGCGTTCTTCAGCAAATGCTTTCAGAGGAAACCGCCGGTGATCCAATGAACCTTCAAAGATGGGTGCGTAGCAGCACCCGAAATCTCAGTAAGCGTCTCGCAGAGCAAGGCCATCCAGTTTGCTATCGTACCGTCGCGCGGTTGCTTCACAAAATGGGATATTCTTTGCAAGCTGCCAAGAGAAGGCAAGCAGGAGCAGAGCACCCCGACCGCGATAGGCAGTTCAAACACATCGCTTTGCTTAAAGCCAAGTTCCTTGGCGAAGGGCTTCCCGTCATAAGCATCGACACAAAAAAGAAAGAGCTAATCGGAAACTACCGGCCAGAGGGGAAAAGCTGGCGCAGGCAGCCTATTGAGGTCGAAGACTCTTTCTTCGCCAGTTATGCGAAATGCATAGCGGTACCGTTTGGGATTTACGATGTCGCTAAGAATGTTGGGTACGTAACTGTTGGAACGTCTGGAAACACAGCCGAGTTCGCCGTGAACTGTTTAGTGAACTGGTGGAAGCATCATGGCCGGTCTGCCTATACACCTGCCGACCGGTTGCTAATTCTTGCCGACGGAGGCGGAGGCAACGGATACAACCTTCGAACCTGGAAAATGGATCTACAAGAGAAGATATGTGACGCATTCGGGTTGAGTGTAACCCTGTGTCATTACCCGCCAGCTTGTTCCAAATGGAACCCCATCGAATACCGGCTGTTCAGCCATATCAGCCTGAACTGGGCAGGCCAGCCTCTTCGCAATCTCGATGTGATGCTCGCTTTCATCAGGGGGACGACAACAACCGCCGGTCTAAAGGTTGAAGCCTATCGCGACGAGCAAATTTACCGAAATGGTCGCAAGGTAACGGAAGCACAATTGAGGGGACTCGCACTGTCCGAGGATGACATCTGTCCACGCTGGAATTATACGCTCGCCCCGCGTCTCACTCGCTGACTTTCTGCTCTTCATCTCCCTTTTCGGGAAATGCTTTTGTTCGGGTTTGCCATGAAAAGGTATCTGCCTTGCTCTCGCCTGTCGCCCATCGGGCAAATCAACGAGCGTTTGGGTGCGTGACTGCGCTGACAGCAGACCAAGAAGCGGTGAAAATACTTTGCGTCCAGAAACGAATTTCGCCAGACATTTCAACGTGATTTGGGTCGTCCAGATTGCGCGGTAAAAATATATCGCTTCTCATTTCCCCCAAATCAGCTCCATCTTCGCGCCATCCCGCCTCATCGAAGAGGGGCGTACGCGTCGTCACGATACGTGGAGTGCGGGGAGCGGTGGACGCGAGGCGCCCGCGCGCGCGAGGCATTGCAGGGCGGCCTTAAGCTTTGTCTTGGGGCTGTGAGCGATTGATCCGCGCAGGACGAGCGGCGTTATTGCGTACGGCAAAAGCGTGTGGTTCTGGCACCCGTGGCTGGTGTCAAGCTGGCGGAGGCTGTTCGAATCCAACCGGGTTCGTTGAGCCGTCAATCCGGCAGCGACGGAGGCAAGAGGAATTCGTCTCCGGGGAGAGCGCGCCATAAGCCGTCAAACCATTGCGCAGGGAAGGCCGGATGCTCTCCGCTGGACCTGTATGCTCGTGTGCGCACTTCTTTGTGCACATTGCACACGAGACCGCGGGTGCAGCGCGCACCCGGTCTTCCCTGCGCCCTCTCATTCTGGAGGGGGCAAGCGGTCAGTACAACTCGGGCGCGCCGCGCCGCGAGAACGCGCTGGCATATCCGCATCCCCGGCCTGATACGATTTCCGCCGATAATCATCCCGAGTTGAGTCCAGTCGCTACCGTCTCGCCCTGCGGAATATTTCGGCGCTTGCCAAGGGGGCGGCGACAGGCCAGAAAAAAACCTGGAAGAAGAAACGCCAACGGAGAACCATTTGACCATCAAGGGCAAAGCCTACATTGCCGGGATCTACGAGCATCCCACCCGGCACGCACCCGACAAATCAACCGCGCAGTTGCACGCCGAGGTCGCCAAGGGCGCGATCGAAGATGCCGGGCTCACCAAAGCCGACATCGACGGCTATTTCTGCGCCGGTGACGCCCCCGGCGGCCTCTGGCCGATGGTCGATTACCTCGGGTTGAAGGTTCGCCATATGGATTCCACCGAGACCGGCGGCTGTTCCTATTTGATCCATCTCGGCCACGCGGCGGAGGCGATCGCGGCGGGCAAATGCTCGATCGCGCTGGTCACGCTGGCCGGCAAGCCGCGCACCGGGCCGATGCCAGCGCGCGCCGCCGGTGCGGAAGCCGATTTCGAGGCGGCCTATGGGGCGACCACCCACAATGCCTACGGCATGTGTGCCATGCGCCATATGCACGACTATGGCACCACCAGCGAACAACTCGCCTGGATCAAGGTCGCGGCCTCCCATCACGCCCAGTACAACCCGCACGCGATGCTGAAGGATGTCGTTACCGTCGAGGATGTCATCAACTCGCCGATGATCTCGGACCCGCTGCACCGGATGGATTGCTGCGTCGTCACCGACGGCGGCGGCGCGATGATCGTGACCACGGCGGAAATCGCCAAAAGCCTGAAGAAGCCGCTGGTGCGGCTGATCGGCCATGGCGAGGCGATGAAGGGCCCGCGCGGCGGCAAGGATATCGACCTCACTTATTCCGCCGGCGTCTGGTCCGGCCCGCGCGCCTTCGAGGAGGCGGGTATTACCCCGAAAGATATCAAGTACGCCTCGATCTATGACAGCTTCACCATCACCGTGCTGATGCAGCTCGAAGACCTCGGCTTCTGCAAGAAGGGCGAGGGCGGCAAGTTCGTCTCCGACGGCAATCTCATCTCGGGCGTCGGCAAGCTGCCGTTCAACACCGATGGCGGCGGTCTTTGCAGCAACCACCCCGTCAATCGCGGCGGCATGACCAAAATCCTCGAGGCGGTCCGCCAATTGCGCGGCGAAGCCCATCCGAAGGTGCAGGTGCCGAACTGCGATCTCGCGATCGCCCACGGCACCGGCGGACTTCTCGGCGTGCGTCACGCCGCCTCAACCTGCATTCTGGAGCGCGTGTGATGGCTGAATCGAAAAAATATCCGGCGCCGGTGACCAATCCCGAGACCGCGCAGTTCTGGGAAGCGGCCAAGGCCGGCAAGTTCATGATCAAGCGCTGCACCGCCTGCGGCGAGCCGCACTACTTCCCGCGCTCGATCTGCCCGTTCTGCTTCTCCGACAAGACGGAGTGGGAGGAGGCTTCCGGCGAGGCCACGATCTACACCTACAGCCTGATGCGCAAATCGCCGACCGGGCCATACGCGATCGCCTATGTCACGCTGAAGGAAGGCCCGTCGCTGCAGACCAACATCGTCGATTGCGATCTAACGAGCCTGAAGATCGGCCAGAAGGTGAAGGTGGTGTTCAAGCCGACCGACGGCGCACCATTGCCGTTTTTCACGGCGGCCTAGAGTCTTTCCCTTCTCCCCGTCTGGGAGAAGGTGGCGCGAAGCGCCGGATGAGGGGTTCTCTCCACGAGAGAGATGTGTCTGGAGGGCCAACCCCTCACCCAAACGAGTTTGAGGCGCTGCCAGCGTAGCCCTCTCCCACAAGTGGAGAGGGCGCTGCAATTGGCGCCGCTGAAGAAGAAAGTTCGGGAGAGGAACTAGTACATGCCGATCAATTACGAACAGCTCATGGCCCTGAAAAATCTCGGCCAGAAATACGCCTATACCGACCGCGAAGTGATGCTCTACGCCTACGGGATCGGCATGGGCGCCGATCCGATGGACGAGAACGAACTGGCCTACGTCAACGAGGGCACCTTGATCCCGCGTCCCCTCAAGGTCGTACCGACCTTCGCCTCGGTGGCCGCGTGGGGTGCAGGCCCCGGCGAGATGAATCTGAACCGCGTGATGGTGGTCGACGGCGAGCGCGACATCACCTTCCACAAGCCGCTGCCGAGTGCGGCCAAGATCACCGCCGACTCGACCGTGCTCGACGTCTTCGACAAGGGCAAGGACAAGGGCGCGGTTATCCGGCACCAGACCGTGCTGAAGGACGAGAACGGCGAGAAGCTCGCCACGCTGGTGGCCTCGCGTTTTGCGCGCGGCGATGGCGGCTTTGGCGGACCGTCCGAAGGCCAGCCCGAGCCGCACAAGGTGCCGAGCCGGACGCCCGACAAGATCATCGACATCACCACGCGGCCGGACCAGGCGCTGGTCTATCGCCTCTGTGGCGATCGCAATCCGCTGCACTCCGATCCCGAGTTCGCCAGGAAGGCCGGCTTTCCGCGGCCGATCCTGCACGGCATGTGCACCTACGGCATCACCTGCCGCGGCGTGCTGCAGACCTACGCCGACTACGATCCGTCCGCCTTCAGACAGCACGTCGCGCGGTTTTCATCGCCGGTCTTCCCCGGTGAGACCGTGACGATGGAATTGTGGAAGGACGGCAACGTCGTCTCGTTCGAAGCCAAGGTGAAGGCGAGGGGCGTCACGGTCATCAAGAGCGGCAAGACGGTGCTGGGTTAATACCACCGTCATTCCGGGGCGATGCGGAGTATCGAACTATGGTGCGCAATTGCGCACCTGAGAATCTCGAGATTCCGGGTTCGCTTCGAGTCCCGGAATGACGGCAACTAATAAGAGGGAGAAAAACACCATGGGATTACTCGACGGCAAGGTCGCGATCATTACCGGTGCGGGCGGCGGGCTCGGTGAGGCCTACGCAAAGCTGTTCGCGCGCGAGGGCGCGGCGGTCGTGGTCAACGACCTCGGCGGGCCGCGCGACGGTTCAGGCGCCGACGTGTCGATGGCGCAGAAGGTGGTCAATGCGATCAAGGAAGAGGGCGGCCGCGCGGTCGCCAATGGCTCCGACATCTCGACCATGGCCGGCGGTCAGTCGGTGTTCGAGGACGCCATCAGGAATTTCGGCCGCGCCGATATCCTGGTCAACAATGCCGGCATCCTGCTCGACGAGACGTTTGCCAAGGCCAAGGAAGCCAACTGGGACAAGGTGATCAGGGTGCATCTCAAAGGCACCTTCTGCTGCACCCAGCCGGTGTTCAAATGGATGCGCGAAAACGGCGGCGGCGTCATCGTCAACACGTCCTCGACCTCGGGCCTGATCGGCAATTTCGGCCAGACCAATTATGGCGCCGCCAAGGGTGGTATCTGGGGACTGTCGAACGTGCTGGCGATCGAGGGCCGCAAGTACAATATCCGGATATGGACGCTGGCGCCGGGCGCGCTGACCCGCATGACCGCTGACCTGCCGCGCTATAAGGAAAACCCCGGCGCGGCGCTGGGGCCGGACGGCATCGCGCCGGCCGTGCTATACATGGTGAGCGACTTGTCGGGCGACCAGACCGGCAAGGTGCTCGGCGTCTCTGGCCCGCGCGGCGTGCGGGAGATGCGGATGATGGAAATGGAAGGCTGGACGCCGCCGTTTACGGGGTGGAAGGCTGAGGATATCGTTACCCACGCCAAGGAAATCTTCTTCTCCGAGGAGGATATCAAGAAGTCGGCGCGGCGATTCAAGTAAATGTCATCGCAGGAGCGATGCGTAGCATCGAACCCCAATGCGCAATTGCGCATTGTGGAATGACGAAAGGGATAGAGGCACTCGATGACAAATCTCACCGCCCAGGCCGCAGGCACTTTTGCGATCGCGCCGACCCCGTTTCACGATGACGGCCGCATCGACGAGAAATCAATCGACCGGCTGACCGATTTCTACGCCGAAGTCGGCTGTGATGGCGTCACTGTGCTCGGCATTTTGGGCGAGGCGCCGAAGCTCGACGCCGCCGAGGCCGAGCAGGTCGCGATCCGCTTCGTCAAGCGCGCCAAGAACATGCAGATTATTGTCGGCGTCTCGGCGCCGGGTTTTGCCTCGATGCGGTCGCTGGCGAAGGCGTCGATGGATGCAGGCGCCGCCGGCGTGATGATCGCGCCGCCGCCGCATCTGCGCACCGACGACCAGATCACGGGCTATTTCAAGCAGGCGCAGGAAGCGATCGGCGACGAGATTCCCTGGGTGCTGCAGGATTATCCGTTGACGCTCAACGTGATCTTTACGCCCGCCGTGATCCGCAAGATCGTGATGGACTCGCCGTCCTGCGTGATGCTCAAGCATGAGGACTGGCCGGGCCTGGAAAAGATCACCACGCTGCGCAACTTCCAGAAGGACGGCTCGCTGCAGCCGCTGTCCATTCTCGTGGGCAATGGCGGGCTGTTCCTCGATTTCGAAATGGAGCGCGGCGCTGACGGTGCCATGACCGGCTACGCATTCCCTGAACTATTGATCGACGTCGTCAAACTGTCGAAGGCCGGCAAGCGCGACGCTGCGCACGATCTGTTCGACGCGCATCTGCCGCTGATCCGCTACGAGCAGCAGCCCGGCGCGGGCCTGTCGGTGCGCAAATACGTGCTGCAGAAGCGCGGCATCATTTCGTCCAGCGCGCAGCGCAAGCCCGGCGCGACGATCACGGCAACCGCAAAGGCCGAAGTCGAGTATTTGCTGTCGCGGGTGGCGCGCGTCGACCGCCGCGCCAATCTGCAACCGCAATCCAGCGCGGCAGGCTAGAAGTCCCTCATGGTGAGGAGGCGCGAAGCGCCGTCTCGAACCATGAGGCCCCGCTTATTCCAATCATCCTTCGAGACGCGGCCCAAGGGCCGCTCCTCAGGATGAGGTCCCGAGGAGTAAACTGTTATGGCCGAAGCCGTCGCCCCGCGTCCCGCATCCACCATCCTGCTGCTGCGCGACAGCCCTGACGCTAAGGAGATCGAGGTCTTCATGATGGTTCGCCATTATGAGATCGACTTCAATTCCGGCGCGCTGGTGTTTCCCGGCGGCAGTGTCGACAAGGGCGACAAGGAGATCATCGCGATGCCCGAACTCTATTCGGGCGGTGAGGGGCTGGACGAGGCCACGCTCAGTTTCCGTATCGCTGCGATCCGCGAAACCTTCGAGGAGAGCGGTATCCTGCTGGCGCGGCCGAAGGGATCGAAAACGCTGGTCGATGCCAAGCGCGCCAGCGAGATCGAGGCGGCGCATCGCGCCGACCTCTGCGACAGCAAGATCAGCTTCCTCAAGGTGCTGATCGATAACGGCATGGTGCTGGCGCTCGACGAACTCGTGCCCTATGCGCACTGGATCACGCCGGAGGGCATGCCCAAGCGGTTCGACACCTGGTTCTTCCTCGCCGCCGCGCCGCCCGAACAGGTCGGCGCCCATGACGGCAAGGAATCCACCGATTCGATCTGGGTGTCGCCGCGCGAGGCGCTCGAAGGCGGCGAGACCGGTCGCTTCAAGCTGCCATTCCCGACCACGCGCAACCTGATCAAGCTCGGCAAGCAGGCGAGCGTGAACGCGGCGCTCGACGACTCCAGAGGCAAATCCGTCGTCACCGTGACGCCGGTGATGACCAAAAACAATGGCGGCCGCCAGCTCCGGATTCCCCTCGAGGCCGGCTATGACGGTGAGGTGTTCGAGGTCGGCTCGGTCGGCTGACGCGTCGGTCGCCGGAAGGCCCGGCCGGGGCGAAAGTTGCATCCACACTTCGGCGCACAACGAAGTATCGAGGGGCATCCGGCTGTAATGTCCGTCCCGGCATTGATCGAGACCGGGAAATACGGACATGGGCGATACTCATCCTCAGCGTATCAGCATGGCGACCGAACTGGCGCTGCTGCTCGCGCTCGCGACGTTCTGGGGGGCGTCCTACACCTTCATCCGGGTCGGGGTCGCGACCATCCCGCCGATCACCCTGATCGCGTGCCGCACGCTGATTGCCGGATTGCTGCTGCTGGCCATCATGCGCTGGCGCGGCGTGACAATGCCCGTTGATGCCGCGACCTGGCGACGCTTCCTGTTCCAGGCCTGCCTCAACAGCGTCATCCCGTGGACGATGGTCGCCTGGGGCGCGCAGGCGCTGGATGCGGGGGTGGCAACCATCCTCAACTCCACGGCGCCGATATTCACGTTTTTCCTGACGCTCGCCATCACGCGCCATGAGGCGGTGATGTCACGGAAGTTGCTCGGCGTCGTCGCCGGGATGGCCGGCATCTGCCTGATCGTCGGGGTGCAGGCGCTGTCCGGTTTTGGCGAGGAACTGACGGCTCAGATCGCGATGGTGCTTGCCGCCATCTGCTACGCAGGTGCGGCCATCCTCGGCCGGGGTTTTAGGGATCTCGATCCGATGGTGCCCGCGGCGGGGTCGTTGCTGTGCGGCGCGGCGCTCCTGGTTCCCGTGAGCCTGGTACTGGAGCGGCCGTGGACGCTGCTGCCGTCGACCGGTTCGATGCTGGCGCTGCTCGCGCTCGCGGTGTTCTCCACAGCGCTCGCCTTCGTGATCTATTTCCGCCTGATCCGGACCTTGGGATCGGTCGGCACCACGGCGCAGGCCTATCTGCGCGTGCCGATCGGCGTCGCGGTGGGCGTGGTTTTCCTCGGCGAGCAGTTGAGTTCTACCGCCTGGATCGGGCTCGCCTGTGTCGTCGTCGGTGTCGCCGCGATGACGATTCCGGCGCGGAAGGCGAGGCCGATCGGGGAGGCTGTCTGAACCGGCTTCACGTCCGGAAGGCATCGACCAGCGTCTGGTCCTGGTCGTAGACCCAGCATTCGGAAAGCAGTCCGTCGTGCACGGTGTACACCAGCAAGCGCTCCAGTTCGGCTGATCTGCCGTCGCGCTCGAAACGCTCGCGGACCAGCAGCGCACCGCGCTCGGTTCCGGCCATGATATCGACGATGGTGAGCAGCCGGCGATTGGTGCGCCTTGTGACCTCGGCGAGGATGCCGGCGGGCCCACCGGCTGACGGCCTTGGCGGCGCGGGCTGGCCTGTCGCTGGCGGAGACGGGGGTGCCGTTGCGGCGTTACCGCATCTGGAACCGGATGGGCGCGGCGATTTGCGCCAGCGGTGAGGGCGCCTCCCTGACGGAAGCGGCCCACGCCGCCGGCGATCCGTTCGGGGCCGAGGAATCCGGCTTATATACCGCCATTAACCACCGGCCGGCATGTTCCCCATGGCCCGAAATACATCGTATATTGCGCCCGACAGGAGCCCGGCCCCGACCAACATGACCGCTGAAACGCCGCCGAATTCGCCGCCGCCGCGATCGTTCTCGCTTTCGATCGGCCAACTGACATTCGGCAGTTTCATGCTGGTGCTGGCGGTGATCATCATCACCTCGACCGCCAGCGTCATCGCCATCCGCCACATCGATTCGACCTTTGCCGAGCTGCAACGGCTGCAGAGCGTCGGCGATCTGGCCGAGGACATCGACCGCCGGATGAACGAATTGCGGCTCGCAGCGCGGGATTTCGTCACGGACCCTGGCAGCCAGTCGCTCCAGGTCGGCGAAGCCGCGACTACGCTCAGCGAGGTCCTGAAGAAGACGCGGCTGGAACTCGCTCCCGAGCAGCAGGATATGATCGACGGCGTATCCGAGCGCCTGTCGACCTACCGCAGCGGAATCGAGCGCATTTCCGCGCTGATCAACCGCCGCGCCGAAATGATCGTCACGTTGCCGCCTTTGCGCGAAAAATTCGATACTGCGATCGCCGAAGCGTCCGATCCCCAGATGGCGATGGCCCTGTTGCAGACCCAGAGCCGCATCGCCTCGGCACTGCTGGCGCATAACCCCTCGGCTGCAGAACAAGCCGCGGAAAGCATGCGCTCGATGACGATCGCGGATCCGAATCTGCGCGCCGTCGTCGACGATTATGCGCTGGCGATCGTCAACATATCGATCCGCGAACGGCAGATCTCCGACATAGACAGGGAAGTGCTGGGCGCGGAGGGCCGCCTGATCCAGCGCGTGACGGAATTGTTGCGTGACGTCAGCGAGCGGCGGGGGCGCGTTCTCTCCCGCGATTTCGCCCGTACGCTGACCGAAGCCAAGTGGCAGAGCATCGTGCTTGGCACCGCCGGTGTCCTGATCGGGCTCTTTGCTTCGCTGCTGGTGGTTCGCCGCACCGTGCGTCCGCTTGCCGCGATCGCAAACTCGATTCGCGCGGTGGCCCGTGGTGAAAAGAGCGCCTCGATCCCGGCGACCGACGTGGATAACGAGATCGGCGACATTGCCCGCGCGGCCGAGGTGTTTCGCCAAACGCTGGTCGACGCCGACACGGCGCGCGAGGCGGCGGTGCGCGCGCTCGCCGAACAGCGGCTTGCCGAGGAAAGTTACCGCAAGCTGTTCGAGTCCTCGGTCGACGGAATTTACGTCACGACGCCCGGCGGCGCGCTGCTCAACGCCAACCCGGCGCTGGCGCGGATGATGGGCTATGCCACGCCGCAGGACCTGATCAACGGCATCGGCGACATCGCGGATACGGTCTATGTCCATCCCGAGGCGCGGGCGGAATACGAGCGGCTGATGCAGCGCGACGGCATGATCCGTGAGTATGAGTACCAGGTTCGCACGCGCAGCGGCTCGGTGCTGTGGCTCTCCGACAGCGCGAGCGCCGTGCACAACGAGGCCGGCGTCATCGTCCGCTACGAGGGAACGGTGCGCGACATTACCGACCAGAAGCGCGCCGAAGATGCGATCGCCGAAGGCCGCCGCTTGCTGCAAATGGTGATCGACACCGTGCCCGCGGTCATCAACGTCAAGGACAAGGAGCTCCGCTACGTCTTGATGAACCGCTATATGGCCGGCATTTTCGGGGTCGAGCCGGGGGATGCGATTGGCCGCACCACCGCCGAGCTGATGTCGCGCTACGGCGCCGAAAAGACCGACGAACCCGACAAGCGGGTGCTGGCGGTCGGCAAGGAACTCGGCTTCTACGAGGAGGAATACAAGGATGCGTCCGGCCATATGCGGCAATGGCTGGTCAACAAGCTGCCGATTCTGGATACGGCCGGCGAGATCGAGAACATCGTGACCGTTGCGCTCGACATCGGCGAGCGCAAGCGCGTCGAATCCGAGATGCGCAAGGCCAAGGACGCGGCGGAGGGCGCGTTGCGCAATCTGCGGGAGACGCAGAATTCGCTGATCGAAGCTGAAAAGCTCGCCGCCCTGGGACGGCTGGTGGCGGGCGTGGCCCACGAGGTTAACAACCCCGTCGGCATCAGCCTGACGGTTGCGTCGGCGCTGGAGCGCAAGACGTCGAACTTTGCAGCCGAGGTCGCCCGCGGCGAACTGCGGCGCTCCAGCCTGAATGATTTCCTCGAGACCAGCCGCGATGCGTCGTCGCAGCTGGTGGCCAACCTCAACCGCGCCGCCGAGCTGATCCAGTCGTTCAAGCAGGTCGCCGCCGACCGCAACTATTCCGACCAGCGATCTTTCGACCTCGGCGATCTCACCGAGCAGGTGGTGATGAGCCTGCGGCCCGGCCTGCGCAAACACAATCTGACTCTCAATGTCGAGTGCCAGCCCAATCTGATGATGAACAGCTACCCCGGTCCCTACGGACAGGTGCTCACCAACCTGTTCCTCAATTCGGTGGCGCATGCGTTCCCGGACGGCAAGCCCGGCACGGTCGATATCCAGGTGCGGGAGTCCGGCAAGGACAATGTCGAGATCATCTTTTCGGATAACGGCATCGGCATGAGCCTCGACGTCCGCCGCCGCGCCTTCGATCCGTTCTTCACCACGCGTCGCGACCAGGGCGGCACCGGGCTCGGGCTGCACATCGTCTACAGCATCGTGACGACACGGCTCGGCGGCCGGCTTGATCTCGATTCGCAGCCGGGCGGCGGCACGCGAATCCAGATGATCCTGCCGCGCATCGCGCCGCTGGAACAGGCGGCGGAATAGTGGAGCCATCGATGACCGACGGTATCGATCTGACGGAGAAACTGTCGACGTTCTCCGAGCACTGGTCGCCCCGCACCGTGACGCAATTCAACGGTTGCGATGTCATGGTGGTGAAGGTGAAAGGCGAATTTGTCTGGCACCATCATGATGACACGGACGATTTCTTTCTGGTCCTGAAGGGCAAGCTGGACATTCAGCTTCGCGATCGAACGGTCACGCTCGGGCCGGGACAGATGTACGTGGTGCCGAAAGGCGTCGAACATCGCCCCGTCGCGAGAGACGAAGTCCATCTCTTGCTGATCGAGCCAACCGGCACGCCCAACACCGGTGACGTCGCAACGGCTGCCCCGCGCAGAACCGCCTGATGACGAGGCGAAGTGATTCTGCGTGGCGGCTTGCTTCCGCGCCGTCGGCTAGTTCACGTCCGCCAGTTTGTGCAGCGTGGCGCCGAAGATTTGGCTGGCTTTGCCGACGAGCGCGGTTCCATTCATGCTGCCGCGGGTGTCGGTGAAGGTTCCGGATACGCCGATGCCGACCGGATTGGGTCCGCCGAACAGCGGATTGTCATTGTCGCGCGGGGTGGTGTGGCGCTGCACCAGGACCTCGCCTTTGAAGGTATCGCCCTTCACGGTGTAGCTGCCGGTATAAAACAGATAGGCGTCGCCGCCGAGAATCTGGCCATCCCGGAACAGAATGACGCCGCTGCCCTTGCCGATGCGCCCATCCAGCAGGGTGACGTGGATCGAATAGAGCCCGTTCTTCATGACGTCCCAGATGCCGGCCGCCGCGCCCACGGAAGCCGGTCAAGGATTTATGCCAAAGCGTGGCACGCACCGTCAACGCGTCAGGTTGCCTGCCTATTCCCGCACAGGAAGCAAATGCGAATCGTACCACCCCGGGGTGACACGAGGATAACGGACGGTGGACCGAACCAAGTTGGCCCGTGAAATGCATGGCTTGGTTTGGCACCGGCCGGCGGGTGCTGGAGCAAGAGAAACAGGTGACCAACTGGATGAATTCCGGCGGCCACGCGCCGCGCCCACACGCTGAAAACAGCAACCATGAAACCACCGGCCGTCATCGCGCGCGCCGCTGGAAAAAGCCGCTGATCGTTGGCGGGCTGCTGTTGATGTTGCCGCTGGCCTCCGCTCCCGGCGTGGCCCGCGATCCCGACGGCCGCTATGCCAACTCGCCGATGAAGCAGTGGTTCGACAGTCTCAGAAGCGGGAAGGGACCGTGCTGTTCCGACGCGGACGGATATGCGCTGAGCGATGTTGATTGGGAGTCCGGCAACGGGCATTACCGCGTTCGCATCGACGGCGAGTGGCATGACGTGCCCGACGACGCCGTGATCACCGAACCGAATCGCGTCGGCCGAACCATGGTCTGGCCGATCCGTGGTTATCAAGGATTGAGCATCCGCTGCTTCATGCCGGGCAGCATGACCTAGCGCGCGAGCACCGCACCAGATCGATCGCCATACTCCGCGAAAGTGGAGTCAGGCGTATTTCTTGTCGCGCTCCAGAAGCTCGATCGAAATGCCCTGCGGCCCGCGGATGAAGCAGATGCGAACGCCGGGCCGGATGGTGGTCGGCTCCTTCGTGAACTCGACGCCCTTGGCCTTGATCTCGGCGGCGACCGCATCGATGTCTTTCACGGTCAGGCCGAAATGGTCGAGACCCTGATAGGGCGTCACGGGCGGGCTGTTGACGCCGTCGCCGGCGGTGACCGGCGCAATGAACACATTGGCGCCGCCGAGCTTGACGTCGATCCGCCCCGGGCCACGGACGATCTCGCCGCCCAGAATGTCTTCCAGCCAGGCCGCGGTTGCTTCGGGATCGGGGCTGCGCAGATGGACGTGATCCCAAGTAACTGCCCAATTGACGGTCGGCATTTTGGTCTCCCCATTATTGTTGTTGCGGCGCTCAAGGCCGGTTGCGGCGCGGCCAATGTAGCCGCCGCGCATCCGCAATTCCATCCCGGTCGCGCCGCCGCCGCAATATTGTCGAGGTGGCATGAAACCATTTCTGCTCTGGGTGATTGTTGAGGAGCGGCGAGATCCGTAGAGCGGCGGTCGTGACAGAAGCCGTACGGGAAACGCTCGTAGGGCTTTTTTCATGCGCGGCACGGCAAACGCCGGCGCTGCCGGGTGAGGGCGCGGCTATGAGAATCGCCGGGTGGTCGTTCGGAAAGTCCAAAGCACGGCGCGCCGTGCTTCCGGCCATCGCCATCGCCGGCTGCGCCATATGGTTGATGCTCCCGCAAGCAAGCGACGCCGAGAGCCATTCCACCGCGACGTCGCCTGAAGCTACCCGCGTCACGCAAGATGCATCCCGCAACGACGACACGGCCGGGGTCCAGGCGACCCTGTCGAGCCCGGCGCCATCAGCTGTTTCCCCCGACGCCAATCCGGCATCGGCCGCTGCCGCGCCTCTCGACATCGCGCCGCCGGAAACGGTAGCGCCCGCCCAGTCGCCGCTCGACGGCCTGAAAATTGTCTCGCAGTCGTGGCGAAGGGGCGGGCTCGGCTCGAAAGCGGTGGTCACCTTCACGCTCCGCAACGCCAATGACTACGCGGTGAGGGATATCGAAATCGCCTGCACCTTTGCCCGCCGGGACGGCAGCCATCTGACCGACCGCAGGCGTATCATTCCCGATACCGTGAACATGAAGAGCCGGAAGCGCTACGCCGGCATGCTGGTCGGGTTCGTCAACGTCAACGCAAATAAGGCGAAATGTTCAGTAGTGACGGCCAGCCGAATTTAACCTTGTGCGGCCGAACTCGCGTTCCGCCCCCGAAAATGTGACCTGCGTCTTTGAACCTTGCCGGTTGACCAGGAACTAATTGCTATATCGCCCGTTGGGTGATTGAACCGTGCGATGCTCGCGCGGGGGGAGCGAGACCGATGCCCGTAGCGCGTTATTTCCTTTTTGTCGGCGGAGTGCTGCTCGCGCTGTTGTTGGCGATCGATGCGCTCGTCCCGCAACAGACCATCGTGGCCAGCCAGGCCGCTCCTTCGGTCAACAAGACGGTGGTGCGCATTCGCTCCGACCAGAAGCTGCCGGAGCGGGTGGTTTACGACACCAGCCTTCCGACCATTGTTCCGCCGGCGGCCATGACGGCCCAAGTGACGGCCCCGGTCGTTGCGCCATCCGCGCCTGCCGTGGCCTCGGTCGATGCCGCCGCCCAGGCCCGTGTGCGGGAGACCTTTGCCCAGTACGTCCCGGCCGAGGCGAAGAAGCCCGAGCCTCAGGTTCAGCGCAAGCGCAAGATCGCCAAGAGCCGCCCGGCGCCGCCGATGCAGATCGCCCAGCCGCAAATGCGGGTCGCGCAGCAGTCGCATTTCGGATTTTTCGGCGGCCCGAACTGGAACAGCACCTGGTAAGGTGCGCCGCCTGATCTAGTTAGCGCGGCAGCTTCGGAACCTTATCCGCAAAACCGTTGTAGCAGGTCAGCCGTTCGTCTTCCTCCTTGAGGAAGCGGCAGTCATTGACGCCCTTCGCCGCCGGCGCCTTTGGCTTGGGCTGCGGCGCATAAATGGCGTCGTAGCAATTCAGGCGTTCCTTGGTCGCATCGTCGATGTCCTGGCAGGCATGCAACTTCTGAGCGACCGACAACGGTTTTTCTTTTTCCTTCTTGCCCGCCGCCGGCTTCTTCGACCCGACCACAACCAGCGGTTTGCCGCCGATGGTCGGAGGATTGGCAGGGGCTGCCCCCTGAGCCAGCGTCGCCGCCGGATACAGGATCGCCAGCGTCAGGATGATCTTTCTCATGTCGAAATGTCCGAATAGCCGTGAGCCGAACGAGCGCGCCCGGAGAGACCAGAACTCCCGATCCTCGGAATCGAAATCCCGCTGCGCGCCTGCGTTCTCTAGCACCATCCCCGAGTGTCTGTCTAACCTGTTGATTTAATGGCCATTCAATTGAGCCCGCGACGGCCCGGGGGGTGGCCGGACCTTGCTTGGCGTCCCGGTTGCCTCGGGACGCGGCGGCTCATAGCCGGCACACCCCATCCGCCAGAGCATCATGTCCGATCCGCAACGCCGGGAGTTTCTGGCCGCCGCAGGCATTGCCTCGCTGGCAGCGCTGGGCGGAGCCCAGCCGGCCGCCGGTGGCGATCCGAGTTTCATGAACAAACCCAACGCTCGCGGGCAAGGATCTGCCGACCTTCAAATTCGCGCTGGAGAAATCGGACGGCAAGGTCATCGGCAACAGTTACGGCAAGGAGGCAACCGTCGCACAACTGCCGATCTCCAAGGGGATCGCCGGCGTCTCGATGCGGCTTGAGCCCGGCGCGATGCGCGAACTGCACTGGCATCCGAACGCCGACGAGTGGCAGTACGTCGTCGAGGGCAAGGTGGAACTGCGCGCATCCTGATCGGGTACAATGCCGGCATTTGCGAGACCATCGACCTGTCGCAATGAATCGCGGCAAATCCCAAGGATGTGCTCGCCACGAATTTCGGTCAGCCTGCGGACGTGTTTGGAAAATTCCCGGATCGCGACGTATTCATCGCCGGCAAGGATGCGGCCCGATTGGAGAGGGCCGCCAAGTGGGCATCAAGACGCCGACTGATCTCGCGGCGTAATCGTGTCTGTGTTGTGGCGCCGATCTAACGCAGGCGATACGCGTCAAATGCGTGAGCCAGGAACACGCCGATGCTGACGAAGACGAGGAATGCCGTCACGACCTCGGTCATAGCTTTCCTCCCTGTATTATCATGCCGGAAAGGGCACGCTTGAGAAACTCGTGGTAGAAGAGGTTGAGCACTGATATCAACATGATCTCACCCCGTTTGTTCCGATTGGCGCCACCGTAGCCGCTGTTTGTTTCCGGAGCGCTTCGCGGCAGGCAAAAATGGTTTCGTAGCGCCAGCCCGGGATCACGGAATCGCGACGGAACTGGAACAATCGATTGTCATCGTCTGCCCTCTTCTCGCCATGCTAGTTCAGGAGACCTGCGGGCGCGCGCTCTGCGAAGGCCGTATTCCCAAAGGTCCGGTGTGATCGTCCAACATCTACTGCAAAATGAGACTCTTGCGTCCCGCCGCGCGTTGCTGCGCGGGATTGTGTCTTCCGCCAGCGTGCTTGCGCTCGGCGGTTGCGCCAGTCTGGGCGCGACGGGCGCGCGTTACGATGCTTCGTCGCTTACCGCAGAACCGACATTGCTCGTCACAACCACGCGCAAGCCGGTGAACGGCGGGCGAACGAAACCCTGGTTCGGGCCGGAGCGCGCGACAAGGATGACCGTCGCCCGGGCGAAGCTGGTGCCGCCCGACGAGAGCCGCTTCTCGCTCGCTGCAGCCGGTATTGGCGACTGGCGTCTCGATGCGGTCGAGCCGGTGTCGGGAGAGGTCAGCGATCTTCTCGCGCAGGGTGGCGGCGGAGGCGACGTCCTGATCTACGTCCACGGTTTCAAACAGACATTCGAGACGGCGGTGCTCGATGCCGCGCATCTCGCCGATGGCATCAAATTCCGCGGCCAGACGATGGTCTTCTCCTGGCCGTCCAAGGCGGGGCTGTTCGATTACGCCTACGATCGCGAGAGCGCGATGTGGTCCCGCGATGACTTCGAACGCGTGCTCCAATCCGTCGTCACTACTCCCGGCGCCGGCCGGGTTCACATCGTTGCGCACAGCATGGGCACCATGCTGACGCTCGAAAGCCTGCGCCAACTCTACGCGCGATCCGGTGACAGCACTGCGGACAAGATCGGGGCAGTGGTGTTCGCCTCGCCTGATATCGACATGGACGTGTTCTCGTCGGCGGTTGTCCGCATCGGTCCGCTCGGCCGCAAGATCACCGTCGTCGCCGCGACGAACGACCGCGCGCTGGCGCTGTCGGCGCGAATAGCCGGCGGGATGACACGGGTCGGCGCCGCCGAGAAGGCCGCCATCGAGCGGCTCGGAGTGCGCGTCATCGACGCGTCCGACGCAGGCTGGGGCGTCATCAACCACGATTTGTTCCTGTCCAATGCGGAGGTGCGGCGGGTGATACGCCGTTCGATCGATACCTCAGCCGCGTAAAGCGGCGGCGCTGGACGATCCCGGATCGGGGCAGTCCAGCCCGAGCTGTGTGCATCAGTTATCGCTGGACGAGATCAGGATCAGCAACAGCCTGTCGCCGATCCAGCGGCGGCCGTCGCAATGTCACCACGCCGTCACCCATAATCTCGCCAAATTGACGGAACACTTATTCGTTGCCGGCACGATGGTGCCCGGTCTCGCCTCGAACTGCTCAACGCTCGAACTGCTCAACGTCCGCAACGCCGACCGGTTGTCGGCGCGCGACGCTTTGCGACTCGATCGGGGAGATACGGGCGACGCCGGGCGCTTGCCGGCGATCCGAATTATTCAGTTGTTACAGAGGAATGAGAGTCATGCGTCAAGCAACATCGAAGGCCGCGGCAGGTTCGAGCGCGAACCGCCGACAGGTGCTGTCACTCGCGGCGGGCATCGCCTTGCTCGCGGGCGTCACCACGGCTCACGCGCAGAGCACGGGTATCGCCGCCTGTGACGACTTCCTGACCAAATACGATGCCTGCGTCGTCTCCAAGGTCCCCGAGGCACAGCGCGCGATGTACAAGACGCAGATCGACCAGACGCGCAAGGCGTGGGTCGACCTGGCCAAGAATCCGTCGGCGAAGGCGACCATGGAAGCAACCTGCAAGCAGACCTTGGATGCGACGAAGGCCTCACTCACGGCGTATGGCTGCTCGTTCTGATCGGCGCGCGCCGCTGAAAAGGACTGGCACCGGAGGTAGGCGCCATTCCTTGACGGGCGGCCGGGCGAGACGGGGGAGCGGTCGACGATGCCGGCGGGGCGCTCTTCCGGAACTTTGGCCGAAACAACGTGTGCACCGCCGGCGCGCGATTCACAATCAAGCGGCGCGTATTCAAGGCGCGGTCTGCAAACTTCTCTTTATGCCGATTAACCACTTGTTAACCATAACGCCCCAGCATTGCTCCTCTATAGAGTCGCCACGGGCGTTAGTCCGAAGGCGCGATTGATCGTTCATCTTGGGGGCGGGCAGAGGCTCGCGGGGCTCCAAGGAGTAACGTCATGTCGTCATCTGGCGCACGACACCACACGAGTCTGCTTTCCGAGTTCGTCCCGGCGATCTTCGGCGCACTTGGTTTGGGTGTTCCGATTGCGGTTGCGATCATCTGGATTTGTTCCTGATCGGTATGCCGCTTGTCTTCCGACGGCGCTCGTTTGCGAGGGTCGGGTCACGGTCGATGAAGATCGGCGCTGTTCGTTCGCAGCGTTCCCATGTTGACGCAGCACTGCGCGGGGCAGGCTACCGCATCTCAGATCGCGGACGCTATCATTCCGACCCTCATATCCTTGGCGAGATATACGCATGCGCCGTCGGCAAACACGCTGCCGTCAGCAATTCCAACAGCCAGTTTGCCGCGCCTGACCTGGCGCATATTGACCTCGTAGCGCACGCCCTTGATGTCTGGTTTTATGTCTCCCCGGAACTTGACCTCGCCGACGCCAACGGCGCGGCCCTTGCCCGGTGAGCCCGACCAGCCAAGCCAATAGCCGATGATTTGCCACATGGCGTCCAGACCCAGACATCCCGGCATCACGGGATCGCCGAGAAAGTGACAGTCGAAAAACCACAGGCTCGGCGCGATATCCAGCTCAGCAACTACACGGCCCTTGCCGAATTCGCCGCCGTCCAGGCTGATCTCGGTGATACGGTCGATCATCAGCATGGGCGGGGCCGGCAACTGGGCATTGCCCGGGCCGAAATAGCCGCCTTCGCTCGATTTGAGCAGATCTTGTCTTGTGTAGGACGATTGCGGAGTGTGAAAGTCTTTTGGGTTGGACAAGACAATTTCCTTCCTAGCGAAAGTACGTGAGGAATTCCGTTGTATCGAGTGACTTCGCGATCGAGATCTTCGCCGTTCTTTCCGGGTTTTGCTTCACGACGTACATGTCGATGAGCTTTGCGGCAGAGAGGAAACGCTCCACCGTCGCTCCGATAGCCCTGGTTCAACCGTCGGATCGTGCTTGAGGTGCGTCTCATTCCGCGGCGGCGGTAGCGGTGCTGGATGTTCCCTCCAGGACCGCGGCGATCGCGTCATCCACCCGCTCCAGCCAGACGAAGTCCAGTCTGTCGCGGGCTCCCTGCGGTATCTCGTCAAAGTCCCGCCGATTGCGTGCCGGCAGCATGACGCGGGTCAAACCCGCAGCAGCGGCGGCGACGACCTTTTCCTTGATGCCGCCGACCGGCAGCACCAGGCCCCGCAGCGAAATCTCGCCGGTCATGGCAGTGTCGCTTCTCACGGTGCGATCCGTAAGCAGCGAGGCGAGGGCGGTAAACATCGCGACACCCGCGCTCGGCCCGTCTTTCGGCGTGGCGCCGGCCGGGACATGGACGTGGATGTCGCTCTTCTCGAACACCGAGGGATCGATACCGAGTTGAGATGCGCGGCTCTTCACCAGGGTCAGGGCAGCCTGCGCGCTCTCGCGCATCACCTCGCCGAGCTGACCGGTCAGGATCAGCGCTCCCTTTCCGGGCGTGCGGGAGGCTTCGATAAAGAGGATATCGCCGCCGACTGGCGTCCAGGCGAGCCCCGTCGCCACGCCGGGGATACTGGTGCGCATGGCGATCTCGTTTTCGAACCGGGGTTGGCCAAGAAGAGATGCGATATCTTTCGCGGCGAGACAAACCCGCTTTGTGCTGCCTTCCGCGATCTGGACGGCCACGTTGCGGAACGCCTTGCCAATCTCTCGCTCCAGGTTACGCACGCCTGCCTCGCGGGTATAGCTCCTGATGATGAGCCGCAGGGCATCCGCATCTATCTCAGCCTGTTCCGCCTTCAGTCCATTGGCTTCGAGCTGGCGCCGGACCAAATAGCGCCGGGCGATTTCCAGCTTCTCATCTTCGGTATATCCGGCGAGACTGATGATCTCCATCCGATCCAATAGCGGGCCGGGGACGGTATCGAGCATATTGGCGGTGGCCACGAACACGACGCGCGAGAGATCGAAGGGGACGCCGAGATAATTGTCGCGGAAGGTCGCGTTCTGCTCGGGATCGAGCACCTCAAGCATCGCGGCAGAGGGATCGCCCTGAATTCCGCGCCCCATCTTGTCGATCTCGTCGAGCATCATCACGCAATTGCGCGAGCCCGCCTTCTTGATCGCTTGTATGATATTGCCGGGCAGGGCGCCGATGTAAGTGCGCCGGTGGCCGCGGATTTCCGCCTCGTCATGGACGCCACCCAGGCTGACCCGCACGAACGGTCGCCCCATCGCGCGCGCAATGGATTGTCCCAACGACGTCTTGCCGACACCGGGCGGACCGACGAAACAGAGAATAGGCGCCTTGCCCTGCGGCGCCAGCTTTCGGACGGCCAGATATTCGATGATCCGGCTCTTGATCTTCTCAAGACCATAATGATCCTCATCGAGGATTCGCCTTGCCTCGGCAATGTCGATCGGTTTCTCCTCCGGCAGGCTCCAGGGCAGCTCAATCAGCCAGTCGAGATAGCTTCGGACCATGCCAGCCTCGGCAGCCGCCTCCGGCATGCGCTCATAGCGGCGGACTTCCTTTCGCGCCTGGCTTTCCGCTTCGGGCGGCATGCCGGCCTTGGCGATGGCCTCGTTCAGCTCGGCCACCTCCTGCGCCTTGCCGTCGCCCTCCCCAAGTTGGCGCTGAATAGTCGCCATCTGCTCGCGAAGGATCGCTTCCCGCTGGCGCTCGTCGAAAGTCGCCTTTGTCTGCTGTCCGATCTCATGGCTGAGCCGAAGCACCTCGATACGCTCGGCCAGATGGCGCGAAACTTTATCCATGCGGAGCGCGAGATCGATCGTCTCCAGGATTTCCTGCTTCTCCTGCGGCTTGATGTCCATGTAGGACGTTGCAAGGTCGGCCAGGTTTGAGGGAGAAGTGGTGCCTTGTAGTACGGAGATCAATTCCTGCGGAGCCTGCGGAAGCAGTTCTGCAGCTTCAATCGCCTGCCGCTGCAAGTTCAAAAAGCGGGCCTCTATCTCCGGCGAACTGGTCGAGGGCTCGGGTATGTGAAGAACGCGCGCTGCCAGAAACGGAGCGCCTGGAAGGTAGTCGAGCACCCGCATGCGCTGCACGCCCTGACAGATGACATGATGACTGTCATCGGGCCCGGTGATGTAGCGCACGATATTGGCGATGGTGCCGACGCGGTACAAATCGTCAGGTCCGGGTTCACTCAACTCGGCATCGCGTTGGAGCAGAATGCCGATCTGCCGCTGTTCGCGCACTGCCTGTTGCGCCGCAGCGATCGATTTCGGCCGCCCTATGGTGATGGGGATGACCACGCCTGGAAACAGGACAGTATTGCGCACCGGCACAATAATGAGAGCGTCGCCCGGAATCTGAATCGATAGATCAGGCGACGAGGCAGGAGCGGGACCCGATGCGGGTGCTTCATTGTCCGGTGACATGGCCGTCTCCTCAGCTGGACTTGGCGAGCCGCAAGCCGACGCAACCGTTCGCGGCGAAGCGGCTTATGGCGTAGCGTCCCGACGGTAGGGCAATGCGACGCTCGAACCGGCCTTGCGGCAGTTCGAGGCGGAGGATGCGCGCGTCCCGGAGTTCCGCAGGCAACGCGCGGCGACCCCTCACCACGAGCACTCCCTTGTCGAGTATCGCTTCGACCTCGTTGGGGTCGACCCCCGGCAGGGCGATGAAGATGAGTATCTCCCGCTCCGTCTCCAGCACGTCGATGGGAGGCTCCCAGCATGGCTCGCGGGTTCCGGCCAACGGCTGAAGATTCAGGAATTGCTGGTGCAAGCGCTCCGCCCGGGCGAGCGTATCGATGGCATCGGAAAGCATCCAGTTGATGGGATCCTTCGGCGGCATTGCGTTTCTCCGTCACATCGATCCGACAGGAAGTTACCGATGTTGGCTTCAACCGTAAACTGGGTAGTCGGAGTGGAACAGATTGGCTCAGGAGAACCTCCGTGATCCACAATTCAAGGAACGCGCTACGACGCCCATGCATAGACGATGGTCAGAAAATGCAAATTGATCCAGAGCAAGTTAAGGCGTCTGAAGCCGATTAGAAGATTGTGACGTTTGCCTCTGCGCCTACCGGGTCACTCCAAGTGTAGACCTCGGCCTACCGGAGAGAAGGACATCACGCCTGATCAACCATCGCGAAGACAAAAGATCGCAGTCGCCATCACGGCCGCCGCCCTCGTTTCGGTTGTGCTGCAATGGTGTGGGTATCACATATCCGTTCGACGTGTGGGCTGGAGGCGAGTAGGCAGATGCGATGTAGCAAAACTGCCAGGAGGACGACATGAAGAACAACCTCAAAATTCCGCACAATGCATTGGTGTTTGTCGGCGATGGCCGGAAGGCCTTGTTCCTGCGAAATGATGGCGACGCGATATCTCCGAATCTCAGGATCGAGAAGGTCTTTGAGGAGGAAAATCCGCCGACTCATGAGCAGGGCAGCGACCGGCCAGGGCACCTGAGCGAGGCCGGACCAGGAGGCCGCCGAAGCGCTGTCGAACCGACCGATTGGCATGACATCGAAGAGCACCGCTTCGCGCAAAGGGTCGCCGCGGCCATGGAACATATGGTTCGGACAACCAAGGCGAAGGCTCTCATCGTGGTGGCTCCACCAAGAACGCTTGCTGATCTGCGGAACGCATTCCATTCCGATGTGAAGGCATGCCTTGTTGCCGAGATAAACAAGGACCTGACGAAACTTCCAGTCGGAGAAATTGAAAATCACCTTGTGGGAGATATCTGAAGGGTGGTTGCGTGCGCCTTTCGGCGCGCCACCGCAATTCAAGGCGACATAAGGTTTGATTTGGGTCAAAAGGACCTGCGCCAAGGCGTGGTCGTAATAGCGGCATACTATGAAATGAGGAGCCGCCATGTCCTATGCAACGCTGCTGGTCTACGTCAACGCCGACCACGTTTCCAAGCAACTGATTGGCGTCGCGGCGGGTCTGGCTGATAAATTCTCAGCCAAGCTGATCGGCTTGTCCGCCCTTGCGATTATCCCGCCCTTCGTCGCCGAAGGTGTCGTGATCGTCGACAACGCGACGGAATTCGATATCGCGAAGATGAAGGCCGCACTTGCGGAGGCTGGAAGCAAATTCGGAGCTGCCGCCGGTGCCGGTCGGAAAACCGAGTGGCGATCGGCAATCGAGTTTCCGACCCAGACTCTGATCAGCGAAGCGCGCTGTGCCGATTTGATCCTGGTCGAAAAAAGCAAAGCCGGAGGCGATATTTACCGAAACGTCGATGCCGGAGCCGCTATTCTGGGAGCGGGACGTCCGTTTCTGGTAGTGCCGGCGGCAGTGAAATCCCTTGCCGCCGACCACGTCTTGATTGGATGGAAAGATACGCGGGAGGCGCGACGTGCTGTCCAGGACGCGTTGCCGTTTCTCCACGAGGCGAAGCGCGTCACCGTCATGGAAATTTGTGGGAAGGATGAGATGGATATCGCGCGCCATCATCTCGCTGACGTCGTCCGCTATCTGGCGCAGCACAGGATAAAGGCCGAATCTCGGGTCGAGATCCAGGCGCACGGCTCTGGTGCGGATCAGATCATCGGGCTGGCCGAAGACGAAGGGGCCGATCTGCTGGTCACAGGCGCTTACGGTCATAGCCGGCTCAACGAATGGGTCTTTGGCGGGATGACCCGCGATCTGCTGACCTCGAGCCCGATCTGTTGCCTGATGTCCCACTGAGGCAACGAGTTGCGAGGGCACATGCTATACTCAGATCGACGGAATATCTCGGAATCAGCATCGCCTCCACGGAAAAGGCGCACCCCTCCCTCTGAACAGACCGACGAAGCCACGGGCCTGATCGAAAAGGAACAGGTCGACGTCGAACGCGAGATCCCCGCAGAGCACGACGAGTCGATCGAACAAATCGAGCGCAGTGACAGGCCGGACCCGCCGCTGTTCGAAGACTGAGAGATTCCGAGCTGCGGAACGAGCAGTGCTCTTAACGCTGCTGCCTGATGACGACGACCGCTCTGGACCTGCGTGCTTACGCAGGTCACATTGCCATCTCCGGCTCGGCCGGCCGTTCTCGCTTCGTCTCCGGAATTTCCGTCATCGTTGCTTCGGTGAGCAGCAGCACGCTGGCAACCGAGACCGCGTTTTCCAATGCGGTACGGACCACCTTCGCAGGATCGACGATGCCGGCCTCGACCAGATCGACATATTCCTTGCGCGCGGCATCGAACCCAAAATTGCCCTGGCTCGCAAGCATTCGCGCAACGACCACGCCGCCGTCTACGGCGGAATTCTCCGCGATCTGCCGCGCCGGCGCCTCGAGTGCTCGCTTCAGTATCTGAATGCCGGTCTTCTCGTCACCTTCGCAGACGTTTTCCTCACGAACGACTGCTTCGATACATCTCAGCAGCGCAAGTCCACCGCCCGGCACAATTCCCTCGGCCACCGCGGCCTTGGTGGAACTGATGGCGTCATCCAGCGCCTCCTTCTTTGCCTTCATCTCTGCCTCGGTTGGAGCTCCGACGCGGATCACCGCAACACCGCCAGCGAGCTTTGCCAGCCGCTCCTCCAGTTTCTCACGATCATAATCGCTGGTCGTCTTTTCAATTTCGCGCCGGATTTGCTGTATCCGGCCGTCGATACGCGCGCGATCGCCGCCGCTGCCTATCAGCGTCGTATTCTCCTTGTCCGCGACCACGCGGGCGGCACGCCCGAGCTGCTGCAACGTGACGCTCTCGAGCTTCAATCCGACTTCTTCAGAGATCACCTGTGCGCCGGTCAATATCGCAATGTCTTCCAGCATTGCCTTGCGCCGATCTCCGAAGCCGGGGGCCTTGACCGCGCAGCCCTTCAGGACTCCCCGAAGCTGGTTGACGATGAGGGTCGCAAGTGCTTCCCCTTCGATATCCTCCGCAATGATCAGTAATGAACGGCCCGACTTGGCGACTTGCTCGAGCACCGGGATCAGGTCGCGCAACGCCCCGATTTTGTGGTCACAAAGCAGCACAAATGGATCTTCCAGCACGGATTCCATGCGCTCTGCGTCGGTGACGAAGTAGGGCGATATGAAGCCACGGTCGAATTTCATGCCCTCGACGACGTCCAGCGTGGTCTCCGTGGTCTTGGATTCTTCGACCGAAATCACGCCGTCGCCGCCGACCTTTTCGATCGCGTCGGCGACCAGGGCGCCTATCGAAGCATCATTGTGAGCCGAAATAGTTGCGACCTGCGCCTTCTCCGCTTTGGTCTTTACCGGGCGGGACATGGTATGCAGCGCCGCGATCGCAACCCGCGCCGCCCGGTCCAGCCCGCGCTTGAGATCAATCGCGCTGGCGCCGGCCACGACGTTACGCACGCCGTCGGCGAGGATTGCATGGGCGAGGATGGTTGAGGTGCTGGTGCCGTCGCCGACAACGTCCCCGGTTCTTTCTGCGGCCTGGCGAAGCACCTGGGCACCGAGGTTTTCTTCGGGATCCTTGAGATCGAACTCCTTGGCGATCGTCACCCCGTCATTACAGACGATCGGCGCGCCCCAGCTCTTTTGAATCAGGACTGATTTCGACTTCGGTCCCAGCGTGACGCGCACCGCATCGGCAAGAAGCGTTGCCCCCCGCAGAATTTTTTCGCGGGCGGCTGAATGAAACAGAATCTGCTTATGTGCCATTCGCCGCTTCTCCCAGGAGCCGTCCTATAAATTGAGCGTGCAAATCCGGCAACGCGGTCCCACCGATAGAGCGTGAAGCCGCGAAGCCAGCAGTTCGGTTACTTCACGCTTACGGGGATCGTTTTCTGCTTTTTCTGCGCTTCTGGCGATTTCGGCAGGGTCACGGTCAGAATGCCGCTCTTGAAGCTGGCTTCGATCCTGTCGGCGTCGACACTGGCAGGTACCTGCAGCGAGCGGCGGAAGGAACCATAGCGACGTTCGGATACGTAGCGGTCCTTGGCCTTCTCTTCCTTTTCTTCCTGCTTTTCGCCCTTGATCGTCAGCACATTGTCGGACAGCTGAAGGTCGATGTTCTTGACATCGAGACCCGGCAGCTCGGCCGTCACTTCGAAAGCTTTGTCTTTCTCGACGATATCGATGGCCGGTGTGACGTCGAGGCCGAAGTCACGGCGCCAGAACGGCTCGATATCCAGGAGCGAACGGTACGAGGGGGCCCGCAGGAATCCGGTCTGGAAGTCATGAAACAGCCGGTCGACCTGATTGCGCAACGCTTCGAAGGGTTGCCAGTCCGAGGCTTTGGTGAGTTGCGGCGCCGAAGTCGTTTCGGTCTTGATGGGTAACTTGATGGCAGGTTCCGCCATGACAAATACTCCTTTGAGATTGCCGACGTTAGAAGCTATTCCCCATGCAGGCGGCCTCTTTGATCTCTATCAAACAAAAGAATTCAAAATTTGCGGCCTGCCCACGTCACATTGAGGCAAAATTCACGACGGTGGTTGCGCCGGGTACCCGCTCGCCGAGTCGCAGCATGCGCAGTCCGGTTTGTTGACCCAAGTCAAAAATTGCATCCGTTTTGATGGTCTAGTACGCACTGCCCCCGCGAAAAGCGGCCTTCGGGCGATAATTTGATCGCGCTTATCATTTTAGGAAGGGCGCGCCGTGACAGAAAATCATATATGGTTGCCTACCGCTGTCGGACCAGTCGTGAGCAGCCGTCTCCGGCTCTTTGCGTTGAAGGGCACCGACAGTCTCGGCCGTGACGTCAGCAGACTGCTTGCGCACCCTCTCAGCGCCCATGAAGAGCGGGATTTCGAAGATGGCGAGCACAAGGCGAGGCCACTTGATCCCGTCGGCGGCGCCGACGTCTACGTGATCCATAGCCTTCATGGCGGCCCCGACCAAAGCGCTAACGACAAGCTTTGCCGGTTGCTGTTCTTTATCGGTGCTCTGAAAGACGCCGGCGCCCGGCGTGTCACCGCTGTTGCGCCGTATCTCTGTTATGCGCGTAAAGACCGCCGTACCAAGCCGAACGATCCGGTGACGACGCGTTACGTCGCCGCACTTTTCGAAGCGTCTGGCTGCGACGCCGTGGTTACGCTCGAGGTACACAACGAGGCCGCCTTTGAGAACGCATTTCGCTGCCGTGCCGTGGCGCTGACAGCTGCGCCATTGCTGATCGGTCAGATCAAGGCAACCGGTGACGAACCTCTTTGCGTCATCTCGCCGGATTTGGGAGGTGGCAAGCGAGCGGACCTGCTGCGGGAAGCATTGGAAAAGGTCATGGGCCGTCGGATCGGCAAGGCTTTTGCCGAAAAGCACCGTAGTGCCGGGGTTGTTTCGGGCGACCTGTTCGTAGGCGAAGTTGGCGGGGCCACCTGCATTATCGTCGACGATCTGATTAGCACAGGCGGCACGCTGGTGCGGGCGGCGCGGGCTGCGCGAGCCCGTGGCGCCCGACGCGTTCTGGCCTGCGTTGCACACGGATTATTCATGCCAGGGGCCGAGACGGCACTTGCTGATCCGGCCATCGACCGCGTCATTGCCACCGACTCCGTTCCGGCATTTCGACTGCCGGCTGGTCCGGTGCGCGACAAGCTCGATATCGTACCGGCCGCGCCGTTACTGGCGGAGACCATCCGTCGGCTGCATGAAGACAAGGCGCTTACCGATCTCCTGGTTTTTTGAAGTGCGTTGAGAGCGGGTACTGCGAGTTCAGTACTTGCCGCTCTTTCTGGTGGCTTGCCCGAGCTTCCAGCGGCTCCCGAGAACTCGTTCGAGACGCGCCGCATCGGCTGCGGCGAGGACGAGATAGACGCGGGCCAGGCGGGGCCATTTCTCGGGCGTGCGAGGATTTACATCGAGTAGATGAGCGATCGCCAAGCGCGCGCGCAGCATCGCACGATGGCTCCGATAGAACAGGAAAAGCCCGCTGGAGGGGTCGTCATCCAAGGCGTGCGCCAGATGCCGCCTGATCCGCTCGGCCGCCCAGAGGCCGCCGAGGCGTTCGCATTCCAGATGCAGGAAGGCGATTTCATCGAGAGGGTCGAGCGCCCGCAGCTTTGGATCGAATTCCAGACAGTCGATGATCGTGACGGATTTGCGGAGCCAAATATGTTCGGGGCGCAGGTCCCCATGTGCGTCGACAAAACGCCGCGCGCGAATCCTCCCAAGCAACAGGGCGGAGCGCCTGGCGGCAAATTGGCGCTGCACCTGTGCGATCCGCTCCACAGTACCATGAGGAAGGCCGAGGCGACGGTTGAACAGGACGCGGCAATTGTCAGCCAAGGCCCTTTGCCATCCGATAACATAGTGCTCGGGACTAAGGGGGACGCGAGGCGCGTGCGCGTAGAACGCACCGAGCGTCGCCGAGAGCCGATCAATCTGCAAGGGCTGCAGCCAGCCTCCGTGCAAAGCAGCTTCAAGCGTCTCGTTCTCTTCAAGCCGCCGCATGACCACAAGCCAATCGACGACAGGGCCGTCGCCCGAGATCGCGAGGCCGGACGTCGAAAGCGTAAGTGGAACCACGCCCAGATAGACATCCGGAGCAAGACGCCGGTTCAGCAGATACTCTGCCCGACAGGCAGCGGCGCGCCGATCCAGCGTTGAAAAATCGAGATAGGCAAAGCGAACAGGTTTCTTCAGCTTGTAAACGCGTTCGCCTGCCATGAAGACCCAGGACATATGGGTTTCACGCGCGACCACCCGTTCGGGGGCGCATGAATGCGTCGCTGAATGGCTGAGGAACCGGACCTTTTCGCCGAGAGTAAGTGCACCTGGGTCACAAACAGATCCGTCAGCCTGCGGCAGAGATTGAGGCGCCATTGATGAAGAATGGCCGAGTTCCTCCGGTCATGTTTGATGCTGATCAAGGTCCGCGTTGGTCAAGGGGTAATGATTTGCGGGCAGTGGAGTAAGCGGTCATGAAACAACAGGATGATCTCGCGCTTGGCCGTGTCGGTAGGGACGAGGGCAGCTCCGCCATCGTCTCACGGGAAGTGGTGATCCCTCCGCTTGGCCTAGCCGGCACGTTGAGACGTCCGGGTGGAGCCCGAGCACTGGTTATTTTCGCGCATGGCAGTGGCTCTAGCCGATTAAGCCCAAGGAATATCCGGGTCGCGGAAGCCCTCAACGATCGAAGGATCGCAACTCTGCTGTTTGATCTCTTGATGCCCGAAGAGGAGAACGACCCGAGGAATGTCTTCGACATCAAGCTTCTTGGCCGCCGCCTGATTCATGCGGTGAGTTGGATCGTCGAGCAACCCGATGTTGGCAGTTTACCGCTCGGACTGTTTGGAGCGAGCACAGGCGCGGCCGCCGCACTTGTTGCGGCAAGTTCGCACGGTGACCGCATCGGCGCTGTGGTCTCGCGTGGTGGACGCCCGGATCTTGCCGGCGACATCGTGCCGCAAGTCAAAGCGCCAACGCTGTTGATCGTGGGCGGGGCCGATTTCGGGGTGATCGAACTCAACCAATGGGCCCTGGAACGTCTCGGAGGTGAAAAGAGCATCGAAATAGTGCCCGGCGCTACCCATCTATTCCCGGAACCCGGCGCACTGGAAGCTGTCATTGAACTCGCCGCCGGATGGTTCAAACGGCACCTTGTCACCGGGAGAAATCAACCCGCAAACGCCAATCGGGATTCACGACAATGATGACGTTTCAGGATAGATCGGACGCTGGCCGCAGGTTGGCCAAAGCACTCGCAGAATATAAAGGACGCAGCGCTATCGTTCTCGCGTTGCCGCGCGGCGGGGTTCCGGTCGCGGCGGAAGTTGCAGCGGCGCTCGACGCGCCCCTCGACTTGATCCTTGTTCGCAAGATCGGAGTGCCGACCCAGCCGGAACTGGCGATGGGAGCGGTGGTGGATGGCGCCGCGCCGATCATTGTCCGCAATGAAGAGGTGATTGAGCTTTCAGGCACAACAGCCGATGAATTCGAGACAGCGTGTGCAAGCGAGCTTGCGGAGATCGAACGACGGCGCAAACTGTATATAGGAAAGCGTCCCCGGGCAGAGATCACGGGTCGGATAGTCATCGTCATTGACGACGGCATCGCAACCGGTGCGACGACAAGAGCAGCTTTGCAGGCGATCCGCAACCGGAAGCCGAAGGAATTGGTGCTCGCCGTTCCCGTCGCCCCACCCGACACGGTCGCGAAATTGCGCCGGGAAGTCGATGACTTGATCTGCCTGGAGACGCCGGAACTATTTGGAGCCATCGGTTATTTTTACCGTGATTTCCGGCAGGTTAGCGATGAGGAAGTCATAGCTACTCTCAAGCGCTTTCCGGCCAGGAAATCGGCCTCGATTGCCTGATATTGATCCCGTGAACGGCTGCAAGGGGAGCATCCATTCTCATTCTATCGGCACCCAGCGATCGCCATCCTTGATGTAGGATCGCTTGACAGCTGCCCAGGCGGTGCGGTGGGCGATCTCTTCCTGCCTGATGTCTCCAGCATGGGCTGCGAAGGCATGGTTGAACGCCGCACGATAAATGTCCTGCGCATGCGCCGGAAGGTGGTCGCGGACCGATGCGGGAAGGTCGGCATTAGTGCGATAGGGCATGGTTTCCCCAACCAAGCAACGGAGGGTTTGCCTGTCAGAATAGGTCGGATTCGACGTCTTCCGATGAGTGGCCGAATTTCGAGAGCGCTTCTTCCAGATGATCGGCCAGCAAGGGCATTCCCAGCAGATAGGCGGCCGTTCGCTTGTTATGTGCACGTGCGGCTTCAGCGCGAAGTTCGTCCCAATTCTCGATATCTCCGTCGCCGCGGCCGAGCCAAGTGAGGGCGACAAGATCGATCTGCTCGTCCTCGTTCAAATCATGGATAAAGCTTGTCAGTTCGGCGCGAACCGGATCATCCTGTCGGTCCTCCAGCACTGAACGCATGCCGTCATCGCTCGCATTGGAGCCAGATTCCGGGTCGGTGACGCCGTCCTTGGCGTCGAATTGGCGAGCTTTGGCGACGATGAAATACGCTTTTTCCGGCGAGATCGACAGGTTGGGGAGAGATGGGGATTTGGCCATCTTGCGCCTCCGGAATCCCAGAATGTGGCTCTTTATGAGCCTCGCTGCCGCTTCCAAGTTGAGCGAGATCAATTAATTACGAACCTGGCCGCTGCTCGTTCGGGGGAAGCCGGGGGGCTGTTGTTTGCGAGCGATCGGTGCCGGTGGGGTTTCAGCCAATGCCTTCGACCTCCGCCAGGTGGCGGAGGCCTATGAATGCGACGTCTTCGTCCAGAACAAGGTAGGCCGGTATTGGCTCGAGATACTTGCGACTCCGCCCCTTGTCTTCAAAGCGCGCGCGGAACTGCGATCTGGCAAAATAATCGGGCATGTGGCGAAGAATGCCGCCGGCGATATATATGCCGCCCTTCGCCCCGAGCGTCAGTGCGAGATTGCCGGCGACAGTCCCGAGCATCGCGCAAAACATTTCGATCGCGGCGCGGCTCGTCGCGCAAGTGCCTTCAACGCCATCCCGGGTGATCTCGGCGGCGCGGCGCTTTGGCAAGACAATGCCGTCCAGGACCGCAAGAGCCTCGTGAAGGTTCTCCAGCCCACTCCCGGAAAGAACGCGCTCTGACGAAACATGTCCGAATCGTTGCCGCAAGTAGGCGATGACGGCGTCCTCCCGCTCCGAGTTGCCAGCCATGGTCGAATGGCCGCCTTCGCTTGAAAGCACGAGGTGGTCGTGTCCATGCGGTATATTGGTCGCCATTCCGAGACCAGTGCCGGGGCCGAGCGCTACGAGAGGCGCTCCTTCGACGGCTTGTTGCCCGCCAATCTGCAGGAGCTTGTCGCCGGACAGACGGGGCAGGGACCATGCCACCGCTTCGAAATCATTAAGCAGACGCACAGTGGAAAATCCGTAGGCAGCGCGCAAATCTGCGGCATCGATCACCCAGGGATTGTTGGTGAGCTCACAGCGGCCGTTTCGTATCGCGCCGGGAACTGCAAGGATCGCGGACCGGATCGAGCCCGCTGCCGGCAGTTTTCCCAGATACGCGCTGAGAACTGCGGGAAAGCTGTGGTAGTCGCTGACAGCCATACGGGCGATCTCGCGCACCATTCCATCGGCCAGAACCGCAAAGCGCGCGTTGGTCCCGCCGATGTCCGCAAGCAGCACGCACTGAAAGGCTTGTTCTGAGAAGTCCGCTTTCATCCCTGTCCTGCCGCCCTGATCAGATCCCTGTACCAGTAGAACGAGGCTATGGCAGGAAGCCGTTCACGTTGGCAAGCTTCCTTGGCAGATAATCGTCGATAACGTAATTGAGGCCCCATTTGGCCAGCGCCTGCTGCTCGGCGCGAACGCCCATTTGGAGCAATTGCTTGATCGCGGCGATCCACTGGGGATGAGCCTTGATGAATGGATCATTCTGGAGTGCGTCTTGAGCGCGCTTGATATCAGTCGCTTCAAGCTTGTGGGTCGCGTCCTCAAGTCCAAAGTCGACAATGTCTTGGGGTGTGACGCCGAGGAAGCGTGCCTGCGGCACGCACAGGAAACGGTTTATGTGAGCCGCATTGCCGGAGCCGACCTTGAGCGTGCGGTAAATATTGGTAAATCCGTAAGGGTCGCAATCGACAAAGCAGTAGACCGGCAGGTTCTGCTTGTCGGAAAGCAGGCGAACGAAGCGCCGTGTGGCGCGGGTCGGGACCCCGCCCATTTCGACGATGATGCATCGCGCCGTCTCCCAGAACCGGTGATTATTGAGGCGCTGAAACATGCCGCCGGTTTCAATCGCGAGGATGAACCGTGCGTCGGTGCGGAAGGTCAGATGTTCGACCGAGCGCGGGATGCTGTAGGCACCACTCCCTAGGTTGGTGCAGTCGATCTCGATGGCTTCTCCCGTCGCGGGATTTCTGTCGACGATGGTCAGTCGACCCGCGACCGAGCCGCCGTGGGATTCCGGGTAGAAGCGCAGCTGCTCTCGTGACAGCCCCTGCATCGACGCCATAGCCTCTATGTCGTCCATGATGGCGTCCGATTCGGCCTGTTCGTCGAAGCGGCAATCTCCCCAGTTCTTGCTGATGTAATAGACTTCACGCTTGGTGGCGAAGTCGTCATGCTCGACCATCGCCCGTGAGGTTGCCATCAAGCGCAGGGTCTGCGCGAATGACCGCGCGGTGCTTACCGTCAGCGAGCGCACCTTGCGGGCGTCGCCGAGTTCGAAATAGCCCTTCGCTTCATCATATGTGACATTGTCAAGACTGCGGACCGGCAGCTTGATGTCCGGCAGCTTTCCGCTTTCGATGTTGGCGCGGACCTGTCCGGCAATCGATTCAATCAGCGTGATGGTCTTGTCATCCAGATCGCTGAGCGTGGCGTCGGAGCTGCTCATTTTCATGGCTCGGGCCTTTGCATGGTGCGGCTCTTGTGGAGCACGTCGTCGAGCTTCGTCATGGTAGAGTCGCGTTCACTATCGCTGAGAGAGAGGATGTCCTGCAGCGCGACGCCGATATGTGGCAGGTATTTCTCAATGTATGCCCGCCTGTCATATTCCTGGTGAAGTTGCGTCTCGTGGCGCAGGTAATGCGCGAGCTTGCGTGCGCATTCTTGCAGTCCCAATTTGATCTCCTTGAGGATTTCCGGATAGGGCTCGATGGCCTCCTTGGACTCGGAAGTGTAGGGTACCCAGACGGATGCGACGTGAACCAGGATCGCCATCGAGGCGACCGGTAAGGCGCCTTTCGATTGGTGCAGGCCGTAGCCACGCCAGTTCGTCTGGGTGACGGCCTTGGTGATCGCACAGCTGGCCTGCTGGTAGAGCAGCGGTACCCGGTTCGCAAACCGCAGCAGGCGAACGGGCTCGTCCTTCTGCGCTATCAGGTGTTCAGCAGCACGCGTTTCAGGCGTTTCCTTCTTGCGCATGTGGCCGCTTGCGTCGACTTCAACGCCGGCCCCGCCGGGGCGGCCATAGGCGATGGCAACTTCGACCTGGAACGGGTTGCCCCGGTAGGCGGCGGCTGGCCGGGTGGTGACGGTGAAGAAGTCGGCTTCCAGCTCCTTGTGCAGCCCGTCCAACAGTTGCTTCTCGCCGATCGGGACGATGCAGTCGGTCCGCGGTGCCTGGATGCGGGTTTTTTGAAGGGCCTTGTGCAGCGCCGCCGCCTGCACGTGGGCGATGTGCTTCGGATGCGAGCGGTCGCTTAGTTTCCTGTCGGAATGTGCGCCGGCGAGTTCAATGACCTTGAGCGCCGTCTTGGTCCCGACGCAGGAAAACTCGTCGACCAGAAACCGCAGCAAGGTGCGGCTTTTGGTGTTGTTCAACATCTGGATCAGCCGGCCGAGCTCGATGCCGTAGGGATGGGGCTTTATCTCGACCGGTCGGGGTGGGAGCTCCCTGGTGCTGCGGGTGAAATGCAGCTCCTCGCCGTGCGGGTCCTTATAGGTGATGGTGAGGTGCGGATTGGCTATGGCGGCTTGCTTCAGATAGACCTCGACTGAATGCGGCCCCTTCTGATAGTGGCCCTCCATCTCCATCTCGACGCGCGTGCCGTGAGGACGGTCCCACTTCAGCCGCTTTTTCCGGTGGATGTCCGGCTGGTTCCTGGCGGTATCGATCGAGACATACATTTCCGAGGCAAGCTTCTCGCCCTTGACGCGGCTGACGATGTGCAGCGGCTTGCCGACGGTGAGCTGTCCGTACATGCCCGCGGCCGAGATCCCCATGCCCTGTTGTCCGCGCGACTGGCTGAGCTTGTGGAATTTCGAACCGTAAAGCAGCTTGCCGAAAATACGGGAGATCTGGCCTTCGACGATTCCCGGGCCGTTATCCTCCACGATTACCCGCGATTTGCCGTTGCGGTCGCTCACCTCTACGCTGATGTGGGGGAGTATTCCCGCTTCCTCACAGGCATCGAGAGCGTTGTCGACCGCCTCTTTGACGGCGGTGACCAATGCCTTGGCGGGGGTATCGAAGCCGAGTAGATGTCGATTCTTGAGAAAGAATTCTGAAACGGAGATTTCGCGCTGCCGACTCGCCATTTCACGGGCGGTGGCGGGTGGGGATTGCCTGTCAGACACAAGGTGCATCCCGTTATTCATGGAGCAACCATGCATATCCACCGCTCCCACGGTGTCGCTTGACCAAGATCATTGCCGTTTGCCTCGGTGCTGCGCAGGAATTGAACTCAGCTTTGCTTGCATGATTAGGGCCGCAAAGTTCTGAGGGAAGCGGGCAGGTGGTCCATCAGCTTTGCAAACTCGCCCGGATCGAGCTTCTCCCAGAGGGTCTCGAACACGCCGCGGGCCACAGTCAACGGATCCATCGGAAATCGTGGCGGCAATGCTTGCAAAACGTGGTCGGCAAATTCCTGGACGCTACGATCTTTGGTCGGCTTTCCGGCCATATGCCAGCCTTCATAGTAGACGCCGCGCACCAGGGTCGGAAGCTGAGCGCCGAAGTGCACGGCGACCTCGGGTGGCAACCGGTCGCGTAACGCATGCAACACGGCCCGCAGCGCTATGTAAGCGTGGTGGCGATCCTCAAAATGCAACTGCTCAGCAACTGCCTTGAGCCAAACATTGGTTTCCTGAACGGTGTGATCAAGTCCGGCGACGCCTGATGTGTTCATAACGCCCTCCGCTCGTTTCAGATGACAGGATCGATCTATATCTGCTGCCTCTCGTCTGAGAGACGCAGTCTACTCGTGGCGGATCGGGCTCGGTTTGATGTGCGTCAAGCGGGCTTCGACGGGCTCTCGCGCGCACCATCATCCCGTACGCGGTGGCTCCTCGTCTTCATTCTCCGTAAGGATTGCGACAATTTCCGAGGCCACGCCTTTTACGGCCATGCCGGCGCCGAACACGTCCGGATCGCCGTCAAGCCATACCGATGCTTGTTCGATGTCCGCCATCGTCGGTCGCAGCGACATGATTGCCAGAACCTGAGTCTCATCGAGATCGCCCAAGGCGCCCTTGATATCGTCAGGGGTGGCAGATGCTGTCGCGCCAGGATCGGCCTTTACCATCGGTACCTCCTCGGTCTGCGCATACTGGGACGAGCTGCCCGTTGCCAGCCAGGTGAGCAGACTGGGCATCAGTTGTTTTGATCAAGATCAATCGCGCAACTGCCCCGGTAGCGCTTAATCTCTCCCGTTGCGGTGAATTGTACCGTTGTTGATTCAGCCAGTGAGACTGGGCGATCGGTCCTCACCAGCGGGAGATTGCGCTGGCGTGCCAAAGGTATCGGAAAGCGGATCGGACCAATCGGAAGACCCGACTGCAGGCTCAGGCAGTTCGCCGCGGGCGCGCGTTTTCGTCGCGCTCAAGATTGCGCCCGGGATCGCCGACGGGCTCGCGAGGATGGCGCTCGAACTGGAGCGATTTCCAGTCCGCCTGATCGCTCCCGCCGACATTCATCTCACGCTGGTACCGCCGTGGAACGAGGTTTCGATACCAGGTGCGGTCGGGAAGCTTCGCGGCGTCGCCGGCAGGTTCGGCGAATTCGTGCTGGAATTTCGTCATGTCGGATATGGTCCGGACCCGAGACGCCCGCGGTTTCTGTGGGTGGAATGCGCGGCCGGACCGGACTTGGCGCAACTGCGCGCCTCGCTGCTTGTTGCATTTGAGCAAACGGATGAGCGACCGTTTCGGCCGCATGTCACGCTAGCCAGGCTTCGCGCAAATGGCCGCACCATCGCGCGGAAATGTCCGATCGATCGGGAGCTCGCGCTGACGCAACGCATTGGTTCGATCGAGCTTTTGCAATCGCCAGCTCCGGGCGAAGCCGGCTACAGACCGCTTGCGTCGCTCCCGTTCGGCACGGCTCCGGAACTTCCAAGGGGGCCGAACGGTGTTTAGCGGCCCGTTGGCCGCGTCGATTCATCTGCCGCCATTCCCGGCGGCTCGACGACCAGCACGGGGACTCGTCGCGCGGCTGTAATCGCCGAGGCCGTTCCTTCGGCCAGGGCGCCGCGGGTCACGACAACCAACCGCTCCGCGATCTGGCGGAAGGCCTGAGCGCAGGCCGCCGGATCGGCCAGTCGGACGTTGGGGGCGGCCATCCGTTTGATGACAAGGCCGGTGTCGTCGGCAAGCCTGCGGATGCGCGGATCATCGGCATCGAGGCCGTCGGTTTCGATGATGATCAGCTCTTCCTTCGCCGCGAAGGCGATAGCCGCAGCCCCGAGAATGCTAGGGTCGCCGGACGATGCCGCAATCGCGACAACGGGGCCCTTGGTTCGCGCGATATGCGGCGGCACGAGCATGACGGCGGCCGCCGACCGGAAAGCGCCCTCGACCAGCCAAGAGAATTGCTGGGTGGCCCGCTCGGCGGGGCTTCCGGGCTCGGCGATCATGACGATGTCGTCGATTCGCGAGACCGATGCGAAAGTTTGCGCAATCGAACCCCGCGCGACCTCGAACTGGGATCCGGTGGGGAGGCGTTTCGCCGCATCCATGAACTTGCGTTCGATGCTGCGTGCGGCAAGCTCGAAATCGCGCGACAACCGTTCCGGATCGATCGCGTGCCAACCGCCGCCGAGCGGCCTGAACTCACGCGAAAAGGGGATGCTGGCGAGGTCGTACAGGCCGCTGTCTTGAAGGAACAGCCCAAGCAGATCGAGATGAAGCAGATCGGCAAGTTCGACGGCCAGCCGCATTGTGCGGTCGTGTGCGCCGGGTTGAAGTCCCAGCACGAGCCGCTTGAAGCTGTGAGGTTCCTTCGGCATGGCTAGTTGGCGGGTGCTCCGCCGCTGTTGCTCTGGTTGGCGAAATTCCTTCGGATGCTGGCGAAGGCCCGCAGCCGGTCTTCAACTCGCCGATTGACGCTGTCAAGCGGATAAGACCTGTCTGAACCGCGCACGCCAGCGGCAAGCCCGGTCAGCAGCGCTATCCCTTCATTGAGGGTGGCGATCGGGTAGACCGCAAAGCGGCCGGCTGCGCAGGCATCGAGCACGTCTTTGCGCAGCATCAGATGTTGGACGTTCGCCTGCGGGATCAGCACGCCTTGCGTTCCGGTCAGCCCGCGCTTCTCGCAAATGTCGAAGAAGCCCTCGATCTTCTCGTTGACGCCGCCAATCGCCTGAATTTCGCCGTGCTGGTTCACCGATCCGGTCACCGCGAGGTCCTGCCGCAACGGCACGTCCGCGAGCGCCGACAGCAGCGCATAGAGTTCGGCAGACGACGCGCTGTCCCCCTCGACGCCGCCATAGGATTGTTCGAACACCAGACTGGCGAACAGCGACATCGGAGTATCGAGCGCGTATTGCCCTGCCAGGAACCCGGAAAGAATCAGGACGCCCTTCGAGTGGAGCGGGCCGCCGAGTTCGACTTCGCGCTCGATATCGACGACTTTGCCGCTGCCTGGTCTCACCTGACAAGTGATGCGGGTGGGGCGCCCGAATGAAAATCCACCGAGCTCGGTGACACTCAGGCCATTGATCTGTCCGACATGCGTTCCTGCGGTGTCGATCAGCGCCACCTTGTCGAGGATGGCTTCCTGCGTCCGGTCTCGGAGGCGGGCGGCGCGCCGGATGCGGGCGTTCAGGGTGTTATCTACATCGGCGCGCGAGATCACGCTGCGCTTTTCTTCGCGGGCAAAAAAGTCCGCCTCGATCAAAATTTCACGCAGCTGTTCGACGGCCAACGAGAGCTTGCTGGCATGTTCAGCCGAGCGGGCGGCATGTTCGAGCACGAGGGCCACCGCATCGCGATCCAGGGCGTTCAAGCCCTCGCGCTGCACGAGGGTCGCCAGCAGCCGCGCGAGGATGGCCTCGTTCTCGGGCGTTCGGGGGAGGTCGTTTTCGAAATCGGCAAGAACCTTGAAATGCTCTGCCATTTCGGGATCGAGAGCAGCGAGCAGAAAATACAGCATTCGATCGCCGAACAGGATGACTTTCAACTTGAGCGGGATTGGATCGGGCTCCAGTGATACCGTGCTGGTCAGGCCGAGAAATCGGCCAATATCTTCGATCGCGATTTCGCCCCGCCGCAGCGTCCGCTTGAGCGCCGCCCAGCTGAACGGCTCCAGCAGCACACTCCTGGCGTCGAGCAACAGGTACCCGCCGTTGGCGCGATGAATTGCGCCGGCCTTGATAAGGCGAAAGTTCGTCAATAGCGCGCCGTGCAAGGCGACATACTCGATGCGGCCGATCAGGTTGCCAAGCGCAGGATGTAGCTCCTCGATCATCGGAACAGACCTGTCGATGTCCTGAGTGACGAGGACGTTGACTTCATAGCGATCCAACGGACCGCCAGTTCTGATATCGCGCACCTCGTTGCCGTCATCCTCGTGCTTGATGACGAACATGCCGAAGTTTTCAATCAGGTCGGCGCGAATCGTCTCGATATGTTGCACCACCCTCGAAATGTCCTTGAAGGCGTCCTTGGTGTCCTCGATCAACTGGTCGACCGCGTATTTCGCCGTGTCGCGGCCGAGTTGACGCGCTTCATCGCGCCGTTCTGTCTCCCACCGCGGGATTTGCCGAACAATATGCTCAAGCTCCTTCTCCAGCTCCTTGATGGCAGCCTGTACTTCGCGTCGCTTGGCTTCAGGCCACTTGCTGAATTCATCGGGCGAGACGACCTCGCCATTTTTGGTCGGCGCCAGCGCAAAGCCGAGTGGCGTCCTCAAGATGGCGATATCCTTTTCGGCGGCCTTGTCGTGCAGCGCGGAAAAGGCCTCACCTTGCCGCTTCTGGAATGATTCGTCGATGGCGGCTTGGCGCCGCTGATAATCCTCACCTTGGAACACCGCGGGCAGAGCCGATTTAAGATCGTCGATCAGCTTGTTCATCGCGTCGTGAAAATTGCGTGCGCGGCCCGCCGGCAGTTCGATGGCGATCGGCTTGGCCGGATCGGCGAAATTATTGACATAGACCCAGTCGGAAGGGCCGGGCTTTCCCGCCGCCTCCGCAGCCAGCATGGTCTTGACGGCATCCTGCATGCGGGCGCCGTTGGGACCGATCACAAAGAGGTTGAAACCGGTCTTGGCCACCCGTGTTCCAAATCGGATCGCTTCGACCGCGCGGGCCTGACCGACAAGCCCGTCGATCGGCTGTAACTCTGCCGTGGTTGAGAACGTCAGGCCCGACAGGTCGGTGGGACGATAGAGTTGTTTGGCCGTCAGCGGCCGAACCACGGTCTTTGTAATGCCGGCGTCCACGTGATGCTCCTGATCCGCAGCGCATTTCAGGCTAAATGGTGGCGCCGGCCTTGACGTGCATCAAGCTCCGGGGCGCACCGGCGCGCTGGTTCTCATTTCAGGACGTCGATCGCGGCGGTGAAGGGTAGCCGCAAGGCGTCGGCCACGGCGCGGCAAGTGATCTTGCCGTCGTGAACATTGAGTCCATTGCGCAAATGCGGGTCGTCGATCAATGCTCGCGGGAATCCCTTGTCCGCCAGGGCCAGAACGAACGGCCGCGTCGCATTGTCGAGCGCGAATGTCGATGTTCGCGGCACCGCGCCGGGCATGTTTGCCACGCAGTAATGCACGACGCCGTCAACCACAAAGGTCGGCTGTGAGTGCGTCGTCGGGCGCGAAGTTTCGGCGCAGCCACCCTGGTCGATCGAAACATCGACGATGACGGAGCCGGGCTTCATGGCCGCGACGGTGCGCCCCGAAATGAGCTTGGGCGCCGTGCCACCCGCGACGAGGGCGGCGCCGATCACCACGTCTGCGGCGGTGCAGAGATCTTCGACCTCGCCGGCATCGGCCGTAACCAGACGGATACGCTTGCCAAAGAGCTGCGACACGTGGCGCATCGTCTCGGCACTGTGCACAGCGACACTCACATTGGCGCCCATGCCGATCGCCATCTCGGCCGCGCTGCTTCCGACAACGCCGCCACCGAGAATCACGACTTCAGCAGCTGGCAGGCCCTCGATGCGGCCGAGCAGGATGCCGCGGCCCCCTTGGGGACGTTGCAGGAAATGGGCGGCAACCTGAGGCGCCATGCTGCCGGCAACCCGCGACATCGGGGCCAGCAAGGGAAGCTTTCGCGCGGCGTCGGTGACGGTTTCGTAGGCGAGGGCTGTTACGCCGGATGCCATCAGATCTTGGCTCTGTTGGGCATCTGGCGCCAGGTGCAGATAGGTGAAGAGGATCTGGCCGGGTCGCAGGCGCTTCCGTTCGGATGCCAGCGGTTCCTTGACCTTCACGATCAGTTCGGCGCGCTGAAATATCTGATCTGCATCCGCGATGATCTCGGCGCCGGCGGCAATGTATTCCTCGTCGGTGATGCCGGCGCCAGCGCCCGCCATGGTCTCGACCGCGACCCGATTTCCCCTGGCGCTCAGCGCCTTGACCGTCTCTGGAGTGAGGCTGACACGGTATTCGTCGGTCTTGATTTCCTTTGGAACGCCGATGAACATTGTCGCCTCTCAACTTCGGTCAATTAGCGGCTTACTGTGCTTTTGCTCGGACGATCGTTCTCGATCGCCTTCACGAACGCCGAAAGCCGGCCGAAATGGCGTCCCGACAATGCTTCCCGTTCTGTAATTGCACAAACGGCGCGAGGCTGCTTGCCGACAATGGCCGTCATCTGCGCAAAGGCGCTTTCACTACCCTTGCCTCCGAGGGTGCAGAAGAATGCGACCTCTGGCAGTTGCCTCGCAGTCGACATCAGGTACGCCCGAACCGGGGAGCTTAACGACCAGGCCCAAACTGGAGTGCCGACGACAACCAGGTCATACGAGGAGACGTCGTGCTGTCTCGGTGTGATTGTGGAAGGACGCTTCAGCCTCGCCTCCAGAATCGACCGCATGTAACCGAGAAAACCGGTCCGGGGTTTGGGCTCGGCGATTTCTTCAAGGTCGCATTGGAGGGCCTCGGACAGAGCCTGAGCGATCCTGCGCGTCGTTCCCGACCGCGAATAGAAAACCACGAGAGTTTTTGAAGCGCCCATTCGATTAATTCCTCACGACGGCCTCTGCCGCATACTCAGATCCAAACCACGAAGCCAGTACGAAGGTTTCGTTCATTTTGCCTGCTCTTGCTTGACAACGCCGGGGCCGTGCCGGTCGCTCTCGATCGAAGCGAGCAGGGCGGATAGACGGGCCGTGGCCGCGGCATCGTCTGTCTTGGCGACGACTGTCGCCATTCCCCGCTCCGGGCGAATGAATTGGCTGTTGAAGGTTTCAAGGTCGATTGGCTGGTCATTCTCCACCATCGTGCCTCTACCAGGCCCGCGCGGACCGATCTCGTCTTCAACGACAATGGTCATCAGCCAGCCATCGGACGGATGGGCGGGAGCGATCTCCAGGGTCGCAACGGTGGCGATTTCGCGGAGGTCCTCGCGCTCCTCATCGCCCAGATGAAGTTCTGGGCGAGCCGGGATTTGGCGTTCCTCGGTTGTGCGGCGTGCGACGGTCTTCAGAGACGAGGGAGCGATCCGATGCTCGGCAATGACCCAGCGAACAATCTGCTTGGGATCGATATGTACGGAAAAAGGTTCCATGCGGATACCCTCCGTCCCTGTTGTCGCTCGTTTGCTTGGTTCGAAAGCTTGGGTTCGAAGCGAGCAGGCAAGCGCTCGGATTTTACGAAGCGCAGGGCCCGCGCCTCCCATCCGTCGAACCGAAGTCTCCTCCGGGGTGCTCGGACAGGATGGCTGCGGGCCCTTCCGCTATGCTTCATCAGCAGACTGGTTCATCACATGAGCAGATCCCCGCCCGTAAACGGTTCACTGCCGTATTTCGCCAATCTTGCCTCCACACAGCAGAAAATCATTCAAGCGCCGGAATCGACGAAGGCCTTTGACCTGGATCAAGTTGGCCGACGGCGACGCCATCCCGCAGCAGAATGCTTCGGCGAAGCGAGGCTGCTCTGCCACCGTGCCAGGCACGGACTGTATCGAAGGAGACGAACTCGCGAGAGACATCAGGTGTTAGGTCGATTGGACATCGGATGGGAAAGGCCAAGCCGGCCGCCCGGATCGAGTACAATGCCGGTTTTGAACTGCAGGCATTCCCGCTGGAGCGTCTGGTGCATCCATTCGATGTCCTGCCTCGATGGGGGCTCGAGCCGGAACTTCCTGATTTGAAGAGGGATGATCTCGAACGCGGCAAGATCTCCGGTCGTCGGTTCGATATCCGCGAAATACATAAGCGCCAGATCGCTGCGATACTCTTCGTATCCGCGGATTCCTTCATAATCATTGAAGAAATCGCCGCAGCCATAAAGAATGAGCCGCTTATGGTAGACCTCGACGGCCTTGGCATGATGCGATGAATGGCCATGAATGATCGACACATTCGCCCGATCGATGAGCGTGCGTGCGAAGCGCTGTTGCTCTTCGGGGATTTCGTAGCCCCAGTTCGAACCCCAATGAACGGAGACGACGGCCAGATCGCCCGGTTGCTTGATGCTGACAATGTATTCCGCGGCGCGTTGCGCGACCGCCTCGGAGAGTTGCGTCAGGAGGTTGACACCGGGAATATCCGTTGCGGCGGCCCAACTGCGGGGAATGCCGCTCGTCACATCGCCGAAGGAAAAGACAAGTACCCGCGGCTTGCCGGCAAGGTCGAGCACCGCCGGTGCCGCGGCCTCGAAGGCATTCAGACCTGCGCCGGCAGCCTTGATCTTCAGATGTTCCAGCGTCGTTAACGTCTGCAACAGGCCGCTCCGTCCCCAATCGAGGACGTGATTGTTGGCAAGCACACAGCAGTCAATCCCTGCGGCGGAGAGGCAGTCGGCATTCTCGGGACTCATGCGATAATTGATGCCCTTTCGGGCGTAGTCATCGCTACGGGTAATGGCCGTTTCCAGGTTGATGATACGGGCGTCCGGCTGCATCCGGCTCAGTTCATCGAGCGCGGCGCCCCAAACGTACGAAGGCTCGGCGTTTCGGGGAATTGGGCCATTCGCTTGCTCGGCCAAACCGACATAATCCTTTGCCGAAGCGAGGTAGTTTTCGTGCAGCGTGGGGTCGCAGGGATGCGGCAGCACCTGATCAATGCCTCGTCCCGTCATGACGTCGCCGCAGAGGAACAGCCTTACGGATCGCGTTGGCCGAGGATCGGTTGATGATCGCGGTGTTGCGCTCATGGCCAGATCAGCTTGGCCAAAGATTGTGAAGCGGCTTTGGCGTGGCGGCCTTGGCGTCCTCAAGTTCGCCAGCGGGCAAACGCGCCGCGAGTGCGGCAAACACCGCCCGGGCGGCATCCTCCACATCGATGGCGAGGTCGCGATGGACGCTATCGTGAATCCGATCAAGGAAGGCGCTTCTGCTCTTCGCTGCCAGATGGGCGCCTGGATGCCATCCCTCGTAATAGAGCCCGCGCAACAATGGCGGCAGCTGCGCTCCGATGTATATCGCCTCATCTTGCGGAAGGCTGTCACGCAACCCATGCAGGGTCGCCAGCAGAACCATATAGACCCGCTCGCGGTCATGCCAGCCGAGACGGCGCATGACGTCATCGACCCAAGCCTCTGTCTCAGACACGGCCACGCTGAGATCCTGAAGAGCTGCCATAGGTATCTCCCGAATTATTTGTAATCTTTCCGCCCGAGGCGGCCGGGGTGTTTGCGCGAGATCAAGTGATGCCGCTCATTTGTTGCTTTCATTGCAGCCGCGCTTTGCGGCTGGGATAGAGGCGTTTGGCTGAATGACCATGAGTTCCGCCTTGCCAACTGAGCAGAGGAGGAAATGGGAACATTTTCCGCATGATGCTGACGTCGGACTGCGGGGGTGGGGCGCGACACCTGCCGAAGCGTTCGAGCAGGCAGCTTGTGCCCTGATGGCGGTCGTCACGCAGGCGGAAGTGAATCCGAAAATTGCCGTTCGGCTAAAATGCCAAGCGCCGGACCTCGAACTACTGTTCGTCGAATGGCTCAATGCCATCATCTACGAAATGGCCGTTCGCAATATGCTGTTTGGACGCTTTCTGGTCCGAATTGAGAATGACCGCCTTGAAGGAACACTGTGGGGCGAGCCGGTCGACGTCGAACGGCATGCTCCAGCCTGTGAACCCAAGGGCGCGACCTATACCGCGCTGAGGGTCGCCAAGGACACTGACGGTAGATGGTCGGCCGCCTGCATTGTCGATGTATGATGGAGGTCTGCAATGGACCCTGCTCGATTTACCCGTGTCGATGGCACGACGTGGCGCGTCGAGCCGTCGGGAACGATGCGCGTCCCGGTGATCATCTACGCCGACGAAAACCTGATCCAGGACATGGATGACAAGGTTCTCGAGCAGGCGGCGAACGTCGCGAGGTTGCCCGGGATCGTGCAGGCCTCCTATGTCATGCCGGACGCACATTGGGGTTATGGATTCCCGATTGGCGGCGTGGCGGCGTTCGATCCGGATCGCGGTGGCGTGATCTCCGCCGGCGGCGTCGGCTTCGATATATCGTGTGGCGTACGTACGATGCTGACGGGGCTGTCAGTCGCCGACATCCTTCCCGTACAGAAGCAGCTCGCCGATTCACTGTTTCATCAGATCCCGGCCGGCGTGGGCAGCGAAAGCGCGATCACGCTGGAGGCGGCTGAGATGGAGGCGATGCTCGCGAGGGGCGCCCATTGGGCAGTTGCGCGCGGCTGGGGAGAAATGCGCGACCTTGAACGGATCGAGGAACAAGGGCGGATGGCTGGCGCCCGGCCGGATTTCGTGTCGGACCGCGCCAAGGAACGCCAGCGCCGGGAAATGGGAACGCTTGGCTCGGGTAATCACTATCTCGAGGTCCAGGCGGTAGCCGAGATTTTTGATAGGGTGGTCGCAGATACCTTCGGGCTCGTACAGGACGGCGTTGTCGTGACCGTTCACTGCGGCTCGCGCGGCCTCGGCCATCAGATCGGAACCGAGTTTCTGAAAGAGATGGTCGTGACCGCGAAGGAGGCCGGTATTGATCTTCCCGACCGCGAGCTTGCCTGCGCGCCGATCAATTCGGAAGTCGGTCAACGCTACCTCGGCGCGATGCGGGCGGCGATCAATTGCGCGCTCGCCAATCGCGAGATTCTCGGCCACTACGTCCGCCGCGTCTTCGCGCATTTCTTTCCGGATAAGCAACTGCGCCTATTGTTCGATGTCTCGCACAACACGTGCAAGGTCGAGCGTCATCTCGCGGACGGAAAGCGGCGTGATCTGTTCGTTCATCGCAAGGGCGCAACCCGGGCCTTTGGCCCTGAACATGAGAGCCTGCCCGCGGCCCTGCGTCCGGTCGGCCAGCCGGTACTTATTGGTGGCAGCATGGGCACGGGCTCATACGTTCTGGCCGGCGAAGCGACGAGCGAGGCGAAGGCGTTCTCTTCGGCGTGTCATGGAGCGGGCCGGGCGCTTTCCCGCCACGCCGCGCTCAAGCAATGGAGCGGCCGCAAGATCGTCGATGATCTCGCCTCACAGGGGATCCTGATCCGGTCGCCGTCGACACGCGGCGTGGCCGAGGAAGCCCCCGGTGCCTATAAGGACGTCGGTGCGGTCGTGGCCGCGGCCGAGCATGCAGGGCTCGCCCGAAGTGTGGCGCGCCTGCGGCCGCTGATTTGCGTCAAGGGCTAGGGTCGGTCCGGAAGCTCGAAAGGTACCGCCAACCTGCGGGTTTTGCATTCAGGGGACGACGACGACGGCACAGGGAGCCAGGCTGACAAGCTTCTGGGAGACGCTGCCAAGCAACAGCCCCGCCAACTGGCCGCGACCGCGCCGGCCAACGACGATCATATCGACCGGGCCGTCCTTGGCGATATCGATCAATGATCGGGTGACGTCACCCCAGCCTACCCGCAATGTGGTCTGGGATACGCCAAGGTGGCGGGCGCGCGCCTCGGCCGCCTTCAGCGTCTGTGTCGTCAATGCTTCCAGCACGTCGCCAACGCTACCCTCGGTTCGCACCAATTGCTGCGCTTCCTCAAATGCCTGGCTATCCGCAACTGTTACGATCAACAGATCGCCCGATGACGCTCTGGCGATCTCCGCCGCCACGTCAACCGCGCGATCCGCCCCGCTGGATCCGTCAGTGGCCACCATGATATGTCGCATCAGATTGTCCTCGCTTTTTGCGTTACTTCATTGTGCTAACAGAGCTCCGCACCGGTCAGATGCTCACCACCTCGCTCAACCGGGATGACGCGAGAAGCTGAACGCCACAGTCTATCGCTGATAGATCCCGACGAGGGTTGCTTCAGCGACAACATGTCTGCGTGCTTCTCGCTCGACCTCGCGGCAGGAGGGTTTGGCGCCGAGCGACAGGTGGTCGACGGAAAGGGCCAGCAAACGAAAGTGATAACGGTGACGTCCATGACCGCGGGGCGGGCAGGGACCGCCGTAGCCGACGCGGCGAAAGTCGTTGATGGCCTGCTTGAATCGCGCCATGCGGCTGTCACGGCCGGCACCTTCGGCAAGCTCTGTTTGGTCAGCATCAATGTCGTAAGCGGCCCAATGGTGCCATTTGCCTGCGGGGGCATCCGGATCGTCACAAAGGAAGGCGAAACTGCGGGTCGTCGAAGGCGCGGCTTCCCAATCAAAGGGTGGGGAGAGGTCCTCTCCATCGCAGGTGAAACGGCGCGGGACCGCTGAGCCGTCGGAAAAGGCACTTGAGCGAAGCTGCATTGGCCACCTCCAGGTTGGCAAGACTGTCTCAGCCGTGGACTGGCTTGATTGATCCGGATCAAGGCTATGCCACGGTCCGGCCCTCGCGAGCGCGGTCCTCGGCCGCTTACGAGGAAAGCTGTTGCTTGTTCCCAACCATGATTTGGCGCAATCCATAACTGCTGCTGTGATGCACTAGTGGTTCATCACAGTGATTTTGAGTCTTTGGCGGTGGCTGGATAAGCACGGCCGAGTTTGGCGCGGGCTTTGTC
>NZ_JAFCLU010000014.1 GCF_018130385.1 Bradyrhizobium sp. AUGA SZCCT0283 | reverse complement strand
CCAGCCAGCATGGTGAATCAGAAGCCCGCTGATTTGGGAATCCCAAATCGATTCAACCTAACCCCATCCCGCTTTAGAGCCCGGTTCTGATACAATCAGAACCGGGCTCTGTGCTGCCGCGGGTAGCTACGCTGCCGCGGCGATGCTCCGCGGGTTTGCGACATACTCCTTCAAGACCTTGCCGGACGTGTCGACCTCGACGAGCGACACGTCGTAGCTCCAGAGATCGGCAAGGTGCTGCAGCACGCGCTTGGTGTCGGCTTCGGTGAGCTGGGCGCCCTTTACCACGGTATGGCGCAGCATCAGGCGGCGATCGCCGGCAAGGTCGACATCGACCACTTCGATGTTCGCGTCGATGAAGCCGACATCATACTGTCGCGCCAGTTCGCGCCGCAGCCGGCGGTAGCCGCGCTCGTTGTGGATGGCGTCGACCAGAATGCCGGAGCGGTTCTCCGGATCATCATGCAGATGGAACATGCGGAAGTGCCGCATCAGCCGCGGGCTCATGAACTGGCTGATGAAGCTTTCATCGCGATAATTGGCCCAGACGTCGCGCAACACGCCCATTGCGTCGCCCTTGCCGGCGATATCCGGAAACCACTCGCGGTCCTCGGCATCCGGATTGGTGACGATGCGCTCGATGTCCTGCATCATCGCAAATCCCAGCGCATACGGATTGAAGCCGGAATAGCGCGGGTCGTCGAACTCGGGCTGGAACACTACGTTGGTGTGCGACTGCAGGAATTCGAGGAAATTTCCGTCCGTCAGCCGTCCCTGCTGATGCAGCCGGTTCATGATCTGATAGTGAACGTAGGTCGCCGTGCCCTCGTTCATCACCTTGGTCTGGCTCTGCGGATAGAAATACTGCGCGATGTGCCGCACGATCCGCAGTATTTCGCGTTGCCAGGGACGCAGGCGTGGCGCCGTCTTCTCGAGAAAATACAGCAGGTTTTCCTGCGGCAGACCGAGCATCTGGCGACGGCGCTCGACGTCCAGTATCGCGTCGCTCTTCACTTTGCCGGCCGGAACGGTGCGCCACAAATCGTTGAAGGCGCCCTCCTCATGGGCGCGGCGCCTGCCCGCCCGCTTTTCCTCGGCGCGAAGATCGAGACTCTTCTTGCCGGGATAGCGATCAATGCCGTGCGACATAAGAGCGTGCGCGGCATCGAGCGTGTGCTCGACCGCCAGCCGGCCGTGGCGCTCCTCGCAATGCGCCACGTAGCGCTTGGCGAATTCGAGATAATCCAGAATGCCGTCGGCGTCGGTCCATTGCTTGAACAGGTAGTTGTTCTTGAAGAAATGATTGTGGCCGAAGGCGGCATGCGCGATCACGAGCGTCTGCATCGTCGCGGTATTTTCTTCCATCAGGTAGGAAATGCACGGCGACGAGTTGATGACGATCTCGTAGGCCAGCCCCATCAGCCCCTTGCGATAGGACGCCTCCTGAAAGGCAAAGTGCTTGCCGAACGACCAATGCTTGTAGAACAGCGGCATGCCGACCGACGAATAGGCGTCCAGCATCTGCTCGGCGGTAATGACCTCGATCTGGTTGGGATAGACATCGAGCCCCAACTCGTCCCGCGCAACCTGTTCGCAGGCGTCGCAGATCCGCTGCAACGTCCGGAAGTCCCAGTCCGCTCCCTGAAACAGCAGTCGGTCGGTCGCGGTCATGACGCGCTCCTTTCCTGCTTGCTACGGCGCTGGAAGAGATCGTGAAATACCGGGAAGATCTCACTGCGCTCGTTGACCTTGCGCATCGACAGCGGCGCGCCGCTCGCGCGCAGGCCCTCGTAGAGGGTCCACAGCGACGAATTGGGCATTTCGTAGGACAGGCCGTTCTCCTGGCCGACTTCCAGATAGGCAAAAAACTGGCTGACCGGCAGGATCTTGTCGGTCAGGAGCCGGCTGGTGACCTCGCCGTCCGCGTAGGAATTGTCGCCGTCGGACGCCTGCGCGGCATAGATATTCCAGTCCGCCGGCTTGAACCGCGACCGCACGATGTCATGCATCGCCTGCAACGCGCTCGACACCAGCGTGCCGCCGGAAGCCGGTCCGTGAAAGAACGTCTGCTCGTCGACCTCTTCGGCCCGGTCGGTATGCCGGATGAAAACGATCTCGACGTGGCGGTAGCGCCGCTTCAGGAACACGTAGAGCAGCATGTAGAAGCGCTTGGCGAGATCCTTCATATGCTCGGTCATCGAACCGGAGACGTCCATCAGGCAGAACATGACGGCCTGCGCCACGGGCTTCGGCACCGTCTCGAAACGCCGGTAGCGGATGTCGATCGGATCGATGAACGGGATGCGGCTTATCTTGGCCTTCAGGGCCTCGATCTCGGCCATCAGCTCTGTGCGGCGCGCCTCGTCGGTGCAATCCGCAAGCTCTGCCTCGAGGGCTGCCAGCACCTCCGGCCTCGGCCGCCGCAGCGCGACGCGACGCGCTAGGGCGCGACTGACCGTTCGGCTCACCGAAATATTGGCGGGCGAGCCGGATGTTGTGTAACCCGCCCGGCGAATACCCTCGCTTTCGACCTCGGCCAGCTTTCGCTTGGCGAGATCGGGCAATTCCAGGTCGTCCAGGAACAGGTCGACAAACTCGTCGCGGCTGAGAACGAAGCGGAACGCGTCTTCGCTGTCGCCCTCGCCCGCGCCCCTCCCCTTGCCGCCGCTCTGGTTCGGTCGCGGAAGCATGTCGCCTTCGACGAACTTCTTGTTTCCGGGCAGTACCATGTCGCGCGTGCCGCCCTCGCGGCGAAAGCGCGGCTCTTCCATGCCGTCGATCGGGACGCTGACCACGCCGCCTTCCATGACATCCTTGATGTCCCGGTCCTGCGACGATTTCTTCACGGCCCCTTGAACCAGCGCCTTGGCCCGGCGCAGAAAGCGCTGCCGATTCTCGAGACTCTTGCTACCCGGATTCAGGCGCCGGTCGACAATGTGAATGGCCACGTTTCATCCGCCTCAGCCAGCCTGTTTTACGCGCATGTACCACTCGACGAGCCGGCGAACTTGCCGCTCGGTATAGCCACGCTCGACCATGCGCGCGACAAACTCGCCATGCTTCTTTTCGGTCTCCCCGTCCTTCTTCGAGCCGAAGGAAATGACGGGCAGCAGATCCTCAACTTGGGAGAATATCCGCTTTTCGATCACTTCCCGAATCTTTTCGTAGCTGGTCCACGTCGGATTCTTGCCGCCGTGCTGGGCGCGCGACCGCAGCGAGAACTTGACGACCTCGTTACGGAAGTCCTTGGGATTGGCGATGCCGGCCGGCTTCTCGATCTTGGTCAACTCCTGATTGAGCAGTTCGCGATCGAGCAGTTGTCCGGTGTCGGGATCCTTGAAATCCTGATCCTCGATCCAGGCATCGGCATAATCGACATAGCGATCGAACAGGTTCTGGCCGTAATCCGAATAGGATTCGAGATAGGCCTTCTGGATCTCGTGCCCGATGAATTCGGCATAGCGCGGCGCCAGTTCGGCCTTGATGAACTCGAGATAACGCTTCTCGACTTCGTCGGGAAGCTGCTCGCGCCGGATCGCCTGCTCCAGCGTATACATCAGATGGACCGCGTCGGCACCGATCTCACTGGTGTCGTGATTGAAAGTCGCGGCGAGAACCTTGAAGGCGAAGCGTGTCGAAACGCCGTCCATGCCTTCATCGACACCGGCAGCATCCCTGTATTCCTGAACGCTGCGCGCCTTTGGATCGGACTCCTTCAGGCTGTCACCGTCGTAGATCCGCATCTTGGCGAAGACAGTCGAGTTCTCGTGCTTGCGCAACCGCGACATCACCGAGAAGCGCGCCATCGTTTCCAGCGTGGCCGGGGCGCACGGCGCGGTGGCCAGTTCGGAGCTCTGAATCAGCTTCTCGTAGATCTTCTGCTCTTCGGTGACGCGCAGGCAATACGGCACCTTGATGACGCAGATGCGGTCGATAAAGGCCTCGTTGTTCTTGTTGGTCTTGAAGCTCTGCCATTCGGCCTCGTTGGAGTGGGCGAGAATGATACCGGTGAAAGGGATCGCGCCGATGTTCTCGGTCCCGATATAGTTGCCCTCCTGTGTTGCCGTCAGCAGCGGATGCAGCATCTTGATCGGCGCCTTGAACATTTCGACGAATTCGAGAATGCCCTGGTTGGCGCGATTGAGGCCGCCCGAGTAGCTGTAAGCGTCGGGATCATTCTGGGCGTAGGTCTCCAGCTTGCGGATGTCGACCTTGCCGACCAGCGACGAGATGTCCTGGTTGTTTTCGTCGCCGGGCTCGGTCTTTGCGACCGCGATCTGGCGCAGCCGCGACGGCTGGATCTTGGCAACGCGGAATTGCGAGATGTCGCCGCCGAAGGATTCGAGACGCTTGTAGCACCACGGGCTCATCAGTCCGCTGAGGCGGCGGCGCGGAATGCCGTACTTCTCCTCGAGCATCGGACCGAGCGCTTCCGGATCGAACAGGCCGAGCGGGTTTTCGAACACCGGGCTGAGTTCGTCGCCGGCCTTCAGCACGTAAATGGGGTGGACTTCCATCAACGACTTGAGGCGTTCGGCAAGCGAGGACTTTCCGCCACCGACAGGCCCGAGCAGATAGAGTATCTGCTTGCGCTCTTCGAGGCCCTGCGCCGCGTGGCGGAAGAAGCCTACGATGCGCTCGATCGTGTCTTCCATCCCGTAGAAGCCGGCGAAGGCCGGATACAGCCGCATCGTGCGGTTCAAAAAGATACGGCCAAGGCGAGGGTCCTTGGCCGTGTCAATCATCTGAGGCTCACCGATCGCAGCTAGCAATCGCTCGGCGGCGTTGGCATATCGCATCGGATCGCTTCGACACGACTCCAGATATTCCGCCATCGACATATCGGTCTGACTTCGGGCTTCGAAGGACCGGGCGAAAGCATTGAACAGAGAATCGTTGTACATGATCCGTCTCTCCATGGTCACCTGTAAAATGCCGGACGCACCGCTCAGGTTCCAGTCTCGGAGCGTCGCAGCTTCCGTTCGCGAATCACCATCAGCACATGTACTGATTGGACACGCGAGCCACTTCACAATGCAATGCAATAGTCATGCTAAGGGCCTCCTCCTCGTAAAGATACGGTGCCATTTCGCTCGCGTTGTAGCCGTGCTGCAACATTTTCACCGGGTAAGTACTGAGCATCATGTAAGGGGTTTTTTAAGGAATGTGAGCGGTCGCGCGGCTCGAATCTGCATCCGCCTGGCAAACCCCAAACAGCCAAACGGAGTAATTCGGGGTTCTGAACGGCCCGAACGCGCGATAACGGGCGCCTTTTTTGACCTTCGGACGGCCGGTCAGCGGCAAATATGGCCAAGATTAACACGCGTTCATCGCGGACTGGGTGTTGAACGCACCCGGCGCCCACTGCAACTAAAGTAACATGCCGCGCGTTTAACCCGAGTCTGCCATGAAATACGCCTGCATCGTCGCCGCCGTTGCCTCCGTCATCGGAGCCCATGCCTGTCACGCCCAGGAAGGCGTCGACAAAGCTAAAGCCACCGCCTTCGATGCTCAAATGTTCGGCGGCCCGCCCAACCACAAGACCTATGCCTGCTTCGTGCGTCGTTATGACGCCAGCCATCTGGCGCAGCATCCGAAGCAGAAGGTCAGCGCGATGAAGCTGCTGGTGACGGCCGAGCACGCGCCGGAAGACAAGACCGTCAATTATTCGTTCCGCCTCGGCTTCAAATATCGCCACCGCGCCGGCAATTTCGATTCCAGCGGCTACTGCAATCACATCGTTGCCGGAAACAGCGGCGGCGAAATTCGACTTGGCTGCGGCGTCGATTGCGAAGGCGGCGGCATTGAAGTGGCGATGAAGGACGACAAATCCGCGCTGATCCGGCTGGAGCGGATCAGGATCTGGGAACGCAACAAGGCCGACGACGACGCCAGTAACGATTTGGTCGCCGGCGCCGACGACAAGATCTTCCGCGTTGATCGCTCCGATCTGCACGAATGCTCCGAGTTGGTGACGGATCGCAAGGAGCTTGCGGCACTCCGGCACAAATGAGCCATACTACATAGGTTGGTATGCCTCACTACTTAGGTCTGTGACCCACACCACTTTGGTCGGAGAGATTTGATGCATCGACGCAGTATCCTGTGGGGCGCGATTTCGGCTTTCGGCGCAGCCTTTGCCGCCTCTCGCGCCAACGCGGTTAGCGAGGCAGCACCTCCGGCGAAATTGAAAGTGGTTTATCACCTCAACGATCTCGACAAGGTCAGCTTCGTGCTGGGCAACATCCAGAACCATCTCGACGGCGTCGGCGGTCCCGACCATATCACGATCGCGCTGGTGATTCATGGCCCGGCGTTGCGGGCGTTTCATTCGGCAGCCGCCAATCCCGATCTTTCGAAGCGCGTCAGCCAATTCTCCAAAGCCGGCCTCGAACTCGCCGCCTGCGGCAACACCATGAAGTCGCAGAATGTCGCGCTGAAGGATTTACTGCCGGGTTTCATAGCCGCCGAGCGGGGCGGCGTGGTGCGGATCGCCGAGCTGCAATCGCAGGGCTATCTTTACCTCCGACCTTGAGGCGCCGCCGATTGACGTGAACCTTTCACGTCGCTCGCTCATTTGGGCGATCTGGTCGCCGTACTTTCGCCCGCTGTATCGAGCTGAATACTTCTTGTGTTCGGATTCAGTCGCGACGGCGCCTGCGCGCCCGCTCCCCCGCCGACATGCGGGTTGTGTCCCCCTGCAACCGCCAGCGGAATGTTTTGCGCATGAACCCTCAAATACACGCCGATGCCGGCCGCTTCCGCCGTGGTCGCGCCAGGCGCGAGCAGGCCACACAACAGCAGGAGGCAGGCGGGGGACGAGAAATGACGGCTCATGACGGCCTCCTTCACGACTTCGTGCATGTGCCCGTTGGTGTCGCCATTGCGAAAGCCGGTTCGACCGATCCGGTCGTATAGATGCCCGCAAGACCAGCCATTTTCGGGATCGAACCGCCGCCGATGGCGTTATCGTCCCGGACCGTCCCATTCCATCCGGCGGCAAGTCCAACCAAATGTTGACTTTCCGGCCCTGCCCCCGAAAGTGCCGGAAACCCAAAAACCGACCGAACAGAACAGGCACCATGAATCCCGTCAAAGCACTCGAAAACCATGGCCAGGCGGTCTGGCTGGACTTCCTCGCCCGCGGCTTCGTCGCCAACGGCGATCTCAAGGCGCTGATCGATACCGACGGCGTCAAGGGCGTGACGTCGAACCCCTCGATCTTCGAAAAGGCGATCGGCAGTTCGGACGAGTATGACGGCGCGATCGGTCACGCCCTGAAGGCGGGCGACCGCCCCGTCGCCGACCTGTTCGAGGCGCTCGCCATCGAAGACATCCAGAACGCCGCCGACGTGCTGCGCCCGGCGTACGACCGCTTGAACGGCGACGACGGTTTCGTCAGCCTCGAGGTCTCGCCCTATCTGGCGATGGATACCAAGGGGACCATTGCGGAAGCCGAACGGCTCTGGAAGGACGTCAAGCGGCAGAACCTGATGGTGAAGGTGCCGGCCACGCCGGAAGGCCTGCCCGCGATCGAACATCTGATCGGCGAAGGCATCAGTATCAACATCACGCTGTTATTCTCGCAGGAGGTCTATCGCGAGGTGGCGGAGGCCTATATCGCGGGCCTCGAAAAATACGTCGCCAAGGGCGGCGATCCCGCGCCTGTCGCCAGCGTCGCGTCTTTCTTCGTCAGCCGCATCGATACCGCGGTCGACAAGCAGCTCGACGACAAGATCGCAAAAGCCAATGATCCCAGCGAGAAGGAGCGGCTGAGCGCGCTGAAAGGCAAGGTCGCGATCGCCAGCGCCAAGCTTGCCTATCAGGACTACAAGCGGCTGTTTGCAGGCCCCCGCTGGGAGAAGCTCGCGGCCAAGGGCGCCAAGCCGCAGCGTTTGCTGTGGGCGTCCACCGGCACCAAGAACAAGGACTACAGCGATGTGCTGTATGTCGAGGAACTGATCGGCCCCAACACCGTCAACACCGTGCCGCCGGCAACGCTCGATGCATTCCGCGACCATGGCAAGCTGCGCGACAGCCTCGAGGAGAATATCGAGGACGCAAGGCGCGTGCTGGAAGAGCTCGAAAAGTCCGGCATCTCGCTCGACGCGATCACCGCGGAGCTGGTCAGGGACGGCGTCAAGCTGTTTGCGGATGCCGCCGACAAGCTCTATGGCGCGGTGGCGAACAAGCGTGCCGCTTCGCTCGGCGGCGGCATCGACCGCCAGCAGCTCGCGCTCGGCGATGGCATCAGGAAGGCCGTGGAGAAGAGCACCGAGGACTGGCGTGCATCGGCTACAATCCGCCGCCTCTGGCAGAAGGACAAATCGGTCTGGACCGATGACGACGAGAACAAATGGCTGGGCTGGCTGAACAGCCCAGCGGCCGCCGACGTCGCCGATTACGAGGATTTTGCCCGCCGCGTGAAGGGGCAGAATTTCAGCGACGCCGTGGTGCTCGGCATGGGCGGCTCGAGCCTTGGGCCGGAGGTGCTGGCGGAAACGTTTGCCAAAAAATCCGGCTTCCCGAAGCTGCATGTACTGGATTCGACCGATCCCGCGCAGGTGCGCGCGATGGAGGATACGGTCGATCTCGCCCACACGCTGTTCATTGTCTCCAGCAAATCGGGCGGCACCACCGAACCGAACGTGATGAAGGATTATTTCTTCGATCGTGTCTCCAAGACCATCGGCAAGGACAAGGCCGGGCACCGCTTCATCGCCGTCACCGACCCCGGTTCGTCGCTGGAGAAGGTCGCGATCAAGCAGGGCTTTGCCCGCATCTTCCACGGCGATCCTGCGATCGGCGGCCGCTATTCCGTGCTGTCGCCGTTCGGGCTGGTGCCGGCGGCTGCCGCCGGTATCGACGTTCGCAGCCTGATCACGCACGCGCTTGCGATGGTGCGCTCCTGCGGCGCCGACGTGCCGCCGCATGAAAACCCCGGCGTGCAGCTCGGGCTGGCGATGGGTCTGGCGGGCCTCGAAGGCCGCGACAAGGTGACGATCACCTCGTCGGAGAAGGTCGCCGATTTCGGCGCCTGGGCCGAACAACTGATCGCCGAGTCCACCGGCAAGGACGGCAAGGGTCTGATCCCGATCGACGGCGAGCCGCTCGGCGGTCCCGCGCTTTACGGCAGCGACCGCTTCTTCATCGATATCCGCACCGAAGGCGAAGACGACGCCTCGCATGATGACCGGCTCAAAGCGCTCGAGGCGGCCGGACATCCCGTGGTCCGCATCGTGATGAAGTCGATCGACCACATCGGCCAGGAATTTTTCCGGTTTGAGATGGCTACTGCCGTGGCGGGCGCGATCCTCGGCATCAATCCGTTCAACCAGCCCGACGTGGAAGCCGCCAAGATCAAGACCCGCGAATTGACCGGCGCGTTCGAGAAGACCGGCTCGCTGCCTGCGGAGAAGCCGGTGATTTCGACCGACGAGGCCGATCTCTACACCGACGCGCATAACGCTGCCGAGCTGCGCAAGGCCGGCGCGGACGGCACGCTCGGCTCGTGGATAAGAGCGCATCTTTCGCGATCGGAGAGCGGCAACTATGTCGCCCTACTCGCCTATATCGCGCGAGACCCCGGCACGATCGGCTCGCTGCAGAAGATGCGGCTCGCGGTGCGCGACACCCGTCACGTCGCAACCTGCGCTGAATTCGGCCCGCGCTTCCTGCACTCCACCGGACAGGCCTACAAGGGCGGCCCCGACAGCGGCGTGTTCCTGCAGATCACGGCCGATGATGCCGAGGATTTGCCGGTGCCCGGACAGAAGGCGAGTTTCGGCATCATCAAGGCGGCGCAGGCGCGCGGTGATTTCGACGTGCTCACCGAACGTGGGCGGCGCGCGCTGCGCGTCCATCTCAAGGGCGACCTCGGATCTGGATTGTCCGCACTCGATGCCGCGATTGCGGAAGCGCTCAGCTAGGAAAGTCAGGCTATGCAACTCGGCATGATCGGGCTCGGCCGGATGGGCGGCAATATCGTCCGCCGGCTGATGAAGAGCAGCCACACCGCCGTGGTCTACGACAAGGATGCGAAGGCGGTGGCCGCGCTCGCAGCGGAAGGCGCAACCGGCGCCAACACGCTGGAAGATTTCGTGGCGAAACTGGAGAAGCCGCGCACCGCCTGGGTGATGCTGCCGGCAGGCAAGATCACCGAGGCGACCATCGAGGCATTGGCAAAGCTGATGCAGCCCGGCGACGTCATCATCGATGGCGGCAATACGTTCTGGCAGGACGACGTCCGCCGCGGCGCGGCGCTGAAGGCAAAGGGCCTGCATTATCTCGACGTCGGCACCAGCGGCGGCGTCTGGGGTATCGAGCGCGGCTATTGCATGATGATCGGCGGCGACAAGGCGGTGGTGGACCGGCTCGATCCGATCTTCAAGACATTGGCGCCCGGGATCGGCGACATCCCGCGCACGCCGGGGCGTGAGGGCCGCGACCCGCGTATCGAGCAGGGCTACATCCACGCCGGCCCGTCCGGCGCCGGACACTTCGTCAAGATGATCCATAACGGCATCGAATACGGCCTGATGCAGGCCTATGCCGAGGGCTTTGACATCCTGAGGAACGCCAATATCGAGGCGCTACCGCCGGAACATCGCTTCGACATGAACATCGCCGATATAGCCGAGGTATGGCGGCGCGGCAGCGTGATCCCGTCCTGGCTGCTCGATCTCACCGCGTCCGCACTGGCGGAAAGCCAGACGCTGGATAACTACTCCGGCTTTGTGGAAGATTCCGGCGAAGGCCGCTGGACCGTGAATGCCGCGATTGACGAGGCCGTGCCGGCGGAAGTGCTGACGGCGGCACTCTATGCGCGCTTCCGTTCGCGCAAGGATCACACCTTTGCGGAAAAGATCCTGTCCGCGATGCGGGCAGGTTTCGGCGGCCACAAGGAGCCGCCGAAAAAACCTGGCACGAAGGCCTGAGCAACCATGGCGGTCGGTCAGATAGCGCAGAAGAAGCCCGATCCCTGCTCCTTCGTCATTTTCGGCGTGACCGGCGACCTCGCGCACCGGCTGGTGGTGCCGGCTCTCTACAACCTCGCTGCCAGCGATCTACTGCCGGACAGGTTCTGCCTGGTCGGCGTCGCCCGCAAGGGCATGACGAGCGACCGGCTGCGCGACAGCCTGATGAAAGGGTTGCGCCAGTTCGCGACCCGAACGGTGGACGACGCCATCGCGCAACGCCTGCTGGGCTGCCTTACCTGCATCGAGGCCGACCCGAGAGATCCGGCTTCGTTCGATGCGATGAGCAAGCAGCTTGGCGAACTGGAGGCCGCGCGAAACACCGGCGGCAACCGGCTGTTCTATCTGGCGACCCCGCCGAATGCGTTCCTGCCGATCAGCCGCGAGCTCGGCCGCACCGGCATGCTGGCCGAGAACGGCGCGTGGCGGCGGCTGGTGGTGGAAAAACCGTTCGGCACCGATCTCGCGTCCGCAAGGGCGCTGAACGGCGAACTGCTCAAACTCGTCGATGAGCACGAGATCTACCGGATCGATCACTATCTCGGCAAGGAGACGGTGCAGAACATCCTGGTGCTGCGCTTCGCCAACGGCATGTTCGAGCCGATCTGGAACCGCAACCACATCGATCATGTCCAGATCACCGTCGACGAGCAGCTCGGCGTCGGTCATCGCGGCAGCTTCTACGACCAGACCGGCGCGCTGCGCGACATGGTTCCGAACCATCTGTTTCAGCTGCTCTCGCTGGTCGCCATGGAGCCGCCGATTCGCTTCGACGCGCATTCGGTGCGCGCGGAAAAGGCCGACGTGCTCGCCGCGATCCAGCCGCAGAGCGAGGCCGAGGCATTGCGCAATTCGGTGCGCGGCCAGTATCTGGCCGGCCGGATCGGAGATAGCGAGATCGCCGACTATCGCAACATCGAAGACGTCGCACCCGGCAGCACCACTGAAACCTATGCGGCACTGAAGCTGGTCATCGACAATTGGCGCTGGGCCGGCGTTCCCTTTTACTTGCGCACCGGCAAGGCGCTCGGCGTCAAGCGCACTGAAGTTGCGATCAAGTTCAAGCAGGCGCCGTTCGCGATGTTCAACTGCACGCCGGTGGAAAGCCTGGCGCAGAATTACCTCGTGATCGGCGTTGCGCCGAACGAAGGTATCGCGCTGCACTTCAACACCAAGGTGCCCGGCCCCTCGATCCTGATCGACGGTGTCGAGATGAAGTTTCGCTACAAGGACTATTTCAAGGCGGAACCCTCGACCGGCTACGAGACGTTGATCTATGACTGCATGATCGGCGACAACATCCTGTTCCAGCGCGCCGACAGCGTCGAAGCCGGCTGGAAGGCGGTGCAGCCGTTCCTAGATGCCTGGAGGAAGGCGGGAGCCGACGGATTGAAGACCTACAAGGCTGGCAGCGAAGGGCCGGAGGAAGCGAACGAACTGTTGAAGCGCGACGGCCGAAGCTGGCGAAAGCTCGGGTGAACAATGGTCGCGAACGACAACCGCCACGTGATCACGGTCGCCGATCGGGCAGCGATGGCGGCGACCGCCGCCGAACACGTGCTGGCCAGAACCGCCGCCAACAGCGGCCGCGTCGCGATCTGCCTGACCGGCGGATCGAGCCCGAAGCGGCTCTATCAATTGCTTGCGACCGAGGCCTATCGAAGCCGGATCCCGTGGCAGCGCGTGCACTGGTTCATCGGCGACGAACGCTTCGTGCCGGCGGATGACCCGCTTAACAACATGGGCATGGCGCGCGCGATTTTTCTGGATAGTTGCGCGCCGGCGGCAAACATCCATCCGATTCCGACCGCGACCGCCGATCCGGCCGATCCCGACCGGGGCGCCGCGCTTTACGAAAAGGAACTGCAGTCGTTTTACGGGGCGGACACGCTCGATCAAGGCCATCCCCTGTTCGATCTCGTGCTGATGGGCGTCGGCCCCGACGGTCATACCGCCTCGCTGTTTCCCGGCGATCCCGCGCTCGACGAAACCGCGCGCTGGGTCGTCGGCATACCGCGGGCGAATGTCGAGCCGTTCGTGCCGCGCGTTACCCTCACGCTGCCGGCCCTCGCCTCCTGCCGCGAAATGCTGTTCGAGGTTGCAGGCGCGGATAAGCGTGCGATCTTGACGCGCCTCTTCGCCGCCGAGAACCTGCCCGCCAACCGCGCGCGATCCACCGGCGAGACGGTCTGGCTGGTGGACCGAGCCGCGATTCCGGAGAATTTTGGTGGGCAGTAATACTCCTTGTGCGTTGGTGGTGATGGGCGTTTCCGGCTCGGGCAAGAGCACCATCGCCGATCATCTCGCTGGACGACTCGGCTGGCGCTACGAGGATGGTGACAGGTTTCACCCGGCAGGCAACGTCGCGAAGATGAGCGCCGGCTATCCGCTGACGGACGAGGACCGCTGGCCGTGGCTGCAGGCGATTGCCGACGAGATCGACCGCCTCTCGGCCGCTGGCGAGCGCGCCGTCATCGCCTGCTCGGCGCTGAAGCGCGCCTATCGCGACGTTCTCGTGCACGGCCGCGACGATGTCCGCATCGTCTTTCTCGACGGAACGCAGGATCTGATCGCCGCCCGGCTTGCCGCGCGCAAGGGGCACTTCATGCCGCCGGGCCTGCTCGCCAGCCAGTTCAAGACGCTGGAGCGGCCGGGAGCGGACGAACGGCCGATCATTGTATCGATCGATGCGCCGGTCGAGCGAATCGTGGATGACATCGTTACTCAATTGAACCTGGTTCCCCAATGACCCGTATCGCGCTTGTTGTTTCCGACGTCGACGGCACCCTGTTGACGAAGGACAAAGTTCTGACCGATGGCGCAAAGGCAGCCGTGCGCGGGCTGCATGCGGCCGGCATCGGCTTCACCATCGTCTCCAGCCGGCCGACCATCGGCATGAGTTTTCTGATCGAGCCGCTTGCGATCACGCTTACCGTCGGCGCCTTCAACGGCAGTTCGATCGTCGATGCCGGACTCAAGCCGGTCGAGCAGCATTTGATCCCCCCTGCCGTCACGCAGCGCAGCCTCGACGTGCTCAATGCGTTCGGCGTCGATATCTGGCTGTTCACCAATGAGCGCTGGTACGCGCGCAATCCCGACGGCGAATACGTCTCGCACGAAAAACGCGCGATCAAGGCTGATCCGACCATCATTCCGGATTTCACGCCGCATCTCGGAGAAGCCTGCAAGATCGTCGGCGCCAGTCCGGACGCGGCGCTGCTGCAGCGTTGCGAGCTGGCGATGCGGGAAGCCGTCGGGGCGGAGGCGACCGCGGTCCGCTCGCAGACCTATTATCTCGACGTCACGCCGCCCGGTCGCGACAAGGGCACCTTCGTGGAAGCGATGGCTAGGCGGCTCGGCATTCCGACCGCGGCGGTGGCGACGATCGGCGACATGGAGAATGATCTTCCGATGTTTGCCAGGAGCGGCGTTTCGTTTGCGATGGGCAATGCGGCGGACGGCATCAAGCAGCACGCGACGCATGTGACCGACAGCAACGAACGCGACGGGTTTGCCGCTGCGATCGATGTGATCCTGAAGAACTGACGACGCCGCGAACGTCGGTCGTCTCCTCTGCCGAATGGCGGCGGCAAGTCGATGACCGCTGGCTTTTCAGTGTCTGTGAGACCGTTCACAGCACGAATTATCGCACTGCGGTATCGGGCTTTCATGAACTCGAAACACGCATCCCGCGCATCTTCCCAGATTCCGGGCACCTGGAATTGTGTCACCGCCATATTATGGCCTTTTCCCGAATTGGAAATATAGAAGCGGGCTTGGACCATCTTCACGAATGCGTGGAAGGCCAATTTATCAAGCGTCTGTGGAGGTTTTCTCAAAGTCTTTGCCCGCCGAAATATGCTTTTGAAATCGCTATTGCGAACAGGAACTTATGGGTCGTTTCGTAGCCGGACGCCCAAATTTATTTGGAGTAGAGTACAATGGCCGTTACCGCCACTTTCACCCCTGCCGCCGGCCTCCTCTCGGAATTTGGCGACACCCTCGACAATTCGATCGTTACCGGCCGCGACGCGGCCGGGAATATCCTGATCAATGGCGGCGCTGTCGCAATTGCGGGCGGCACGCCGACCGTCGTCAATACCAGTCTCATTCAGGTATTCGGACAGAACGGCAACGACACCGTCAGCCTCGATGAAAGCAATGGCGCGCTTCCGAGCGCCGATTTGTTCGGAGGCGCCGGCAACGATACGCTCACCGGTGGTTCGGGTGCCGATCAACTTTTTGGCCAGGCAGACAATGACACGCTTTTCGGCAAAGGCGGCTCCGATCTCCTGTTTGGTGGCGATGGAAACGACACGCTGACCGGCGGCGATGGCGACGACCAGGTGTTCGGCGAGGCCGGCAATGACCTGATGATCTGGAATCCGGGCGACGACACCGACCTGTTCGAGGGCGGTGACGACGTCGACACAGCTCAGGTCAATGCCGGCAACGGCTCCGAGACATTCACCATCGTTGCTAATGGCACGCGCGTCCGGTTTGATCGGGTCAGCCCCGCGCCGTTCAGCCTCGACATCGGCACCACGGAGAACCTGGTCGTCAACGCCAATGGCGGCGACGACACGATCACGGCGGGCAATGGCCTCGCCGCCCTCATCACGCTCACGCTCGATGGCGGCGCCGGTAACGACACCATCACCGGCGGCGATGGCGCCGACACGATAATCGGCGGCACCGGCAACGACATCGTGATCGGCGGGCGCGGCAACGATATCGCGTTGCTCGGCGACGACGATGATACCTTCATCTGGAATCCCGGCGACGGCAACGACACGGTCGAGGGTCAGGGCGGCACTGACACGCTGGTCTTCAACGGCGCCAATATCAACGAGAGTATCAATATCTCCGCCAACGGTTCGCGCGTGCGATTTACCCGTGATGTCGCCAACATCACCATGGATCTCAACGGCGTGGAAAACATCAATTTCCACGCGTTGGGCGGCGCCGATACCATCGCCGTCAACGATCTGACCGGCACCGACGTCAAAAAGGTCGCGATCGACCTGCAGGCCAGCGGCGGCGGCGGCGACGGCAGTGCCGACACAGTGATCGTCAACGGCACCGGCAACGCCGATCAGATCACGGTTTCCTTGAGCGGTTCGACCGTCCTGGTGGACGGTCTGCCGGCACAGACATCGATTATCGGCCAGGAAGCGGCGAACGATACGCTGCTGATCAATGGGCTCGGCGGCGCCGACAACATCAACGCTTCGGCCCTCCCCGCAGGTCAAATCAAGCTCACTATCGACGCCGGCGACGGCGATGACACCGTCATCGGTAGCCAGGGCGCCGATCTCATCAACGGCGGCGATGGCAACGATACCGTCACCGGCGGCCGCGGTGATGATGTCGCGCTGCTTGGCGCCAATGACGACACTTTTATCTGGAATCCCGGCGACGGCAGCGACACGGTCGAGGGCCAGAGCGGCACTGACACGCTGGTTTTCAATGGCGCCAACATCGCCGAGAATATCGACATTGCCGCCAATGGCGGTCGCGTCCGGCTGTCCCGGGACGTCGCCAACATCGTGATGGACCTCAACGACGTCGAGAAAATTCAGCTCAAGGTGCTCGGCGGCGCGGACCACATCGTCGTCAACGATCTCAGCGGCACCGACGTCCAGCAGGTCGCGATCGATCTTTCCGCGAGCGGCGGCGGTGGCGATGGCGCGGCCGATACCGTGACTGTCGAGGGCACCACTGCTACCGATCACGTCACGATCAGCCAGAGCGGCCAGAATATCGTGGTCGACGGCCTCGCCGCCCAAGTCACAATCGGCGGCCAGGACGCGAGCGACGCGCTTGTCATCAACGGCCTTGCCGGCGCCGACGTGATCGATGCTTCCGCTCTGGCGGCTGGCCAAATCGCACTTGCCATCAATGGCGGCGACGGCGCCGATGTCATTCTCGGCAGCGCGGGCAACGATACCGTCAATGGCGGGCGCGACAACGACGTGGCCTTTCTTGGCGGCGGCGACGACAGCTTTATCTGGAACCCCGGCGACGGCAGCGACATCGTCGAGGGCCAGGGCGGTTTCGATACGCTGGCGTTCAACGGCGCCAACATCGGCGAGCAAATCAATATCTCGGCCAACGGCTCGCACGCGCGGTTTATCCGCGACGTCGCCGCCATCAGCATGGATCTCGGCGGCACCGAGAAGATCGCGTTCCGCGCTCTGGGAGGCGCCGACACCATCACCGTCAACGACCTCACCGGCACCGGCGTCCAGCAGGTCGCGATCGACCTTTCTGCATCCGCAGGCGGCGGCGACGGCAGCGCCGACACCGTGATCGTCAACGCCGGCGGCAACGCCGATCACATCACCCTGACCCAGAGCGGCCAAAACATCCTGGTCAACGGCTTGGCGGCGCAGGTGTCGATCAGCGGCCAGGAAGCGGCAAACGACACCGTGCGGATCAATGGCCTGGGCGGCGCCGACGTGATCGACGTATCGAGTCTCGCCGCGGGCCAGATCCGTCTTGCGATCGACGGCGGCGCCAACGATGACGTGATCACGGGCAGCCACGGCGACGATCTGCTCAGCGGCGGTACCGGCGATGATCGGTTCATCTGGCGGGCGGGCAGCGCGGCCGATACCCTCACCGATTTCACCGCGGGCGCGGGTACGCCCGACAGGATCGACGTGCGGGCGTTTGCGGGCGCGGGCATCCATGGCATCAGCGACGTGCTCGCGCACGCGACCCAGGTCGGGGCGGATACCGTCATCGATTTCGGCGGCGGCGATACGATCACTCTGACGAACGTGACGAAGGCCGATCTTTCCGCAGATGATTTCATCTTTGGGGTGCCGGCCGTGGTGGCGGTCACGACCTCGGGTGCCGGCATTACCGCCGGCTCCGGCGATTTGAATGCCGGCCATGTCGTGACGTTCACCGTCACCTTCGACGGGAATGTCAGCGTCAGCGGCGGTACGCCGACGCTGATACTCAATGACGGCGGCGTAGCAACCCTGACCGGCGGCAGCGGCAGCACCGCTTTGACGTTCCAATATACCGTGGCGAACGGCCAGAATACCGCCGACCTCGCCATCACCGGCGTGGACCTGCATGGTGCCACGCTTCACGATGCCTCAGGCAACAATGCCGATCTCTCCGGCGTCGTCGTCAATCCGGCGGGCATACTGCAGATCGACACGATCGCGCCGCACCTCAATAATATTGCCGCCTCGCCCGGCAGCGGCGTAGCACTCCCCGGCTCGGTTGTTCATTTCACGCTCAACTTCGACGAAGCGGTTCATGTGACAGGCGGCACGCCGACGCTTACGCTGAACGACGGCGCGTCGGCGGTCTATAATGCGGCAGCCACGGCGCTGCTTGGTGACCCGTCGAAACTGGTGTTCGATTATACCGTCGCGACCGGCGACGCGACGGAGGCTCTGGCGATCACAGGCTTCAACGCGCAAGGCGCCGTTGTCGACGATTTCGCCGGCAATCACGCCAACCTCGCAAACGTCTCCGCGACCTTCGGCCTTATCGTCTTCCCATTTCTGGGCTCCGACCGATTCGGCCTGCTGGCCAGCAGTCCCAACATCCCGGCACCTGGGCTTCATCCGGATTCATCGCCCACGGGACCCGGCCTGAACGAGCTGTTCTCCGGATTGCTGGAAGGGTCTCCCCATTTCCCGGTTGCCGAGCAGCACACCATTTCCGATTTCCATCTGGTGTGAATTCGGCAAGCGCGAGCCGGTGTCCGGCCGCCGTCTCCTCCCATGAAGGCAGGTTCACCCCAGCCCGGGCCTGCCGCGGCGAAGACGGATGCCGGCTCGCGCGACTTCGCCTGGCGTGCCGTGACTCGTAGCCCGGATGAGCGCAGCGATATCCGGGGGTGCTGCGCGAGTGGCCCCGGATGTCGCTGCGCTCATCCGGGCTTCCAAGAGAGCAAGACGACGGCCGCTACTTCGATCGCTGCATCGCCGGCTTCTCGGTCGACTTCTTCGCCGCGCAGAGATTATGCGCGGTGTTGATCAGCGCGATGTGCGTCAGCGCTTGCGGGAAATTGCCGGTCTGGCGGCAGGCGGTCGTATCATACTCCTCGGCCAGCAGGCCGAGATCGTTGGCGATCGCGACAACGCGGGTAAACAGCTCTTGCGCGTGATCGAACTCGCCCGCCAGCACATAAGCGTCGGCAAGCCAGAGCGTGCAGGCGAGGAACGCGCCTTCGGCCGGTTGCTTCTCCGCTTCGCGGGGATCATGCCGCAGCACGAAACCGTCGCGCATCAGATGCCGTTCGACCGCGACCAGCGTGCCGCGGACGCGCGGATCCTCCGGCGGCAAAAAGCCTACTGAAGGCAGCAACAGGATGCTGGCATCGAGCATCTTCGAGCCATAGGACTCGACGAAGGCGTTCAACTCCGGATCGAAGCCCTTTGCGCAGACGTCGAGATGAATGGCGTCGCGCAGCGCGCGCCACTTCTCGAGCGGCGCCTTGAAGCCGAACGTCTCGGCGCTCTTGATGCCGCGGTCGAACGCGACCCAGGTCATCACCTTCGAAGAGACATAATGCCTGCCCGCGCCGCGGCGCTCCCAGATGCCGTGATCCGGCTGGTCCCATCGTTCGGCAAGGTGCTGCAGTACGGCGCATTCCAGCGCCCAACTGGTTTCATCCAGTCCGAGCTTGGCGGTGCGCCACTGGTGAAAGGCGTCGATCAATTCGCCATAGACGTCGAGCTGCAGTTGCGCGTGCGCGGCGTTGCCGACCCGCACCGGCCTTGCGCCTTCGTAACCGGGCAGCCATGTGGCCTCCCATTCCAGCAGGCGGCGCTGGCCCATGATGCCGTACATGATCTGCATGTTGGCGGGAGAACCCGCCGCCGCCCGCAACAGCCAGTGGTGCCAGGCCGAGGCTTCCTCCGTGTAGCCCGAATTCATCAGCGCCAGCAGCGTGAAGGTGGCGTCGCGCAGCCAGCAGAATCGATAATCCCAGTTGCGTGCGCCTCCGAGCTTTTCCGGCAGCGAGGTCGTGGGCGCGGCGACGATGCCGCCGGTCGGGGCGTAGGTCTGCGCCTTCAGCGTGATCAGCGAGCGCATCACGAGGTCGCGGTATTCGCCCTGGTAGGAGCAACGGCTGCACCATTCGGTCCAGAACGCTTCGGCGTCCTTCAACGCATAGGCAGGATCGATCGGCTTGGGCACGGGCAGATGCGAGGGGCCGTAGGTGAACACGAAGGGAACGGTGTCGCCCTCACCTACTTCAAAATCGGCGACCGTCGTCAGGTCCTCGCCACGGGTTTCCACCGGCGTGCGCAACACCGTCATGTCCTGCCCGCAGATCGCAAGCAGCGCCGAGCCGTCCTCGCTCTTCTTGACCCAGGGAATATCGATGCCGAAGCCGAAGCGGATCACCAGTTGCATGTGCATCCTGACCCTGCCGCGAACGCCGCGCACCAGCCGCACCACGTCGGAGGCGTTGCCGCGCGGCGGCATGAAATCGATCAGATCGACCGCGCCGTCAGCCGTCTCGAACCGAGTCTCCAGAATCAGGGTGTCATCCCGATAGCGACGCGAGGTGCCGGTAATCTCCCCCGCCGGTGCGATCAGCCAGCGGCCGTGCTTCTCGGTGCCGAGAAGTGCTGCAAAGCAGGCGTCGGAATCGAAGGCCGGCCAGCACAGCCAGTCGATCGATCCGTTCCGGCCGACCAGCGCGGCGGTTTCGCAATCGCCGATCAGCCCATAATCTTCGATACGGCACGGCAAGGTGCTTCACCGCTACATCGGGATGGCATTTCGTCGAACTGTCATCCCGCTGTACCTCCATCCATGATCTCCGCGCAAACGCGTTCCGCGTTTGTCGCGAGGGAAAACCGGCAACCACTTTTCCGGATCACGCTGCATCAGATCGCGGCGCGCGACCGCTCATGGGTTGCCGCCTTGAGCGCGGCGACGTCGACCGTGGAAGTCATTTCCTCGATCGGCACCGGAAGCCGCTGTCGCCAGTTCGGATGCTCGTTGACGGTGCCGGGGATGTTGGGCTGGTCCATCACCCCGAGCAGGTCCTCCAGCGAGATCGCGAGCAGCCGCGACTTGGTGCGCGCCAGAAAATTCGCCACCGAATAGAGATCGTTGCGGTCGATGGTGTGATGGCGCAGCACGTCGTCCAGCATCGCCAGCGCATGCCAGCGCGCATCGTCGCTCTCCCCGGGATCGATGCCGAGCGAGCGCTTCAGCTTGAGATCGCCGAACGAGCGCCAGCCGGCATAGGTCGAGAGATCGTGGGTGTTGAAGGTAACGAGCGCATTGGTCAGGTAGTGGTCGATATGACGGAACGAGCCGGCATCGTCGCGCTCGAACATCATCACGAGATACGACCAGATGCCCCAATCGGCGATCTGGTCGCGAAAACCTTCCGGCACGGTGCCGAGGTCTTCGCCGATCACGACGCAGCGGTTCGCAACGCTTTCCTGCGCAGTCACCGCCAGCAGCGCCTCGAACGGCATCTGGACGTAGACGCCGTCGCGCGCGCTGAAGCCTTGCGGCACCAGATAGAGCCGCTTCAGCCCGAGCACATGGTCAAGCCGGATGGCGCCGGCGTGGCGCATCGAGGCGCGCAGCATGTCGCGGTACGGCGCAAAGGACTCAAGCTCGAGCCCAACGGCATTGAAGCCGGCGAGGCCCCAGGTCTGGCCGGCGGTGTTGAGCGGATCGGGCGGCGCGCCGACGCCGAGATGGCGGGATATCGCAACCTGCTCGTTCCAGGCATCGAAGCCGTCGGCCTGCACGCCGACCGCGACGTCGAGATAGAGCCCGACCTTCATGCCGAGCTGCTTTGCCAGATCGGCCGCGGCCCCCAACTGCCGGTCGGCGGTCCATTGCACGAATTCGACGAACTCGATTTCGTCGGCGTGCTCGCCCTGGCGCAACGCGGCGCATCTGGCGTCGTCCGGCTGCCGCCATTCCTGCGGCCATTCCCACCACGGCTTGCCGAATTTATGCCGGAGCACCTCGAAGCAGGCAAAGTGCGACAGCAAGGTGCCGCGCTCGGCGCGGAATTTGTCAAAATCCTGTTGGCGGCCCGGCTTGGCGCTGGCCTTGAAAGCAGCAAAGGCCTTGCGCAGCGCCCGCCACTTCAGACCGGCGACCCCGAAATAATCGACGACATCGCCTGCCCGCAACGGCGCCAGCGCCTCGCGGGTTTCGGAATCGGGCTGAAATTCGGAGACCTTTTCGACGTCGATATAGAGCGCGTTGAGAAACAGCCGGCTATTCGGCGAATAGGGGCTGCAATCGCCCGGACGATCGTCGAACAGGGCATGCAGCGGATTGAGGCCGATGCCGTCGGCGCCGAGATGATCGGCGAATTCGATCAGGCTGGCGAGGTCGGTGAAGTCGCCCATACCCCAGTTGCGCGCGGAGCGGACACCGTAAAGCTGGACCGCGAGCAGCCAGCAACGGTCGAACTCGCCACCAAACGCCCGTTCCGGCGCCGAAATCAGCGGCACGTCCTCGGCGGTCGTGGCGTCGCTCACCTGAAGCCGGTAGATGCCGAGCGGCAGCTCCCTGGGCCAGTCGATGGCGTGATCGGAGCTCTCGCCCTTGGCGATAAGCCCTGAGTCCGCAACGATTTTCCACTCCACCGGAAGCCCGGCTGTAGCCGGGAGCTCGGTTCGCGACGGCCGCCCGGACCGGACCACTACGGGGCGGCCGACCAGCGGTCCCGGGGCCTGCGGCGGCAAGGCATCCAGAATGATTTTGAGCGCGGCGGCGTCCGTCACACGGCGGTGACCCTGGCCGTCCAGGAACTCGGTCTGGATTCCCTGGGCTTTGGCTTGAGCAAAAAGGTCCATTCGGCACGTACTTTGCACGCAAACATCAAACCGATGTCGCGAAATTGTCTAATTACAGGAAGGAGATAGACGGTGTCTAACGCCGCGGCCCACCAACGGTTCCAGGGGAACCAAAGCGAGCCGAGCGGCTTTCTATCCCAGTTCGGAACGTCTCCCTTTCTGAAAACGAAACGGGGACGTCATTTCCATGGCAATGGCATCACCGTGAACAAAAAAGCGCAAACCGCCGAGAGCTCCAACGCCGGCGTCTCCCTTCCTATCGATGGTGCCTATCCGCTGAATCCGGATGGCAGCCTTGTCATCGAAGCAAAGGGGGTGCCATCCACTGAGGCCGTCGCCGACGAGCTCTGGTACAAGGATGCGATCATCTATCAGCTCCACGTCAAGGCCTTCGCCGACAGCAACAATGACGGCATCGGCGATTTTGCCGGGCTGACCGAGAAACTGGGGTATCTGCAGGATCTCGGCGTCACCACGCTGTGGCTGTTGCCATTCTATCCCTCCCCCGGCCGCGACGACGGCTACGACATCGCCGACTATGGCGACATCAATCCCGATTTCGGGACGATGAAGGATTTCCGCCGCTTCATCCAGGAAGCCAAGAAGCGCGGATTGCGGGTCATCACCGAGCTCGTCATCAACCACACCTCCGACCAGCACGACTGGTTCAAGCGCGCCCGCCGCTCGGACCCGAATTCAAGCGCCCGCAACTGGTATGTCTGGAGCGATACCGACCAGAAATACCAGGGCACGCGGATCATCTTCACCGATACCGAGAAATCGAACTGGACCTGGGACCCGGAAGCCGGCCAGTTCTACTGGCACCGCTTCTTCTCGCACCAGCCCGACCTCAATTTCGACAATCCACGCGTGGTGAGCGCGCTGGTGCAGGTGATGAAGCGCTGGCTCGACACTGGCGTAGACGGTTTCCGCCTCGACGCCATTCCCTACCTTTGCGAACGCGACGGCACCAACAACGAGAACCTGCCCGAGACGCATGCGATCATCAAAGGGCTGCGTCGCGAGCTCGACAATTACGCCAAAGGCAAGGTGCTGCTGGCCGAGGCCAATCAATGGCCGGAGGACGTGCAGGAATATTTCGGCCGCGGCGACGAATGCCACATGGCCTATCACTTCCCGCTGATGCCGCGCATCTACATGGCGATCGCGCAGGAAGACCGCTTCCCCATCACCGACATCCTGCGCCAGACGCCCGACATTCCGAACAGCTGCCAGTGGGCGCTGTTCCTGCGCAACCACGACGAACTGACGCTGGAAATGGTCACCGACGTGGAGCGCGATTATTTGTGGTCGACCTACGCCAACGATCCCCGCGCCCGCATCAATGTCGGCATCCGCCGCCGCCTGGCGCCTTTGATGGACAATGACCGGCGCAAGATCGAATTGATGAACTCGCTGCTGTTCTCGTTCCCGGGCACGCCGATCATCTATTACGGCGACGAGATCGGCATGGGCGACAACATCTACCTCGGCGACCGCAACGGCGTCCGCACGCCGATGCAGTGGACGCCGGATCGCAATGGCGGCTTCTCCCGCGCCGACCCGGCAAGACTTTACGCGCCGACCATCATGGACCCCGTCTACGGCTATGAAGCGGTCAATGTCGAGGCGCAGTCGCGCAGCCTGTCCTCGCTGCTCTCGGCCACCAAGCGGCTGATCGCGGTCCGCAAATCCACGCTCGCCTTCGGCCGCGGCACCATGACGTTCATCCGCCCGGAGAACCGCTCGGTGCTGTGCTATGTGCGCCAGTACCGGGACGAGGTCATCCTGTGCGTCGCCAATCTGTCGCGATCGGCGCAGGCGACCGAACTCGATCTTTCCGCCTTCAAGGACCGCATTCCGCTGGAAATGCTCGGACGAACCCGCTTCCCGGCGATCGGCGAACTGCCCTACATGATCACGCTGGCGCCTTACGGCTTCTACTGGTTCGAACTGCAGGAGCGCGACAAATCGGCGCCGGTGGTGCAGCGGGCCGTGCCCGAGTTCGAAACGCTGGTGGTGCCGCTGAACGCGACATGGGTGTCGCTGGCGCGCGAGCGCGGCGTATTCGAGCGCGACGTGCTTCCGGGACATCTGGCGCGCAGCCGCTGGTATCCGGAACGATCGCCCAAGGCGATCCGGCCGACCCTGACGTCGGCCATTCCGTTCTGCGACATCGGCGACAATCGGCCATGGCTCGCCTTTTTCGAAACGACTCAACGCGGCGTCAGCACGCGCTACGTGCTGCCGATGCAGATCGAATGGGTCCGCTTCGACCGCGAGCGCTACAACCCGCATGCGCTGGCCGCCGTTCGGCAAGGCGCCCGCGAAGGCACCCTGCTCGACGTCGCCACCGACCAGATCTTCATTGCGCTGTTGTTGCGCAATCTGCAGCAATCGCTGACGGTCGACGAGAGCGAACAGGGCTTGCGGCTCGAATTCCGGCCAACCAGCCGCTTCAGCGACAAGCCGATCCGGCAGCCCGAGCATATCCGCATCGTCGAGTCCGACCAGCCCCGCAGCACCGCCCTGGTGGATAACGACCATGTCGTCAAGATCTACCGGACGCTTCAGCCCGGCCCCAATCCCGAGATCGAGATGGGGCGCTTCCTCACCGATATCGCCAACTTTGCCAACACACCGGCGCTGCTCGGCAGCGTCGAGCTGGTCGAGGGCAACGAGAAGAGCGCGGTCGGTGTCGTTCACGCCTTCGTCGCCAATCAAGGCGACCTCTGGACCGTGAGTGCGGCCTATCTCGATCGCTTCGTCGAGGAGCAGCGCCTGCTGGCGGCGAGCATCCACCCCGGCGAGCGCGAGGAAGAGATCCCCTACCTGCGTTACATGGCGCAGGCCGGGCGGCGCGTGGCCGAACTGCATGTTGCGCTCGCCGGCAACAGCGAGCTTGCCGAATTCGCGCCGGAGCCCGCCGGCCGCGACGACGTGCAGCGCTGGATCGACGATCTGATGCTGTGCGCCGGCCGCGTTTTCGATGCGCTCCGGCAGCGGCGGGAGACGCTGAAGGAAGCCGACCGCCCGCTGGCCGACCAGGTGCTGGCGTTGCAGCCGGCCCTGCCGGATTTGCTGGAAACGCTGCTGCTGCGCGAGGCCGACGCCGCCAACATCCGCTGCCATGGCGATCTCGATCTCAGCCAGTTGCTGATCGTCAAGGACGATATCTTCATCGTCGACTTCGAAGGCGCGCCGCGGCGCAGTATCGCCGAACGCCGGCGCAAGGCACCCGCGGCGCGCGACATGGCCAGCCTGGTCCGATCGATCGATTATTCGGCAACCGCAGCCCTTGAGCGCGCGCTCAAAGTAGCCCACGATGAGCATGGCAAGCTCGGCGCGGCGCTTGGCGAATGGCGTGACCGGGCGACCGCCGCATTTCTCGCCGCCTACCACGAGGCCATGACCGATCAGCGGTTGTGGCCCGCCGATCCGAATGCGGCAGACGGCTTGCTGACCTTCTTCCTGCTCGAGAAGGCCTTGAACGAAATCGAACACGAATTGTCATTCCGGCCGGAATGGCTGCGCGTGCCGCTGACCGGAATCATCAGAATGCTGTCGCAACCGTCCTTCGAGGCTTCATGACCAAGCTACCCGCCGAGGCCTATGCCATCATCGAAGGCAAGCATTCCGATCCGTTTCGTTATCTCGGCTTGCACAGCGAAGACGGCCACAGCGTGGTGCGTGCTTTCATCCCCGAAGCTTCCAATGTGGAAGCGATCGGTGAACAAGGCGAGACGGCGCAGCTGCAACGGATTCACGATGCCGGGTTGTTTGCAGGCGCGCTGCCGAACGGCTCCAAACGCTACCAGCTCCGTGCCCGCTTCGGCGAGAACGTCGTCGATCTCGACGACCCCTATCGCTTCCCGCCGGTGCTCAGCGACTTCGATCTCTATCTGCTGGGCGAAGGCACCCACCGGCGGATCTACGACAAGCTCGGCGCGCATCCGATGACGCTGGACGGCGTCGACGGCGTCGCCTTCGTGGTGCTGGCGCCGAACGCCAAGGCCGTCAGCGTGGTCGGCGATTTCAACTTCTGGAATGCGCGGCGGCATCCGATGCGGGTGCGCGGCGTCGGCTATTGGGAATTGTTCGTGCCGCATGCCCGCGCCGGCGACCGCTACAAATTCGACATCACCGGCCCCGACGGCCGGCATCTGCCGCTGAAATCCGATCCGGTGGCCTTTGCCGCAGAGATCCGGCCCTCAACGGCCTCGATCGTCGTCGACGAAAGCAGAATCCCGCATCCGCGCCCCGCGCCATCGGGCATCAACGCGCTGGGCGCGCCGATCTCGATCTACGAGGTGCATCTCGGCTCGTGGCGGCGCAAGAACGGCAATGAATGGCTGAGCTATCGCGAGCTCGCCGAACAGCTGCCGGCCTATGCGAAGGACATGGGCTTTACCCATATCGAGTTGCTGCCCGTCAGCGAGCATCCATTCGACGGATCATGGGGCTATCAGCCGACCGGCCTGTACGCGCCGACCAGCCGGTTCGGCACGCCGGAAGATTTTTCCGCGCTCGTCGATGCCTGCCATCGCGAGGGGATCGGCGTATGGCTCGATTGGGTGCCCGGACATTTTCCCGACGACCCGCATGGGCTCGGCTATTTCGACGGCACCGCGCTCTACGAGCACGCCAATCCCCTGCAGGGCCGTCACCTCGACTGGGGCACGCTGATCTATAATTACGGCCGCACCGAAGTGGTCAACTTCCTGGTCTCCAACGCGCTGTTCTGGTTCGATCGCTACGGCGTCGACGGCCTGCGCGTCGATGCCGTCGCCTCGATGCTCTATCTCGACTACAGCCGGCCCGCCGGCGAGTGGATTCCGAACCGGCATGGCGGCCGGGAAAACCTCGAAGCCATCGAGTTCCTGCGCCGCTTCAACATCGAACTGTTCGGGCATTTTCCGGAGGCCACTACGGCCGCGGAAGAATCCACCGCATGGCCGCAGGTCTCGCAACCGGTCGAATATGGCGGGCTCGGCTTCGGCTTCAAATGGAACATGGGCTGGATGCACGACACGCTGAAATATATCGGCAAGGATCCGGTGTACCGGAAGCACCATCACGGCGACGTCCTGTTCGGCCTGCATTACGCATTTTCGGAGAATTTCATTCTGCCGCTGTCGCATGACGAAGTCGTGCACGGCAAACGCTCGATCCTCGGCCGCATGCCGGGCGACGAATGGCAGCGGTTTGCAAACCTGCGCGCCTATTACAGTTTCATGTTCGGCCATCCCGGCAAGAAGCTTTTGTTCATGGGCTGCGAATTCGGCCAGGAGCGCGAGTGGAATCACGATCAGTCGCTTGACTGGCACCTGCTGGGGCAACATCGGCATGCCGGCATCCAGAATCTGATCCGCGATCTCAACCGGCTCTATCGCAACGTGCCGGCGCTGCACGAGATGGACTGCAACCAGGCGGGATTTGAGTGGGTCATCACCCATGATTCCGGCAACAACGTCTTTGCCTGGCTGCGCAAGGGTTTCGACGCGCACGCGCGCTGTCTCGTGGTCGTGAACTTCTCGCCGAATGTCTATCGCAATTACCGCGTCCGGGTGCCGTTCGCCGGCAAGTGGAAGGAAGCGCTCAATTCCGACTCCGACCATTATGGCGGCAGCAATGTCGGCAATGTCGGCGAAGTCCGCACCCTGGAAGGCAGCATCCCCGAGCTCAGCCTGACCATCCCGCCGCTGGCCGCGATCTTTCTCGTACCGGAAAGCTGACGCATGCGATTGTCCGCGGGAAGCCCTGCCCGCCTCGGAGCAAGCTGGGACGGACGGGGCACCAACTTTGCGCTGTTCTCGGCCAATGCAGAAAAGGTCGAGCTTTGCCTGTTCGACGGCCAGGGCCGCCGCGAACTCGAGCGGATCGAACTGCCCGAGCGCAGCGAGGACGTCTGGCACGGCTATCTCAACGACGTCTCGCCAGGGCAGCTCTATGGCTATCGCGTCCACGGCCCCTATGCGCCCGAGCGCGGCCACCGCTTCAACGCCAACAAGCTGCTGCTCGATCCCTACGCCAAGCGGCTCGCCGGCCGGCTGGTGTGGAGCGACGCGCATTTCGGCTATCGAACGGGGAGCGCGCGCGAGGATCTTTCCTTTGACCGCCGCGACAATGCGCGCGGCATGCCGAAGGCGGTCGTGGTCGACGAGACCTTCAACTGGGGCCGCCGCGAGATACGGCCGAACATCGCCTGGGAAGACACCATCATCTACGAGGCCCACGTCAAGGGCCTGACGCAAAAGCGGGGCGACGTCGCGCCGGGCTGGCGCGGCACCTATGGCGGGCTGTGCTCGCCGGCGATGATCGACCATCTCAAGAAGCTCGGCGTCACCACCATCGAATTGCTGCCGATCCACGGGCTGATCGACGACCGCGTGCTGGTCGAGCGGAAGCTTGCCAACTACTGGGGTTACAACACGCTGGCGTTCTTCGCGCCGGAGCCGCGCTATGCGCAGGACAACGCGCTCGACGCGTTCCGCACCACGGTGGCGCGGTTGCACGACGCCGGCATCGAGGTGATGCTCGACGTGGTCTATAACCACACCGCCGAGGGCAATCACCTCGGCCCGACGCTGTGTTTCCGCGGCATCGACAACGCGTCCTACTACTGGCTCAACAAGGAAAACCCGCGCTACTACGACGACTTCACCGGCTGCGGCAGCTCGGTCAACCTCGCCCATCCGCGCGTGCTGCAGATGGTGATGGATTCGCTGCGCTACTGGGTCGAGGTCTGTCACGTCGACGGCTTCCGCTTCGACCTCGCCACCACGCTGGCACGCGGGCCGAACGGCTTCGACCGCAATGCCGCGTTTCTGACCGCGGTGCGCCAGGACCCGGTGCTGGCAACCGTCAAGCTCGTCGCCGAGCCGTGGGACCTCGGCATGGGCGGCTATCAGGTCGGCGCGTTTCCCTCGCAATGGTCGGAATGGAACGACCGCTATCGCAGCGCGATGCGGCGTTACTGGAGCGGCGAAGGCAGCTTGATCGGCGAAGTATCCCGCCGCATGACCGCCTCATCCGACCTGTTCCATCACGACAACCGCGCGACCCGCGCCAGCATCAATCACATCACCGTCCATGATGGTTTCACGCTGGCCGACTTGTTCAGCTACAACGAAAAGCACAACGAGGCCAACGGCGAGGACAATCGCGACGGCTCCAACGACAACCACAGCAACAATTGCGGCCATGAGGGCCCGACCAGCGACGCTGCGATCGTCGCGCTGCGCCGGCAGCTGCGCAAGAACCAGCTCGCCTGCCTGTTCCTCGCGCAGGGAACGCCCTTGCTGCTGGCCGGCGACGAAGTCGGCAATTCGCAGAACGGCAACAACAACGCCTATTGCCAGGACAACGAGACCGGCTGGGTCAATTGGGACAATCTCGGCAAGCAAGGCGACGACCTCACTGATTTCGTCAGCCACATGACCGCGCTGCGCCGGCGCTTCGCCCAGCTCCGCTGCCAGCGCTGGCTGTCCGGGCGGCGTACGGATGGCTCCTATGGCGTGCTGTGGCTGACGCCGGCGGCCGCGGAAATGCAGGAAGCCGACTGGAATTTTCCGGAAGGGCGATTCCTGGCCTATGTGCTGGGGCCGATGGAACAAGGGCAGCCGCCGATCTTTATCGTCCTGAACGCCGCCCCCGAAGAGATCGCTTTCAAATTGCCTGAGATGCCCGAGTACAAGAACTGGCAGCAGGTGCTGAACACAACCGAGGCCGTGCAGAACCCCACCGGGCTAGCTTCGGGCGCCGAGACCAGCGCGCCGCCGCGATCGGTGCTTGCCTTTGCAGGTGCGGCATGAACGGCCGGCAATTCGGCCCGTGTCTGGCAAACTACGGCACGCGATTTCGGCTGTGGGCGCCGGCGGCCAAACGCGTCGAGGTGATGCTGGAGCAACCTCACGCAATGAAGCACGGCGAGGACGGCTGGTTCACGGCCGACCTCGCCGGCGTGAAGGCCGGCGCGCGTTACAAATTCCGCATCGACGGCGAGATCGACGTGCCGGATCCGGCGTCGGCGTTTCAACCCGACGATGTGTTCGGCCCGAGCGAAGTGATCGACCATGAATCCTATCCGTGGCGCGCCGCGAACTGGCGCGGACGTCCGTGGCAGGAGGCGGTCGTCATCGAGGCCCATGTCGGCACGTTCACCAAAGAAGGCAGCTATCGCGCGATGATCGAGAGGCTCGATCATCTCGCAGAGACCGGCATCACCGCGCTGGAATTGATGCCGCTGGCGGATTTTGCCGGCTCCCGCAACTGGGGCTATGACGGCGTACTGTGGTACGCGCCCGACAGCGCCTATGGACGGCCTGAAGATCTCAAGGCGCTGATCGACGCGGCGCATCTGCGCGGGCTGATGGTGATGCTCGACGTGGTCTACAACCATTTCGGCCCCGAAGGGAATTATCTCGGCCGCTATGCGCCTTCGTTCTTCACGGAAGCCCACACGCCCTGGGGCAGCGCGATCGATTATCGCGTGAAGGAAGTCCGTGCCTTCGCAATCGAGAACGCGCTCTCCTGGCTGCGGGACTATCGCTTCGACGGGCTGCGGCTCGATGCCGTCAACTCAATCGTCGAGCCGGGCGGGCTGTCGCTGCTGCACGATCTCAGCGCCACTGCCGGCAAGCTCGCCGCGGAAACCGGCCGGCACATACATCTGGTCCTGGAAAACGGCGACAACCGCGCCAGCATTCTGGATGCCGGCGAGGATCCCCCGCGCGGAAAGTATCGCGCGCAGTGGAACGACGATTATCATCACGCCTGGCGCGTGCTGATGACCGGCGAGAAGCAGGGCTATTATGGCGACTACCAGCGCGCGCCGATCTCGGATATCGCGCGCTCGCTGTCATCCGGCTTCGTCTATCAAGGGGAGCCGTCGGCGTTTCGCGGTGGCAAGCGCGGCGAGCCGAGCGGCCATTTGGCGCCTGTCGCCTTCATCAACTTCCTGCAGAACCACGACCAGGTCGGCAATCGCGCGTTGGGCGACCGGCTCGAAAGCAGTGCGGATGCGCGGGCCATCGATGCGGCGCTCGCCGTGCTGCTGCTGGCGCCGTCCATTCCCATGCTGTTCATGGGCGAGGAATGGGGCTCGAAGGCGCCCTTCCCGTTCTTCTGCGATTTCGGCAGCAAACTCGCCGAGGCCGTCCGCAAGGGCCGCCGCGCCGAATATGCCTGGGCCTATGCGGAATTTGGCGACGAGGTACCGGACGCTCTCGATCCATCGACCCGCGATTCCGCCGTGCTTGACTGGAACGAGCGCGACGCGCCGCCGGCACGGAAGCGGCTGACATTGGTGCGGGACCTGTTGAAAGTCCGCCGGCAAGAGATTGTCCCGCGGCTCGCGGGCGCAGCCTTCGGTGAGGCGCGCGCGGGCGACAATCGGCTGCTGACGGCCAATTGGCGGATGGGCGATGGCGCCACGCTTCGCCTGCTCGCCAACCTATCGGACCAGACTGTCAGCCATGCGCCGGGAGGGCACGCGGGAACCCGGATCTGGGGCAGCGAGTTGGGCGGCAGCGTCCCGCCATGGACGGTGCTCTGGCGCATCGGATAGGAAAAATGCCCCCGGCGATCCCGGTCGCGACCTACCGCCTGCAATTGTCGGCGGATTTCGATTTCGACGCCGCCGCTGCCGTGGCGCCCTACCTGAAGGCGCTCGGCATCACCCATCTCTATGCCTCGCCCTTCATGCGCGCCCGCAAGGGCAGCACGCATGGCTATGACGTCACCGACCACGCCCAGTTCAATCCCGAACTGGGAGGCGAAGCCGGCTTCGAGCGGCTGAGCGCCGTGCTGCGGCAACACGATCTCGGGCTGATCCTGGATTTCGTGCCCAACCATGTCGGCGTGCATTTTGCCGATAATCCATGGTGGCTCGACGTGCTGGAATGGGGACCCGCCTCGCCGCACGCCGCCTCCTTCGACATCGACTGGGAGCAGTTGCCATACCGCGCCCGCGGCGGCGTGCTACTGCCGATCATCGGCTCGTCCTACGGCCACGCATTGGAAAACGGTGAGATCGAGCTGCGCTACGATCCCGCCGAAGGCAGCTTTTCGGCCTGGTATTTCGAGCATCGGCTGCCGATCGCGCCGGAGCGCTACGGCGAAATTCTGCGCATGATCGTCAAGGAGACAGACGCAGAGGAAAGCGCACCCGGCAAGGCAATGCTTGCGCTGGCCTCCCGTTATCAGGGGCCAAGACGCCCCAACCGTAAGGAAGCGCCTGCCTTCAAGGCCGAATTGAAGGGCATCGCTGGAGCCGCCGACATCATCGCGCGTGGGCTCGCGGCCTATCGCGCCGGACCGGATCGCACAGCGCCGACGCTTTCGCTGCACCATCTGCTCGAACGCCAGCACTACAAGCTCGGCCACTGGCGGCTCGCTTCCAGCGACATCAACTACCGGCGCTTCTTCGACATCAATACGCTGGCGGGCTTGCGCGTCGAGGACGCCGGCACCTTCGAGGCGATCCATCGCCTGGTCAAACGGCTGATTGCAGAGGAAAAGCTTCACGGGCTGCGGCTCGACCACATCGACGGCCTGCGCGATCCCGTCCAGTATTTCCAGCGCCTGCGCCGGCTGGTCCGCGACGCGCAGGGTGGACGCGGCGGCCCGTTTTATCTCGTGATCGAGAAAATTCTCGGCGAACACGAAAAGCTGCCGTCGTTCGCCGGCGTTCACGGCACTACCGGCTATGAGTGGATGAACGTCATCACCCATGTGCTGACCGACGGCCGCGGCCTGGAGCCGCTTGACGAGATCTGGCGGCAGGTCAGCAACCAGTCGCCAAAACTAGAACCGATCCTGCGGGAGGCAAAACGCCGCGTGCTGGAAACGCTGCTGACCAGCGAGTTCACCGTGCTGACGCGCCTGCTGGCGCGGATTGCCAGCGGGCATTACTCCACCCGCGATTATTCCGCCGACAGCCTGCGGCAGGCGCTCGAACTCTATGTGCTGCACTTCCCGGTGTACCGCACCTACCTGACGTCCTCAGGCCCATCCGCGCATGATCGCCAGTTGATCTCTGGGACGATCGAACGGGCACGTGCCGACTGGTTTGCCGCCGACGACGGCATTTTCGACTTTCTCCGCGACACCCTGACGATGGACCTGATCAAGCCCGGGCGCACGCGCCACAGCGCGCCGCGCGTGAGACGTTTCGCGTTGAAGGTGCAGCAATTCACCGGCCCCATGATGGCGAAGTCGCTGGAGGACACGACGTTCTACCGCTACCACCGCCTGCTCGCCCTCAATGAGGTCGGCGGCGATCCGGCCGCAAAAGCGCTTTCGGTCGACGAATTCCACGGGATGATGCGGGCCCGCGCGAGCGAATGGCCGCACGGCATGACGGCCACCGCGACGCATGACACCAAGCGCGGCGAGGATGCGCGGGCGCGCATCATGGCGCTGTCGGAAATGCCGGGCGAATGGACCAGCGCCGTGGCCCGGTGGAAGCTGCTCAACGCGCCGCATCTTTCGGTCGATGGCGATTTGCGCGCGCCGTCGGCGACATCCGAATACATGCTGTATCAGGCGCTGCTCGGGGCATGGCAGCCGGACGACGCCTCGTTTCTGGAGCGGATGCAGGAGTATGCGCTGAAGGCCGCGCGCGAGGGCAAGCAGGAAACGAGCTGGCTCAATCCCCACGTAGCCTATGAGGCGGGCGTCAAGAGTTTCATCGAAAAAATTCTCGATCCTTCGCTCTCAGGAGAATTCCTCAACGCGCTGCAAACGCTGGCGCAGCGGCTGTCGCTGCTGGGCGCCTTGAATTCGCTCAGCCAGATCACGCTGAAGGCGATGATGCCAGGCGTACCGGATTTCTATCAGGGTGCGGAGCTTTGGGATTTCTCACTGGTCGATCCCGACAACCGGCGGCCGGTCGACTTTGCCGAACGCGCAGGGCGGCTTGAGGCGCTGGAGAAACCGGATTGGGACCGACTGGTCGAGAAGTGGCCGAGCGGTCATCTGAAGCTCGCCTGGACACGGCACCTGCTCAAGCTTCGGAACGAACTCGCCGATATATTCACGGTCGGCGATTACGAGCCTTTGGAAGTGAGCGGACCGCATCGCGACCATTTCATCGCATTCGCCCGGCGCCGCAGCCGCGAGGCCGCGATCATCGTGGTGACGCGCTGGTTTGCGCCGTTGACCGACGGGGGCAGACATTGGCCCGGTCCGGAGAATTACGACGCCGCGCTTGATGTCGCCGGCTATGCGGTGGAAGGTTTTGCCGACGCCGATGCCACACAATTGCGGCTGTCCGACTTGCTGACGCATCTGCCGGTCGCAGTACTGAGGGCGAGGTTCAACGGCGCGGCCAAATTGGCACGCAAGCGCAGCCGGGCCTAGGCCAACATCAGCTTTTCTTGGTCAGTAGCAGCTTGCCACGGTTCTGGATCGCAGCCTGCGCCACCTCGGCAAAGCGCTGCAACAGCCACGGCAGCACGACTTCCACCTGCACATGATCTTCCGCCACATCGACATGGCCGGCGGCGGCCTGGCCTAGCGCGCGAACGCGAAAAATCATGCGGTTATCTTCCCATCGCTCCTCGTCGACGCTCAGCACCGGTACGCTGGAAGCGGCGCGCGAAAGCCCCGTCTTCAGGCGGCGCATGGCTTCCTCGCGTCCCAAGCTGTGCGGGATCGAAACTACCAATGGTTTGGTCATCGCAAAAATCCTCTCTTGTCCAACCGGATGTAATTGCACGCGGTTCGAAAAGAAGAGGCGCGCCGTTTATCGCGGCGCAATATGGAACTTTGGAGATTCCGGCTTGTTGTTACCGTCTCAGGGCAGAACAAACATAAGGCCCTACCGGGCTGAGGAGAGACTCATGTCAATCGGCACCATCATCCTGATCATTCTCATCATCGCCCTGCTTGGCGGATTCAGCGGCATCGGCGGCGGTCCGTTCTACGGCACCGGATATTACGGCGGCGGTGGGCTGGGCTTGGTGATCGTGATCCTGCTGATCCTATTGCTGCTCGGGAAGCTCTAGGCAAGACGCGCACATTGGTTTTCGATCTTCGTCATGGCCGGGCTTGTCCCGGCCATCCACGTCTTGGTCGCCGCGACAGCCTTAAGACGGATGCCCGGCACAAGCCCGGGCATGACGACTTGCGTAACGGTTGCAGTTGGGCCCTACAGCTTCCCAGCCAGCTTCTTCATCGCCGGCTTGATCGACGCCGCCGCATCGTCGTAGCCATCCCACGCCTTGGTCTTGGCCAGCAACGCCGGCACGGTGCGCACCGTATACTTCTTCGGATCGAGGTCGCCGCGCACCTGCGGCCAGGTCAGCGGCATCGAGACGGTGGCACCCTCGCGCGCACGCGGCGACAGCACGGCGACCGCCGTCGACATCCGGTCGTTGCGCAGGTAGTCGAGGAAGATCTTTCCCTTGCGCAGTTTCTTCGACATGTTGAGCAGATAGCGCTCAGGGTCGTCGTTGGCCATCCACTGGCAGATGCCTTGCGCGAACGCCTTGGCTTCCTTCCACGAGACCTTGTCCCTTGCGCCGTGGAGCAGCGGCGACACCACATGCAGGCCCTTGCCGCCGGTGGTCTTGCAGAAGCTTTCAAGGCCGACGGCGGTCAGTCGCTGACGCAAGTCCTTTGCCGCTTCGATCACTTCCGGGAATTCGACATTCGGCGCGGGATCGAGATCGAACACCAGCCGGCCCGGCGTATCATAGGCATCGGGCGCGCAATTCCAGGGATGCAGCTCCAATCCCCCGATCTGCGCCACTGCCGCCAACCCCTCCACCCGGTCGATCTGCAGATACGGTTTGCGGTCGCCTGAAACCTTGGCCAATTCGAACAGGTTGGACGCGCCCTGCATCGCATGGCGCTGGAAGAATTTTTCGCCATGGATGCTATCAGGCGCGCGGACAATCGAGCATGGTCGGCCCCTGATATGGCCGATCAACCATTCGCCGACCGCCTCGAAATACTGCGCGAGGTCGAGCTTGGTGACGCCCTCGCCGTCGCCGGCATCGGGCCACAGCGACTTGTCGGGCTTCGAGATCACCACGCCCATGACCTCGGCGGCCTTGTTCGACGCAGGCTTGGTGCGCGCCGCCGCGCCCTTGTCCTTGCCCGGTCTGGGCTGTGCGACGTCAGCCTTGGATGGCATTTCCGCCTCCACTTCCTTGGCCGGCTTGTCCTGCCGCAGGCCCTTGAACGCGGCCTGGCGGATATTGCCGTCCGCCGTAAAGCCCGCGAATTCAATCTCGGCGACGAGCTCCGGCTTCAGCCAGTGCACGTCGCGGGTTTTCTTCGGCGCATTCTTGCCGCCGAACGGGCTTTTGTCGGATGCGGCCGCCTTCAGCGCCGGCATGATGCGGCGAACCTTGTCCTGACCGAAACCGGTACCGACCATGCCGACAAAGGCGAGATGGTCGCCGCGGTAGACGCCGGCCATCAGCGAGCGGAATTTGCCGTTGGTGGTCTTCCAGCCACCCAGCACCACCTCGTGACCGGCGCGGCATTTCGCCTTGGTCCAGTTCTCCGATCGGCCGGAGCGATAGGGCGCATCCAGCTTCTTGGAGACGATGCCTTCCAGTTCCAGCTTGCAGGCCGACTGCAGCACGGCATCGCCGCCGCTTTCGAAATGCTCGACATAGCGGATCTGCTTCTCCTTGCCCTTGCGCGCTTCCAACAGCTTCTTCAGCCGCGCCTTGCGTTCACCGAGCGGCAGGCCGCGAAGATCTTCGCCATCGGCGAACATCAGGTCGAATGCATAGAAGATCAGGCTTTCGCTGTCGCCGTCCGACAACGCCGCCTGCAGGCTGGAAAAGTTCGGTGCACCGTTATGGTCGAGCGCGACGATCTCGCCGTCGATCAGCACGTCCGGAAGTGACGTCGCTTCCTTCGCGATCGCCTTGAACTTGTCGGACCAGTCGAGCCCCTTGCGGGTGTAGAGCGCGGCATCGCCGTCCTCGACCCGCAATTGAACCCGGTAGCCGTCGAACTTGATTTCATGGCACCAGCCCGCGCCGCCGGGCGGCCGCTCGACCACCGTGCAGAGTTGCGGCGCCACGAAGTCGGGCATGGCAGCGACTTTCTTCGGTCTTGCGCTTTGCGCCGGCGCCCGCGTTTTCGTTTCCGGGGTAGCCCGCAATGCGGCCGTCTTCCGTAAGCTGCGCGCCTCAGCGGCATCGCCGCGGTTCGAGTGCCAGACCGCATCGGCTTTTGTCTTCTTGGCCAGCATGAACGGCTTTGGCGCCTGGCCCTTGCCTTGCGCGATCTGCGCCATGGTTCGCCCCGAAGCCACGGAGCGATCCTCATCGAGGATGTCGTTGGCTTCGCCTTCCTTGGCGAATTCGTCGCGGTGCTTGATCAGGAGCCAGTTGGTGCGCTTGCCGCCGTAGCGGTCGCCCTTCATCCGCACGAGCACCCAACTGCCGTGCAGCTTGTCGCCATGCAGGGTGAATTTCAGGTCGCCCTTCTTGAAGCCGGGCTCGGGATCATCGGATTCCCAGGTGCCGCGGTCCCACAGCATGACGGTGCCGCCGCCATACTGGTCGTCCGGGATGGTGCCTTCGAAATCGCCGTAGTCGAGCGGATGGTCCTCAACCTCGACCGCCAGCCGCTTGTCATGCGGATCGAGCGACGGCCCCTTGGTAACCGCCCAGGATTTGAAGACGCCGTCGAATTCCAGCCGCAGATCGTAGTGCAGGCGCGTTGCATCGTGCTTCTGGATCACGAAGCGCCGCTGCCGTGCGGGCGCGACCTTGACCTCGCCGGAAGGCTCGGCGGTCTTGCCGAAATCACGCTTCTTCCGGTACGTGCTGAGTCTCTTCAACCCCACGGCAAGCCTCGACGATCGCGACCGCTCGCGCGGCGGCATCCGGAACGAAAACCCATACTAACCGTTGAAGTTCCCAAACCCAACCATGCTGGAGACTGCAATGGCCCCCCGCGCCTACTGGAAAGGCACGCTAAAGCTCTCCCTGGTGTCATGCCCGGTCGTGCTGTATCCGGCCTCGACATCGGTCGAGAAAACCCGCTTCCACATGATTAACAGGGAGACCGGCAACCGGCTGAAGCAGCAGATGATCGACGCCGAGACCGGCGATGTCGTCGAGAGCGACCAGAAGGGCCGCGGCTATGAGCTGAAGAAGGGCCAGTATGTCGAGATCGAAAAGGAGGAACTCGAAGCCGTCCAGATCGAGAGCAATCACACCATTGAGATCGACAGTTTTGTGCCGAGAGACGAGATCGACAAGCGCTATTACAACCATCCCTACTACATCGCCCCCGACGGCAAGGCCGCAATCGACGCCTTCGCCGTGATCCGCGACGCCATGAAGGATGAGGAGCGGGTTGCGCTGGCGCGCATCGTGCTGACCAACCGCGAGCACGTCATGGCGATCGAGCCGCTGGGCAAAGGCCTGCTCGGCACCACGCTGCGATATCCCTACGAACTGCGCGACGAGGACGACTTCTTCGAAGATATCAAGACCCCGAAGATCACCAAGGACATGGTCGAACTCGCGGGCCATATCCTGCATACCAAGGCGGCGCATTTCGATCCCTCCAAGTTCAAGGATGAGTACGAGGACGCGCTGAAGGCACTGGTGCGGCGCAAGGCTGCCGGCAAGCCGATCAAGGTCGCCGAGCCCGAGGAAAAGCCGGACAATGTCATCAATCTGATGGATGCGCTGAAGGCGAGCCTGAAGGGTAAGCCGGCGGCGAAGCGCCGTGCGCATGCGCCGGCGTCGCGGCGGGCGCCGGCACGCCGGACGGCAAAGAAGGCGCACCGGTCCACGGCCAGGCACCGCAAGGCGGGGTGAGGCCGGTCCATCCATCATTGCGAGGAGCGGAGCGACGACGCAATCCAAGTCTCCGCGTGCGGCACCATGGATTGCTTCGCTTCGCTCGCAATGACGATACTACCTCTTCGACTTTTTCGCCTTCTTTTTCGACGCCTTCCGCTTCTTCGACGCCTTCTTCGGCACCTTCCTACCCTTGGCCCTCGCTTCGGAAAGGCCGATCGCAATCGCCTGCTTGCGGCTCTTGACCTTGCGGCCCGAGCGGCCGCTCTTCAACGTGCCGGCCTTGCGCTTTTTCATCGCGCGCTCGACGTCGGCGGATGCTTTCCTCGAATATTTGCGTGCCATGGCTTTTCTCCGTTGCACGAAATCAATTCCCTTCGCCAAACGAGGTTCCGGATCCGCTTGCATTGACCGGCGACGGCAGGCATTTTGGCCGTTGGGGACACCTGAAGCGCCGGCGACAAAGAACGGCGCCGTCCCTGCAACACCGGGGAGGATTTGATGGCATTGACGAAGTCGCACGTCGCAGGACCGACCACGCCGGCGGTGCGGGAGATGACGTTCGGCGATCTCCTGCGCAAGGCGGCCGAGGCAGCGCCCGATCGCCTGGCCCTGATTGCCGGCGTCCCCGATCCGAGCCTGCGCCGTCAATGGACCTACGCGCAGTTTTATCGTGAGGCCCAGCGCACCGCCCGCGCGCTGCTGTCGCGCTTCAAGCCGGGCGAGCGCGTTGCCGTCTGGGCACAGAACATCCCGGAATGGGTGATGCTCGAATTCGGCGCCGGCATGGCGGGCATGATCCTCGTCACGGTGAATCCGGCCTTTCGCGCCCGGGAAGTCGAATATGTGCTGAAGCAGTCGCGCTCGGCCGGCGTCTTCGTCGTCAGCGGCTTTCGCGGCAACCCGATGCTCGAGACGGTGCAGGCAGTGGCGCCGAACTGCCCCGAACTGCGCGAGATCATCTCGTTCGACGACTGGAATGCCTTCATCGCCGCTGGCGACGACGAAAGCATCAAGCTGCCGGCCGTCAGTCCTGACGATCCCGTCATGATCCAATACACGTCGGGCACCACGGGCTTTCCGAAGGGCGCCCTGCTGCGTCATCGCGGACTTCTCAACAACGGCGCCGACACCGCCGACCGGATGGGCGTCGATGCCGGCGACGTCTTCGTCACCACGATGCCGCTGTTTCATACCGGCGGCTGCGTCTGCTGCGTGATCGGCGCGGTATCGAAGGCCTCAACCCAGGTACTGGTCGAAGCCTTCGAGCCTGGACTGGTGCTGGAAATGCTCGGGACCTACCGCGGCAATGCGATGCTCGGCGTTCCCACCATGCTGGTCGCGATGCTGGAACACCCGACATTCGCGGCGACCGACCTCTCGTCGGTCAAGGCGATCTGCTCGGGCGGCTCCACGGTGCCAGCCGCGCTGGTGCGGCTGCTGGAAGAAAAGCTCGGCGCGCCGTTTACGATTGTTTTCGGCCAGACCGAATGCTCCCCGGTCGCGGCGCAAACCCGCACCACCGACAGCGTCGAGGACAAGGCCAACACGATCGGCCTGCCGCTTCCCAATATGGAAAACAAGATCATCGACCCCAACACCGGCGAGACCGTTCCGATCGGCACCGTCGGCGAATTCTGCACCCGCGGCTATCACGTGATGCTCGGTTACTTCGAAATGCCTGAGGCGACCGCTGCCGCGATCGATGCCGACGGCTGGCTGCATACCGGCGATCTCTGCGCGATGGACGCGCGCGGCTATTGCACGGTGGAAGGCCGGCTCAAGGACATGATCATCCGCGGCGGCGAGAACATCTATCCGCGCGAGCTGGAGGAGCTCTTGTTCAAGCATCCCAAGGTCGGCGAAGTCGCCGTCATCGGCGTTCCCCACGAGAAGTGGGGTGAAGAGGTCGCGGCCTTCATCCGCCCGGCACCCGGCGCCGTCATCGACAAGGACGAACTGGTCGACTACATGCGTGCCTCGCTTGCCCCGCACAAGACGCCCAAACACTGGTTCGTCGTGGATGCGTTCCCGCTGACCGGATCGGGCAAGATCCAGAAATTCAAGCTGCGGGAAGCCTGGACCAAAGGCGAGATGGCGGCGATCTAGACTGGAGCACGGTCCTCGCCCCTTCGGCGAGGAGCCGCCCAAAGCACGGCTAAGGCTAAGCCGCGCATGCCGCTCCGCAGTTTCCAGGCCAATCCACAATTGTCCGGATGAGATCCTCGGTTGGTGATTGCTCGCGTCTTCGCGGCGCACCATATCGGCGTTGCGACCGGCTCGGGAAAAGTGTGCCCGCTGCGGACGTAGAAGGAATAGCGCGACGTCGAGCCGCAAATTGTGCTTCCGTCTGGCAAGCGCATTTTTTTTGACAGCTGTGCGCCTTCATGTCACGCTGCCGGAAATGGGGTGAGACAACGTCCGTCCCGACACCTTCCAAGGGCAAAAAAGAAAACGTAGCCACCTCATCGAACGTACCGTCGAACAACCATTGCGGCCGTGTGAGCCGCGGGCCGGTATTGCGTGAAACGAAGGGAGGAGCTGCGATGATTAAATCCACACTGGTATTAGGATTCGCGGGGCTAGCCGCCTTGGCCCTCACGGCGGTGACCACAGATGCGAACGCGCAGGAAAAAGTCCGCTGGAAGATGCAGAGCGCGTTCGGCAGCCAGCTGCCACACCTCGGCACCTCGGCCGTGCGCTTCTCGAAGAATGTCGAGCGGTTGTCGGGCGGCAAATTGGAGATCAAGTTCTACGAGCCCGGCGCGCTGATCCCGCCGCTGGAGTGCTTCGACGCAGTGTCCAAGGGCTCGATCGAATCGTGCTGGACGACGCCGGGCTACCACACCGGCAAGTACCCAGCGCTCGCCTTCTTCACCACCGTGCCGTTCGGCCCGCCCATCGGCGAGTTCCTCGGCTGGAAATGGTTCGGCGGCGGCAACCAGTTGCGCAATGAGATCTACGCCAAGCACGGCCTGTTCGCGATCGACTCCTTCGCCATCGCGCCCGAGACCTCCGGCTGGTTCCGCAACGAAATCAAGTCGGTCGAGGAACTCAAGGGGCTGAAGATGCGGTTCTTCGGCCTTGGCGCACAGGTGATGCAGAAGCTCGGCGTCTCCACCCAACTTCTGGCAGCGGCTGACATCTATCCTGCGCTGGAACGCGGCGTGATCGACGCGACCGAGTTCTCGATGCCGACGATGGACACCAAGTTGGGCTTCCACCAGATCGCCAAGTACAACTATTTCCCAGGCTGGCATCAGCAGACCTCAGTGAGCGAGCTCCTGATGAACAAGGCGGCGTGGGACGCGCTGTCGGATCAGAACAAGGCGATCATCGAGATCGCCCTCGGCGAATCCACCATGCACACTTACGTCGAGAGCGACCACGCCCAGTTCGCGGCGATGGCCGAGATGCGCGACAAGCACAAGGTTCAGGTCAAGCGCTGGAGCGACCAGGACCTGGCCACGCTGGAGAAGGCGTGGCTGGAAGTGCTGGCGGAGGAATCGGCCAAGGACCCGCTGTTCAAGAAGGTCGCCGACCACTACCTGGACTACCGCAAGAAGTTCGCGGTGTGGGGCGTGTCGCAGACGATGAAGGCCACCTACCAGAAGGATTGAGCGGAGGCAGCCCGGTGCAGCGCGCGGCTGCGCCGGCTTCTGCCAGGGAAGTAGCCTCACCGTCCGGTGATGAACGGTTGCGCATGGTGCGCTGCCGCGGGTTGCGCCACAGTAGGACTTTGTCGCGATGAATGCATTGCTGAAGCTGGCCGAGATTATGCGGCGGGCGCTTGAGGTTGTCGCTCTGGCGTCCGGTTGGCTGCTCGTCATCATGGCGTGCGTGACCACGTTCGATGTCGTCGCGCGCAAGTTTGGCTTGCAACTGCCGTACACCAGGCTGCAAGAGCTGGAATGGCACTTCCACGCCGCGATCTTCTCGCTTTGGATGGGCTATTGCTACACGATCAACGCGCATCCGCGGGTCGATACCTTCACCGAGATGATGTCGTATCGCCGCAGGGCATGGATCGAACTCGCCGGCTGCCTCCTGCTGGCGCTGCCCTACATGGCTCTGGTCGCCTACTACAGCCTGGATTTCGTTGCGCAGTCCTATCGGCTCGGCGAGCAGTCCGACAGCACCGTCGGGCTGACCCACCGCTGGATCATCAAGGGCATCTACGCAGCCGGCCTGTGGATGGTGGTGCTCGGCATCCTCAGCGTACTGCTCCGCGTGATCGTCTTCCTGTTTGGCCAAAAGTCGGAGCGGGAAGTCAATCTGCAAATCGGACATGTGATTACCGACGTCTAACCCAACCGGGGGACTTTAACGTGCTCGACTGGCTGGCCGACAATCTCGCTCTGATCATGTTCGTGTCGATGTTTTTCTTCATTTTCGTCGGCTACCCGGTCGCGTTCATTATGGGCGGACTGGCGCTCGCCTTTGCCGTCTTCGGCGCCTGGCTCGGCACCTTCAACCTGATCGGCCTGTCCGATATCGTGCTGCGCATGTGGGGCGGGGTCGCCAACGATCCGGTGCTGGCGTCGATCCCCATGTTCATCTTCATGGGCGCGATCCTGGAGCGATCGGGCTCCGCCAAGGACATGCTGGACGCGACCGAGGTCCTGCTCAAGCGGTGCCCGGGCGCGCTGGCGGTCTCCGTGATGGTGATGGGCACGATCCTGGCGGCGCCGATCGGCGTGGTCGGCGCCGCTGTCATCACGCTGTCGGTGATCGCGCTGCCGCAGATGCTGGCCGCGGGCTACGACAAGCGGCTTGCCATCGGCACCATCGCCTCGGCCGGAACGCTCGGCATCCTGATTCCGCCAGCCATCATGCTGGTGGTGATGGCGGAGATGCTGGCGACTTCGGCAGGCAATTTGTTTCTCGCCGCTATCATGCCGGGCTTCCTGCTCTCCGGCCTCTACCTCGTCTATATCGTGCTCGTCGCCATCTTCAAGCCGGGCGCCGCGCCCAAGCTGCCGCCCGGCTACGGGCCGCAGACCCGCAGTGCGTTCTGGTACGCGCTATGGCGGGGCCTGTTCCCGATGACGGCGCTGCTGGTGATCGTGCTCGGCTCGATCTTCGCCGGCTGGGCCACGCCCACGGAGAGCGGTGCTGTCGGCGTACTCGGCTCCATGTTCATCGCCGCGCTGAACAGGCGCATGACGTTCAAGATGATGAACGAGGCGATCTATTCCTCCTGCCGCGCCAACGGGCTCGTGTTCCTGATCTTCCTCGGCGCGACCGGCTTCTCCTACGTGTTCCGCGTGCTCGGGGGCGACGACCTGATGATCTCGACACTCACCCATTTCGGCATCGACACCAAGTGGGAAATGCTCGCCTTCGTCATGGTTCTGATCTTCCTGCTCGGCTTCCCGTTCGAGTGGATCGAGATCTGCCTGATCGTCCTGCCGGTGTTCGGGCCGATCCTGTTGAGGTACGACTTCTCTGACCACATCGGCAGCAACGCTGCCCTGATGACCTGGTTCGGCACGCTGGTTGCGGTCAATCTGCAGACCGCGTTCATGACGCCGCCGTTCGGGGCGACGCTGTTCTACATGAAGGGCACGGCGCCGCCGGGCGTCACCATGAACGACGTGTTCACGGCCATGTATCCATTCGTTGCGCTGCAGGTCCTCGGCTTGATGTTGTGCATTTATTTTCCGAGCATCAGTCTGTGGCTGCCGAGACTGGCCGGCTTTCTCGAATAGCCACCAGTTCGTTGGGGAACGGAAGTTCGGCTTCGGGAAGGGCCCGCTTCACCACGCGCGAACTCGTCGCCCCGGCCCAGACTAAATTAGAGCTATCGGTTGAATCAGAACCGAAACTCTAGATTCTTGTTCTTACGCGTATTCTTCACACGAACCGGTATCCACTTCGCTCGAAGACGCTCTTAGCAGCGTCACGGCCCCGTTGCTGCTTCCTTGCCCTGACTAATCCGGCGCGCGCAGCCGGTAGCCAATCCCGGTCTCGGTCAGGACGAATTGCGGGCGCTCCGGATCGGCTTCGATCTTCTGGCGGAGCTGGCGGACATAGACGCGGAGATATTGCGCGTCGGTCAATTCATCCCACAGCTCTTTCAGCAGGAAACGATGGGTCAGGACCTTGCCGGCGTGCTGCACCAGCACGCGCAGTAATTCATACTCCTTCGGCGACAGTTTGACTTCGCGCTCGCCGACCTTGACGATGCGGCGCACCAGATCGACCGAGAGATCGCCGGCGCGAAATACCGGCCGCTCGCCCTGCACCTGCAACTGGTGGCGCAGCGCCGCGCGCATCCGCGCAAGCAACTCATCCATTCCAAACGGCTTGGTCAGGTAATCGTCGGCGCCGAGGTCGAGCGCCTGCACCTTGCCGGCCTCGTCGCCGCGGCTCGACAGCACCACGATCGGCACGCTCTCATTGCGGGCGCGGATCATGCGCAGCAGATCATGACCCTGGATGTCGGGCAAACCGAGATCAAGGATGATCAGCGCCGGCCCCTCGGCCAGCTTCTCCAGCGCCATCTTGCCGTTGGAGGCTTCGAGGATGTCATAGCCCTGCGTGCTCAACCCCATCCGCAACAGCTTGCGGATCGGAGGCTCGTCGTCGATGACCAGAACCTTGATCGGAGCTGCATTCATGCGGCGGTATCCAGCGCATTGCTTGCGGCCAGTACCGGCAGCCTGATGGTTATGACCGCGCCGCTGCGATCGGTACGGTTGGCGGCCGAGATCGTGCCGTGCATCGCCTCGACGAAACCGCGGGAAATCGCCAGCCCCAGACCGGTGCCGGGGCGGACGTGATCGCCCTTTTGCGCGCGATAGAACTTGTCGAACACGCTTTCCAGTTCTTCGGGCGGAATGCCGCCGCCCTCGTCCAGGACCTGCAGGAAGACCTGGCCCTGATCCCGCGCTCCCCTGATCGATATCGTGGTATCGGCAGGCGCATATTTGGCGGCGTTGTCCAAGAGGTTGAACAGCACCTGCTCGAACAGCACGGCATCGAGCTCCAGCATCGGCAGATTGGCGGCAAGCTCCAGCGACACCTTATGGTGCCCGAGGATCTTGCCGGCGCGCCGCAGCGCGCTGCCGACGATCTCGCTGACGTCGTGCCGCGCGGTGTTCGGCACGATGGCGCCGGATTCCAGCTTCGTCATATCCAGCAGATTGGCAATGAAGCGGTTGAGCCGCTCGGATTCGTCGATCACGGTCGCCAGCAGGTCCCGCTTTTCCGATTCGCTCAATCCGCTGGCGAGATCGCGCATCGTAGAGGCGGCGCCGAGCACCGACGCCAGCGGCGTCTTGAGATCGTGCGAGATCGAGGTCAACAGCGCCGAGCGCAGCCGGTCCGACTCCACGGTGCGCTTGACGCGATCCATGTCCTCCACCAGTTGCACCCGTTCGATCGCCAGCGCGCCTTGATCCACCAGGGCATCGAGCAGGCGGCGCTGATCCGGAGTCAGCAGCGGTCCGGTCTTGTCGTCGTCAATGCCGATGACGCCGATCGGCCCGCGTCCGGTCCGCATCGGCAGGAACAGGCGCTTGGCGCCCGGCAGCGTATCCGCACCGCGCCCGGCCGGCCGGTCGTTGCCCCACGCCCAGTTCGCGGCGGCGAGATCGGCCTGATCGAGCTGATCCTCCGGCGGATAGCCTGCCTTGACGGTAATGACGCCGTCCTCCGGCAACAGCAGAACCACCCGCACCTTCAGCATCAACGCCGCCTGATAGGCCGTCGCCCACAACACATCGTCCAGCGTCGCCGTACCCGCAAGCTTGCGGCTGAAAGCGTACAGCGATTCGGTGGTACGAACCCGGCCGATCGCCGTATCAGCCTGTACGCGTACCCGCGCCGCGACATTGGAGACAAGCAACGCAATCAGCATGAAGAAAAAGAACGCCGCGACGTTGGTCGGGTCGGCGATGGTGAAGGTGTAGACCGGCGGCATAAAGAAAAAATTATAGCACAGTGACGCCGCGACGCTCGCCAGCAGCGAGGGAAACAGCCCGTAGCGAACGGCCACACTCACGACGGCGGTGAGGAACACCAGATCGACATTCTCGATGCCGCCGAATATGGGCTGGACCAGTGCGGCGGCGCCGAGGCCGATCGCGACGAACAGCAACGCCATCAGATAGGGCCGCGGGTTGAACGGCTCCTGCTGCACTGCGGTCTGCACCGCCGTCTTGGCAACCCCCTGCTCGTCGCCGGCGATGACGTGCACGCTGATATTGCCGGCGCGCCGCACCAGATCGTGCACGACGGAGCCACGCGTCAGTTCGAACCACCATGAACGCGTCGACTTGCCGATGATGATCTGGGTGACATTGTTGGCATGCGCGAAATGGATGACGTCGTCGGCGATGCGGCGGCCGACGCCGGGGATGGTCAGCGCTTCGCCGCCGAGCGCTTCGGCGAGCCGCATGGTGTCGGCCAGCCGGTCGCGCTGCTCGTCGGTCAGTTGCAGGCTGCGCCGCGTCTCGATGCTGATCGCTGTCCACTGCGCGTGCAGCCGGTCCGCCAGCCGTTTGGTGTAACGCACCAGCCCGGCGGCGCGCGGGTCTTCGCTGACGCAGACCAGGATGCGCTCACCGGCGGCCCAGGGACCTGCGATGGCGTGGGCCTGCATATGGGTGAGTAACTGTTCGTCGACGCGCTCGGCGGTACGCCGCAGCGCCAGCTCGCGTAGCGCGGTCAGATTGCCCGGCGAGAAATAATGCTCCAGCGCGCGCTCGGCCTGTTTGGGGACATAGACCTTGCCCTCCTTCAGCCGCTGGATCAGGTCGTCAGGCGTGAGGTCGATCAGCTCGATGGCGTCGGCGCGATCGAACACAGAATCCGGCACGGTTTCGCGCACCCGCACATGGGTGATCTGCGCGACCACATCGTTGAGGCTTTCGATATGCTGGATGTTGACCGCGGTGTAGACGTCGATGCCGTGGGACAGCAGTTCCTCGACGTCGAGATAGCGTTTGGGATGACGGCTGCCCGGGGCGTTGGTATGGGCGAGTTCGTCGACCAGGGCGATCTGCGGCCGGCGCGCGATCAGCGCGTCGAGGTCCATCTCCTCGAGCGCCTGGTCCTTGTAGGCGATCCGCTTGCGCGGCAGCACCTCGAGGTCCTGCAGCAGGGCCTCGGTCTCCGCCCTGCCGTGGGTCTCGACGACACCCACGACAACATCGGCGCCGGCCTTCCTCTTGGCGTGCGCGCTCTGCAGCATCTCATAGGTCTTGCCGACGCCGGGGGCGGCGCCGACAAAGATCTTCAGCCGGCCGGCCTTGTCGCTCTCCCGCCGGGCGGCCTCCAGTAGCGCATCCGGCGAAGGCCGTTGTTCAGGGTCACGATTTGCCATGAGGCATTATAGTTACCGCTTTGGGTTGAGCCTAGTCACCGTCACTTGGATGCCGCGTCCAGCGCCAGGTTGAGCGCCAGGACGTTGACGCGCGGCTCGCCGAGCAGGCCGGCAAATCGCCCCTGGGTGTTCTCGGCGACGAGCTGGCGCACGCGATCCTCCGGCATGTTACGGGCCTTGGCCACGCGCGGCACCTGGAACAGCGCGCCCTCAGGCGAAATATCGGGATCGAGGCCGCTGGAAGAGGTCGTGACGAGGTCGACGGGTACCGCGGCGGAGGGGTTTTCAGCCTTCAGCTTCTCGACGTCCTCCTTGACCCGGTCGTTCAGCGCCTTGCTGGTCGGACCGAGATTGGAGCCGCCGGAATTGGCCGCGTTGTAGGGTGCCGAAACGGTCTTGGTGGAATCGGCAGGGTCCGGCGCCAGAGTGGCCGAGGGCCGACCATGGAAGTATTTGTCATCCTTGAACTCCTGCCCGATCAGGGCGGAGCCGATCACCTTGCCGTCCTTCTCGATCAGGCTGCCTTGCGCCTGTTTCGGAAAGATCACACCGGCGATCGCGGTCATCGCGAGCGGATAGGCGAGCCCCGTGATCAGCGTCAGCAGGACCAGGATGAGGATGGCGGGACGGATTTCGCGAAGCATGGTTGCCTCCTTAAGCCAGGTGCAAGGCCGTGACCACGAGGTCGATGGTCTTGATGCCAATAAAGGGAATGATGATGCCTCCCAACCCGTAGATCAGCAGGTTGCGGCGGAGTAGCGCGCCGGCGCCGACGGCGCGGTACGCCACGCCTTTTAGGGCGAGCGGAATCAGCGCGATGATGATCAGCGCGTTGAAGATGATTGCTGACAGGATCGCGCTTTGCGGGCTTGCCAGTTGCATGACGTTGAGCACCTCGAGCTGAGGATAGAACGCCAGGAACATCGCGGGGATGATGGCAAAGTATTTCGCGACGTCGTTAGCGATCGAGAACGTCGTCAGCGCGCCGCGGGTCATCAGAAGTTGCTTGCCGATCTCGACCACCTCGATCAGCTTGGTCGGATTGGAATCGAGGTCGACCATGTTGCCGGCCTCGCGCGCCGCCTGCGTGCCGGTGTTCATGGCGACGCCGACGTCCGCCTGCGCCAACGCGGGCGCGTCGTTGGTGCCGTCGCCGCACATAGCCACCAGCTTGCCCTTGGCCTGCTCGTCGCGGATCAGCTTCAGCTTGTCTTCAGGGGTTGCCTGCGCGAGGAAATCGTCGACGCCGGCTTCGGCCGCGATCGCGGCTGCCGTCATCGGGTTGTCGCCGGTGATCATCACCGTGCGGATGCCCATACGGCGCAGCTCGGCAAAGCGCTCGCGGATGCCGCCCTTGACGATATCCTTCAGGTGGATGACGCCAAGCAGCTTGCCGTCGCGGGCGACCGCGAGCGGGGTGCCGCCAGCCTTGGCGACCTCATCCGAAATCGCCTGGATCTCGCGGGCCGCCTCCGTGCCTACGGTCGGCTGAACGGCACGAACCGTATTCCCAGTAGCCAAGGTCTGTGCCGTGCCGGCGCCGATGTAGTTGAGGATCGCGTCCACCGCACCCTTGCGGACCGAAGACGAGCCGGCGTCGATGCCGCTCATGCGGGTCTGCGCGGTGAACGGAACGAACGTCGCGTGGAGTTCGTGCATCTCGCGGCCGCGGATGCCGTATTTCTCCTTGGCCAGCACGACGATCGAGCGGCCCTCGGGCGTCTCGTCGGCGAGCGAGGCCAACTGCGCCGCGTCCGCCAGCTCCTGCTCGGTGACGCCGCGTACGGGGCGGAACGCCGTCGCCTGGCGGTTGCCGAGCGTGATGGTGCCGGTCTTGTCAAGCAGCAGCGTATCGACGTCACCCGCCGCCTCGACCGCGCGGCCGGACATCGCCAGCACGTTGAAGCGCACCAGACGGTCCATGCCGGCAATGCCGATCGCCGACAGCAGCGCGCCGATCGTGGTCGGGATCAGCGTGACAAACAGCGCCACCAGCACGACGACCGAAATCGAGCCGCCGGCATAGGCGGCGTAACTCGGGATCGTCACGGTGGCGAACACGAAGATGATGGTGAGCCCTGCGAGCAGGATATTGAGCGCGATCTCGTTTGGCGTCTTCTGCCGCTCGGCGCCCTCCACCAGCTTGATCATGCGATCGATGAAGGTCGAGCCCTGCGCCGCGGTGATGCGAACGCGGATCCAGTCGGAAAGCACCTGCGTGCCGCCGGTCACTGCCGAGCGGTCGCCGCCGGATTCGCGGATAACGGGCGCGGATTCGCCCGTGATCGCGGCCTCGTTGACGGACGCGACGCCCTCGATCACTTCGCCGTCGCTGGGGATGTTGTCGCCGGCCTCGACCAGGACAATATCGCCGACCTTGAGCGCGGTGCCGGCGACGAGACGATAGGTCTTGTCCGAGCCGCTGAGCAGCTTGGCCTGGCTCTCGGTGCGGGTCTTCTTCAGCGATTGGGCCTGCGCCTTGCCACGGCCTTCCGCCACCGCTTCCGCGAAGTTGGCGAACAGCACCGTGAACCACAGCCAGAGGATGATCTGGAGGGTGAAGCCGAGATTTGCGCCACCCGTCACCAGATCGCGAATGAAGATGACCGTGGTCAGCGCAGCCACGATCTCGACCACGAACATCACGGGGCTCTTGATCATCACCCTGGGATCGAGCTTGGCGAAGGCCGAGCCGATGGCCGGCAGGACGATCTTCGGATCCAACATCGCCGACACCGGCATCCGCTTATTCATTTTTTGGACGACTTCCATGAAAGTGACTCCGAAGAGGGATCGATCAGAACAGGTTGTTGGCGTTGCCAGCGAGGTGCTCGACGATCGGACCGAGCGCCAGCGCCGGGAAGAAGGTGAGGCCGCCGATGATCAGGATCACGCCGACGACAAGGCCTACGAACAGGCCGCCGGTGGTCGGGAACGTGCCCATCGATGGTGGAACTGATTTCTTTCCCGCCAGCGAGCCGGCCATCGCCATGGCGGGCACGATCATGAAGAAGCGGCCGACGAACATCGCCATGCCGCCGGTGAGGTTGTAGAAGAAGGTGTTGCCGGTCAGGCCTGCGAAAGCCGAGCCGTTGTTGCCGGTTTGCGAGCTGTAGGCGTAGAGCACCTCGGTGAAGCCGTGCGGACCGGCGTTGGCCATCGAGGCAACCGCCGGCGGGAACACGACGGCGACGGCGGTCCAGCCAAGGATCATCAATGGCAGGATCAGGATGGCGAGCATCGCCATCTGGACTTCGCGCGCCTCGATCTTCTTGCCGACATATTCCGGCGTGCGGCCAACCATCAGCCCGGCGACGAAGATCGCGAGCACGACGAACAGCAGCATGCCGTACATGCCGGCGCCGACGCCGCCGACGATGATCTCGCCGAGCTCGATGTTGATCAGCGGGATCATGCCGCCAAGCGCGGTGAACGAGTCATGCATGGCGTTGACCGCACCGCAGGACGCCGCGGTGGTGATGACGGCAAACAGGCTGGAAGCGACGATGCCGAAGCGGACTTCCTTGCCTTCCATGTTGCCGCCGGTCAGACCGAGCGCATGAAGCGCGGTCGTGCCGTTGGCCTCGGCCCAGTAGGTGACCGCGACGCCCGACAGGAACAGCACGCCCATCACGGCGAGGATCGCCCAGCCCTGGCGCTGGTTGCCGACCATGCGGCCGAACACGTTGGTCAGCGCGGCACCGAGCGCGAAGATCGAGAGCATCTGCACGAAGTTCGACAGCGCGGTCGGATTTTCGAAGGGATGCGCGGCGTTGGCGTTGAAGAAGCCGCCGCCATTGGTGCCGAGCATCTTGATCGCGACCTGCGACGCGACGGGGCCGACCGCGATGGTCTGCTTGGCCCCTTCCAGCGTCGTGGCCTCGACATAGGCGCCGAGGGTCTGCGGCATGCCCTGCCAAACCAGGAACAGCGTGTAGACGATGCAGATCGGCAGCAGCACATAGAGCGTACAGCGGGTCACGTCGACCCAGAAATTGCCGATGGTGCGCATCGAGGAACGCGAGAAACCACGGATCAGCGCCACCGCCAGCGCAATGCCGGTTGCCGCTGACAGGAAATTCTGGTGCGTCAGGCCGACCATCTGCGTCAGATATGACAGCGTGCTTTCGCCGCCGTAGTTCTGCCAGTTGGTGTTGGTGATGAAGCTCATCGCGGTGTTGAATGAGAGATCCTCGGCGACAGCGGATTGCTCCTGCGGGTTGAACGGCAACAGCGCCTGCAGCCGCATCAGCCCATAGATGATGAGGAAGCCGCCGACGTGGAACAGCAGCATCGCGACCGTATAGGTCAGCCAATGCTGTTCGCGGCTCTCGTCAACGCCGCCGATCCAGTAGAGCCCGCTTTCGACCGGGCGGAGCACCGGGGAAAGAAAAGTCGACTCGCCGTTGAAGACGCGTGTCATGTACCAGCCGAGCGGCTTTACCAGCGCTATCACGATCGCGCAGTATAGCAGAATCTGGAACCAGCCGATGAGTGTCATGGGAAGTATCCTTTGTATTACCTTGCGGGCAGGAGCAGGTGCAGAAGCACGACAAGCAGCGCCGCAGTCGCAAGGAACGCCAGCACGATGGCGGCCAGCGTAGTCATGGCGGGCTCAGAACCGTTCGGGACGCAGCAGCGCGTAGGTCAGGTAGAACAGCAGGCCGAGCGAGACGAGACCGGCGAGTGAGTAATCGAAGATCATGGCCAGTTCCTCTAGAGCCGTTCGCAAGTGTAGGCGTAGCCTATGCCTGCCGCGAAGAAACCGAGCGCGAGCGCCAGCATGACGATGTCCAGCATGGGAATGTTCCTGTGCGTCGTGAACCGCCAGTCGAACGAGCGGCCGGCATATTGGATGGTCGTGAGATGCCACCAGACACATAGGTTTTCGAGACGGGAGGGGCGGCGACGTTATAGGAATCCCATAAAGACGCGCCCGTCGTCCCTGCGCCTATGAAATCCCTATATCTTCGTGCCTCTGCTCATCTCGCTTTCAAATGGGGCTCTGGCCAATTTGGGAGCGCGGTTGCTGTATCGACCGCGCTACAGGTTGAGATGAACCCATGTCACTTCTCTCACAACAGCAGATCAATTTCGACCTCGGCGACCGGATTCGTGACGCCGGCCACGTCACGGCCGAATTTCTCTCCGAGATCATCCACGCGACTTGCCGGCGCTTTCCTTCTGCAAACCAGAACGCCCGCGCCGCCCGCATCGAGCGGCTGATCCAGTCGCAGGCCTGGACCGACGCGGCGCTGGCGCTGATCGATCTGGAACTCCCGCAATGGCAGCTCCGCCGCCTCGCCTATGACGACGGTGAATGGTATTGCGCACTGTCGCGGCAGCGCGAACTGCCGGACTGGCTGGACCAATCGATCGAGACCCGTCACGCCGATCTGGCGCTAGCGATCCTGAGCGCATTTGTGGAAGCGCAACGCATCAGCACGCCACCGAGCCGTCGCAGCGTTCCGGCCGTGCCGCAGGGCGCCAATCTGCTCTATGAGCCCGTGTGCAGCGACAATTTTGCCTGAATATCCGTAATAGCCCGGATGAGCAAAGCAGACATCCGGGGTGGCATCGGTATCGGCACCGGACTTCGATTCGCTCCTCCGCGCCGCGGATTGCAAGATATGACAAGGCCCGAGGTATGTCGAAGCGACGGCGGGAACCCCGTCGTCCGGTTCGCATTGACGGCGGATTTCGTGGTGCTAGCCTCAGTCGAAAACATCGCGGCGAAGCGAGGTTCGGCAACAATGATCGAGGGTGGAAGCCATGAACGTCGCGTCGTCAGGCATTGTGAAAACCGAGCCCGCCACCTCCGGCGGCGTGGTCGCAGCCGGTGTCTACGTCGATGGCCGACGCGTCGCCAACATCGCCATCGATGAAGCCTCAAGCTGGCGCAGCAAGCCGGGCCACGTGGTCTGGATCGGCCTGCACGACCCGGATATGTCGTTGCTTAGCCGCGTGCAGCGGCAATTCGAACTGCATGACCTTGCGATCGAGGATGCCGACCACGCCCATCAGCGGCCGAAGATCGAGCAATATGGCGACGCGCTGTTCATCGTGGCGCGTACGGCGCAGCTCGACGGCGACAGCATCGCATTCGGCGAGACGCATCTGTTCGTCGGCGAAGGATACATCGTGTCGGTCCGGCACGGCGCCTCGACGTCCTACAAGTCGGTGCGCGAACGATGCGAGAGCTGCCCGCGGGCGCTGGCCCGGGGCGAGGATTACATTCTCTACGCCATCCTCGACTTCATCGTCGACAACTACTCCCCCGTGCTCGAAACCATTCAGGAGGAAGTCGAGGCCATGGAAGCGCAGGTGCTCGCCAGCGCCATGACGCAGGCGCAGATCGAGCGCCTCTATTTGCTCCGGCGCGACCTGTTGCGGCTGCGCAATGCGGTTGGGCCCCTGGTGGAAGTCTGCCGCCGGCTCGAGCATGACAATCTGCCGATGGTGCGATCCACGATGCAGCCGTTGTTTCGCGACGTCACCGACCACGTCCGGACGGTGCAGGAGCGGATCGACTCGCTTCGCGAGGTGCTGGCGTTTGCCTTTGAGGCAAGCCTGCTGGTCGGCCAGGCGCAGGAAACTGCGGTGTCCAAGAAACTGGCGTCATGGCTCGCCATCATCGCGGTTCCGACGGCGATCGCCGGAATCTACGGCATGAACTTCAAGCACATGCCGGAGCTGGAGTGGCAATATGGCTATTTCAGCGTGATCGGTACGATCCTGCTGGTATGCGCCGCCTTATTCTGGCGGTTCCGGCGCGTCGGCTGGCTGTAGGCCTGTAAGGCGCCGAAAAGACTGCATTTTCCCGACGCAAACCAGTACCCACCCTGCTTGAGACGGTATAAAGTTCGGACGAGCCAGCGATCCGGCAGGCGGGTGAGCATCATGACTGCCATATCGATTAGCCGAATAGTCCTCCCCCTGGTGGCGGTTGTAGCCGTCGGTGGTGCCGTCTTCGCCATTCAGTACGTGCGCCGGGAGCCGCCGGCTGACACCATGGCTGCAACGACGGCGCCTGCGACCTCGAAGCCTGCACCTGATACGCGAGTGGCCGCGCTTGCAAAGGCCAAATCGGAAGCAAACGCGGTCGTGGACGCGCTGATCGGATCGCCGCCGTCGCCGGAGAACGGCAATGTGCCGACATTCGACGTTGCCAGCATCGAGCCGACGGGCGAAGCCGTCGTCGCGGGCCGGGCAGCGCCGGGCGCAACGGTGGAACTGCTGCGCGATGGCGAAGTGCATGATCGCGCGGTCGCGGATAAATCCGGACAATTCGTCATGGTCCCGCCCAAGCTTCCTCCAGGCACTTACGACCTGACGCTGCGCTCAAAGCAGGCGGACGGCACGGTGACCACGTCCAAACAGCGCGTGACGGCGGCGCTGGAGCCGAGATCGAACGAGAAGCCGGTCGTGGCGCTGGTCACGCCGGACAAACCCACCGTTGTGCTGTCGCAACCGGGTGCGCCAAAACCGGCGGCCGGCGCACTGGTCGTGGAGACAGTCGAGATCGAACCGGGCGGCAAGTTCCATGTGAGCGGCCAGGCGCGCCCCGGTGCGGCGCTGAGGCTTTATCTCAACGACAGCTTTGTTGCATCCGTGACGGCCGGCACGGACGGACGTTTTGCAGTCACCATCAATGAAGGGGTCGCACCGGGTAGCTACCGTGTCAGGCTGGACGAAGCGTCGAGCTCCGGCACGGTGCGCGCACGCGCCGAGGTGCCGTTCACCGCTCCCGAGACAACCGCGTCGGTGTCGGCGCAGGCCACGACGTCCAAGCGCCCGGACTCAGCCGCTCCGCAACAGCCGCAGCTTGCGGCCGCAGGGAGTACTGTCTTGCCGGACAGCGGCTCGCCGTCCTCCACCGTGGTGGTGCCAAAGATAACGACCACCACGGTCTCCCGCGGAGATAGCCTCTGGCGTCTCAGCCAAGTCTCGTACGGCGCGGGCACGCGCTATGCCGTCATCTACAAGGCAAACCGGGCGCAGATCCGCAATCCCAACCTGATCTATCCCGGCCAGGTCTTTGTCCTTCCCGCGCGGTGAAGCGCGGACATTGCAGGCAATGACGGAAATAGGCAGATCGCGTTACTCCGCCGCCGATTGCAGCGCCACCTTCTCCGCGCGCACGGCGCAGAACTTGAATTCGGGGATCTTGCCGAACGGGTCGAGCGCCGGGTTGGTCAACAGGTTCGCCGCCGCTTCCGCGTAGCAGAACGGCATGAACACCATGTTCTCCGGCACGTCGCGGTCGGAGCGTACCTTGACCTCGACGGCGCCGCGCCGCGTCTCCAGCCTGATGAAATCACCGGGCCAGACGCTCAAGCGCCGCATGTCCTTTGGCGACATGAACGCCACCGCCTCCGGCTCGATCTGGTCGAGCACGCTGGCGCGGCGGGTCATCGAACCGGTGTGCCAGTGTTCGAGCACCCGCCCCGTCGACAGCACCATCGGATATTCTGAATCAGGCACCTCGTCCGGCGCGATCACCTTCGCCGGCACGATCTTGCCGCGGCCGCTCTCGGTCGGAAAACCCGTGGTGAAGATGATCTCGTTGCCGGGCTTGTCGGGAGCATCGACCGGATAGGTCACCGCGCCCTCGCGCACCAGACGGTCCCAGGTGATGTTGTTCAACGACGGCATCACCTTCGTCATCTCGGTGAACACGTCGGCCGGGCCGTTGTAGTTCCAGGGCAGGCCCATGCGCTTGCCGATTTCCTGGATGATCCAGAGATCCTGCCGCGCATCGCCGGGCGGCTTGATCACCTCGCGCGCGAGCTGCACGCGGCGGTCGGTGTTGGTGAAGGTGCCGCTCTTCTCGGCAAACGCTGAGGCCGGCAGGATCACGTCGGCGTGGAACGCGGTTTCGGTGACGAACAGATCCTGCACGACCAGGTGATCGAGCATCGCCAGCGCCCCGCGCGCGTGCTGCAGATCGGGATCCGACATCGCGGGGTTTTCGCCCTCGATATACATGCCGGTGATTTCGCCGGCATGGATTGCGTTCATGATCTCGACCACGGTCAATCCGCGCACGGGATCGAGGTCCTGGTGCCACAGTTTTTCAAAGGGCTCGCGCAGATCGGTGCGCCCGACCGGCTGATAGTCCGGCAGGAACATCGGGATCAATCCGGCGTCGGAAGCGCCCTGGACGTTGTTCTGGCCACGCAGCGGATGCAGCCCGGTGCCGGGACGGCCGACCTGGCCCGTCGTCAGCGCCAGCGCGATCAGGCAGCGTGCGTTGTCGGTGCCGTGGATGTGCTGGCTGATGCCCATGCCCCAGAAGATGATCGAGGCCTGCGAGCGGGCATAGACCCGCGCGACTTCCTTCAGCGTCTCGGCGGGGATACCGCAGATCGCTTCCATCTTCTCCGGCGGGAAATCCTTGATGCGCTCGGCGAGCTCATCAAAACCTTCGGTATAGCCCGCGATGTATTGCTGGTCGGTCAGCCCTTCGGTGATGATGGTGTGCAGCATCGCGTTCAGCATCGCGACGTCGCTGCCGGGCTTGAAGGCCAGATGCCGCCAGGCGTGCCGCGACAGCGACTGCCGGCGCGGATCCATCACGATCAGCTTGGCGCCGCGCTTGGCGGCGTTCTTGATGTAGGTCGCCGCAACCGGATGGTTCACGGTCGGATTGGCGCCGATCACGATGATGACTTCGGCGTCCATGGCAGCGGCAAACGGCGCCGACACCGCGCCCGAGTTCAGCCCTTCCATCAACGCCGCTACTGATGAAGCGTGGCACAGCCGCGTGCAGTGATCGACATTGTTGGAGCCGAAGCCGGTGCGCACCAGCTTCTGAAACAGGTAGGCCTCTTCGTTCGAGCCTTTGGCGGAGCCGAAGCCGGCCAGCGCCTTGACGCCCTTCTCGTCGCGAATTTTGACGAGGCCTTTGGCCGCGATATCCAGCGCTTCTTCCCACGAGGCTTCGCGGAAATGCGTGAACGGATTGGCCGGATCGACCTGGTCGTTGGCATCCTTCTTTGCATTCGGCAGCCGCACCAGCGGTTTTGTCAGCCGATGCGGGTGATGGATGTAGTCGAAACCGAAGCGGCCTTTCACGCAGAGCCGATTATGGTTGGCCGGGCCGTCACGGCCCTCGGCGTAAATGACCTTCTCGTCCTTGACCTGATAGGTGACCTGACAGCCGACGCCGCAGAACGGGCACAGCGAGTCGACCTTCCTGTCGGCATAGGTGACGCGGGTCTGATTTTCGTCCAGCATCACCGAGGGCATCAGCGCGCCGGTCGGACAGGCCTGCACGCATTCGCCGCAGGCAACGCAGGTCGATTCACCCATGGGATCGTCGAAGTCGAATACGATTTTCGACCCGTGACTGCGATAGGCCATGCCGATGACGTCGTTGACCTGCACCTCGCGGCAGGCGCGCACGCAGAGGCCGCACTGGATGCAGGCATCGAGATTGACGCTCATTGCGGGATGACTGCTATCGCCCTGCCAGCGCTCGGCGGCGGGGAAGCGGCTCTCGGTCACCTCGACCTTTTCGGCCCAGTGCCAGAATTTCGAATCGGGATCATGCGAGGTCTCGCGCGCCGGCTGGTCGGCGACGAGCAGCTCCATCACCATCTTTTGCGCGGCGACCGCGCGGGCGCTCTCGGTCTTCACCTTCATGCCGACGCTCGGCGTGCGCTTGCAGGAAGCGGCCAGCACGCGCTCGCCCTCGATCTCGACCATGCAGGCGCGGCAGTTGCCGTCGGGTCGGTAGTCAGGCTCCGGCGAATAGCAGAGATGCGGGATTTCCTTCTGGTGGCGTTTCGCCACCTGCCAGATGGTTTCGCCCGCGTTGGCCTCGACCTGCTTGCCGTCGAGTTCGAACTTGATCCTGGTCATTCCGCGGCCTCTTTCGGCACGAATTCTTCCGGAAAATATTTAATCACTGACGTCAGCGGATTCGAGGCGGCTTGTCCAAGCCCGCAGATCGAGGCATCGCGCATCGCCTGGCTCAACTGGTCGAGCAGTTCGCGGTCCCAGACCGGCCGCTCCATCAGGATCGCCGCCTTCTGGGTGCCGACCCGGCACGGCGTGCACTGGCCGCAGCTCTCATCCTCGAAGAATTTCATCAGGTTCAGCGCCGCGCCCTTCACGCTGTCCTGATCGGACAGAATGACGACAGCGGCAGAACCGATGAAACAGCCGTATTTTTCCAGCGTGCCGAAATCGAGCGGGATGTTGTCCATCGAGGCCGGCAGGATGCCGCCCGACGCGCCGCCCGGAAGGTAAGCGCGGAATTTGTGTCCGTCGGCCATACCGCCGCAGAACTCGTCGATCAGTTCGCGCACGGTGAGGCCGGCCGGCGCCAGCTTCACGCCGGGATTCTTGACGCGGCCCGAGACCGAGTAGCTGCGCAGTCCGACACGGTCGTTGCGGCCGTGGCTCTTCCACCATTCGGCGCCCTTCTCGACGATGTCGCGCACCCAGAAAAGCGTCTCGACATTGTTGATGAGCGTCGGCAGGCCGAACAGACCGACCTGGAACGGATAAGGCGGCTTGTGCCGCGGCAAGCCGCGCTTGCCCTCGATACTTTCGAGCAGCGCGGACTCCTCGCCGCAGATATAGGCGCCAGCGCCGCGACGCATGTGAATTCGCGGACCGCCTGCGGGCAGCTTGGCAATCTCGAGCGGAAGCAGCTTGAGCGCGGCAGGATATTCGTCACGCAGATAGATGTAGACGTCCTCCGCGTCGATGATATGCGCCGCAATCAGTGTCCCTTCGAGGAAACGGTGAACGTCGCGAAGCAGATAGAAGCGATCCTTGAACGTACCGGGCTCGCCCTCGTCACCATTGACGGCCATCAGCCGGGGACCCGGCTCGCCCAGCACTGCCCGCCATTTGCGGCCGGTGGGAAAACCGGCGCCGCCGAGCCCCCGCAGGCTGGAGTCGTCCAGAACCTTGAGAATGTCTTCCTTGCCGATCCGCCCCGCGCGCAGGTCACCAAGCAGCTTGTAGCCACCCTCGCTGACATAGGTCTCGTAATCGACGTAGGACGGGATGATTGGATGGGTCTCGCCCCGCGCCGCGGTGTCGAGGACCTCGGCCGAAGTCGCATGGAGTACATAGCGGTGTCCGACTTCGGCGACCGGCGCGCTATCGCAAAACCCGACGCAGGGCGCGCGCACCACGCGAACGCCGGGGCCGGCCTTGTCCTGCAATTCGTGCAGCAGCTTTTCCGCGCCCATCATGGCGCAGGTCAGCGAATCGCAGACGCGGATGGTCAGCGGGGCGATGTCGGGCTCGCCCTCCTTCACCACGTCGAAATGCGCGTAGAAGGTCGCGGTCTCGAACACTTCCGCAAACGACAGCTTCATCTCGTCGGCCAGCGCCGCGAGATGCGCGGCCGAGATCTGATGATACTTGTCCTGGATCAGGTGCAGGTGCTCGATCAGGAGATCGCGCCGCCGCGGCCGATCACCGAGCAGAAGCTCGATCTCGTCGGCGGCGGTGGGGTCGACCTGGCGGCCTTTTGGGGTCGCCTTGGCCCGCTTCCGGCCCGCGCCCGGATGTTCGAACGCGCGGACCGTTTGTACGTCATGGGCAGTCATTGATGGCGTCTCGTTCTCTGAGCCTGAATTAGATCGACTCTAATCTCTGGTATGCCAGATGCCAAGCGAATTGTGGCGTCTTGATAGGCATTTAAGCGGCTGGCGCGGTTGAGCGCCCGCGGCAAATCCTCGCCCCGTGCCGCCTGTCTGACGGCAGGATGAGACAGCGAAATGATCGCAAGATCAATAAAGCCATCCCATGCTGCGATTGCGAAGACGCATCGATCGCTGCGCGAAATCTGCGTTGGAAGACGCCGCGGGATATGCTGGCTGGCGGTCCCGCGGCGTCCTTCGCTCAGAGTATCTTGACGGCGCTTTCCAGCGTCTTCCACACGCCCCAGGCGAGCGGAATGCCGACGAAGGCCCAGAACAGCGCGGCCTTGGCGTCGAGCCCGCCGAACCCGATGCCGTAGGAACCGGACGGACCCGATGCCCCCGCGCTCGCCGTCGCCGCCTGCAGCTTGGCGACCTCGGCATCGCTCATGTGCCATTTTTTATCGACCGGCTTGATCAGGTAGTTGCAGATCAGGCCCGCGATCAGCATAGCGCACAGGATGTACATCGTGGTGTTGTAGAGCTGGTCGCGCGGCACGCCGGCGGCAAGCTGGAACTCGCGAATATAGTTCACGACCACGGGACCGATGATACCGGCCGTCGACCAGGCCGTCAGCAGCCGGCCGTGGATGGCGCCGACGAACTGGGTGCCGAACATGTCGGCGAGATAGGCCGGCACCGTGGCGAAGCCGCCGCCATACATCGACAGGATGATGCCGAAGCCGAGCACGAACAAAAGCTTCGAGCCCATTGCGGCGAAGGTCGGCGCCAGCGCGTAGAGCGCGATGCCGAGGATGAAGAACGTATAATAGGTGTTCTTGCGGCCGATCTTGTCCGACAGCGACGCCCAGAAGAAGCGGCCGCCGATGTTGAACAGCGAGAGCAGTCCGGCGAAGCCGGCCGCGATGCCGGCAATCGTCGCCTTCTGCGTCGCGTCAAGCTGGTTGAAGCCGACGTCGGGCAATCCGATCAGCTTGCCTGCGAAGATTTCCTGCAGCATCGGCGAAGCCATGCCGATCACGCCGATACCCGCCGACACGTTGAGGCAGAGCACCCACCAGATCAGCCAGAACTGCGGCGTCTTGTGCGCATCGTTCAAGTGAACGTTGTTCTGCGAGATCATCGCATTGGCTTTTTCCGGCGGAGTCCAGCCTTCGGGCCGCCAGCCGGCCGGCGGAATGCGATAGCGGAACGCGCCGATCATCATGAACACGAAATAGATCACGCCCATTGCGACGAAGGTTTCCCAGACGCCGACCGAGGTCGGGGTCTTGAAATAGTTCATCAGCAAATTCGCCAGCGGCGCGCCGATCATGGCGCCACCGCCAAAGCCCATGATGGCCATGCCGGTCGCCATGCCGCGGCGGTCCGGAAACCATTTCACCAGCGTCGACACCGGCGAGATGTAACCGAGACCAAGACCGATGCCGCCGATCACGCCTGAGCCCAGCCACAACAGCCAGAGCTGATGCGTGTAGACGCCGATCGCGCCGAGGAAGAGGCCGCCGCACCAGCACAGCGCCGAAACGAAGCCCGCCTTGCGGGGCCCGACGCGCTCGAGCCAGCCGCCCCACACCGCCGCAGCAATGCCGAGCAGCACGAAGAACAGCGTGTACATCCAGCCCATGCTGGCGACCTTCCAGTCGCAGGTGGTGGTGAAGAGTTCCTGCACCAGCGACATGTCCGGGCATGCGTTCGGCGCGCTCAACCCGAGCGCGCGCGACAGCGGCAGCCAGAACACGCTGAAGCCATAGGCCATGCCTATGCAGAGATGAATGCAAAGCGCCGCCGGCGGCACCAGCCAGCGATTGAAGCCGGCTGTCGCGATCGTTCGCTCCTTGTCAAGGAATCCCGTTCCTGCACCGGGGATGCTCCCGGTGCTGCTGATTGTTGTCATCGCTATTTTCCCCTGCAGCCCATTCTTGAACTGGGCGTTTTTTGCCGTCTTCGATCCCGTCGTCTTCAGCCATGCAGTGGAACAGCCCCATCCTGCTGTCCCATGCAGTTCGGGAACGCGCGGGGATCGCCACGCGCATTCGAGAACCCAACCACCCTGATGTTTTGATTATGCGTGCAGCAATGCCGGCCAATTGAGGTGAGAGTTTGCCGGCATGAGATGCGCGGCCGACAGCTCACCTCGACTGCGCACCGCCGGTCCTCGCTCCTCCCTTCAACTTGTTGAAGAGGAGTGAGCAATCCATGTGCCAAATCGCACGATGCAGGAAATCAATGACTTGTGAGTGACCGCGCTGCAACCCAAGACAAATTGTCCGGACTTTGCCGGACAAAATGTCCGGGCGGTCGGGATCAGTCGGCCTCTGGAAGCCAGACGCGGAATGTGCTCCCGCGACCGATTTCGCTTTCCGCTGTGATCTGGCCACGCTGGCGCTTGATCAATGTCTGACTTATGGAAAGACCAAGGCCGGTTCCGTCCCGGCGCTTCGTCGTGAAGAAAGGATCGAACACTTTCTCCAGCATATCCGCAGGCATGCCGACGCCGGTGTCGGTCACCTCGATGACGATGCCCGGGCTGCCGTCTCGCTCGGCATCGAATGACCGCAGCGCAAGCGTACCGCCATCAGGCATGGCATGGATCGCGTTGACGATCAGGTTGATCACGACCTGCTGCAGTTCCGTGCGGTTCATCAGGACCAGGCGGCTCGCCCGGTCTTCCCGCACAACCCGGATTTCCGTCTTGTTCAGGAGATGCTGCACCAGCGGCAGGCAGTCCGCCACGACGCTTCCGGGCGCATGACGCTCGACATAGCCGGCATACTCTTCCGGCCGGGCAAACTGCAGCAGCTTGGTCACGATCTGGCTGATGCGATGAATCTGCTGATCCAGCAGGCGGAACTCGACCTTGGCCTTGTCGGCCTCGTCGCCGATCACGCTGCGGATGACGTCGAGATTACCCTGCATCACCGCGATCGGGTTGTTGATCTCATGCGCCACGCCCGCAGTAATTTCGCCGATCGCAGCGAGCTTCTCGGACATGATGAGCTGCTTGGTGGTCGCCTCCAGCTTCAAATTGGCGTGTTCGAGATCCCTGGTTCGCTCGCGCACCCGCGTATTCAACTCCTCGTTCCACTCCCGCAACCGGCGGTCGCGCTCCTGGATCTGGTCCAAAAGGGTATCGAGGTGAAACGCCACGCGGCCGATCTCGTCGCTAGATGCCGGCAATTTGGTACGGGCCGACAGGTTGCCGCTCTCCACTTCGCCGATCGTCGTCGTGACGCGTTCGAGCGGCATGAATATCGATTGCGCCCAGCGCAGGAAGATCGGCACGGTTGCGGCCGTGATCACGATGAATGCGAGCGCGATGATCAGGAGCGTCTCGAACTTCGCGTCGTCGAACGGTTTCTGCAGAAACCCGACATAGAGCATGCCGACGCGCTTGCCATAGCTGTCGACCAGCGGCTCGTAGGCCGAAATGTACCAGTCGTTGACCACGAACGCGCTGTCGAGCCAGGTGCGCCCCTCACCCATCACTGCAGAGCGGACCACTGCCGATACCCGCGTCCCCAGCGCGCGCCGTCCCTCGAACAGGCGGACGTTGGTCGAAATCCGCACGTCGTCCAGAAACAGCGTCGCCGTTCCCTGGCTGCCCTCGGGCAGGCTGGCCGACTGATAAACGAGGTCGTTGATCGTATCGATGAACTCCAGATTCTGATTGAGCAGAATGCCCCCGACCAGCACAGCCGGCGCGCCCCCGGGGGTCGTCGCCCGGCTCGCCGCATGCACGACCATACCGTGCGTTTCGGTGCTGCGGTCGGTCGGTACGGCATTAGGCGTCGGCACCAGGTCGAGACGCGCACGCTCGGCGAGAACAGGCGAAATCGCCGCAAGCTCGTCATTGCTGAAGATGTTGATGCCGGCTGACGGGGCTGCCCCCGACAACGCCGAAGCGATGATCGGCCAGTCGCCCTTTGGCTGTCCCGGAAACGCAGGCGACGAGGCGAGGATCTTTCCGCTGGAGTCCATCAGGTAGAGAAAGTCGAGACCGATCTCCTTGCGGGAGGTTTCGAGCAGGTCGCCCACGGCGGACAGCGGATCGTGCTCTTCCACATCGCGGAAGCGGGCGGAGAGGCCGAGCGCGCGGATCTGCACGCCGGTTTTTTCCAGAATGCGGGCCAGATATTGATGCGCGATGGTGAGATCGCCATGCACCTTCGAAATCAGGGTGGCGTCGAACCTCGCATTCCAGCGATAGATGGCAACCCCGAGCAGCAGCGGCAGGATGACCAGCATGGGCAGCAGCGCGATCGCCAGCAGCCGGAAACGAACGGAGCGCCCGCGCGCCGGCTCGTTCATGCTGCCTGCCCGCTCAGACATTCCAAAGCGCGCATTTGCGGTCGATGGTCTTGCGCGAGATTCCAAGCCTGCGCGCGGCTTCCTCGCGGTTGCCGCCGGTCTCTTTCAGGACAGAAAGGATGTGCCGGCGTTCCAGATCGGCCAGGCTGTCAGCGGCGGCCGGCTGGCCATCGCTTCGCGGCCCGGCGAAATCGTCCGGGAATGCGCCGAGGATCAGCGTGCGTTCGATCAGATTGCGCAACTCCCGCACATTGCCCGGCCAGTCGTAACTCGCCAGTGCGGCGCGGACCGAGCTGTCGATCGCAACCGGCGGCATGCCGAGCTGCATCGAGAGCTTGCTCATGAAAATGGTGGCGAGTTCCTGCACGTCATCGCCGCGATCTTTCAGCAGCGGCAGATGAATCTGCATGACGTTCAGGCGGTAGTAGAGGTCGGCTCGAAAGCGTCCCCGCTCTACTTCCTTCTGCAGATCGGCGTTGGTCGCAAAGATCAAGCGAAGGTCGACCGGCACTTCACGCTCGGAGCCGACGGGACGGACGCGGCGGTCCTCGAGAACGCGCAACAGCTTGCTCTGCATCGGCAGCGGCAGTTCACCGATTTCATCGAGGAACAGCGTGCCGCCATGCGCATAGAGGAACAGGCCCTCACGCCCGCTGTCTGCGCCGGTGAAGGCTCCTTTGATGTGGCCGAACAGTTCGGCCTCGATCATGTCGGGCGGAATGGCTGCGCAGTTCACCGGCACGAACGGCTTGTCGGCGCGGTCGGACAGCGAATGAATCGAGCGCGCGGCGACTTCCTTGCCGGTGCCGGATTCGCCGGTGAGCAGGATCGATGTCGGCAAGCGGGCGACGCGGGCAATGGTTTCGCGCACGCTGCGGGTCGCCGGCGACGTCCCGATCAGATTGTCACGCAGGAACGTGCGATCGGAGGAAGCGCGCAGCGCATAGCGCAGCACGTAATTCTCGCGCTGCAGCCGGACCCGGTCGAGACAACGCGCCACCGCGTTCAATATCTGGTTCGAGCGGAACGGTTTCAGCACGAAGTCGACCGCGCCGGCGCGCAGCGCCTGAATGGCGGTGTCGAGATCGGCATAGGCCGTGATGAGAATGGCGTCGGCAAAGAAGCCGACAGCCCGCTGCTCCGCCAGCCACTCGACGCCATTCTTGCCCGGCATGATGTTGTCGAGGATGACGACGTCGAACCGGCTCTTGTCGAGCAGGCGCGAGGCTTCGTCCGTGTCGGCCGCCTCCTCCACATGCTTGCAGCGCGGCCCCAGCGTGCGCACGAGGAAATTGCGCATCCCGGGCTCGTCATCGACGATCAGGATCGAGGCCTGCGCCAGCGCGCCGAACTCGGGGCCGCCGGCCGGTTTGCCGAGTTTTGCCGCCGGCTCGTTGGCCGTGGCAGGGGATGCCGCTGCGCTCGCCTTCGATGTCGGGAAGTTCATGCCGGAATTTGTAGGACCGATTGTCGCACCCGGCAATCATGCGTTCTAATGAAGTCGTCTAATTGACGCGCGAGGGTTGTGCCCGCCCGAACGGCTCAGGCATTTGGCTTTTCTATCGAGCCATTTGCTTTTTCAATCAAAAACACGATGCGGCCCTGGCTGCGCTCGGTGATTTCGACCTTGTCGCCGGTCTCACGAATGAGGTTCGGAATGTCGATCACCGACAGCGGATCGGTGCAGAGCACTTCCAGCCTGTCGCCGGGCGGCAACGTCTTCAGCGCCTTGCGCGTCTTCAACGCCGGAAGCGGACATTTCAGCCCGGCAAGATCGAGTTTTGTCGTCGTCATGGGCCCGACCATGGCGAAGCGAGCCCGCATCGTCAACGGACATCAATTGATCAGGCCTGGATAGGACAGGAATCCGACCGTCTGGCCGGGCGTGACCTGCGTGACTTCTTCACCAAGCTCGACCAGGCCGTCGGTGTCCGCCAGCGAGGACAGAAGCCCTGCGCCTTCACGCGGAAACTTCACCGCTTCGAGCGCGCCATCCGCGCCCTTGCGCAGGGTGACGCGGACATATTCGCGGCGGGCAATCTTCTTCTTGTAGCTGAAGGCGGCGCGAACCGGCATCGGCAGCAGCGGCTCCGGCCGCGCACCCGACAGCGCGAGAATAGTCGGCCGCACCACGTGGACGAAGGTCACAAAACTCGCCACCGGATTGCCCGGCAACCCGATGAACGGGGTGCCGCCGATGATTCCCATCGCGACCGGGCGTCCCGGCTTGATCGCCATCCGCCACAGCACCAGCCTGCCGACGCTTTCAACGCTCGCCTTGACATGATCCTCCTCGCCGGTCGAAACGCCGCCGGTGGTGAGGATCAGGTCGTGCGTGCCGGCCACCTCCTGCAGGGCGCGCGCGAGCGCGGCGCGGTCGTCCCTGAGGATGCCGAGATCGCTGACCTCGCAGCCAAGCCGCGACAACATCGCCATCAGCATGAAGCGGTTGGAATCGAACAATTGCGCCGCGGCGCGCGTTGCGCCTGGCGAGGCCAGTTCGTTGCCGGTGGAGAACACCGCGACGCGAATGCGCCTGGCGACATCGAGTTGCGTAAGGCCAAAGGCTGCGGCGAGCGCGACATCCTGCGGCCGCAGCCGCTGGCCGGCCTGCAGCGCCGCAAGACCTGAGGGAATGTCTTCCCCCGCGGGCCGCACATTGGCGCCAGGCTTGAGGCCTGCCGGAAGTACGACCTTGTCGCCTTCGACGCGGACATCTTCCTGCATGAACACGGTATCGGCGCCTTCGGGCATCGGCGCACCGGTAAAGATGCGCATCGCCTGCCCCGGCTTGAGCGGCGCAGATGCGGAGCTGCCCGCCTGAACGCGGCCGATCACCGGAAATGCCTGTTCTTCCTGCTGCGGCAGGTCGCGGCTCGAAACAGCATAGCCGTCGACGGCGGAATTGGTGAACGGCGGCAGCGGCAGCGGCGCCAAAATGTCGTGCGCGAGAATGCGGCCATCGGCGCGGGCGAGCATGACCGTCTCGACATCCACGACCGGCGTCACGCGGGCGGCAATGAGACCCACGGCCTCATCGACCGACATCATCGGCCCGCCGAAGGCAAAGCAATCGTCGGACAATTGCGCCATGTGCCTGATCAGCCCTCAGCTTCGCATTTCGCCAGCACGTCTTCGAGCGAGATCGCCGATTTCAGCATCATCGCCGCCACCGCCTCGATATCGTCGAGATGGGCTGTCGGCAGCGTGGTTTCAACCGCGGTGTCGGTCGCAATTCCGACGATGCCGGGATCGTCGGGGAACAGCAGCGGTTTTTCATTCGCGGCGCGATAGACCTCGATCTTGCGGTGCGGCTCGCGCTTGAAACCCTCGACGATGACGAGATCGACCGCCGACATCTTCGCCAGCAGTTCCGGCAGCCGCGGTTCAGCGGCGCCGCGCAGCTCATGCATCAGGGCCCAGCGCTGGCTGGACGACACCAGGACTTCGGCCGCCCCGGCCTCGCGATGCTTCCAGGAATCCTTGCCGGGCACGTCGACATCGAAGGTATGATGGGCGTGCTTGATGACGGAAACGCGCAGGCCCTGTTTCTGCAATTGCGGGATCACCCGCGTCAGCAAGGTGGTCTTGCCGGCGCCGCTCCATCCCGCGAGGCCTATTACTTTCATCTCATACTCCGGCGGCGTCCCCACCGTCATTGCGAGGAGCGAAGCGACGAAGCAATCCACGCTTCCTTCGCTGCACTATGGATTGCTTCGCTTCGCTCGCAATGACGGCGTATGGGCGCATTGTTCATACTCTGAAATGCTTTATATCGGCTGGAAGCCAATGTCATGCTAACCTGCGGATATGATGAAAATCGACAAAGCCCCCGCCCCCCTGATCGTGCCGAATCCTGAGGACCCGCGGCTGACCGAGCGCGTCGCCGGCACCGACCAGACCGGCGCGGCGGTCGAAATCCGGGTGCCGGTGGAACGACCGCTGACGCTGTATTTGAACGCCCAGGAGATCGTCACCATGATGACGATCGGCGACTATCCGGAATATCTGGCGCTCGGCTATCTCCTGAACCAGAACATGCTGAAATACGACGACGTCGTCACCGAGGTCGAATATGACGACGATCTTCAGGTGGTGGTGGTGCGCACCCAGCACCACACCAATTTTGAAGCAAAACTGAAGAAGCGCACGCAGACCTCCGGCTGCGCCCAGGGCACAGCGTTCGGCGACCTGCTCGAAGCGGTCGAAAGCGTCGCGCTGCCGAAAGCGGAACTGCGCACGTCCTGGCTCTACCAGATGACGCAGGCGATCAACACCATGCCCTCGCTCTATCTGGAAGCCGGTGCGATCCACGGCTGCGTGCTGTGCAAGGAAGGCACGCCGGTGTGCTACACCGAGGATGTCGGTCGCCACAACGCCGTCGACAAGATCGCCGGCTGGATCTATCGCCACGGCGTCGATCCCGCCGACAAGATTCTCTACACCACCGGGCGCCTCACCTCGGAGATGGTGATCAAGACGGTGCGGATGGGAATCCCCATTCTCGTCTCACGCTCGGGATTCACCGCCTGGGGCGTCGAACTGGCGCGGCAAGTCGGGCTGACGCTGGTCGGCCGCACGCGGGGAAAGCGCTTCATCGCACTCTCAGGGCAGGAGCGAATCGTGTTCGACCAGAACCTCGACTATGTCGAGGAAGAATCCGCGCGGCACAAGCGCAAGGGTGAAGAGCGTGACGAGTAAGGCAACGCCAGGGGGCGTGCCCCGAATTTTCGGCGTGCTGCTCGCCGGTGGGCTCGCGCGGCGGATGGGTGGCGGCGACAAGCCGATGCGCACGATCGCCGGCCGCACTATCCTCGACCGCGTGATCGCGCGCCTTGCGCCGCAATGCGACGGCCTCATCCTCAACGCCAATGGCGATCCCGCCCGCTTTGCGTCCTTCGGCCTGCCCGTCATTGCGGATGGCGTCGCCGATTTTCCCGGACCGCTCGCAGGTATCCTCGCGGCACTCGACTGGGCTGCGGCCAACCGGCCAGACGTAAAGCTCGTTCTCAGCGCCGCCGCCGACTGCCCGTTCCTGCCGCGCGATCTGGTTTCACGGCTGTACGGCGCGCTCAAAGCAGAGAATGCCGAGCTTGCCGTCGCCGCCTCCGATGGACAGTCCCATCCGGTGATCGGATTGTGGAGCGTGGGCCTGCGTGAACAACTGCGCCACGCGCTTGTCGTCGAGGACATCCGGAAGATCGACCGCTGGACCGCGCGCTATAGACTCGCGACCGTGACATGGCCGACTACACCGCTCGATCCGTTCTTCAATGCCAACACCATGGACGACATCGCGGAGGCCGATCGGCTGGCGGCGCTGGATAGCGATTAGATCAGGACGGATAACGGTCCCGGCGTCGATACATCCCAATCAAGGTTCCGAGTATTGAGCCGACGCATAGCGGCGCACCGATCACGACCATTGACCAAAAAAAGAGCGATAGCGTGACACGCTCCAGGACGCCTTCGGGCAGAGCTTCCGGGGAGCCACGCAAAGGTGGCCAACACCGCACCGAAAGCAATGAGAAGAACGCCTGCAAACGCGATCTTCGTCCACGACGTTGAACGTGGGTCGCGCATCGAGAAGTGAAATGATCCCCAAGCGGCGATCGCGGCCGGTATGACCCACATGGCGACAAATGATGTCATGATACCACTTGTAGTGGCTATGTCAGAAAAGTCCACGCCGCCAGCGCGCGCGGTCCAGGCGTTCATGGCGACGACAGCGAGATAGACTTAAGCAGCAATCGTCTTAACTACCTGGAGATTGAAGAATTCGATCATGATTTCAGCTTCAGATTAATGCAATTTAACAGATCTGCCCGTAGGGTTGCCGTGACGGATTTATCGTGAGGGCACCGTGGCCATATTCGGACGCAGGAAGCCGCAAGGCTTCACCGAGTTGAAAGAGACCATGCGCCCGACACCGGACGCAGATGGTGTGACCCGCGTTTTCTCCAGGGAACTCTGGGACGATCCAAAGATCGGCAAGTTTCTGCGGGAAGTTGGCTTTGGCCCGGATGATGCCCGCAACATCCTGCCGACGGCAGATGATTATATCGCTCTTTTCGCCGCAGCCAGGAAACGGCTGGACGAGCGCACCGAGGCCTTCAACCGCGACATGACGATGCGCCATGGCTATTGCCGCGCCGTGCCTTTTCTGGTCATCGACCACACGATCTGGGACGGCGAGCATGGTGCCTTTCTGTACGCCGAGATGAACCTCATCGGGTTCGATGACTGGAACGTGCTCATGCTGGCAGGAGATGTACGCACCAAGGAGACCTGTGACCTGGCGGGTCATCCTGGTACGGTGCCGGCGATCACGGAAGTCATGACCAAGCGCGTGATCGACTGGAAGCATCGCCATGACGTCGCGCTAGAAGCATACGGAATTACAGCGACGGCCGGCCAGGGAATCACCCAGGGCATCACCCGGGAGCAATACGAGGCCGAGCACGACGCCCTGCGCCGGGAGATCGTGGACAATGTCGGCTGGATGAAGCCACGGATCATCAGCGAGCTGTTGCGCGTCCAGGCTTGAGGGAAACTTACGCCGCCAGCGGCACCGTCCAGGCGTCGTAGCCGTACACCCAGTCGGTATCGGTCCTCCCGCTGAGCCATGTGTTGGCGCGCGAGGTCTGCTGGATGCGCGCGGTCCGTTCCTTGCGGGTCGCTTCGAAGCGGCGAAATGCGTTCGCAACGCCGTCGCGCTCGACGCCGTCGAGACAACGCGACAATACTGCCGCATCCTCGATCGCCATCGCCGCGCCCTGCGCCATGTAGGGCGTCATCGGGTGGCAGGCATCTCCAAGCAGCGTCACGTTGCGGTCCGCCCATCGCTGCAGCGAGTTGCGGTCGACGATCGCCCATTTGTGCACGTCCGGGCATGCGGCCAATACCTGCTCGACCTGACGGTGGAAGCCAGCGAACGCCTTGCGCAATTCCCTGACGTCGCCCTTCGCCGACCACGACTCGATGCGGAAATCCGGCTCCGGCTGGCTGGTGACAAGGTAGATCTCGCTGCGGTCCGGCTTGACGTAATAGATGACGATGTGGCGGTCCTCGCCCCACCATTTGGTGCAATCGTCGATCTTTTCGCCGCCGAGCAGCGCGGCGGGATAGGTGGTGCGGTAGGCGATCCGCCCGGTGAAGTTCACCGGTGAGACGCCGAACAGGATATCTCGCACGACCGAGTGAACGCCGTCGGCGCCGATCACGGCGTCGGCGATCACGCTTGCACCGTTGGCGAATGTCAGCCGGACACCTTCGCCGGTCTCATCCAGCCCGACCAATTTGTGATTGAGCCTGACGCATTCATCTGGAACGGCGCCGGCGAGCGCCGCGTGCAGATCACCGCGATGCGCCAGCAGATAGGGCGCGCCGAACTTCTGTTCGGCGCTCTCGCCAAAAATCATGTCGAATTTGACTTCGCCGGTGCGCCAGTCGCGGTTGTTCCAGGAGCGCGGATAGAAGGATTGCGCGCACAACCTTGCCTCCAGCCCCAGCCCGCGCAGCACCTTCATGGCGTTGCAGCCGATCTGGATGCCGGCGCCGATCCGCGCGAACTGCGTCGCCTGCTCGTAGACGGTGACGTCGATGCCGACCCGCCGCAGCGCCGCGGCGGTCGCGAGTCCACCCATGCCGGCGCCGATGATCGCAATCGATAGCGGTCTTGCCATTCCCGTCCCCGCCCGAGCCGTTTCTGTTGACGGCTTCCTACACGTCACGCGTCAGGCCGGCCGAAAACCCGCCTGCTCCAGTGCTGTGCGGCCCTCGTCCGATGCCAGCGCATCGAGGAAGGCCTGCACGGCCGGCCGTTGCTTGCGCGCCTTTACCAACGCGAAGTCATAATGCTCTTCGGCAAAGGGAATGAAACCCAGGTCTGACGCATGCGCGACCGGCGCAATGGTCATGCCCCAATCGGCGCGCTGCTGTGCGACCGCCGCCGCCACCGCATTGTGCGAACGCGGCTGATTCCAGTAGCCGTCCGGGCGCGCGCCGCCGAGCAGCCGGTCGATCAGGATCCGCGTGCCCGCGCCCTGGTTGCGATTGACCATGATGCAGGCGGGATCGGCCAGCGCCGCGCGCACTGCGTCTTCGGCTGACAGTCCTTCGAAGCGCCGATCGCCCTTGCGGAACACGATGCCCTGCATGCGCCGCCAGCCCGGCACCAGTTCGAGCCCCTCGCTGAGATAGGGCGTGTTGTAGGTCCCGGTCTTGTCGTCGAACAGATGGATCGGCGCGAAATCGCACTCGCCGCGCTTGGCGGCCGAGAGCCCACCGAGACTGCCGACGGCGATCGAACGCACGACGAGACCGGCGTGCACCAGCGGCGCGGTGACGAGATCGAGCCCGGTGCAATGGCTGCCGACGATGACGAGGTCCGGCACCCGCACATGCGGCGTGAACAGCGTCACCTCGGCCTCGCTGCCCGCCGGCATCTGGTCGGCCAGCGCGTCGATCTTCAGAAAACCGTCGGCCTGCGCGAATGATGTAATGGCGCCGGAGCCTTTGCCGGTGGGGTACGCGATCAACCCGTCCGCCCCTTCCACCAGCGACACCATGACGAATTCGGTGCGACCAAGTTCGGAGGCGATCCGCACCGGCACCCGTGCGTTGACCTTGGCATCCGAGCGCGGCGGCAGGCCGGCCATTCGCCGCAACACCGGCACGATCATGTCGTGGAAGGTGAACATCGCCGAGGTCGGGAATCCCGGGAGGATGATCACGGGCTTGCCGTCGCACACCGCAAGACACAGCGGCTTGCCCGGCTTCAACGCCACGCCGTGGGCGATGATGCCGGGCTTGCCGAGCCGGCCGATGATGCGATGGGAGACGTCGCCAGCGCCCTTGGAGGTGCCGCCTGACAGCACCAGCATGTCGCTGGTCGCTAACGCCCCGCGCATTGCGGCTTCGAGTTGCACTTCGTCATCCGGGATGGCGCCGAGAAATTGGGCCTCGCCGCCGTTCTCCGAGATCGCCGCGGTGACGATCGCGCCGTTGGTGTCGTAGATCGCGGCCGGGCGCAGCGGCTGGCCGGGCTGCACCAGTTCGTCGCCCGTGGAGATGATGGCGACGCGCGGCCTCCGCGCGACGGCCACCTGCGCGATGCCGCAGGCCGCCAGCATGCCGATCTCGCGCGAGCCGATGACGGTGCCGGCGCGCAGCAGCGCCTCGCCGCGGGCGATATCTGAACCGGCATAGGACACGAATTGTCCGGGGGAAGCGGCGCGGCGGATTTCGATCGCGCGAGGCCCTGAGGGCTGCGTGTGCTCGACCATCACAATGGCGTCCGCGCCGCGCGGCACCGGACCGCCGGTCGCGATGGGCGTGGCCGTCCCCGAGAATACCGGCCGCGTCGGCGCGGTGCCGCAGGCGATCACCTCGTCGTTCAGCATCACGCGCACCGGTGAAGCCTCGCCGGCAGCAGCGAGATCGGCCGAGCGCACCGCAAAGCCATCGACATTGGAGCGATCGAACGGCGGCACGTCGATCGGCGCCACGACGTCCTCGGCGAGCGCGCAGCCGAGCGCGTCGGCGAGCGGGCGCTTCTCCCCCGGCACCATCAGCGGAAACAAGGCGGCTTCGAAACGCGCCAGCGCATCCTCGCGCGACAGGATGGTCAGGAACTGGTCCTGCTCGCTGGTGTCGCGATCTCTGGGCAAGGGTGTATTGGTCATTCCAGAACTCATATCAGTCCCGCAACATATAGGCATCGACCGGGCTGCCTGCCGCAAATCCTTCCGAGGCGCCTGATACCACGAGCCAGGCTTCGGCGCGGGCGATCACCTCCAGCGACAATTCACCCACCGCCAGCGTGGCCCACATATCCTGCTTGCGCTCCAGCAACACGATCTCGGCGATGCCGACGTGAGATGCAATCTTGCGCACCAGCGGCAATTTGACTGTCTTGCGCGGGCGGCGGCCCGAGAGGCGATCGAGCGCGGGAAGCGCCAGCGTCCACCATGCCGCAAGGGCCTGATCCGGCGCGCCCGGCAGCACGACGACGGGCGTCTTGCCGAAGCGCCCTGTGGCCGAGGTGCGGCCGGGTTGCAGGGCAATGCCATGGGCGAGAATTTTGCCCCGCGCAGCCAATGCCGTCACCGCCGCGTCGGTGCGACCGACGCCGGAGCCGCCGACGATCAGGAGCAGGTCGCACGCGCTATCATCGAGCGCCGCCGCAATCGATCCGGCATCACGGCCCGCGGCGGTGAAGGAGATCGTTTCGGCACCTGTCGCTTGCGTGCTCTCCGCGATCAGATCCGCCGTCAGGCTGCCGCCGGGGACATTGACGATGCGCAGCCGCGGACGGCGGACGTTCAATCGCTCTTTTCCGGCAGCGCGCGCCATCAGGAGATCGCGCGGCAGCACGCGCCGCCCGGCTTCCACGACGAGACAACCGGCAGCAATATCGCCGCCGGCCCGGCGCACGCCCTGCCCCGGAATCGCCTCCGCCAGCACCTGCGGCAACGGCCCGGACAAGTCGACGGAATCGGAATCGAGCACGCAGTCGCAAGCCTCCGGGATGGCCTCGCCGGCCTCGACCCAAACCGGCGGCGCCGACCATGGCAGCGGCGAATAGGAGGATGCGCCGACGAGATCGCGTGCGCAAAAGGCGTAGCCATCCGCCGCGGCGGTGTCGCGCGGCGGATAGGCCTGAAGCGGCGGCGTCCCGGCAGCGATGCAGCGCAGCGCTTCCTTGAGTGTCAATTCCACCGGTTCGACGGGTTCCAACCCGTTCAGCAGGGCGTCGAGCGCCATATCGAGCGGTGTCAGCGAGGTCGGCAGGCGCTGGGGCGAGGTCATGGTCCGGCTATGCCCTGAATCGGGCCGGAAATAAACAGAACCGGGGGCTTCCCGTCGTCGGGCCCCCTCCACGAGACCACGTTGACGCCGCCCAAAAATAGTTGCAAATGAGACCAATTGGCGGATCAAACCGCCTGCGAAACCAACGGCCAACGCGCCGATTCCAGGGAGGAGAAGACAGGATGTTCGCCAGGAACCTTTCCAGGCTGGGAATACTCGCGGCCGCGCTGCTGGCGTCGACCACAGCAATCGCGCAAGTTTCAGACGATGTGGTCAAGATCGGCGTCCTCACCGACATGAACGGCCCGGCGGCGACGCCGACCGGTCAGGGCTCGGTCACGTCAGCGCAAATGGCGATCGACGATTTCGGCGGCAAGGTGCTGGGCAAGCCGATCAGCATTATCGTCGGCGACCATCAGCTCAAGCCGGATATCGGCGGCGCGATTGCGCGGCGCTGGTACGACGTCGATCAGGTCGATTTGATCGTCGACGTTCCGGTCTCCGCGGTCGGACTTGCGGTGCAAAACATCGCCAATGACAAGAAGAAACTGTTCATCACGCATTCGACCCTGGCCGCGGATTTCCACGGCAAATTCTGCTCGCCCTACGCGATGCAGTGGGTGATCGACACCCGCTCGCTCGCGGCCGGCACCGCGCAGGCCGTGGTGAAGCGCGGCGGCGACAGCTGGTTCTTCATCACCGACGACTACGCCTTCGGCCACTCGCTGGAACGCGATGCTTCCTCTGTCGTCACCGCCAATGGCGGCAAGGTGCTGGGTTCGGTGCGTCCGCCGCTTGCGACGCCTGACCTGTCATCCTTCGTGCTTCAGGCGCAGGCTTCCAAGGCCAAGATCATCGGCATCGCGGCGGGTCCGCCCAACAACATGAACGAGATCAAGACCGCCGCCGAGTTCGGCGTGTTCAAGGGCGGCCAGCAGATGGCGGCATTGCTCGCGCTGATCACCGACATCCATTCGCTGGGATTGCCGGCAGCCCAGGGGCTGTTGCTGACGACGTCGTTCTATTGGGACATGGACGACAAGACCCGCGAATGGTCGAAGCGCTACTTTGCCAAGATGAACCGAATGCCGACGATGTGGCAGGCCGGCGTCTATTCCTCGGTCATGAGCTATCTCAACGCGATCAAGGAAGCCGGCACCGACGAGCCGCTGAAAGTGGCGGCGAAGATGCGCGAAAAGCCGATCGAGGATTTCTTTTCCCGCAACGGCAAGCTGCGCGAGGACAATCTGATGGTGCATGACCTGTGGCTGGTGCAGGTCAAGAAGCCGGAGGAATCGAAATATCCGTGGGACTATTATCAGATCCTCGCCAAGATTCCCGGCGATGAAGCGTTCGGTCCGCCCGATCCGGCATGCGCGATGGCGAAGAAATAAGAGGCGAATGGCGAGTAGCGAGTAGTAATGGTGAAACCATTCGCTATTCGCCACTCGCTATTTCACCACCCCCGCCTCCCTAAAATACTTCATCACCCCGGGGTGGATCAGCGCCGCATTCGGCGCAGCCGCGACCGTGTTCGCGGCCGTGGTCTCGCAGGCCTGCGGCAGCTTCTTGCACAGCGCGGCCTCCGCCCCGTGCAGCGTGCGCGCCAGCCGGTAGGCGACATCGTCCGGCAGGCTTTCGCGCGCGAGCACAAAACTCCATGAGCCGACGGAATCGATCGCTGCCGGCTGATTCGGATAGCTGTTGGCGGGCACCGTCAGCGGTTTGAGGAAAGTATGCTTGGCGCGGATGCGCGCGATATCGCTGGCGTCGGGCGCGATGAACCGTGCGCCGCCGGGGCTTTGCGCCATCGTAGCAAAACCCGGCCAGCCGACGCCCGCGCCCCACAGCGCCGCCGCTCGGCCGTCCTGCACCATGGCGGGGCCATCGCCGGCGCGGTCGAGATAGATCGACTTGAAATCCTCGTCCTGCTTCAGCCCGATGCCGTCGAGCATGTAGCGCGACAGGATTGGCAGGCCGGAGCCCTTGGCGCCGAAGGCGACCGGCTGGCCAACCAGATCCCTGATCGTCTTGTAAGGACTGTCGGCGCGCACCACGAACATGCCGGGACTGGAATACATCGCGGTGAGAATTTTCAGCTTTGTTGCCATCCGCCCGATGCCCATGAAGGCTTCGTAGGACGGTTCACCGGCCACCAGCGCAATGTCGAGCTGGCCGGATTCCAGCAGCGGGATGTTTTCGTTGGAGCCCTTGGTGTTGCGCGGCTCGATCGAGAGCGACGGATCGGCCGCATTCAGGATTTCCGCGAACGCATTGCCATAGACCGGGAAGCCGCCGCCCGGCGTCGCGGTCCCAAGGCTTATCTGGGTGCTGATCGTGGTTTTGGTAATGGCCTTGCCTCCATCCTGCGCCGCGGCGGTGCCCGCAAAAAGAAGGAGGCTGGCGCAGGCGATCCGGGCGAGTTTCATTGTTGGCCTCAAGCGTTCTGGAACGAATGACGCGAGGGGGTTGTAGGCAAACCCGCGACGTTGCGAAAGTATGTTTTCGGCCCAGAACCCGGCATTGCCGTATCGCTGTCATGCCTGTAAACGATGCCAGCACCGTTGCCGGCCGCCCTTCCTGTGGCCGCTCCGCGGCGGGGCCTGTAGCTCAATGGTTAGAGCCGGCCGCTCATAACGGTCTGGTTGCAGGTTCGAGTCCTGCCGGGCCCACCACGCTTCGCCCTTCGGGCTACGCGTGGCGCAGCCGCGCGGAGAACAAAGGGCGAAGCGTGGTGTCCGGCGTAGCTGGAGCAGAGCGAAAGCGAAGCCGGACCGGGCCGGTCTCGCTCCCAACCAAAATATCGAAAACAACCCCATGCAAAGTAGCACCACAGTCCCCGAGGGACGCCGAAGAAATTTGACACCTCAGGCAAATTACCGGCACAAATCCACAATCGCGCCGTGACTAGGTTCTGGCCCCCAATAAGGGCGACCCGCCCGGTCTCGTTGATGATGCTTTGACCGCCTTTGTTTGCGCGATCCGCATGCTGTCCTGTCAGTCTGCAAAGGGCTTAGTGTAGCTTGCCTTCGAAAGCGGACATGCCGTGGATCTCGAACCACTTCGGCTCAGGGCCGATACGCGCGGAAGTGATGGGATTGGACCCGTCGCCGACTATAGGAGGAATAGCACCCTCTCCGCCCGATATTTGGCATCGACACGAAAGCTTTTCACCCTTGCACGACAACCTTTCCAGCGATGTCAGGCCCGGATCATTCCCATCTGCGGCCGCGTCTTAGCGGCACGACCTCAAACGTGGAAAATGAGAAGGTTCGCACGACCAAGTTTGCATTCGGCGCAACTCTGGCGGCTTACGCTCTGCCTCTGACCTCATAGTGACCTGGCACGCATTTGTAGCGCTCGATTCGCCAGTTCGAACGGTAGATCGGATGTTCATTCATCCACTTCGCAAGGGGAGCTTGTGCGCCTTTGACGCAGTGCTGAAATGTGATCTCCGGCGTCATGTTGCTATCGGTAACGATCTCCTCGACGCAGCTACCCGCAGCGAGACCACTAAGGTGACAGAGAACGGCAACGACGGTCACGAACATGCGAGCCACACCCCTTCTGTTTCACGGCAGCGAATTGCGTGAACAAGCGATAACTATCACCATCATATTGCTTCGCCGCGCTTAGGAACCATCCACGCGGCGAAGCGGCCGCGTTCCGGGCCTATCCTCCAGGCCGTCGAGTTCCGGTTCGCTACTTCCGGACAGCGCACGCATACATGTTGATTTCCAAACCGACGGCGATTTCGACGATCTTCGGGGTCTTCCAGGTCATTTCACTTCCTCCTTACGGTTGGACGATCGTTTACTTGCAGATGCAGCGCAAAGAAAATGCGAGGACCCAGGTCCTCGCAGTCAGGGAGAAATCCCTCGCCGAACTGCGCTGCTATTGGCTCCGGCGAAGCTCGGCTCAAAGCATCTGACGTTGGTGGATAAGAACACGTCCGCAAAATTTTGTAATCGCGATCTTGGTAGTAGAAGCCGGCGCGGTAACACATTGATTCCGAACAATCCTTTTTACACTCCGTACATACGCTGCGCGGCATTGATCGATTCGACGCCAAGAAACTGGCCGGAAGCTTCGTTGAAAAGCTCACCGCCATTATCGCCGACCGCGGCCCGATCGGGCATGCGGGGCAGACGGACCAGCGCAAAAGAGCCATGTCGATTCCGCCGCGCTTCGTCCTTAAAAACAGCAAGAGCCAAGAAGCTACAACGACATGGCGGCGAAGTGTGATCGTCAATTGCACTACTACCTTCCGCCTATACTAAGCCCGACAACGCGGTGCTGTAATTCCCCACGATGGCTCGCAGACAGACTGCCCATCAGAAGCGCGAAGCGCACGGCGTCCAACAAGGACGCGCACACAACATCGCGGAGGGAACAGATGATGTTAGGAAGTAGAAGCTTCTTGGCCGGCATTTCAATGGTTGCCATGCTGGCTGCAGGTACCTTTGGCGTTCGCGCGAACGACTCGTTGCTGAAGGCCCAATCCGAGGCGGGGCAATGGGCGGTGGCCGGGCACGACTACGGCAATACGCGCTTCAGCTCCCTCAAGCAGATCAACGCAGAGAACGCCGGCAAGCTGTCGCTCGCCTATTCGTTCTCGCTTGGGTCGCTACGATCGAACGAAGCGTCGCCGATCGTCGTCGGCAATACGCTCTATGTTTCGACCTCGTGGGGTCCCAAATATGTCTACGCGCTCGACGCCGCGACCGGCGCACGCAAATGGACTTACGAGCCGGAGATTCCCGATGATGTGCTGCAGTACGCCTGCTGCGACGTGAACAATCGCGGCGTGGCCTACGCGGACGGCAAGCTGTTTGTCGGCCGGCTCGACGGCAAGCTGACTGCGCTTGACGCCGCGACCGGCAAGGCGCTCTGGACCACGAAAGTGGTCGACTACAAGCAGGGCTCGGTCATCACCTCTCCTCCACTTGTTGTTCGCGACAAGGTCATCACCGGGTTTGGTGGCGGCGAGTATGGCGTGCGCGGGGCGCTGCTGGCCTTTGACATCAACACCGGCAAACAGGTCTGGGAGACATTCACCGTTCCTTCGCCTGAAGAACCCGGCGGCGACACCTGGAAGGGCGATAGTGCGAAGCACGGCGGTGGCGCCGCCTGGCTCGTCGGCTCCTACGATGCCAAGAGCGACACAGTCTACTGGGGCACCAGCAATCCCGCTCCCTGGAACACTGCCGTCCGGTCGACCGGCAATGGCGATTTCGGCAAGCTGACCAACCTCTACACGGCGTCAACGCTCGCGCTCGACCCGAACACCGGCAAGATCAAGTGGCACATTCAAACCACGCCGGCCGACGCCTGGGACTATGACGGCGTCAACGAGGCCATCCTTGCCGATCTCAAGATCGGCAACAACACGGTCCCCGCACTTCTCAAGGCGGATCGCAACGGCTTTTTCTTTGTGGCCAACCGTGAGACCGGCAAGGTTCTGTCGGCGGAGAAGTTCATCTTTGCCAACTGGGCGGAGAAATGGGACATCGCCACGATGCGGGCCGTCGAGAATCCGGACAAGCGCCCCGGCCCGGGTCACCCGGCGAAGGACATCTGCCCGAACCTGATCGGCGGCAAGAACTGGCAACCGATGTCGTATAATCCGCAAACCGGTCTCGTCTACATTCCTACCAACAATGTTTGCATGGACTGGTCGGTCAGCGACGTCACCTACAAGCGCGGCGTGTTCTATCTCGGCGCCGAATTCCCGACCAAGGAGGGCCCTGGTGGTTTCCTTGGTGAACTCGTGGCGTGGGACCCGGTGAAGAACAAGAAGGTCTGGTCCATCAAGGAAGACCTGCCGTTCAATGGCGGCACCCTCACCACTGGCGGAAATCTTGTGTTTGCCGGTGATCTTCACGGCGACTTCCGCGCCATCGATGCCAAGACCGGCAATATTCTCTGGAAGCGCAACCTCGGCTCCGGCATCGGCGCAGGTCCGATCACCTACATGGTCGACGGCAAGCAGTATGTCGCCGTTGTCGTTGGCCGCACCGCTGCGATTCCTGCCTTCCTGGGTGAGGTCGGCAAGAAGATGACCGCGGCTGCCCCTGAAGGCGGCTCACTGTTCGTGTTCGCCGTCCAATAAACCAACCTCGGCGTGCGCGGTCCAAGTCTCGGAATGCGCACGCTGCCTTGAACGGAATGCTTCCCGGCAGCAGGCCGAGCGGATGCTGCCGGGCGCTATTCCGACCGTGCCCAACCAACACAGGGAGCCCGAGGATGCGTCCAACTCGTTCTGGTAGTGACAAGGAGTGTCATGGCCGACGCCATGCCCTCGCCAGTGCAGGAATTCTCGCCCTCGCCGCCGCGTTGATCGCATCGGCTGGACCGAGCCGCGCGGCCGAGGGAGAGCCCTTCCGCCTCTGTGCCGACCCGACAAACCTGCCGTTCTCGAGCGACAATCCGTCCCAGCCGGGTCTCTATGTTGAGATCGGCCAGGCGCTGGCGCAGGCGCTCGCCCAGCCCATCACCTACGACTGGTACAAATCCTATTTCGGCAAGCGCACCGTGCGCGTCACGCTGCTCGGCAAGCAATGCGACGCCATGATCGGCCTGCCGCTCTCCGACGATTTCATGGGCCCCGCCGTCATCTTTTCCAGGAAATTCGGAACAGAAGGCTATGCCCTGGTGACAGACAACAACCGCGTGATCGGCGGAATCGGCGACCTCAAGGGCAAGCGCGTTGCGGTGCAATTCGCGACCACGCCGCAAAATCTCCTGGCCGAGCGGGACGACATCGAAAAGGTCACGGTTCTTTCGCCCGACGAAGGCATGAAGGCGCTTGATCAAGGCAAGGCCGATGTCGCCTTCATCTGGGGGCCGGTTGCCGGCTGGCTGAACAAGACGACCTATGGCGGCCGCTATCGGATCCAGACCACCGAAGGCGAAGGCCTGTCGTGGGACACCGCCATCGGTTTTGCCAAGACGTCAAAGGATTTACGCGATCGGGTGAACGCCGTCTTGCCGCAGCTCGAGCGCACGATTGCGGAACTCGCTGTGAAATACGGACTGCCGGGCGATCGCGCGATCCGGTTCACCGCCACATCGGCTGTCACCAGGCAGGCGTCCGATGAGACCGTGGCCAAGGGAGCCGGCGGACCTGCTCAATCGCCCGACGGCACGGTTGGGACCGGATCAGGCGTGGTGAAGGTCGCGAACGTGGTCGCGGCTGAGGCAAAGGCCGATCCGGCCACCGCGGGCCCCGAGACGGTAAGCAGTGGAAAGGAGATCTTCAACGGAACCTGCGCCCATTGCCATGGCCCCGACGCGGTACAAAGCGAGCGACGCATCGACCTCAGGCTCCTCAATCATCGCTACGGCGACGAAATGCGCACGAAATTCTGGACGACCGTACAAGAAGGCCGTCCGGCCAAGGGGATGCCTGCCTGGAAAGAAGTATACACTGACGACCAGGTCGAGAGCATCTATGCCTTCCTGCTGACAGTCCAATCGCAATCCAACGACTGATCGATCCGGGCCGGACGCAAATGGTGACTTGTGCTAACGTCTTTCAAGGTCGCTCCGTCGCCGGTCAATGACCGGCGACGGCTGCGCCCTTTCCGCCCGCGCGGTGAAACCGAGGGAAGGCGTTATGACCAGCTTCCTGATCATTGACGATCACCCACTGTTCCGCGAAGCCCTCGGCAATGCGGTGCGATTGGCACTTCCGGAGGCTCAGATCTTTGAAGCGATGTCGATCGACGACGCGCTTCACATTCTCGCATCCGAGCAGGGGATCGATCTGGCCTTGCTTGATCTGTCCTTGCCGGACGCCACGGGGTTTTCCGGCTTTCTGCGGCTGCGCGAGACCCACCCTCGCCTGCCCGTCGCTATCGTGTCGAGCGAAGAGGACCAGCACGTGGTGCGCGAGGCTCTCTCGCTCGGCGCCGCCGGTTATCTGCCGAAATCGACATCGAAGCGGGAGCTGGCGTTATCGATCGAGGGCGTCCTCAGCGGTTCGGTTTCCGTGCCAAGGGATTTCGCGGCGGCAACCGGTCGAAGAAGCCCAGATAGCACCCAGGCCTTGCAGGCGAAGCTTCGCGAACTCACGCCCCAGCAGCTTCGCGTGCTCGATCTCCTGCGCAAGGGTTACCCAAACCGGCAAATCGCCCACGAACTGCAACTCGCCGAGTCGACGGCCAAGGCGCACATCACGGAGATCCTGCGGAAGCTCGGCCTGTTCAGCCGCAACAAGGCGGTCATTGAAATCGGCAAGATCGACTTGCCCGATCCAAAGAGCCGATCGCCTGCCCGGACCGATCGCAACAGGCCGCAATGAACGGCGCGCAACCGTCCCATCGACCGCCGGGCGACATATTCCGGCCCACCGTCCAATTGAGTCACGTCTGGCCGTTCGGTTGCGATATCTTTGCACTGCATTGATCTGGATCAAGTTGAGCCATCCTGCAGCAGAGATGCTTGCAATCTTCTTGGACTTTGGCAACGAATGACCAGGGAATGGCTTGAGCGTGACGCGATTTCTGATCGTCGAAGACCATCCGCTATTTTGCGAGGCCCTTGAGCTGGCTCTGCGCATGGCGGCTCCGGACGCCGATATTCTTCAGGCGACTTCGATCGATGAAGCGATCGACGTGCTGTCGTCGTCGGTCGATGGCATTGACCTCGTCCTTCTCGATCTGTCTACGCCGGGTACGACAGGATTGTCCGGCATCATCCGCATTCGCAAAGCATTTCCCCGCAATCCCATCGTCGTTGTTTCTGCGCACCAGGACCCACAAATCGTGGCCAGCGCACTCTCGCTCGGCATATCCGGTTACATACCGAAATCATCATCGAAGCAGGAACTCGCTCATTCGATAGCAGAAGCGCTGCGCGGGTCGATTTGCCTGCCAAAGAGCTATCGCGCTGTGACGCACCCGCGCCGGGGACCTGCCCAGGAACTGCTGAAGCGTCTGCATGATCTGACGCCACAGCAGCTGCGTGTCCTCGAAATGCTGCGACGCGGCCTGCAGAACAAGCAGATCGCATACGAGCTCAAGATCTCCGAGACCACGGTGAAGGTCCACGTTTCAGAAATCCTGCGCAAGCTCAACGTTCTCAGCCGCACCAGGGCTATCGTCGAAATGTCCAAGATTGATTTCGCGAACTTGACCGCCAACAAGACGGTCGCGGGCCGCGTGCCGGATCGGCGTTGAAGGCGATGCGCAGTAAACGGTCAACCGGGCTATGTGAGCAGGAATGAGAGCAGAGCCCGCATTTCCGCCGGCTTTACCGGCTTCTTCATCACCTCAAGCCCACGGAAACTCGCTTCCTTTGCAGCCTTTTCGGAGTAGTCCGCGGTGATGATCATCGCGGGAACGTCCATTTTCATCGACTGCCTGATCTCTTCAACGGCCGCCAGCCCGCTCTCGCCATGGTCCAGGTGAAGATCCGCGACGATCGCATCCGGCGCTCCCCCTAACTCGCTGAGGCGCTGCAGGGCGTCGGCCGTCGACCGTGTGGTCGCGACGTCGCACCCCCACCCCTCCAACAAAGTGGCCATCGCCTCCGCACCCGACGGATCGTTCTCGATCAACAGGATCTTGGCCCCCTCCAATCCGCCATATCGGCGATCAACGAGCTGAACCTCGTGCGATTCATCCACGACATTGGCGGGATCGGCCCGAGGCAATTCCAGGAAGAAGGTCGATCCGCGGCCCACTTCTGACGAGATTCGGACCTCATGACCGAGGGCCGTTGCGAAGCGGCGGACAATCGAGAGACCAAGCCCAAAGCCGGCCTGATCGCTGGCGCCCGCCTCGCCGCGCTGGAACTCTCTGAATATTGCTTCCTGCTGCGCCGTGGGAATTCCCGGACCCGTATCGGACACCTGGATGCAGACACGGTCGCCGCGTCGCCTGCATCCCATCACGACGCCGCCGGCCCTGGTATATCGCAGCGCATTCGCCAATAAGTTCTGGAGGATGCGCCTGAGCATCATCGGATCGGAGGCAACGGCGAGCGACGAAGGACAAATCCGCAGCGAAAGACCTTGCTTCTCGGCGATCGGTTCGAACTCGCTGCGAAGCTGCTCAAATGGAGGGGTGATAGCAATCGGCCGCACCTCCGGTCGCAGCGCGCCGGCGTCCAACTTCGCTATTTCCAGCAGCGAACGCAGCAAATCTTCGAGGGTTATCAGCGATCGATCGACCTGCTCCACAAGCAGCATTCCGTCCTTGGATTCCACCAGCTCCGCAAGCGCCGATAGCGTCAGCCGGGCGGCGTTCAATGGCTGCAATAGATCGTGAGTCACGGAGATCAACACCGACGATTTCAAGGAACTTGCCGCTTCGGCCTTTTGCTTCGCGCGATGCAGGCTCTCGTTGGTCTTCTCGATGGAATGCAGCGCATCCCGTAGCTGTTGGGTCCGCTCGCGAACCTGGTGGTCCAATGCGATAGCCGTCTCGAACAACGCGAAGGCGTTGAACTGCTGATCCATCGAACGTTCGACGCGAGACATCAGCGCCGCGTTGATCTTCCTGAGCTTCGTGGTCTCACGTTGAAACTCTTCGAGATCACTGGGACTTTCCTTCGTTTCCATCAAACTGGCCGCCTGCCTATGGCCACCCCGGTAAACGTCTGGTTGACGTGCATCGAACCATACTGTTCGCCGTAGGTATGGAAGCCGATAACGCCATTCTGGCGATAAAGCTCCGACATATCTCGCGCCAGTTGATGCTGTTCAGCATCCAGGCGGCGCAAGATGCATTCGAACCCGATGTATAGAGAAACGTCGCCAATCTCATTGCGCGCCTTGGAGAACGCATCCAGCGTCGCACCGACCAGGCTTTGCGACGTCGCTGCAGTCAAGACCATGCCTTCGTCGATCGCGCAAAAAAAACGCAATGATCCATCAGGATCCACACGCTGTATCGATCGCGCATAGTATGCGCCGCCAACCCGTACCAGCACCGGATGAGACGCAAATGCAAACGGATCGAGCTTGGTGTTCACAATACCGACGGCGCGCGAATATTCTTCTGACGCGGGTTCGGCGTTCAGTTCCTTGACCACTCGCTGCTCGATGTCGGCATCCGTTACCACCATCTTCTTTGAAGTCGGCACGAAATTGTCACACTTGAACACATGGAACGGCAGCGACGTGTTGAGCAATATCAAGAGCGCAGCGTCGGTGTGAGCCTCGCCATCGAAAAATACCCAGGTCTTTTCGAAGCGCAAACCGTCCCCTGCCGATCCCCCGACGATCGGAATATTATCGAGTGACGCGTAGATGGCGGACATTACTGCTTCTTCGCGCCGGCACATGCCGTCGATCAACACCAGTCCGAACGAACGGCTACCTTCGACTTCAGTCTCGTCCCGAAGCAATTCCTGTCGAAGCTCACTGCCGATCCTCCTGCCATCCTCGACGCGAAAATTGCCAAGGTTGAGAATTGGGCGAGCAACGACACGGAAATCGCGCTTACTGAACGCCAAGGCGACGACGCTGTTTTCATCCCAACCATCCGGCGCCAACTCGCCGGCGGTCGTGCAGCCGTACACCGGCGCATCCGCGAAGTGCTTCACAAGCTCCGCCACAAAGCGATGCGGGTCATAGTATGGCGACACAAAGACCAGGACCATCGCAAGATCGTCAGAGGGCAACTGGCGGGCGATTTCAGCCGCGGCCTCATTCGGGGTCGGCGCTTTCGCCTTGGCGACAGTCACACCAGATGCACTGCCAAACCGAATATCGGTTTGCTCCACTGGTCTCTCCCCGATCGTCGCCTGGTCTGACGCCAGTCGCTTGAAGATTAAATGCTTTTTCTCTTGGGCGCAAACCGCCATCCCGGGCCTGGTCCAGGATGCGCGCCGTATGTGCACGCGATATGGGGCGGACCAATATGAGGCATGCTTGGTGAGCGGGAGCTGTTGTGTCGACAGACTGTCTTCGCCCGCAGTGCGCTTCCATGTGACCGAGCACGCCGACCGCACCAGTTTCGCACCAGAAACGACGTCGCCGAAGCGCGACAAAGACGAAAAAGCAGGAAAATCAGCAGACTCGACCGTTATCCTCCCGCTCATAACGGTCTGGTTGCAGGTTCGAGTCCTGCCGGGCCCACCAGCAAATCAATCACTTGTCTGGTGTTCATCTCGCCGTCCGTTGGGGGTGGAATTTCCGACCTGATGAAAGTGGCCAACCAAGCCCCTCTATCAGGCAAAGCGAAGCGGGCGTAACCCGCGTGTTCTGTAAGCGGCGCTGACAATCTTTTCCGGTGTGTCCGCACCAAGGTAAATCGGCCGGGCGCCCAAGTCATATCTGGCACGATGGTTGGACCAGCAGGGCACGGACGCCGGTTAACACCGATTGACGGGAGATTCGCCGCAGTGGCTCAAGCTGCGTCGACGTTTGGTCAAGTCTTGCATTTCCGCCGCTTCCGCAATGGACGTATGGTCTTGACCGAGACCGAGCACGCGCGCGGCCGCTTGCCACTTTGAGGCAGACGATTGACTGGCAGCTTCGAACGGAAAAGTGCGCCCGCTTAATTTTGCTGCCACGCACAACAGCAAGTCCATGAATTGAGCCGGCAACCGCCTTGACAGTCGAGAGGCTCCGCGCGCACATTCTTACACTAAGTAAGAATGACGACAGGGACGGAAATGTCGGAGCAGCCGAGGAGTCGGCGGCAGACGCGTGCGGCCATTCTGGGGCATTTGCTTCAGTCGGGCGGCATGTTTCGGCCTCCCCTGGCCAAGGCGGTGCGCCTGTCCGAGGCGAGCCTGTCGCGCATTCTGTTTGATCTGAAGGCGGAGGGTCTGATCGAGGAAGTGAGGCGGCCTGCGCCTTATTTCGGTGGCCCGACCGGTTTGGTATCGCTCGACAAATCCGTGGCGTTGGCGGCTCTTGAGCTCACCGGTCAACGGCTGAGCGTCTGCGTCGGCGGGCTCTCGGGCGAACTGCATTACACCGAGCGCCTGCCGCTGCCGAAAACGCCAACCGTCGCGTCTGTCAGCCGGGTGTTTCGCGACGCGCTGCAATTGCTTCAGGACTGGGCACGGCGGCGACGGGTTCGGCTCGCGCAGATCGGCGTTTCGGTCCCCGGCCTTGGCCGGTCGAGCGAACTCGACAATCCGATCATTCCCTGTGACATCGGGCTGGTTCGCGGCATGCTCGGCGAGATGTTTGCGGGCACGCCGGTCGAGTTCACCAATTCGGTCGTGGCGCATGCGATGTTTCAGCGCTGCCGCACCAAAGATTATCCGCTGACCGGAGCGCATCTGTTCGTGTTCGTCGGCCAAGGCGTGGCGGGCGCCTGGGTGGACGATGCCATCGAAGCCAACGCCTTGCTGCCGGTCGAACTCGGCCACATGGTGTTTGGCGAGGGCGGTCCGCGATGCCGCTGCGGCCATCACGGCTGTGTCGAAGCCTACACGTCACTTCCGGCGCTGGCCAAGCTTCTTGGTGTTGGCGAGCCGGAATTGCTGCAGCTTGGAGACAATTGGGTGAACGCAATCCCGATTCCGTCGCGCGTGCGCCGGGAGTTGCGGCGCCGGCTGTTCCGCCTCGGCCTTGCGATCGGCAATACGTTGAACGTGAAGCCCTGTCCTGGCGTGGTCGTCAGCGGCTGGCCGTCGCTTCTCGCGGACGACGATCGCATGGCTTTGGTCGACGGGATCGATGCCTGCCTGCTGGGTGGGCTCAAATTCGCGCAAGCGTCGCTGGCTTTCGTGCCGCCCTCGAGCAGCAATGATCCGAGTTCTGCCTTGGCCTTTGCGGCCTGTTGTCTGGCTTGCCGCGGCGGCATGCCGGCCGCGTCGGTGGAGGCCGCCTGAGATGCCATGAGCGGCGCGGCTTGCACGCGTCAAAAAGTTCACACCCGGGAGGAACGTACCATGCCGATCACAACAACAAGGCGTCGTCTGCTCGCTGGATCCGCTGCCGCGCTTGCATTGCCGGCGTTCGCCCGCGCGCAAAGCGCGGTCAAGCCGCGCCTGACCGCCATCTCGCAATGGTCCGCAGGCAGCGATGGGGCGGCTATCACGGCGCTCGGCAAGAAATTCGAGGAGAAGGGCGGGATTTGGCAGCACTCGCCCGTCCCCGGGTTCACCACCGAGATGATGAACAAGCTGCGTGCTCAGATCATAGCCGGCGATCCGCCAGCCTGTTCGCAACTCAAGGGCCCCGAGATTGCGGCCTGGTCGAAGATTGCCCCAACCGTCAATCTCGACGCCCTTGTCGCTGCCGCCGGCTACGAAAAGGTTGTCGCGCCAGACCTTGCACGGTTGCATAAGCCGGAGGGCAAATGGATCTCGCTGCCGTTGCAGATCTACAGCACCAACATGCTGTTTCTCTCCAAACGCGCGATGGACAAAGCCAAGGCCGACAAGATCCCCGTAACCTGGGCTGACTTCAACGATCTTGCCGAAAAGATGAAAGCAGGCGGAATCACATATCCGATCGCCAACGGCGGCACCCGCCCCGATGACGGGCAGAAATTCGAGGCCTCTTTCGCCGGCATCAGTCCCGCTTCATACCGCGCAGCCATCATGAATCTCGACAAGAAGGCTTTGGAGGGTCCCGAGATAAAGGCTGCCTTCGCACAGGTACGCAAGATCGCCAACTGGATGGACCCCAACGTCGGCGCCCAACCCTATGCCACCAACCTGAAGCGTTTCGTCGACGGCGACATGGGCATGATGATCCAGGGCGGCTGGGCCCAAGGCGTGTTGCGTAACGCCGGTTTCAAGTTCGACGACTTCATCATCGCGCCAGGCCCCAGCGACAATAGCAGGCCGGTCTTCCTGCTGAATGCCGATGCTTTCATATTCTGGCAGCGCAAGGAGCCCGATCTGCAGGCCGGTCAGACGCTGATGGCCCAGCTCGTCATGGATCCGGCGATCCAGACAATGTATTCGCAGATCACGGGATCGATACCCGTGCGCACCGACGTCGATCTCTCTGGTGATGGCTGGTCGGACGGCCAACGGCGAACCGCAGCTGCGCTCAAGGACGCTGTCGCCAACAATCAGGCCGTCCTGAGCCTCGCGCACAACATGGCGCAGGAAAACGGCCTGACCGCAGCGATGATCGACGTGCTCACCGAGTACGTGAAGAACAAGACGATTACGCCGGAGCAGGCGGTCACCCGCCTCGCCGAGGCCGTCGAGGGCTCGCGTTGACCGGCACCGGCGCAGCAGCACCGCGAACAGGGTGGCCGGCGATTTCCGGTGTGGTCCGCCGGCTGCCCGAATATATGACGATCTGGGTGCCGCTGCTATTGTCCGCCGCGCATCTCGTTTCGTTTTCGCTGTGGACGATCTGGATTTCGTTCACGCCATCCACTCTTGTTCCGGTCTCGGGCTGGGTGGGTTTGCGCAACTACACGGCGGTCATGGCGTCGCGGAACTGGAAGATCGCCTTCGACAATCTGCTGCTGTTTGGTAGCGCTTTCGTGCTGCTGAGTTTGGTGACCGGGCTCATCCTTGCGATCCTGCTCGATCAGCGTATTCGCGGCGAGAACGTGCTGCGATCCATCTTCCTCTACCCGCTGGCGGTGTCGTTCGTCGTCACCGGCACAGTCTGGAGTTGGCTGCTCAATCCTGGCCTTGGGATCCAGAAGCTTGTCCACGACCTCGGCTGGACCTCCTTCCGCTTCGACTGGCTGGTCGACCGCGACATGGCCATCTGGACGATTGTTATCGCTGCGATCTGGCAATCTTCGGGCTTCGCAATGGCGCTCTTCCTCGCCGGCCTTCGGTCCGTCGACGCCGACATTATCAAGGCCGCGCAGATCGACGGCGCTGGACCGATCCGAACCTACTGGCGCGTCATTCTGCCGACGCTTTGGCCGATCACCATCACCGTCGTCGTCGTCCAGCTGCAGTTCGCGATTTCGGCCTTCGACCTCGTCCGCGCGCTCACCAATGGCGGGCCTGGAATCGCGACCCAACTGCCGGCCCTCGTCGTCTACGACCTGATGTTCCAGCGTAGCCAGCTCGGCCGGGGTGCGGCGGCGGCAGTGCTCATGTTGCTTATTCTTCTTGTGGTGCTGCTGCCGTATGCGGCGTGGCGTTATGTCCAGCGACGGCGGGCGACCCATGCGTGATCGAACCTTCGCGCCGAGCCGGATTTTGATCTATCTGCTCGTCTCATTGATCGCGGCAGCCTATCTCGCGCCACTGGCTGTTGTCATGCTGAACTCGCTCCGTACCAACCAAGAGATCGCGCAGGCCTCGATGATCGGCTGGCCGAAGCAATGGGCCTGGAGCAACTACCTCGCTGCCTGGAGCGGTTTCTGCGTCGCTGAAACCTGCGCCGGCATCCGGCCGTACATGCTGAACTCCGCGCTCGTCACGATTCCCGCGACGATTTTCTCCACCATGCTCGGTGCGATTGCCGGTTACGCCGTGTCGCTCTGGCGCTTTCGCGGCGATAACTGGATCTACGGCATCGTGACCCTTGGCCTGTTCCTTCCCCAGCAGATGCGCCTGCTACCCTGGACCATCGTGCTGCGGGACATCGGTCTCATCAACACGCTGACGGGTCTCGTGCTGATTCACACGATCCAGGGGCTCTCCTTCACCACGCTGTTCTGCCGAAACTACTATATCGCCATTCCACATGAATTGATCAGGGCCGCGCGCATCGATGGCGCCGGTTTTTTTCGTATTTTCTGGCGCATCATTCTGCCGCTCTCGGCTCCCATCCTGATCGTCACCGTCATCTGGCAGTTCACGCACATCTGGAACGAGTTCCTCTATGGCGTGACATTCACGACCGGCCAACAGCAGCCGGTCACGGCTGCTCTGATCGCGCTATCTGCCGCAATCGCAGATATCCCGCAACATGGCGTACAAAGCGCTGCGGTGATCATCGCAGCACTGCCCACTTTGTTGATCTATCTCCTCGGCGGCAGGTACTTCGTGCGCGGCCTGACTGCCGGCGCCGTGAAATGATGGGGGTGTTATGGCAGCGTTGAGCATTCGCGCTTTGTCGAAGCGCTACGCCAATCTCGAGGTGCTGAAAGGGATCAACCTCGACATCGAGAGCGGTGAATTCACCGTGCTGGTCGGGCCCTCCGGCTGCGGCAAGTCCACGCTGCTCAACATCGTGGCCGGGCTCGATCGCCCGAGCGCAGGCACCGTGGAAATCGGCGGGCGGGTCGTCAACGACATCGCGCCCAAGGACCGCGACATCGCCATGGTGTTCCAGTCCTATGCGCTCTATCCGTCGATGACGGTGCGCCAGAACATCACCTTCGGAATGGAATGCCGCCATGTCCCGAAGGCAGAGCAGGAGAAGGCGCTGGCGAGCGTGGCGCGCCTGCTGCAGATCGAGCCGCTGCTCGGCCGCAAGCCGTCGCAATTGTCCGGCGGCCAGCGTCAGCGCGTGGCGATGGGGCGCGCGCTGGTGCGCGATCCGCTGCTGTTCTTGTTTGACGAACCGCTCTCCAATCTCGACGCCAAGCTGCGCGTGGAGATGCGGATGGAGATCAAGCGGCTGCATCAGCGCATCGGCGCCACCATCGTCTATGTCACCCACGACCAGATCGAGGCGATGACGATGGCGACGCGGATCGCGGTCATGCATCACGGCGAGGTGCAGCAATTCGCCGATCCGGACACGGTGTACCGCTACCCGGCCAATCTATTCGTCGCGCGTTTCATGGGCTCGCCGCCGATGAACACGATGCCGGCGCGGCTGGTGGCGGAAGATGGCGGGCCGGTGGTCGTGATCGGCGCCGGGCGGCCGGACGAGGTCCGGCTTCGCCTGCAGGGATATGACGCGGCCGCTTCCTTTGTCGGCCGCGACGTCGTGCTCGGAATCAGGCCGGAATGCATTGCCGAGGGCAGCCGTGGATTTTCCGGCGCATCGGGCGCGCCCATCGTGATCAACGCACCGGTCGAGATGGTCGAGCCTACCGGCGCCGAGACCATCGTGCTGCTGCGGCTCGGCGGCGAGCCGGTGCTGGCGCGCATCACGCCGGACATAAGGCCCGCGCCGGGGGCGCTTGCCCCCTTCGCGCTCGACACGCGCCGCATTTGCCTGTTTGACCCCGTGACGGAGCGGCTGATCGCATGACCCAGACCAGTTACGCCGGCCTTGCGGGCCGTGTGGTGTTGATCACCGGCGGAGCCAGCGGCATCGGCGCCGCCTTCGTGCGCGCGTTCGCAAGCCAACAGGCCCGCGTCGCCTTCCTCGACATCGATGCCGCTGCCGGTGAAGCGCTGGTGCGGGAGGTGGCGGCTGCGTCCGGCTCCGCGCCGCTGTTCGTGCCGTGCGATCTGCTCGACATCGACGCCCTGCGCGATGCGATGGCGCAGGTCCGCATCACGCTTGGCGATGCCACGGTGCTGGTCAACAACGCCGCCAACGACCAGCGCCAGGTATTGTCCGAGGTGACGCCCGAACAATTCGATTGGATGATCGGTGTCAACCTCAAGCACGTCTTCTTCGCAGCGCAAGCGGTGGTGCCGCAGATGCAGGCACGCGGCGGCGGTTCGATCATCAACATGTCGTCCGTCGCATGGATGCGCGGCGCACCGGCGCTGCCGGCCTATGCGGCGGCGAAGGCGGCGATCGTCGGCTTCACCAATTCGCTGGCCCGGCTGGTTGGGCCAGACCGCATACGCGTCAACGCCATCGCGCCCGGCATGGTGATCACGGAACGACAGCGCCAGCTATGGTACCCCGACGAACAGAAGATCGAAGAACTTCGTTCACGTCAGGCCATTCCCGATGCGGTGACACCCGACGACATCGCGAGTCTTGCGCTGTTTCTGGCGTCTGACGAGAGCCAACGCATCACGCGCCAGTGCTTCCAGGTCGACGGAGGCATTGGATAGGAAGAAGACTGTCCTCGTTTGCCGATCTCAATATGTTGGTCGCTGCGGGCCGCCGCTCCAGTCGCCATTGCCGGACAAGACCTGAGCCGCGCCGCCGATGCCGCGCCGGAAGGCTTCATCAAATGTGACGCCGCGAATTTGCCAGCGGTGCGTCCGGCCGCGCCAGTCCATCTGCCACTGCGTGGCCCATCCGAGCTCCCGGTCATTCCAGACCAACCGCCCGACCAAAACGACATCGCCACCCAGCTCGGCCGCAACCGGCGCCAGCGCCGGGAACGGCGCCGTCCTGAGATCAGCGCCGGTGATGTTCGATTTCTCCAGCGCCGCCGTGCCCGGCAGCACAATGCTGATGCCACGCTTGTCGGCCGCGGCGAGCAGTGCGTCACGCTGCAAGTCGGACTGGGTTCCATCCGATGTCACGAGATAGCTCCTTGGGCCTTGCTCCATCTCGGCAAAGACGGCAAGGAGCGGACGATGTGAAAGCCAGGGCTTGAGGCCAAACGCCCCAAGAATGTCGTCGATCTTCCCTTCCTCAAACTCCACGGTGAGATCGTAGGGCCGGTCACGGGTGCCCTGCTCGTCCCGAGTGGGCTTGCCCGAAAACTGATCACGATAGCTGAATGCCGTGACGAGATCTTTTGCCTTCGATTTGTAAGCGGCCAATCGCCGGTCAGCACTGAGTTTCTGTGCACCGGATACCTTGACGAGGACGTCCTCCAGGCAGGCGGCAAAGCCAATGATGCGGTTCGCCTCGCCCTGGCCCGTCACGGTGACCTTTGCGCGATAAAGATCGGCTCCCGTGGCAGCCATGGCACCGGCGCACCAGGTAAACGCGGCTGCCAAGAATATCCTGACAATCGCGCGGTTCGCACCACGGCTTGTCAGGATAGACCGGTGTCTCGTCCGATGCAGATCGGCCATGATGATGCCTCCGCGTTTCCGCTCGCGCTTCTCGCGAGGTTCTTAAACTGGCGCCTCAACCGGCGCTCCGGCCGCAGGTTCGAGTCCTGCGGCACCCGTCAGTGAAATCAGGGACTTATTGCTTCGTCCCTGCAGCCCATAATCTTGAATCATCGATCCCAAGTCACCGCATATCTCGTCGCGGCGCAGCATGCAAAATGAGACTACTGGTCAAGTTGCAACAGGCGAGGTTGCGTGCACCGGCCCAGTCTTCGGCTAGCTTTCGCCCGGCGATCCCGAATGCATTCCGGCTCACGATGGGCAACCGGCCATCAACGGCAGGGCGATTTTTTAGGACGACCTAAAACTGGCGATACAAGGGAGGGGTTCGATGTTTAGAAGCTGTGCGAGACTGGTCGCGCTGAGCAGCCTGTTGCTTTCCAGCGCTGCCTTAGCTCAAGAGAAGATCAAGGTCGGCGTCACTGCGACACTCGAGGGCACCTATACGGTGCTCGGCGAGGACGGAATACGCGGACACCAGACGGCGCTCAATGCGCTTGGCAAGAAGGTCGGCGACAAGGAACTCGAATTCATCATCGCGTCGACGGATGCCACGCCCGACTCCGCCATTCGCGCGGTGCGCAAACTGATCGAGCAGGACAAGGTCCAGATCCTGCTGTCGCCGCTGTCCGGCGACGAAGGCATCGCGGTCAAGAATTTTGCCAAGACGCGCCCCGAGCTGACCTTCGTCAACGCCGCTTCCGGCGCCCAGGAAACCACTTACGTCGATCCGTCACCAAACTTCTTCCGCTTCAACATGGACGGCGCGCAGTGGCAGGTTGGGCTTGGCAAATACGCGTATGAGACCAAGGGTTATCGAAAGATCGCCACCGTCGGCGAAGACTATTCGTTCATCTATACGCAGGTGTTCGGGCTCGTGCTCGAGTTCTGCGGCGCCGGTGGGCAGGTCACCAACCGGCAATGGGTGCCGCTCGGCACCAAGGACTTCGCGTCCGTCATTGCCGCCCTGCCCGACGATGTCGATGCGATCTATCTCGGCCTCGGCGGCGCGGACGCCGTCAACTTCCTGAACCAGTATCAGCAGGCCGGCGGCAAGGCGCATCTGATGGGCGGCTCGATCATGGTCGATCAGACCATCCTCTCCGCCAAGGGCAACGCCAAGAACGCGCTGCTCGGCACCATTGCCGCCAGCGGCCAGGCCGATACCTGGGAGGATCCGGGCTGGCAGAAGTTCGTGAAGGCCTACCAGGATGCCTTCCCGCCCAACAAGCGATTCCCCAGCCCGTCGCTGCTCGCCACCAACTATTACGGTTCGACGATGGCGCTCATCCTCGCACTGCGTCAGGTCAACGGCGATCTCAGCAACAACCAGGCGAAACTCAAGGAAGCCCTTGCCAAGATCGAGCTCGACGCGCCCAACGGCAAGATCAAGCTCGACTCCAACCGCCAGGCCATCGGCACCAATTTTGTCACCGAAGTGGTGGATGACGGTAAGGGCGCCTTGTTCAGCAAGGTCGTGAAGGTCATTCCCAACGTGAACCAGACGCTGGGCTACGACCCGGCGGTATTCTCCAAGATCGGGCTGCCGAGCCGGACCGTTCCGGAGTGCAAGAAGTACTGAGTTCTTCGCATTTGCGAACGGGCCCCGGTCACGCCGGGGCCCGGGCTGGACGTGATCTTCCCTTGCATTCCCGCGGCGGATGTTGAACGCTGGTTGAAAAGACAAGAACATCCCGCGGGAGGGAAGGCATGAGCAAGGCTCTCGCCGTCTTCCACGGCCGGTTCGGTCGCGCGACGGTCTATCAGTTGAACCGGCCCTTCAACATGCACGCGCATCGCGAAGGGCATCTGATTTTTCATGTCGGCGGAACACCCGCCCGCATTGACGTCTGCGACGAGCGTTGGTTCCTCGCAGAAGACTCCATTGTTGCCGTCAACCCTTGGGAACCACACAATTTTGTCCCCACCGACTTAGAGAACGGCGCGATCTTCTTCGTGCTCTACGTCAACGCCGAATGGTTCGCCCCGGATGCGGCCCGCGCCCACAGCCTGCGGTTCGGCCGCACCTGTTTCAAGCGCACGGCCACGCTCGACAGGCATATTCGCCGATCCGCGGCGCTGGTTTGCGGCGCGCCTTCGTTAAGCAGTCTTGATTGCGAACTCAGGCAATTGATCGACAGTTGCTATGACGAGAGCTGGCAGATATCCCAGCCAGTGCAGGAGGCGCGCACCACGGCCGCCGTCACCGACTTCCGCGTCCGCAAGTCCATCAAGCTGATGTCCGAAAGTCCGGGCGCCGAGATCGAACTGGATTCGATCGCGCGGGCCTCCGGGCTGTCGCGCCCGCACTTCTACCGGCTGTTCCGCACCCAGACCGGCGTCACCCCGAACCTCTATCTCAATACACTCATCATGGAACAGGCGCTGGACGCCCTGGTCGCGACCGAAGTGCCGATCGCCGATATCGGCTTCGATCTCGGCTTCTCCTCCCAGAGCGGTTTCACGCGCTTCTTCGCCGCCAATGTCGGGATGGCGCCGACGGAATACCGCCGCGCCGCCAAAGTCTTGCGCCCCTGAGTGTATCAGGCGCGAAAAGATACTGACAATCAAGTGCAGGGATTGCGGCGCCGTTAGGATGCCCCAAAACGCGAGCCGAAACGGCCGCGGCGTCTGGGAGGACGGTATGGCGATGGCCGGGCTGCTACCGTGACACGATTCATCGAACGCCATCCGGCATGGGCGCTGATCCTGCTGATCGCGGTCGCGGTGATGCTGTGGCTGATCCTTGCCGTGTGGCCGCCCGGCCTCGAAGAGGCAATAGGCAGGAAGCGGGTCTTTCTCAACGCTGTCTTCAACGGCATCACGCTCGGCAGCCTCTACTTCCTGGTGGCAAGCGGGTTCACCCTGATTTTCGGCCTGATGCGCAACGTCAATCTGGCGCATGGCTCGCTCTACCTTTTCGGCGGCTATATCGGCTACGCCATCAGCGTCTGGACCGGCTCCTGGGTGCTCGGTTTCATCGTCGCGTTTATCGGTGTGGCGCTGGTCGGGGTAGTCCTGCAAATCGTCGTCTTCCGCCGCATGGAGGGGCAGGATCTGCGCCAGACCATGGTCACGATCGGGCTCTCGATCGTGTTTGCGGACCTGATGCTGTGGGTATTCGGCGGCGATTTCTATCAGATCCAGACCCCGAACTGGCTGGTCGGCCCGATCGAATTGCCGCTGGTCACCGCGCTCAAATCGTCGGGCGAGGCGGTCTATCTGCGCTACCCGATGGTGCGGCTCGTGATCTTCGTCGCTGCAGTGGTGATCGGCATCGCGATGTGGCTTGCGCTCAATCGAACCCGCGTCGGGATGATGGTGCGCGCCGGCGTCGATGACCGCGATATGTTGGCGGCGACCGGCGTGCCGATCCAGCTCGTCTTCGTTGTCGTGTTCGCGCTTGGCGCTGGCCTTGCCGGCATTGCGGGCGTCGTCGGCGGAACCTTTCAGTCGATTTCGCCCGGCGAGGATACCCGCTTCCTGCTGGCTTCCCTCGTCGTCGTCATCGTCGGCGGCATGGGATCGATCCCGGGCGCGGCGCTGGGCGCCGTCATCATCGGCCTCGCCGAGCAGCTCGGCTCCGTTTACATCCCGACCTACGCGATCGTCGTGACCTTCCTCATCATGGTGTTGGTGCTGGCGCTGCGGCCGCAGGGCCTGCTGGCGAGGCGCTGACATGTCGTTGGTCCAGGGCGCGCATCGAGAGACCAGTCCGCCGGCAGGAGCGCGCGCGAATTTGCTGGCGTGGCCGGAATTCAACCAGCCTGCCGTCTGGGTGGTGGCGGCGATCCTCCTGATCATGCCGTTCATCGCCAGCGGCTTCTTCCTGATCGAGATCTTCGCCACGACGCTGATCCTGGGGACCATCGCCCTCAGCCTGATGTTCCTGGCGGGTTATGGCGGCATGGTCAGCCTGATGCAGCTCACCGTCGCCGGCTTTGCCGCCTACATGGTCGCGGTGTTCGGCATGAGCGCCAACACCAATATCAGCCTCGGCTGGCCGTGGTGGCTCGCCACGCCGATGGCGCTGGTGCTCGCGACCATCTTCGGCACGCTCGGCGGCACACTCGCGGTGCGCACCGAGGGCATCTACACCATCATGATCACGCTCGCGATCGGTGCGGCCTTCTACTATTTTACCAATCAGAACTGGGCGATCTTCGGCGGCCACACCGGCATCAACACCATCGCCACGCCGAAATTCTGGGGCGTCGACTGGCGCTCCGACGTCCCCTACTATTACGTCACGCTGGGCGTCGCCGCGTTTTGCTATTTCGCGGTTCAATATGTCTCGCGCGCGCCGTTCGGCCTCGCGCTGCAGGGCGTGCGGGACAATCCCCGCCGCATGGCGGCGCTCGGCTTCAATGTCAACGCGCACCGCGTGGCAGCCTATGCGTTTGCATCCTTTATCGCCGCGCTCGGCGGCGTGCTGCAGGTCTGGAACTACCGCCAGATCTCGCCCGGCTCCGTCAGTGTCGGCGCCTGCATCGATATCCTGATCATCGCCGTGGTCGGCGGCATCACGCGCCCCATTGGCCCCTTCATCGGCGCCTTCATCTTCGTCATCCTGCGCACCTTCGCGCTCGATCTCCTGGTCAAGTTCGGGCTCGACGGCAATCGCTTCCGGCTGCTGATCGGCCTCGGCTTCCTCGCCATCGTGTTCTGGTCGTCGGATGGCGTGATCGGGCTCTGGGAGCGATGGCGCCGCCGCGCGGCAGATACCCATACTCGCCCGAGCGGAGGCCATGGCCATGGATAGCGCCGCGCCACGCTTTTCAGCGGTCGGTTCCGGCGCCGCGCTGGAGCTGCGCGGCGTAACGCGGCTGTTCGGCGCGCTGGCGGCGCTGACCGACGTCACCATCACGGTTCGCCCGGGCGAGCGCCGCGCCGTGCTCGGCTCCAACGGGGCCGGCAAGACCACGCTGTTCAATTGCGTGACCGGCGACTTTCCGCCGTCATCCGGCACCATCCGCTTCTTCGGCGAGGACATCACCCACTTCCCGCCCTATGAACGGATCCGGCGCGGCTTGCGCCGCACCTACCAGATTTCGGCGCTGTTTCCCGGCCTCACCGTGCGGGACAACGTCTACCTCGCCTGCCGCGGCGTATCCCGCGGACGGTTTTCTCCGCTGCGCCCGGGTGCGAACGACGCCCTTATGCATGCGGCTGAAGCATTGATCCAGGCGGTGCATCTGACGCCGGTCCGGGAACAGTTGGTCGCGGAACTCGCGCATGGTCAGCAGCGACAGCTCGAAATCGCGCTCGCGCTTGCCGGCGCCCCGCGCTTCATCCTGTTCGACGAGCCGGCAGCAGGGCTATCCCCCACCGAGCGGCGCGAACTGATCGAGATCCTGACGTCGCTGCCCGCCCATATCGGCTACATCATCATCGAGCACGACATGGATGTCGCGCTGCGCGTCGTCGAGAGCGTCACGATGATGCACAACGGCCGTATCTTCAAGGAAGGCCTGCCGCACGAGATCGAAGCCGACCCCGAGGTCCAGGAACTCTATCTGGGGGCCGGTCATGAGTGAGGTCCGCCGCGCCGCGCCTGCCCTCGAAGTCAGGGGCCTCGACGTCTACTACGGCCATTCCCATGCATTGCAGGGCGTCGACCTGACTTTGGACTCCGGCGTGTTCTCGGTGGTCGGCCGCAACGGCATGGGCAAGACCACGCTGTGCAAGACCATCATGGGCCTGCTGCGGGCGAGCGGCGGTTCGGTTCGCGTTCGCGGCGAAGACATCACCCGCCTCAGCCCGGCGCGGATCGCGCAGGCAGGCGTCGGCTATGTTCCGCAAGGCAGACGCCTGTGGCGCTCGCTCAGCGTCGCCGAGCATTTGAGCCTCGCCGCCGGAATGCGGCGCGGCGCCTGGACCATCGATCGCATCTACGAGACATTTCCCCGCCTTGCCGAGCGCAAGGACCATGGCGGCGGCCAGCTCTCGGGCGGCGAGCAGCAGATGCTGGCGATCTCTCGCGCCCTTCTCACCAACCCGCATCTGCTCATCATGGACGAGCCGACCGAGGGCCTGGCGCCTGTCATCGTCGCCCAGGTCGAGGAAATGCTGGTGCGCCTCGGCGAAGACGGCGACATGTCGGTGCTCGTGATCGAGCAGAACATCGGCGTCGCCACCGCGATTTCGAAAAATGTCGCGATCATGGTCAACGGCCGCGTCAATCGCATCATCGACTCCGCGCGCCTCGCGGCTGACCGGGAACTGCAACAGCGCCTGCTTGGTGTTGGAGTCGTTGGCGTCCATGCCGAGCCGGAAACGGATCTCGAAGCCGCCGATGCAAGTGCCGAAGCCAAGGCGCGTTCCGTGCCGCCGCGCGCTGCGAGTGCAGCACCAATCCGGATCTACATCTCCAATCCCACGCTGCCGACGCGCTGGTCGCAGCCGGTCCCCATTGCCCGCATCGAGGCCGCAGCGCGTACGCTTTCGACGGGCGTTACGCGGATCGAAGACACTGCCCGGCAAAAGCGCCGGGCCGGCGCGGCTGTACAAAGCCCGTCCGGTCCACCCGTCGTCCTCGTCGCCGGGACACTCGATACCAAGGGCGAGGAACTGCGCTTCATTCGCGACGTGATCGCCGGACAGGGCTTGCGGACGCGCCTGGTCGACGTGTCAACCAGCGGCAAGCTCTCCACCTGCGACGTCTCCGCCCAGGAAATCGCGTTGAACCACGGGCGCGGCGGATCAAGCGTGTTCGGGTCCGACCGCGGCGCGTCGGTGACAGCGATGGCGGACGCCTTCGCCAACTGGCTGCGCCGCCAGGGCAATGTCGCGGGTATCATCTCGGCGGGCGGTTCCGGCGGCGCCTCGCTGGTCGCACTGGGCATGCGCAGCCTCCCCATCGGCGTGCCAAAGCTCATCATCTCCTCGGTCGCTTCGGGAGATGTCGGCCCCTATGTGGGTCCTGCCGATATCACCATGATGTATTCGGTCACCGACGTGCAGGGCCTCAACTCGATCTCGCGCGCCGTGCTCGCCAACGGCGCCAACGCCATCGCCGGCATGGTGAAGGCGCGCTTGGACAATCAGGCCAAAACCGAACGCAACGCGCCGGCCGATCTGCCGGCCATCGGGATCACCATGTTCGGCGTGACGACGCCGGCCGTGCAGAAGATCGCCGCCGACCTGCGCAACGATTTCGAATGCCTCGTCTTCCACGCCACCGGCGTCGGCGGCCGTTCGATGGAAAAGCTGGTCGATTCCGGAATGCTCGCCGCCGTCATCGATCTCACGACGACGGAAGTGTGCGATCTCCTGATGGGTGGCGTGTTTCCCGCCACCGACGATCGCTTTGGCGCGATCATCCGCAGCCGCCTGCCCTTCATCGGCTCTACCGGCGCCCTCGACATGGTCAATTTCGGCGCACCCGACACCATCCCTGAGCGCTATCGCCAGCGCAAATTCCACGTTCACAATCCGCAGGTGACCCTGATGCGCACCACACCGGAGGAGAACGACCGCATCGGGCGCTGGATCGGCGAGAGGCTCAACCGGATGGACGGGCCGGTGCGCTTCTTCCTGCCGGAAGGAGGGGTTTCCGCGCTCGATGCGCCGGGCCGGCCGTTCTGGAATCCGGAAGCGGACGCGGCGCTGTTTACCGCGCTTGAACACAGCGTGCGCCAGACCAGCAATCGCCAGCTCATCCGCGTCAAGCGCCACATCAACGAACCCGAATTTGCATCCGCCATCGTCAACGCGCTCCGTCCTCTGGTCGGACGCCCGGGGACCCGTCGGAAAGTCGCGAGGTGACCATGGCGAAGTTCGAACGTTCAGCCATCCTGAAGAAGTTTCGCACCATGGCCGCCAGGGGCGAGCCGATCGTCGGCGGCGGCGCCGGCACAGGATTATCAGCCAAATGCGAAGAGGCCGGCGGCGTCGACCTGATCGTCATCTATAATTCCGGCCGCTACCGCATGGCCGGGCGCGGCTCCCTTGCCGGAATGATGCCGTATGGCGACGCCAACGCCATCGTCGTGGAAATGGCCGGCGAAGTGCTCCCGGTGGTGACCAGAACGCCGGTGCTGGCCGGCGTCAACGGCACCGACCCGTTCCGCGACATGGACCTCTTCCTGGACCAGTTGAAGGCGCTCGGCTTTGCCGGCGTACAGAACTTTCCGACCGTCGGGCTGATCGACGGAATCTTCCGCGCCAATCTCGAAGAGACCGGAATGTCCTACGCGCTGGAGATCGACATGATCGCCAAGGCGCGTGACAAGGACATGCTGACGACGCCATACGTGTTCAGCGAAAGCGAGGCCGCCGCGATGGCCATCGCGGGCGCGGACATCGTCGTCTGCCATCTCGGCCTGACCACCGGCGGCGCGGTCGGCGCGCATACCGCACCAAGGCTCGAAGACTGCCCGGAACGGATCGACACCTGGGCGGCAGCGGCACTCAGCGTCAATCCGGACATATTGGTGCTGGCCCATGGCGGCCCCATCGCCGAGCCTGACGATGCCGACTTCATCATGAAGCACACGCGCAAGTGCCACGGCTTCTACGGCGCCTCCTCGATGGAGCGCCTGCCGGTGGAGCGGGCGCTGACGGAACAGGTTCGTAAATTCAAGGCGATCGGCGCGCGATAACGCCGGGAGCAAAGGGAGGAAAAGATGTCGGGGACTCTGGTTGGCGAATTGATTCTCTGGCTGATTGTCGCGATCGTCGTGATCGCCATCGTCGTCTACATCGTGAACTGGCTTTACCACCGTTCGTCGAAGGAAGTGTCCTTTGTGCGAACCGGCCTGCTCGGCGAACGCGTCGTGATCAATGGCGGCGCCTTCGTGCTGCCGTTCATTCACGACTTTACGCCCGTCAACATGAACGTGCTGCCGATGGGGATCGTGCGGGCCAAGCATGACGCCGTGATTACCCGCGACCGCATGCGCATCGACATCGAGGCCGATTTTTATGTGCGCGTGCAGCCGACCCGCGAGGCGGTCGCCATCGCCGCCGCCACGCTCGGACGGCGCACGCTCGAACCCGAGCAGTTGCACGCCCTGCTCTCCGGCAAGTTCGTCTCCGCCATCCGGTCGGTCGCTGCCGAAATGACCATGGAACAGATGCACGAGCAGCGCGGCGAATACGTCACGCGGCTCAAGGCCGCCGCCGCCGAGGCGCTCGCCCAGAACGGGCTTGAACTGGAGTCGGTCGCCATTACCGATCTCGACCAGACTGACCTGGAATACTTCAATCCGTCGAACCGGTTCGACGCCGAGGGCCTGACCCGCCTGATGGAGGACATCGAGGCCAAGCGCAAGCTGCGCAACGACATCGAACAGGATTCGATGATCAAGATCCGCACCCGCAACCTCGATGCCGAGCGCCAGGCGCTGGAGATCGAGCGCGAGAGCGAGACCGCCCGCCTCGAACAGGAGCGCGACATCGAAATGCGCCGGGCGCTGCAGCGCACCGAGGTGGCGCGCGAACGCGCGTTGCGCGAGACCGAGGCCGAGCAGGCGCAAATTTCCGCCCGCGAAACCATCGAGAAGGCCCGCATCGCCAACGAACAGGCGATCGCCGAAGCCCGCATCTCCTCCGAACGCGAAACCAGGCACCGCGAGATCGAACGCACGCGCGCGGTCGAAGAAAAGGAACTGCTGGCGCGCGAGGAAATCGAAAAAGCCAAGATCGCCAATCAGCGCGCGGTCGATACCGCCCGCATCGCCTCGGAGCGCGAAGTGCGGCAGCGCGACATCGAGCGCACGCGGACGATCGAGGAAGCCGAGATCACGGCCCGCGAGGCGGTCGAGAAGGCGCGCATTCAACAGGATCGCGCCGTTACCGATGCGCGGATCGCCAACGAGGAGGAAACCCGCAGGCGCGAGATCGAGCGCACCCGCGCAGTCGAGGAGGCCGAAATAGCGGCGCGCGAGGCGACCGAAAAAGCCCGCATCGCCCAGACCACGATCGTCAACCTCGAACGCATCGCCTCCGACGAACGCACCCGGTCGCTGGAGATTGCGCAGGTTCGCACCATTCAGGAAGCGGAGATCGAGGCGCAGAAGGCGGTGGAAGCCGCACGGATCGCGCGAGAGCGGATGCTGGCGGCCGAGCGCATCGGCGCCGAGCACTCCACGCGCAAGTTGGAAATCGATCGTAACCAGGCGCTCGAAGTCGCAGGGATCACCGCGCGCGAGGCGACCGAATCCTCCCGCATCGCCCAGGAAGAGCGCGTTCGTTCGCTCGAAATCGCGCGCAACCGCGCCATCGAGGAGGCCGACATCGCCTCGCGCGAAGCGATCGAGGCCGCGCGCATTGCCCAGGAGAAGGTGATCGCCGCCCAGCGTATCCGGGCCGAGAAGGAAACCAGGGGGCTCGAGATCGACCGCACCGAATCGATCGAGGCCGCCGAACTCAAGCGCCGCGATGCGATCGAGCGGCGGCGTGTCGAGGTCGAACTGGCGTTGGAGGCCGAGCGTATCGCCTCGTCCAAGACCCGCGAGGTGCTCAATATCGACCAGAAGAAGGCGGTCGAGATCGCCGACGAGGAGCGCGTGATCGCGCTCGCCGCCAAGCGCTCCGAACGGATCGATGCCGATCGGCAGGTCAAGCAGGCGGAAATCATCGCGCGCAAGGAAGTCGAGACGTCAGATGTCTCCCGCGAACAGGCGCTCGAGGCCGCGCGGCTCACCCGCCGGCGTGCGATCGAACAGCTCGAAGTCGCCCGCGTCCAGGCGCTGCAGGAAGCCGAGATCGCTTCCCGCGAAGAAGTCGAACGGGCCCGCATCGCCTCCGACCGCGGCCTCGACGAAGCCCGGATCGGCCGCGAGCGCGATCTGCGCAAGCTGGAGGTCAATCGCGAGAAGGAAGTCGAAACGGCACTGATGGAAAAGGCCATCGCCCTCTATCAGAAGTCCCTCGAGGAATCGGCCGCCAAGGTAGCGGCCGAGGATGCGCGCGCGGGGGCGACCGAGGCGGCCGAGCGCGTCGTCACCGCCCGCGACAGCGAGATCGCCAAGCGCCAGAAGACCATCGAGGTGCTGCTGGCGGAGAAGCGGGCCGAGGAGACGAAGATCGCAGCCGACGCCGAGCGCGTTCGCGCCGCCGTCGAGGCCGAGGCGCAGCGGCTGCTCAACGAAGCCGAAAACGTGCTCACCGATCAGGCGCGCTATTCGCTGTTCCGCCGCAAGCTGCTCGATCGCATCGAAGGCATCGTGCGCGAGAGCGTCAAGCCGATGGAGAAGATCGAGGGCATCCGCATCCTTCAGGTCGACGGGCTCAACGGCGGTGGCGGCGGCAATGGCGGCCGCAGCGCCACCGACGAGGTGATCGACTCGGCGCTGCGTTACCGCGTGCAGGCGCCTCTGATCGACTCGATCCTCGCCGACATCGGCGTCGAGGGCGGGAGCCTTGCCAAGATGCCCGGCCTGATTCGCGAGGCGCGCGACATGCAGGGCATCAAGGAAGCCACGCGCAAGGGCGGTCCAGGCAAGCCCGACACACCGCCTGCCCCCGACGCCACCGGCGCGCCGGCCCCCGAACGCGGACCGCGCAAGAAAGGTTAAGAGCACGCCATGGCCCGGGTCTACGTCTCCACCGTCGTCAACGCCCGCAACGACCGCGTCTGGGCGCGCGTGCGCGACTTCAACGGCCTGCCCAACTGGCATCCCGCCATCGCGGAGAGCCGCATCGAGGGCGGCGAACCCGCCGACAAGATCGGATGCGTGCGGGATTTTCGCCTGCGCAACGGCGACCGCATTCGCGAAAAGCTGCTCGGGCTCTCCGACTACGACATGTTCTGCACCTACTCCATCCTGGAGTCGCCGATGGGGGTGGAGAACTACGTCGCGACGCTCCGGCTTACGCCGGTGACCGACGGCGACCAGACATTTCTCGAATGGACCGCCGAGTTCGACTGTGCGCCGGAGCGGGAGAACGAACTCGTCAGCAATATCGGAACCGGCGTGTTTCAGGGCGGGTTCGACGCGCTCAAGCGTGCGTTCGGAGGCTAGCGTGCCGCATATCGTCAAAAGCACGATCCTCGACGCGCCGACCGGTGCGGTCTGGAACGTGCTGCGTGATTTCAACGGCCACGACCGCTGGCACCCGGCGGTGGCGACCAGCACGATCGAACGCGCGCAGGCCTCGGACAAGATCGGCTGCGTCCGCCGCTTCAGGCTGCAGGACGGCTCGGAGCTGCGCGAGCAACTGCTGGCGCTATCGGACCTCGAACAGACCTTCAGCTATTGCCTGCTCGATACGCCGATCCCGATGTTCAACTATGTCGCCCACGTCCGCCTGCTGCCGGTCACCGACGGCGATCGCACCTTCTGGCATTGGGAATCCCGCTTCACCACACGGCCCGCGGATGCCGAGCGGCTGACGCAGATGGTCGCGGAGCAGATCTATCAAGCCGGCTTCGATGCCATTCGCCGGCACCTGAAGGAGGCCGCATGAAAGCGGAGGCGAAGCCATGCCCGTGACGGTGAAGACGTTCGCAAGTTTTGGCGAGGCGGCATCGGCATTGTCGTCCGACCGCAGCGCGCGCTACCTCGGCGGCGGCACGCTGGTCATGCGCGCCCTCAACGAAGGCGACGTTTCGATCTCGACCGTCGTGCGTGCGACCGATCAGGCGCTCTCCCGCATCGATGTCGCGAGTTCGCGGATCACGCTCGGGGCCAGCGTCACCTTCGCAAGAATTCTGGCCGAGCGCGATCTCGCCTTCCTGCACGCGCCGGCCCGTTCGATCGGCGGACCGGCGGTCCGCAATATGGGCACGGTGGGCGGCAATTTGTTCGCGCCGAGCCCCTACGGCGATTTCACCGTCGCGCTGCTGGCGCTCGACGCAACCGTCTCCGTCCAGGGTGGCCTTGGCGCCCGCGACATGGGAATCGAAGAATTCCTGCAATCCCGCGAACGCCAGAGCGGCGCGCTGGTGCTGGCCGTCTCCTGTCAGCGACCCGCAAGCGCCGACGCCTTCCGCTATCGCAAGATCGCCCGCATCAAGCCGAAAGGCGGTTCTGTGATCACGCTGGCGGCGCATCTGCCGGCGAGCGGCGGCCGTATATCGGGAGCCCGCATCGCCCTCGGCTCGATGGCCGCGACGCAAATTCGCGCAAGGGCCGCCGAGCGCGCGCTGGAGGGACGCTCGCTTGACGACGCGGCCATCAGCGCTGCCGCCGCGGCCGCAACGGAGGGCGTATCGCCCGCCGACAACGCCCTTGGCAGCGCCTGGTATCGTCGCGAGATCGTCGGCGTCCATCTGCGCCGCCTGCTGTCCGGTCTGGAGTAAGCATTCATGACCAAGACCCCGCTCCAGTTTCGTCACAACGGCCGCGACGTCGCCCTGTTCGTGGACGGCGGCGTCAATCTCCTGGTCGCGCTCCGCGAATTGATCGGCGACATGACGCCGAAATTCGGCTGCGGCCAGGGCGGCTGCGGCGCCTGCAGCGTGCTGATCGACGGCGAACTGCATCTCTCCTGCCTGACGCTGGCGGAAACCGTGAACGGCCGCGCCGTCGAGACGCTCGACGGGCTGAAGGACGGGCCCAATCTGCATCCGCTGCAGCGCGCCTTCATGGAGCAATTCGCGGCGCAGTGCGGCTACTGCACGCCGGGCATGCTGATGGCAGCCAAGGCGCTGCTCGATCGCAACCCCTCGCCGACCCGCGCCGAGGTCGTCGAAGCAATCTCGGGCAATATCTGCCGCTGCACCGGCTACGAGCCGATCATCAACGCCGTCCTCGCCGCCGCCACGAGCGGACGCGCCCGCGCCTGAAGGGAACAATCATGCTGGAACTGCGCAAGGACATCTTCGCCGACGAGCGCGACGATAATTTGAAAGAGATCGGAAAAGGCACGCAGCGCCAGGACATGCTCGGCCATGTCACGGGCACCTCGACCTATTTCGACGACCACAAGCTGCAGGGCATGCTCCATCTTAAAGTGTTGCGCAGCCCGCACGCCCATGCCCGCCTGCGCCGCATCGATACGATGGAAGCGGAACGCGCGCCCGGCGTACGGCGCATCATTCGCGGGGCCGACGTGCCGATCAATCTCAACACGTTGCTCAGTCTCATCAACTTCGGCAAGGATGACGAGCCGTCGCTGGCGGTCGACAAGGTCCGCTACAAGGGCGAGCCGATCGTCGCCGTCGTCGCCGACAGTCCGCGGGAGGCCTATGAGGCGCTGGCGAAAGTGCGCGTCGATTACGAGCCATTGCCTGCCGTGTTCGACGTCGAGGAGGCGTTGAAGCCGGGCGCGCCCGTCGTCAACGAAACCTACCCTAAGAACACGTTCGTCTATCACGACGTCTACGATCATCAGAAACTGCGCTTCGGCGATGTCGAGCGCGGTTTCGCCGAGGCGGACCATGTCCTCGAACAGCGCTACCAGATGTCGCCGATCGAGCATGCGCCGACCGAAACCAACGGTTCGATCGCAGCCCCCGACACCAACGGCCGCTATGTCGTCTACACCTCGACGCAGGCCTTGTTCTTCTCGCTCGACACCTGCGCAAAAATCCTCGACGTACCCTCCAATACCTTCCACTTCATCGGCGGGACCGTCGGCGGTGGGTTTGGCGGCAAGGTGGACACGCTTACCGAGCCGCTCGCCATTCTCGGCGCGATGCTGACCGGGCGGCCGGTGCGCTATCAGCTCGGCCGCGAAGAGGAGATGCAGTTCGGCTCGCCGCGCGGCGCCGAGCGCATCTACATCAAGGACGGCGTGATGCGCGACGGCCGCATCGTCGCGCGCAAGATCCGCGCCTATTTCGACAGCGGCGCCTATACCCGGCTTTCAAGCTACGCCGTGGTCAAATGCGTGGCTCACCTGCCCGGCCCCTATACGATCCCGAACGTCCATGGCGACGTCTATTGCGTATTCACCAACCGCACGCCGGCCACCGCGATGCGCGGCTTCGGCGTCACGGCGATGGACTTTGCACTCGAATGCCAGATGGACAAGCTCGCCCATCTTGTCGGCATCGACCCGATGGAGTTTCGCATCCTCAACGCCTATCGCGACGGCGACATGAAGGCGCATCGGCGCGAGGCGAAAAACACTGCATTGATCGAATGCGTTCAGGTCGCCGCCGAAAAAGCCAAATGGCCGCTTCGCGAAGAGGTCAAGCGGATGTCGTCGCGCACGGATGGCGGCGGCAGCCGGGCGGCGATATCGCCGACGCCGCGCGAGCCGGTTCCGCAACGCGCAGCCGTCTCGCAGCAGCGGACCACCTACGATCGCGCGCCCGCTGCAACGGTCCAGCCACCGCCGCCCGCACCACCGACGCCCCCTCCTCCGAGGCCGCAAGCTCCGTCGCCGTCGCATGGCGCCACCCGATTTTCGTCCGTCTTCGGCACCAGGAGGCGCTGACCATGGCAAAACATCGCGGACGCGGCATCGCGTCGGTCAACTATCCCATCGGCATGAACCTCGGCGGTGATCCCAGCCAGGCGCTGGTTCATTCCAACCCCAGCGGCAAGTTCACGGTGTCGCTGTCGTCGATCGATCTCGGCCAGGGCATGAAATCGGTGACGCGGCAGATCTGCGCCGAGACGCTCGGCGTTCCCGTGGAAGACGTCTATGTCGACACCGCAGACTCAGACACAGGCCCGCACTGCATGGGCTCGTTCGCCTCGCGCGGCACGCATCGCGTCGGCAATGCTGTCATGGCGGCGGCCAAGGAGGCGCGTGGCGTCATGATGGAGGCCGCCGCCGAGGAACTGGAAGTCAACGCCGCCGACCTCGATACCGACGGGCGCGGCAACATCCACGTCAAGGGCGCGCCGCACCGCTCGATCTCCACCAAGGATGTCGCGATCGCCGCGCAGTTCAAGCAGGGCAAGACGATATCCGGACGCGGCATCTTTCTGGTGCCGCTGTCCGAGGTCAATCCCGAGACCGGTGAAATGTCCCCCGCCACCTGCTACGCGCACGCCTGCCTCGTCGCCGAGGTCGAGGTCGATGATGAGACCGGCGAGGTTGCGATGGTGCGCATGGACAGCGCGTATGAACTGGGCCGCGCGCTCAATCCGCGGCTGGTGGAGCAGCAACTGGTCGGCGGCGCGTGGATGGGGATCAGCCACGCGCTGTTTGAAACGCCCGAGCCCTATTATCCCGACCCCGCGCATGGCCCGCGCGACTTCGTCGAGTATCTGATGCCCGGTCCCGGAGACATCTGCCCGCACGATATCGCGGTGCTGGAACGCCCCGCGGCCGATGGGCCGTTCGGCGCCAAGGGCCCCGGCGAGATGTGCGCCAATCCGGTACTCCCTGCGGTCGCCAACGCCATCTTCAATGCCGTCGGTGTGCGGATGGATGAATTGCCGATCACGCCGGAAAAAGTCTTGCGGGCGATCAAGGCGCAAGGCGGCGCGCGGCCGCAGGCGCGGCGCTGAGGCACAACATGACGGTCCGCGGCAACATCGTCGGCATCGATAGCCCCGAGGCGCTCGAACGGGCGTTGCGGACGGCGTACTACCTTGCCGACGAAGGCCTCGCGACGGCGGCCTATCTGTCGCTTGCGCTCGGCAAGCCGCTGCTGCTGGAAGGCTCGCCGGGTGTCGGCAAGACCGAAGCGGCAAAAGCCATCGCGGCCGTGCTCGGCCGCCGCCTGATCCGGCTGCAATGCTATGAGGGCATCGACGCATCGGCCGCGCTCTACGAGTGGAACTATCCGCGCCAGATGCTCGCCATCCGCCAGGCCGGCGAGGAAACGATCGACATCTACGGCGAGACTTTTCTGATTGAGCGGCCGATGCTCGCATCCCTGCGTGCGCCTGACTCCACCGTGCTGCTGATCGACGAAATCGACCGCGCCGACCAGGAATTCGAGGCGTTTCTGCTCGAATTCCTCTCCGACTTCCAGATCTCCATTCCCGAACGTGGCACAGTGCGCGCGGCGGAGCGCCCCGTCGTCGTGCTGACCTCGAACCGCACCCGCGACCTGCACGAGGCGCTGCGCCGCCGCTGCGTCTATCACTGGATCGATTATCCCACAGCCGAACGCGAGGCGCGCATCGTGATGATGCGGGCGTCGAGCGTTGCCGAGTCGACGGCGCGCGCCGTCGTGGCCGCGGTCGGCCGGCTTCGGCGCGAACCGCTCAGCAAGGTGCCGGGTATTGCCGAAGCGGTGGACTGGGCCGAAGCGGCCACGCTGCTGCACGAGCGCGGCGCGCGCTGGCCGGATGCCTTCAAGCGCTCGATCGGCGTCGCGCTGAAGGACGAGGAGGACCTCACCTTCATCTCCGGCCGGCTCGACGCCCTCATTGCGGAGGCTGCCGCGTGAGCGACCAATTTCAGCTACCGCACGCGGCCCGCGTCTTCGTGTCCTTTGCCGCGCTGCTGCGCGCCAACGGCTTTGCCGTGGCGCCGGAACAGACGACGGCGTTCCTGGCTGCGATCGAGTTGCTGGGTCCGCGCAGCCTCGAAGCCATTCGGCAGGCCGGGTTGGCGACGCTCGCCCCGCCGCCCGAGCGGCGCGCGACCTACGACCGGCTGTTCGACATCCATTTCCTCGGCAGCGAAGCGATCGGTCATGCCGGCGCGGAAGATGAGGAAGTGGTTCGCCTGCAGGAAGAAGGACGCGGCGAGGACCAAACATTGCTGGCCGACGAAGCCAACGAGTCCGGACTTGTCGCGGCCCGCGCCGAGGCGCTGGTCGAACGCCGCTTCGCGCCAGGCGCGACCGGCGACGCCTTGCGAAAACTGTCGCGCGAGGCTCCTGCCCGGCTGCCGCGACGCCGAGGCCATCGCCGCATGCGCGCCCGTCGCGGCCCGTTTGCCGATCTGCGCCGCACCTTGCGCGAGAGCGTGCGCAACGACGGTGAGGTGCTGCGGCTCGGACGCCTGAAGCGTCGTGCCCGGCCGCGCAAGGTTCTGCTGCTGATCGACGTCTCCGGTTCAATGAAGGGCCGCACCGACGACAACATGAAGCTCGCGCATGCGCTGTCGCACGCAGCTCCCAATGTCGAGGTATTCACGTTCGGCACAAGGCTCACCCGCGTCACGCGCGCGCTGCGTCTCAAGCGCCGCGAGCAGGCGCTATTCGCTGCCGCCCATCTGGTCAGCGATTGGGACGGCGGCACCCGCATCGGCGATGCGCTGCAGGCGTTCCTGGCGGTGCCGCGGTTCGGCAGCTACGCCCGCGGTGCTGCCGTCGTCATCCTCTCCGATGGCCTCGAGCGCGGTGACCCCTCCGCGTTGCGCGATGCCGTCGCAAAATTGTCGCGGCGTGCCTGGCGGTTGAGCTGGCTGACGCCGCTCGCCGCCGGTCCCGGCTTTCAGCCGCAGACCGAAGCGCTGATCGCGATCCGGCGTTTCGTGGATGATCTGGTCGACGGCGGATCAACTGCTGCGATCGTTTCGCACGTGCTCTCGCTTGGACAAAGGAAGGCTGCGTGACCGAACTCGTCGATGCCCATCATCATATCTGGCGTCAGGCCGACCTGCCCTGGCTGAGCGGCCCGATGCAGCCGCGCATCTTTGGCCCCTACGAGCCGATCCGGCGCGACTATCCGATCCAGGAATATCTCGGCGACCTCGCAGGCTCCGGCGTGACGCGCTCGGTCTATGTGCAGACCAACTGGGCCAACGATCGTTTCGAGGATGAAACCGCCTGGGTGCAGCAGACCGCGAAGGACCATGGCTGGCCGCACGCCATCGTCTCCTACGCCGATTTTGGCGTCGATGACGTCCGCCCGCACCTGGATCGTCTGGCGCGCTATCCTCTGGTGCGCGGCGTGCGCATGCAACTGCACTGGCATGAAAACCCGCTCTATCGCTTTGCGGCGCGGCCGGACCTCTGCGCCGATCCGCTAGTACGGCGCAATATCGCGCGACTCGCCGACTATGGCTTCAGCTTCGACTTGCAGGTGTTCGCGCCGCAGATGGCGGATGCCGCACGCCTCGCCGAAGCCTGTCCCGACGCGACCTTCATCCTGCAGCACGCCGGCATGCTGGAAGACCTTTCGCCGCAAGGCCGATCCGCCTGGCGCGCCGGCATGACCCGGCTCGCGGCCTGTCCGAATGTCGTCTCAAAACTTTCCGGACTCGGCACCTTCATCCACCGCAACGATCCCGCACACGTATTCGACGTCCTCACCGAGACGGTGACGATCTTCGGCGCCGACCGCTGCCTGTTCGGTTCCAATTTTCCGATCGAAAAACTTTGGACCAGCTATCGCGAACTGGTGGACGCCTATCTCGCCGCGACAGCACACCTTCGTGCGGACCAGCGCGACGCCATTCTGAGAACAACCGCCCTGCGCGTTTATCGGCTGGGAACGTAATAAGAGGATTCGGGGAGAGAGACACATGCCGCTTGAAATCAAGATTTTGGACTATGGCGATATCGAACTGGAATCGAGTTTTCTCGTGCTCGGCCGCGATTGCGGCCGGACCCGCCGCGTCCTGACACTGGGCTTTCTGATCACCGGCGGGCCCTATCCGGTCGTGGTCGATACCGGCTACCGCTCCAACCAGATCATGGAAACGCTGGGCATGCGCGGGCTGCAGTTTCACGAGAACATGATCGAGAACCAGCTCGCGCGGCACGGCGTGCGCATGGGCGACGTCCGCTACGTCTGTCACACGCATCTACACATCGATCACGCCGGCAAGGACGATTTGTTTCCCATGAACACGACCGTCGTGCTCAACCGCAAGGAGCTGGAATATTCCGTCTCCGGCCTGATGCATCCGCAATATCCGGCGCCCGACATCAAGCATCTGATCGACCGCCTGCACACCAAGAGCGCGCTGCGTTTCCTCGATCTCGAACTGACCGGCCCGGTCGAACTGATGCCGGGCGTCTACTGCGACGCCGCCAACGCCCACACCGAAGGCTCGATGAACATCCACGTTCATACCGCTGACGGCATCGCCACCATCTGCGGCGACGTGATCTACGACTTCAACGACCAGATCGTCACCCCCTTCCACGAGATCCACGACGCCGAGCCGCGCACCACGGGCAATCACGGCACCAGCAAGCGCGCGGAAAAGGCGGCGATCAAAAAACTCCTGAGCAATTCGCGCTATCTGCTTCCGGTCCACGACCGGCCGGCCAAGATCGAGGGCGGCATGGTGGTCGGCCGGCTGCACGACCAGGTGCCGGGCCCGGTGGTTCAGAGCCTGCCCCAGCGCAACTGGTTCCCGGCGTAAGCGCTGAAAGGACGGACCGATGACGCACGTCACGCTGCGCCCGGAATTCGAAACCCTGATCGACCCCTATGCGCCCGTCGGCCAGGTCGGCACGGGCTTTGAATTCACGGAAGGGCCAATCTGGCATCCGGTCCATCACTATCTGCTGTTCTCGGATATGCCAGGCGATGTGCGCCGGCGATGGGATGCCAAGCGCGGCGTCGTCGAGGTCAAGCGCCCTTCGAACAAATGCAACGGCATGACCTATGACGCAGAGCTCAATCTCATCGTCTGCGAGCATGCCACCTCGTCATTGATCCGTGAGCGGCCCGACGGAAGGCGCGAGGTGATCGCCTCGCATTTCGAGAATCAAGAACTCAACAGCCCGAACGACGTCTGCGTCCATTCGAGCGGCGCGATCTATTTCAGCGACCCCTGGTATGGCCGCATGCCGGTCTACGGCGTCGAACGGCCGCGCCAGCTCGGCTTCCAGGGCGTCTACCGCGTCCCATCAGGTGGCGGCCCGCCAAAACTCGTCGTCGACCGCCATCTGTTCGACCAGCCCAACGGCCTCTGCTTCTCGCCCGACGAGCGCCTGCTGTATGTCAACGACACCACGCAGGCGCTGATCCGCGTCTTCGACGTCGAAGCCGATGGCTCGCTTTCCAATGCCCGCGTCTTCGCCAGCGGCATACGTTCCGAGCTCGAGCCCGGCGTGCCCGACGGCATGAAGTGCGACCAGCGCGGCAATGTCTGGGTCACCGCGCCCGGCGGCGTCTGGGTCTACTCGCCCGCCGGCGAATTGCTCGGCAAAGTGCGCGTTCCCGAACTCGTCGCCAATCTCTCCTGGGGCGGACCAGACTTTCGCACGCTCTATCTGACCGCCACACATTCGGTCTATGCGATCCCGGTCAAGGCCGGACCGCGCCACGAACCCTATATGAGCAGCCGGCCTGCGACCAATCCTGATACGGCCTCCGCTGCGCCTGCCTCTCCCCAGCTTGCCGGCGGCGACATGCAGCTCGATCCGCGGCGCTGCGCGATGATCATTCAGGATCTGCAGAACGACGTGATCATGGAGGGTGGCGCGTTCGCCGATTCCGGCTCGCCTGCCCATGCGCGCCAGCAGCGGGTGGTCGACAATGTCCGCCGCCTCGCCGAAGCCGCGCGGGCGCGCGGCGTCGTCATCATCCATGTCTGGTTCATCGTCGAGCCGGGCGCGCCCGGCGTCACGCTCAATGCGCCGCTGTTCGAGGGGCTGGTCGACAGCGGCGCGATGGTGCGCGGGAGCTGGGGCGCAGCTCCAGTTCCGGGACTGGAGCCGCGCGCCGGCGATTTCGTCGTCGAGAAAATGCGCATGAGCGCCTGGGAAGGCACGAGACTGGAGACCATCCTCAAGGCAACCGGCCGCGACATGATCATCAACACCGGCGCCTGGACCAACATGTCGGTCGAACACACCGCGCGCACCGGCGCCGACAAGGGCTACTTCATGATCGTCCCGGAAGACTGCTGCTCGACGATGAACGCCGACTGGCATAACGCCTCCATCAATTTTGCCATGCAGAACGTGGCCGTCGTCACCAACGCCGATGCGGTCCTCAGGGGGCTGGGATGATGACCAGGGCCCGGCCATGCCAAAACTCTTTCATCTGAGCTGCTCGCCGCGCACGGACTCGGAATCCTCCGCCGGCGCCCGGGTCTTTATTGACCGCTTCCGCGACGTGCGGCCGGACTGGGACATCGACGTGATGAACCTGTGGCGGGATCACCTGCCGGAATTCGAGGGTTATGTACTGGAGGCCAAATACGCCCGCATCAACGGGCGGGCATTCACGGATTCGCAGCGCGATGCGTTTGCGGTCACCGAGCGCATCGCACTCCGCTTCGCACTCGCCGACCGCGTGCTGATTTCGACGCCGATGTGGAATTTTGGCATTCCCTACAAGCTGAAACAATGGATCGACGTGATCACGCAGCCCGGGCTGGCGTTCCGCTACGATCCGGCGCAAGGCTATCTGCCGCTGTTCAAGGACAGGCCGACGGTCGTCATCCTGGCGAGCGGCAGCGATTTCATCACCGGCATGAACCGCGGCCGCATCGACATGGCGACCCCCTATCTGCGCGAGGCGCTCCGCTTCATCGGCATCAGCGATGTGCGGTTCGTGCCGATCGGACCGACCACAGGGCCGGCGGAGCCGATCCGCACCGTACGCGAAGGCGCGCATCGGCGGCTGGCCGAGATGGCTGCGCGATTCTGATCCACGGGCTTGCCGGAACCGGAACTTTTGCTGCAATACTGCGCTTATCCGGCTGCGCCGAAGGAGAACCCCGTTGAAGTGCTACGAGCTGCAGGGGCCGAACGGTATCGATGGACTTGCCCTTGTCGACAAGCCCATGCCGGAGCCCGCTGCGGGCGAGGTGCTGGTTCGCCTCAAGGCGGCAACGCTGAACTATCGCGATCTCATCACCGTCAAGGGCGGTTACGGCTCGCGACAAAAATTTCCGCTGGTGCCGGTTTCGGACGGCGCGGGCGTGGTCGAGCGGGTCGGCCCGGGCGTGCGGGAATTCGCAGCCCATGACCGCGTCATCGGCAGTTTCTTCGAAAGCTGGATCGCCGGCGAGCCGAGCGAAGCAAAGATGCGCAGAGCCCTCGGCGGCTCGGTGGACGGCGTGCTTGCCGAGTATCGGATCTTTCCGAAGCACGCGCTGGTCAGAACGCCGGAGCACCTCAGCGACATCGAAGCCGCAGCACTTCCCTGCGCCGGGGTCACGGCCTGGAGCGCGATCGTCAAGCTCGGCGGCGTGAAACCCGGCCAGATCGTTCTGACGCAGGGCACCGGCGGCGTATCCCTGTTCGCCATTCAGTTTGCCAAAATGTGCGGCGCGCGCGTCATCGCAACCTCGTCGAGCGACGCGAAGATCGAACGCCTCAAGCAGCTCGGCGCCGACTTTACGTTGAACTACAGGGCGACACCCGACTGGGGAAAGAAAGCCCGCGAGTGGGGCGGCCACGGCGTCGACCTGGTCGTCGAGGTGGGTGGCGTCGGCACGCTGAATGAATCGATCAGGGCGACCAGGATCGGCGGCACGATCGCCTTTATCGGCGTGCTCGCCGGGCCGCCGCCGTCCGACCTGCGGCTGCCATTGATGGTCATGCAGCAGCAGCGGCTGCAGGGTGTCACCGTCGGATCGGTCGAGGACCTCCAGGCGATGGCGGATGGCATCGCGGCAAGTCGCATGAAGCCGGTGATCGACAAGATCTTTTCGTTCGACCAGGCGAAACAGGCGTTTGCCCATATGGAAAGCGGTGCGCATTTCGGCAAAGTGGCGATTGCGATTGGATGAACCACGGCACACCAAAAATGGCGGCATCTGGTCACATGCAACTCTTGCTGGTTCCAGCAATTGCTTCCGCCGCCATTAAGCTTTAAATTCCCGCTATTCGCCTCGTCGAAAAATGGGCGCCGCCTGGCGCTCGCGAGAGCTGAACGGGATTTACAACCGAGCTGGGGTCGCCGCCTCACCAAAAGCTGAGGGCCCCGCCCCTACGATGGCGAGACGTGTAGACCGGCCGAGAGCGAGACCGCCAGCGCGAGAACGATGCCGCCCGCGCAGGAACCGCAGCGAGCAGCCGGATGGAAATGAATAATGACCGACGACAAGAGCAAATTACTGAGATCGCTTACCATCGATCGCAGCGCCGGCAAGGCGGAACGATTGGGAAGCCGCTGGTTGCCGATCTCGGCAGCGATCGTCGCCTGCGTCGTCGGATTCGGCGCCTTTGCCGCTTTCGAGTTCCGCAGGCAGGACGCGCCCAGAGAGACCGCATCGCAGACCGTAGCGCAGACCGCCTCACAGCCGCAGGCGCCGCAGCAGGCGGCACCGAATAACAAGGCGGCCGGCAGTCTTGCGGCATCCGGCTATGTGGTGGCGCGCCGCAAGGCGACCGTTGCGGCCGAGATCACCGGCAAGGTGGTCGAAGTCTTCATCGACGAAGGCATGACGGTGACCGAGGGTCAGGTCGTGGCGCGGCTCGATAGTGTGCTTGCCGAAAGGGACTATGAGCTGGCCCGTTCGCGCGTCGAGACGGCCGATGCCGCGATCGCCGCGATCAATGCCGATCTGGAGGACGCGACCCGGATCATGTCGCGTCTGCAGACACTGTCGCAGAAGAATTTTGCGACCGAGGCCGACCTGACCAAGGCGCAGGCCCGGGTCGGTGTGCTCAGTGCGCAATTGCGCCAGGCGCGGTCGCAATTCGAGACCGCCAGGATCGACGCCAAGCGCAGCGCCGCGATGCTCGACAAGCACCAGATCCGGGCGCCGTTCGCCGGCGTCGTCATCGACCGCAGCGCGCAGCCGGGCGAGATGATTTCACCGATGTCGGTCGGCGGCTACACGCGCACCGGCATCTGCACCATCGTCGACATGGATTCGATCGAAATCGAAGTCGACGTCAACGAAGCCTTCATCGGCCGGGTCGTCCCCGGCGGCGCGGTGAACGCGATGCTGGACGCCTATCCGGACTGGACCATTCCCGCCTCGGTGATCGCCATCGTGCCGACCGCGAACCGCGAGAAGGCCACGGTGAAGGTGCGCATCCGCTTCGAGAAGAAGGACCCGCGCATCCTGCCCGACATGGCGGTGAAGGTGAACTTCCTGGCTGACGCCAAGGCAAAGGGCGCCCCCGAGACCACCGCCGCGAACTAGCCTCCAGCCGTAATCCTTCAGAGGAGACAAGCGTGACAGCCGAACAACCGATGGTTCGCCTTGCCGGCGTAGCTAAGCGTTTCACCAAGGGAAAGGAGACGATCTCGATCTTCGATCATCTCGACCTTGCGATTCCCCGCGGCGATTTCATTGCCGTCATGGGGCCGTCCGGCTCGGGCAAGACCACGCTGCTCAACCTGCTCGGCGGCATCGATCGCGCCGACACCGGCGAGATTGCGGTTGCAGACCAGCGCATCGACGGCCTCTCCGAGGGCGAACTCGCCGCCTGGCGCGCCGCCAATATCGGCTTCATCTTCCAGTTCTACAATCTGATGCCGATGCTGACCGCCGCGCAGAACGTGGAACTGCCGCTGTTGCTCACCAAATTGAGCCGCAAGGAGCGTGCCGAGCGCGTTCACACCGCGCTTTCCGTGGTCGGGCTCGCCGACCGCATCAAGCACCGTCCGCGCGAAATGTCCGGCGGCCAGCAGCAGCGCGTGGCGATTGCGCGCGCCATCGTCTCGGATCCGAACCTCTTGCTTTGCGACGAGCCGACCGGCGATCTCGACCGGCAATCCGCCGACGAGATTCTTTCGATCCTGCAACTGCTCAATAGCGAACTCGGCAAGACCATCGTGATGGTGACGCATGACCCTGCGGCGGCAAACTATGCCAAGCGTGTCCTGCATCTCGACAAGGGCCGTTTCGTCGAACGGGAGCTTGCCGCGTGAACGACTTCGACCTGGTCCGGAAAAACCTGTTCCGCCGCAAATTGCGCGCCAGCCTGATGATCGTGTCGATCCTGATCGCCTTCATGATCTTCGGCGTGCTCGCCGGATTTTACCGCGCCTTCACCGCCGGCGAGGACCGCGCCGCCGCGGACCGGATGATCACCGTCAACAAGATCAACTTCACCCAGCCGATGCCGATCGCCTACTTCAATCGTGTCCGCGCGGTCGAAGGCGTCCGGCAGGTGACCTTCGCCAACTGGTTCGGCGGCTACTATCAGGACCCGAAGAACTTCATCATGGCGCTCGCGATCGATCCGGGCACCTATTTCGACGTCTACCGCAGCGAATTCGAGGTTCCGCCCGACCAGCTTCAGGCCTTCACCCGCGACCGCGGCAGCGCGGTGGTCGGCGAAAAACTGGCGCAGAAATGGGGCTGGAAGATCGGCGATCGCATTCCCATTCAGAGCAACATCTTCAGCCAGAAGAGCGGCGGCCACACCTGGGACCTCACCATTGCCGGCATCGTCAAGGGCAAGGCCGATCACATCGATACCAATTTCCTGTTGTTCCAGTACCCCTATTTCGACGAGACCCGCAGTTTCGGCAAGGATACCATCGGCTGGATGATCCTCCAGACCACCTCGCCCGAAAACAACGATCGCGTGGCAAAGGCGATCGATGCGATGTTCGCCAATTCCACTGCGGAAACCTCGACCGACACCGAAAAGGCGTTCGGCAAGGCGTTCGCGGCGCAGTTCGGCAACATCGCACTGATCGTGTTGCTGGTCGTCGGCGCGGCCTTCGTCACCATCCTGATGATCGTCGGCAATACCATGGCGCTCTCGATCCGGGAGCGCACCCGCGAGATCGGCGTGCTGAAGACGCTCGGCTTTTCAGGCCCGCGGATTTTGGCGATGGTGCTCGGCGAATCCGTGTTGCTGGCGCTGCTCGGAGGAATTCCCGGCCTCGCGATTGCGGCGCTGATCGCCATCGCGCTGCGTAACAGCCTCGCCAACGTCGCGCCCGCTTTTGCGGTATCGCCGACGATAATCCTGCAAGGGGTGGCGCTGATGATCGCGCTTGGGCTGATCACGGGGATCATCCCGGCGCTCAACGCCATGCGGCTCAAAATTGCAACCGCGCTCGGACGGGGATAGGCATGCGTTCGCTTTGGCTTCAAGTCGCGGCGGTCACCGCCATCAACCTCAAGAGCATTGGACAGCGGCGCTGGCTCTCGCTCTCGACGGTGATCGCGATCGCACTGGTGGTGATCGTGCTGCTCGCGTTCCTGGCGATGGCCAACGGCTTCCAGCGCACCATCGCGGGATCCGGGGCCGATGACATCGCCATCGTGCTGCGGGCCGGCTCGCAGGCCGAAATCAACAGCACGGTAAGCCGCGATCAGGTGCGGCTGATCGAGGACGGTCCCGGCATCGCCCGCGGCAGCGATGGCAAGCCCCTGATCTCGCCGGAGCTCTATCTTGTGGTCGACGGCATCAAGCGTTCGACAAAGACCAAGGCCAACCTGCCGCTGCGCGGGATCGGCGAACAGGGCACCGCGTTGCGCAAGGGCATTACCATCACCGCGGGCCGCATGTTCAATCGCGGCAGCAATGAGGTGGTGGTCGGCAAGGCCTTGCTGCGGGAATTCGAAGGATTCGACATCGGCTCTACCGTATCGTTCGGCGCCACGCGCTGGAACGTCGTCGGCGTGTTCGAGGCCGGCGGCAGCGTATTCGAATCCGAGATCTGGGCCGATCTCAACGTGGTGCAGAGCCTGTTCAACCGCAACAATATCGTGCAAACCGTGCGCGTGCGCCTCACCGGGCCGGCCACGCTGAATGAGCTCAAAAGCTACAGCGACAACGATCCGCGGCTGAAGCTCGACGTCAAATCCGAAGCAGCCTACTTCGCCGAACAGGCCTCGCAGACCTCCGACCTGATTCAGAAACTCGGTTGGCCTTTGGCGATCGCGATGGCGCTGGGCGCGGTCGCCGGCGCGCTCAACACGATGTATTCGTCGGTCGCGTCCCGCGCGACGGAAATCGCAACGCTGCGCGCCATCGGCTTCGGCGGCTTTCCCGCCTTTGTCGGGACGCTCGCCGAATCGCTGTTGCTCGCCGTCATCGGCGGCCTGTTAGGTGCCGCCGCCACCTACCTGATCTTCGACGGCGTCACGGCGTCGACCCTTGGCGGCAACTTCACCCAGGTGGTGTTCGACTTCAAGCTCAGTCCCTGGCTGATCGCCGAGGGTGTTGCGCTGGCGCTGATCGTGGGCCTGATCGGCGGACTGTTTCCGGCATTGCGCGCCGCGCGATTGCCGATCGTCGAAGGCCTGTACGCGCACTGAGCTTGCTATTCCCCCCTTGAGGCCCGCCGCCGCACGTCGGCAGGCCTGGGCGACATAGTGACCCGATACGGGCATGGCCACTGCCGGTTCTGTGACAATTCACGACGGCCTGTTCCGGCCATCACTTCGCCATTGCGGATAGGACCATGATCGCCCTAGAGTTGCATGAAACTTCAACTTGGGGGGCCGCCAATGTCTGAATTTCAGGTCACGGGAAGCAACGCCGACGTGCTCTTTACCCTCAAGGTTCATCGCGGCGATGGCATGGCTCTGATCGCCATGGATTGGAAGGACGATGAGCCGCCGATCGATTTTGTCGGTTTCGCAATCGAATACAAGGAGCCGGACGGCAACAGGTTCTTTGCCTTGAAGAACCGGATCGCGTTTCCCGGCGCTGGCGGAAAGACCAATCCAAATCGGCTGACCACGATGCAGTCGCCCATACAGAAATTTCGCTGGGTGCATTTTCCTCGCAACGCCGAATTGGCGGGAGAATTCGTCTACCGGGTCACCCCGGTCTTCATGAACAAGCAGGACGAGCTGAGTTTTGGCGAGGCGCAGGAGGCGGCCATTGAACTGCGCCGGGAAACCTATCCGGGTCAACTCAATGTCACTTACACACGCGGGTTCGTATTGTCGCAGGCGTTCGTCGACAAGTACGGGACGATTTCCAAGCTCCTGCCCGCAAAAGCCAAGGATGGTCTCAAGTTCAAACCCACCCATCCCAAGAAGGATGAGGCGCTCCCCTGGATGGGCTTTGAAGCCCGCCACGCAATTCTCGAGGTTCTGGATCAGGCGATTGAGGATGAAGACGCAGCGGTTCGGGTTGTTGCATACGATCTAAGCGAAATTGAAGTGGTGTCCCGATTGGAGAAACTAGGCTCTCGCCTGAAAATCATCATCGACAATGCTGGGGAACACGGACCTGCAGAATCGGGAGAGTCGCAGGCCGCAAAGCGACTGGTGAAAACGGCCGGAGAAGACAACGTGAAGCGCCAGAAGATGGGCGCGCCTCAGCACAACAAAACCATCGTCGTCGATTCTCCAAATCTGAAGAAAGCCATCTGCGGCTCGACGAATTTCTCCTGGCGAGGGTTCTATGTTCAGTCCAACAACGCCGTTGTCCTGACCGGCGAATCCGCCATCAAGCCCTTTCGTGACGCGTTCGAGAATTACTGGGAGAACGACGCGGCCGTGGACTTCGGCGCCACGGGATCAGCCGAGTGGACCAGTCTCGGGCTGGACAATATCGACGCGGACGTTTCCTTCTCGCCGCACATCAGCAGCAACGCGCTGCTCGACGGCATCGCGGAAGACATGAAGTCGGCGGAATCGAGCGTGCTGTTTTCCCTGGCATTTCTGTTTCAGACCGAAGGACCTATTCGCGAGGCGGTCAAGAAACTGGCCAAGGCCAAGGGTATCTTTCTCTATGGCATCTCTGACAAGAAAGTCGGAGGCCTGGACTTTCAAAAGCCGGATGGGAAGGTCGAGCCAGTCTTTCCGTCGGCGCTTTCGAAAAACGTGCCGGAGCCCTTCAAGTCCGAACCAAAAGGAGGCGGGGGAAATCGAATGCACCACAAGTTCGTGGTAATTGATTTCGACAAGCCCACCGCGAGAGTTTACTTCGGCTCCTACAATTTTTCGCCACCGGCCGATACATCGAATGGCGAAAATCTTCTTTTGATAAAGGACCGGCGTATCGCCGTGTCCTATATGATCGAAGCGCTCAGAATCTTCGATCACTATCATTTCCGTGTCGCGCAAGCCGAAGCCAGGAAGGCCAGAAAGAAGCTGCAATTGGCCAAGCCGCCGCGAAAGCGCGGCGAGAAGGCGTGGTGGAGCGAGTATTATACCGACGAACGAAAGATTCGTGACCGCAAGCTATTCTCGTAACATTCGTCATGCTGAGATCATCGCCCCTCATGGCATAACTTGCCTATTCCCCCTTGAGGCCGGCCGCGCGGATCACCTCGCCCCATTTGCGCGTCTCGTCGTCGATGAAATGGCCGAACTCGGCGGCGGTGCGGCTGTGCGCTTCGAGCCCTTGCGCCAGCAGCTTCTGCTTCACCTCGGGATCGGCCAGCGCACGACTGATCTCCTGCTGCATCCGCTCGACGATCGGCTGCGGCGTGGCTGACGGCGCCATGAAGCCAAACCATCCGGACGCGACCACGTTGGGAAAGCCCTGCTCGCGCAGGGTCGGAGCCGCCGGGTAGATGGCGCTGCGCTCGGCGGAAGCCACGCCCAGCACGCGGAAATCGCCGCTCTGGATATGCGGTAACGCCGTGCTGATCGCGGTCAGCGTGGCGTCAACGCGGCCGGCGAGCAGCTCTGTATACGCCATCGAATCACCGCGGTACTGCACGTTGAGGCCCTTGACGCCGGCGTCTCTCAGCAGCAACTCAGCCGCCAGATGCGGCTGAGAACCCGCGCCCGGAGAGGCGAACGTCAGGCCATCCGGCTGCGCCTTGCCGTAGGCGATCATCTCCTGCAGCTTCTTGAAGCTCGCCTTGGCGTTGACGATCAGGAAGAGCGGCGCCATGACGGTCATCGCCACCGGCTGCAGATCCTTACGCTCGTATTTCAGTTTTCCATACAGGGCTTCGGCGGTGGCATAGGGCGCGGCCGCGTAGAGGAAGGTGTATCCGTCCGGCGTGGCGCGCGCGACCAGTTCGTTGGCAATGCGCGTGCCCGCGCCCGGTTTGTTCTCGACCATGAACTGCTGGCCCAGGCTGCGTCCGAACTGTTCGGCCAGGATACGCAACGAGATGTCGTTGGCCCCGCCGGCCCCGTAGGGCGACACCAGCCGCACCAGCCGCGAGGGCCAATCGCCCTCGGCAAACGCAGGAAGGCGAGGACCTGCGGCGAAGCCGGCGGCGATGGTCCCCAGCAGAGTTCGGCGTGTGACTTTCATGAATGCCTCTTTTGGGGTCGCCTGAAGGCACGGTGCGGCCCGTTGCGTTCATCCCATTTTTATTCGAGCCGTATTGGTGCGATCGCAGACGTCGCCGGACTCATCATCTTGTCGAGGCTGCAACGATAGAGAGGCGACTTCTATCGAACAATGTGTATTTTTTGACTGATTGATAAGCCTGGCCTATGAATTACGAAACGACGGGCGGGGGACGCGGCATGGCGATGGATGTGACACTGCGGCAGTTGCGCGCCTATGTGGCCGTGCTGGAGGCAGCAAGCTTCTCGGAAGCCGCCAAGGCCATGCACCTGTCGCAGGCGGCGCTCTCAGGCCTGATCAAGGAGCTCGAGACCCGCGTCGGCGTCCGCCTGCTGGACCGCACGACGCGAAAAGTTTCGGCGTCTGCGGTCGGCGAGACCTTTGCACCGATGGCGCGGCGGGTGCTTTCGAGCCTGGACGAGGCGCTCGACAACCTGACCAATCTCAAGGAGCTCCGCCGCGGGCTGGTGCGTGTCGCCGCGCCCGAAACGCTATCCTGCACGCTGCTGCCGGAGCTCATCGCCGGATACAACAACAGCCATCCCGGCGTTGAGGTCCGCTTCGACGACGTGCCGATCCAGGAGGTGCTGGCGGGCTTGCAGAACGGCTCGACCGACATCGGCTTCGGGCCGGCCGGCGTCGTTCCGGATCAATCAGTCGAAGTGCATATGATTTGCGCCGACCCGCTCTGGGTGGCGTTGCGCAGCGATGACCCGCTGACAAAAGGCAAGTCGGTCAGCTGGAAGGATTTGCGCGAGCGGCCCCTGCTCAACTACATGCCCAACATCGCCATCAATGTGTTGAGCAACGTGCCGCCCCGGCATCAGCCTAAGGAATTGGTGCCGGTGCACCGGGTGAACACGGCGTTATCGATGCTGCGGGTGAGACAAGGCGCCGTGATCTGCCCCTCGATGGCGGAGCCGCTGGTGCGCGGCTTCGGGCTGACGTTCCTGCCGCTGCTGCAACCGGCCGTCAAATGGAAGATCGCGATGTTCGTAACGCACAGCGCATCGCTCTCGCCCGCCGTGGAGAGTTTTCGCGACTTCACGCTCGGTTTCAGCCCGAATTGGGCAGCAGGCGGAAGCGAGCGCCGCCGCACCAGCGAACGGCGCAAGCGCATATAGCGAACCAGCCTCACGATTGATGGGTATCGCTTCGCTCCACCCATCCTGCGATTTGTCATGCCCCGCGCAGAGCGTTGCGGGTAAGTCGCTGCTTCGCACGGAGAAATTCGTGAAGTCGTGGACCGGGCGCCTCGGCAGATCGTATCTCGAAGGAAACATCCAGCGATTGTATTTGTCCTGATGACAAACTGAGTACGCGGCAGTAGCCTACCCCAAAATATAAAACGCACGGGAGGAATACATGCCGGACGCAGCGGTCGCAGCACGTTCTTCTGAAACGACGAACAGCGATACGACGCAACAGGTCGATGTCGCCGTCGTCGGCGCCGGATTTGCCGGCCTCTATCTCCTGCATCGCCTGCGCAAGGCCGGCTTCACCGCTGTCGCGATCGAGGAGGCCGGCGACGTCGGCGGCACCTGGTACTGGAACCGCTATCCCGGCGCACGCTGCGACATCCAGACCATCGACTACAGCTACACGTTTGATCCGGAGCTGGAGAGCGCGTGGCAATGGTCGGAGAAATACGCCACCCAACCTGAAATCCTGCGCTATCTCGGCTTCGTCGCCGACCGATACGATCTGCGGCGCGATATTCGCTTTGGCACAAAAGTCACGGCGGCGAAGTGGGACCAGGCCGCGGAACGCTGGCGGCTGACGACCGACAATGGCGCTGGCATTTCCTGCCGCTACTACATCATGGCGACCGGCTGCCTCTCCACACCAAAACCGCCGGAGATCGATGGCGTCAAGGACTTCAGGGGCGAGATCTATTTCACCGGCCGCTGGCCGCATGAAGAGGTCAAGCTCGCCGGCAAGCGCATCGCCGTCATCGGCACGGGATCATCGGGCATCCAGTCGATCCCGCTGCTCGCGGAGCAGGCGGCGCATCTCACCGTATTCCAGCGCACCCCAAACTTCGCCCTGCCCGCCCACAATGGTGCTGCGCCGGCAGACCGCCGCGCGATGCTGGAGGGCAACCGCGCCGCTTACCGCGAGCAGGCGCGCTGGTCGCTCGCGGGCGTTCCCTATCCGCAACAGATGGCGGTAAGCTGGCAATTGAGCGATGCCGAACGGCGCGAGCGGTTCGAGCAGGCGTGGGCCACCGGCGATCTCGTCTACATACTGACCCAGCTCTGGGCCGACCAGGGCGTCGACCTCGGCGGCAACACGCTGCTCGCCGACCTGATCCGCGAGAAGATCCGGACCATCGTCAAGGACCCGGAGACGGCCGAAGCCTTGACGCCGCACGACCATCCGTTCGGCGCCAAGCGCCCCTGCCTCGATACCAACTACTATGCCACCTACAACCGGCCCAACGTCACGCTGGTGAACCTGCGGCAGGAGCCGATCACAGAGATCACGGCGTCAGGCATCAAAACCGGCAAGCGGACGTTCGACGTCGACGTGATCGTGTTCGCCACCGGCTTCGACGCCATGACAGGTGCCATCAAGGCGGTGCATCCGATCACGGGCCGTGATGGCAAATCGCTGTCGGATGTCTGGGCCAACGGCCCGCAGACCTATCTCGGGCTCACCGTCGCGGGCTTCCCCAATTTTTTCATGATCACGGGCCCGGGCAGCCCGTCGGTATTGTCGAACATGGCGGTGTCGATCGAGCAGCATGTCGACTGGGTGGTGGACCGGCTGGCGGCGATGCGCGAGGCCGGCTTCACCACCATCGAGCCGACGGAGACGGCGCAAGCCGGCTGGGCGCGGCACATGGCCGATTGCTCGATGATGACGCTGCATCGGCTGGCCAACACCTGGTACACGGGCGCCAACGTTCCCGGCAAGGCACAGGGCGTGATGCCTTATACCGGCGGCGTCGGTCCCTACCGCAGCATCTGCAACGAGGTCGTCGGCCGCGGCATGCTGGGCTTCAGGCTGTCAGGCCCCAATGTCGCCGAGCAATGCAACGACGGCGAGGTGGTTCGCCTGCAGCCGGACGTGCGGCTGGTGCTCGGCATGCTGGCGGAGATGAACCTGCCGCAAATCGAACAGCTGGGCTCACAAGGCGCGCGCGACTTCCTCACCGAATTCAACAAGAGCCGTCCCGCGGGCCGGCCGGTCGGCGAGGTCGGTAGCGGCGCGCTGCAAGGCGTCGCCGGTCCGCTGCCCTATCGTCTCTATCGGCCGGCAACGCCGGGGCCGCATCCGATCGTGGTCTATTTCCACGGCGGCGGCTGGGTGATCGGCGACGAGCAGTCCGACGATCCGTTCTGCCGCGACATCTGCCGCCGCAGCGGCATGATCGTCGTCAGCGTCGGATACCGCCATGCGCCCGAGCATCGCTTCCCGGCGGCGGCCGAGGATGGCTATGCGGCGACGCGCTGGATCGCCGAACATGCGACTGAGCTCGGCGGCAAACCGGGACCGGTGCTGGTCGCGGGCTGGAGCGCCGGCGCCAACATCGCGGCCGTCACCTGCCAGCTCGCGCGTGACCGCGGCGGCCCGCAGATCGCCGGCCAGCTCCTGATATGCCCGGTCACCGATTGCAGGTTCGACCGCTCCTCCTACACCGACAACGCGATCGGCTATTTCCTGACGCGATCGATGATGTTCTGGTTCTGGGACATCTATTGTTCGCCCGCCGACCGCACCGATCCGCGCGTGTCACCCCTGCGCGGCAATCTGGCCGGCCTGCCCCCGGCGTTCGTGGCCACCTGCGAGTTCGATCCACTCCGCGACGAGGGCATCGAATATGCCGAGGCGCTCGCCGCCGCCGGCGTCCCCGTCGAGCAATTGCAGGCGCGTGGCCACATCCACACATCCCTGATGATGGTGGACGTGGTCATCACCGGCGTCAGCGGACGTGCGAAGATGGCGGAAGCGCTGCGCGGCTTTGCGGGACTGCCGCGGAAATTGGAAGCGAGCGGCGAGGACGCCTCGCCGATCGCGGTGAACGCTGCCGCGGGGTAGCGCGCAAGGCAGGCAATGGCTGGGCGACCTGGGCATCTCTCAGGTCTGGTTGCTCACGAGCGCTTGCGTTGCTTCGGCGCCGGCCTCTTGGCCGCAACCCGGTGTGCCGCCGCCAGCGCGGCGCGCGCCCACGCGAAGAACTCGTCGGGTTCGTCGAACAGCCGCTCCGGCACGCGCCAGAATGCGAGGTCAATGGTCTCGCCTTTCTTCGTGTAATTGAGCGGCGGAAACGCCGCGGCTTCCCTGAACGTCTCCCGGTTCTGGTCATCCACCCGAAAATAAAGCGTGTTCTCCGTCACCATCCCCAGCATCACCCCGTCGCAGAACACACCGGTCTTGCCGAACATGCGCCGCATCGTGACGCGGCCGAGCGGCGCGAGCTGCTCGCGCAGAAACTCGGCATAGGTTTCGCTGGCAACCATCCTTCTATCCGGCCTGGTTCAAACCCGGTCACGCTGTTGGTTCGCGGCGTCCGGCAGACTGTCATGCAATAGATTTTCTACGTCAACCGCCCGATGGATTTCGCTTATTGTCGTCGTGACACCACCAAAAGACATCGGAAGCCAAATCTCATGACAGACGACACAAAAGCCATCGAAGGCGTGATCCAGTCCTACCTCGACGGGCTCCACGAGGGCGACGCCGACAAGATTGCGAGCGCCTTTCATCCGACCAGCGCGCTGACCAGCGTCGCGGACGACGGCGAACTGACGATCACGCCGCGCGACGTCTGGCTGGACAACGTCCGGAACAGGCCGTCGCCGAAGCAACGGGGCCTGTCGCGCCACGATCAGGTGCTGTCGATCGACCTCGTCGGTCCGACGATGGCCTACGTCAAGCTCAAATGCGCGATTCCGCCGCGCTTCTTCACCGACCAGCTCTCGCTGCTGAAGATCGACGGCCGCTGGCAGATCGCGCAAAAGGTTTTTATGACCGAGCTGCGGGAATAGTCTGCCGCAGGCCGTGCCTTATGGGAGGAAGCCGGCATGAACGTACTCGACGACTATATGATCGATTCCCGCCTGTCGCTGCTGGACAAGACGCGGATCCAGGCCCAGGTGCTGGTGCCGGTGCTGAGGGCGTTGCGCGCGGAACTCGGAAAGGAGAAGGCCGACGCGATCGTCAGGCACGCCCTGCGCCACTGGTCGAAGCAACTATTCGCCGCCGTGGGCGAGAGCGTCGAGGGCGGCCCGCGGCGCAAATGGGCGGCCATGCATACCGCGCTCGCCGAAGTCACCGAACGCGAAGTGGCGGTGGAGATGATCAGGCACGACAAGGAAGCGCTGGAATTCGATGTCACGCATTGCCGTTTCGCGGAATTCTTTCGTGCGCTCGGCGAGCCGGAACTCGGCGCGCTGCTGGTCTGCGCCACCGATTTCGATATCGTTGCGGCCGGCGGCAGCGAGGTCGGCCTCACGCGCGACCAGACCCTGATGCAGGGCGCGCCGAGCTGCACCTTCCGCTACAGGTTCGCTCCGCGGGCGTAAATGCCGGCCGATGCCGGTGTGCTCTACGCCGCAAAATTCCCCTGAAAGACGCCCATGATCGCGTATGATGGGCGCCAAGAAGCCTGGCTTGACCGGGCTCGCAAGGGAGAGCGCCGATGGCAGCGACAGCGGAGCAAGCGTCACCCTGGCTCAAGGGACGGTCATTCGCCTCCTTGCGGGAAGAGTTCGACCGCAGCGGTTACCTGATCTTCGAACGCGTTCTCCCGCCCGAGCGCGTCGCTGAAATCCGCGCGGCGCTGGCGCCGCATCTGGCGCGCGATCTGCTCGGCCGCAACGATTTTGAAGGCACCAAAACCAACCGCGTCTATGCCCTGCTGGCGAAATCGCCTGTCTTCGCCGAGCTCGCGATCCATCCGCTCGCCCTGGCCTTTGTCGAAGCCGAACTCGGCGAGAGCTGTCTATTATCCGCCATGCTCGCGATCAATCTGCATCCCGGCGAAACCGTGCAGCCCTGGCATTTTGACGACAGCGGCGCCAGGATTCCGCGGCCCCGCCCTGCCCTTGGCATCAGCACATTCTGGGCGATCGACGACACGACCGAGCAGAACGGCGCCACCGAAATCATCCCGGGAAGTCATCTGTGGGATGGGCAATATATCGCGGGCGCGGTGCAGCCTGCCCACTTCACCAACGAAGCCGATCACGAAGAGGGCAACCGGCCGGACGCCGTCAAGCTGACCATGCCGTCGGGATCGCTGGCGATCACCAAGGGAACGCTGTGGCACCGCGGCGGCGCCAACCGGTCGGACCGGCCGCGCCTGATCGTCACGCCGCAATATTGCGTAGGCTGGGTGCGGCAACTCGAAAACATGGCGCTCGCCGTCCCCGCCGAAGTGGCGAGTCAATTGCCGGAGCGCGCACGCGAGTTGATCGGCTACTCGATCCATCCGCCGTTCATGGGATATGTCGACGGCGTTCATCCCAGGCGCCTCTTGCGGACGCAGTGACGCGATACGCCGCACGACGCGTGCACTGGACCGGGCCAGACCACCTTGCCACCGATATCCTCCGGTTGCGTGTTGGGAGAATCATCACCTGCAAGTCGCGACAATTGATTGCTTCGGGCGGCGCCGACGGCGGTATTCGCCAATCTTTGGTGGTGTGACTACCGAAGAACGGTAAGATGTAAACCCTATGGCTGAGGTGTGATCCGTGCCGCCAGAAGATGACGTAACCGCCAAACCGACCGGACGGTCAGCATGGCGCGAAGCTCTGCGCCGGACCGCAGTCCGGCATCGCCCAAGACTGCAGCGGATGGGCGCACTATTTGCAGCGGTGGCCGCCGTTGGTGCCGTGCTTGGCGGCTTGACCGGCTACTGGTCTGCCTACAAGACCGTCGCCTACGATGTGCTAGGCCTGCAAAAGCCTGCAGATCAGTCAGCATCAAAGACTGCGGTGCCCGGCCGCTATTCCATTGCGGTGCTACCGTTTACGGCTTTGCACGATGGCACGCCCGATTATCTGGGGAGCGGCATAACCAACAGCCTGACCACCGACCTTTCCATCCGTGTGCCCGGACTGTTCATCATCGGCGTGGATTCCGCCTTCACCTATCTCAAGACAAAAGCCGATCCGCAGCAGCTATGGCGTGAACTCGGCGCGCGATACGTGCTCTTCGGTACCGTCCAGCGAAATCACAGTCGGGTACGGGTCGACGCTCGCCTGGTCGAGACGCAGACTGCGCGGCAGTTATGGGCTGAAAAATTCGAAGGGACCGGGGACGATCCATTCGCAATTCAGGATCTTATTTCGGCAAGAATAGCCAACTCGTTTGGCGTTGCCTTGCTCCGATACGGATCGACAGAGGCGGAGCGGCGACAAAAGCCTGAAGTGGTCGACCTTGTCTTCCGCGCACAAGCCGAGTTTCTGACCAATAATCGTACCGTCGACTCGCTCAAGACCGCCGAAAGCCTTTACCGACAAGCCCTCGCACTCGATCCGAAAAATCCAGACGCGCTAAACGGCCTTGGAAATCTGCTGGCGGTCCGTCTCAGCCTGCATCGCTTCAATCTTCGCATGACGCCAGAACAGATCAGCGCTGCTGTGACCGAAGCGCGGGAACTTCTTGATCGCGGGCTCCTCATCGATCCGCGATCCGCAATAGGACATAACGGCAAGGGCCGCCTCTACTCAGTTGAACGCAAGCCACAAGAGTCGGCCCGCGAGCATGAAATGGCGCGCACGCTCGACCCAAATTACGCGGTCAACTATCACAATCTTGCAGCCGTGGCGCTCGCACTGGGACAACCGCGCGATGCCGTCAATTATCTCAACGAGGCTGTCGCCCGCAGTCCGCGTGACCCGGCAATGGGCGTCATCCAGATGCATTTCACCCGCGCTTATGTACTGCTGGGCCAATGGAATGATGCGATCGAAGCGGGCGCGAAAGCCGGAGTATTGCCGACCGACAAGCTGACCCTCAATCTGAATCTAGCGGCCGCATTCGCGCAAAAGGGAGACGCCGAAAAGGCAAAAGGTGCGCTCCAAGAGGCACTGAAGCTCAGGCCGGAGATCTCCATCGCGCGGATCGAGGCAATGAATGAGCCTGCGTACCTGCAGCTTGCGCAAGATACGCTGATGAAAGGTCTGCGGATCGCTGGTCTTCCGGAAAAGTAAACCGCCGCTAAGCAGCGCGCACAACCGCACGTTCCGTTCAAGTTCACAGCGCGAGCAGGAATGCCTGCTGATCGCAGCCCTGAGCTTGAGATCCCTTTCAGGCGAGTTGCTCCGCGCGCCAGTCGGCCCGCGCGCTACTCCGCAGCGCTCGACCTGATCGGGACTCGCGCCGCCCGCGCGTCCGCATCGAACACGATGCCTTCATAGCCCTTCTGTGCGACGTCGGTGATGGCGGCAACGTATTTCGGCGTGCCGCCATTATAAACGAGATAGCGCGTCTTGCCGTGTTCGTGGCCGGGGATGTTGGAATTGTAGCCGGTGAACCATGACTTGGCTTTGCGCATCAGCATGATGGCGTACATCTTCGTCACATGCGCGGTCCAGCGCGCCTGGGCTTCGGCCGTTGGCTCCGCCCGCGTGTAGCCTTGGCGCCAGATGTGTTCGAGCAGGCCAATGCACCAGCCGACGCCGTTCTCGATGCCGCGCGGAAAATTCGTCGAGGCCGAACCGCTTTGCGGCCCGGTCGGCATCAACAGGTTCGGAAAACCATGGGCCATCATGCCGAGAAAGGTCGAGGGGCCGTCGCGCCATTGGTCGGCCAGTTTGACCCCGCCTGTGCCGGTGATGTCGATCGCATCGAATGCGCCGGTGATGGCATCGAAGCCGGTGGAATAGACGATGATATCGAATTCGTAGTCGCGCGCGCTGGTGCGCAGGCCGGTCTCGGTCACACGCTCGATCGGGGTCTCGCTGATGTCGACGAGATGCACATTGTCGCGGTTATAGGCCTCGAAGTAATTGGTCTCCAGCGGCACCCGCTGCACGCCAAAACCGTGATCCTTCGGAATAAGTTTTTCCGCCGTCACCGGGTCCTTGACGCGTCGGCGGATGCGGTCAGCGATATAGGCGGAAAACTCGGCATTCGCCGCCTCATCGGTAAAGATTTCGCGAAAATTGCTCAGCCAGATGCCGAAGCCGGGCTCGTCATAGAGCTTGTCCCACAGCGCGATCCGCTCCTCGGCCGTGACCTCGTAGAATCCGCGCCGGTCCGGCTCATGCTCGAAACCGCCGGGCGTGCGGGTGCAGGCGGCAAAGATTTCGTCGTAGCGTGAGCGAATGTCGGCCATTTCTTGATCCGAGATCGGGCTGTTGTTGAGCGGCGCGCTCCAGTTCGGACGCCGCTGAAACACCGTGAGTTCGCCGACCTTGTCCGCGATCTCGCCGATCACCTGGATGGCGGTCGCGCCGGTGCCGATGATGCCAACCTTCTTGCCGGCAAGTTCGACCGGTTCGTGCGGCCAATAAAACGTGTGGAACGAACGCCCCTTGAACGTCTCCATGCCTTCCAGCCGCGGCAGCGTCGGTATCGACAGCAACCCGACCGCGAGAATGACGAACCGGCAGGTTAGCTCAAAGCCGTCGTCGAGCCTGAGCCGCCACAGATGGCTAGCCTCGTCGAAGGCGGCCGCCGCCACCTTGCGGTTGAACCGCATATATTTGCGAAGATCGAACTTGTCGGCGACGTAGTTAAGGTAGCGCAGGTTCTCCGGCTGCGCCGAAAACCGCTCCTTCCAGTGCCACTCGTTGAGCAACTCCTTGGAGAACGAATAGCCGTAGGTGTAGCTCTCGGAGTCGAAACGCGCGCCCGGATAGCGGTTCCAGTACCAGGTTCCACCGAGATCGGGAGCGGCATCCAGCACAAGGGCATCCACCCCGAGATCGGCCAGCCGCTTGATCTGGTAAATGCCCGACACGCCCGCGCCGACGACGACGACCTCGTAGTGCGACTTGATGCCGTCGGTCATGCGCTGCCTCCCCGTTGTTGTTTCTTGGACGATTTTGGCGCGGTCGGGGGCGACTATACCGAATTATTCGCACCATGCACTTGCGTCAGGATGCCGGGTTGGGCGGTGGAAACCAGCGCTCAAACATTGTTTGACAAGCGGTCGCATCGGCGCGTCCGCAGGTTGACCGCGTCAGATGCCCGGCATAGCGCCGATCTCGGCGTGGAGCTGCGCGACATAGGGGTCCTCGATCCCCAATGCGTCGAGCTGCGTCGCCAGTTGCACGAGGTATTCCCTGTTGGTGCCGAGGATGCCCTTCCCGCTTGCGATCAGGCGCGCGGTCTCGGCAAACGGCAGTTCGCCGACATAGCTCGGATGCGAAGGGTTCGAGACAAAGGCAAGCGCATCGATCGGCCCCTGCGGCGTGAGCATCGACACCATCGCCGGCGCATAGCCGCCGCGCAGCATCTCGCGGCGCCACAGGATTGCCGTTTCCGCATGGACGGAATCGGCGGCGATGCGGAACGCCAGCCCGTGGCAACGTCCTTCCTGCGGCTCCAGCGACAGCATCAGCGCCGGATAGTCATGCGATCCCCGGCCGAGATTGATCTTCAGCGTGAAGCGGCGCTGATAGCCCTCGACGTCGGCGAGCCGGACTTCCGCGAAATGAAATCCAGGGTCCCACATCAGGGAGCCGTAGGAATAGATCCAGAGGTCGTCTCCCGCCTTGTGATCGCCGAGCACCGCAAGGCGTGACGCCTCGATCACCTCGTCCGGCAGCCGCCAGCCCGCGGGCCATCCCGCGGCCCGGGCGCGCTGCTCCCACATCGCAAACATCTCGGGCGTCAGGCGCAGCAGCGATTTTTCCGGATGCGTTACCCGGGTCCGAAGCTCGGGCAGATGAATGAATGCGTCCGCGGTCAAGCCGGCATGCTCCTTTGGTGATGCAGCAATGCTCCGCAATCTGCCATCGTCGGCGGCCTGGCGCCAAGCTTGAAGACGAGCGAATGTGGTCCCCTTGCATGTTATTCTGTCATGGCTCGCCCAGGATTTTTAGGGTGTAATGAAGCTCACTCCGACCACGCCCCCCACCCCGCAAACTTCCACCCGATATCGAAGGCAATTCCATGCGCGACCAGTTCTCCAACACGCAAGCGATCCGCAAACCCGCGGTCACCTCCAAAGGCGGCATCGTCGCGGCGCAATCGAGCCGGGCGGCGCATGTCGGCGCCGACGTGCTGGCCGGGGGCGGCGACTGCGTCGACGCTGTAATCGCGACCACGTTCGCGCTGGGCGTGCTGGAGCCCTGGATGAGCGGGCTCGGCGGCGGCGGCGCGATGGTGCTCTACCGTGCGCGCGAAGACCGCTATGAAGTGATCGACTACGGCATGCGCGCTCCCGTGAGCCTCCGGCTGGAGGATTATCCGTTGACCGGCGACGGCGCGGCGTCGGATATTTTTCCCTGGCCGCGCGTCAAGGGCGACCGCAACATCCATGGCCCCGGCTCGATCGCCGTGCCCGGCGTGGTGGCCGGCATGGAGGAAGCGCATCGCCGCCACGCCAAACTGCCGTGGAAGGAATTGCTGGCGCCGAGCGTCAAGCTCGCCGGCGAAGGCCTCGCGGTCGACTGGTGGACCACGCTGATGATTTCGAGTGCGGCTGCGGATCTGCGGCGTTACCCCGCGAGCGCCGCCGCCTATCTGCAGGACGGACTGCCGCCGAATCCGCAATGGGGCATCAAGTCCAAAGTCCGCATGCCGCAGGACCGGCTCCAGGCCACGATGGCGCAGCTCGCCAGCGCCGGCCCGCGCGACTTCTATGAAGGCGATCTGGCAAAAAGCCTCGCCGCCGACATCCAGGCCGCCGGCGGCGCGCTGTCGGTCGAAGACCTCAAACCGTTCCGCGCGCATTTGCGCGAGCCGCTGGCCATTCCCTATCGCGGCGGCAAGGTGTTCGCGACACCCGAACTCACCGCGGGTCCAACGCTGTCGCGCACGCTCGGTCTGCTGCAGAACGATCTCAAGCCCGCGCGCGGCGGACCGGATGCGGCGGCCTATGTCGCCTATGCCTCGGCGCTGCAGGCGGCCTATCGCGAGCGGTTGAAGGACATGGGCGATGAAGACGGCAGGCGCGCGCTCGGCGCCGAAGCACTGGCGCCGGCCTGCACCACGCATTTCTCGGCGGTCGATCGCGACGGCAACATGGCCGCGGTAACGCAGACGCTGCTGTCGACCTTCGGCTCCAAATTCGTATCCAACCAGACCGGCATCACCATGAACAACGGCATCATGTGGTTCGATCCGACGCCGGGCACGCCGAACTCGCTGGCGCCAGGCAAGCGCTGCCTGACCAATTACACCCCGGTGCTGGCGCAGGCAGCCGACGGCCGCCGCGCCGCGATTGGCGCTTCCGGCGGCCGGCGCATCCTGCCCGCGGTGAGCCAGCTGCTATCCTTCGTGATGGATTACGGCATGGACCTCGATGCGGTGATCCACCAGCCGCGCATCGACGCCAGCGAGGGCGCCATCGTGATCGGCGACGTCCGCCTGCCGCAGGCCGCGCGCGAAACGTTGGGCTCGCGTTTCGATTACGAGGAGGCGCGCATCCAAAACCTGCCGATGAAGTTCGCCTGCCCCAGCATCGTGCTGCGCGACGGCGACACCAACAGCGGCGCCACCGAGCCGTTCCACGCCTGGAGCGAGGCGGTGGCGGAATGAGACAAGGGTTCTCATGGAAACCCGTCATGCCCGGCCTTGTGCCGGGCATCCACGTCTTTGCTTCAACAAGGCAAGAAAGGACATGGATGGCCGGGACATCTAGCGCGAAGACACGCTTCGCGCTTTAGCCCGGCCATGACGAAAGAAGCGGCTCGAGGCTGCTTCCTTATCGCGTCGGCGGCTCGATCGTCACCGTACAATCGGCGCCGCTCTGGCCCGCCACCACGATCTGTCCGTCCGGTGCGGACATCGAGATCGGCGCGGTCGTCGCTCCACCAGGGACACGGACCGTGACGCTGATGGTTTCCTGCTGTGCCGCCGCACCGACCGTCTGCGGCGTGAGTTCGGTGACATTGCCAGCGCTATCGCGCCGCATGATGCGGCACGGCGAGGCGCCACCGGCGGCAGCCACCGTGCCGGTGTAACCGGTTGAGCTGCTTGTGCTGCCGCTGCCCGGCTGGCCGCCGGCGGCGCGAATGCGGGAGGCATCACGCGGGACCTGGCTGACGATCCGCTTGGTGCGAGGCTCGACGATGACGATGTCGTCATCGGTCGTGAAGTACTCGTAGTCACGGTACTCAGGCTCGATCGAGACGATTTCCGGCGGCAGCCGGTGGAACCGCACACTCTGCGGGACCGTTTCGCCAATCCGGATCGAGATGTTGAGATTGCGCTCCGGCGGCGCCAGACGTTCGCGGGTCAGGGTCTGCGAAATCCGCACCTGCTTATCGGTCGAGATGTTGGATTGCTGGCTGACCTGCGTCTGGCTGGTCTGGCTCTGCGTCGTCTGGCTCTGGGTGGTCGCGCCGCCCGGAGCAGTGTGCGCATTGGTGGAAGGCTGCGTGCGCGTGCTATCGGTCGCGGTGGCCGGCCGGTTCGCATCCTTGCCCTGCTCGGCGGCATTCTTCGCGCCTTCGCGCTGATCGCGGCCCTGCTCTTTCTGCGTCGTGGTCGTTCCCTCGCGCTCCTTTTGAGCGGCCGTGGTTCCATCCTTCGATTTTTCCTGCTCGGCGCTGGACTTGCCGCGGGCCGCATTATCGCGATCCATCTCGGCGCGACCCTTGGCGCTGTCCTTGGCGTCCTTGCCTTCGCGCACGGTTTGCGCGTCGCGACCGCCCTGGCGGGAATCCTGTGCGCGCTCGCTGGATTTTGCGTCGTCGCCCCGCCCACGCTTGTCATCCTTTGCAGTCGCTGGACGCTCGCTCGATGGTGCGGCTTTGCTCCTTTCCTCAGTCTGGCGGGAACCGGCTCCCTTTTCCTCACGGCCCGCCGCACCTTGCGCCTTTTGTTCCGCGCCCTGTGCGCGTTCCTGCACCCGATCGGCACCGCGTTCTTGCGATGCAGCACCCTTGCCGGCCTCGCTCGGCCGCATTTGTTTCTGCTCCTCGCCTCTTGCTCCCGGCGCTTGGCCGTAGGAAACAGCCGGCGCCAGCATCAGACAGATGAATCCAGTCGACAACAGCAGTTGCTTGCGCATGTTGATCTCCTCCACGTGACGATACGCAAGCGAACGTGCACCGGTGATGGATGTTCCTCACCCGGACCGACTGTGATGTGCCTATTTCGTCAGCGAAACCGCTAGATCCCCAGCCGGTCCCTCACCCGCCCCGCCACGACCGCCGCGGTGACGCCGATCGGCCAGAACGCGTGCAGCGGCATCGGCTTGATGGTGGTCACGGGCATATCGATCTCGGCATTCTTGCCGCCGACGAGACGGCGTGCCAGTTGCTGCCCCATCGCGGTCGAGAGTGCGACGCCGCGGCCGTTGCAGCCGAGCGAGATCAAAAGATTTTCCGCGGGCTCATGCACATGCGGATAATGATCCGGTGTGATCGCGAGCCGGCTGTTCCAACCGTGGGTCCAGGCGGCGCCCTTCACGCCCGGCCACAGCCGTTCCGCGTAGCGGATGAGATAGGCGACATCGGCAGGCTTGCTGATCCAGCGCATCGGCCCCCGTCCGCCCATCAACAGGCGGTTATACGCATCGATGCGGTAATAGACCGTGATGTGGCCGCTCTCGTACAGCACCGGGCGCGTCGGCATGATCGCGCGCGCGACTTCCTCGGACAAAGGCGCGGTGGCGGCGATCGAGGAGAATACCGGCACGATGGTGCGGCGCAGGCCCGGCCACAGATCGTCCGTAAAGCCATTGGTCGCCAGCAGCACCTTTTCGGCGCGCACGGTTCCGCGCGGCGTTTCGATGCGCCAGCCGGCACCTTCACGCGACAAGGAGAGCGCCGGCGTCTCGCCATGGACGGCAGCGCCCGCCGCGATCGCGGCGCGCGCCAGGCCGCGCGCATAGCTCAGCGGATGCAGGTCGCCGCCGCGATTATCCAGCATGGCGCAGAGATAGCGGTCGGTGCCGGTCATCTCCCGCATCTGTTCGCGGTTCAGGAGCGTCACCGGCATGCCGCGGCGGATGCACTGCTTGGCGGTGTTTTCGATTCCCGCCGCGCTTGTTTCATTGTAGGCCGCGCGCAGCGTGCCGTTTTGCCGCGCCTCGCAGGCAATCTGGTAACGCCGGATCAGGTCGAAGGTGAAGTTGGTGGTGCCGTAAGAAAAGGCGATCATGCGGCCGCCAAGGTCGGCGCCGAAATCGGCCTCGATCTGGTCAGGGTCGTGCTTGAGGCCCGGGTTGACCTGGCCGCCATTATTGCCCGATGCGCCCCAGCCCGGCTGTTGCGCCTCCAGCACGGTCACGTCGACGCCCTGCTCGGCCAGATGCAGCGCCGTGGATAATCCGGTGAAGCCGCCACCGATGATCGCGATCGAAACTTTTTTGTCCGCATCGAGCGGCGGCGCCGGTGTCGGCGCCACGGCCGTATCGGCATAGAGGCTTGGCGGCAGCGGCAGCGAGACAGGCAAATTCATGGACAACGACCGAAGTTTAGAGCGGATGCAGCACGCGCCGCAAAAAGTCCTGCGTGCGCGCATGCTGCGGCTGGTTGAGAACGGATTTCGCCGGCCCCTGCTCGACGATCACGCCCCCGTCGATGAACAGCACGCGATCAGCGACGTCCTTGGCAAAGGCCATCTCATGGGTGACGACGACCATGGTCATGCCGTCATCGGCCAGCTTGCGCATGACGGACAGCACATCGCCGACCAGTTCAGGATCGAGCGCCGAGGTCGGTTCGTCGAACAGGATCGCCTTCGGCTGCATCGCCAGCGCACGCGCAATTGCGACCCGCTGCTGCTGTCCGCCCGACAATTGCGGCGGATGGACATCGGCTTTCTCGGCCAGCCCCACCCGCGCCAGCAGGGCGCGGCCGCGCTCCAGCGCCTCGGCACGCGGCTCCTTCTTCACATAGACCGGCCCTTCGATGACGTTCTCCAGCGCGGTCCGATGCGGAAACAGGTTGAAGCGCTGGAACACCATCGAGACTTGCGTCCGGATCGAAACGATCGAGGCCGCGTTGCGATCGACCTTCGCGCCTTCGACAAGGATGTCGCCGCTGTCATAGCTTTCCAGCCCGTTGATGCAGCGCAGGATGGTGGATTTTCCCGAACCGGAGGGGCCGATGATGCACACCACCTCGCCCTTTTCGACCGACGCCGTGATGCCCTTGAGCACTTCGACCTTGCCAAAACTCTTGTGAACGTTGGAAAGCTCGATCATTTCTGGCCCGCGCGCTTTTCGAAGTGACGGACCAGAAGGATGAGCGGGATGCTCATGGTGAGATACATCAGCGCGACAAGCGTGAACACGCTGGTGTTCTTGAAGGTCGAGGACGCGATCAGCTTGCCCTGCAGCGCGAGCTCGGCGACCGTGATGGTCGAGGCCTGCGACGAATCCTTCAGCATCATGATCATGACGTTGCCGTAGGGCGGCAGCACGATTTTCACCGCCTGTGGCAGCACCACGCGGCGCATGGTCTGCCACCAGCTCATGCCGATCGCCTGCGCCGCCTCGATCTGCCCCTTGTCGATGGCTTCGATGCCGGCGCGGAAGTTTTCGGCCTGATAGGCCGAATAGGCGATGCCAAGGCCCAGGATCGCCGCCTGCAGCGCCGTCAGCGTGACGCCGAACTCCGGCATCACGAAGTAGAGATAGAACAGCAGCACGATGATTGGAATGCCGCGGATCACGTTGATCAGCCCGGCGCTGAACCCCGTGACAACGCCGATACCGGAGACGCGCATCAGCGCCCAGATCAGGCCGAGCAGCGTCGACAGCAAGAGCGAGCCGATCGTGACGATGATCGTCAGCGCCACGCCGCTCATCAGGATCGGCAGGAACTCGACAGTATCGCGCCAGAAGGCCTGCATCAGGTCCCCTGCGCCTTCAGGCCCCATTTATCGAGAATCTTTTCTACCGTGCCGTTCGCCTTCAACTTCGCCAGCGATGCATTGATCTTGGCGAGCAGTTCGGTATCGCCCTTGCGCACGCCGATTCCGACCGAGCCGACCGTCGCCGGCTTGTAGCTCTCGACGATTCGCGCCTCGGGGAAACCGCCCTGCTTCAAATTGTAGGCGAGGATCGGATAGTCGGCGAAGCCGGCTTTCAATCGCCCGGCGTTCACATCGCGCAATATGTCAGGGATGGTGTCGTAGGCCTTCACCTCGCTGAACAGGCCCGACTTCTTCAGCGCATCGACGAACGCGGTCCCGACCTGCGCGCCGACCACTTCGCCTTTCAGATCGTCCTGCTTGGTGTAGGTCTTGCTGTCGCTCTTCGGCACCAGCAGGCCCTCGCCATAGCTGTAGAACGGTTCGGAGAAATCGATCACTTCCTTGCGCGCCGGCGTGACGAACATCGCCGCCGAGATGATGTCGATCTTGTTTGAGGTGAGCGAGGCAATCAGCGTCGAGAACTGCATCGGCTCGATCTGGACCTGGAAGCCGGCATCCTTGCCGATCTCGGTGATCAGATCGACCATGATGCCCTGAATGCTGTTGGTCTTGGTATCGAGGAAGGTGAAGGGCACGCCGGTCGGCGTCGAGCCTACCTTCAATACCTGCTGCGCGGATGCCGGCATCGCGACAGTGACAACAAAAGCCGCCAACGCGGCCTGAACGAGACGTTTCAGAGCCATCGCACACCCTCCTGAATCGAACGCCGCCCGGCCCGCCCGCTCTGCGTTAGACCAAAGAGTTGCGGGGAACACGGTTCAGGCCTATTTTCACCAATATGAAATTGTGGTCACACTTCCCGAGGCTTTGCAAGCAATTTTCATGCACATGAAGGAAGCGGTCTGACGTGAGCGGTGGCAGGAGAATAAAAAAGCCGGCGCCCAAAGCCGGGGCAAGGGCCGCGGGAAAGGCCGCGCAACGGCCGAAGGCGAAGGCTGCCGCCAGACCGGCCGAGCCCGCGATGGATCTCGCCGTCGGCCGGCGCATTCGCGACCTGCGCCGTGAACACAAACTGTCGCTGGAGACGATCGCTGATCGTACCGATCTGTCGATCGGCTTCCTCAGCCAGATCGAGCGCGGGCTGTCGTCGCCTTCGCTGCGCGTGCTGGCGACGCTCGCGGACGTGCTCGGCGTTGGCATCGCCGCGCTGTTCGGCTCCCGGCCAAGCGATGATCCCGCTTCCGGCGGCGTGGTGACGCGGCAGCTGCAGCGCGCCGAACTAAAGCTGTGGCGCACCGGCATTTCCAAACAATTGCTGAGTCCGGCGGGCACGGAAAACCGTCTCAATCTGTTTCTCGTGCACCTGGAGCCCGGCGGCAATACCGGCGACGAGCTTTACACGCATGACGGCGAGGAAGCCGGCCTGGTGCTGGAAGGCGAGATGACGCTCACGGTGGACGCCGAGACCTGGTCCCTCAAGACCGGCGACAGCTTTCGTTTCGCCAGTCGCCGCCCGCACCGCTTCTCAAATCCCGCGCAGGATGCGAAAGCGGTCGTGCTGTGGGTGAATTGTGTGACCCAGGCGGGGTAAATTCAGGCTGTCGACAAGCGCGACTGGTTTTACCGGCGCGCTCCGATCGGCTAGACTGGTCCAGTTGGCAAGATCGGGCGTACATGCCATGGACGTCCCAACGATCAGTAGGCGTTTGGCTGCAATTCTGGCGGCGGATGTTGCTGGATACAGCCGCCTCATGGCAGTCGACGAAGAAGCGACTTTGCGGACCTGGGACGCATACCGTCGCACGATATCCGATCTTGTATCCGAGCACGCCGGGCGCATTTTCGGATCCGCCGGCGACAGCGTGATTGCGGAGTTCAGCAGCCCGGTGCAGGCCGTGCGCGCCGCAGTTGCGATCCAGCGCGCGCTCCATCGCCGCAATGCCGATCTCCCCAACGACCGGAGGATGGAATTTCGAATTGGCCTAAACCTCGGCGACGTCATGGTGGACGGCGACAATCTGTTCGGCGACGGAGTGAATGTTGCCGCGCGGCTGGAAGGTGTCGCGGAGCCGGGCGGAATTTGCATCTCTGGTGCGATCCGCGATCAGATCGAGGGCAAGCTGAGCTTTCCCCTCACGCCGATCGGACAACGATCGCTAAAGAACATTAGCCGTCCGGTTTCGATCTACTTCGTGGATTGGAGACCCGAGCACCCGGTGGCTGCAGGCGTGTTGAGCGGCGAACTCGCATTGCCGGACAAACCCTCAATTGCGGTGCTGCCATTCTCAAACATGAGTGGGGATCCGGAGCAGGAGTACTTCGCGGACGGCATCACAGAGGACATCACCACCGCCCTGTCCCATCACCGATGGTTCTTTGTCATCGCGCGAAATTCAACGTTCGTCTACAAGGGACGAGCCGTCGACGTGAAACAGGTCGCTCGCGAGCTTGGCGTGCGATACATCCTCGAAGGAAGCGTACGAAGGGCCGGTCAACGCGTGCGGATTACAGGTCAGCTCATCGAAGCGGAAACCGGCAATCATTTATGGGCCGAGCGATTCGACCGCGATATGGCCGACATCTTTGCCATCCAGGACGAGATCACGCAGAGCGTCGTAGGTGCGATCGAACCTGAGATACTTCTGGTGGAGGGAAAACGAGCCTTTCGCAAGAGTGTCGGCAATCCGGACGCATTCGACTGCTGCATGCGCGCGATGGGCCATTTCTCGCAACTTGCGCCCGAGCACCATGTGCAAGCCGTAACCCTGCTGCGGCAGGCGATAAAGCTTGATCCGAACATCGCCCAGCCACACATGATGCTCGCGCGCATGCTTGTCGGCCGGATCATGTACGGCTGGAGCAGCGATCTCACGAACGACCTGGCTGAGAGCTATGCGGCTGCGGCGCATTCAGTCTCGATTGATGACCGCGACCCCTACACCCACTATGCCTTTTGCTGGGCGAGTTTGCTGAACTCTATGCATGCGCAGGCGCTTGCGGAGGCGCAGCGCTCGATCGATCTCAACCCGAACTTCGCGCTCGGCTTTTTCAGCCTTGGTTTGGTTCGGGTTCATATCGGACACTTCAGGGAAGCTCTCGATTCCCTGCTGCGCAGCCTCCGGCTGAATCCGAATGATCCTCAAGCCGGAAGTTTCCAGAGCTTCGTCGCGCTGGCCCACTACCATCAAGAGAACTACGAGGAGGCGCTACATTACAGCCAGCTCGCAGTACGTCCACGCCATCTCCATCTTGGTCTCAGGATTCTTCTCGCGAGCCTGGGCCAACTTGGACGCACCGAGGAAGCACGGCCGTTACTAAACGAGTTCAACTCCCTGCAGCCGAAGGACCCGCAGCGGCTGTTCGAGGTTACGACGCCTTATCTTGATCTGAAGTACCGGGAACACCTCGCAGATGGCTTACGTCGCGCGGGTGTATCGAACTTGCGGTGATGGCCACGCGCCACGCCCAGTTTCCACGCATCCACGACAAACATAGTGAACGGATCCTTAAGACGGTCGAACAACGACGCACTGCGCTGATCCTCTCAATACAGATGATCCGGACGATCGGCGCGCGATCTACAGTCCCGTTGAACAACTTCCACCGGCCATGAGCTAAAACCCATGCTCGCTTGGAGCCATCGAGTTCACATGAAGGAATTTAAATATACCCGAACGAAATCGACAATCCCAATTTAGGATTGTCGACAACCCCCGACGCCTAGGCTTCCCGGAGTTGGTATAGGGTACATGAGGAAAGGAGCCGAGCATGCCGAACCAAGGGAAGCATGGCAAAGCACGAGCCGCTGCCGCCGAGGCCCGAGAAGATATCATGAGTTCGGCTGCCTTAAGCGCCATGAGCGCGGGCGCCGTCAATGCCATGGCGGCAGTAGGCGCTGCCGTCATCAAGCTCCACAAGGAGTCGGTGGACAAAAAGCCGGAATGGTTCTGGAACCTGTTCGCGAAGTGCGAGGCCAAGGCCGCACGCATCGCCGAACAGGCCGCCCACACGCCGCGCTCCAATGGCGATGCCACATTCATTGAGGTCTACGCCAGGACCTTGCCGGAGCTGGTGAAGAAGGCGCTAAGCGCCCGCGAGCAGGCGCTGCACTGAGTGGAACTCAGCGGGTCTCGCGCCTCTGGCCAATTGCGCGCGACCGACCGTGAGGCGTCCGACGAATCCAGCGGTCGCATTGACGATGCGGACGCCGTCTGGGCCGTCACCCGAACCGATGATCGTACCGGCTCACATTCAGCTCGCTCACGTCGATGTCCGGCTTCCGTCCCGACATCAGGTCCGCCAGCACCCTCCCCGAACCACAGGCCATGGTCCAGCCGAGCGTGCCGTGGCCGGTGTTGAGATGCAAATTGCTGTAGCGCGTGGCGCCGATGACCGGCGGTCCGTCTGGCGTCATCGGGCGCAGGCCGCTCCAGAACGTGGCCTTGCCGAGGTCGCCGCCGCGCGGAAACATGTCGGTCAGGGAATGATCGAGCGTCGCGCGCCGCGCCGCATCGAGCCGGTCCGAATAGCCCGAGATTTCCGCGGTGCCGCCGACGCGGATACGGTCGCCGAGCCGCGTGATCGCGACCTTGTAGCTCTCGTCCATCACGGTCGATACCGGCGCGCTGTCGGGATCGGTGACCGGCACCGTGATCGAATAGCCCTTTACGGGATAGACCGGAACGGAAATGCCGATCGGCTTGAGCAATCGCGGCGTCCAGCTGCCGAGTGCCGCGACGTAGGCATCGGCCTGCAACAGCCCCGCGCTGGTGACGACGCCGGTGATCTTGTCGCCTTCCGCAACCAGCCGTTCGATGCCGGTATTGAATTTGAACTGCACGCCGAGCTTTGCTGCTTCCTTGGCGAGCGCCTGCGTAAACATATGGCAATCGCCGGTCTCGTCCTGCGGCAACCGCAGTCCGCCGACGAACTTGTCCTTCACCGTCGACAGCGCAGGCTCGGCGCCAATGCAGCCTTCGCGGTCGAGCACTTCGTAGGGCACGCCATATTGCTTGAGCACCGCGATATCGCCGCCGGTACTGTCGATCTGCTTCTGCTTGCGGAACAGCTGCAGCGTGCCGCGGCTGCGCTCGTCATATTTGATGCCGATTTCGGCGCGCAGCGCCCGCAGGCAGTCGCGGCTGTGTTCGGCGATCGGAATCATCCGGCTCTTGTTGATGGCGTAGCGCTCTTCGGTGCAGTTGCGCAGCATCTTCAGGCCCCAGATCCACATGACAGGATCGAGCTTGGGCCAGATCACCAGCGGGCCGTGCCGCATCAATAGCCATTTGATCGCCTTGACCGGCACGCCTGGGCCGGCCCAGGGCGAGGAATAGCCGGGCGAGACCTCACCGGCATTGGCGAAACTGGTTTCCTGTGCGGGCTCGGCCTGACGGTCGACGACAACAACTTCATGGCCGGCGCGCGCCAGGTAATAGGCCGTGGAGACGCCGATGACGCCACTGCCGAGAACGATTGTCTTCACGATCCCTCACACATCCGCCGCGGGATTATCCCGCGGCCGCTGTTTTCCTTGCGAGCAAGGATCAGGCCACACGCTTGATCGCGTCGCCCAGGATCGAGACGATGTCGTCGATATGGCTCTTCTCGACGATCAAGGGCGGCGACAGCGCAAAGGAATCGCCGCTCATGCGCAGATAAAGTCCGCGGTTGAAGCAATCCACCATCACGTCGTAGCCGCGCGCGCCGATGCCGTCCTTGCGCGGCGCGACTTCGACCGCGCCCATCAGGCCGACATTGCGGATATCGATGAGGTTCGGCAGGCCTTTCAGCGAATGCAGCGCATCGCGCCAGTATTCGGCAAGCGTTGCGCCGCGCGTCAAAAGCCCCTCGTCCTTGTAGATGTCGAGCGTCGCAAGGCCCGCCGCGCAGGCGACCGGATGCGCGGAATAGGTGTAGCCGTGGAACAGCTCGATCATGCCTTCGGGGCCGTTCATCAGCCCGTCGTGGATCTTGCGGCTGGCGAACACCGCGCCGCAGGGCACGGTGCCGTTGGTGATGCCCTTGGCGGTCGTCATCAGGTCCGGCGTGACGCCGAAATAATCCGCCGCGAACGGCGCGCCGAGGCGGCCGAAACCGGTGATCACCTCGTCGAAGATCAGCAGGATGCCGTGCTTCTCGGAGATTTCACGCAGGCGCTTCAGGTAGCCCTTCGGCGGCGGCAGCACCGCGGTCGAGCCCGGCACCGGCTCGACAATGACGGCCGCGATGGTATCGGCGCCATGCAGCGCCACCATCCGCTCGAGATCGTCGGCGAGCTCGGCGCCATGCTCCGGCTGATCCTTGGCAAAGGCGTTGCGGGTAAGATCATGGGTGTGACGAATGTGGTCGACGCCAGGCAGATGGGTCGCAAAGGCGCGGCGGTTCGCCACCATGCCGCCGACCGAAATGCCGCCGAAGCCGACGCCGTGGTAGCCGCGCTCGCGGCCGATCAGGCGCGTCCGCGTCCCCTGTCCAATGGCGCGCTGATAGGCCAGCGCGATCTTCAGCGCGGTGTCGACCGATTCAGAGCCCGAGTTGGTGAAGAAGATGCGGTCGAGACCTTTGGGCGCGATCTCGGCGAGCCGCTCGGCGAAATCGAACGCCAGCGGATGGCCCATGTTGAACGAGGGCGCGAAGTCGAGGGTCATCAGCTGCCGCTCGACGGCGGCGGCGATCTGGCGGCGGCCATGGCCGGCATTGACGCACCAGAGGCCGGCGGAGCCGTCGATCACCCTGCGGCCGTCGACGGTGGTGTAGTGCATGCCCTCGGCGGAAGCGAACAGCCGCGGCGCTTTCTTGAACTGCCGGTTGGCCGTGAACGGCATCCAGAACGAATCGGTCTGCAGGGTGTTCGGCTTCTGATGAAGGGTCACGGCTCTAGCTCCTGTGCTGGCAGCGCAAGGCACCACCGGGCCACGCTCGGGAAGCCACAACAAGTCCTTTTCTACGTTCCTGCAACCCATTGATTTTGCTAGCCACGTCGGGGCATATTTGTTCGATCCGAAACACTTGCAACAGGGATTTCCGATGAGCGTCGATATCGGTGGGCGACTCCGCTTCGTCCGCGCCCGGCACAAGCTGTCGCAGCGCGAGCTGGCCAAGCGCTCCGGCGTGACCAATTCGACGATTTCGCTGATCGAATCGAACCAGATGAACCCTAGCGTCGGTGCGCTCAAGCGCATCCTCGACGGGCTGCCGATGGGGCTCGCCGAATTCTTCGCGATCGAGCCGGAGCGGCCGCGCAAGGCGTTCTATCGCGCCGACGAATTGACCGAGATCGGCAAGCAGCCGATCTCCTATCGCCAGGTCGGCGACACCATGTTCGGCCGCGCATTGCAAATTCTGAAAGAACGCTACGAGCCGGGCAGCGACACCGGCCGGGTGCCACTGACCCATGATGGCGAGGAAGGCGGCATCGTGGTCTCGGGCCGGCTCGAGGTCACCGTCGACGACGAGCGCCGCATTCTCGACCCCGGCGACGCCTATTATTTCGAAAGCCGCAGGCCGCATCGCTTTCGCTGCGTTGGCGGAAAACCGTGCGAGGTGATCTCCGCCTGTACGCCGCCGACGTTTTGAGACAATAGATAGATGGACGGGCGTCTGAAAGAGACGACACCATTCGCAACACTCTCGGGAAAGCTCCCGGCCGCACGCTGAACCCGAACGGCGGCAAGGACGACTAAGGCGGAGGATCGCATCCGAGAGCCGATATCCATGTCCATGCCTCGCCTTGCGACGTTCGCCGTCGCGCTATCTCTGGTGCCGGCCAGCGCGAGCGCCATGGACGACTATCTGCGCGCCTCCAACAGCAAGCCGACGCCGGTCAGGCTGTGCGGCGAGACCGACGCCGACCGCATCAAGACCGCCCTCTGCAAGGAGCACGGCTACGACAAACTGGTCGCCCGGATCGACAAGGCGTTCGACGCCGTGCTGCCGAAGACGCCGGCCAACATCCGCCCGCTGCTGAAGCGAGATCAGACCTGGTTCAACGAAATGATTCTCGAAGCCGCGGCTGACATGGACGATGGCGATATCCGCACCGGTTTTGCGGAGACGCTACGGTCGCGGGTTGCCGCGCTCGAAGGTATGGCTGACGGCATCGGTCGTACTGGTTTCACCGGGCGATGGAGCAGCGCGTTCGGCGGCATCGCGGTGACGCCGGCGGAGGGCGACGCCTATCGCCTCGCTATCAACATCCGCGTCAACTACGGCAGCGACCGGCACACGGCGTGCACGGTGGGCGCGCTCGTCAAGCCCGCCGCCGGCGGATGGCTGGCGGGATCGTTGCTGCCGGAGGAGGCCGCGCCAGCGAAGGCATCCGCCGACGACAAGGCAACGGCCGATGCCAAATCGGAACCGAAGAAGCCGGCGACGATTAAGATGCGCCGCCAGGGCGAGACGCTCCGCGTTGCGATCGTGGCCGGCGACGAGGGCTGGACCAACGACCTGCCCGGCTGCGAATCGGTCGAGCAGATCACGGCGAGTTATTTTCCGGACGGCAAGCCGGAAGCCGCGCCGGGCAAGGCGGACACGACTTTCGTGACGCCGACATTCGACTGCACGGACCCTAAGACCGCGACCGAGGAAGAGATCTGCTCCGATCCGGACCTTGCCGACAACGACCAGCGGCTGAACCGCGCCTGGAAGGTATTGCTGCCGCGGCTCGATGACGTGACAAGGCGCGCGCTGACGGAGGACCAGCGCCATTGGGTCAAGGCCCAGGCCGCGCAGTTTCCGCAGTTCCTGCATCCGGCCTGGGAGAAGCGAACCTCGCAGATGCACTACACCACCGACGCCCGCGACCATCTCAACGGGTTGCAGCGCGAGCGGATCGCCTTGCTCGAGGGCTTTGACGACAGGCGCACCGGCCTCGCCGGCATCTGGCTTGCCTACAATGCGATCATCAAGATCACCGCGAACGCGGATGGCACCCTCTCCGGCCGGGGCTGGAAATGGGAACAGGGCGACTGGAAGGCCGGCTGCGATTACGCGATGACGGGCAAGGTCGTGAACGGCATTTTCCGCGCCGACGAAAAGCGCAAGAACCCGGATACGCTGGAGCGCGACCACGCCACGCTGATCGTCAACCGGCTCGACGATGCCTTCGCCAAAAAACGCTGGAAGAAGGACGGCACGGAGGACGAGACCGCCGACGAGGCCAAATGCCGGCGCAATGTGTCGAACTCATCGACCGCAAAACTGTTTCCCGCCCGCCCCTCGCCCGATATCGATAATCTCGGCGGATCGATCCGGTAGGCCGCCGGATTATCTCAGCCATCATCCAGTCAGGATCGGCTTCAGCGCGTCGCGCTGCTCGACGATGTAGTCGAAGAACGCGGCAATGCGCGGCACGCGGCGAATGTCGGGATGCGTCAACAGCCGCCAGCTTCGCGTCAGTTCCGGAACGGGACCGAGCACGCGGACCAGATCCGGCTCAGCATCGCCGAGCGCCGTCGGCAACGGGCCGAGGCCGGCGCCGGATTTCACCGCGGAGACGAGTCCAAGCACGCTGTTGTTGCGCACGGGCATCCTGGCCTCGGGCGCGACCTCCTTCAGCCACTTCGCGGCGCGGTGACCAGCCAACGTTTCGTCGAAGCCGACCAGAAGATGTTGCGACAAATCCTCCACGCGGCCGGGCTTGCCGTGGTGCTCGATATACCCATGACTGGCGTAAACCGCCCAGAACGAATCCGCGATCTTGCGGCCGATCAGCTCGTCGTCGTCGGTATCGCCGGAGCGGAAGGCTATGTCCACCTCCCCCTTCGACAGGTCGAGATAGCGGTCGCTGGTGATGAATTCGACGCGCAGATGCGGATGGCGGGCATGAAACCCCTCGATCAGGCCCGACTGCGTCATGCGGATGACGATCGGCTCCGGACAGGTGACGCGGATCGTGCCCTTCATGTCCTGCTCGGCATCGGTTGCCCGCCGCTGGAAGTCCCCGACCGCGGCCTCGATGCGTTCGGCGAACGGCAGCAGCGTGGTGCCGTATTCGGTCAGGCGATAGCCGCTGGCAGCTCGTGTCACCAGCGCCTGCCCGATCCGGCGTTCGAGCTCTTCGAGCCGGCGATGCACGGTCGACTGGCTGGTGCCAAGCGCCTTGCCCGCGGCGATCGTGCTGCCGTGGCGCGCAACGGCGAGGAAATATTTCAGGTCGTTCCAGTCGAACATGCGCCCATTATGCACTTCTGGAGCCGGGTCTAGCAATCTTGCGGCTCCCGCGGCGGGGCCGTGCCGCCTAGGCTTTTTGCAACGAACGACCGCGCGGTAATTGGCCAACGATAGGAGCAACAAGATGCGCAGCAATCTCGTCCCGGGCATCGCCCTGCTTGCCAGCCTCGGCGCCGGCCTTGGCTACCCGGCAGTGGCGCAGCAGCACGGCGCGGCCAGACCCGGTATCGCCAAGCCCAACCTGGTCCTGCAGCAGGTCGTCGAGGGATTGCCCGCGGACGACAAGCAGACCGTGCGGGTCATGACCGCAACGTTCAAGCCGGGCGACAAGACCGTCTATCACACCCACCGGTTTCCGGTGACGGTCTATGTGCTGGAAGGCGCCTTCACCCTCGAGCTCGACGGCCGCCCGCCGCTGACGGTCAAGGCCGGCGAAGCGCTGGTCGAGCCGCCCAAGGTACCGATGACCGGCTACAACCGCAGCGCCACCGAGGCGACCAAGGTCGTCATCTTCTACGTCAGCGCCAACGACACGCCGTTCCTCGACATGATGTCGCACTAGGCGAGAACGCCCGAACCGCATCGCGTGCGGAAGCGGCACCAGCGCCGCGAGCTGTGATTTGTACGCCCTTTCCGGCAGGTGTAACTTTTGCTTCCGTCGCACCAGCGCGACCAACGGGAGCAATCGCATGCGCGCCATCGTCCTGCTTCTCGTGTTTCTGCTCGGCCTCGCAGCGCCGGCATTCGCCGACGACGTCGCCGCCGCGCAGAGCGTGATCCGCGCGCAGGAGCGGGCGTTCAGCCGCGACGACGCCGCAGCGGCCTATTCCCATGCGGCGCCCGAGATCAGGCAGCTGTTTCCGCAGGCCGACATCTTCATGCAGATGGTCCAGCAGGCTTACACGCCGGTCTATCGCCACAAGAGTTTTGAATTCGGCGAGGCGCGCGCCGCCGGTGGCCGGATCGCCCAGCGCGTCCACATCGTCGACGACAATGGCGAGGCCTGGGAGGCGATGTATACGCTGGAGCAACAGCCGGACGGCAGTTTCAAGATCACGGGCTGTTCGCTATTGAAGGCGGGACAGGCGGTGTAACATAGCGTTTTCGAGCGAAGTGGATTCCGGTTCGCGTGAAGAAAACGCGTCAAAAAAGATTCTAAGCCATCGCCAGCCGCTGCCGTGCGCGCATCAGCAACAATAGCATGACGGCGATGTTGAACGCATTCCACCCCAGCCCGTTGGCGAAGGCGGCGCCGTAGGAGCCGGTGGCGTCGAAGATCGCGCCCGAGATCCAGCCGCCGAACGACATGCCGAACACGGAGGCGAAGATCACGATGCCGACGCGTGTCGCGGCCTCAGATGCCGGCATCGCCTCGCGCACGATGATCGCGTAGCTCGGCACGATGCCGCCCTGGAACAGGCCGAACATCGCGGAGATGATGTAGAGCGAGGTCAGGCCGTCGAAGAACAAATAGAACAATAGCGCGGTGCCCTGCGCCACCGAGCCGATCAGGAGCGTGCGGATGCCGCCGATCTTGTCGGCGAGAAAGCCGCTTGCGATGCGGCTGATGATGCCAAACCCCAGCATCAGCGACAGCATCTCGGCGCCCCGCGCCACGCCATAGCCGAGATCGCCGCAATAGGCCACGATATGAACCTGCGGCATCGACATCGCCACGCAGCAGGCAATCGCCGCAAGCGACAGCATCACCGTCAGCGCATTGGTGGAAAGGCGCAAGTCGACGCGCGGCGGCGGCGCGTTTTCATGGTTGCGCTGCACCCCCGCCCCCATCAGCATCCGCAAGCCGATCAGCGCCAGCGTCATCGCCACCGCCGTGAAGATGCCGATCGCGATGTGGGTGTTGCGCCAGCCCATGGTCTCGATGCCGTGGTTGACCAGCGGCGGCCAGATCGCGCCGCCGATGTAATTGCCGCTGGCGGCAATCGCGACCGCGAGCCCCCGGTAGCGGTCGAACCAGTGCGAGGCTTCCGCCATCAAGGGTCCGAAAGTGGCCGACGAGGACAGCCCGATGGCGAAATGCACCAGGATGAATTGCCAGATCGAGGTCGACATTCCCGCGACGACATAACCGAGGCCGAGAATGCCGATGCCGAGCCCGATCGCGGTGACGATGCCGTAGCGGTCGGTGATCCTGCCGGTCAGCACCGCGCCGGAACCGAATCCGAGCATGATCATCGTGAACGCCAGCGAGGCGGTGCCGCGGCTTGCGGCGAACTCGGTCTGCACCACGGGAAGTGCGACCACCACCGACCACATGCCGACGCTGCCGAGCGAGCCGATCAGCACGGCCACGGCAAGCCGCATCCATGCCCGGCGCGCGTCGGGAACGAACAGGTCGGAATCTCGGGAAAGTTCAGAAGAAATGGCCACGGCGCACGCAACTTCGGTGGCAAATCGCCTAACGTCAAGCCACATTGCCGCGATATTGGGCATGCAGATGTGATGGGACAGCGCCCTTCCGCACCTTGGCTGAATCGGCTGATGGCGTTAAGTTGTCGCCATGTTCGTTCGCTTGACGAGGCCGGTGCGCGCCAAAGCGGGGTGGTTTGTCGCCCTGCTCTATCTGTTTTGCGTACTCGCGCCCGGCGTGGCGCTGGCGCTTGGCGATGCCGCGTCCTGCCTGATGACCGAGCTACCGACGACCGCCGCCGCGCATGCGCATGACGGCGCGCAGCCGATGCATGCGGCGAGCGCCGCGCACCAGCATGGCGAAGGACATCAACACGCCGATACCGGCGGCGCCACGCATGATCACGCCAGGCATCAGCACGACGGCAAGGGCTCGCCGGGACCATGCTGCGCCATGCTGTGCGTTTCGGCGATCGCGGCCAATCTGCCTGCCGTCGCAAAACCCGTGCAGCCGATCTCGCTCTGCCTTGCCGAAAACTTCCAGCGTCTGCCGGGCGAGGCGCCCCCTCTGCTCTATCGTCCCCCCATCGCCTGATCTCTGACGTAACGACGTGGGCAGCCGCGCGACCAGCGCGCGCATGCCCGTGGTCCATCGCGAGATCAGGGATCCAATCATGTCTGCGCAGTTTGGGGCGTGGTTCGCCGCCGTTGGTTCGGCGGGCGAACGCCATGCCATTTTCAAGTCGGCGGTAAGCGGCGCGGTCGTCGCCCTGGCCGTCGCTGTGAGCGGCTGCACGCCGGCCACGGTGCGCGTCGCCGGCGCCGATCCGGCGGATCCTGCGGCGACGGCCGCCGGTGTCGGCTACCGCTCGACGATCGCGCCCTACACTTCATTGCGCCCGTCGACGCCCGCGCCCTGGCGCGAGCGCAACGACAGCGTCGCGCCGAAACCTCGCCGGGAACAGCCATGAACATTCGTTTGATGTGGCGCGCGCCGATCACCGCCCTGCTGCTCGCGGCCGGCATCGGCCTGTCCGGATGCGCATCGTTCTCGCCCGACAGCGGCATGAGCGTCGTATCCGACGTCGCCGGCCAGACCATCGGCAAGGACACAGCCTTCGTGCGTTCGGCCGACGATGCCGAGCGCGCCGGCGGCGCCGTTCGCCGCCTGCTCGGCCGCACGCTGAGCGCCGACGCCGCCGTGCAGATCGCGCTTCTCAGCAACAAGGGCCTGCAGGCCGCCTATAACGAACTCGCGCTGGCGGAAGCCGATCTTGTCCAGCAGAGCCTGCCGCCCAACCCGGTGTTTTCCGTTTCCCGCATCTCGGGCAACGGCGCCTCTGAAATCGAAAGACAGGTCGTCGGCGACATTCTGGCGCTCGCGACACTTCCATTCCGTTCCGAGATCGCGCGCGAACGGTTCCGGCAGGCGCAGTTGCGCGCGGCGCTCGCGACGCTGCGGCTCGCCGCCGATGTCCGGCGCACGTATTTCCGCAGCGTCGCGGCCAACGAAATGGTCGTCCTGCTCACCGACGCGAAATCGACCGCGGAGAGCACGGCGCAGCTTGCAAAAAAGCTCGGCGAGACCGGCTCGCTCAACAAGCTCGACCAGGCGCGCGAGCAGGTGTTTTACGCCGAGACCACCGCCGATCTCGCCACCGCGCGGCAGGAGGCGACGAGCGCCCGCGAGCGGCTGACGCGACTGATGGGCCTGTGGGGCGAGGATCTCGGTTTCCGGCTGCCCGACCGCTTGCCCGCGCTGCCGCGGCAACCGCGATCGCTTCCGACCATCGAAGCCGATGCGGTCGGCCATCGCATCGATCTGCAGATCGCGCGGATGGAACTCGCCGCACTGGAAAAATCGCTCGGCCTGACGCAGGCGACCCGCTTCGTCACGCTGCTCGACGTCGCCGGCATCAGCAAGCGCACCACCGATCCGGAAGCCCCGCCGTTCCGCGAACGCGGCTTCGACATCCAGTTCCAGATCCCGATCTTCGACGGCGGCGAGGTGCGCGTGCGTCAGGCGGTGGAGAGCTACAACCAGGCCTTCAACCTGCTGACCGAGAAAGCCGTCAATGTGCGCTCGGAAGCGCGCGACGCCTATCGCATCTATCGCTCGGCTCACGACATCGCCAGCCACTACCAGCGCGAAATCCTGCCGCTTCGCCAGATCATCACCGAGGAGATGCAGCTTCGCTTCTCCAGCATGCAGATCGACGTCTTCGCGCTCTTGACCGAAGCGCGCCAGCGCCTCGCCTCGCTGCGCGCGGCGATCGACGCCAAACGCGCGTTCTGGCTGGCGCAATCCGACCTGCAGACCGCCGTCAACGGCGGCGGATCGGGCGCGAGGGACAATCCAACGACGACAGCCGCGGCGGCGCCGGCGGCTGGCGGCGCGCACTGAAGGAGAGCCAAACATGTTTTCACGCAGAGGATTTCTCGGCACCGCCGCGCTGGTTGGCGCCAGCGCCGTCACCGGTCGCGTGCAGGCCGCCGCCATTCCCGAGGCGCCTGTCATGGACAAGGCGGTGATGCAGCCGCCGCTGCATCCGGCCTCGGGCCCCGACTACCGGCCGGTGGTGACGCTGAACGGCTGGTCGCTGCCATGGCGCATGAACGGCGACTGGAAGGAATTTCACCTTGTAGCGGAGCCGGTGGTGCGCGAATTCGCCGAAGGCATGAAGGCCAATCTGTGGGGCTATAACGGCCAGGCGCCGGGGCCGACCATCGAGGCGGTCGAGGGCGACAGGGTGCGCATCTTCGTCACCAACCGCCTGCCCGAAGCCACCACCGTGCACTGGCACGGCATGATCCTCCCCTGTGGCATGGATGGCGTCGGTGGCCTGACCCAGCCGCACATCCCGCCCGGAAAAACCTTCGTCTACGAGTTCCAGCTCAAACACAGCGGAACGTTCATGTACCACCCGCATTCCGACGAGATGGTGCAGTTGGCGATGGGCATGATGGGCATGTTCGTCGTGCATCCGCGCGATCAAAAATTCCGTCCCGTCGATCGCGACTTCGTCTTCGTGATGTCGAGCTACCTGATCGACCCCGGCACCTACTTGCCGAAGGTCAACGAGATGACCGACTTCAACATGTGGACCTGGAATTCCCGCGTCTTCCCCGGCATCGATCCGCTGCCGGTGCGGCTCGGCGACAGGGTGCGCGTGCGCATCGGCAACCTCACCATGACCAACCATCCGATTCATCTGCACGGCCACAAATTCGTGGTGTCCTGCACCGATGGCGGCTGGATTCCGGAGAGCGCGCAATGGCCGGAGACCACCACCGACATTCCGGTCGGCGCCATCCGGGCGTTCGACATGCTGGCGGACAATCCCGGCGACTGGGCGTTCCACTGTCACAAGTCGCACCACACCATGAACGCGATGGGCCACGACATGCGCAACATGATCGGCGTGCCGCAGAAGGATCTCGCCAAGGCCGTCGGCAAGCTCGCGCCGGACGCGATGGTGATGGGGTCGACCGGCATGTCGATGGGCAGCATGGAAATGCCCGCGCCCGACAACACGCTGCCGATGATGACCGGCACCGGCCAGTTCGGCCCGATCGAGATGGGCGGCATGTTCACGGTGATGAAGATCCGCGAAGGGCTCGCGCGCGACGATTACCGCGACCCCGGTCCCTACAAATTCCCGCCGGGCACGGTGGCTTGGGAAGTCGACGCGCCCGCCGCCGCACCGGTGCGGCAGGAAACGCCGGCGGCTTCCCCGCCGGCTGCGAAAGGCAAGGATCACAAGTCCATGCACAAGGGGATGAAGATGTAGCAAGTGGCCCGCGATTGCCTTGAACCGACGACGCATGAATCAACAACGAGAGAACAACCAGTGAAGAATATCGCGAAGACCACCCTGGCCCTGACTGCACTTGTCGCGCTGGCGGCACCTGCGAACAGCCACGACAAACATGCTCATGGAACCCATTCGGCAACCTATTCGGCCGGCGAGCCCGGCAATCCCAAACAGCCCTCGCGCACCATCGAGGTCGAAATGAGCGAGATGGAATACAAGCCGTCGCGCATCGAGGTGAAGCGCGGCGAGCAGATCCGCTTCGTGATCCGCAATGCCGGCAAGGAAGATCACGAATTCCTGCTGGCCACCACGGAAGAGAACCTGAAGCATGCCGAGGACATGAAGAAGCACCCGCACATGGAGCACGACGATCCGAATGGCGTGCGGCTCAAACCGAGCAAGTCGGCCGAAATCGTCTGGAAATTCACCAAGGCCGGCACATTCGAATATTCGTGCCTGATCCCCGACCATCGCGACTACGGCATGATCGGCCGGGTGACGGTGAAGTGAGCCGACGCAAAGCCAAGCGAAGACTGCAAGTCAAGAAGGAGACAAAAATGAAGAAACCCGTTCACACCCTGGCAACCGCGATGTTCGCCGCGATTCTGTCGCTGTCCGCCGCAACCGCGCAAGGCAACGCCGTCCAGGGCGAAGTCAGGAAGATCGACGAGGCCGCCGGCAAGATCACCCTCAAGCACGGCCCGATCAGGAACCTCGGCATGGACGTTGGCATGACCATGGTCTTCCGCGTCACCGATCCCGCAATGCTCAAGCAGGTCAAGGTCGGCGACAAGGTCGAGTTCGAGGCGGAAAACGGCGCATCGGGCTACACCGTGACGAAGCTGCAGAAGAGCAACTGACGGGCTGTATCGCCCCGCCCCTTCGGCACTTCCTTGAGGATCCTATGAAACCGGCGCGGTACGCTATACAAGGCGACAAGCAAGGCGCGCCGGTTTCACTGTCTGGACACCGGCGCCCAATCGGAATCAAGTGAACGAGACGCCCGTGCCAAGGATTGATGACCAGGTTTTCCGGCTGTTGCTGCTCGCCATCACCGTCGCCTTCGCGTGGATTCTGTGGCCGTTCTACGGGGCCATCCTCTGGGCGGTCGTCGTGGCCGTCATCTTTGCGCCGGTTCATCGATGGCTGCTGCAATCAATGCAAGGCAGGTCAGGCCTTGCGGCGGCGGTCACCGTTCTGATCATTATCGCCATGGTTCTGCTGCCGCTGGCGATCGTCGCGACGTCGCTGGTCCAGGAAGCGTCCGGCCTTGTCGTGAAAATCCAGTCCGGAGAATACGATTTCGGCAGCTACGTGCAGCGGATACTCGACGCCCTGCCGGCCTGGGCAACCGGCCTGATCGAGCGGATCAAGCTCACGAACTTTTCAGCCCTTCCCGAAAGTTTCACGTCCAGCCTGGTGAAGGGCGGGCAGGCTCTCGCCCCGCAGGCGCTCAGCCTCGGCATCAACACGTTCGAGTTCATGATCGGCCTCGGCATCATGCTCTACCTGCTGTTCTTCCTGCTGCGGGACGGTGACACGATTGCGGACCGGGTCAGGGAAATCATTCCGCTGCGCAGCGATCAGAAGGCGACGCTGTTCACAAGATTCGCCGACGTCGTCCGCGCGACCGTCAAAGGCGGGATTCTCGTCGCCATCGCGCAAGGCACGCTCGGCGGCATCGCGTTCTGGTTCCTCGGAATCCATGCAGCCCTGCTGTGGGCCGCCGTGATGGCGTTCCTGTCGCTGGTGCCGGCCATTGGCGCCGGCCTGGTGTGGGTACCGGTTGCGATCTACTTCCTGGCGACCGGCGCCATATGGCAGGGGATCGGACTGATCCTGTACGGCGTGCTCGTCATCGGACTGGTGGACAATGCGCTCCGTCCATTCCTGGTCGGCAAGGACTCCAAGCTGCCGGATTACGTGGTGCTGATCTCCACGCTGGGCGGCATCAAGGTGTTCGGCCTCAACGGCTTTGTCATCGGTCCGCTGATCGCGGCGATGTTCATGGTGAGTTGGGAGATTTTTTCGGCATCGCGGCGGGACGACCCGGCTAGCAACGCCTAGCATCCGCCGGACATTTTTTCCGTCATTGCGAGCGAAGCGAAGCAATCCATATCGCGGTTTGCAGAGACATGGATTGCTTCGTCGCGGAGCCTGTCATCGGGCGCGCATTCGCGCGACCCGTTGGCTCCTCGCAATGACGCGGTTAGGACACAGGTCAGGTCGAGCAGCGCTGTCTACCCCAGCTCGAAGCTGGTAACACCAAACACCCGCTCCAGCCGCAACGGCGGAATCGCGCCGGTATACATGCGCGCCGTCTCGAACACCGGCGCGAGCCCGAAATCCTGCGCCAGCGCGACCGCCTCGCGGTTGATGCCGGGCACGTCAAGAAAAATCTCGCCGCCGCCCATCCTGGCGACCAAGGCGGACAAAACCGTCTCCGCGCTGGCGCGGTCTTCGGCCACCAGCGGGCCGATCTTAAAACCCTTCCGGCATGGACGGATCACGCCCCAGCCGGCAAGCCGGCCATCGCGCACGCGCGCGCAGCCGATATGTCCGGGCGCGCCGATCCAGGCCCGCAGGAACGCAGATCGCGGCGCCGGAAACACGGTGGCGTCGTCCGCCTCCACTGCCGCAAACGGGACGTCGGACAGGGCAATGACATCAGCCTGCGGCGCGATGGACGCCGCAACCGTGCCGCCATAGCGGACATTAGCGTAAGCGAGGTGAAAGCCGGACTTTCGGTAATTATCCTGCTGCGCCGTCACGCCATCGAGCCCGATCACGCGCGGGCCGGCATGTGCGATGGCCGCATTCCATATCCGCAAGCCGTAGCCTTTGCCGCGCAAATCCGCTCGCACGATGTAAAAGCCGAGAAAGGCAAAGCGCGCACCATAATTGACGCAGGAGACAGTCGCCGCCGGCGCGCCATCGAGCTCTCCGATGAAAAAACCTTCCGGATCGACGGAAGCAAAGCAGACGTCGTCGGCAAGGCCCGGATTCCAGCCTTCGGCTGCCGCCCAGTCCACGGTCAGCGAGATTTCATCTGGCCGCATTGGCCGTATTGTGAAGGTGTTCATAAGACGATCCTCGAAATGCGTCTCCAGCCGTCATTGCGAGGAGCGAAGCGACAAAGCAATCCATCTATCCTCGCACGCGGAAAGATGGATTGCTTCGCTTCGCTCGCAATGACGCCGTTACGCCGCAGCTCACCAGCTCGTAGGATGGGTGGAGCCAACGGGTCGCGCGAATGCGCGCCCGATGACAGGCTCCGCGATACCCATCGCTCCTCCACGCACGCAAATTGATGAGTTTCGCTTTCGCTCTACCCATCCAACGCGACTTGCGATGCCGATGTGCACAGTCCAGAAATGGCACACTTCATCGCGCAGAATATCATTGCGCCCTGCTGATTGTTTAGCGAAAATTAACCACGCTGGCTGGCGGGGCTGCGTTGTTGGAGGCTTCACACATGTACCGATCATCGCTCACGCTGGCCTTCTGTGTCCTGTACTCGGCGGCCGGCGCGGCCAGCGACCTGTCATCCGTCTACGTGGCGCCCGGCGGAATCTACGCGCCTTCCGCCAACGTCTACGTGCGTCCCGGACCAACCCATCGGCCTTACGCGGAACCCGGTTACGGATATCGGGAGCCCTCTTACGGGGTAGATCCTGCATACCGCGCACCGGCATCGGTCTATGGCGAGTACGGACCGCCTTACGCCGCGCAGCCGGTCTATGTCGACCGCGCGCCCGCCTATCCCGAGCGTCACTACGCTCCCGAGCGTTACTACGCCCGGGAGCGCTACTCCGCGCAGGAATACGACTATGAATATGCGCCGCGGCCGCCGCTGCCCGTGCCCTACCGCACGCGGGCGCGGGCGCGATGCGACGACGGCTATGGCGGATGGGCTTACTGCGATTGAAGCACGCACGCAGGACCTCCTGTCCGCGGACAAGCGGCATCGTTCTTTATCGCGAGGGTAGCGCCGCGCCGTCCTACGCACTGCGGCGCAGTCCTCACCTTCCACCGACGGTTGCCACTTTTTCCCCGCCTCCTATCATATGTTAAGGCAGGCGGCGCGCGCCGCGGTGTACCCTCCAAAGTCCAGGGAGGCGAAATTATACTTTGCGATTGATTGCAACCTGGGGGCCGCTGGATTATAAGATCGATGGCCGTTCGCTGGGCTGATGAGCATGACGCATCACGATATCCCCTTCGTGGTCTCGCTGATCTGGCTGGCCGCACTCAGCGGCGGACTGATCTTCCTGCTTCTTGCGTGAATGTGGCCTGAGGCATCCCGCCAACGTTGGCGATAATGTCTGATTCCCGACATAGCGAATTCCGCTGGGCTGGACGCGGCCTGGGCATGGAGCGCGTCCCAGAGCATGATCCGGAAAAGTGGTGAGAGCAAACTCCTCTACCGTGTAGACGCGGCCCTCCGCGATGATGGTCACAAAGGCCATGCCGCCCTCCAGTAGATCGTTCGCGGCCTGCATGGCCTCCCCCCGCGTATGCTTGATGACCTTCAGGATGCCCTCCGCACTGCGGGGCTTGCCTTGGACGATGAATATCTCTTCAGAACCGCTCGAATTGGCGCCACAAAACGATTCGATTTTATGGGCGTGAAAGCGGCCCAGGCAATCGGAAGATTGCCAGCGTACCGGTCGACTTGGGACACGCCGACGTCAGGCAGGCTAACATTTGTCGTGGAAGGACCTGAGGGGATGGGTATGGCGGGCAACGCTTGGCGCGGGCCCGCATCGGAGATCACTGCTTCAAATCGTCATCGAAGGCGGCGTCGTTCAAAAGCGTCCCGCAAAATTGCCGTCACCTTGCGATCCAGCACTTCAAGGCGGCTGCGAAGCTCCACCTGCTCATCCGATATGACACGTTTGACTGTGACTTCAACGATAACAGACAACACGTAACAGACGAATGCCGCAGCCAGAATCGAGGAGACCAGCGGTCGAAAGTCAGGAGCCACGTTCCAAACAACAAGACCTGAGACGGCGGCTGCCATCCAGGTAACGGCCTTCAAAAATGCTTTCATTATAGTGCTCCCGCAGAAGCCCGTGCCGTCCACTTCCAATTGCCCTGCCTCCAAGAGGGCGATGGGCGGCACACCAACAATCGATTTTCAGGGCACGCAGTTCCCGCAACTAAAGCAGCGTTCCGCCGGAACAATTTGGCCAAGGGCCAACCGAAACGACTGCGGTAGCAGCCGTGCACGCAAGACCATTTCTGGATGCGTTGTTCTGCAGGCCGGCAGTTCCTCGCTTCGAATACGTTGCGAAAACCCTTCAAGGGCGTGGGCGGAAAGACGGGATCAGGCGCTGCGGCGCCAAAGCCATTTCTTGCGCTCCGGGCTTTCGGCACATCGCGTCATTTGCGATGAGGGTGCAGATCGGGAACAAGTGGCAATCAGGCCGCGTTTATGGATGAAGGCAGCCGGGCTTTTCCCGACCGTACCTGGAAGGACGCTTTTGCGATGGCAGACAAGCGCGCTTTGAAATTGATTGGCATCATGTTTGCCGCTTTGACCTTGATGGTTATCTCGACGGCGGCTGTCGTGGTGGCTGGTGACGCCGCCAGCAGCATCAATGGCGAATATCTCAAATTGGTGGACCTTCGTGACTAGTTCGCGGGAATGGCGGATGCAGTGTGCGAGCGCGATGGTCATTATCGCATTCGCTACGAGTATGTGGGTAGCCGGGCAACGCTTCATTCAACACGGGGCCAGCAAGCAGCAGGTGCCTATTTCGGTCCAGAACTCAGCATTGCCTTGCGCCGATCTCGCTATGGTTGGTGATGATCGAATAGGGGTTACACGTCAGAAGGTTACTTCTTGTCGACGAACGTGAATCTCACGTGCAGCAACCTCGATGATCCCGCGCGCGGCCTTTTCCGGGTCAGCGCGTAGGATGGGTGGAGCGCAGCGATACCCATCATCTACTTCCATTCGACAAGGAAGATGGGTTTCGCTTCGCTCCGCCCATCCTACGAACCGCAATCTCACTTATTCCCAGCGGATCGCCATCTCACTCGTCGGACCCCATCCGAGGCTCTCGTAAAGCGGCCTCCCCTGCCGGGTCGAATGAAGGATCGCATAGCAAACACCCAGTTCGCGGGCCCTCGCCTCGGCCAACACCATCAGCCGCCTGGCCAGTCCCTTGCGGCGGTGCTCCGGCTCAACAAAGACGTTGAGGATGTACGCGCGGCGGTGGTCGGCCGAATGGCTGGGATGCGGCGGCCAGTCGATGACCATCATGCCGAGGCCCGCGATCACGCCGCCTGCTTCCTCGAGCATCCAGCCAAAATAGCTGCCGTCCTCCAGTCGCGGTGCAAGCCATTGCTCGAAGGCCGCAGTCATCGGCCGCAAGGCTTCGCGCGTGCGGCCGGACTCGGCGAACATTCGCTCGCGGTGCTCGCAAATCAGTTTAAGATCGTGCGGTGCGACGGGTCTTGCGGTGATGGCCATGAGGCGCAGTCCCCAGTAGCGTGCAGGATGGGTGGAGCGCAGCGATACCCGTCGCCCCTCCGCGCACGGGATTGATGGGTTTCACTTTCGTTCTACCCATCGGCCGATCACGCCCTACAAGTGGGGTGCGTCCGGATGAAGATCGGTAGTTAGCGCGCCGAAGCCAGGATCGCCTTGGCCTTCTCCAAGGCAACTTCGGCGGCGCCATGCTTGCCGGCGTAGTGCAATTTTGCACCTTCCTGACGGAGTCTCGTCACTTGCGCGCGCTGCGCAGGCGTAAGCTTGGCCGTCTGGATAGTCGCGTCAATGGTCTGCATGTCGCGTTCGTGTTTGCTCTGAGCTTCTGCGATACCCGGCAATGCCAGTAGAAGCGCACCGATCAATGCTGCAAACCTCATTTCGCCCTCCCTTAAATGATACTGTTCAAAAGTTCTTTGTGCTTCTATCGCGCTTCATTCAGCCACTGGCATTTGCTGTGTCTCGGCTGCGTTCGGTGCGCTGCCTCCGATTGTTGTGAACCTTGGTGAGTCTTCCAATCGCAACTCTCAATTCGGACGTCGTCGCCAGCGCGGCGCCTGGCATCACGATTCCCAAATCTGCATTTTTTTGAAATTCCCCGTCCCGCCGTCATCCAAGCGCAACCGACGGTGGAGAGCAAGCCCGTAGGCATACGGGCGCCCCCGAAGGGGATGGATGTCAGCGCAAGCGGATAGATACCGGCGAAGTGCTTCCGGTGACATCCTCTCCATCACCGGAGATGCGCCAAGCAGCTACTCCGAAGCACGCCGTGAGCATCAAAGCCACCACGAGCAGAAGCATGCAAGAAAACTGGCTCACACCTTGGCCCCCGCAAACCAGGCTGAAATTTCGGGTAAGCGAGCACGATCCACCGAGTCGAAAAATGCAGTCGGGCTGACCTAAAGCGTTTTTGCGGTGGATTATGATTGAGCGCGAGCAAGTCCTGCAGGGCAATGCGCGAAGGGACGAATTTCCTCAACCCAATCAACGTGATTTGCCCCGTCCAGTCCTCGCCGCAAAAATATACTTCTTCTCGTCGCCCCCAAATCAGTCCTACAAGTCGGCCCGTTCCGGCCCGCCAAGAGGGGCGTATCGCGATCGTCACGGACGTTGGGCAGGGAATGCGGTGGACGCGGCAGCGCCCGCTGCGCTGAACGGATTGCAGGGCGGGCTTTGGCCTGTGAGCGATCGGCGGCGCGGCAGACGAGCGGCACTGACGCGTACGGCAAAACCGTGTGGTCCTGGCGCCCGTGGCTGGCGTCAAGTCGGCGGAGGTGTTGCGAAGCCCGACCGGGCGCGCACGCCGTCAATTCGCTGATGACGGAGGCAAAAGGAATTCGTCTCCGGGGAGAGCGCGGCATAAGCCGTAAAACCATTGCGCAGGGAATGCCGGAGTGCTCCGGCTGTACCTGTATGCTCGTGTGCGCCTCTACTACCATCCTTGCACACGAGACCGCGGGTGCAGCAAGCACCCGGCATTCCCTGCGCCCTCTTGTTTGGGCGAAACGGTTGGAAAAGCCCGGGCGAGATGCGTCGCGGGAATGCTGAGGTGTGTGTGGTGTAATACGAAGGCGCCATACCCTCCACCGTCATCGTCCGCGGAGGCGGACGATCCAGTATTCCAGAGGCAGCAGTGATTGAGCCGGATGGCCGCGGCGTACTGGATACCCGTCTGCGCGGGGTATGACGGGTTGGGTGCGAGGCGAGTGTTCGGATACGGCAAGAGATTTCGGGTTCGATGCGTCGCATCGCCCCGAATGACGGGCCAAAACCACCCCCGTTAACCCTTTGCTAACCATACACCCGGCAAGAATTGCCGAGTGAAGTCGAGTGTCGTCGGCCGCGTAGAACGGGAGGAACCCCGTGGACGCCAGTGCGGTACCTCACTTTCGAAACGGTGGCACTCCAGCCGCCGCGCAGACGTTTGGCGCCCGGCGCCATACGCGGGGGGAAGCGGCTACCATGGTCGATGTCACGGCGGGTCAGGGCTCGGCAGGGCCGAGCGGCGGATTTCCGAGCCTCAGCGAAATCGGTGAAATCCTCAAGCGCGGCGATCTGGCGCTGGCGTTCGGCGTCCTCGTCATCCTGGTGGTGCTGATCCTGCCGCTGCCCGCGATCGTGCTGGATCTGTTTCTGGCGATCTCGATCACGGTGTCGATCCTGATCCTGATGACGTCGCTGTTCATCCAGGCGCCCTTGGAATTCTCGGCATTTCCGACCGTGCTGCTGATCTCAACCATGCTGCGGCTGTCGCTGAACATGGCCTCGACCCGGCTGATCCTGTCGCACGGCCACGAGGGCACGGCCGCGGCCGGCCACGTCATCGAGGCGTTCGGCAATTTCGTGATGAGCGGTAATTTCGTCATCGGAATTATCGTGTTCGCGATTCTCGTGATCGTGAACTTCGTCGTCATCACCAAGGGTTCGGGCCGCATCGCCGAAGTCGCCGCCCGCTTCCAATTGGACTCGATGCCCGGCAAGCAGATGGCGATCGATGCCGATCTTTCCGCCGGCCTGATCGACGAGGCCACCGCCAAGGCACGCCGCAAGGCGCTGGAGGACGAAAGCGGCTTCTTCGGCGCCATGGACGGCGCCTCGAAGTTCGTCCGCGGCGACGCCATCGCAGGCCTTCTGATCGTCTTCATCAACGTCATCGGCGGCATCATCATCGGCGTCGCCCAGCAGGGCATGAGCTTTGCCGACGCCGCCCGCACCTACACCGTGCTGACCGTCGGCGACGGCCTGGTGACGCAGGTGCCGGCGCTGATCGTCTCCACCGCGGCGGGCCTCCTGGTCTCGAAGGCCGGCATCACCGGTTCGGCCGACAAGGCGATGATGAAGCAGCTCTCGGGTTATCCGCAGGCGCTCGGCATGTCGGCCGGCGTGATGCTGGTGCTGGCGCTGTTGCCGGGCATTCCGATGCTGCCGTTCCTGGCGCTCGGCGGCGGCGCCGCGGCGCTGGCCTGGAAGGCGCGGAAACGCAACGGCGCCGCCAGGGACGCGGAAGCAGCCGCAGCGGCAGCGCCCGAACTGGCGGCCGCAGCCGCCCAGGCCGCAGCCGAAGAGCCGATCTCCACCGCGCTCAAGATCGACGACCTCAAGATCGAACTCGGCTACGCGCTGCTGCCGCTGGTCAACGGCCCCGACGGCACCGACCGCCTGACCGAGCAGATCAAGGCGCTGCGCCGGTCGCTCGCGATCGAAATGGGCTTTGTGATGCCGGCGGTGCGCATCCTCGACAACGTCCAGCTCGAGGCCAACACCTACGTCATCAAGATCAAGGAAGTGGACGCCGGCTCGGGCAAGATCTGGCCGAACCAGTTCATGGTCATGGACCCCGCCGGCAACCAGGTCGGCGTGCCCGGCATTCACACCGTGGAGCCGACGTTCGGACTGCCGGCGACCTGGGTCGACGCTGCGCTGAAGGAAGAAGCATCGCTGAAGGGCTACACGGTGGTCGATGCCGCGACCGTGCTGTCGACGCACCTGACCGAGCTGCTCAAGAACAACATGAGCGACTTGCTGTCCTATGGCGAGGTGCAGAAGCTGTTGAAGGACCTGCCGAAGGAACAGGGCGAACTGGTCAAGGACATCGTGCCGAGCCAGGTCACAGTATCGGGCATCCAGCGCGTGCTGCAATTGCTGCTGGCCGAGCGGATCTCGATCCGCGATCTCTCCACCATTCTCGAAGGCATCGCCGATGCGCTGGCCTTCTCGCGCAACCCCGCCGCCATGGTCGAACACGTCCGCGCCCGGCTGGCGCGGCAGATTTGCGCGCAGAACACCACCTACAACGGCTACCTGCCGCTGATCGCGCTGTCGGCGCGCTGGGAGCAGGCGTTTGCGGAATCGATCGTGGGCAGCGGCGAGGACCGCAGCCTCGCCATGCAGCCCTCAAAACTTTCGGAGTTCATGACCTCGGTCCGCAACGCCTTCGAGCAGGCCGCCCGCGAAGGCGAAGCGCCGGTGCTGGTCACATCGGCTGCGATCCGCCCGTTCGTGCGCTCGCTGGTCGAGCGCTTCCGCTCGCAGACCACCGTGCTGTCGCAGGCCGAAATCCATCCGCGCGCGCGGCTGAAGACGGTGGGCAGCGTGTAGGATTCGCCTCGAAAACTGCGATTGAAGTTGCGTGTCATCCGCAGAAAGAATTGTTGCTGGAATAGTTCAAGGCTGCGCGCGATTGACTTGCCGTCGAACTGTCGCGGCGTTACATGACGCGGCATGTTGGCTTCGCCGCGCGCATCTGAACGTTCACCTGATCTTCCCTGGCCGCTTCCGCTGCTTCGCTTCCTGCCTCTGCTCCTGCAACCTATTCTCACTCTCATCGGCACCCAGGTTGCGAAAGCCCAGCCCGATGTGTTCGCGCGCCTCGGTCCGCACGCGCAAAAATCCTTCGTCATCGATCCGACCGATCTTCCGTTTGTGCTGGTGCTGAAACCAAGACCCGAGGCTCCCGCGCTCAGCGCCTGGCGTCGCGGCAACGCGCCGCATTCGCATGCGCGGATCGCCGGCTCGTTCCTGAACCTGTTCGACCTGATCGACGGCGCGCTCGACGGCGACGCGCTGTTTTTCTCGCGCAAGCTGCGCGTCACCGGCGACACCGAAGCCGTGGTCGCGCTGCGCAACGCGCTCGACGACGTCGATGGCGGGGTCGTGGAAAGCATCACCAGGGCCTTCGGTCCGCTGTCCGGCGTTGCCTCGGCGACGGTTTCGCATTTGCGCACCCTCGGCGGGAGAGGAAAGAACCATGAATGACCACGCCGCCCCTCGCCGTCCCGAACTCGTCTGCCCGGCCGGTACGCCGGCGAGCCTCCGCACCGCGGTCGATGCCGGCGCAGACGCGGTCTATTGCGGCCTTCAGAACGCTACCAATGCACGGAATTTTCCCGGCCTGAATTTCACGCCGGACGAATTGCGAAGATCGGTCGACTACGCCCATACACGGCGAGCCAAGGTCCTGCTGGCCGTCAATACCTTCCCCCCGGCAGGCCAGTTCCAGCTCTGGAAGGACGCCATCGGGATTGCCGCCTCGGTCGGGGCCGATGCGATCATCGTCGCCGACATCGGGGTCGCCTGCTATGCCGCCCGCGAATATCCGCAGTTGCGGCTGCATTTGTCGGTGCAGGCCGGTGCATCGTCGCCGGAAGCGATCCGCTTCTATTGCGAGGAGTTCGACGTCAGGCGCGTGGTGCTGCCGCGGATCCTCACCGTCGCCGAGATTGCCGACATCCACCGCCAGATCCCTTGCGAGATCGAGGCGTTCGTCTTCGGCAATATCGGCATGATGGCGGAGGGCCGCTGCAGCCTGACCAATTACGTCACCGGCGTCTCGACCAACATGGACGGGGTGTGTTCGCCCGCGGCCGCGGTCCGCTATGACGAGGAAGCCGACGGCACGCTGACGACCCGTCTCGGCTCGTTCGTCATCGATCGATATGGCTGCGGCGAAAACGGCGGCTATCCGACCATCTGCAAGGGGCGGTATTCCTGCGCCGCGCAGCCCGAACCCTATTACGCCTTCGAAGAGCCGCGCTCGCTGAATCTGTCGGCGCTGCTGCCCGATCTGATGCGCGCCGGAGTCACCGCCCTGAAGATCGAAGGCCGCCAGCGCAGCCGCGCCTACGTCAAATCGGTCGTTGCGGCGTTTCGCCGGGCCGTCGACGATATTATGGCGGGCAGGCAGGCCGCGCTGACCGACCTGATCGCGCTGACCGAGGGCCACAAGGAGACCCAGGGCGCCTTTCAGAGCAAGAGCTGGAGATGAAAGAGATGCGCGGCGCGGGAAACGAACTGACGCTGGGGCCGAACCTGTTCAACTGGGCACCCGAAACCTGGCGCGACTTCTACTTCCGGATCGCCGACGAGGCGCCGCTGGCTGTCGTCTATCTCGGCGAGACCATCTGCTCCAAGCGCGTGCCGCTGTTTCGCGATCACTATGCGGCGGTTACCGAGCGGCTGCGCGCGGCTGGCAAGACCGTGGTGCATTCGACGCTGGGCGAAACGGCTTCGCGGGTCGACCGCCGTCTGGTGAGCGACGTCTGCGGCGTGACGGACGATCTGGTCGAGGCCAATGATTCATCGGCCACATTCCACTTGCGCGGACGGCCGCACTGCATCGGCCCGCTGATGAACGTCTACAATGAGGAAACCTTGCGCTTCCTCGCAGGCAAGGGCGCGCAGAACATCTGCCTGCCGATCGAGCTGCCGTTTACCTCGATCGGCGTGCTCTGCGCAGCTGCGCGGACAGAGAACGTGACCATCGAGGTTCAGGTCTTTGGCCGCCAGTCGCTTGCGCTCTCGGCGCGGTGCTATCACGCCCGCGCGCACGGCCGCACCAAGGATACCTGCCTGTTCGTCTGCGAGAACGACCCCGACGGCCTGGTGCTTTCGACGCTCGAGCGAAAGCCGTTCCTCGTCGCCAACGGCGTGCAGACCCTGTCCTACGAGTATCTGAACCTGGCGCAGGAAATCCCCGCCCTGAAAGCGGCCGGCGTTTCCCGTTACCGCCTCTCGCCGCATAGCTGCGACATGGTGCAGGTCGCGACCATCTTCCGCGGCGTGCTGGTTGGCGTCCTGAGCGCGGAAGAGACGCTGGCCAGTCTTCAGGAAATGCCGCTCGATGCACCGTTCTCGAACGGCTTTCATCACGGCCGGCCCGGCTACGGCTGGACGGCGCCAACCGGCGCGGTGTCTCACTAGATGAGCAAATCAGCCCCGATTGACAACCGGGCTTTTCGGCCACACGCAAATGGTTTGTCGAATTCACCCGATCGAAGGCTTTTTGCGAGAGTCTGCGCATCCATCCCATTAAGATATTGTAATAATACATTGTTTTGCAGATTCTTGCCTTTTCGCCGTCGTTCCAATCGCGACCGTTCAAGTCTTTTCACCGCCTTGTGATCTCCTATTGGGAACTATTCCCCGGATTCCCACGTTTCCTGACGCGAGACGTTGAACCGCCCTGCGAATGGCATCGACGAATTTGCAAGGCGGAAGGCGGCAGGAGACTTCCATGAACCATTCGATCTACAGCGCAGATCGCACGACCCATCTCAAGATCGTGGTCGTGGCTTTGGTTGCGGGAATCGTGGTCGCCGGATTCAGCATCTCCGCGCGCAGCACCTCGGATGAAGGTCTGACCCAGACCGCGAGCACGCGCGTGATGAAGGCCGGCAAGCCGGTCGTGATTACGAGCTCAGGCAACTCAGTCGTACGCTAAAGGAGAATTCACGGAATTCACGCGGCTCTTTACAGCCCCCCAAAGTCGCCACGTGGATATTTAAGACCCCAACTACCCCCAAGTTGACTGCGAAAACGCCCGCTCCCCACGGGCGTTTTCTTTTTGCGGGGTGATGCAGCGATCGCCGTTGCGCCCACCGATCGGCCTCCGGACACACCCAGCGCACGAGCGCTAGCGCGTAGCCGGCACCGTCTCGATCAGCTTACCGGTATAGATCGGCGCCGAGTGCGGCTTGCCGTCGGGCGAGCCACCGGCTTGTTCGACCGTCACCGCATAGAGCGCGGAATTGATCGTGCCGGCGTCGTAGTCGGCAAGCACCGGACGCGCGGTGAAATCGCTGCCGCCGATCACGCCGAGCGAACGCGGTTGCGGCAGCCTGTCGGAGATCAGCCAGAGCTCAAAACTCTTGCCGGGCTCGGCATCAGCCCCGACCTTGCGGACGGTGAAATTTTTGGTGGCGGCGTCGACCGTCAGGATGAAGGCGGGCGAGCCACCGTCACGCTGCAGCAGGGCGACATATTGCGCCGAGGGCACAGGCGATGGCACCGGCGTCTTGACCTCGACCGTCTGGATGCGCGGCTTCGGCCGCAGCGCGTCCGGCAACAGCTCCGGCCGATAGACCTGCACGGCCAGCATCCCGACCAGGGCCGCGGCAAGCGCGGTGGCGACCGAGGCGACATTGCGCCAGCGCTTCGCCCGGGCGGCCGACAACTGAATGACGTTGGAATTATCAGTGGCGGGCGGCGCTGCTGCCGGCGTCGGTTCGACGGCTGGCGTCGCCTCGGCCACTACAGGTTCGGCCGGAGCTTCGGCCGGCGGCGGCGGCGCCTCGGGCAGCACCAGCGGCGCCCGTTGCTCGGTGGAATGTCCAATCGCGGCCTTGATGCTCTCCCACACGATCGGTCGCGGCTCGATGGAGCCGACCATCTGGTTCAGCACGCCGAGCCGGTATTCCCAGGCGTGCACGATCGCGGTGAATTCGGTATCGACGGCCATCATGGTCTCGACCTGCGCGCGCTCGTCGGCATCGAGGGTGCCGAGTGCGTATTCCGCGGCGAGCGCGATATGGTCTTCGCTATAGGCCATCATCTAACGTCCAGACATCAAAGCCCGAGACACTCCCTTATGTCCATCATGCTGCGGCGCAGCCACGTCTTCACCGTGTTCACCGGCGTCTCGAACTTGGCGGCGAGCTGCTCGCGGCTCCAGCCGTTGTAATAGGCCAGGAGCACCAGCTTCTGCCGATCCGGCTCGAGACGGCCGACGCATTCCAGCAACCGCTTCAACTCTTCCGTCATCTCGCGCCGCGCCAGCGGATCGGGTGAATCGGCCGCGACTTCCATCGCGGTCGGCTCCTCCTCGATCGAGATTTCGCCCTTCTTGCGCACCACGTCGATCGCCCGGTTGCGCGCGATCGAGGCCATCCATGTAATCGGCGAAGCGAGCGCCGGATTGAACTGTCCGGCGCTGTTCCAGATCTTGACGTAAGCCTCCTGAATGACCTCCTCCGCGAGGTCCTGACGGCGCAAGATACGGAGCACGACGCCGAAGAGTTTCGCGCGCGTGGCGGCGTAAAGGCGCTCAAAAGCGGCCTCATCCCCCTTCGCCACCGCGGCAATCAGCCAGACCAGCTCCGCTGGCGTCAGCATTCAGCGTCCCCCAAAATCTCGATCCTCCATCGCGTTCCTACGCCGGAGCCGTCGAGAAGTTTCGTAGCATACCCTGCGTCAAAGGGGCCACCAAGTCGGCCGATTCCGGCAGATTGGACAAGAAAAACCCGGACCTTGCGGCCCGGGTTTTGATCGTGCAACCGATGAGTGTGCGAAGCGTCAGGCGACGCCAAGCCGGGCGCGCATCAGGCCGATGGAGTCCATGTCGGCCTGCTCCCGGGCGCTCTCCTCGGCGCGCTCGCGCGCCTGGTCGCGCTCGTCGAGCAGTTCGACCTTCTTCAACTCCTCGAACGCTTCGCTCAACAGGCTCTTGGCGTCCTCGAGTTGGATGCGCAGTTCGTCGGCGGAACGGGTCAGGTTCTCCCGGCGCTGGATCGCGGCCTTGGCGTAGGTCGGGTAGGCGAAATGGGAGGGATCGTTGATCCCGGCCCGCTCCTGCTCGGTCTGGATTTCGCGCTCGAGATCGACCGACATGCGCTGGAAGTCGGCGATCATGCCTTCGATCTGGGTAACCCTTCGGCGCTTCTCGTCGACCTGAAATTTCTTCAGGCGGATCAGCGTTTCTCGTGACTTCATCGACTCATACTCCCCAGAAGTCCCAATCTGAACGCGGGACGGAGCCGGCTCCCCGGAGGGCCCCACCGGCTTCATTAATCATGTGCCGCGGATGATGGCCTGACAAAGTTAGCGTTCCGTTTCCAAATTGGTGAGGATATGCGCCAATTGGCGGTAGCCGTCATCCAGGCTCGATTTTTCGTCCTTGGCCTGGCGCAGGAAGGCTTCCAGCGGCTCGTGCAGCCGGATCGCCTCGTCGACTTCGGGGCTCGAACCCGCCCGGTAGGCCCCGAGCCGGATCAGTTCCTCCATGTCGGCGTAGGTCGCCATCACCTGGCGGCCCCGCATGATCACCGGCAGATAGTCGGGATTGGCCGATCTCGGCATGGTGCGGGAGACCGACTTGAGGATGTTGATCGCGGGAAACCGCCCGCGCTCTGCAATCGAGCGTTGCATCACGACGTGGCCGTCCAGAATGCCGCGGACCGCGTCGGCGATGGGCTCGTTATGGTCGTCGCCGTCGACCAGCACCGTGAAAATGCCGGTGATGGTGCCGACGCCGGTGCCCGGCCCCGCCCGCTCGAGCAGTTTCGGCAATTCGGTGAACACGGTGGGCGTATAGCCCTTGGCCGTGGGCGGCTCGCCGGCCGACAACCCGATCTCGCGTTGCGCCATCGCAAAGCGCGTGACCGAATCCATCAGGCACAGCACATCCTTGTCCTCATCGCGGAAATACTCCGCGATCGCCAGCGTCAGATAAGCCGCCTGCCGCCGCATCAAAGCGGGCTCATCCGATGTCGCCACCACCACGACCGAGCGCGCAAGACCCTCGTCGCCGAGATCCTCCTGCAGAAATTCCTGCACCTCGCGGCCACGTTCGCCGATCAGCCCGATGACGGTGATATCGGCATCGACGTTGCGCGCCAGCATCGACAGCAGCACCGATTTACCGACGCCGGAGCCGGCGAAGATGCCGAGCCGCTGGCCGCGGCAGCAGGTCAGGAACGTGTTGAGCGCTCGCACCCCGAGATCGAGCGGCGCCCCGACGCGCTTGCGCGAATGCGCTGGCGGCGGCGAATTGCGGTAGGGCATCGGCGACGGCCCCTGCACCAGCGGCCCCTTTCCGTCGATCGGTTCCCCCATGGCGTTGATGACGCGGCCGAGCCAGGCCGGTGACGGCCGCACCTGGCTGGCCGCCGTGGCAATGACCGCGCGGCAACCGCGCCGGACACCGTCGAGCCCGCCGAATGGCATCACGACAGCATTGCTGCCGGAAAAACCGATCACCTCGGCCGAGATGGAGCGGTTCCCGCCGGTATCGATGACGATCCTCGCGCCGACCGACATCGCATGAATGGGCCCCGCGATCTCGACCATCAGCCCGCGCACGCCCACAACACGGCCATATATATTGACGCCGTCGATATCGCCGATCTGCTCCGCGAGCGCCTTCATTGCGAAAACCTTAAGTTTCCGCGTTTTAACCGGGGGCGCTTAACCTCGTGTTTACCCGCATCATTAATCATTGCGTCACTGTCTTTGGTGACTGAGAGCGCTCGCCCGTCAGAAGAAGGACGAATCGCGAGAGTCGGTTAGGCCCGTCTCTTAACTTGGAGCTTGAGCAGGCACGGTAGGGAAAAGCTGCTTCGACGCAACATCTTAGGGCGATTCGATAAAAATTGCACTTAAAGACCTTGCGAACCGGAATCAGGATTTGTTAACCATGTGTCTGTCAGGATCCGAATCAGTTGTTCAAAGGCGTTTTGAGTGCCGCAAGTGCGGCCGACCTGACGCCCGGAGCGGCGACTAAAGGGGACTGGCATGCGCGTTTTGCTGATTGAAGATGACAGCGCTGTCGCGCAGTCGATCGAGTTGATGCTCAAATCCGAGAGTTTCAACGTCTATACGACGGACCTCGGGGAAGAAGGCGTCGACCTCGGTAAGCTCTACGATTACGACATTATCCTTCTCGACCTTAACCTGCCCGACATGTCCGGCTACGACGTGCTCAAGCAGCTCCGGGTTTCGAAGATCAAGACCCCCATTCTGATCCTCTCCGGCCTCGCCGGCATCGAGGATAAGGTTAAGGGCCTCGGCGTCGGCGCCGATGACTACATGACCAAGCCTTTCCACAAGGACGAACTGGTCGCCCGCATCCATGCGATCGTGCGCCGTTCCAAGGGTCACGCCCAGTCGGTCATCCAGACCGGCGATCTCGTCGTCAACCTCGACACCAAGACGGTCGAAGTCGGCGGCCAGCGCGTGCACCTGACGGGCAAGGAATACCAGATGCTGGAGCTGCTCTCGCTCCGCAAGGGAACTACCCTCACCAAGGAAATGTTCCTCAACCATCTCTATGGCGGCATGGACGAGCCCGAGCTGAAGATCATCGACGTCTTCATCTGCAAGCTGCGCAAGAAGCTGGCTAACGCCTCCGAAGGCCGCAACTTCATCGAAACCGTGTGGGGCCGCGGCTACGTGCTGCGCGAGCCGCACGAGCACGAAGAGCGCATCCCCGCCTGATCAGGGTTTTACGGCGAGCCGAAAGGCTCACTCCTCCCGACTGGACCCCGCCGCAAATGGCGGGGTTTTTGTTTGGGCACAGTTTTTATTGGGATTGAACCCGCCGCTCCTGTACGCCGACTGACAGATCGTGCGAACCTTCGGACCGCACGAGTTGGGGCGAGTTCATGATCCTTCAATCGCTCGCCGGGTTGCCGGCGTTCCTGGTCTATTTCTGCACGGCGATCGTTGCCGTGGTTGCCTATCTTTTCGTCTATACCCGCGTCACCGCGCACAACGAGTTCGACCTGATCCGCGCCAACGAGCCGGCAGCCGCAATTGCGCTGGGCCTGAGCCTGCTTGGCTTCGTGCTGCCGCTGGTCAGCGCCATCGCCCATTCCGCCAACGTCTGGGATTGCCTGATCTGGGCCGCGATCGCGCTGATCGTGCAGATCATCGTCTATTTCCTCGTCAAGGTTCCGGTGCCGAAATTATCGGAGCGGATCGCTTCCGGTGAACTCGCCGCCGCGATCTGGCTCGGACTGTCCTCGCTCTCCGCCGGCGCCCTCAACGCCGCCTGCATGATCTACTGACCATGGCCGACAAATCAGACAAGGACTTCGGCAAGCGCAAACCGGTCTCGGTGCCGGCATCGCCGCGGCCCAGTCCGCCGGCGAAACGTTCGGGCCACGTTGCGCTGCTGCTGATGGGTACGTTTGCGGTCGGCGGCGCCGCCTACACGCTGATGCCGAGCCGCAGTTGCGAGCCATCGCCGAATGCGGCCTCCTCGTCGTTCCAGCAAGACAATACCGAGTGCTCGTCGCGCAGCTCTTCGTCCAGCAGCCATGGCGGCTCCGGCGGCGGCTCGTCGCGCAGCAGCTACTACAGCAGCGATTCGTCCTCGAGCCATTCATCCTCGGGCACTTCCGATTCCGGCTCGCACAGCGCACAGCGCGGCGGCTTCGGCTCGTTCGGGCATGCTATCGGCTTTTCCGGCGGCTGAATTTCATGCAGCGCATCACCTGCCCCGAACGCGACGACTGGCGTGCCACCGCCGAAGGCGTCGGGTTCACTTTTCACACCATCGACGGCGAGCGCTATTGGGACGAACGGGCCTATTACGCGTTCACGCTGAACGAGATCGAACGGCGGATCGAGGGGCCCACCGGCGAGATCGATGCGATGTGCCTCGAACTGGTCGGCCGCGCGATCAACGACGAAAAATATCTGCGCCGGTTGAAAATACCGGAAGCCTTCTGGCCGCTGCTGTCCGAGAGCTGGCGCCGCCGCGATGCCAGCCTCTACGGCCGGCTCGACCTGAGCTACGACGGCTGGAGCCCGGCGAAATTGCTGGAGTACAACGCGGATACGCCGACCTCGATTTTCGAAGCGGCGGTCTTTCAGTGGACCTGGCTCGAACAGGCGATGGAGCGCAACATCATCCCGAAGCGGGCCGACCAGTTCAATTCAATCCATGAGCGCCTGATCGACGCCTGGAAGAAACATGGCGGCGCGAAGCATCTGCATCTCGCCGGGATGACTGATAATACCGAGGATGCCGGCACGCTGGCCTATCTGCAGGACACCGCGAGCCAGGCTGGATTGAAGACCACGCTGATGGATATCAAGGACGTCGGACTGGGCGGCGATGGCCGCTTCGTCGATCTCGACGATCGCGGAATTGAGCTCGCCTTCAAGCTCTACCCCTGGGAATGGATGTTTCACGACGCGTTCGGTGCGAAGCTCGCAAGCGCGCCGACACGCTGGATCGAGCCGCCCTGGAAAGCGATCCTTTCCAACAAGGGTATTCTACCGCTGCTATGGGAGATGTTTCCGAAGCACCCCAATTTGCTGCCGGCCTATTTCGAGGACGATCCGAAGGCGGCAATGCTCGGCTCCTCGTTCGTGCGCAAGCCGCTCTATTCGCGCGAAGGCGCCAACGTCGCGCTCGTCAGCGCCGGCACCACGCTGATGGAACAGCAAGGCCCGTACGGGGCGGAAGGATTCATCCGGCAGGCTTTCGCGCCGCTGCCGAGTTTCTCCGACCAATACCCGGTGCTTGGAAGCTGGCTGGTCGATCACACGCCATGCGGCCTGTCGATCCGCGAGGACGAGAACCCGATCACCGGCAACACGTCACGCTTCCTGCCGCACGCGATAGTGTAGCTGGCTTTGTTTAGAGGTCGAGGTGCTTGCCGAGAGTCCGGCCGATTGCTGCGGCCGCAAGCAGGCCAACATAGGCCGGAGCGCCGATCAGGATCATCGCGACGGGCAACATGCCCAAATCGCCACCGGCAGGACGGACAAGCATGATCCCGGCAAGAAATCCGCTAAGCAGCCCGAGCGGCTGCCATGAAATCCGGCCGTCGGACATCATCCCGCCGACGAGTTGCGCGAGCAACATGACGGGAACGCCGACGCGCCAGAACAAGGCGGTGTCCCATGCCTCGCGAATTCGAAACGGCGCGTGGGAGTTCATCAGCCATGGCCAAAGTGAAAATACCGTCCACACGGCAAAACCGAGGAACGCCAGCATCAGTCCGGGCAGCCAGGACGGACGAAGCGGCAGAGGGATCGGAGTCGTGGGCGGCATTTGGCAAATTCCCAGCGAACGGACAATGACAGTCAGTGCCTTATGAGAATCTTCTTATCCATGCGGCCTGCTATCGCGCAGAAGCAACGGCCCTCAACGTTTGCGGCACCAGGGTCGACGCCCCCACCCGTATCACCGGCGCGATGTTCGGACGATAAAGTCCGCGGCGCTCCGGGTAGGGCTTGAAGGTGTTGGTAATGCCGACGACGGATTCGGCCGCGCCCAGCGCCAGCACGCCGTCGGGCTCCATCATCCGGGAGAGCCGCTCGAAGATATTGGTCTTGGTATTCTGATCGAAATAGATCAGCACGTTGCGACAGAAGATGATGTCGAACACGCCGAGATGGGAGAAGTCCTGCAGCAAGTTGAGCTGACGATGCTGCACCATGCTGCGAATCTCGGAATTGATCTGCCAGAGTTCGCCGTTCTGGGAGAAATATTTCACCAGCAGCCCGATCGGCAATCCGCGCTGCACCTCGAACTGACTGAAGATTCCGGCCTTGGATTTTTCCAACACCGCCTGCGACAGATCGGTCGCAACGATCTCGGTGCGCCAGCCCGAGAGCAGGGAACCTGCTTCCTTCAGGCACATCGCGATCGAGTACGGCTCCTGCCCGGTGGAGGAAGCCGCGCACCAGATGCGTAAGGCGCGGCGGGCGGCGCGCGCCTGCACCATCGCAGGGATCACCGCCTCGCGCAAATGATCGAACGGAATCTTGTCGCGGAAGAAGAACGTCTCGTTGGTGGTCATCGCCTCGACCACCTCCGCCGTCAGCGCGTTGGCTCCGCCCTTCATCTTCTCGACGAGTTCGGAAATGCCCGGCAGGCTGGATTTGCGCGCCAGCGGCAGCAGCCGGCTTTCGACCAGATATTGCTTGTCGGCGGACAGATCGAGCCCGGAGCGCTCTTTCAGAAGCTTACGCAGATACTCATAGTCTGAAGGCGTCACGAACGATCTCCCGAAAACAGCCGAACCAGTTTTGGCGCGATCTGATTGAGCGGCAGAACCGCCGCGCAAATACCTGCATTGGCGGCCGCGCCCGGCATGCCCCACACCACGCTGGTCGCTTCGTCCTGTGCAATCACGCTGCCGCCGGCAGCGACGATGTCCTTGCCGCCGCGCATGCCGTCGGAGCCCATGCCGGTCAGAATCACCGACATGATGCCGCCCTGCCAGACGTCGATGGCGGAGTTGAACAGCGGGTCCACCGCGGGTTTGCAGAAATTCACCGGCGGTCCGTCGTCGAGCGCGATCGCAGTCTCGGCGCCATGGCGCACCACGCGCATGTGGCGGCCGCCCGGTGCAAGATAGATCCGGCCGGGCTTGACGATCTCGCCATCGACGGCTTCATGCGCCGGCCGGCGGCTCGCGCGCGCCAGATGCTCGGCGAGAATCGTGGTGAAGGTCGGCGGCATGTGCTGGGTGATCAGCACCGGAAAACGATCGATCACCGGGCCGATGTCGGCAACCAGCGTCATCAGGGCCTGCGGGCCACCGGTCGAGGAGCCGATCAGGAGCACCCGCGGCGCCAGCATGCTGAAGGGCTGGCGTGCCAGTTGCAGTTGCGCAACCGGTGCAGCGGCCGGCTGGGCCGATACTTCGCGTGCCCGCTCGGGGGCCGGCGCCATGGACGGGCTCGCAGCCGGCGACGCACGCCGGCGAGCCCTGGCGCCCAGATGACGAATCTTCTGAATCAGATCGTGGTGGAAGGTCTCGGCCGCGGTGGCCTCGCGCGTGCTCTCCGGCTTTGGAATGTAGTCGGAGGCGCCGAGCGAAAGAGCCTTGAAGCTGATCTCCGCATTGCGGCGGGTCAGCGTCGACGCCATGATGATGACGAGGTCGCGCTTTTTCGCCAGCAGTTGCGGCAGCGCCGAAATGCCGTCGAGCTCCGGCATTTCGATATCGAGCACGGCAACATCGGGCTTGATGCGTTCGATCTGGTTGACGGCGTCGAGGCCGGTACGCAAGGAGGCCGAGACCTCCATGTCCGGCTCGGCGCCGATCCAGCGCGAGATCATCCCACGGATCACCACGGAGTCGTCGACCACCATGACGCGCAGCTTGTCTTGCCGTGTCGAGATTGGCGGTGGGGATCTCGTTAACGCAACACTCATTACTTCACCCGACCCGACTCAAGCGGCACACTTACAAAACAACGCCGAAGGCCGTGGAGCCGCCGGGATCACACAGGCGAGATCAGAGCAGGCCGACTTCCTGGAACTTCGCGGTGACGATGTCCTTGTCGAACGGCTTCATGATGTACTCGTTGGCACCGGCGTGCAGCGCACGCGCAATGTGTGCGACATCGTTTTCGGTGGTGCAGAACACCACCTTCGGCGCGTCGCCGCCGGGCATGCGGCGCAGATTGCCGAGGAATTCGTAGCCGTCCATGACAGGCATGTTCCAGTCGAGCAGAACCGCTTCGGGCATGGCGCGCTTGCAGACTTCAAGCGCCTTTTGGCCGTCCTCGGCTTCGACGATCTGAAAGTCGAGACCTTCGAGGATGCGGCGTGCGACTTTTCGGATGACGCTCGAGTCATCGACGACCAGACATGTTTTCATTTTAGGTCTCCACTTGCACCAGATCCCAAGAGGGATGTTTCCATTCCAGGTTCGGTCTTCATGCCGCCATCAGGTCCGGCACGATTTCGAGAACACGATCGACGTCGAGGACGACCATGAGCTGGCCGTCGAGACGGTGAACGCCGCCGGCGAGCTTGGCCATGCGGGGGTCGAG
>NZ_JAFCLU010000013.1 GCF_018130385.1 Bradyrhizobium sp. AUGA SZCCT0283 | reverse complement strand
TGGAGGAACCGAATCTGATTTGCGCGCCCGAGGGAACCCCCTATAACCCTTCCGATTCAAATCAAGCGGAAAGCGCTCTAGCCGCTGCTGTGAACAATCGATGGTCTGCGTCCGTTGTTGAAGACAGAAAACAAGCGATCGACCTCATTGACAGAGTTCTGTCCAAAAACTCGGCAAGCGCGAGTGCTCATACGACCAAGGGGAACGTTCTTCTATTTGGACACCCTGAGGAGGCATTGGCTGAATACGATGCTGCGCTCGAAATTGATCCAAATAATCCAGCTGTCTACAGTGCTAAAGCAATTGCACTTGTCGTCTCCGGGCGGGCGCACGAAGCCTTCTCGCCGGCCCAATTGGCTCTCCGTCTCAGTCCCAGAGATCCTCTTGCTTTCCTTTGGCGCTATTGGCTCTGCCATGCACACCTGCACCTGCACCAATATGGAGAAGCGATCGAGGAATGCAGGCGCTCGGTCAATCTGAACAACTTGTACTGGTACGCCTATGTAGATCTGACATCGGCTTATGGAGCCACGGGGCAATCGGAACAGGCACGGCAGAGCTTGACTGAATTGAACAAGCTCCGACCAGACTTTACGGTCCAGTGGTACCGTGATCTTGGTTACTCAATCTCAAGCAACCCGCAGTTTCGTCGAGAGTTCGATGACATTGTCGATGGGCTGAGGAAGGCAGGCGTCCGGGAGCAATAGAGTTAATTCTAATCGCTTACTGACAGGGCGACGAACTTCCGCTTCTGGCACCTTTGAGACATACCGGCGGACTCTGAGGATGTCTGTTCATCGGGTAGACCGGAAGTATCATCGACGCACAGCCAAAACGACGCGGTTGACCCGGAGCAGACTTTCACCTTGTTAAGCTGCCGACCATCGAGGAGCGATTGATATGAATCAACATACCCAAAGATGTCATGCGGCTCTATATGAATGCACCGAGACCGAGCCAGCCGTGACGCTGTTATTTGGACGAGCCTTCCAGCGAGCTAGCCATGACAAGATCAACGCCACCCTTTGCCCTTCCCGATAAACTGCCTTTGGATCTCGATCGTGTTTGGGTCTATTGGAAGAGCTTGAAACGAGGCGAGAACAAAATCCCTTTTTGGGATGATCTGAAGCTCTCGTCACTGCCCGATCTTGGCGATCGGTTGATGCTGATCGACGTCTTCGAAAGGCCACAGCGGTTCCGTTTCAACTCGGTGGGGGAGAAAATCCAACAGAATTACGGCGGCGATCTTGTGGGTAAGTTCGCCGACGAGATCGATCCCAAAAATCCGCTCGAATTCTTTACTGCCCAAGCGAGTGTAACGATCGAAGCCAATGCGCCGACTTTTTTCACCAACACCACAACTTCCGAGAGCAGGCGAAACGTCGGCAAGGCCCGCCTGCTGCTTCCCATGTGGGGTAATGGACGCATTGAGATGATGTTAGGTGTAGTTACCAACGCATCGAAGGTCTGACCACTGACGTCAAGCTTGTAGCGCTGCCGGCTAATTTTGGAACTCGGTCAGGAGACGGCTTTCGGAAATCGCCGGCCCGCGTGTCCTGTTCTTGACGCTATTTCCTGTGCTGCCACTGAATGAACTTATCAAGCAGAGCTTGGGGTTTTTCGGGCGCTTCTTTGGCCGTTCCAGCCAAGGCGGGTTCGGAAACAGGCGGGTCTTCGCTTCCCTGTATCTTTTGAAACTGCTTGAATCCTTCAAGCAGTGCCTGGGAGTCTTCGGACGTCGCCTGGGCCGGCGTAGCCGATGCAGGAGTCGAAATGGAAACGGCGAGCTCCGAGGGATCACTTTTTGACCTTGGAAACACGTTAAACAAAACGAGCGCCAGGATCGCAGTGGCGCCGATCGCTACGGCAATTGCGCCCGCAGTGGCGAGCAGTCCGCGTGCTGGACGGCGTTCGTAAACGAACTGGGACTCCAACGGACGGGTGAATTTGGCGAAGGCCTCCTCGCGCATTTCATCAAATCGAGACAAAGGGGGATCGGGAGGCAAATGGCCTGAGCTCGTCTGCGGTGTCGCGTTAGATCGTGGATCCGCCATGCGCTCCGAGCGCGGCGCGTAGTATTCCGGACTATCGGGGTTGGGATGGTCGTTCGCGCCGCCGAAACGCATTTGCGCTACTCCTCACAATATCAGACCATCGCATCGGAACATTTTGCCACTCAAGGCTTCAGCCCGGGCTTCCGAGCACAGTCCCACATAAACTGCCGCGGGCATTCGCGCCCTGCGGCCCGCCGGGTAAAACTTCGATCCGCCGACCCCCGGCTTTAAGAGACTGATCCAAACCGGGATGCGTGTGGACTCAGATGTTCTGTTCCGCCCAAGAAACAATGAAACTGTTGCCGTCCTGCGACAATGTAGGTGGAACTTGTGGGGTTCACGCCCCCTGGACCGTGACCTGTGTTCCCACTTCGACCACCCGTCCCGTCGGGATCTGGAAGTAGTCGGTGGCGTCGTTGGCGGAGCGGCTGAGGCGGATGAACAGCAGGTCCTGCCAGCGCGGCAGGCCCGAATGCGCGGCAGAGGCTTCAGCGCACGGCGGGACAGGAGCAGAAGCTCCGAGAGATCGACGCCGCCTCAGTTGCCTCTGGCCGTTGAACCTTATTGCGCCTCCGCAGACAGATAATTGCCGGGGGATTGCACTGTCCGGATTCAACACAGCGCCACCAAGCATTATTCGGCTTGGGGGCGCTGTCTGCATGAGTGGCCTACTTTGATCCGGCGAATGGCCTGTTTCGGCCGGCGCCGGTCGTCCATGTTTGACCCGAGATTGTCCCAGGCTGCGGGCGGTGTCCCAATCCGTCTCGGACAAGTTCGGAGCGTTAAAGTTTCTTAAGTTGGCAACCGGACATAAAGGGAATCTACTGGTGATATCACCGCCCCGTCTTCGGCTTCCATCGGTGACTGAGAGTGTTGTGCTCCCGCCCGTTTCGGAGAGCACCATGCCCCGCACCCAACGCAACCAACCCAGTTCGCCGTTACCAGACCGCCTGACGCTGGAGGCCATGCGCCTCAAGGGCGAGGCGAACGAACTCCCGCCGGGTTCGTTGCGCGACGCCGGGATCAGAAAAGCGCGCCAAGCTGTAACCGCTTCCCGTTTGAATGAGTGGCTTTCGTCTCCCGGACTGCAAGCGCCGAAGTAAGGTTGCCTCAATTGGCGGCCTCTTTCGGAGTTCCCTGGTGGCGGACGGGTGTGATCTACCAAATCTACCCGCGCTCCTTTCAGGATACCAACGCCGACGGCATCGGTGACCTCAAGGGGATCGAGCGGCGGCTCGACTATCTGGCCGACCTTGGCGTCGACGCGATCTGGATCTCACCCATCTACCCCTCGCCGATGGCTGATTTCGGCTATGACGTCGCCGACTATTGCGACATCAATTCGCGCTTCGGCGCGCTCGCTGATTTTGACAGTCTGCTTGCACAGGCTCATGCGCGCGGGCTCAAGATTCTGCTCGACTTCGTGCCCAATCACACATCCGACCGGCATCCCTGGTTCGTCGAGAGCCGGGCCTCGCGCGACAATCCGAAACGGGACTGGTACATCTGGCGCGATCCCGCGCCGGATGGCGGGCCGCCCAACAACTGGATCAGCGATTTCGGCGGCTCGGCATGGCAGTGGGACAAGGAAACCAGCCAGTATTACTATCACGCCTTCCTGAAGGAGCAGCCGGACCTCAACTGGCGCAATCCGGCCGTGCAGGCGGCGATGCACGACGTGATGCGCTTCTGGTTCGACCGGGGCGTGGACGGCCTTCGCATCGATGTGCTGTGGCACTTGGTCAAGGCGGCGGACTTCGCGGACAATCCGCCCAATCCTGCCTATCAGCCGGCGATGGGCGATATGCACCGCGTGCTCCAGCTCCATTCGACCGACCAGCCCGAGGTGCATGAGATCGCCGCCGGCATGCGCGCCATCGCCGATCGTTATGGCGCCGGTGGACGGGGCGAACGTGTGCTGATCGGCGAGATCTACCTGCCGGTCGATCGGCTGCTGCACTACTACGGCCGGGAACGGGCAGAGGTGCACCTGCCCTTCAACTTCCAGCTCATCGATGCACCGTGGGAGGCGCGTGCCCTGGCGACGCTGATCGCCAGCTATGAGGCGGCGCTTCCGCCGGGCGCCTGGCCGAATTGGGTGCTCGGCAACCATGACCGCCCGCGCGTCGCAGCCAAGCGTGGGCCGGCCCAGGCCCGCGTCGCAGCGATGCTGCTGCTCACTCTCCGCGGCACGCCCACCCTCTATTACGGAGACGAGTTGGGCTTGAGCGATGTCGCGATCCCGCCTGCTCAGGTTCAGGATCCGCGCGGGCTGCGCGAGCCCACCCTCGCCTTGGGCCGCGATCCGGTGCGCACGCCGATGCCGTGGGATGGGAGCGAAAATGCCGGCTTCACCACGGCCAAGCCGTGGCTGCCGCTCAATGCCGACTGGCCTATTCGCAACGTTGCGCGGATGGCGCAGGAACCTCATTCAATCCTGGCGCTTTATCGCCGATTGCTGGCCGCCAGGCGCGCGCATCCGGCGCTGGCGATCGGCGACTTTGCGCTGCTGGACGCGGAAGGCGATATACTCGCCTATGAGCGTCGGCACGGCGCCGAGCGATTGATCGTAGCACTCAATCTCGGGACCCATTCGCAGCGCCTGGAGCTGCCGGACTGGGCGAGTGATTGCCGGGTGCTCTTGTCCACGGTCGCCGACGCAGCGCTGATCGGAGACGCCGCCGTGCTGCTACGGCCGGACGAGGGCATGATTCTGACGGCCAATTAACGAAAGCAACGAAGGACAATCGCGTGCGTATTGCCATGCTGGCTCCGATCTCCTGGCGCACGCCGCCGCGCCATTATGGTCCGTGGGAGTTGGTGACTAGCCTGTTGACCGAAGCGCTGGTGGCGCGCGGCATCGACGTCACCTTGTTCGCCACGAAGGATAGCCGGACGGCCGGCAAACTGGCCGGTGTCTGCCCGGCGCCCTATTCCGAGGACCCCACGATCGACGCCAAGGTATGGGAGATGCTCCACGTCGCCCATGTGTTCGAGCGCGCGGGTGAGTTCGATCTCATTCACAACCAGGCCGATTTCGTGCCGCTCGCCTTCTCGCGGTTGGTGGAGACACCGGTGGTGACGACGATCCACGGCTTTTCCTCGGAACGCATCCTGCCCGCCTTCAAGGCCTACGAGGATCGCGTCCATTATGTCGCGATCAGCGATGCCGATCGCCATCCGGAGCTGCGCTATGCAGCAACAATCCATCACGGTATTCGGCTGGAGGACTTTCCCTTCGACCCGCACGGCAGCGAAGACCTGCTGTTCTTCGGCCGCATCCACCCGGACAAGGGGGCGGCCGAGGCGATCGCGGCGGCAGGGCGAGCGGGTCGGCGGCTGATCATGGCCGGTATCGTCCAGGATCAGGAGTATCATAACAAGCATGTCGTTCCCGCGCTGGACGAGCGTTCCGTGGTCTATCGCGGCCCGGTGGGCGGAGCGGCCCGCACCAACGCCCTGGGCTCGGCGCGCGCCCTGCTCCATCTTATCAATTTCGACGAGCCGTTCGGACTATCGGTCGTGGAGGCGCTCGCCTGCGGCACGCCGGTGATCGCCTGCAACCGCGGATCGATGCCCGAGTTGATCGACGATGGCGTGACCGGCTTCCTGGTCAACAACGTCGATGAAGCCGTAAATGCGATCAGCCGTGTCGGCGAAATTGATCGCGCCGCATGCCGAGCGGCGGTGTCCGCGCGTTTTACGGTAGACCGGATGGCCGATCGATATCTGGATTTGTACCGATCGCTCCTTGGCTGAGGACCTGCCCGGCTTTCATTGGCCTTGGCTTCCGATGCTCGATGCGGTGCGGCCTTTTGCTCAACTCTCATGCAAAGCCTGCGCGATATCAGCGATCAGATCTGACGGGTGCTCGATACCGATCGACAGCCGGATCGTGGAGTCGAGAACGCCTATTTTTTGGCGGATGTCAGCCGGAACCCCGGAGTGCGTCATGCTGGCGGGCAGGCTGGCAAGCGACTCGGTGCCGCCCAGACTCACCGCCAGCTTGAAGATTTGCAGCGCGTTCAGGAATTTGAATGCGGCGGCCTGGCCGCCGACGATGTCGAACGAGAACGTGGAACCTGCGCCGGTGCATTGCCTCGCGAACAGCTGGCCGGCCGGCGAAGCCTCTTCGTGGTGGGCAAGGTAATGAACCTTAGCCACTTTGTCGTGGTCGCGCAGATAATCGGCCACGAGCCGCGCGTTTCTCTCGGCTTTCTCCATGCGGATACTCAGTGTTTCGAGCGACCGGCTGAGCATCCAGCAGGAATGGGGGTCCAGTTGGGTGCCGATGGCGCCTCGCAACGCCTTGACGTCCTTCATGAGGGCTTTTGAGCCGAGTGCTGCGCCCGCGATCAGGTCCGAATGACCGCCGATATATTTGGTCAGCGAATACAATGAAAGGTCCGCGCCGTGTTCGATCGGTCGCTGAAACACCGGGCCGAGCAGCGTATTGTCGCATGCTACGATCGGCGTGTGCCCCTGAGCCTGTCCGATCAGCTCGGCGACGCGGCGGACCATCGCGATATCGACCAGGCCGTTGGTGGGATTGGCCGGGGTTTCGATGAAGATCATCGCAACCCGGCCTTGGCGCATGGCATCCTCCGCAGCCAGCTTGACTGCGGCTTCCTCGATGCCGTCGGCAAAACCCACCGCGCCGATCGAGAGACCCGCAAGCGTCTTCGTAAACAGGGTTTCCGTCCCGCCATAGAGCGGTTGAGAGTGCAGAATGACGTCGCCAGGGCGGACGAAGGCGAGGATCGTGGTCGCAATAGCTGACATGCCGGACGAGAACAGCGCGCATTTCTCGGTGCGCTCGTAGACAGCGAGCCTGTCCTCGACGATCTCGCTGTTGGGATGATTGAACCGCGAATAAACCAGGCCCGCGCCCATCCCGTCGGGAGGCTCGCGCCGTCCCGAGACGAAATCGAAGAAGTCCTGCCCGTCTTCGGCGGTCCTGAAGACGAAGGTTGACGTCAGGAAGACCGGCGGTTTGACGGCTCCTTCCGACAATTGCGGATCGTAGCCGTAGTTCAGCATCAACGTTTCGGGATGGAGCATGTGGTTGCCGATGTGGGTCTTCGACGGAAACGGTTTCACCATGGCTTTGTCTCGCTGTCTGAAATCGGAATCGTCCTGCGTTTGCATCCAATGGCAAGGCGGTCAGGAGAAGTGAATGCGCCGGCATCCAATGCCGGTAACGTTGCCGGGATCAGCGTAGCAAACATCCGGGGCTTATTCGCTGGCTCCAGGCGATTTCGCAACGCTCATTCGCGCTGCGGGCTTCCGCTATGTCACATTGTCACGCGTACGACGGCTTGTCCGCGGCCTGAACTCGTCGGCCCTCATGTTCCCTGTCGGCGAGGCCTGTTAGGCGGGGTAGAGTGGACATCGTCCAGGGCCGCAACGACGTCCGCTGATGACCACTTTTCATGGCGCCATGACCGGCAACACGGACGGTCGGCATCTGGAAATAGTCGGTGGCGCCCTCGGATTCAGCTTGCGGGCCGGGCATCGTGTCTAGCCCGTGCATGTTGACGGTCAAGCACCAGCGCCAAAACATGCGCAACTATGTTAACCGGCACGTCTGGCGCCAAAGGACGTTCGTCCGGGTCGAACGCGAGTCCAATGACGGCATTCTGGCCTTCGGCCGTCTCCACAGGCCAAAAGTCAAAGCGCGAAGCCAGATTCGGGTAAACGCCGCTGCGCACGGCAGTTCCAGTCTCCAGGGAGGAGCGCGCCGCCTCCAGTTCGGCCTCCTGGGGTTCTACGTCGCCGACTTGGTCAAGGGAAACCACCCTGCCCTCCGCAACAAGCATCACGACGACAGGAACTTGGAAGAGTGCTGCGAGAGCTTGCGAAGTGATGGAGACGATTGCGTTCGGATTATCGGCCGCGACGACATCACGGCTGTAGCCTTGCAGCACAGCCGCCTGCCTTCTTAACAGTGCCGCCTCCAGCGCCCTCCGGCGGGAGGTAAAGGCAACGCCACTCACGATGAGACCGACGACAAACAGCAGTCCGATCGCCCAGATGTTCGCCGGGTCGTCGACGGCCAATGTGTAGCGAGGCTCGGTAAGGAAAAAATTGAAGGCTAGAGCGCCAAGTATCGCCGAACAGAGTGACGGACCCAAGCCGAGGCCAATGCCCGCGATGATCACGGGAACCACAAATACGAGGGATAGGTTGGGGATGGTCACCTTGCTGTCAACGCTGACGGCCACGATCGTCGCGGCGGCGGTCATTGCAATTGAAGCAAGGTAGCGCACCAACTCCAATGCCATCGGGCCCAAAAGAGGATCGGCATCGGGCGCCGGTGTGATGTCCTGCCGCAGCTTCGATTCAACGTCGGCCACCGGTTCAACTCCTGCTTGGCACTCAGGCGACAACTCGGCGGTTGAGGAGCAAACCCGCCAAAGCGAGATCGCGGCTCTGATAAGCCAACCAAGTATATCCCAACTTCGCCGGAAAACAGGCACAGCGCCGCAGGGCATCTCGTATCACGTTCATGGCCTGCTGCCGTCGGCAAGGATTATCATCGCGTTGACGGCAATGCTGACAGTCAGAAGGACACCGAGCAGCACGGCCAGGCGCATGGACTTTTTCGACATCCACTCCGCGAAAAGGGCGCGGCGTTCCTGAACAACAACCTGCGCACACATGAGTTATTCTCCTTTCCGTTCGGCCGGGATTTTCGACCGCACGAGAGAGATTGGTTTGCCGGCATATAAAATCGAGAGTGCAAGCTGGCTGGCGTTATAGGAACATCATAAATGTCCAATGCCGCCGATCGCGGTAGCGGGCTACGGCTCGCGAATGTCTCTAGTCGGCACTTTTCAGCCATGGCGCGATGATGTCCGTCTTGAGTCCGTCGTGCGCTTCAAAGCGGACATCGGCCAACGATCGGAAGTGCTGCAGTCTCCTGATGACGGCGGTTCCGTCAGTCCATGCGGTCAATGTTGAGACTCTTGGCCCGATCAAGCGTTGATATCAGAACACTGCAAAGTCGCGACGACGCGCACCGGTGCGCAACTATTTCGGCGATTGCAGGATGACACCATAACGCCGGTATATTCGATCGATCGTGCCGTCGGCCCGCAGCCGCTCCAGAGCCGCATCGATCGCATCGCGCAGGCTGTCATCCGGGCGGACCATGCCAACAGCGACATTCCAATTGAGGTTCGCCTCGCTCTCGTCGCGATCCAATATGCGGAGCGCCTTGTCCGGATGGGTCAGATTGAAATAGCTCGCCGCCGTCGGCGTGACCGCCGCCGCGTCGATCTCATGGTTGGCCAGAGCCTCGAGGCTGTCGATCTCAAACCCGAAAGTCGACGTCGCCACACGCCGCTGGCCGATGATCATCGCCGCCATGGATCCGACCTGAACCCCAACCTTCGTGTGTTCGTTCAGGCTCTTGAACGACGTCAACTTGCTGGCCGACGGCACAGCCAGAGCAACGCCCGTGCGATAGTAGGGTTTTGAGATCCTCAAATTAGTCTCGCTCTGCGCCTCGCGATCGGCAATGACATCCAGAAGAATGTCGCAGCCGGCGCTGCGCATCTGGTACCGTGTGATAATCCAGTCGAGCTTCAGCGAGACGCCGAGCTCGCGTGCCAGCGCCCGTCCCAATTCGACCTGAAACCCGGGAGGGTCGCCAACCTTGCTCGCAAATGGAAGCGAGTTGGGATGAGCACATAACCCGAGCGCGCCAGACGAGCGGATCATGTCGAGGGATCGCGCCTGCGCCGGACCCATCAGCCCGATGACGGCGACGATCAAGAGCGGGAGGATTATCTTCATTCCGTGTCCCCGTGTGGATGGATCTGGTCTCGGCGGCTCAGCCCTCGCGCGGCTTCAAGGCCCGGATGTATTTGATCATCTGATCGATCTGCGCGTCGGTGAAGGCGCCATCGAATGCCGGCATCGCGCCTTGCTTACCGTGCTTGATGCGGTTACGCAGAAAGTCATCGTCGCGCTGCGAATTCATCAACTGCGGCCCCTTGCCGGCAGCCCGGCCGCCATCGGAGTGACAAAAGCCGCAGGTCCCTGCGAACAACTGCTCGACGTCGAGCGCCTCGTTGTCGGGCGCAGGGGTGGCAGACTGCGCTTGAACCGGCCCGGCACACGCCAATGACGCGCCCAGCACCGCCGATAGCAGCGCGATCTTCTTCAAGTGCAAATTCAAGACGTCCAGCTCCATTTCCCTGAAACCCACTCAGCCGCTTCAATGCACGGGGAGCAAGCTTTCGCCTGCTCCCCGGCAGATCGTCTGCGATAGCCTATTTGAGGCTGTAGACGATGAGCGCGCCGTCGTCGCGCGGCATGCTCTTGAAGACGCCGCCAAACGTTGCCGCATAGTCGTCCGACAACATGCCGCCGAAGCCCGCGGTCACGGCGATATATTGCTTGCCGCCGACGGAGTAGCTGACGATGCCACCCTGATGGCCGGTGCCGTTGTTGTGATTCCACAGCTCGGTCCCCGATTCAGCATCGTAGGCGTGAATGGTGCCGCGCGCATCAGGCAGGAACACGAGATTACCTGCGGTCGATAGCAAGCTCGCAATCGGCGGCTCCGGGTAACGAACCTCCCATTTCTTCGCGCCGGTCACAGGGTCGCGCGCGTCAAGATGACCATAGATCTCGCCGCCCGGAGGTTGCGTAATCTTGAAATCGGCGCCGATGTTGAGCTGGGCCTGTGGAGTCGTCACCGGCGTCGTCTTCTGGACGTCGAGCGTCATGCACCATTCCTGGCCGATCTTGTAGTAGAGCCCTGTTTTCGGGCTGTACGACCCGGAATTCCAGCTGATGCCGCCACCAATGTATGGGCACAGCGGCGGGTCGGTTACCTTCCCCGCAGTGAAGTCGCGACGCCCGATCAGCGCACCCGTCTTGGGATCGATATCCTTGACGAAGTTGATGTTCTGAACGAGCCGCCAGACGTTCTTGACAGCGAAATTGCGGTCGTAGACGAAGATGAAGCCGCCCTTGTTCGGATGGACCACGAGCTTCTGGCCGTCGCGCTCGAGCATCAAGAACTCGCCGACGGCGCTGTCAAAGTCCCAGGCGTCGTGCGGCAGCTCCTGATGGTAGAATTTCAACTTGCCGGTATCGATATCGAGACCGATCACTGAGGTCGTGTAGAGATTGTCGCCGGGACGCGCGCCTTGCGTCTTGTAGTCGGGGCCCGACCAATCGTAGAGCGGCGCCGGGTTGGCAGTGCCCCACAAGATGGTGTTGGTCTCGGAATCGTAGGTACCGGGCATCCAGCCGCCGCCGCCGCCGGTGCGCCAGGAGTCACCGCCCCAGGTCTTCATGGCTTCGTCGGTGCCGGCCACCGTCAGGAACTCCCATTTCTTTTTCCCCGTGGCGGCGTCGACGCCGAAGATCGGGCCGCGGCCGGGCCACTCACCTCCCTGCGAGCCGATGATCACCATGCCCTTGGCATAGAGGGGCGCACCGGTGAAGCCGACAGTCAGCTTCTGAGAATCGATCAGCTTGGTGTCCCAGGCTACCTTGCCGGTCTTCGCGTCGAGCGCGATGAGCCGACCGTCCACTGTGCCGACATAGACTTTGCCTTCTCCAAGGGCGGCACCGCGATTGTAAGGCGAGTGCGTCTGCCGCGCGACCAGCACCTCGTCGAGTTCCGGGAAATAGGACCAGATCACCTCGCCGGTGGCGCCGTTCAGCGCGAAGGTTCGGCTGTAGGAGCCGGTGTAGTAAAGCACGCCATCGGCCACGAGCGGCATCGACTGCAGGCCGCGGGTGGATTTTCCCGGAATATGCATCCAGGCGACACCCAAGTTTCCGACGTTGCTGGCGTTGATCTGAGCGAGCGGGCTGTAGTGATACGACTTGTACGACCCGTGATAGGTCAGCCAGTCATTCTGGCCGCCGGCCTCGATCCGCGCGGTATCAACCGATTGAGCAAAGGCTGACGATGCGGCAAGTGTCGCACCGATCGCAACAGCAACAAATACAACAGGGTAGCTTGACCGTTTCTTCATGGGCACTTCCTCCGGTTCGTTTTGCTACATTACCTTCCATTGCCTGGCCGCTGCACCCGATCACTTGTCGACGTGATCGTTATCATGCAGCGTGCGGGACCATTCCGATTTCGTTTTCATGAGACGCCCCATCCCCGCTCGGGATGGAGCCCGAGCGCAAGCCAACCATTTCCCGGCCGCGGTGGGCTCGCATCTCGGTAGCCGCTGCCTTGAACAACTATCCGACACGATCGTGTTCCCTTTGTGGGCGACGTTGATACTGACAGCGACATTGCCGACATCGCAATTGATGCATCGCACCATCGGGTGTCGGCCCACCCTCCGCGCGCATGGAGCATTCCCGGCCTACACCGGCTTTGCTGTAGTCTAGCATAGTAGCACGCGCGTCGGCAGATCCCCGCTCGCTGGAAACCGTCATCGAGCGCGCGGCGCGTTGACGCTCTGCGCCAGCCCCAACGCGCTGCCGTTTGCAAGCAAGGCCGGACCGGTCCCGGGATTTCAGATCGAACTCGGCGAGAAAATTGCCGAGCAGCTCGGTGTCAAGCTCACGCGGGAGTGGGTCGTTAGCGCGATCCAGTATCGCCGCGCCGATTGCGACCTCGTGCTCGACGTCATTGCCCGCAAGGATACGCCGCCCGGGGGCGGTGTGCGGATTTCGCGCCCCTACCATCGCAGCGGCGTCGTGCTCACGGTGCGCGGGGATTCGCCGGCGTCCTCGCTGGCAAGTCTTGGTTCCAATCAGCGGGTCGGGGTACCGGTCGGCTCGCTGGTCTCGATGACGCTCGCCATGGGGCGGCGCCGCCACGTCTCCGTTCGTGTACGAGGACGAGATCGTTGCAGCGTTGGCCAATCGCGAGATCGAGGCGGCCGCCGTCACCCCGATGACGGTCGGCTGGTTCAACCTGCAGCATGCCGACAAGCCGTTGCGCCTGATTCCGGCGTTCGACAACGACCACGATTTGAACTGGAATATTACGGCCGGGCTGCTTCGCCCCGACGACAAGCTGCGAGCGCGTGTCGATGTGGCGATCGAGGCCCTGCTCGCCGATGGCACCATCGCGCGGCGTCGAGCGTGCGCACCGTCGACCGACGATATGAAGTTAAGGGTTCACTCCCTAGATCGTGACCTGCGTTCCCACTTCCACCACGCGACCGGTTGGAATCTGGAAATAGTCGGTGGCGTCGTTGGCGGAACGGCTGAGCGCGATGAAGAGGTGGTCCTGCCAGCGCGGCATGCCCGAATGGGCGGCCGGCTTCAGCGCCCGTCGCGACAGGAAAAACGAGGTCGACATGATGTCGAACTGCCAGCCCAGCTTGCGCGCAATCGCCAGCGCTTTCGGCACGTTGGGAGATTCCATGAAGCCGAAACGCAGCGTCACCTTCGAGAAGGTCGCACTGATCTCCTCGAGCCGCACCCGGTCGGCCGGATCGATCCGCGGCGTCGGCGCGGTTTCAATCGTGAGAATGACGTTTTTCTCGTGCAGCACCTTGTAGTGCTTCAGGCTGTGCATCAGCGCGGTCGGCGCGCTGACGGGATCGCTGGTCAGGAACACCGCGGTACCGGAGACCCGCTGCGGCGGGCGCTTCTCCAGCATCGCCACCAGATCGGCCAGCGGGAATTCCAGCTTGCGCGATTTCTCGAACAGCAGCTTGCTGCCGCGCCGCCACGTGTACATCATGAGCATCACCACCGAGCCCAGCGCCAACGGCATCCAGCCGCCCTCGAACACCTTGAGCAAATTCGCCGAAAGGAACGTCAGATCGAGCGCAAGAAGCGGCGCGATAAGCGCGCCAGCCGCGATCATCGACCAGCGCCAGACCTTCCAGATCACCACGAAAGCCATCATGGCCGTGACAACCATGGTTCCCGTGACGGCGATTCCGTAAGCGGATGCCAGCGCGCCAGACGAGCGAAACAATCCAACAAGCAACAACACGCCGATAAGCAGCGCTGTATTGACTCTCGGCATGTAGATTTGCCCGATCAACGACTCGGAGGTGTGCTGGATTTCAAAGCGCGGCAACAGTCCGAGCTGGATCGCCTGTTGTGTGATGGAATACGCGCCAGTAATAACCGCCTGGCTCGCGATGACGGTTGCCGCCGTCGCCAGCGCAATCATCGGCAGCAAGGCCCAGTCCGGATAGAGCAGAAAAAAGGGATTCTCGATCGCCTTCGGATCCGCAAGCACGAGGGCGCCCTGACCGAGATAGTTGATCGTCAACGCCGGCAACGCCACACAGAGCCATGCCGCGCGGATCGGCCGTTTCCCAAAATGACCGAGATCGGCATAGAGCGCCTCGGCGCCGGTCACAACAAGAAAGACCGCGCCCAGCGTCATAAATCCGATCACGCCGTGGGTCAGGAGAAAGCTCAGGCCATGGATCGGATTGAAGGCCAGCAGGACCGTGGGATTTCGCGCTATCTGCGGTATGCCGGCGCCTGCAATAGCAATGAACCAAACGAGCGTGACCGGTCCGAAAAACGCTGCAACTTTGGCGGTGCCGCGCGATTGCACTGCAAACAGGGTGACGAGAATCAGCGCTGTTATGGGAACGACATAGGGCTCGAATGCAGGCGTCGCCAGCTTCAGGCCCTCGATAGCTGACAGCACCGACAGCGCCGGCGTGATCATGGCATCGCCATAGAACAAGGCGCCGCTGATAATGCCCAGTAACACCAGCATCGAGCTGCCGCCGACAGCGCGATTGGCCAGCGCCATCAAGGCGAGCGTTCCGCCTTCCCCGTTGTTATCCGCGCGCAGCAGGATCACCACGTATTTGACCGTTACCACCAGGATGAGCGCCCAGATGATCAACGACAGAATTCCGAGTACGACCGTTTCGCTGGCCGGAACGTTCGGGCCAACCGCCGCCAACACCGACTCGCGAAGCGCGTACAGCGGGCTCGTGCCGATGTCGCCATACACCACACCGATGCATCCCAACATGAGCGCGCCGAAGCTTGCGGTCGGATGCGCACTGTCGTGCCCGCTCCCAGCCTCCGAAGAAGCTGATGACGCCGTTCCTGTGGATGTCATGAAAGTTGCCTCAATTTGCCCACTCGCGGATGGGCGGCAGGCTTATAATGCTGCAACGCAAAATCTGAGCCAGCTATATTCCTGGCCCAGCCATGCATATTGCGCATGTCGCCTGATGGCAAGATCGATCTAACCTTTTGAAAAGCAAAAAGGATTTTCTCGAGAAATCATTGCCTGCTGCGTGTTTGGACATTCGTCCAACGCCTTTGACAGGCACAGCGCGTCTCAGCGCTTCGAACGATTAGATCGTCACCTGCGTGCCCACTTCCACGACCCGCCCCGTCGGGATCTGGAAGTAGTCGGTCGCATCATTGGCCGACCGGCTCATCGCGATGAACAGATGATCCTGCCACAGCGGCATGCCCGACTGCGCCGAGGGTTTAAGCGAGCGCCGCGACACGAAGAACGACGTCGCCATGATGTCGAACTGCCAGCCGAGTTTGCGCGCGATCACCAGCGCCTTGGGCACGTTCGGCGATTCCATGAAGCCGAACCGCAGCCGCACGGTGGAAAACTTCTCGCTGATGGTTTCCATCCTGACACGCTCGGACGGATCGACGCGCGGCGTCTGGGCGGTTTCGATGGTCAGGATCACATTGTGCTCGTGCAGCACCTTGTTGTGCTTGAGGTTGTGCATCATCGCGGTCGGCACGAAGCTCGGATCGGAGGTCAGAAATACCGCCGTGCCCTTGACGATATGGGGCGGACGCTTTTCCAGACTCTTGATCAGGTCCGCCAGTGGCACCTCGATGCGGCGCGTCTTCGCGGTCAGGATTGCCGCACCCCGCCGCCAGGTCCAGATCATCACCGCCACGGCAACGCCGAACAGCAGCGGCACCCAGGCGCCCTCGAACAGCTTCAAAAGGTTGGCGGCAAAGAAGCTCATGTCGACGACGACGAAAGGCAGGATCACGGCCGCCGCGGTCGCCGCGCGCCAGTTCCACAGTTTCCAGATCACGACAAAACCCATGATGCCGTCGACGACCATGGTCGTGGAGACGGCGATGCCATAGGCCGAAGCCAGACCGCTCGAGGTGCGGAACAACAGCACCAGCAGCACGACCCCGATCAGCAGCAGCCGGTTGACGCGCGGCAAATAGATCTGGCCGGCATGGGTCTCCGAGGTGTAGCGAACCTCGAAGCGCGGCAGCAGGCCGAGTTGCACGGCCTGGCGGATCAGCGAAAAGGCGCCGGTGATCACCGCCTGGCTCGCGATCACGGTCGCAGCGGTCGCCAGCACCACCAGCGGCAGCAGCAGGATTTCGGGGACCATCCGATAGAACGAGTTCTCAATAGCCGACGGCTCGGACAGCACCAGCGCGCCCTGGCCAAAGTAATTGATCAGCAACGCCGGCAAGACGAAATAGAGCCATCCGGCCTGGATCGGCTTGCGTCCGAAATGGCCGAGATCCGCATAGAGCGCCTCGCCGCCGGTCACGGCCAGAAACACCAGGCCCATCGTCACCAGCCCGATGGTGCCGTGGGAAAGCATGAAGTGGATCGCATACCAGGGATTGATCGCCAGCAGCACCGTGGGATCGTCGCTGATGTGGACAAGGCCCATGATCGCCAGCGCGGCGAACCAGACCACCATGACCGGCCCGAAGGCGGAGGCGACGCGCGCGGTGCCGCCGCTCTGCACCGAGAACAGGACGACCAGAATGAAGATCGTCAGCGGCACCACATAATGTTCGAGCGCGGGTGTCACCAGCTTGAGACCTTCGACCGCCGACAACACGGAAATCGCCGGCGTGATCATGGAATCGCCGATGAACATCGAGGCGCCGACGACGCCGAGCGCCAGCAACGGCAGGCTCCGCCGGCCCAACGCCCGCTGCCCCAGCGCCATCAGCGACAGCGTGCCGCCCTCGCCGTTGTTGTCGGCGCGCAACAGCAGCAGCACATATTTGGCGGTCACGACGATTAACAGCGACCACAGGATCAGCGAGAGCACGCCGAGCACGATGGCGCGCGACACCGGCTGGCCGTTCGCCGCGTGGGAAACGGCCTCGCGAAACGCGTACAGTGGCGAGGTGCCGATATCGCCGAAAACAACACCGATACTTCCCAGCGTCAGGGCCCAAAAGCCAGAGGTGGCCTGCCCCTCATGGGCTTCAGTGGATGTGACGCTGACAGTCATGATGGAGAGGAACGTTCTCGTCGTTGAATTGATCCGGGCGGCTATCGACGCTTCCGCACCGCCTGTCAATCATCGCACAAGCATAGCACCGCAAGCGATGCGGAGCTCACGCAAAGCAGATCGAAACGGCCAGATGGTATTATGGTAGTTCCGTCGTCTTACGGCTTCAGGTTTGGCGGAAGCGGCGGATTTTCGCGCATCAATGTGATGGTGACGCGACGGTTTGCCGGCAATGTCGGATCGTCGGGAAACAATGGCTGGCTGTCGGCCCTGCCGCCGACGGCGTAGATATGCGACGACGGCAATCCCTCGCGTTCGAGGATCTGGCGCACGGCGTTAGCGCGGTCCGCCGACAGATCGAACGCGCCATATTCGCTGCGCGCCGGCACGAAGCCGGCCGATGTGTGGCCGACAATGTTCATCCGCAGCGGTGTCGCCTTCAACGGTCCAGCCAGTTTCTGAATTAACCGGCGGGTGCGGTCGTACGGCACCTTGGAGCCGTCGGCGAACATCGAGCGCCCATCCTGGTCGACGATTTCGAGATTGAGCCCCTCTTTGGTCTCCTCGAACATGATGTGCTTGGACATTTCGGTCAGTTCCGGCATGTCCTGCAGCGCCTGGCGCAACGAGGCCGCGGCGAGCGCGAACTCGCGATCGACCTTCAGGCGGGCGCCGGCTTCGCGCTGACGGTCCTTGTCGTCGGGCGTCGGGGTATTGGAGGAATCCTCCGGCGCAATATGCTCGAGATTCTTCAGCTTCGGCCGCGTCGGCAGGCCGTCGGCTTCGACGATTCCGGAATATCGGGACTCGGTCTGCACGCCGAACGCTTCGCGCATCGAACCGGCGACGATTTTCAGCTTGTCCTTATCCTGACTGGAAAACGCGACCAGCATCACGAAGAACGCCAGCAGCAGCGCCATCAGATCGGCGAACGTCACGAACCAGCCGTGACCGCCATGTGCCTCTTCGCGCTTTTTCTTGGCCATGTTCTCTATTTCCGCGACTGGATGCCGTGCCGATCAAGCCGGAGCCAATTCGCCTTCCTCGTGGCGATGCTTCTCGGGCAGATAGGCCAGCAGCATTTCACGCACGAGCGCCGGGCTCTTCGAATCCCGGATCATCAGGATGCCGTCGATGATCAACGTGCGGTTTGTTTCCTCGTCGATCAGCTTGCCATGCAGCTTGTCGGCAATCGGCAGGCAGATCAGGTTCGCCACCAGCGCACCGTAAAGCGTCGCCAGCAACGCCACCGCCATGAAGGGACCGAGTTTCGAGGGGTCCGACATGTTCGAGAACATCTGCACCATGCCGAGCAGCGTGCCGATCATGCCGAACGCCGGCGCGCAGTCGCCGATGGCGCGATAGATCTTCGAGCCCTCGTTCAGGTGCATCAGGAAGTTGTCGCGATCGCGCTCCATGTTGTCGCGGATGAATTCGAGATCGTAGCCGTCGGCGACGTAGCGGATGCCCTTGGCGAGAAACGGCTCGTCGGTCTCGACCTTTTCCAGTCCGACCGGGCCCTGCTTGCGGGCGATTTCCGCGATGCGCGCCAGTTCGTCGACCAGATCGCGCGCCGAAAGACGGCTCATCGTGAAGGCGAATTTTGCACCCAGCGGCATGCCGTGCAGGATCGCGCTGAGCGGGAAGCGGATAAGGGTCGCGGCGAACGAACCGCCGAAGATGATGATGACGGCGTGGATGTCGTAGAACATCCGGAAGTCACCGCCCATCAAGATCAGCGTCGACAAGACGATGCCGCCGACGACCAGGCCAATGAGCGTGGTGATATCCATTCTGCACTCCGACGCGTACGCGAACTACCGGCCGTCCTGGACGGTCGCGCCGCCCATTCGGAGCCGCGCAAGAGGCACCCTACGACCGCGCCATTAAAGACGCGTAAAGGTTAAGCCTAAAGCGCGGTCGTAGAATTGCCGGCCCACGACCCGCATGATCTCAAGGATTCGCTAACCATAATGGGCGCGTTTACTGCGCCTGCACGCCGCCCGGCGGCCTTGATGATCGGCCACCATTGTTCGATCTCGGCCTTCTGGAAGCTGGCCGGTCCTTTTGGGGTTTGCCGCGCGCGGGGCGGAGATGAGGTCGGTCATCGCGGGGCCTGCGCCGCGATAGGGAATGAACTGAACTTTCTGTTTGTTCAGATTTAAGTCTGCGCCTACGCAGGCGCGGCACCGAAGGGGGTCAAGAATGACAGCGCCGCCCAGAACCCCGTCATGACGTTTCCCCCTTTTTGTTGAACCCCGACTTTTCGTCAGTGGATCTCGGACGAACGCTTCAGCGCCTCTTTGAGCTTTTCGAGCGTGAAGTCCGGGCTGCGCGCGATTTCCAGGATCGGCGTCTCGCGCCGGCCGCAGAGTTCGGCGGCTTCCGGAATCTTCGCCGCGATATCCGTGGGGATCACGATGGCGCCGTGCTGGTCGGCGTGGATGAGATCGTCGGAATGCACCGTCATGCCGGCGACGCGCACTTCGCCGCCCCAGTGTTCGGCGTGAACCCAGGCGTGCGACGGCCCGATCGAGCCGGCCAGCGCCTGGAAACCCGGCGCCCATTGCGGAATGTCGCGGATCGAGCCGTCGGTGATGACGCCGAGGCAGCCGAGCGCCTTGTGCACGTTGCTCTGCACCTCGCCCCAGAACGCGCCGTAGCCGACATCGGCGCCGTCGATATCCTGGATCACGGTGATGCGCGGACCGAAACCGGTGCCGACATATTCGTAATAGGCGATGCGGCGCTTCGCCTGCTCATCGGCTGGCAGGGTGGATTTGAGCACCGAGCGGATGGTGACGGTGCGGGCATAGCCGACCATCGGCGGCAGATCGGGAAACGGACAGACCAGCGGCTTGGTGGTGTAGCCGATCAGGCGGCGTTCGGGCGCGACGATTTCCATCGCATTGCAGATCGTCGGCGTGTCATAGCGCGCCAGCGCCTCGAGGACGGAAGCAGGCAGCGGGGCGGTAACGGCATTGTTCACGGCGTTCTCTCCTGATTGTTCTTTGGGCCGGCTGTTCTGGAATGACATGCGTATAGCCGAGATTGGCGTTGCACCCAACTCGGCGGCGGCTCATGGCAGCTATATCGAAAGTCGCGCGGCGCGCTCAGTTCAGCCGCGCCGGCCGCTCGTTCCCGGCTTCATCAGGGGCCGGCGGAAAGGTCGCCGCCGGAGTTGACGGTCCGGCGGCGCCCGCCGTTGCAGACGGCTGCGCGGCAGCGGCATTGCGCTCATGGTCGCGATAGGTCTTCCACCCCCAGGGCAGGCTTCCGAGATACAGCACCGAACCGATCGACAGGATGTGCCAGGGATAGCCGATCAGCAGTGCGACGAAGAACACCACGGAGACGAAAACCGGCAGCACCATTTCCGGCGGCACGCGCATCCTGATCGTCTTGCCGGAAAACACCGGCAGACGTGACACCATCAGGAATGCGATCAAAAGCGTATAGAACGCGGTCAGCATGGCCGGCGGCTTCGAGACGCCCAGAAACGCCAGATAGAACGGCAGCATCGCAAGGATGGCGCCGGCCGGCGCCGGCACGCCGGTGAAGTAATTCGCCGCAAAGGCAGGTTTGTTCGGATCGTCGATACTGGCGTTGAAGCGCGCCAGCCGCAGGCCGCCGGCGATCGCAAACACCATCGCCGCGATCCAGCCGCCATTATGCAGCTCCTGGAGCTGCCAGAAGTACAGCATGAGGCCGGGCGCAACGCCGAAATTGACGAAATCCGCAAGGCTGTCGAGTTCGGCGCCGAATTTCGACTGACCCTTGATCATGCGCGCGACGCGGCCGTCGACCCCATCCAGCACGGCCGCGAATACGATGGCGGCGACCGCAAGCTCCATCCGCCCTTCGATCGACAGCCGGATCGCCGTCAGCCCGGCGCAGATCGCGAGCAAGGTGATGACGTTGGGCACCAGCATCCGCACCGGGATTGGGCGAAACCGGCGGCGGCGCAGTTCAGGGTATTTGGGATCAGGGGTCAGCATGGCTTGCCAGTATATAGCAAGCGCCGGTCCGGTTCACCATTGGCGGCGGCTTAGCCTTTTAGGCGGCCGGGGACGGTTAATCGGCGCGAAACGTCCGGCCCTGCTCGCTGGAACTGAAATCGGCCAAGATCGTCTCGCCGGCAACCGCCGTTTGCCCCTCGGAAACCAGCGATTTCGAACCTTCGGGCAAATAAACGTCCAGGCGCGAGCCAAAGCGGATCAGGCCGAACCTCTCGCCGGCACCGATCGACTGGCCTTCCCGCACGAATGAGACAATCCGCCGCGCCACCAAGCCGGCGATCTGGACCACGCCGATCCGTCCGTTGGTGGTCGAGATAACAAGCGAATTGCGCTCATTGTCTTCGCTGGCCTTGTCGAGCTCGGCGTTGATGAAGGCGCCGGGCCGGTAGGCGATGCGGTCGATGCGGCCCGCCACCGGGCTGCGGTTTACGTGGCAGTTGAACACGCTCATGAAGATCGAAATGCGCGGCAGCGGCCGGTCGCCGAGGCCGAGTTCAGCCGGCGGCAGCACCTGCGCGATCATGGAGACGCGGCCATCGGCCGGCGCCACCACGATGCCGTCGCGCACCGGCGTGACGCGAACGGGATCGCGGAAGAACAGCGCGCACCAGACGGTCAAGGCGGTGCCGATCCAGCCCAGCGGCGTCCAGATCCAGAACAGGATCAGGCTGACCGCCGCAAAAGCGCCGATAAAGGGATACCCCTCGGGATGGATCGGCGGGATCTGCGCGCGGATGGAGTTCGCAATCGACATCGAGGCTCACTGTTGTCTGGCCAACTTCCCTGCCTTTGGAAGTAGCGGGGTATTTGGATTATTCCGCGGCGGTTGCCAAGGGATCTTTGGGTTTGGACGGGTCCCTGGACGGCTCATTGAGCGGATCATCGACCGGCGGCGGGGCGCGGTTCGGCGCCTCGTTGGCGTCGTCGATCTTCGCGAGCTTCTCCCGCGCCTCCTCGGCTTCGCGCTGCCTGTTCCACATACTGGCATAGAGCCCGCCGGACGCCAAAAGCCCCGTGTGGGTGCCACGCTCGGCGATGCGCCCTTGATCCAGCACGATAATTTCATCGGCGCCGACGATGGTCGAGAGCCGGTGCGCGATCACCAGCGACGTGCGGCCACGCGAGACGCGCTCCAGCGCTTCCTGGATTTCATGCTCGGTGTGGCTGTCGAGCGCGGACGTCGCCTCATCCAGCACCAGGATTGGCGGCGCCTTCAGCACGGTGCGCGCAATTGCCACGCGCTGTTTCTCGCCGCCCGACAGTTTCAGGCCGCGTTCGCCGACCTGGGTTTCGTACCCCTTCGGCGACATCCGGATGAAGCTGTCGATCTGCGCCAGTTGCGCCGCCTGCTCCACCTCGGCATCGCCGGCGTCCCAGCGGCCGTAGCGGATGTTGTAGCGGATGGTGTCGTTGAACAGCACGGTGTCCTGCGGCACCATGCCGATCGAGGCGCGCAGGCTCGCCTGCGTGACGTTCCTGATGTCCTGGCCGTCGATCAGGATTTTTCCGCTGGAGACGTCATAGAGGCGGAACAGCAGCCGCGAAATCGTCGACTTGCCGGCGCCCGAGGGACCGACGATCGCCACCGTCTTGCCGGCCGGCACCTCGAAGCTGAGGCCCTTGAGGATCGGCCGCTCCGGATCGTAGGCAAAGCGCACGTCGTCGAACCGCACATTGCCCGAGCTGACGACGAGCGGCGTAGCGCCCGGGATATCCTTGATCTCGGGATTGCGCGACAGCACGCTGAACATCTTCTCGATGTCGATGATCGCCTGCTTGATCTCGCGATAGACCATGCCCATGAAATTCAGCGGCTGGTAGAGCTGGATCATCATGGCGTTGACCATGACGAAATCGCCGACCGTATTGGTGCCGTTGCGGACGCCGAGCGCGCACATCAGCATGGTCGCGGTGAGGCCGAAGGTGAAGATGATCGCCTGCCCGGTATTGAGCACCGCCAGCGAGGTATAGGTCTTCACGCTGTTGCGCTCGTAGCGCTCCATCGAACGGTCGTAGCGTTCGGCCTCGCGCTGCTCCGCGCTGAAATATTTCACCGTCTCGTAGTTGAGCAGCGAGTCGATCGCCTTGGTGTTCGCCTCGGTGTCGGAATCGTTCATCTTGCGGCGGATTTCGATCCGCCATTCGGTGGCGATATAGGTGTAGTACATGTAGATCACGACGGTGATCGCGGTGACCAGCACGTAGCGCCAGTCGAACTGCCACAGCAGCACGGCCATCAGCAGCGACACCTCGACGATGGTCGGGATCAACTGCAGGATCACCATCCGCACGATCACCTCGATGCCGGTGCGGCCACGCTCCAGCACGCGCGTGAGGCCGCCGGTCTTGCGCTCCAGGTGGAAGCGCAGCGACAATTCGTGCATATGGACGAAGGTGATGTAGGCGAGCTTGCGCACCGCATGCATGGCGACGCGGGCGAAGATGCCGTCGCGAAACTGTGTCAATATCGCCATCAGTACCCGCACCGCGCCGTAGCTGGCGGTCATCAGCAAGGGCGAGGCGATCAGCCACAGCGTCCAGTTCGACGGTTCGACCGGCGCGGTGCCCGTGCCGTTGAGCGCATCGATCGCCCATTTGAAGGTGAACGGCACCGTCAGCGTCGCGAGCTTCGCTGCCAGCAGCAGGACCATCGACCAGACCACGCGCATCTTCAGGTCTGCGCGGTCGCCAGGCCAGATATAGGGCCACAAATGTACCAACGTCCCGATCAGGGTCGCCTTTTCGGGAGAGTCGCTGGCCGGAGTGGCGGCACCAGCATGCGGGTGCGAATCAGGATCAGCCATTGGCGTCGCGCCCAGAGCAAGATGGCGCACTGGTCGCCTTCAGATGGTTTTTGATGATCTGCATATGCCCGTCATATAGAGCGTTTGACTGTCCCGTACAGCCTTGAAAGATAAATCTTTCCCCCGTTTGGTTTGATTTCGGGCCTATTTGTGCTGCATCAGCGAAACAAGCCAGACTTGAGCTTTCCTGGGTGCAGTGCCACATGATCTGCATGGATCAAATCAAAACCGATGAAATCAAAACAGTCTGTGTCTATTGCGGCTCCGGCTCAGGCTCCAGCCCCCGCTTTGTCGAAGCGGCCCTCGCTTTGGGAAAGATTTTCGCCGAGAACAATATCCGCCTTGTCTATGGCGGCGGATCGGTCGGGCTGATGGGCGCGATCGCCAAATCCACGCTGGATCACGGCGGCCTGGTCACCGGGATCATTCCGGATTTTTTGCGATCCCGCGAAAATATGCTGACGCGCGTTCAGGAAATGATCGTCACGCCCGACATGCACGAGCGCAAGCGGCTGATGTTCGAACATTCCGATGCATTCGTCGCCCTGCCCGGCGGCGTCGGCACGCTGGAAGAACTGGTCGAGCAGATGACCTGGCAGCAACTCGGCCGCCACTCCAAGCCGGTTCTGCTCGCCAACATCGACGGCTTCTGGGAGCCGCTGATCGCGCTGCTGGCGCATATGCGCGAAACCGAGTTCATCCGCCCATCACTGAATATCGACATTCTCAAGGCTGAACGGGTCGAAGACATCGTGCCGCGCCTGCGCGCCGCCGCGGCCCGTGCTCCCGAAGGCACCAAGGAAATGGCGCCGGAATTGGCGCGGAAGCTGTAGGCTTCACTCGCTGGGAAACGTCACCGCCTCGATGCGGTTGCCGTCCGGATCGATGACGAAGGCGGCGTAATATTTCACGCGATCGTGCGGACGCAGGCCCGGCGCGCCGTCGGAGCGGCCGCCGGCGCTGAGCGCTGCGGCGTGGAACGCATCGACATCGCCGGTTGCTTTGGCACGAAGGCAGATGTGCGTGCCGCTCTCGGGCGGGATCTTCGCCATGCCGGCGCGCAGGTTGATCCAGAATTCGGGGTAGGTTTTGCCGAAACCGATGGTGGCCGGTCGGGTGACGAGCCGCGAGAGGCCGAGCGGGGCGAGTGTGGCTTCATAGAACCGCGCGGAGCGCTCGAGGTCGCTGACGCCGACGGAGATGTGGTCGATCATGGCCGAACCTCAATTTCTCAACGTCATTGCCTGCGACAAACGCGAAGCGTTTGCGCAAGGGAGCGAAGCGACGAAGCAATCCATTCTTCCGTTTTCGCCGCAATATGGATTGCTTCGCTTCGCTCGCAATGACGGCGGTTGCACGTTCACCGCTCAACTCACGCCGGCGCGCCTGATTTCACCAGCTTGTAGATCACCGAATCCATCAGCGCCTGGAACGAGGCGTCGATGATATTGGGCGAGACGCCGATGGTGGTCCAGCTCTCGCCGTTCTCGTCCTCGCTCTCGATCAGCACCCGCGTCACCGCTTCCGTGCCGCCATTGAGGATACGCACGCGGTAATCGATCAGCTTCAGGCCCTCGATATATTTCTGGTACTTGCCGAGATCCTTGCGCAGCGCGACATCGAGCGCGTTGACCGGGCCGTTGCCTTCCGCCGCCGAGATCAGCCGTTCGCCGGCGACATCGACCTTGACCACCGCCAGCGCCACCGTGACACGCTGGCCGTTGGCGTTGTAGCGCTGCTCGACATTGACGTCGAACTGTTCGACCTTGAAATATTCCGGCACGCGGCCGAGCGTGCGCCGCGCCAGCAGGTCGAACGAGGCATTGGCCGATTCATAGGCATAACCCGCCGCTTCCCGCTCCTTCAGCTCCTCGACCAGACGCGCCAGCTTCGGGTCGCTCTTCTCATAGGTGATGCCGGCGCGGTCGAGTTCAGCCATCACATTGGAACGGCCGGCCTGATCGGACACCAGCACCTTCCGATGGTTGCCGACTGATTCGGGCAACACGTGCTCATAGGTCTGCGGGTCCTTCATGACCGCGGAGGCATGAATGCCGGTCTTGGTTACGAAGGCGCTCTCGCCGACGTAAGGCGCGTGGCGGTTCGGCGCGCGGTTGAGCATATCGTCGAGCGTGCGCGACACCTTCATCAACGTCGCCATCTTGTCCGCGGTGACGCCGATCTCGAAGGCGTCGGAGAATTCGTTCTTCAGGCGCAGCGTCGGGATCAGAGAACAGAGGTTGGCGTTGCCGCAGCGCTCGCCGAGCCCGTTCAGCGTGCCCTGGATCTGCCGCGCGCCGGCGCGCACGGCGGCCAGCGAATTGGCCACCGCCTGCTCGGTGTCGTTATGGGCGTGGATGCCGACATGGCTGCCCGGGATATGTTTTGTCACGGTGCCGACAATGGTCTCGATCTCGTGCGGCATGGTACCGCCATTGGTGTCGCACAGCACCACCCAGCGCGCGCCTGAATCATAGGCCGCCTTGGCGCAGGCCAGCGCGAAATCGGCATTCTCCTTGTAGCCGTCGAAGAAGTGCTCGCAATCGACCATAACCTCGCGCCCTGCCGCCTTTGCCGCGGTGACGCTGTCGCGGATCGAGGCGAGGTTTTCCTCGTTGGTGGTCTCCAGCGCCACCCGCACCTGATAGGCAGAGGATTTGGCGACGAAGCAGATCGCATCGGCCTTGGCCTCGATCAGTGCCGCAAGCCCCGGATCGTTCGAGGCCGAACGGCCCGGACGGCGCGTCATGCCGAACGCCGTGAATTTGGCGTGTTCGAGCTTCGGCTTTTCGGCGAAGAATTCGGTGTCGGTCGGATTGGCGCCGGGATAGCCGCCCTCGACATAGTCGATGCCGAGATCGTCCAGCATCTGCGCGATGATCTGCTTGTCATGTAGCGTGAAATCGACGCCGTTGGTCTGTGCGCCGTCGCGCAGCGTGGTATCGAAGAGATAAAGGCGTTCGCGGCTCATGACGGAACTCCCGGCGCGGCGCCATCGGCCAGCGTTTTCTGCATCGTGGTGTTGGCGAGCCATTCGCCGTTGAGGGTCACGGTATTTCGTTGCATGGCGATATAGCCGCGCTTCTTGAACAGCGGCTCCGCGGTGTCGCTGGCATCGACCGTCAGGGTTTTCGCCCCGCGCGCGCCCGCCAGTTTTTCCAGCGCGTCCACCAGCATCGAGGCGACGCCCTGCCCCGCCACGCTTGGATGAACGAACAGCATGTCGATGTGATCAGGCCCTTTCAGCGAGGCGAAACCGACCGGCGCATTCTGGATGGTCGCGATCAGCGTCAATTGCCCTGCCAGCTTCTTGCCGAACGCTTCTTCGTCCTCGGCCGCCGCCGCCCAGGCTTGCTGCTGCGCCTCGCTGTAGTCATCGCCGGTCAGTTCCTCGATGGCGGCAACGAAGATCGCCGCCAGCATCGGAACATCCGCCGGCAGATACGGCCGCAAGCCAGGTTTGGGCAACGCCTGTCCCATCGCAATCTTCACCACATGCCGTAAAGCTTCAGGGCCAGCGCTACCGCGCCGGCGATCAGCAGGATCTTCAGCGCGATATAATAGAGCCAGTGTTTCGGAAAAGGCGTATCGGGTTTCGTCATCACGCGATCTCCCATGTGGTCACGGGCTTTCCATCGGCATCCTTGCCGTCCTTGATGGCGACGCCCATCGCGGCGAGTTCGTCCCGGATGCGATCGGACTCCTTGAAATCCTTTCGCGCACGCGCCGCCGCACGATCCGCAATCAGCCGATCGACCTCTTGCGGATCGATGCCGCTCGCCTGCTGCTTGCGTCCCTTCCACGCCGCAGCACTCATCGAGAGGAAACCGAGCAGCCGAAGTGAAGCCGCAAACTCGCCGCGTTCGCGCTTCCCCCCGGACGCCGCCGCATGGCGCAGGCCGTGCAGGACAGCCATGGCCTGCGCGGTGTTGAGGTCGTCATACAGAGCCTCGACCATGGCCGGCGACGGCTGGCCGCCCTCGGCGTCGGCCGCAACCGCGTACCAATCGTCGAGCGTCTTGGCGCTCTCTTCCGCGCCCTTCGTGGTCCAGTCGAGCGGCGAACGGTAATGCGTCTTGAGCATGCTCAGGCGCAGCACCTCGCCCGGCCAATCGGCCAGCATCTCGCGAATCGTGAAGAAGTTGCCGAGCGACTTCGACATCTTCTCGCTTTCGAGCTGCAGGAAGCCGTTGTGCATCCAGACATTCGCCATGCGGTCGGAATGAAACGCACAGCAGGTCTGCGCAAGTTCGTTCTCATGGTGCGGAAACACCAGGTCGATGCCGCCGCCATGAATGTCGAACTTCTCGCCGAGATGCTTCCAAGCCATCGCCGAGCACTCGATGTGCCAGCCGGGACGGCCTTCCGCCTTGATGCCCGCCGGCGACGGCCATGACGGCTCGCCCGGCTTCGACGGCTTCCACAGCACGAAATCGGTGTTGTCGCGCTTGTAGGGCGCGACGTCGACGCGGGCGCCCGCGATCATCTCGTCGAGCGAGCGTTTCGACAGCGCGCCATAGCGCGGCATCGCGGAATTCGCCGCGTTCATCGCCTGCGGCGAGAACAGCACGTGGTCCTCGGCGACATAGGCAAAGCCGCCGGCAACCAGCTTCTCGATGATCGCCCGCATCTCCGGGATATGCTCCGTCGCGCGCGGCTGCACCGTCGGCGGCAAGCAGCCCAGCGCGGTGACGTCGTCCTGATACTGCTGATAGGTCTCTTCCGTGACCTTGCGGATCGCCTCGTTCAGCGGCACCCCGGGATAATCGCGCGCGGCGCGCACGTTGATCTTGTCGTCGACGTCGGTGACGTTGCGGACATAGGTCACATGGCCGGCGCCATAGCGATGGCGCAGGACGCGGAACAGCACGTCGAACACGATCGCCGCGCGACCGTTGCCGATGTGGGCGAAGTCGTAGACCGTCGGTCCGCAGGCATACATGCGGACGTTGTCGGCATTAAGCGGCACAAACGGCCGCTTCTCCTTCGTCAACGTATCGTAGAGGCGCAGTTCCATGGAATACCCATCCCAGTGCCGAGGGCGATTTGAAGTTCCTGCAGGGGTAGCAGCGAGACCGATCAGGAACTTCAAATCGCAGGCGGCACTAAACTTTTGGTTTCTTGCAGCGCACCGGCTCTCGCATTCGCAACCCCCATTCGCCGCAAGAACATGCGAATGCGAGAGCCGGTGCGCTGCCGGCCGGGCGTCCAGTGATCTCGTTTGGGAGAAAAGACGGCCTCAGCCAGCGAATCGCTAGCTAATAATCTCGCGGCAAATGCTGCAGATGGCGAGGAGACCGTTCATGGTTCCACCATTGCGGTATCGGAAGGACGCCGTCAAGGCCTTGCTTGTGCCCGATTTGGGGCCGATCAGGCGGCCGACCCCCACCATTCGCTGCCGCCCCGCGGGCTCATGGTTAATCATTATTAACACTTTGGGCCTATTCCTGAGGGCGGTTCCTCATCCCGCCGGTGTCCTCCATGCGACTTTCCTCCGCACTCATTGCCAGTGCCTTCCTGCTTGCCGCCTCGGCCGCTTCCGCCGACAGCCGCGTCTTCATCCTCGCCAACCAGGCTGATGGCTATGGCGTCGATGAGTGCCTCGCCAGGGGTGAGAAGTGCGGCGCTCATGCCGCCCGCTCCTATTGCCAGTCACGGGAATTTGCACAAGCCACCGCCTATCGCCGCGTCGATCCCGACGAAATCACCGGCGCGGTTCCGAGCGGCGGCGTCGACAAATGCTCTGGCCGCGGTTGCGGCGAATACGTCGCCATTACCTGCCAGCGCTAGCGCCTTTTTCGGTTCTGATTGAAAATCACAACCGGGCGCTAGCTTTTTGTTTTGACGCGTTTTCTTCACGCGAACCGGGATCCACCCCCGGATCAAGTCCGAGGGCATGCTTCGCTCGAAAACGCTACGGAGACGTTTATCCCGTAGAATCAAGGGCCGGCTTGCCACACCTGCGCCCCGGAAACGACGTGACGCTGCCCCGAGAAGCAGGTATTGGATGCGGCCTTGGTTGCAGAACGCCGCCTTGGCCGCGCCATCAGGCTGACAAGCCGCGCGGATCAGCTCTCTCATGGCCGGATATGCTGGAAATTCGCAACGCTGCCCTCTCCCTTCGGATTTTGACCTGCGCCGTCCTCGTCCTGCTCGGCATCGCCGCCCCGGGCGCGCCCGCCTTGGCGCAGACGAACGACGATGCCATGGCGCAGATGAACCAGGACGCCCCGCCACAGCAGGGCGCCCAGGCCAATCCGATCTGTATCCGGCTCGAAGGACAATTGGCGACCATCGACCGTGGCGCCGGCACCGGCGACCCTGCCAAGGATGAACAGATCCGCCGCTATCAGGAAGCCCAGGCCAAGCAACAGGCCGAACTCGATCGGGTCACGCTGCAGGCCAAGCGGATGGGCTGCGAAAGCTCGGGCTTCTTCTCGCTGTTCAACGGCCGCTCGGCGCAGTGCGGTCCCGTGAACAACCAGATTCAGCAGATGCGGGCCAATCTCGACCAGATCACCACCAGCCTGGAGCGCCTGCGCAGCGGCGGCATCGGTGGCGCCGACCGCGAAAACCAGCGCCGCTCGGTGCTGACGGCGCTCGCGCAGAACAATTGCGGCCCACAATATGCCGCCGCCGCGCGCGGTCCCGGCAATTTCATCGACAGTCTGTTCGGCAACAACCAGACGCTGCCGCCGCCCAGCGCCGACCTCGGCGCGCCGTCCGGCACCTTCCGCACCGTCTGCGTCCGCACCTGCGACGGCGGTTATTTCCCGGTGTCGTTCGCCACCTACCAGGCGCGATTTCAGGACGACGAGAAGACCTGCAAGGCACTTTGCCCGGCGACGGAAGCGACGCTGTTCACCTACCGCAATCCCGGCGAGGACATCAACCAGGCGGTCTCGATCAACGGCCAGCCTTATTCGTCGCTGCCGAACGCGTTCAAATTCCGCACCGAGTTCAACGCATCCTGCGCCTGCAAGGCCGCAGGCCAGACCTGGTCGGAAGCGCTGAAGTCGGTCGACGACAGGGCAGGCGTCGAACAAGGCGACATCATCGTCACCGAGGAGAGCGCGCGGCGGATGCAGCAGCGCGCGCAGCCGAAGGGTGCGCCGCCGCCGCCCAAGAAAGGCGCAGCGCCTGCCGGCACCGCCGCCGCGCCGGCTGCAACAGCCGCCCCGGCCGATACGACAGCTACTGCCGCCGACAAGGACAAGGTCCGCACCGTCGGCCCGACCTTCATCCCGCCGAAGCAGTAGACGCGCCCTAGATTCCTCTTTGACGCGTTTTCTTGACGCGAACCGGCACCCACCGCCGGATCAAGTCCGAGAGCAAGCTTCGCTCGAAAACGCTCTACCCCTCGAACGCGTCCGCCGAGGCGCGGCCGGCGCGGGCAACCAGCTTCTCGTCGGGCGCAGGCAGCGCCTTGCCATTGTCGCGGAAGCGATTGGTGATGGGATAGCGGCGGTCGCGGCCGAAGTTCTTTTCCGTCACCTTGACGCCCGGGGCCGCCTGCCGGCGCTTGTATTCGGCGATGTTGAGCAGCCGGTCGATCCGCGTCACCACGTCAGCCGGGAAGCCGGCCGCGATGATCGAGGCGAGCGGCTCCTCGCGCTCGACCAGCCGTTCGAGGATGCCGTCGAGCATGTCATAGGGCGGCAGCGAATCCTGGTCGGTCTGGTTCTCGCGCAACTCCGCCGTCGGCGGCCGGGTGATGATGTTGACCGGAATCACCTCGCCCGATGGCCCGAGCGCGCCGTCCGGCTTCCATTCGTTGCGCAGGCTCGACAGGCGGAACACTTCGGTCTTGTAGATGTCCTTGATCGGATTGAAGCCGCCGTTCATGTCGCCATAGATGGTGGCGTAACCGACCGACATTTCCGATTTGTTGCCGGTCGTGACCACCATCGCGCCGGTCTTGTTCGAAATCGCCATCAGCAGCGTACCGCGGGTGCGCGCCTGCAGATTTTCCTCGGTGATGTCGCGCGGCAGGCCGGCGAACGGGCCGGACAGGATTTTTTCAAAACCGTTGACGGCGTCCGCGATCGGCAACACTTCGTATCGGATGCCAAGCGCTTTCGCGAGTTTCGCCGCATCGTCGAGCGACACCTGCGCGGTGAAACGGAACGGCAGCATCACGCCGCGGACCTGGTCGGCCCCGAGCGCATCGACCGCGATCGCCGCACACAGCGCCGAATCGATGCCGCCGGAGACGCCGAGCAATACGCCGGGGAATCCGTTCTTGCGGACGTAATCGCGCAGGCCCAGCACGCAGGCCGCGTAGTCTCCCTTGTCGCCCTCGACCAGCGGCACCACCGGGCCCGAGCAACGCCAGCCGTCGGCGCCCTTGGTCCAGTGCAGCGTGACGATGCTCTCCTCGAACGCCGGCAGTTGCGCCGCGACCGACAGATCGGCGTTGAGCGCGAACGAGGCGCCGTCGAACACCAGTTCGTCCTGTCCGCCGATCTGGTTGAGATAGACCAGCGGCAAGCCGCTCTCGGTGACACGGGCCACCGCGATCGACAGCCGCAGATCGTTCTTGTCGCGCGCATAGGGCGAGCCGTTCGGCACGACCAGAATTTCCGCGCCGGTCTCGGCAAGGCATTCGACGATGTTTTCGTATTCCTCGGATTCTTCAAGCCAGATGTCCTCGCAGATGGGAACGCCGACCCGGACGCCCTTGACGGTCACCGGACCCGCGGCGGGGCCGCGCGCGAACAGGCGTTTTTCGTCGAACACGCCGTAATTCGGCAGGTTCGCCTTGAAGCGAAGGGCTGCGATGCGGCCCTGATCGAGCAATGCGCAGGCATTGTAGAGTTTGCCGTCCTCGACCCAGGGCGTGCCGATCAGCATGGCCGGGCCGCCGCCCGCGCTCTCGCGCGCCAGTTCCTCAATGGCGGCGCGGCAGGCGGCCTGGAAGGCGGGCTTCAGCACCAGATCTTCCGGCGGGTAGCCGCAGATGAACAATTCCGGCAGCACCACGAGATCGGCGCCGTCGGCCTTGGCCTTGTCGCGCGCGGCGCGCGCCTTGGCGGCATTACCCGTGACGTCGCCGACCGTCGGGTTTAGCTGCGCCAGCGTGATCTTGAAGGTTGGTTCGGTCATGGGAGCGATGGTGCCTTGCACAAGAGCAAACTGCAATTGCTCGCTTTAGAACGCGCCTATGCGTTCGGCGACGGCAAACAGCCAGAACGCCCCGGCCATCAGCAGCGCGACGCCGACCGCCGCCGACCCCATGTCCTTGACCCGCCCGATCTGCGGATCGTGGTCGGTGGTGAGCCGGTCGGCGAGTTTCTCGATCGCGGTATTGAGGATCTCGACCACCAGCACGAACGCCACCGCCGCGACCAGTTCCACCCGGCGCATCACGCTCGCGCCGACCAGCCAGGCCAGCGGCACCGACAGCGCCAGCGCAAACAGTTCCTCGCGGACGGCCTGCTCCGATCGGATCGCAAAGGCGAGGCCGTTACGGGTGTTGATGGTGGCCCGCCAGAGTCGCAGCAAATCAGAGTCCCGCTGCGGCCGGCATCAGCTTTTCCTTGCCCGCGCGTTCCTGCTTGAGCAGTTCGGCGATCAGGAAGGCCATATCGATCGATTGTTCGGCATTGAGGCGCGGATCGCAGACCGTGTGATAGCGATCGTTGAGGTCCTCGTCGGTGATGGCGCGGGCGCCGCCGATGCATTCGGTGACGTCCTGCCCGGTCATTTCCAGGTGAACGCCGCCGGCATGCGTCCCCTCCGCCGCGTGGATGGCGAAGAACGACTTCACCTCCGACAGCACCCGGTCGAACGGGCGGGTCTTGTAGCCCGAGGTCGAGGTGATGGTGTTGCCGTGCATGGGATCGCAGGACCAGACCACGACGCGCCCTTCCCGCTGCACCGCGCGGATCAGCGGCGCGAGATGGTCGCCGACCTTGTCGGAGCCGAAGCGGTTGATCAGCGTCAGCCGTCCGGGCTCGTTGTCGGGGTTGAGGATGTCGATCAGCTTCAACAGTTCGTCCGGCTTCAGCGACGGGCCGCATTTCAGGCCGATCGGGTTCTTGATGCCGCGGAAATATTCGACATGGCCGTGGTCGAGCTGGCGGGTGCGGTCGCCGATCCAGATCATGTGGCCGGAGGTCGCGTACCAGTCGCCGGTGGTGGAATCGACCCGTGTGAAGGCCTGCTCGTAACCCAAAAGCAGCGCCTCATGGCTGGTGTAGAAATCGGTGGCGCGCAGTTCGGGATGGCTTTCAAGATCCAGCCCGCAGGCGCGCATGAAATTCAGCGCGTCCGAGATACGGTCCGCCAGCTCCTTGTAGCGCCGCGACTGCGGGGAATCCTTGAGGAAGCCGAGCATCCACTGATGCACGCTGCCGAGATTGGCAAAGCCGCCGGTCGCGAAGGCGCGCAGCAGGTTCAGCGTTGCCGCCGACTGCCGGTACGCCATCAGCTGGCGCTGCGGATCGGGAATGCGCGCTTCCGGCGTAAACGCGATGTCGTTGATGATGTCGCCGCGGTAGCTTGGCAACTCGATGCCATTGATCTTTTCCGTGTTCGACGAACGCGGTTTTGCAAACTGTCCGGCGATGCGGCCGACCTTCACCACCGGCAGCGCGCCGGCATAGGTCAGGACCACGGCCATCTGCAGCAGCACGCGGAAAAAATCGCGGATGTTGTTGGCGCCATGCTCGGCAAAACTCTCGGCGCAATCGCCGCCCTGCAGCAGGAAGGCCTCGCCCGCGGCAACCCGGGCCAGCGCTTTTTTCAGGTTGCGGGCCTCACCGGCAAACACCAGCGGCGGAAACGTGGCGAGCTGCGCCTCGACATCGGCCAATGCCTTGGCATCGGGATAATCGGGCACTTGCAGCACCGGCCTGGTGCGCCAGCTATCGGGCGTCCACCGCTCGGACATGACGTTAACTCCTGAGCAAAAACCGCTACTTATCCGCCTTCGCTAAACCTTCGGCGGACGGGGAATTGAAAAACCCGGCGAAGCCTTCGGCGTTGCCGGGCAAGCGATTGTGAAGGCCGCCTTATACACAGGCCTTACGCTCACCGCCAGTTAGATTTCCGGTAGTCCTGACAAGCCCTTGCAGCAAAAGCCGATTTCGCTTTTGCTGTGGCCGCTCGCAAAAGCTGGCAGGAGAACACGGTGGCCGAGCCGAGGCTGGACGACGTATTTAGCGACGATATCACGGTGCCCGCGACGGATGGATATCCCCTTGCCGCGACGCTGTTTCTGCCCCGCGGGGCCAAGCGCCATGCTGTCCTGATCAATTCGGCGACCGCGGTCCCCCGCAGGCTCTACCGGGGCTTTGCCGGCTATCTCGCCAAGCGCGGCTGCGCGGTTTTGACCTACGACTACCGCGGCACCGGCGATAGCAGGCAGCAGGCGCTGACCGGCTACAACCAGCCGAAATCGCTGGTCGGCTTCCAGGCCTCGATGTCGGACTGGGCCGCGCAGGATATTACGGCCACGGTCGCCTGGATGCGCGAGCGCTACAAGGCGCTCCCCTTCGCCTATGTCGGACATTCGTTCGGCGGCCAAGCGCTCGGCCTGTTGCCGAACAATTCGGAGATTTCGCGCGCGCTGTTCATTGCAGCCCAAGCCGGCTACTGGAAACTGATGGCCTCGCCGGAGCGCTACCGCGTCTACGCCATGCTGAATTTTGTCGGCCTCCCGCTCACCCGCGCGCTCGGCTACATGCCGGGCAAGGCCGGCCTCGGCATGGACCTGCCGAAGGACGCCTTCCTGCAATGGGTCGGCTGGGTGATGAGCCCGCGCTACCTGTTCGACGACGCCAGGCTCGCAGCCTTGCAGAATTTTCCGAAATACCAGGGCGCGTTGCGCGCGCTCTGCATGTCCGACGATCCCTGGGCGACGCGGCCCGCGGTCGAATTGCTGTGCTCGGGATTTACCTCGATCAAGCCGGAAATCATCACGGTGACGCCGGCCGATACCGGCGCGAGCAGGATCGGGCACATGGGATTCTTCAGGCCCGAACATCGTGACACGCTATGGCGCGGGGCGGCCGAGTGGATCGAGGCGGGGGAATAAGTTCGTTCGTATTGCGAGCGAAGCTTGTATCCCGCGGATATTCGCCGTCACTTCTCACACCGGGGACATTGACCATCTGCGGCCTCGCCGAGCTGGCGCCCGATTTCTGCCCTGATGGCTTCCGATGCCCACGTCGTCCCATCGCTTCTGATCATTTTCCTGACCCGCTCGAACGCGTGACTTTCGGCGGCGTCATCGCCGACGCGGATAATGACATCCCAATGGAACGGGCATGCGGCTGTGGCACGCGTCGTCTCCAACGCGTGGCGGACGGCTGCGGTCAGATCGTCGGCATCGTTGTTCATCGGCACGAGAACCTCCAACCTGCGCCGAAGGACGGCGATCACGCGGCGAGACTAGGCCTTGGTGGCGCGCGAAGTAGCCTCACCTGACCAAATCTCGCCAACAACGCGGCAACGGCCGCGGCCGTTCCCCTCTCTGGCTTTGAAACCAGTCCCGGCTCGCCGAATTAGCCCTTCCGATGAGCCCAGGGACCGACGAATGGCCAGCATAACCGACGCAGCGCATCTGTGCATTGATATGCAGAACATCTTCGCCAAAGGCGGCGTATGGGAAACGCCATGGATGGAACGGGTATTGCCGGTTATCGCGGATATCTGCGCGCGGTACACGGAACGGACGGTGTTCACGCGCTTCATCACGCCGCAACAGCCGCAAGACCGGCGCGGCCAGTGGCAGGCCTATTTCACGAAATGGCAACGCGCGACGCGTGGCAATCTCGCACCCGGTGCGCTTGATATCGTGCCCCAGCTTGCGCGCTATTCGCCGCCGGCGCTGGTCGTCGACAAGCCCGCCTATTCGGCATTCTTCGGCTCACGGCTCGGTCATTTGCTGGTGGAGCGACACGTCGGGACGGTGGTGGTGTCGGGCGCGGAGACCGACGTCTGCGTGCTCTCCACCGTGCTCGGCGCGGTCGACCTTGGCTTCCGCGTCGTCATCGTGCAGGACGCGCTGTGCAGCTCTTCCGACGCCGGCCACGATGCGCTGATGACCATGTACCGGACGCGGTTTCACGGGCAGATCGATCTGGTCAGCGCCGAAGAACTGTTCGAGATGTGGCGTCCGGATCAGGCCACCGGACGCACGCAGCCGTAACTCTCCCGTGACGCTCACTTGCCGTAGCTGTAAAACCCCTGCCCGGTCTTGCGGCCGAGATGGCCGGCGGCGACCATTTCCTTCAGCAGCGGCGCGGGGCGATACTTCGGGTCGTTGAAGCCCTGGTAGAAGACTTCCATCACCGACAGCATGGTGTCCAGACCGATCATGTCGGCCAGCGCCAGCGGGCCGATCGGGTGGTTGCAGCCCAGCTTCATGCCGGCATCGAGGTCTTCCGCAGTGGCGATGCCTTCCTGAAGCGCAAAGATCGCCTCGTTGATCATCGGGCAGAGGATGCGATTGACCGCAAAGCCCGGGCTGTTCTTTGCGGTGATCGATACCTTGCCGATCCGTTTTGCAAAGGCTTCGGCCTTGGCGTGGGTGTCGTCCGAGGTCTGCAGGCCGCGGATCAATTCCAACAGCGCCATCAGCGGCACCGGATTGAAGAAGTGCAGACCGATGAAGCGGTCCGGACGGTCGGTCGCAGCGGCGAGCTTGGTGATCGAGATCGAGGAGGTGTTGGTGGCGAGCAGCGCCCGCGGCTGCAGTTTTGCGCAGAGATCCTTGAGGATCTTCACCTTCAGCTCTTCGTTTTCGGTCGCGGCCTCGATAACGAGATCGCAGGTGGAAAACTTCGCCGTGTCCGTGCTCGTCATGATCCGCGCCAGCGCGGCCTGCCGGTCGGCATCGGTCATCTTCTGCTTGTTGACCAGCCGCTCGAGGCTGCTGGAAACGACCGACATGCCGCGGGCGAGCGCGGCATCCGAGATGTCCGTCATCACAACGGGAAGACCGGCGGCGGCACACACCTGGGCGATGCCGTTGCCCATGGTGCCCGCGCCTACAATACCGATTGATTCGATCATTGCTTAGGTACCTTTATCCTGGAATGCTGAATTGCCTGACTAGCAGAATGCGGCGGCCGTCGGTAGCCCGCAGCAAGCAGCGTGCATGAGCGCGATGATGTGCACGACAGCGGGAATGCCGGGGAGGACAACCTGGATCCCGCTTCACCTCTCCGGGCTACGCACCTTCGACAAACGGGTTGCGGATCGCCAGATCGGCAATCGCGCGGCCGTGCTGCATGTCTTCGCTGTAGAGAATGTCACAGCCGGCCTCGGCGGCTGCGGCGACAATAAGTGCATCGTAGAAGGCTAGACCGTGTTCGCGCGCAAACCCGATTGCGGCAGCATGTGTGTCAGCGGTGAGCGGAACGATGTCGGGAAACCGGAAACGCAGAGAATGCACCGCCGCTTCGATGACGGGCCATTCCTGCTTTTGCTTTTTGCGCAATACGTTGGTGAACTCGTTCAGCACCTGCACGCTGATAACACCACCGCCCGCAATTGCGGTCAGCGCGCGCTCGCGGCGGGCGTCAGTAGAGAAGGCGTAGATCAAGATATTGCTATCGAAGAACGCGCTCACCGCTCGTTCGCCTCGTCGCGGTCGAACTTATAGCCTTCGGGCAATTGAAAACGGAACGCTTCTGCCTGCCTCAGAAATTCCGCGCGCTTGTCTATCTTCTCGACCACGACCTTACCCTTCGAGGCCGCGACAACGTCGAGTTCGTCGCCGGGACTGAGCTTCAACGCCTCGACCAGTTTCTTGGGCAAGCGGACCGCGAGGCTATTGCCCCACTTGGATACCAGCATCGCCGCCTCCATGATATCATCTGAACGCCGGATATCATAAGCCGGATATCATTCCTGTTCAAGCCTGTAGAATCGCTTGTTTCCCTTCGTCCAAGCAGACACTTGCACCCAAGGCCAGGCTTTGCGCTCGCTCCTACTCCGCCGCCTGCCGCACATACCTTGCCGTCGGCGTCCGCATCGTCACCAGCTCTTCCGCGGCCGTCGGATGCAGCGCAATCGTCGCGTCGAAATCGGCTTTGGTCGCCTTCATCTTCACGGCGATGGCAACCGCCTGGACGATTTCGGCGGCGGCATCGCCGACGATGTGACAGCCGAGCACGCGGTCGGTGGTGCCGTCGACCACGAGCTTCATCAGCACGCGGGTGTCGCGGCCGGACATCGTCGCCTTGATCGGGCGGAAATCGGCCTTGTAGATGTCGACGTGGTTGAATTGCGCGCGCGCCTGCGCTTCGGTCAGGCCCACGGTGCCGACTTCGGGCTGCGAGAACACCGCCGTCGGGATGGTGGCGTGATCGACCTCAACGGGGCGCTTGCCGAACACGGTGTCGGCGAAGGCATGGCCCTCGCGGATCGCGACCGGCGTCAGATTGGTGCGATGGGTGACATCGCCGATCGCATAGATGTTGTCGACCGAGGTCTTCGACCAGCCGTCGACGGCGATGCCGCCATTGGCCGGATTGATGGTGACGCCAGCTTTCTCAAGCCCGAGATTGGCGACGTTCGGGTGCCGCCCGATCGCGAACATCACCTTGTCGGAGGCGATGCTCGAACCGCTCGAAAGGTGAGTCGTGAATTCGTGGCCGTGCTTGTCCACTTTATCAATGGTGCAGCCGGTGATGATGGTGATGCCCTGCTTCTCCATCTCGGCGCGCACGTGCTTGCGGACGTCCTCGTCGAAACCGCGCAGGATGTTGTCGCCGCGATAGATCACGGTCACGTCCGAGCCGAAGCCGGCAAAGATGCCGGCAAATTCCAGCGCGATATAGCCGCCGCCCTGGATCACGATGCGCTTCGGCAGCTCGGTGAGATGAAACGCCTCGTTGGAGGAGATGACGTGCTCGATGCCGGGGATTTCCCGCCCATGGTTGGGCGCGCCGCCGGTCGCGATCAGGATGTATTTTGCGGTGACCTTTTCGCCGGTCATCAGCCGCAGCGTGTGGGCGTCTTCCAGCACCGCACGGGTCTTTGCGATGCGCGCGCCTGATTTCTCGACATTGGCGGCGTAGATGCCTTCGAGGCGGGCGATCTCCTTGTCCTTGTTGGCGACGAGCGTCGGCCAGTCAAAGGAGACGTCTGAGATGGTCCAGCCGAAACCGGCAGCGTCCTCGATCTCGTGGCGGACGTGCGAGCCGATCACGAACAGCTTTTTCGGCACGCAGCCGCGGATCACGCAGGTGCCGCCCATCCGGTATTCTTCGGCGACCATGACCTTGGCGCCGTGGAGGGCTGCGATGCGGGCGGCGCGAACGCCGCCCGAACCACCGCCGATGACGAACAGATCGACGTCGAACTCAGCCATATCAACCCCGCCCGAAGCCGCTTCTGGTTTGGATCAGATATCCTTGCCGCGCTTCTTCATCTCGGCGCGGAACTGGCCATTGATGGTTTCGGCAAAGACCTGCGCCCACTGGTTCATGTAGGACATGCTGAACTGGATGGCGCGTGGTTCGCTCGACAGCAGCTTCTGGCCAAGCGGCGACTTGTAGAAGGTGACGAGATCCTTCAACTCCTGCTCGGTGAACTCGTTGGCGTAGACCTGCGCCATGCCGTCGCCGATTTCCTTCTCGCGGCCGGCGAGATTCTTGGCCACGATCACGGCAACCTCGTTGAGATCCTTCTGATAGTTCAGATTGTTCTGCAACAGCACGTTCTTGGTCTGCTCGACGAGATTGGGAACGGCGTTGGCATACATCGCGCTGGCGTTCTTCATCGCCAGGATTTCCTTGGCGGCGGCGAGCGCCGCCGGCGAGCCGGGCTTGAGTGGCGTGGTCGCGGCGGGCGCATTTTTCTGCTGCGCGTCGGCCGGAACGGCGGTCAGGGCCAGTCCGACTGCGAGGCCGGCCGCCGACAAAATCCGTGAAAGGCTCTTCATTCCAATTCTCCTCGATTACCGGCGTTACCGCCGCTCAACTACGCGAATTCCCTGCGCACCTGCCAGGACGGCGGTGCTGGCCAGGCCAATGAACAACCCGTGTTCGACGACACCCGGGATCAGGCTCAACAGGCCCGCCAGACGCGGCGCATCCGTGATGCGTTCCAGATGGGCATCGACAATCCAGTGGCCGCCATCGGTGACAAAAACGTGGCCGTCCTTGCCCTTGCGGAGCCCCATTTGCCCGGAAACGCCGCTTTGGGCAAATGCCGTCGCCATGGCCCGCTGGGTTGCGGCCAGCCCGAACGGAATCACCTCTACAGGTAGGGGGAAACGGCCGAGAACATCGACCCATTTGGTTTCGTCGGCAATCACGATCATGCGATCGGACGCCGCCGCCACGATCTTCTCCCGCAACAGCGCGCCGCCGCCGCCCTTGATCAGGTTCAGCGCGGGATCGACCTCGTCGGCGCCGTCCACGGTGAGATCGAGCCGGTCGATCGCATCGAGCGTGGTCAGCGGAATTTTGCACGCTTCGGCCTGGGCGCGGGTCGCTTCCGAGGTGGGCACGCCCACCACTTTCATTCCGCCCGCAACCTTCTCGCCGAGCAGTTCGACAAAATGCTTGGCGGTCGAGCCGGTGCCGAGCCCGAGCCTCATGCCATCCTGCACGTGCGCCAGCGCCTGCGCCGCCGCCTGCCGCTTTAATTGGTCCATATCCACGTGCCGAATGCCTCTGAAATCCGCCGATCCGCGGGCGCATGTCTAGCGTCGTTTTGCCGGCAGGAACAGCGTCATGAGGCCCGCCGCGCGCCGGATCAAGGGGGTGGGACTTTGTCCATCGCGGCCAGAATGGCGGCAAATCACGGCTCGACCTCGGCCCGCATGCCGGGACAGGTGAACACATGGCGTTCATCCCGGCGATTTGAACTTCCCTACTTGCATGATGCTTTGCCTGCCGCTAGCGAATTCCCATGACCCTTCCCCGCACTGTTGTCTTCGACCTCGACGGCACCCTGGTCGACACCGCGCCCGACCTCATCGCCGCGCTCAATTTCGTACTCGACCGTGAAGGCCTGCCGCCGGTGCCTCTGAAATCGGCGCGCAACATGATCGGCGCCGGCGCCCGCAAGCTGATCGAACGTGGCCTCGAGGTCGAAGGCCGTGCGATGAGCGTCGAGGACACCAACCGCCTCCTGAAGGATTTCATCGACTATTACGCCGCCCACATCGCCGACGCCTCGCGGCCGTTCGAGGGGCTGGAAGCCGCGCTCGACGAGCTTGCGGCGCAGGGTTGCCGCTTTGCGGTGTGCACCAACAAGCTGGAATGGCTGTCGAAGCGACTGCTCGACCAATTGGGCCTGAGCGGGCGATTTGCCGCCATTTGCGGCGCCGATACGTTCGGCGTCTCAAAACCCGATCCAGTCATCTTGCAGCAGACGGTAGCGCGGGCGGGCGGCGATATGGCTGTGGCCATCATGGTGGGCGACGCCGGCCCCGACGTCGGCGTGGCGCGGCGGGCCGGCATTCCCGTGATCGGCGTCGAATTCGGTTACACCGATGTGCCGATCGCCGAACTGAAGCCCGACCGGCTGATCGGCCATATGCGCGACTTGCCAGCGGCGGTGGGAAGCCTCAGCAAGATCGCGTATCGGACCTAACCATCTGATTTATTGTCTGTATTAGGAACGCTGTGGTTCGGCATTAACCATTCTTTAACGATTCTTCTCGGCTTGGTTGCAGCTTTGTTCTTGCACTCTTATGGTTGGATTGTGGCGGATTGCCGCAAGTCAGAGTGATCGATCATGCGTCGTGTCATCGCGATTGCCGTCACCGGAGCGAGCCTCGCCGGCTGCTCGTCGTTTTCTCTCGATTCCTTCAAGCCGGCTCCGCCGCTGGTGAAGGTTGCGCTGGAATCGGTGCCGCCGGGCGCGGACGCCACGACCTCGCTCGGACCGGCCTGCAAAACCCCCTGCTCGATCGACGTGCCCGCACCCGATGCCGGCTTCTCCGTCACTTTCGCGAGCCCCAAGTTCCAGCCGGTCACGGTTCCGGTGCAGGTGATCCGCAATCCCGGCGATTTTGCCTCGCCGGCGACGACCATCATCGAGCCCAGCCCGGTGTTCGCGGAACTCAAGCCGACCGCGCCGCCGCCGAAGGCGCGCAAGCCGATGCGGCCGAAGCCGAAGAAGCCCAAAGCTGCCGCAGCGGCGCCGGCGCCCGGATCGGCCTTTCCGAACCCTGCCCCGGCGCAACCCGCCTCGCGCTGATCCCGGCGCACCCTGCTCCGGCAGGTTGCGGATTGTAGGCGCCCTGGAAGGTGCCTAGATTGTGCTAGCGACGTCGCGGGGCGCCCCGCGCCGAAACCAGCAAGGCAGGCTATGAGCGGTTCCTCGTTGACTTCATCCGATCAGCGGTTCCAGCCGATGGTCGATCCGTTCGGCCGGACCATCCGGTATCTGCGCGTGTCGGTGACCGATCGCTGCGACCTGCGCTGCTTCTACTGCATGTCCGAGGACATGACGTTCCTGCCGAAAGCCGATCTCCTGACGCTGGAAGAACTCGACCGGCTGTGCTCGGCCTTCATCGCCAAGGGCGTGCGCAAGATCCGCCTCACCGGCGGCGAGCCGCTGGTCCGGCGCAACGTGATGTCGCTGGTGCGCTCGCTGTCGCGGCATCTTTCAAGCGGCGCGCTCGATGAACTGACGCTGACCACCAACGCTTCGCAACTGGCGCGCTTCGCCGGCGAATTGCGCGACTGCGGCGTCCGCCGCGTCAACGTCTCGCTCGACACGCTCGATGCACAGAAGTTCCGCGCCATCACGCGCTGGGGCGATCTCGACAAGGTGTTGGCCGGCATCGAGGCTGCGCGCGACGCGGGCCTTGCGGTCAAGATCAACGCGGTGGCCCTGAAGAACATGAACGAGGAGGAAATCCCCGCGCTGATGGAATGGGCGCACGGCAAGGGCATGGCGCTGACGCTGATCGAAGTCATGCCGATGGGCGACATCGGCGAAGGCCGCATCGATCAGTACGTGCCGCTGTCGCTTCTGCGCGCCCGCCTCGCCAAGCACTACACGCTGACCGACCTGGACGACGATACCGGCGGCCCCGCCCGCTATGTCCGCGTGGCCGAGACCGGCGGCAAGCTCGGCTTCATCACGCCGATGACGCATAATTTCTGCGAGTCCTGTAACCGGGTACGGATCACCTGCACCGGCACGCTGCATACCTGCCTCGGCCACGAGGATGCCTCCGATTTGCGCAAACCGCTACGGGCTTCCCCCGACGACGACCTGCTGTCGGCCACCATCGATCGCGCCATCGGACTGAAGCCGAAGGGCCACGACTTCATCATCGACCGCCGGCATAACCGCCCCAGTGTCAGCCGCCACATGAGCGTTACCGGCGGTTGAAATTTTCGGTACCAAGTCAAGGCTTTCGCGCAACAAATTGACCCTGCGCGCCGATTTTCCATTCCCCAATTGACGCCGACCCGCCGCGCTGAAATGGTGCGGCTGCTTTCACGCCAGCACGGCCGCAACAGGCCGCTGCATCTTCAAGGTGCAGTCAAGACGGCGGTAGCGCGAGATTGGGGGAGGACTATCGTTGCAATCGCTCCAGCGAATGAGCTGTGGATCCGCGCGTTTTTCGCGCCGGAACGAAACCGCGCGATTGCCGCGTTGGCAGCTCTGGGCGCCTGGTGCGGGGCGGCAACGCAATATCAATGAATAATCCGGCGCGTCGATGACGTGTCCGAGGAGAGCGTAATGCGCCCATTGTTGGCACTGAGTAATTCAATCGATTGGCTCAACGAGAAACTAGGCGGCATCTGCAACTGGCTCGTGCTCGCAGCCTGCGTGGTGAGCGCCGCCAACGCGATGATCCGCTACGCCTTCGGCTACAGCTCCAACAGCTGGCTCGAATTGCAGTGGTACATGTTCGCCATCTTCGTGATGTTCGGCGCCTCCTATACCTTCAAGAAGAACGAGCATGTGCGCGTTGAAATTCTCTACCTGATGCTGTCCGAGCGCGGCCAGCTCTGGCTCGACATGATCGGAACGCTTTGCTTCCTGATCCCGTCCTGCCTGCTGCTCAGCTATCTGTCGTGGCCGTTCTTCATGCAGGCCTACGCCGTCGGCGAGGCTTCGAGCAATGCCGGCGGCCTGCTGCGCTGGCCGATCAAGCTCGTCGTTCCCGTGGGATTCGTTTGCCTGGCGCTGCAAGGCGTCTCCGAGGTGATCAAGCGCATCGCTGCACTGAAGGGTTATGTCGTGATCGATGCGAAGTACGAGAGGCCTACCCAATGATCACGCTGGAGATGATGCCGCCGCTGATGTTCGGCGGCTTGATTCTGGCCATGCTGATCGGCTTTCCGGTGGCCTTCACGCTGGCAGCACTCGGGCTGTCGTTCGGGTTCCTGTCGATCTATCTCGGCTTCTTCGACATGAACTTCCTGCAGGCAATTCCGGGCCGCATTTTCGGCGGTGTGCTTTCCAACGAATTGCTGCTGGCGATTCCGTTCTTTACCTTCATGGGCTCCGTGCTCGAGCGGTGCGGCCTTGCCGAGGACATGCTGGATTCGATGGGCCAGTTGTTCGGCCCGATCCGCGGCGGCCTCGGCTATTCCGTCATCATCGTCGGCTTCATCCTCGGCGCGATCACCGGCACGGTGGCAGCGCAAGTCATCGCCATGGCGCTGATCTCGATGCCGGTCATGCTGCGCTATGGCTACAACGTGCGCTACATCACCGGCGTGCTCGCTGCGTCCGGCACCATCACCCAGTTGGTGCCGCCCTCGCTGGTGCTGATCGTGATGGCCGACCAGCTCGGCAAGTCGGTCGGCGACATGTATCTCGGCGCCTGGGGGCCATCGGTGCTCCAGATCGCCCTGTTCGCCGGCTACACGTTCTTCCTCGGGCTCTTCCTGCCCCATCACGTGCCGGCGGTGCCCAAGGACGCGCGGACGCTGACCGGCTGGCCGCTCTGGCGCAAATGCCTGATGGGCATCATCCCGTCGGCCGTTCTGATCTTCGTGGTGCTGGGCACCATGATGCTCGGCCTTGCGACGCCGACCGAAGCCGGCGCGATGGGCGCCATCGGCGCCATCGTCCTCGCCGCGATTCACCACAAGGATCTGAGCAGCAAAGGACACAAGATGCTGCTCATCGGTGTCGTCGCCACCGGCATCGGCGCGATCATCGGGGTGCTGCTCGGCGAGGGCAAGCTGTTCAAGCTGACTTTCGCGGTGGTCTATCTCGCCGTCGTCTGGCTCTGCCTCGAAGCCGTCCGCATCCCGGACCTGCGCGACCTGATCAAGCAGGGCTATCAGTCGACGATGCGCCTCTCCACCATGGTGGTGTTCATCCTGATCGGCTCGACCTGTTTCTCGGTGGTGTTCCTCGGCGTCTCCGGCGGCGTCTGGCTTGAGGACCACCTGACCTCGCTTCCCGGCGGCGTCTGGGGTTTCCTGATCTTCATCAACCTTTTCATCTTCTTCCTGGCGTTCTTCCTCGACTTCTTCGAGATCGCCTTCATCATCCTGCCGATGGTGGCGCCGATCGCGCAGAAGGTGCTGGCGCCGGTGGTGGGGCCGGACGCCGCGCTGATCTGGTTCGGCGTCATGCTCTGCGTCAACATGCAGACGTCGTTCCTGCATCCGCCGTTCGGATTCGCGCTGTTCTATCTGCGTGGCGTCGCGCCGAAGGAGGTCAAGAGTTCCGACATCTATTGGGGGGCGCTACCCTGGATCGGCCTGCAGGCGATCATGGTCGCGATCGTGATCGCCTTCCCCGTCACGGTGACGGCTCTGCTCGACAAGCCGCTCGACGTCGATCTCAGCAAGGTCAAAATCGTGGTGCCGGAAATCGAGCTCCCACCGCTGGATTTCGGCCCGCAAAAGCAATAGCAAGCCCCGGGTCCGGGTTGGCCGGGGCCTGGGGGTGGACGACCCCGATCCACAGGGCTAATTCCCTTTCTATATCAACAAACTTCCAATTGACGACGGCGGCTACCGCTGGTTTGGTGCGGTGGCTTCATGCTAGCCGGGCTCGATAAGCCGCTGCGCCGTCAGGGTGCCGTCAAGACTGCAGATGCGAATTGGGGAGGGATACCGTTGCAAGCGCTCTTGAAACTGAGCCGTGGAATCGACGCGTTCACGAGGTGGACGGGCAAGCGCCTGGCCTGGCTGATTCTTGTTGCCGTCGTGATATCGGCCATCAATGCCGTTATGCGCAAAACGTTCGACATTTCTTCCAATTCATGGCTGGAGCTTCAATGGGTGCTTTTCAGCATCGTCTTTCTCCTTTGCTCGCCGTGGACCTTGCTGGATAACGAACACATCCGGATCGACATCGTCAGCAATGCGCTGCCAAAAACCGCACGTAACGTGATTGACGTCGTTGGACACGCATTCTTTCTGATGCCGCTGTGCATCGTCATGATCATCACCGGCGGTCCGTTCTTCATGCGGTCGCTCGAGGTTAACGAGCAATCGGGCAACGCAGGCGGGCTTCCGCAATGGCCCGCCAAATCGCTGGTTATCATCGGATTCGCGTTCTTGCTGGTTCAGGGCATTTCCGAACTGATCAAGCGCATCGCCGTGATGCGCGGCCTTATTCCGGATCCACACGCATCACAGGTACACGCGCTCGAGGCCGAGGTCGAACACCTGGTCGAGGCGATCGAAAAACGCTGATCGCAGGCGCGGTGGCAGAGGACAAGAGATGACAGCCTTTCTTATCGCCAACATGGCGCCGATTATGTTCGCGTCGCTGGTGGTCATGCTGCTGCTTGGCTATCCGGCGGCGTTTTCGCTCGGTGCGGTCGGCCTGCTTTACGCTGTCGCCGGCATCGAACTTGGCGAGTTCCGCCCGGACTTCCTGCAAGCGCTTCCCGAGCGCGTTTACGGCGTAATGAACAACGACACGCTGCTCGCGATCCCGTTCTTTACGTTCATGGGATTGGTTCTGGAGCGATCCGGCATGGCCGAGGACTTGCTCGATACCATCGGGCAGTTGTTCGGCACCATCCGCGGCGGCCTCGCCTACGCCGTCGTGTTCGTCGGCGCCCTGCTCGCGGCAACGACCGGCGTCGTTGCCGCTTCCGTCATCTCGATGGGCCTGATCTCGCTGCCGATCATGTTGCGCTATGGCTACGACCGCCGGATGGCGACGGGCATCATCGCGGCGTCAGGCACGCTGGCGCAAATCATTCCGCCCTCGCTGGTTCTGATCGTGATGGCCGACCAGCTCGGCAAGTCGGTCGGCGACATGTACGAAGGCGCCTTCATTCCTGGCATGGTGCTTGCGGGCCTGTATGCCGGATATGCCTTTCTCGTGACGATGATCTTCCCGAAGGCGGCGCCGGGGCTGCCACCAGACGCCATTGGCTTCCGCGAGAAGGATGGCAGCCGCGGCTTGCTTTCGCTCGGCGTGCTCACGCTGGCGAGCGTGGCTTTCGGCTGGTTCATGATGCGGCACTCTGATACCCACGGCGCCGATTTCGTCGTGCTGAGCATGTTCTACGGTATCCTGTTCGCATTCTTCGTCGCCGTCCTGAACTGGGTGATCGACAAACTTACAGGGTTCCGCTTCCTGTCCGCGATGGCGCAACAAACAACGTTTGTCATGGTGCCACCGCTGTTCCTGATCTTCCTTGTGCTCGGTACGATCTTCATCGGCATCGCGACCCCCACCGAGGGCGGCGCGATGGGCGCTGCCGGTGCGATCATACTCGGAGCGGCCAAGCGACGGCTGAGCTGGGACCTGATCCGGCAAGCCACGGAGTCGACCGCGAAGCTTTCCGCCTTCGTCGTCTTCATCCTGATCGGTGCGCGCGTGTTCTCGCTGACCTTCTACGGCGTGAACGGCCACGTATGGGTCGAGCACCTGCTGACGTCCCTCCCCGGCGGCCAGGTCGGCTTCCTCATTTTCGTCAACGCGCTTGTCTTCGTTCTCGCCTTCTTCCTCGACTTCTTCGAACTCGCCTTCATCATCATCCCGCTGCTCGGGCCGGTGGCGGAAAAGCTCGGCATCGACCTGATCTGGTTCGGCGTGATCCTCGGCGTCAACATGCAGACGTCATTCATGCATCCGCCGTTCGGGTTCGCCTTGTTCTATTTGCGCTCAGTCGCCCCGAAAGAATCCTACATCGATCGTGTCACCGGCAAGCGTATGGATCCGGTCACGACCGGCCAGATTTATTGGGGCGCCGTGCCGTTCGTGGTGATTCAGGTCATCATGGTGCTGCTGGTGATCGCGTTCCCGCAGATGGTGATGCACTATAAGGGCGCAGCATCGACAGTCGACCCGAGCACCATCAAGATCGAGGTACCGCAGATCGAGGAGATGCCGCCGCTGGACTTTGGGCCGCCACCCAAGAACTGATCCCGTCTCTCAACGTTGCAGAATTGCACGTGCTTTCGAGCGTTCAATATCTGTGAGCGCGGGAACGGCCGGCCTGGCTGATCAATCCACTTTATGCCCTATTGAGGAGACCGGACTTGATAGGCGCAATCGTCGTAATTTTCGTCATCGCATACGCCGCCATTGCGCTGGAGCATCCGATCAAGATCAACAAGTCGGCTTCGGCACTGGTCGGTGCCGGGTTGCTGTGGACGGTTTACGCCGTATGGAGCGGCGATCACGCCCTTGTCGAACGACAGCTGAACGAGTCGGTTTCGTCCACCGCTCAAATTGTATTCTTCCTGATCGGAGCCATGACGATCGTCGAGGTGATCGACGCGCATAACGGGTTTGAAGTCATCACCTCGCTCATCCGCACCAGGAAGCAAGTAACCTTGATGTGGCTCGTTGGCTTTGTGACCTTCTTCCTGAGCGCGGTGCTCGACAATTTGACGACAACGATCGTCATGATCTCGCTCATGAAGAAGCTGTTAGGCGACCAGAGAGATCGCCTGTTTTTCGCGGCAATGATCGTGATCGCGGCTAATGCCGGTGGCGCCTGGTCGGCAATAGGCGATGTAACGACGACGATGCTCTGGATCGGAGGTCAGATCACGCCCCTCGCGATCCTGAAGGCGCTATTCCTGCCATCGCTGATCAACCTTGTCGTCCCGCTGCTCGTCGTAAGCTTCCAGTTGAGGGGACAAGTGGTTGTTCCGCCGCCCCGGGTCGAACAAGATGGTTTCCAAACCAGCCTGTTCGAGCGCAATCTCACTTTCTTCCTCGGGCTGGGCATTCTCGTGATGGTACCGGCGTTCAAGACCATCACTCACCTACCGCCGTTCATGGGAATACTTTTTGGCCTCGGCATTCTCTGGACGGTTGGTGAATTGGTTCATCGGGATAAGGAAGACGACGAGAAGAAGCGGCTTACCCTGGTTCACGCGCTGACTCGGATCGACATGGGTTCGATCGTCTTCTTCATCGGAATCTTGTTGGCGGTTGCTACCCTGGAGCACGCCCACATTCTCGAAAAGCTCGCCAAATGGCTGGACTCGAGCGTCGGGCGCCAGGACATCATCGTGGTCATGCTGGGCCTGCTCAGCGCCATCGTAGACAATGTTCCGCTGGTGGCGGCATCCATGGGGATGTATAGCCTGACGCAATATCCGCCCGACAGTTTTCTTTGGGAATTCATTGCCTACTGCGCCGGTACAGGCGGATCGATCCTGATCATTGGTTCGGCCGCAGGCGTAGCCGCGATGGCGCTCGAAAAGATCCACTTCTTTTGGTATGTACGGCGCATCAGCGGCTTGGCGCTGCTGGGTTACTTCGGCGGGGTCGCCGCCTACATCGTGCAGTATCAGCTACTTCACTGAACGCATTGGTCAGGCGATCACCAACCCCTGAGAACTTCATCGTCGCAAAAAAGCCCCGGAGCTTGGCTCCGGGGTTTTTGTCTTGATGCGTTTTCTTCGCGAACCGCTCTCGCCCCACGGATCGAGTCCGAGGGCATGCTTGGCTCGAAAACGCCGTTACGACACGGTCAACCCTGCGGATTGCGCGCCATGAAGCTGTCGTAACCGAGCTCCGCCACCTGGAACCACTGGTACCCGTTTGACGTGAACGCGTTCATCGACTCCAGCACCTTCTTGAAGTTCGGATTGGTCGCCGAGGTTTCGGCGTACAATTCCTTGGTCGCCTTCAGGCAGGCCTGCATGATCGGCGGTGAAAAGGCATGGAGCTTGGTACCTCCGGCGAGCAATTTCTTCAGCGCCGGCGGATTGCCCTGATCGTATTTGGCCATCATCCAGCTGTTGGCGGCCTGCCCCGCCTGCTCGATGGCGCTTTGATAGGCCTTCGGCAGCGAATTCCACTTATCCAGATTGACGAGGCCGAGCAGCATCGGGCCACCCTCCCACCAGCCGGGATAGTAATAATGCGGCGCGACCTTGTTGAAGCCGAGCTTCTCGTCGTCATAGGGCCCGACCCATTCCGCCGCGTCGATCGTGCCCTTTTCGAGCGCGGGATAGATGTCGCCTCCGGCAAGCTGCTGCGGCACGACGCCCAGTTTCTGCATCACGCGGCCGGCAAAGCCGCCGATGCGCATCTTCAGCCCCTTCAGATCGTCGACGGTGTTGATCTCCTTGCGGAACCAGCCGCCCATCTGGCAGCCGGTATTGCCAGCCAGAAACGAGGTGACGTTGTAGCTCTTGTAGAACTGGTTGAGCAGGTCCCTGCCGCCGCCCAGCATGTACCAGGCCTGGTTGAGGCGCTGGTTGGGACCGAACGGCACGGCCGTTCCGAAGGCAAAGGTCGGATCCTTGCCGAAATAATAATAGGAGGCGGTATGGCCCATCTCGACGGTGCCGTTCTGCACGGCATCGAGCGCCTGCAGGCCGGGAACGATTTCGCCGCCGGCAAAGGCCTGAATCTGGAACTTGTTGTCGGTGGCTTCGGCAACGAGTTTGACCATCAGTTCGACGCCGCCCCACAAGGTGTCCAGTGATTTCGGCCAGCTCGCCGTCAAACGCCATTTGAGTTCCGGCATCGACTGCGCGATGGCGGGGGCCGCCAAGGTTGCGGCGCCCGCCGCGCCAATGCCGGTTACTTTAAGAAAATCTCTTCTTTTCATTGAATCCATCCCTGTTGGTTGCACGTGTCAGCCTTCTTGGCGAGGCTTGCCGCCAGCATGGAACATCCGGTTCCCGATTTCCATCCCCGACCGGCTGCAAAACGCAAAAAAGCCCGGCCTCTCAAGGAGACCGGGCCTCTTTCTGCACGTGTGGATAGAGCCTGGCCCTCAGGGGCCAGGCTCCATTTCCTTTTGACGCGTTTTCTTAACGTGAACCGGTAACCACCCACGGATCAAGTCCGAGGGCATGCTTCGCCCGAAAACGCTACGTATCAGCCGCGCGTGCGCGAGCGGATCATGAAGCTGTCATAGGTGTATTCGGCAACCTGCCACCACAGATACTGGTCGGAACGGTAAGCCTGCATCGCGTCGATCGACTTCTTGAAGTCGGCGTTCTTGCCGGAGATCTCGGCCCACAATTCGTTGGTGGCCTTCAGGCAGGCTTCCAGCACTTCATTGGTGAAGGGACGAAGCTGCGTGCCGCCGGCGACCAGACGCTTCAGCGCCGCCGGATTCTGCATGTCGTAACGCGCGTTCATCCAGCTGTTGGCGTTGGCGCACGCATTGGTCAGGATTGCCTGGTAGTTCTTCGGCAGTGCATTCCACTTCTCGAGATTGCAGAAGGAGTGAACCGTCGGGCCGCCTTCCCAGAAGCCTGGATAATAGTAGTACTTCGCGACCTTGGCGAAGCCGAGCTTTTCGTCGTCGTAGGGACCGACCCACTCAGCCGCGTCAATGGTGCCCTTTTCGAGCGCGGGATAGATGTCGCCGCCGCCGAGCTGCTGCGGCACCACGCCGACCTTCTGCAGCACTTGACCGGCGATGCCGCCGATGCGCATCTTGAGGCCCGACAGGTCGGCAACTGTCTTGATCTCCTTGCGGAACCAGCCGCCCATCTGGGTGCCGGTGTTGCCGGTGGGGAAGCCGATCACGCCGAACTTCTTGAAGAACTCGTTGCCGAGCGCTTCACCGCCGCCCTGATACCACCACGAGTTATTCTGGCGGGCGTTGAGGCCGAACGGGACCGAGGCGAAGATCGCAAAGGTCGGGTCCTTGCCGACATAGTAATAGGAGACGGTGTGGCACATCTCGACAGTGCCGTTGGAGGTGGCGTCGAGCGCCTGCAGAGCCGGTGCGAGTTCGCCGGCCGCGAACACCTGAATCTGGAACTTGTTGTCGGTCATTTCGGCGACGTATTTCGACACCTGTTCAGCGCCGCCATAGATGGTGTCGAGCGACTTCGGGAAGCTCGACGTCAGGCGCCATTTGATCTCAGGCGACGATTGCGCGATCGCCGGCGAGGCAACGGCTGTCGCGGCAGCACCGGCCGCTGAAACCTTCAAAAAATCACGACGCTTCATTCGAGTCTCCTTACGACGGGGCGTTTCCCATATTCCTCGAGCGTGATCTCCGGCGGGGCGAATTCCACGTCATCCGGGGCGCTCTGGCGGGGCGGCTTTAACACGGAAGTTCGCTATCGAAAACGCGACAAAGGCATGACTGCACTGAGTTAAACCAAAGTCTTAGGGGGCACAGATAAAGGGGCTTCAGGCGGCGGCGATGACGCCCTGAAGCTGGTCGCGGACCTTGGTCCCGATGGCCCGATAGATCGCGGCATGCGGACCGTCCGGGTCGCTCGCCACCACCGGGTTACCGTCATCGGAGGTGGTCCTGATCGACATGTGCAGCGGGATCTCGCCCAGGAACGGGACACCCAGCCGTTCCGCTTCATGCCGCGCGCCGCCATGACCGAAAATGTCCGAGCGCGTGCCGCATTCGGGGCACTGGAAGTAGCTCATGTTCTCGACGATGCCGAGCACCGGCACGTTGACCTTCTTGAACATCGCGAGCCCTCGCCGCGCGTCGATCAGCGACAGATCCTGCGGGGTCGAGATGATCACCGCTCCCTTCAGCGGCACATTCTGCGCCAGCGTCAATTGCGCATCGCCCGTGCCGGGCGGCATGTCGACGACCAGAATATCGAGCGTGCCCCACGCCACGTCGCGCAGCATCTGGGTGATGGCCGACATCACCATCGGCCCGCGCCAGATCATCGCGGTGTCTTCCTCCACCAGGAAGCCGATCGACATGATGGCAAGGCCGAAGCGCTGGATCGGAATCATCTTCCTGTTGTCATCGAGCTGCGGCTTCTCATGGATGCCGGTTAGCCGCGGCACCGACGGGCCGTAAATGTCGGCATCGAGCAGGCCGACGCGCAGGCCGAGATCGCGCAGGCCCAGCGCCAGGTTGAGCGCGGTGGTCGACTTGCCGACGCCGCCCTTGCCCGAGGCCACCGCGATGACAGCGGCAACGCCCGGGATCTCCGCCTGTTTCGACATCGGCGACGCTGCGCCTTGCGGCGGACGGTGCGCGGAAGCCGGTTGCACGCCGGGAGAATGTGAATGCGCGTGCCGATGCGGCGCAGGCACGGATGGCGGCGAGCCCGGCTTGCGCTCGGCCGTCAGCGCGATCATCGCCGCGGTGACGCCGGGAATCGCGCGCACGGCGGCCTCGGCCTGCGCGCGCACGCTTTCCCAGGCGCGGGCTTCCGCAGCGTCGACGTTGATGGAGAAAAACACCTTGCCGTCGGTGACCGAGATCGCCGACAGCACGTTGGCGTTGGTCAAGGCGACGCCGCGCGGCGACGCCACCTGCTTAAGGGAATCCAGAACCTGTTGCTGCGTAACGCTCACTCGCGCATCTCCTGAAGCCCTTTCGGTTCTGATTGAGAACCGGGCTCTACTCTCTTGTATTGACGCGCTTTCTTGACGCGACCCGATCCGCCTCGGACCAAATCCGAACAGCGGGCCTCGTTGCAAAACGCTATGCCAGTCCGATGCGACCCATAGAGCGGTTCAGCGCAAAAGGCTACCTCGCTCCCACATCATCGCGCCGCTCGGCGGGGGCTGAGGCCGTCTGCTCCTTGGCGGCTTCGTAGTTCAGCTCGATCATGACACCGTTGGGGTCATTGACGAAGATCTGCCAGAGGTCGCCGCCCGGCACCTGCCGGGAGTCGTAAGCCATGCCCTTCGCTTCCAGCCGCCGCTTCATGCCGTCAAAGCCGTAGCTGGCGAACGCGACATGGTGGACGACGCCGGAATCGGGCTTCTGCGGTTCCTCGGTCCTGGAGATATCGACGAGGTGCACCACCGCCTTGCCCTCGCTGTACATCCACGCCCCGGGGAAAGCAAAGTTCGGCCGGGCGCCCTTTTCCAGGCCCAGAATGTCCTCATAGAACCGGACCGTATCGGCAAGGTTGCGGGTCCGGATGTTGAAATGGTCGAGCACGCCCACGCTGACGCCCATGCGATGTCACTCCCTTTTTTGTGAGGTTCTTGAAGCCACTATCCTAGCACGAATCCGGCCCCGCCCGCCAAACGAAGGCGTTGCCCTCCCCTGCGCAGAGGTTATGGTGCGGCTCCCTCAAGAACACCGTCCGGCTAGCCCAATCGCCGGCAAAACTTCAAGGTAACACACATGGCTAAAGTCGCTTTTCTCGGTCTCGGCGTAATGGGCTTCCCCATGGCAGGACATCTGGTGAAAAAAGGCGGCCACGAGGTGACCGTGTACAACCGGACCGGGGCCAAGGCGAAGGAATGGGCGGATAAATTCGGCGGGCGCACCGCGCCGACGCCGAAGGAAGCGGCCGAAGGCCAGGACTTCGTGATGTGCTGCGTCGGCAACGACAATGATCTGCGTGCGGTCACGATCGGCGCCGATGGCGCCTTCGCCGGCATGAAAAAGGGCGCCATCTTCGTCGATCACACCACCGCCTCCGCCGAAGTTGCCCGCGAGCTCGACGCCGCCGCCACCAAGGCAGGCTTCAAGTTCATCGACGCGCCGGTGTCCGGTGGTCAGGCGGGTGCGGAAAACGGCGTGCTGACGGTGATGTGCGGGGGCAAGGAAGATGCCTATGCCGCGGCCGAGCCGATCATCGCCGGCGCCTACGCGCGGATGTGCAAGCTTCTCGGGCCCGCCGGCGCCGGCCAGCTCACCAAGATGGTCAACCAGATTTGCATCGCGGGCCTGGTCCAGGGCCTGTCCGAGGGCCTTCATTTCGCAAAGAAGTCGGGGCTCGACGTTCCGGCCGTGATCGAGACCATTTCCAAGGGCGCGGCGCAGTCCTGGCAGATGGAGAACCGCTACAAGACCATGAACGAGGGCAAGTTCGATTTCGGCTTTGCGGTCGAATGGATGCGCAAGGATCTCTCGATCTGCATCGCCGAAGCCCGCCGCAACGGCGCCAACCTGCCGGTGACCGCTTTGGTCGACCAGTTCTACGCCGAGGTCGAGAAGATGGGCGGCAAGCGCTGGGATACGTCGAGCCTGATGGCCCGGCTGGAGCGGTGAGTTAAAAAAACAGGTTAAGGCAAAGAGGATGGCCCCGCTTCTTATCCCGTCAGAAGCGGGGGTTCCGCCCGCCCGATAGGTTAATTTAACCCGTCGTTAACGGAAGTTTTTAGCTCTCTATAAGTCATCGCTTAATGATTTTGCGGCACAGATAGACAATGCAAGAGTCCGCGCGGTTCGCGGGCAGGATTTGTGTTGTTTGATGAGTAACCCCGCAGAAAAGCCTGAGGTTGTCCAGCTTCCGGCAGAAGCGCCGGTCACACAGCCGGTCAACACCCGGCGCGTGGCGGCGCAGCGGGTGCGCGAGGCGCGGGACCGCTTAACGTCATCAAGCGGTACCCGCCCGGCCTTCGATACCGAATTGCTCCGGCAATACGCCCAAACCCGGGTATCGGCCTCCTTCGTTGTCATGCTGCTGGTGGTTGCGACCGGCGTGCTGTTCGGCCTCTGGAAGTACGCCGTGCCGGCCGCAGTCTGGACCGTCGGCATGCTCTGCATCCATGCCGCCATCATTCGCAATTGCAGGCGCTTCCTCGGCGAGCAGCCCACACTCGCCGCCACGCGCAAATGGCAAACCCGGTTCGTGCTGCTCGACCTGCTCTACGGCCTGTGCTGGACGGCGATCCTGCTGCATCCGGCTGGCCTCGACGTCGTCTCGAACACGATGATGATGTTCCTGATGCTGCTGGTGATCGCGGTGTCGAGCATGCTGGCGGCGACGCTCCCCATTGCGGCGATGGCGGCGACCGCGCCGGTGACGGCGGCGATCGCGCTCAATTTCGTGCTGGGCGGAACCTTCGACAATTACGCACTCGCGCTGCTCGCGGTCGCCGCCGAAGCCTATTTCGCCCTGCTCGCCCATCAGCTCCATTCGACGACACTGGCGACCCTGGAAGCGCGCGCCGAAAAGGACGCGCTGATCGGCGAGCTCGAACAGGCCAAGGCGATCTCGGACGAAGCGCGGCACCGCGCCGAATCCGCCAACGTCGCCAAGTCGCGCTTTCTGGCGCAGATGAGCCATGAGCTGCGAACGCCGCTGAACGCGATCCTCGGCTTCTCCGAGGTGATGAAGAGCGAAATTTTTGGCGCGCATACGGTGCCGGTGTACAAGGAATATTCCGCCGACATCCATAGTTCGGGCGTTCACCTGCTCAATCTCATCAACGAGATTCTCGATTTGTCGCGGATCGAAGCCGGCCGCTACGAACTGAACGAGGAAGCGGTGTCGCTGGTGCATGTCGTGGCCGACTGCCACCATCTGTTGAAGCTGCGCGCGACCAGCCGCGGCATCACCATCCACGAGGTGTTCGAGCACGGCATGCCCAGGATCTGGGGCGACGAACGCGCCACGCGCCAGGTCGTGCTCAACCTGCTGTCCAACTCGATCAAGTTCACCCCGCAAGGCGGCGAGATCTGGCTCAAGGTGGGCTGGACCGCTTCCGGCGGGCAATATCTGAGCGTCAAGGACAACGGCTCCGGCATCGCCGAGGACGAGATTCCGATCGTGCTGGCTTCGTTCGGCCAGGGCTCCAACTCGATCAAATCGGCCGAACAGGGCGCGGGGCTGGGGCTTCCGATCGCAAAGAGCCTGATCGACATGCATGGCGGTACCTTCACGCTGAAATCGAAATTGCGCATCGGCACCGAAGTCATCGTCACCTTCCCGCCGGAGCGCGTGATGAGCGCGCTGGCGCCGATGGCCGAGGATGCCCCGCCCCTGCAGCCGGAACCCAACGCCGCAGCGTCCGCCGACGACAAGCGGCGGGCGCGTCACAAGCCGATCATGAGTGCAGGAACCGGGCTGTAACTGCAGCGCTTGCGCAAGGGACGCAAACCATTTCACTATCGATAAATGAGCAAAGAAACGCCGTGTATCGCAGTCTGTATGATGGACCCCAGAACCAAACTCTGCTTCGGCTGCGGACGAACGTTGCCGGAGATCGCGCGCTGGCACCGCATGGAGACAGCGGAGCGATTGGCCGTGATGGAAGGGCTTGCGGCGCGCATGGCGGAGGCCGGCCTCGTGCAGATGCCGCCGCGCGCCGAGCACGGCTGATCGCGGGACGAACCGGCGGAGGCGCGCAGTGATCCGCATCATGCTCGTTCTGGCGATGCTCGCCGCCACCGCCGGCGCCGTCGTCGCCTATGGCGATCCGGCCCAGATCGCGCGCGCCAGCAACTCGGTCACGAAAATGCTGCGGCAACGCAGCCAGGAGCCGGCGCCCGCCGTGCAGATCGCGCGCGGCAAAGCCGGCGAATTCGCGCTGCATGCCAAGATCAACGGCGTCAAGGCGCCGATGGTGATCGACACCGGCGCGACGTCGGTGGTACTGACCTGGGAGACGGCGAAGGCGATCGGCCTGCCGATCGAGATGCTCGAATACAATGTCGACGTCGAAACCGCCGGCGGCCACACCAAGGCGGCGCGGCTGACGCTCGATCGCCTCGCGGTAGGTCAGCTCGTCGAGAAATCGGTGCCGGCGCTGGTGGTGCCGCGCGGGCAGATGAAGACCAACCTGCTCGGCATGAGTTTTCTGGATCGGCTGGAAAGCTGGGGCGTGCAGGCCGACAAGGTGATGCTGCACGGCTATCCCGAGGTCGCAGGCCGGAGCAAGCGCCGTGCGGCGGCGAACTAAGGTGTCCGCTTAGCCTCCAAGAGCGGCGCAGAGGCAGACATGCCGATATCAACGCGATGCGCCGTCACTGGACGCGATACGTGCTTATCCCGCGTGTTCAAACAAACAAGTCGACCACGATCATGAAAATCCCCACCTGTGCGGCGAGCCAACAGACTGGCCGTACACCCACAGGGCCAAAGGCGTAGGCGGGAACGTAAACGAGCCGGGCGATGACGAACAACCAAGCCCCAATTGTCGACAGTGATCCAACGGCTTGAGCTGCATGCACCAGGAATAGTGCGGCGACGAACTGTGGAAATATCTCAAGCAGATTGCGGTGCGCCCGAACAAAGCGCCCGCTTACACCTGTAACCTCGCGCGCTTCATCGCGGGGCCCTGCGACCCAAACACCCCCGAGCTGACGGAGTGTCAGCACACTGGATAGGGTAAGCTGACCGACGGCCAGCAGCATGGCCGCAACTAACGCCCACAAATCGGCTGTCATGATTGCCTCGACTGGGATGATGCATGCGATCTGCATGTAAGAATCGTTCGCGTCGTTTTCACGGTACACCGATCACATTAGATAAACAGACATCCTCAGTCGCCGTCGGAACGTCTCAAAGGCGCCAAGGTCCCGGCCCGCGACGTCGCGAAACGGCGATTGTGCGACACATCGAAAGTGGCTCAGTTAAACCTCTTCCCCCTCCAAGGAGGGTGGCCGCCGCGCCGGTCCCTCCCCATTTTAGCTGCGTGGACGAACACGTCCTCGTGGGCCATCGGAGATCGGCAATGACCACAAGAACCTTTTGCAAGCTTGCCGCCGCCATCTTTGCCCTGATCGCACTTCTGCAGTTGATCCGGATTGTAATGGGGTGGTCCGTCACCTTGAATGGCGTTGATGTGCCGTTCTTGGCGAGCTGGATTGCCGTCACCGTGGCGGGCGCGTTGAGCTTCGTCGGCTTCCGCGCCGCCATGCGCAGCTGAAGACCTGGCGGCGCTCGCCCGGGCCGATCCGCCGCCGGGCAGCGGAGCAACTTCTTCCGGCGCGTATTCGCCCGACGCGCTTCCCGGCAAGCGGCCGCAAGCGGATTCGTCGAACGCGGGCCTTGCCTGGAAGGCCGCCATCTCCGCGGAGACGTCAGGCTTTTGACTTTGCCGCCTTGCGCGCCTTGTTCGCTTCCTCGATCTCGGGTTCGAGCGACTTCAGGCTCTCGTAGATCTCTGCCAGAATTGTCTTCAGGTCCGAAATATTCTTCGGCGGGAAATCGCGCACCGCAACCTCCTCGAAGCGGATGGCGATCGGGATCAGCTCTTCGACCAGTGACCGCCCCTTCGGCGTGAGATTGATCGCAACGGTGCGGCCGTTGTCCTTCAGCCGCGCGCGCGTGACGAGACCACGCCGTTTCATCTCCCCGACCAGCCGCGACAACGTCGATATCTCGATCGTCGTCATCGCAGCGAGATCCCCGAGCCGCTGATCGCCGGCCTCCCAAAGCGCGGCCATCACGCGATACATCGGCAGGGTCACGCCGTAGCCGGCAATGCGCCTGGAAAACAGCTCACCCATCTGCACGCCGACGCGGTTGAGCAAGTATGGAAAGGAATTTGTCAGTCTGTACAAAGTCTTGCGTCCTGCCTTGGTGCAACTTTTGCAGTCTCCCAATAGCCGGACATGAATCGTTTTTCAAGGCAATTGTTGCATTTGAAAATTTATCTTGACCTATATTTGCAAATGCAATTATTGTTCGCGAAAGTTAAGCCGCCGGACAAGAGCGGATTTCAGTGGAGGAAACCATGTCGCTGGATTCCGCATCCGACGAATTGCGTGAAACGTTCAAGCGCGCGTTGCGGCGATTTCCCGCGGCGGTGTCGGTCATCACCTCGGCTGACCAGGATCGCCGGCACGGGATGACAGCGACCGCCGTGACGTCGCTGTCGCTTGATCCCCCTTCCCTGATCGTTTGCATCAACCAGGCAACGCTGCTGCATGACATCATGCTGCTGGCGCGCCGGTTCTGCGTCAACGTACTGCGCCGCGATCAGGTCCCGCTTTCATCCGCCTTCAGCGGCGCGCTCCCGGCCGAAGAACGGTTCGGGCTCGGCGACTGGATGACTTCGGCCGAGGGCGTCACCTACCTCGCCGACGCGCAGATCAACATCTTCTGCAAGAAGGCAGCCGCCGTGCCCTACGGCACGCACACGATTTTCATCGGCGAGGCCGAGACCGTGAACGTGCGCGATCCGATCGAGCCGCTGATCTACCAGGATGCGACCTACTGTTTCTCGGTGCCGCACGACAGCCAGGCCGCATGAACCGCGCCAGCCACCCGACCGCTTTTCAAACCAATCGAAGACACGGAGCAAACCAATGGTATCAGTCGCCCAGTTGAAGGACGTGCCGGCACAGCCGTCGCTTCGCCCTGATATTGCCGAGTTGCGGAGCCGCGTGGCGCAGATCGCGCCGCAGATCAAGGCGCGCGCCCACACCACGGAAAAGGCCGGGCGCGTTCCGGAAGAGAACATCATTGCCCTGCGCAACATCGGCTATTTCGACATCGTCAAGCCGGCGATGTTCGGCGGCTACGAGCACGATTTCGATGTGCTGGTCGAACTGAACGTCGAGCTTGCGAAAAGCTGTGCCTCGACGGCATGGGTCGGCGGCCTGCTCGCGGCCCATCAATGGCTGATCGCGGGATTCTCCGAGGCCGCGCAGTGCGACGTCTGGGCCGGCAATCCCGACGCGGTGGCCTGCGGCTCCTACGCGCCGGCGGCCAAGGCGATCGAGGCCGAAGGCGGCTATCGCCTGACCGGGCGCTGGTCGTTCGCCAGCGGCTGCGACAACGCGCAATGGTCGCTGTGCGCGGCGCTGCTGCCGTCGAAGACCGAGAGCGGCCAGTTTGCGCCGGCCTTCCTGCTGGTCCCGGCGTCCGACTACGTCATCGACGACACCTGGAATGTCGTCGGCCTCAGCGGCACCGGCAGCAAGACGCTGGTGCTGTCGGATGTGTTCGTGCCCGCGCACCGCCTGCTGTCGTTCGCCGACACTACATCGGGAAAGACGCCGGGCGCCGCGCTTTATGCCAATAACCCCACCTTCTCGATCCCGATGCTGTCGAACATTCCCTCCTGCCTGGCATCGGCCGCGGTCGGCGCCGCTGCCGGCGCGCTGGAAGACTATCTTGCAGTCACCTCCAGGCGGATCACCCGCGGCGCGGTGGCGGGCCACAACAATCGCATGGCGGATTTCCCGACCATCCAGTTGCGGGTCGCGGAAGCGAGCGCCTCGGTCGATGCGGCGCGCGAAGTGCTGCTGCGCGATCTCAGGGACCGCGCGGGCACCGCACGCGATCACAGGCCGATTTCGATCGAGGACCGCATCGTCAGCCGCCGCGGCCAGGCGTTTTCGGTAGCCCTGGCCATTCGCGCCACCGAAGCGCTGAACGCCTCGACCGGCGGGCTCGGCCTCGATCTTTCCAATCCGGTGCAGCGTGCCTGGCGCGACGCCAATGCCGTCGGCCGCCACATCAGCATGAACTGGGATGCCGTCGGCACCATGTACGGCCAGCTCGCGCTCGGGCTGACCCCGCAAGGCCAATATTAATCAACATCAGACATCAGCGAGGACGACATGCAGGGCAAGATCGCGTTAGAGGAACATTTCGCCATCCCGGACACGCTGATGGACTCGGCGGGCTTCGTCCCCGACTCCTATTGGCCGGAGCTGAAGGAGCGCCTCCTGGATATCCAGGACAAGCGGCTGGCGCAGATGGACAAGCACGGCGTCGAGATGATGATCCTGTCGCTGAACGCGCCCGCCGTGCAGGCTATACCTGATGTCGGCCGCGCCAACGAGATTGCGGTCCGGGCCAATGATTTCCTCGCCGAGCAGGTCGCCAAGCGCCCGTCGCGCTTTCAGGCTTTTGCCGCGCTGCCGATGCAGGATCCGGATCTCGCGATCAAGGAACTCGAGCGCTGCATTAACACGCTCGGTTTCCGCGGCGCGCTGGTGAACGGCTTCTCGCAGATCGGCGACGGCAAGCGGCCGGTCTATTACGACCTGCCGCAATACTGGCCGTTCTGGGCGGCGGTCGAGAAGACCGGCCTGCCCTTCTACCTGCACCCGCGGAATCCGCTGCCGGAAGACTGCGCGATCTATGAAGGACATCCGTGGCTGATGGGCCCGACCTGGGCGTTCGGACAGGAGACCGCGGTGCACGCCCTGCGCCTGATGGGATCGGGCCTGTTCGATGCCTATCCAAAACTCAAGATCATCCTGGGCCATATGGGCGAAGGGCTACCCTACAGCATGTGGCGCGTGGATCATCGCAACGGCTGGGTCAAGGCGCCGCCGAAGCACAAGGCCAAGAAGAAGATCTGCGACTACTTCAATGCCAACTTCTTCCTGACCACGTCTGGCAATTTCCGCACCCAAACGCTGATCGACTCCATCCTCGAGATCGGAGCGGACCGCATTCTGTTCTCGGTCGACTGGCCGTTCGAAAACGTCGATCACGCCTCCGACTGGTTCAACAGCGCCAGCATCAGCGAGAACGATCGCCTGAAGATCGGCCGGCGCAATGCTGTCGACCTGTTCAAGCTCGATCTCGGCGAAACCACTGTCGCCGGGCACGGCATCCATCAAGCCGCGGAATAAGCGGTCTCACACGACATAATCACCATCTGGGAGGGATACGGCCATGACTGCGAAGGTAATCGATCTTCACGAGGAACTAGCCGAGGCAAAGGTCGGCAAATTTCACTGGCGCCTCGGCGCCATCATGGGACTGCTCACGCTGTTCGACGGCTATGACACGTTCAATCCGGCCTACGTCATCCACTATGTGGCAAAGCCATGGGGCCTGCAGGCCGGCCAGGCCGGACTATTGATCTCCAGCGGCCTCGTTGGCTTCCTGCTCGGCGCTGCGATCCATGGCATCATCGCCGACCGCCTCGGCCGCCGCGGCACCTTGCTCGGGGGCCTGTGGATCACCAGCATCTTCACGCTGCTGACCGCGACGTCCGCGGACTCGTTCCTGTCGTTCTGCATCCTGCGGCTTCTGACCGGCATCGGGCTGGGCGTATTGCTGCCTTTGGCGACGACCTACATCAACGAGCTGGCACCGCGGCGGGTGGCTAACACGTTTGCATTATGGGGCGTTGCCCTCGGTTGGGCGCTCGGCGGAACGCTCGCCGGCGTCGCCGGCGTGTTCGCTACGCCGGTATTCGGCTGGGCCTCGTTGTACTGGATCGGGTCGCTGTCGTTCCTGCTGCTTCCCTTCATGCACTTCATGTTGCCGGAGTCGCCGAAGTTCCTTGCCCTTCAAGGCCGCACCGGCGAAATCCGCGACATGCTCAGCAGGCTTCGGCCCGAGCGCGCAAGCGTCTATCAGTCGGCTGAAATTGCCGTCGGACACGCGGAGAAGCCGGTCAACTCGGTGGCGGTGCTGCTCCAGGCCAAATATCGCCGGACCACGTTCGCGATCTGGGCGTCGGCGTTCCTCAGCCTGTTCTGCATCTTCGGCCTGTCGGGGTGGATTCCGACCGTGATGATGCAGCGGGGAGAAACCTTTGCGGCCAGCTTCGGTTTCGGCGCGCTGATGCAGATCATGTCGTTCGGCGGCGCTCTCGTGCTCGGGCATCTGGTCGACAAGTCCGGCAGCAGCCGCGGCCTGATCGCAACCTGGTGGGCGATCGGCGGCGTCGCGGTGCTCTCCCTCGTGGCGCTGAACGATCACATCGTCAACATCACGTCGGTTGCGGCAGCCGGCTTCTTCATCATCGGCGCGCAGTTCGTGCTGAACAACTTCACCGCGGCGTCCTACGAGACCGGCGTGCGCGCCACCGCGGTTGGAATGGAACTCGGGGTCGCGCGGGTCGGCGCCATTCTCGGCCCGTTCGTCGCCGGCGCACTGCAGCAATATTACCAGAGCCCGACGCCAATGTTCCTGTCGATCGGCGCGGCAGCGATTGCAGCCGGTGCCATTATCCTGTGGGCCCGGCGGCCAGCGAACGCACCATCGAACAGCCTTGAAGAGACTGCCGGCTTGCGCAAGGTTGCACAGCCCGCCTCTTGAGCCGGGGGGTATCAACGCGGAAAGTCCGGCTCCGGCAGCGATCTGATCCCGGAGCCGGCCGTTTCGTCCGCAAGGAGCGGCCATGCAAGACTTCGTCTATCAGAGCGCGCCGATGCGGGTGGTGTTCGGCGCCGGCACGCTGCGCCAATTGCCCGACGAATTGTCCCGCCTCGGCGTCACCCGCGCCCTCGTGCTGGCGACCCCGCGACAGAAAGACCTGGTCGCGCGTATCCGGGAGATGATCGGTGAATGCTTCGCCGGTGTGTTCACTGGCGCCGTCATGCATACGCCGGTTGAGGTGACGGAACGGGCGATGGAAACCGTGCGCGAGGTGCGGGCCGATTGTCTCGTGGCGATCGGCGGCGGTTCGACCACCGGCCTCGGCAAGGCAATCGCCTTGCGCACCGACCTGCCGCAGATCGTGCTGCCGACCAGCTACGCGGGCTCGGAGATGACGCCGGTGGTCGGCCAGACCAGCGGCGGCATCAAGACCACGCAGTCGAGCCCGAAAATTCTGCCCGAGGTCGTGATCTACGACGTCGACCTCACGATGACGATGCCGCCGAAACTATCAGCGACGTCAGGCATCAACGCCATCGCGCATGCGGTCGAGGCGCTCTATGCGCGGGATCGCAACCCGGTGATATCGCTGATGGCGCAGGAGAGTATCCGCACGCTGGCGCAGGCGCTGCCGATAATTTGCGCCCAGCCGGGTGACAGGACCGCGCGTACCGACGCGCTCTATGGCGCCTGGCTCGCTGGCATCTGCCTCGGCTCCGTCGGCATGGCGCTGCATCACAAGCTCTGCCATACGCTGGGCGGGTCGTTCAATCTGCCTCACGCGGAGACCCACACCGTCATCCTCCCGCATGCCCTCGCCTACAATGCGCCTGCCGCGCCCGACGCGATGACGCGCATCGCCGCCGCGCTTGGCGTGCCCGACCCGGCGCTCGGCCTCCACGATCTGGCGCGAAAGCTTGCCGCGCCGGCATCGCTGCGCGAGATCGGCATGCCCGAGAGCGGCATCGACCAGGCCGCCGACCTCGCCGTGAAGAACCCGTACTGGAATCCGCGCGGAATCGAGCGCGAGGCGATCCGCGAATTGATCGCGCGGGCGTGGCGCGGAGACGCGCCGCAAACCACCCTCGCGACCGCCTGAAGAGAACACGACATGCGCAACTTTGGCGGGCCGCGCTGAAGAGCGCGCCGCTTAGCGCTTCACGCCGCAACCAACGCCGCCGCGCGATCCTCGACCAGCGCGATCGCATCGCGCAGCACGTCGACGCCGGCGTCCGGCTTGACGCCCTTCTCCGCCAGATGGCGACGGAAGGCGCGCGCGCCGGGCACGCCGTGGAACGCGCCGACGAAGTGCCGCGTCATCGAATGCAGCTTTGCTCCCTGCGCCAGCTGCTCTTCGATGTAGGGAAGCATCGCTGTGAAAACGTCCTTCATGGTGGCGTATGGCGCCGCCTCGCCGAACAATTCCGGATCGACTTCGAGCAAACGCCACGGCTCCTGATAGGCCGCCCGCCCCAGCATCACGCCGTCAACGTGGTCGAGGTGGCGCTTCGCCTCCGCAATACTGGCGATGCCGCCATTGATGATGATGGGGACATCCGGCAGCACGGCTTTCAGCCGGTAGACCCTGTCGTAATCGAGCGGCGGGATATCGCGGTTTTCCTTCGGCGACAAACCGTTGAGCCAGGCCTTGCGGGCATGCACGACCAGCGCGTCCGCGCCGGCGGCGACCACGCCGCGCGCCAGCACGTCGAGCGCAATTTCAGGGTCCTGGTCGTCGATGCCGATCCGGCATTTGAGCGTGACGGGAATTTTGACCGCGCGCTTCATGGCCGCAACGCCGTCGGCGACCAGCGCCGGCTCCGCCATCAGGCAGGCGCCGAAGCGGCCGTCCTTCACCCGGTCGGACGGACAGCCGACATTGAGATTGATTTCGTCGTAGCCGAAATCCTCGCCGATCTTCGCAGCGGTGGCGAGATCGCCGGGATCGGATCCGCCAAGCTGCAGCGCCACCGGATGCTCGCTTGGATCGAAGCCGAGCAGCCGCCTGCGGTCGCCATGAATGATGGCGCCGGTCGTCAGCATCTCCGTGTAGAGCCGCGCACGCCGCGTCATCAGACGGTGGAAGACGCGGCAATGCCGGTCGGTCCAATCCATCATGGGCGCAACGGAAAAGCGGTAGCCTAACATATTGTTTTCATTGAACTTCGCAGATTGAATCGGTCCAACCGATTTCTGGGCCCGACAAATAATCGAAGGGATAGACCTAAAGCATTTTCCTTTCTTTTCAACGGCTTGATCCGACCACTCGATTATTTTCGCTTATTTCAGCCTTTCCCGGTACTGCATGGCAGTGCCAAAATGCCCGCGCAGTACCGTGTCTCGGCGGAATGCTTTGGCTGCGCTCAACTACGCCAGCTCGCCGAATTTGAAATGGGAACGGTACTGCCGTGACGCAGACGCTGCGCTCACCCCTCCCATAGGGAGTAGTGAGCAAGCGGCATCGGATCGTCACCACATCGTTTGCCGCGCGCGCTCCGGCCATTCCCGATCGTATTTTTCGCCACCCACCGCGTTATCGCTCATGTCGGCGAGGATCTGGCCCGGAGTCGGCAAGGTCCTGGGGTCGACCCGCTTGTCGGGATTCCAGAGATCGGCGCGGACGATGGCACGCGCGCATTGGAAATAGATCTCTTCCACCGTCATGACGATGACCGTGCGCGGCGCCTTGCCATCCATCTTGAACGACGCCAATAGCTCGGGATCGGCCGAAACCTGCGCGCGGCCGTTGACGCGCAGCGTGCTGCCGGAACCCGGGATCAGAAACAGCAATGCCACCCGGGGATCGCGAACGATATTACGCAGGGAATCGCAGCGGTTGTTGCCGCGGCGGTCCGGCATCATCAGCGTCTTCTCATCATGGATGCGCACGAAGCCGGGCAGATCGCCGCGCGGCGAGCAGTCCAATCCCTCCGGCCCGCAGGTCGCCAGCGCCGCAAACGGTGATTTATCCATCAGCGCCCGATAGGGCGGTGTAACCCGATCAGCGACCTTGACAGTCGAGGCCTCATTGGGAAAACCGTAGATCGCCTCGAGCTGCTCGATCGTCGCGATAACAGACATTCGTTCCCCCCGCTTACTCGTCCCACTTCTCGCCCTTGATGGCCCGGACCAGCTGACGCGCGTGATACTCGGCGCTGCCGGTGTTGACGATCGTGAGGTCAGGCGCGGCTTCGTCCACCGCGCGACTAAGCCGGTACTCAATCCTGCCGTCGCTGCTGCGGCCCCGCATCGCCAGCCGTTCCGCCAGAACGTTCGGCGGCGCCGTGATCGAGACCACCACAACGTCGGCATACGCGCGACGCATCGTGGCGATCACGGTGCGCGAGACGTTGGCGATCACGGTGTGCCCGCGGCGGAGATCGTCGTCGATCGCACGCGACAGCGCATAGCAATGGCCGTGCGCTTGCCAGTGCATGGCGTATTCGTCACGCGCCAGCGCCGCCTCGAAGGTACCAGCGTTCACCTCCTCATTATCCTCGGATGCCGACGCTTGCCGTGTAATCACGCGGCGCGGAAAGACAATGTTGGGATCATCCGCGCAGGCAGATTTCGCAAGCCCAAGCAACGTATCCTTGCCGGCGCCACTTGGGCCGACCACCAGAATCAGTCGCCCCGGCCCGATCGCGGCCGCCGATGGGTCGGCGGCTATGGTCGGAGCTTCCGTCATGCCACACGCCGCCCTTCGCGCCAAACGCTGCGCACCACCGGAATGTCGCGCGCAACATGCACCCTGATCAAATCGGCGCGTTTGCCCACGGCGATTTCGCCACGGTCTGCAAGACCCACGGCTTCGGCCGGTGTCTTCGTGACGGTGCGAATGGCGGATGCCAGATCGATCGCAGGCGCATGCTGCGGCAATCGCAGCGCTGCCATCAGCAAGCTCGAGGGAATGTAATCGGACGACAGGATGTCCAACAGCCCCTCGCGGGCGAGGTCGACCGCGGCGATGTTGCCGGAATGCGAGCCGCCGCGCACCACGTTCGGCGCCCCCATCAGAATGCCGATGCCGGCCTGATGCAGCCCGCGCGCGGCTTCCATCGTGGTCGGGAATTCCGCCACCGAAACGCGATCCTGAATCGCATCGGCGACATTTTCTTCGGTCGTATCATCGTGACTGGCGAGCGGAATTTCGTATTGATGCGCAAGAGCCACGATTTCGCGCATGTTGCTCGCAGCATACGTCTTCTGATAGTGGAAGCGCTTCTCGAACAGCGCATCGAGCTCGGCGTCGGTCCTGCCGCCCCCCTTGCCTCGATAATAGTCGCGCAGCTTGACCTCGTCGCGGAACTGACGCTGGCCCGGCGTGTGGTCCATCAGCGACATCAGCCGCACGTCCGGCCGGTCGATCAACTCCTTGGCTTCCTCGACGACGCTCGGCATCGGGATTTCGCAGCGCAGGTGCAGGAAATGATCGGCACGAAGCAGGTTGGCATCGCGCGCGGATGTGATCGCCTCCGCCAGCACGCCTGCCCGGCCGTCAACCTCTTCGGCGCCATCCTCGCGCCAGACCCGCAGCGAATCCAGAACGGTGGTGATGCCCGAAGTGGCCAACTGCCCGTCGTAGGAAACCACCGCCGCGATCGGATCCCAGAATACTTTCGGGCGCGGCACATAGTGCATTTCAAGATGGTCGGTGTGCAGCTCGATCAAACCGGGCATGATCAGGTCGCCGCCGGCGTCCTCGCTGCCTGTCGGCGCGCTGCCCTCGCCAAACTCGGCGATCCGGCCGTCGACAAAGGCGACCCAGCCGCGCTCGATCACGCGATCGGCCAGCACGATGCGGGCGTTACCGAGGATGATTTCCTGCCTTGTCATCTCACATCTCTTCCTTCAAGCGGCGGCGGCAAATGACGTCACGTCGACGATGCGGTCGGCAATCAGGTGGCGTATTTCGTCATCATGCACGATCGCCACCATCGCGACGCCCTGACGCTTCTTCTCTTCAACCAGCTCAACGACAACCGCACGATTGGCTGCATCGAGCGAGGCTGTCGGTTCGTCCAGCAGCAGAATTGGCAGATCGGAAATGAACCCGCGGGCAATATTGACCCGCTGCTGTTCGCCGCCGGAGAACGTCGATGGCGGCAGTGCCCACAGCCGCTCGGGAATGTTGAGACGGCGCAGCAACGCGCCCGCCCTGTCGCGGGCTTCCGCGCGTGCGGATCCGTTCGCAATCAAGGGTTCCGCCACCACATCGATTGTGGCGACTCGCGGCACCGCACGCAGGAACTGGCTGACATATCCGATGGTCGAGCGGCGCACGCTGAGCACCTGCCGCGGCTCGGCCGTGGCAAGATCGATCACCACGCCCCGATGCCGGATGCCGATCCGCCCGCCATCGCAGCGGTAATTGCCGAAGATCATTTTCAGGATCGAGGATTTGCCGGCGCCCGACGGCCCCGACAGCACCACGCACTCGCCGGGTGCAACGTGAAACGAGACCCCGCGCACCACGGGCAGCTCGACGCCGCCTTGCAGATGCATGGTAAAAGTCTTTTCGGCGTTGCTGATGTCGATCATCGCAGTCATTGGTTGGCTCATGCCGGCAAAATCGAGGAAACGAGCAACTGGGTGTAGGGCTCACGGGGATCGTCGAGCACTTGGTCGGTCAGCCCGGTTTCGATGACACGGCCGCCCTTCATCACCATCACCCGGTGCGACAGCAGCCGGGCGACGGCGAGGTCGTGGGTGACGACGATGGCGGCAAGACCGAGCTCGCTGACGAGATTGCGCATCAGGTCGAGCAGCCGCGCCTGCACCGATACGTCGAGTCCGCCGGTCGGCTCGTCCATGAAGACCAACCGCGGCTCGGTGACGAGATTGCGCGCAATCTGTAGCCGCTGCCGCATCCCACCCGAGTAGGTCCGCGGCGCGTCGTCGATACGATCGGTGTCGATTTCGACACGCTCCAGCCAGGATGACGCCGTGTCACGGATGCGGCCGTAATGGTTCCAGCCCACCGCCATTAGCCGCTCGCCGACGTTGGCGCCGGCGGAGACCGCCATCCGCAGGCCCTGCGCGGGGTCCTGATGCACAAAACCCCAATCGGTCCGGAACAGAAAGCGCCGCTCGGCCTCACCGAGGGCTGCCAGATCGCGCAACACGCCATCGCGCATCCGGTACGAAACCCGGCCCGCGCTCGGCGCCAACTGCGCCGACAGCAATTGCAGCAGGGTCGACTTGCCCGATCCGGACTCGCCGACAACAGCCAGCACCTCGCCGGGATAGAGCGCAAAGGACACGTCGCGGCAGGCGGTCAGGCGGCCGTATGTCTTGCCGAGACTGTCTGCCACCAGAAGGGGTTGATCGTCATTGGCAGCGCTCACATGCTCAGCCATGCGCCCTCTCCTTGTGCGGAACTGCGCTCTCGCTGCCGCGATGACCGGCCGACTGACGACCTTCGCAGTAATCGGTATCCGAACACACGAACATCCGGCCGCCCTTGTCGTCGGTCACGATCTCATCGAGGTAGGAATCGCCGGCGCCGCACAGCGCGCAGGGCGCGTCGAACCGGTAGCGCGTAAAGGGGTGATCCTCGAAATCGAGCGAAACCACTGATGTATGCGGCGGAATCGCGTAAATGCGCTTCTCGCGGCCGGCACCGAACAATTGCAGCGCCGGACAATTGTCCATCTTCGGATTGTCGAATTTTGGCGTCGGTGACGGGTCCATTACATAACGCGCATTCACCTTGACCGGATAGGCGTAGGAGGTCGCGATATGGCCGAAGCGCGCGATGTCCTCGTACAGCTTGACGTGCATCAGGCCATATTCGCCGAGCGCGTGCATCCGCCGCGTCTCGGTCTCGCGTGGTTCGAGGAACCGCAGTGGTTCGGGGATCGGCACCTGGTAAACCAGAATTTGCCCGCCATGCAGCGGCGCTTCGGGAATCCGGTGCCTCGTCTGGATCACGGTTGCGTCGTTCGTAGCGGTCGTGGTCGCAACGCCAGCGGTCTTGCCGAAGAATTTTCGGATTGAGATCGCATTGGTGGTGTCGTCGGAGCCCTGGTCGATCACCTTCAGCACGTCCTGCGGCCCCAGGATCGCCGCGGTGACCTGCACGCCGCCGGTGCCCCAGCCATAGGGCATCGGCATTTCGCGGCTGGCGAACGGCACCTGATAGCCGGGGATCGCAATCGCCTTCAGGATCGCGCGGCGGATCATCCGTTTTGTTTGTTCGTCGAGATAGGCGAAATTGTAAGCCGGCGCGTTCATTCGGCGGCCTCCTGCATCAGCGGCACCTCTGCAGCCTCGGCGAATTCCTTGCGCAACTTGCGCAACAGGCCGAGTTCGGACTGAAAGTCCACGTAATGCGGCAGCTTGAGATGTTCGACGAAACCGGTCGCCTGCACATTGTCCGAATGCGACATCACGAACTCTTCGTCCTGGGCTGGTGCGACAACTTCTTCACCGAGTTCGCGAGCCCGCAAGCTCCTATCCACCAGCGCCATCGACATGGTCTTGCGCTCGCTCTGTCCGAATGCCAGCCCATAGCCGCGTGTGAAACACGGCGCTTCGGTGGCCGAGCCCTTGAACTGGTTGACCATCTGGCATTCGGTCAGCGTGATCGCACCGAGCGGCACGGCAAAGCCGGCATCCTCGGCCATGAATTCGACCTCGACCTCGCCGAAGCGAATTTCGCCCGTGAAGGGATGGTTGCGGCCGTAGCCACGCTGTGACGAATAGCCGAGCGCCAGCAGAAAGCCTTCGTCGGCGCGCGCCAGATTTTGCAGGCGCAAATCGCGATCAGCCGGGAAGCTGAGCGGCTCGCGCGTGAGGTCGCCAACGATCGAATCGGCCTCGGCCTCTGGCGACGGTTCGATCAGGCCGTCGCGGCCGAGAATGTCTGTAACGCGCGGCGTCGCCGCCATCGACGCCTCACCCGTCATCGGTTGTTCGGGAGCAAACCCTTCGGCTAGCTGCGGATCCAGCAGGCGATGGGTGTAATCGAAAGTGGGTCCCAGAATCTGTCCGCCCGGAATATCCTTGAACGTCGAGGAAATCCGGCGCCGCACCTGCATCGCGCCGGTATCGACCGACTCGGTTGCACCGAAACGCGGCAGAGTGGCGCGGAAGGCGCGGACCAGGAAGATCGCCTCGATCATGTCGCCACGCGCCTGCTTGATCGCGAGCGCCGCCAGCTCACGATCGTACAGCGAGCCCTCGGTCATGACGCGGTCGACGCCAAGCGAAAGCTGCTCGGATATCTGGGCGAGCGAGACCTCGGGAACGTCACGGTCGCCGCGCCGCTCATGCGCCAGCAGGCGATGGGCATTCTCGATGGCGCGTTCGCCTCCTTTGACGGCAACATACATGGTTAGCCTTCCCTTGCGGCCAGCCGCGCGGTGCGCGGTATTGCGACAATCGCATCGTCATCGACCAGCACGACATCGATGCCGCGCGGGAACAGGCTTACGTTGATCGCAAGCCGTTCGAACAAATCTTGCGGCTGGGTCGAGACCCGCAGGATCACCGCGCCGTCGATTCCCGGTCCGCGCAACTCGAGGGAGGGCCCCTGCGCCAGACTTTCGACCTGCAGGATCAGCGTCGTCGAACGATCGGGGTATTCATTGCTGCCGAACGCGAAGTATTCGAGCGCTGGAAGGTATTGGGGATCGCCTATCAAAGCAAAGCTGCTGATCGAGGAATCCGCAATGACAGGCGCGCTGGTGTGGAATTTGAGCCATTTGGCAACATCCGGCGTCGCCGACATCCGCTTGTCGAGCCAGACCGGCGTATCATGGTCGAACAGGGTCAGCGCGACGGCCGCGGTGCCACGCATCATCGTACCGGGCGTACCGGAGACCGCCGCAATGCGTTGAACGCTGCCGGGACGCGCCATCGCATCCATGACGGACCGGAAGGTCGATTGCGCCGACAATACCTTGTCGGCAAATCCTGCGGGCAGTTCGGCAACCGTCGTCATCAGCCCTCTCCGCGCACCAAAGTGTAGAATTCAACCCGCGTCGCCGCTGTCTCCGCGGCCTTGCGACTCCGCTTCGCTGATATCGCGGCGCGCAGCGGCGCGATCACCTTTGTCTCCACGAGGCCAGCGAATTCATCCGATTGCACCAGGGCGTCGCACAGTGCGACCATCCGTGCCTTCGCACCGTCGCGGCCGAGCGTGTAGCCGAAGCCGATCTCACCAGTCGAAAGCCGCACCGCTGCGCGTGAAACCGTGGCTTCGCCGAGGTTGAAGGCCGCGCCATCGCCACCGACACGACCGCGCACCATGACGAGCCCGTTCTCTGGCTCGCGTAGGTCTTCATGCACTGGCACCGCGATCGTCGTTAGGCGCCCGGCTATTTCGGCCGTTGTGGAATGAGCCAGCACCGCCATCACGGCCTTGCGCCGCGCCTGCCCGCTGTTTTCGTCTGCCAGACTTTCGTCACTCGCCATCATATCGGCCTTGCCGGAATCAAGTTGTCTATGATACTAGACAACTTGATAACGAAGCGCCATGACGATTTCGTGACAACGAGGTGATTTTTCCCGATGGCATATTTCACGCCATGAGCATCCAGGACACCGGCTCCGGCGTCGCGCTGTGGCGGCAGGTCGCCGATGGCATCGAGCGCGGCATTGCCGACGGCCGCTTTGTTGCCGGCGAAAAGCTGCCGGGCGAGATCGAGATCGCCGGAACCTATCGCGTCAACCGACACACCGTGCGCCGGGCACTCGCGACGCTGGCCGAGCGCGGCCTGGTGCGTGCCGAACGCGGCAGCGGCACCTATGTCGAAGCGCCGCGAATCGCCTATCCGCTGCGCTCCCGCACACGGTTTTCCGAGATTGTCGGCGCCGGCGGACGCGAGCCACGCGGCCAGTTACTCAGCGCGACTGATGAACCTGCGACCCGTGAACTGGCGCGGCAGCTTGGCCTCAAGACCGGCGCGCCGCTGATTCGGATCGAAGCGCTGCGGCTGGCCGACCGCACTCCGATCTGCGTCGGCACCACCTGGCTCGCGGCGGGGCGCTTTCCCGATGCCGGGCGCGTCTACGAGCGCGTGCGCTCGACGACCAAATTGCTGGCGCATTACGGCATCCGCGACTATCGCCGGGCCTCGACCCGGGTCGCTGCCGCCATCGTCGATGCTACCGATGCTGTTAGGCTCGATCTCGCGCTGGGACGCCCGGTTTTGGTGGTCGACAGCACCGATGTCGATGCCGACGGCAAGCCGCTCCTGACCACGCGCGCGCGCTTTGCCGCCGAGCGGGTCGAATTCGTGATCGAGAACAGCTAGCTGCGGTTAAATGACCGCGCGTTTTCCGATGATCGCAAACCGTAGTTTGCCGGAAATCCAGTCAATCGCGGCGACAGCCACCAGAATCATCAAAATCAGGAATGAAACTTTCTGCCACTCCAGTACCCGGATCTGCTCGGCCAGTTGCAAGCCGATGCCGCCCGCACCGACGATTCCGATGATGGTCGCAGAGCGGGTGTTCGATTCGATGAAATAAAGCACCTGCCCGGCGATCACGGGCAGCACCTGCGGTATCAGGCCAAAGCGTATTTCGTGCAATGTATTGCCGCCGGACGCCCGGATGCCCTCGACCTGCTTCCTGTCGGCTGCCTCGATCGCTTCGGAGAACAATTTGCCGAACGCGCCGAAATCCGACACCGCAATCGCCAGGACGCCGGCAAAGGGGCCGAGACCGACAACGTTGATCCAGACCAGCGCCCAGATCAGCGTATCGACGCCGCGGATCGAATCGAGAAACCGGCGAACCGGGAACCGGAAGATATTCGACGGCACGATATTCCTTGCCGCCAGCAGACTGACCGGCAGCGCGAATATGGCGGCAAGCGTGGTGCCCAGCAGCGCGATCGACAGGGTCTCCCCGAGCGCAACGAGATAGGCCGGGAGCGAAGAGCCCGGATCGGGGGGGATCATCATCATTGTGATCCAGCCGAGCTGATTCAACCCCGCCAGCATCCGCGCGGGAGAAAACTCCAGCTCGACAAGTCCGAGCACGAAAATCCCGAACGCTCCAAGCAGCATCGCCGGGATCGCGAGACGGGAGGATAGCGGCCGGTCAAACACGTCGGGATACCGGTCGCGCAAATTCACGGAGTCCGGTGCAGGCAGCCGTGTCATGACCGCGCATCCTTGCCGAACAGCCGCCCGCGCGCCCATCCGGTACCGATATCAATGAGGAACACGGTGACAATGATCATCAGCAGGATCGCGCTGACGTCGGAATAGAAGAATTTTCTGACGGCGACGACGAGTTCCTGGCCAATGCCGCCGGCGCCGACGAAACCCATGACCGAGGCACCGCGTACGTTGATCTCAAAGCGCAGCAGCGTGTAGCTGGCAAAGCCCCCCGCAACCTGGGGCACTACCGCGAAGCGTATGCACGATGTCCAGCTCGCGCCGGTCGATCGCACTCCTTCGACCGGCTTCATGTCGATGTTCTCGACGATTTCGGAATACAATTTACCGAGCGCGCCCACCGAATGGATCATGATGGCGAGAACGCCGGCCATCGGCCCAAGGCCGAACGCAATCACGAAGATCAGCGCGAACACGATGTCCGGAACGGTGCGGCAGAACTCCATCAGGCGGCGGACCGCAAACCGCAGCCATGGCGCCGGCGAAGTGTTTTCGGCAGCCAGAAAATTGAGCGCAAAGGCGAGGATCGCCCCAGCCAGGGTGCCGACATAGCTGATCAGGATGGTCTCGCCGAGCAGCGCCAGCCATTTTTTCCAACCCCAGAACCACTCGCCAGTATCGGACCAGACCCGTGCGCCGCTCTCCAGCGTGGCGATACGGTCGAAATAGCTGACGAAGTTTCCGATTTTGTTGACGAAGGTTCCGGGATTCACCTCCGCGCCGATGGCTGCGATGACGAGAACCGCGAAGAATACCGCCGTTGCCAGCGTCAGGCGCAATCGCTTGCGCGCAACCGCCTTCCGATAGGCATCATTCAGCACCGCCAGCTGTTGCTCCGGAAGCATGGAAACGGCGACGGTCATTCAATCTGCTGCTTTGGTAGGATATGGACGGAAAAGCGCCGGGCCGTGCGGGGCCCGGCTTTTCTTGTTTGCGGCTGGGTTCAGGACGCTTTCTTCTTGCGCAGATTGTCCACGAACTTGATCAGGTCGATGGTTGCGTCCCAATCCTTGGTGGTGGCGGCATGGAAGCCCTTCTTCTGGCCGTCAGACAGGCGGTCGAAGGCTGCCTTGTCCTTGGTCGGGGCCTCCGTGAACGCCTTGGCAATCGCGGCCTTCAATTCTTCCGGCAGCTCCGAATTATAAGCATAAGGCCCATTGATGATCGGCGCCGATTTGTGGACGATCCGGAAATCATCCTTTTTCATCGGTGTACCGTCGGCGTTCTTCAGCATGCCCTTGGTCAGCATCTGCGCGAGCGTGGAATCGTCGTCGCTGGTCCACTGGTTGGCGGCGACTTCTACCGTGCCCTGCGAGAGCGCCAGCATGGCGTTCTCATGGCTGCCGGTGAAAACAACCTTGCCGAAATAGGCGTCGGCATCGGAGATGCCCAATTTGTCGAGCTCGAAGCGGGGCACATTGTTGCCCGACGTCGAATTCGGATCGACCAGGCCGAGATTCTTGCCCTTCAGTTGATCAATGTTCTTGTACGGGCTCGACGCCTTGACGAAGAACACCGAATAATAGCCCGTGCTGCCATCGGCATTGATATCGTTGGCAAAGGCGTCGGTCTTGACGCCAGTCAGCCGCGCGCGTGCGAACGACGCCGAACCGTAGCTGGCGATCTGGATGTTGCCGGAGCGCTGTCCTTCGATGACAGCGGCGTAGTCGTTGGCGATGCGGAGTGTCACCTTCACCCCAAGTTCCTTAGAAAGATAGGCGGTGAACGGTGCCCAGCGCTCGGTGACACCGGAGGCGTTTTCGGCCGGCACCACCGCGAAGGTCAGTTCCGGATATTTGCTCTTCCAGTCCTGCGCCGAGGCGGCGGAGGTTGAAAACGCCAGCGCGGCGGCGCCGGCAAGAACGATGCGACGATTGATCATGGTGTGCCCTCTTGGTGTGGTTACGCTGTTTGGCCGATTGCAGGTTTGCAACCGGCTACCTTGAACTTTTGCAACGACTCAGGCCGCAGCTGCGGTGTCGAGCGCCGGAACGCCGGATACTGCGGGCGCTTGGGCCGGCGCGCCGCCCATGACTTCATTGGCCTCGAGATCGTAGAGCTCGCGCGCGATATGTTCGGTCAACGTTGCCGGAGCGCCGTCGAACACGATGCGGCCTGCCGACATGCCGATCAGGCGGTCGCAATAGGTCCGCGCCAGATCCAGCGAATGCAGGTTGCAGATCACGGTGATGCCGAAATGCTTGTTGATGCGCAGCAGCGCGTCCATCACGATCCGCGTGTTACGCGGGTCGAGCGAGGCAATCGGCTCGTCGGCGAGGATAATGTCCGGCTCTTGCACCAGCGCACGCGCGATTGCGACCCGCTGCTGCTGGCCACCGGAAAGCTGGTCGGCGCGCTGGGCGGCGAGCGAGGCCATATCGAACTGCTCAAGAGCCGACATCGCCAGCGCCTTGTCCCGTTCAGGCCAAATTTGCGTCAGCGAGCGCCAGGACGGGATATCGGCCAGACGCCCCATCAACACGTTGGTCAACACGTCGAGCCGGCCGACCAGGTTGAATTGCTGAAAGATCATCGCCGAACGCGCCCGCCACTGCCGCAAATCCCTGCCGCGCAGTGCGGTCACATCGACGCCCTCGAACAGGATGCGGCCTTTGGAAGGCTCGGCCAGGCGGTTGATCATCCGCAGCAGCGTCGACTTGCCGGCACCAGAGCGGCCGATCACGCCAACAAAACTACCGGGCGCGATTGAAAACGACGCATCATCCACCGCAGCCTTCGCGCCGAAACGGCACGTCAAACCTTCCACCACCAGCATGCAATGCTCCAGAGCCCAGTCGTGGATCATCGCTAGCGATTGGATTTTACAGTTGTGTGACAACCCCGCTGCGCTGCGGCGTTCGTCCACACCCACAGTGACCGTCATGCAGTCGTCATGACATTGTCATCAAGCCCGCCGATGACGGGAAACCTCGATACTACTTCTATCGTGCAGGGACGCTCGCATGGCCGTTAAAATGCTTTCCGTTGACCCGACCGTCGATCCCACCGCCACAATGCACGACACGAAACTCGGCGCTTATTGCGAAGTCGGCGCGCGCACGATCCTGCATGAAGTGACGATGGACGACTATTCCTATGTCGTGAACGACGCGCAGATCACCTATACGACGATCGGAAAATTCTGCTCGATCGCGGCGATGACCCGGATCAATCCGGGCAATCACCCCATGCAGCGGGCTTCCCAGGCCCACTTCACCTATCGCGCCAGCGCGTACTTTTCGGGAGAAGGCAACGATACCGACTTCTTCGAATGGCGGCGCGAACACCACGTCCATATCGGCCACGACGTCTGGATCGGGCACGGCGCCATCATATTGCCGGGCCGCAATATCGGCACCGGCGCGGTGATCGCTGCCGGCGCCATCGTGACCAAGGATGTCCCGGCCTACACCATCGTCGGGGGAAATCCGGCACGGATCATCAAGCGACGGTTTCCGGAAGATGTCGCCGGCAGGCTGGCGGAGCTTGCGTGGTGGGACTGGGACCATGAGACGCTTCGCCGCGCCCTGCCCGATTTCCGCAAGCTTGATGTCGAGGGCTTTCTCGAAAAGTACGAAGCCGCTTCCGCATCGGGCGGCCTCCGTTTCAACCAGAGTGCGGCATCGTGACCGAACTGTTCATTGAAGGTGGCCGGGCGCTGCTCGGCAACGAAATTCGTGAATCGTCGTTGCGGATCGTGGGCCGCGAGATCAGCGCCTTGGACGCGGACCACAGCCGTGGTTCACTGGGACTCGATGCGGACGGCCTGATGGTGCTGCCCGGCATCGTCGATCTGCATGGCGATGCGTTCGAACGGCAGATGATGCCGCGCCCCGGCATCGATTTTCCCGTCGATGTGGCGTTGATCGACAGCGACCGGCAGGCGATCGGCAACGGGATCACGACCGTCTACCACGCCACGACATGGTCGTGGGAGCCCGGCCTGCGCAGCGGCGACAATGCCAGGCGATTGCTGCAGGCAATCGAGTCGATGCGGCCGCAACTTGCAGCCGACACCCGCTTCCATTTGCGCCACGAGACCTACAATCTCGACGCCGAAGCCAGAATCATCAAGTGGCTTTCGGAGGGACGCATCGACCTGTTCGCGTTCAACGACCATATGGATTCGACGGTCGGCGACCTTGCCAAGCCGCAAAAGCGCAGCCGCATGGTGGAGCGAACCGGTCTTTCAAGCGAGGCGTTCGACAGGCTCGTCGCCCGCGTCGTTTCCCGCGCCCACGACGTCCCCGCTTCGATCGCCCGGCTGGCCCAGGCGGCGCGTGAGGCCAATGTGCGAATGCTGTCGCACGACGACGAAAGTCCCGACATGCGAAAGGCGTTTCGGGCGCAGGGCGTCGCCATCGCCGAATTCCCCGTCAACGAGAAAACGGCACGCGAAGCGGCCAAGGCCGGTGACTTCATCGTGTTCGGCGCGCCAAATGTCGTGCGCGGCGGCAGTCATACGGGCTGGACCAAAGCGTCCGACATGATCGCCAAGGGCTTATGCACAGTGCTGGCATCCGACTATTATTATCCGGCACCGCTGTTGGCCGCCTTCCGGCTTGCCGCCGACGGCATATTGCCGCTTGCCGATGCGTGGCAGCTGATATCGGCAGCACCCGCCCGCGCCGCCGGCCTCGCCGACCGCGGCGTTCTGGCTGCGGGTCAGCGCGCCGATGTCATCCTCGTCGATGACAAGGTGCCGCTGCGGCCGCGGATCGTCGCGGTCATCGCCGCGGGACGCCTGGTGCATCTGACCGAGGTAGGCCGTCTGCGCAGTTCATCGCCGATACCGCGCAAGGCAGTTGCAGTCGCGTAGCGCGGCACTATTCTAAACCAATGTCGAATTATCCACGTTACGCGATCTACTATGCCCCGGAGCTTGGAAGCGACCTCGATCGCTTCGGCGCACGATTGCTCGGCTATGACGCGTTCGATGGGGAGGAGCTGCCTTTTCCGGATGGCATCCTGCAGGCGGTCCCGTACTGGCGCAACGCGACTGCCGATCCGCAAAAGTACGGTTTTCACGCCACGCTGAAGGCGCCGATGTCGCTGGCGCCCGGCAAATCCGAGGCCAAGCTTCTCGACGCATGTGCTGCATTCGCCTCGGCACCCCGGACAATTCCAGTCATCAGACCAGTTGTCGGTTCAATCAGCGGCTTTATTGCGGTGATCCCGGCCGAGCCGCCACCGGAACTGATCCAGCTTGCGGCCGATTGCGTCAGCGAATTCGATTCGTTCCGTGCGCCGCTCACCGAAGCTGATCGTGCGCGCCGCAATCCTTCCCGATTGACGCCTGTGCAACGCGGACACCTTGAGCGCTGGGGATACCCTTATGTGATGGACGATTTCCGCTTTCACATGACGCTGACCGGTCGGCTCGACACTGAGCGCCGCGACCCCTTGTTGGCGATGTTGACGGAACGCTTTTCCGCAATTGGTCTCAAGACGCTCGCGATCGACGCGATTGCACTGTTCCGCCAGGACAAAGCGGATTCCCGGTTCCGAATCGTCAGACGATACGTGCTCCAGCAGGCACCGGTCAGCGGTACCCGTCTTTAGGGCTGGGTTAGTCGGATCAGATATGCTGGGCCAAAAGCTCGCCCGGCCGCGCGTCCGGCCGCGGTACGATATCCACCGACCATAAATCCCGGTTGTCCACGTCCTTCAGGGTCACCGTCATGACCTCCGACTGGCCATCGACATCGACCCGGCCGAAGAACTGTAGCCCGAAGCAGGGCGCGAGGTTTTCGCCCTGCTCCGGACTGCAGCCCTTTTGAAACGCCACCGCAGGTCCGAACGTATTGTCCAGTTGGCCAGGCGCCCAGGTCCCCGCATGTAGCGGCCCGGAAACGAATTCCCAGAACGGCTCGAAATCCTGGAATACGGCACGGTTCGGATCGTAACGATGTGCGGCCGTATAGTGCATGTCGGCCGTCAACCACACGGTATTCCTGATGCCGGCGCGTTTCATGAACGACAACAGATCGGCAATCTCGCATTCGCGCCGCTCCGGCGGCCCGTCGCCGAGCGCAATTGCATCTTCGCTGATCAATCCAATCGGCATGTCGGCTGCGATGACCTTCCATGTCGCGTCAGAAGCCGCGAGTTCGCGCTTCAACCAGGCCAGTTGCGCCGGGCCAAGAATGCAGGCGTCGCTGCGGTCGTCGCGATTGTTCCATGTCGAATCGCGATAGCTGCGCATGTCGATCAGAAAGACGTCGAGCAGCGGCCCGTACCCGACCCTGCGATAGATTCGACCCGCTTGCGCAGGGAGGTTACGAATCGGCATGAATTCGTGAAACGCACGCGCCGCCCGTCCCACCAGCCGGGAACTGCCGTCCTCGGCGTAACCGGTCTCGTCGGCGGTCCCGATCGGAGACCAGTCATTGGTCACTTCATGGTCGTCCCACTGTGCGAACATCGGCACTTGCGCATTGAAGGCGCGCAGATTTTCGTCCAGCAGGTTGTATTTGTAGTTGCCACGGAACTCCGCGAGGCTATGGGCGACAACGGATTTTTCCTCGGTGACAATGTTCCGCCACACGTCCCCATCCGGTAGCTTCAATTCGGCTTCGATCGGACAATCGGCGTAAATGTGATCGCCGGAATGAATGAAGAAGTCCGGGCGGTTTTCGAGCATGGTCCTGTAGGTCCGCATGCCACCGCGGCCGGGATCGATGCCCCAGCCCTGACCGGCGCTATCGCCCGACCAGACAAATGATATCGAGCGTCGCTCCACGGGTGCGGTGCGAAAATGGCCGACCTGCGCTGCCCCGGAAATCCCGGCCGCTCCGATATCCTCAAACCGCACCCGGTAGAAAATATCCTGCCCGGGCGGAAGACCTTCGAGCAAAAGCTTCGATGTGAAGTCATGGTCCGGCAGTGCATCCGATGATGCAACGCCAATGATGGTCTTGAAGCTTTCGGTGGCCGAGCACTCCACCTGCATGCGAGCAGCCCGATCGGCTCGGGCCCATATGACAGCGGAATCGGTGGAGACATCGCCTGATGCAATCCCGCTCGCTATGTATGGTCGGTCCGCGGCGCGGCTCAGATAGGGCCTGGCGAGGCCTCCCAATCCTGCGAGCGCGACCGTGGATGCCGACCGAACCAGCAATTGACGTCTGGTCAACCCTTGCTTCGCGCGTATCCCAATCGGCATTCCCGGCATCCTCGTCGAATCGTGACGAAGGTTGCCCGTTCAAGTTGACTGTACGTCGAAGGTTTTGCGACAGGCGGATGAATCGCGAACCGCAGCAGGACCGGGGCAGCCGAAAAGCTGCGCTGCCTGACCTCGCCCCCATTTCTGGGAGAGCGCCCGGGTGAGTTCGCGGACAGAACCTCTCATCCGGCGCTACGCACCACCTTCTCGCACAAGATGAGAAGGAAGACGATAAGCCCGCTGAGCATTCGCTCCAAAGGCCTTGTCGCGCACGTGCGGACCAAGCTTCGTCAGGCACTCCTCGAGCGCGTCCTTGGTCGCGCCATAGCTTCCTGCGAGCAAGCACACCGGCCAGTCGGAGCCGAAGATCAGACGATCCTCGCGAAAGCATTTGGCGGCGTGCGCGACGAACGGAAGCAGACGTTCCGCATTCCAGTCGTTCCACCTGGCCTCGGTGGCGAGACCCGAAATCTTGCACCAGACATTGCCGCAGGCGGCGAGTGCGACGAGAAGATCGGCCCATTCACGGCTGAATCCCTTGGCGATCGACGGCTTGGCGACGTGATCGAGGACAAAGCGCCCTTGCGGAAAGGCCTGCGCAGTTGCGATCGCGGCCGGCATCTCACGCGTTCGCACCAGGAGATCGCAAGTGAGATCGTGCGCAAACACCGCGGTCAAGCCGCGCTGCACGTCCTCCCGCAGCAGCCAATCAGGATCGGGCTCGTCGTGCACCTGGTGACGAATGCCGACCAGCCTGTCGCCTCCGCGCGAGCCGCGCAGCCGCTCGAGCGTCTCCCCGACCGCGCCGTCCGTCAGGTCGACCCAGCCGACCACACCGATGACGAAGGGCGTCGCAACGGCGACGCGCAAGAATTCCTCGGTCTCCTCGATCGAGGAACGGCATTGCACCAAGATGGTCCCATCAACCCCGTTGGCGCGAAGCAGCGGCGCGAGATCGGTCGGGCCGAAGGCCCGGCGGATCCGCGCGAGTTCAGGCGCCTCCATCCAGGGATAATCGGCGCGCGCGGGATCCCAGAAATGCTGATGACCGTCGATCACCATGGTTCAGGCTCCACCCGGCAGTGGTGCGGACGCATCGACGAACTTGCGCTCGCGCAGCTCCTGCCAGAAGGAGGACGGCACCAACCGCTCGGCCATCGCGATGTTATCCAAAACCTCCACAGCGGTGCGCGCACCTTGCAGCGCGACCGTTACCGCCGGATGGGTCATACAGAACTGGACTGCGGCCGCCTTGAGCTCCGTGCCATGCTTGCGGCACAGCGCCTCCAGTGCCAGCGCGCGGGCGACGAGAGCCGCATCGGCGTCTTCGTAATTGAATTTCGCGCCGGTGCGCGGGTTCGCGAGGATACCGCTGTTGTAGATGCCGCCGAGAATGATGCCGATGCTCTTCGCATGGCAGATCGGAAACAACGTCGTCAGCGCGCCCTGGTCGAGCAGCGTGTAGCGGCCCGCCAGCAGGAAGCAATCGACCGGCGCGGCTTCGGCGAAGCGGGCGAGCATCTCGGATTGATTCATACCGGCGCCGATCGCCTTGACCGTGCCATCGTCGCGCAAGCGCCGGAGCGCGCGGAACGCACCGGCGACTGCATCCTCATAGTGGTCATCCGGATCATGGACGAGCAGTACATCAACGCGGTCGAGCCCGAGACGGGCGAGGCTTTCCTCAACCGAGCGCATCACGCCGTCGTAGCTGAAGTCGAATTGCGGCCGCTCGGCGGGTGTTCCCTTGTAGTGGTCGTCTTCCGGAGCGGCAGTGGCTGAGCGCAGCAGGCGCCCGACCTTGGTCGAGATCGCGAATGAATCCCGCTTTTGCTGGCGCAAAAAACTGCCCAGGCGGCGCTCGGCCAATCCAAAACCGTACAGCGGCGCGGTGTCGAAGAAGCGGACCCCGAGCGACCAGGCGCGCTCGATTGTCGCCTCTGCATCAGCGTCGCTGACCGGCGAGAACAATCCGCCGAGGGGAGCCGTTCCGAGGCCGATCGCCGTGACGTCGAGCCCCTCCGCAAGCCGGGCGCGCTTCATCTCAAGATCCTTCCGAGGCCGAAAGCAACATTCACTCCCCCGCAAGCTGGGGAGTGAATGCGCCGGAACGTTGGGGCTGCGAACGTTCCTACTTCAACAGCTGAGCGACGTTGTCCTTGGTCACGAGGTCGAGGCCGGTATAAATGACCTCGGGAACCTTCTGGCCCTTCTTGATTGCAAGCAGAGCGTCCATCGCCTTCTCGCCCATCTCGAACGGCCGCTGTCCGGTAAGCGCGTTGGAGTAGCCGTCGCGCAGCAGTTCGAGCTGCATCTTCAGCGTATCGGCGACGACGAGCGTCAGCTTGCCGGCCTCGATGTCCTTCTTGTTCTTGTTGACGAAGGCCTTGTAGCCTTCGGGCGCGAACATCGGCCAGCCGCCAACCGGCACGATCGCCCCCAAGTCCGGCGTCGCGGTGCGCAGGTCCGCCATCTGCTGGACCGCGAGCGCAGGATCGTCATTGCAGAAGGTCGGCGAGCCCGCGACCTCGACCCACTTCGAGCCCTTGAGCGCCTCGCGCACGCCATCGACGCGCTCGGCGAGGTTCTTGGCGCCGGGACCACCGGAGACGATGGCATACTTGCCGCCTTCGGGCTTGAGCTGCAGCAATTGCTTGCCGAGCGCGAGGCCGAAGTCCTTGTTGTTGGTGCCGATATAGGCAATGCGCTTGGAGCCGGGCGCATCCGCATCGAAGGTTATGACGGGAATACCGGCCGCGGTCGCGGCCTCGATCGACTTGGTCATCGCTGCGACATCGGCGACCGAAATCGCAAGGCCATCCACCTTTTGCGTAATGAAATCCTGGATGATCTGCGCCTGCGTCGCCGGCTCATGCTCGATCGGCCCCTTGTAAATGCACTCGACGTTACCGAGTTCCTTGGCGCGCTTCAGGCAACCGTCGCGCGCGACGTCGAAGAACGGATTGTTCATCGCCTTGGGCACGATCACGAACTTGTAGGTCTGGGCGAATGCCGGGGTCGCCATCATCGCGACGGCCATGCCGGCGAGAAGTATCTTCCTCATTGGTTCCCTCCACTTTTGTGCCTATCCTTTTGAATTGAATGCTCCAGAAGGCGGATAGACGGCGCGTTTGTTGCCCTCCCGGAGTAACCTCAAGTGATGCGTGAGCGGATGCGGTCGACCAGCACGGCCAGGATGATGATCACGCCCACGAGCGTCTGCTGCCAGTAGGAGCTGACCTGCGCGAGCACGAGGCCGTTGCGGATCACCTCAAGCAGCACGCAGCCGACGATGGCCCCAAGCGAGCCGCCGACGCCACCGGCGAGATTGGCGCCGCCGATGACCGCCGCTGCAATCACGTTGAGCTCGTAGGATGTCGCCATGTTCGCGGGCGCAGACCCCAGCCAGCCCGAGATGATGATACCCTGCAGCCCTGCGGCCAGCGCGCAGATCATGTAGACTTCGATCTTGACCCGCACCACCGGGATGCCGGTCAATTCCGCCGCCTTCTCGTTGCCGCCGAGCGCGAAGACGTGACGGCCGAAGCTCGTGTGGTGCAGCACGATCGCCATTACCGCCGCGAGGATCACGAGATAAATGAACGGCGCCGGTACGCCGAACAGATCGCCCGATGTCAGCGCGTAGAAGTAGTCGGCGTCTGGTCCGCCTGGAAAGCTGCCGCGCCCGTTGGAGACGACATAGCCGAGACCGCGGACGATCGAGAGCATGCCGAGCGTGGTCACAAAGGGCGACAGCCCGAGCACCGCGATGCAGAAGCCGTTGACGAGGCCGACGATCAGCGCGGTGACAAGTCCCGCCAGGATCGAGACAAGCAGGATCAGTCCCGGTACATTGGCGACTACGGTCTTGCCGTCGGCAGCCAGATGCACGAACAGGAACGCGCCCGGCATGCCCGGCGTCGACAGGCCCGACATCACCATGGAGGTGATCATGGCGGAGAAGCACATCATCGATCCCACCGAGAGATCGATGCCGCCGGTGATGATCACAAAGGTGATGCCGAGGGTGGCGATGGCGATGAAGGAAAAGTTCTTCGCCACGTTCTGCATGTTGCCCTGCGTGAAGAAATAGGGGCTCGCAAAATGCATCGCGATCAGCAGCCCCAGCAGTGCCAGCAGAACGTAGCCGGTTTGGGATGCAAAGATGCCGCGCTGCCACCACCTGATGCGGCCGACATTGGCGAAGGAGATCGGAGATTCCAGCGGCATAGCCATCACGCAGCCTCCTTCGCGCCGGTGATCAGGGCAGTGACTTCCTCGGGGCTGGTATCGCGGATCGACTTATCCGCCCGCTTCTCGCCGCGGCGCATGACGACGACGCGGTCGCAGACCGCGAAGACGTCGGGCATGCGGTGGGAGATCAGCATGACGGCCACGCCCTGCTCTTTCAGCCGATGGATCAGGCTCAGGACCTGCTCGACCTGGCGGACCGAGATCGCCGCGGTCGGCTCGTCCATCATCACGAGCTTGGCGTTCGACAGGCGGGTGCGTGCGATCGCAACCGCTTGGCGCTGACCGCCGGACATCTGCTTGACGAGATCATGTGGTCTGGTCTCGGAGCGCAGCTCGCCGAACAGCTCCAGCGCGCGGGCCGCCATCGCCTTGTGATCGAGGAAGGCGAACGGGCCAAATTTGCGCTTGAGCTCGCGGCCAAGGAAGACGTTGGCCGCCGCCGTGAGATTGTCGGCAAGCGCCAGGTCCTGATAGACGACCTCGATCCCGACCGCACGGGCATCGATGGGACGGTAGAAATGGACTGCATTGCCGTCGAAGCGGACCTCGCCTTGGGTGGGGCGGAAATTGCCGGCGATGATTTTCACGAGCGTCGACTTGCCTGCGCCATTGTCGCCCATCAAGCCGACCACCTCGCCGGGGAAGACCTGCAGATCGACGCCGTGCAGCGCGCGGATCGCGCCGAACTCCTTGCCGATCCCCATCAATTCCAGAACCGGTTGCCCGGCTGCACCTGCGGTTTCCATGCTCAGCCTCGCTCAGACGTACCGGTTGACCAGTGATTCCAGATATTCCTGACGACCCGAGCGCGGCTGCGGATCGAAACCGGGTGCCAGCGCGCGATCAGCGAGATCGGCAAGCGAACGCTGGCCAGCGAGGATCGCGCGTCCGTCAGCATCGGTCCATCCGGCGTAACGTTCCGCAATCGGCGTCGTCAGCGCCTCGGCATCGAGCATGTCGGCGGCGGCGAGGAACGCCCGCGCGCAGGCGTCCATCGAGCCGACATGGGCATGGATCAGATCGTCCGGATCGATCGATTGCCGCCTGATCTTGGCGTCGAAATTGAGACCGCCCGTCGTGAAGCCACCGGCCTTCAGGATGTCGTGGAACGCCAGCGCCAGCTCCGGCACGTTCATCGCGAACTGGTCGGTATCCCAGCCGAGCAGATCGTCGCCGCGGTTGATGTCGAGCGAGCCGAACACGCCGAGCGCCTGGGCCAGCGCGATCTCGTGATGGAACGAATGTCCGGCGAGGATGGCATGGTTCTGCTCGATGTTGAGCTTGACGTCTTTCAAGAGATCGTAGCGCTGAAGGAAGCCATAGCAGGTGGCGACGTCGAAGTCGTACTGGTGCTTGGTCGGCTCCTTGGGTTTGGGCTCGATCAGGATCGGCCCTGCGAAGCCAATCTTGTGCTTGTGCTCGACGACCAGCGAAATGAAGCGACCGAGCTGGTCGAGCTCTTGCCTCATGTCGGTGTTAAGCAGGGTCTCGTAACCCTCGCGCCCGCCCCAGAGAACATAGTTCTGGCCGCCAAGCCGGTGCGTCGTCTCGAGCGCCGCCCTCACCTGCCCTGCAGCGTAGACGAAAACCTCTGGATCCGGATTGGTCGCCGCACCGGCCATGTAGCGGCGGTGCGAGAACAAATTGGCTGTCCCCCAGAGCAGGCGCACTTTGGCCGCCGACATCTTCTGTTCGAACAGATCGGCAATGACGTTGAGGTTCCTGACCGACTCGGCAAGCGACCGGCCTTCCGGCGCAACGTCCGCGTCATGGAATGTGAAGAACGGCACATCGAGCAGGCGGAACAGCTCGAATGCGACATCGGCCTTGGCACGGGCGAGCGCCATCGGATCATCGCCATGGTGCCAGGGCCTGAGAAAAGTCTCGCCGCCGAATGGATCGCTCCCGATCCAGCCGAACGAATGCCAGTAGCAGACGGCGAAGCGCAAATGATCCTCGAGCCGCCGGCCGCGGACGATGCGGTCCTTGTCATACCAGCGGAAGGCGAGCGGCTTGTCCGTCTTCGGGCCGCCATAGGCGACCGGCTCGGTGGTTGCGAAGAAGTTCGTTGATGCGTTCACGCGGACAACTCCTTGAGCGCGGGATAAAGTTTTCGCCACTGCCGATAGGCTTCATCGTAGGCGGCCATCGTCGAAGCGTGCGGCACGAAGCTCGCGAGCCGGCGCGGACGGGTGCATACTTTCGCTGGCTCTTCTCGGGTGGCAGCCAGCCGGCCGAGCCGCGCTGCTCCGAGCGCGGCACCGACGTCGCCCTCCTCGACGCGGTGGACCGGAATGCCGAGCACGTCGGCGATGATCTGCGCCCATAGCGCCGAGCGCGAGCCGCCGCCCACGAGATCGACCTGCGCAATCGCAGGACTGGAGCCGCCCATCGCAGCGAGATTGTCGCGCACCGCGAAGGCCACACCTTCGAGCACCGCCTGAACGATGTCATCGCGTCCGGTCGCGCTGCGCAGACCAACGAAGGCGCCGGCAGCAGTGGCATCATTGTGCGGCGTGCGCTCGCCGTCGAGATAGGGCAGAAATTGCACCGGGCTCGGCCGTTCGACGGCCTCGCCGAGCGGGGCGAGCAATTCGGATTCAGGCGTTGCCAGAATGCGAGCAAGCCAGCCAAGCGAGGCGGCGGCCGACAACATCACGCCCATCTGGTGCCACAGGCCGGGAAGCGCGTGGCAGAAGGCGTGGACCGCCGAGCGAGGTGCCGGCGCAAACCGCTCCGTGACGCGGAACAGCACACCCGAAGTCCCGAGCGACAGGAAGGCATCGCCAGGCGCAATGGCGCCGAGTCCGATCGCACTGGCTGCGTTATCGCCGGCGCCGCCGGCGACCACCACGCCGGGTGCCATGCCCCAACGCCGCGCGAAGTCGGGAGATAGAACTGCACATGGCTGGCTGCCTTCGACCAGTCGCGGCATGTGGTGGAGACCGAGCCCCGTCGCTTCCAGGATCGTCTCGGACCAGCAGCGCCGACCGACGTCGAGCCAGAGCGTTCCGGCCGCATCCGACATGTCCTCGACCATCTCGCCGGTCAAGCGGTAGCGGACATAGGCCTTGGGCAGAAGAACGTGGGCTACTCGCGCGAAGACATCCGGTTCGTGCCGCGCCACCCAGACGAGCTTGGGAGCGGTGAAGCCCGCCATCGCAAGATTCCCGGAGATCGCGTGCAGCGAGGGGCACCGCCGTTCGAGCTCAGCGCACTCGGCATGTGAACGGCCGTCATTCCAGAGAATGGCCGGGCGCAGCGGCTGACCGCCGGCACCGAGCAGCGTGGCGCCATGCATCTGGCCGGCAAGTCCAACGCCGCGAACCTGCGCGGTTTCGCGAGGACGCGCGGCAGCGAGATCGTCGACCGCATCGATCGCCGCGTCGACCCAGGCATCCGGATCCTGCTCGGACCAGAGCGGCGCAGGATGCGACAGCGCAAGCTCGCGGGAAGCCGTCGCGACGATCGCGCCAGCGTCATTCGCGAGCACGGCCTTCACACTGGACGTGCCGATGTCCATTCCCAGATACACGAGCGTTCCTCCCTTTCGGCTCTCACGCGGCGTGCGAACTGCGTCGCCCTTCCCGCAAAAGTGCCGGCTTTTCGAACTCGGTCTGCCGCTCAGAACCGCCTTGTGGTGGTGCGCCTTACGGCAGATTGTCCCTCATCACGATGTCGATCCGGATATTCTCCTGTTCACTCAAGATCGGCTCACCTCGGGCGAGCGCGAGCAGCACGCGAACGGCCGCCCGCGCCTCATGCCCGGGGTTCTGCGAGATGGCCGCATCGATCACACCCTGCAGGAGCAGCTTGCGCGTCACGACAGTCACGTCATGTCCGACGAAAACCACCTGCTTTTCCCGTCCGGATTCGATGAGCGCCTTGGCAACGCCGGGCGTTCCGGCGCCGACATTATAGAGGCCGACAATGTCAGGATGACTGCTCAGCAACCTCATCATGAGGTGTTCCGAACGTTCATCCGCGTCCCGCCCCTCGAGAACGGGCAACACATCCAGTTGCGAAAATTCGGAGGCCATCACCTGATTGAAGCCAAAGATACGTTCGGCGTGGTCACGCAAGCCTTGCGAACCGGCGACGATGGCGACCTTCCCCTGACGAGGGCCGACCAGCCGCCCGACCAGCGTGCCGGCGGTGCGCCCGGCGGCGATGTTGTCGATGCCGACATAGTGATGGCGGCGCGAAGACGGCACGTCGGACACCAGCGTCACGACCTTGGTGCCGCCATCGACGAGATCGTTGATGGCGGCACGGACGCTCGGATGATCGAGGGCTACGACCGCCACACCATCGAAGTCGCCGGCGAGGGATTCAAGGGTAGCCGCGAGAACGGCAGGATCGAACACGTCGGTAGCGACCATCTCGATTGCAAGGCGACGGGCCGAAAGCCAGGTCGACATCTCGCCGAGATAGGACTGGATCTGCTGCATGAACAGATTCGGCCCCGACGGCATCACAAAGGCGAAGCGCCGTGCTCGCCCGCGGGCCAATTCCGCCGCAGCGACATGGGGTCGGAATGCGTTCCGCTCGATCGCCTCCCTCACGCGGCGGGCGGTGTCCGGTCGCACGCCGGCGCGATTGTGAAGGACACGATCGACGGTTGCGAGACTGACCCCCGCCTGGCGCGCGATGTCCCTCAATGTGAGCGGCGCTTCCTGCTCCTTCATGGCCCCCAGCTCTAGCAGAGGCCCTCTGAGGTACGCAACTCATTTCTGAGGGTTTGTACCATCCACTGCCTTTGGGAGGGGCACCGATCGGGATCAGCGGATCAAAAGTGTTGAGCGCGACATCCGCGCGATTCCCACATCGGGAGGCGCTGTGCCAACCGCGAACCTTGTCGTCGATCTCACTGCACAGCCGGGTCAAAGGGCGCCTGAGCAAGGCGGCATTCTTGCGTGATTTTGCATGCGAGTTGCCGGGAGCGAAGGCGAAATTGCTCGGTGCGGTTCAACAAAATCATTCCAGCAAGCTCTCCCCACCGGTAAGACCACGCCGGCCGCGGTGAAATGAAGGCAAGCCACCTGTCACTGATCTCGCATCCCGACGAGGTCACGACTTTGATCCCGGAGGCCGCAGGGGCAACGCACACAGCGTCGATGGCCAGCCGCTGAAGCCACAGTGTGCTTGGTTCAATCTGCCCACACTGGTTGTCTCCAGATTTTCTTTGATCTCTCGGCGCACATATCATGCACACGCCCGCCCCCTCTAGAGAGCCCTTCGGCGTGTTGAGCTTGCCTGCGGAGCGATCTTGGGCGAGATTGACCAGTTGGTGGCATCGAGCCACCTCGATAGTTCTATGAGAATGGGGCAGATCAATCTCATTCCCGATTTCCAAGAGTACGTCCCGGGCGCCGATCTTATGACTACCAAAATCGTAAACCTCGTCAGCCATCCTTTGATCCAGCACAAACTCTCGCTGATGCGCGAGAAAGGTCGCTCCACCAAAGGCTTTCGCGAGCTTCTGAATGAGATAGGTATGCTTCTCTGTTATGAGGTCACCCGGGACTTGCCTTTGGAGATGGTCAACATCGATACGCCGCTCGCTCCGATGATGGCGCCAAAAATCGCGGGCAAGAAACTCACACTCGCGCCAATATTGCGGGCGGGCGTCGGGTTTCTCGACGGTATGCTGGCGCTCGTTCCGTCCGCGCGCGTCGCGCATATCGGCCTCTATCGGGATCCCGACACACTTCAGGCCGTAGAATATTTCTTCAAGGCCCCGCACGATTTGTCGGATCGCACGGTGGTTCTGGTGGATCCGATGCTTGCGACAGGAAATTCAGCTTGCGCCGCGGTCGCCCTGCTCAAATCGCGGGGCGCCCGCGACATCAGGTTTGTCTGCCTGCTCGCGGCCCCCGAAGGGATTGCGCAATTTCAGAAGGAACATCCCGACGTTCCGGTCTGGACTGCCGCTGTCGACGAGAAGCTAAATGATCACGGCTATATCCTGCCTGGCTTGGGGGACGCTGGAGACCGAATGTTCGGCACCAAGTAAGGACATTCAGTCGTCAAACAGCCGGACGATTGCTGCTACGGGGCCGCCGCCAGGCGGCCCCTGATGCTCGGCGCCACCGGAAACATAGACGGCGCCGGTTCCTGACAAACCGGCGATCAATCCGCCGACAGCGGCGCGGGCGTGCCGGGTGGAGCTGATATCCGTATCCTCGAGCATGGTATGACGAAATCCGCGGACGCTGCCGTTTGGCGAGGCTTCCGCCTTGGCGAAGATGTTGACGAGTTGGCGGCTCGCTATCGGCGCGGAGCCGTCTTCCATGCGCAGTCCCACGCTTTTCAACGCATCGATCACAGCCATGGAATCGATGGCGTCGCGCATCACGGCGTGTCCGATCTCGAACGGGGCAGCCGACGATGTCGAATTGCCCAGGACGATGACGACATTATGCATCAGCTCGATACCAGCCGACGTGGACGCCACCGACGAAAACAGATCGAACCTGCGAAGAACGTCCGCATCGTCAATATCGTCCTCGATCTCGCCAAGCGCGACCGCTACGCCGAGCGCCGATGCGCCACGCGAATACGCCATCGAACCGTATGCGCTGTTTGTGACGGTCTTGTTCCCACGGGCTATCGCCGTTTCGATGCGGTCGCTCGTCAAAAGCGGACACTTGATTTGCACAAAATGGACGTCCTGTGGATCGACGATGGCGGCGTCGGCCATGGCGACCAACACCGCCTTTGCCGTTTCTCCAATCTGCACGTCGCGCCCGATCTCCTCGGGCAAAAAATTCCGCGTGTGCGCCATCCCAATGCTGAGGCGCTTCCCGGAAATGCCTTGGGGACCGCGATCAGCGGCACCGTCACGCGTGAAGACGGTGATATGCGGACTAAGCACACCTTCTGTACCGCCCGACATCACGAACGCGATCCGCTGCTCCACGCGGTGCGGTGGCAGATCGACATAGGGCGCCAGGGCAGCGCTGAGAGCGGAAACGGCGTATTCCCGCGTGAAATCGTTGACGCCGCCGTTGCCCTCGGTTTTGCCCAGTATCGCGAGGATCGACTTTGGATCGATTTTTCCGCGCTCGATCAAGCTCAGCAGGCCGGAGACATCACCGGGGCTTTTGGTGGCAATGCGAACGACGTCGACCGATGTTGTACGCATGCTCTGCCCTCGGATGTCTTCGGGCTGGAGAAGCACATTGTGAGCCACAATGGCTGCCGGCCCCCGCGGGCGCGGAAATCTTTTGATCGCATCAGAGCCTTTGTGGTGAAAGCGCCGTTTTTCAACATCGCCTCAATTGCTTAAGTCGAGGAAAATGGCGGCCGCAGAGCAAATCGCCGCTGCGTCACGTCCACCCTGGATCGCAGCCATGCAACCCGAATGCAACCCAATCGGAATTTGCTGACTTTCTGGCGTATCTGGCGCATTTTTTGGCACATCTGTTGCATCTGATTTCGGATAGCGTTCCGGGAGCCTAGGTCGCCCGGGGTCCTCGGCAAGACAATGCGGAATGGTGCGGATGACGACCACGGCGGCGCTCGAACTGGTGCAATTGACGAAGAAGTACGGCGCTGTAACCGCCGTTGACGCCATCAACCTCAAGATTCCCGCCGGCTCCTATTGTTGCCTGCTTGGGCCGTCCGGCTGCGGCAAAACCTCCACGCTGCGCATGGTGGCCGGCCACGAATCGGCGACATCCGGCGACATCCTTGTCGGGCCGAAGAATGTGACGGACCTGCCACCGGCCGAACGAAACACCGCGATGATGTTCCAGTCTTATGCCCTGTTCCCGCATCTTTCCGTCATCGACAACGTTGCCTTTGCCTTGAAGATGAAGGGCATTGTCAAAGCCAAACGCCATGCCGAAGCCAAAAAGCTGTTGGAACTCGTCGATATGCAGGCTTATGCGGCAAGACTGCCTGCGCAGCTTTCCGGAGGCCAGCAGCAACGCGTGGCGCTCGCACGCGCCCTGATTACCTCTCCTCAGATCCTGCTCCTGGACGAGCCCCTTTCGGCGCTCGATCCGTTTCTGCGGCTGCGGATGAGAGCCGAGTTGAAAAAGCTGCAGCGCGAACTTGGGATTTCCTTCATCCATGTGACGCACGGCCAGGACGAGGCGATGGCGCTGGCGGATATCGTGGTTCTGATGAATGGCGGCCGGATCGAACAGCAGGGTTCGCCGCGTGAAATCTTCAATCACCCCAAAACCGAGTTCACGGCGAAATTCATCGGCGGCCACAACGTCATCGCCATCGGCGACGAGATTTTTGCCGTTCGCGAAGATCGCCTCAAGCTGAGAAGACCAGGCGAAGCCGTCAACGGTCCGTCGATGGCAGGAACCGTCAGCGAGGTCGAATACCAGGGGACCTATATCCGCGTCGCAATTGTCGCCGACGGCGGAGCCGACATCTCGGCCCAACTCACGGACATCCAGTTTGACGCGGCCAGCTACGCCGTCGGCGAGCGCGTTCTCGCCACCTGGGACCCGGCGCAGGCAAGCCCACTGAAGACAAGCAGTTCTGTAACCGTCCCGTCACCTGAAAAGGCGGCTTGACACCTTAGGGAGATTATCATGAGCAAATCCTCGAAATCCAATAATGGCGTCAGCCGTCGCGCTGTGCTGAAGGGCGCGGCTGGAGCAGTAGGCCTCGCGGCAGGTTCGGGCGCCATCACCGGGTTTCCTTATGTCCACTCGGCGGACCCGAAAGTGTTGCGTTACCTCGGGACCGCGGTGAACGCGGGAGACGAGATATCGAAGAAATGCCTGGCAGATACCGGCATCAAAATAGAGTACATAACCGTAACGACCGACGATGTGACCAAGCGTGTCATCACCCAGCCGAATTCGTTCGACGTGCTCGATACCGAATACTTCTCGCTCAAGAAGCTGGTGCCTTCGGGAAATATTTTTGCGCTCGATAGCAAGAAGATCAAGGAATTCGACAATATCACCCCGGTCTTCACCAAGGGTCAGTTGCCCAACGGCAAGAAGATCGGCGACCAGGGCTCCGCACCGTGGAAGGTGCTTTACCTTGAGGGAGCGAATTCCAAGAAGTTTTCGACCACGCCAACCGAATTCGTGACGCTGATCCCGACGGTCTACAATGCTGATACGCTCGGCATCCGGCCGGATCTGATCAAGCGGCCAATTTCATCCTGGAGCGAACTGCTCAACCCCGAATTCAAGGGCAAGGCGTCGATCCTCAACATCCCGTCGATCGGCATCATGGATGCCGCGATGGTGGTGGAGGCCACCGGCCAGCATAAGTATGTCGACAAGGGCAACATGACCAAGGCCGAGATTGATCTGACCATGAAGATCATGACGGAAGCCAAGAAGGCCGGTCAGTTCCGCGCCTTCTGGAAGGATTTCAACGAATCCGTCAACCTGATGGCGTCAGGCGAGACCGTCATCCAGTCAATGTGGTCGCCCGCGGTCACCAAGGTGCGCTCGATGGGAATCGCCTGCACGTTCCAACCGCTCAAGGAAGGCTATCGCTCGTGGGCGTCGGGGTTCTGCGTGTCGAAGGCGGTTTCGGGACCCAAGCTCGACTGGGCCTATGAATTCGTGAACTGATATCTGTCGGGCTGGGCAGGCGCCTATCTCAATCGCCAAGGCTATTATTCGGCTGTCCTGTCCACCGCCAAGGCCAACATGACGGCGGACGAATGGGGCTACTGGATGGAAGGCAAGGCCGCTGTCGGCGATATCAAGGCGCCCGACGGCACCATTCTCGAGAAAGCCGGCGCCAAGCGTGACGGGGGATCCTATGACGACCGCATGGGCGGCGTTGCCTGCTGGAACGCCGTCATGGACGAGAACGATTACATGGTGCGCAAGTGGAATGAATTCATCGCCGCTTGATGACATCCAGGGACTAGCCGGGCAACGCGCCGGCTAGTCCTGCTTCGGCTTGATAGAGATCGGCCTTTCAATGGTTCAAGACCGAAAATCCTTCGTTGCGTGGCTCCAGGCCGCGCCGATGATGCTGGTCTTCGCGCTGTTTTTTCTGTTGCCGCTGGTATTTGTGACGATCGTTAGCGCGTGGGACTACAATGAATATGAGATGCTTCCCGCCTTTAGTCTGCGCGGCTACACTGATACGTTCGAGGGATGCATCGCCGAGCTGCCGGGCCTGTGCACGATCCTGAAAACCTACCTGAAGACGTTGAAACTGTGTCTGCTGACCTGGGGCCTGACACTTCTGATCGGTTTCACCGTTGCCTATTTTCTCGCGTTCCACGTCCGATCCAAGACCTGGCAGATCGTGCTCTCCCTGCTTTGCACCATTCCGTTCTGGACCTCGAATGTGATCCGCATGATTGCGTGGATTCCGCTTCTCGGCCGCAATGGACTGGTGAACAAGGGCCTCCAGGGCGCGGGGCTGATCCAGCAGCCGCTCGAATGGCTGCTGTTCTCCGAGTTTTCCGTCGTCCTGGCCCTCGTTCACCTCTTCACATTTTTCACGGTGGTGCCGATCTTCAATTCAATGATCCGGATCGACAAGCGGCTGATCGAAGCCGCCTATGATGCCGGAGCCACCGGCTGGCAGACCTTGGTCAATATCGTCATTCCCCTGGCAAAACCGGGGATCGTGATTGGTTCAATTTTTGTGATCACGATCGTCATGGGTGATTTTGTCACGATCGGCGTGATGGGCGGCCAACAAATCGCTTCCGCAGGCAAGATCATCGAGTCGCGCCTCAATGCGTTGCAATTTCCCGCAGCCGCAGCCAACGCCGTCATCCTGCTCGGCATCACGATCATGATCATTTCGGCGCTGACGCGGATCGTCGATATACGCAAGGAGCTGTGAGATGGGCGACAAGCGGTCGCGATCCTTTTATGTTCTGGCAGCGTTCTTCGCTGCCTATGTGCTGTTTCTTTACGGACCGATGATTGCGATCTATATCCTCTCGTTCCAGGGTCCCGACGGCGGCCTGACCTTTCCAATGAACGGCGTTTCGCTGGTTTGGTTCAGCAAGGTGTTCGCCGGGGCCGGCATCGTCGACATCGGTGCGGCCTTCAAGCGGTCACTCAAGCTCGGCCTCGTCGTCATGATCCTGACGGTCGTGCTTTCGGTTTCGGCCGGCATGGCCTTTCGCAAATCGTTCCGCGGCGCGACCTTCCTGTTTTATGTCGCCATCGCAAGCCTGATCATGCCGTCGATCATCACTTCGCTCGGCATCGCACTGGAATTCCGGCTGCTTGATGACTTCATCATCAAAAGCGGCGCCGAGGGCTGGACGACGGCAATGGGGCTTTTTACCTCAGGCCTTGGTGCGCACCTTACCTGGACCTTGCCGTTTGGCCTTTTGATCATGTTTGCGATTTTCAACCGGTTCGATGGCCGGCTTGAAGAGGCGGCGCGCGACCTCGGTGCAACACCATGGCAGACATTTCGCCATGTGGTGCTGCCAATCATATTGCCGTCCGTCGTGGGCATTGGTCTGTTCGGCTTTACCTTGTCCTGGGACGAACTCGCGCGCTCCAGCCAGGCGATCGGATCCGTCAACACCTTGCCGCTTGAGTTGCAGGGCCTGACGACGACCGTGACGAAGCCGGATATCTATGCGCTTGGAACGTTGACGAGCGCCGTATCCTTTGTCGTCATCTTCTCGGCGCTGATCGTCATTCTCGTGCTGCAGGCGCGACAACGACGTCATGGGTCGGACGCCGGCAAGGGAATGGTCTAGGCGCATCCAATTAATTCTCGTTGCATCAGGGCTGCGGAAAATCCCGCGCCGGTGGCAGACGCTCACGCCTCTTTTGTTGGCACCGGCGTGGCACTCGCGTTTAAGGACGACCAATGGAAATCGCGGCCTGCTCAATGTGGCAGCATGCCTATCCATAATTTGACCCCGACCCTATCGGTCGACGGCACGTGAACAGACGCAAACTTCAGGACAGAGGATCGGCCGCGGATGCAGCCAGTTCCAGCTCGATATGCGGCACGGCTTCGACCAGCTCGCGTGTGTAAGCGGTCTTCGGATTGTCGAACATCGCCCGGCTTTCGCCCTGTTCGACGATGCGGCCGTTTTGCAGGACGATGGTCCGATCGCACATCATGCGAACGACGTTGAGGTCGTGGCTGACAAAGAGGAAGGCCAAGTCATCCTCACGCCGCAACCGGTCGAGCAGTTGCAGCACCACCGCCTGCACCGAGACGTCGAGCGCCGCCGTCGGCTCGTCCAGCACCAATAGGCGCGGCCGGCAGGCGATGGCGCGGGCGATGCCGACACGGGCCTTCTGGCCGCCCGAAAGCTGATGCGGGAACCGCGTCAGCAATTCGATCCCCAGTCCCACGCGCTGCGCGCACTCCTCCACCCGCTGCCGCAAGGCGTCGCCGGGGCGCATGCCGCCAAGCCGCAGCAGCGGATGGGCGATGCAGTCAAAGGCGGTGAAGCGCGGGTTGAGGCTGTCGTTCGGATCCTGAAAGACGATCTGGATATCCTTGCGAAACGGTGACCGGTGAAAATCGCGCGCCGGGATATGGCCGATCGACTGTCCCTCGAACGCGATCTCCCCCTCGCTCGGATCGATCAGCCGGCAGATGATGCGCGACGTCGTGCTCTTGCCGGAACCGGATTCACCGACCAGACCGACGCTCTCGCCGGCGCTGATCATCATGGAAAAGTCTGCCACCGCCGCGGCGCCCTGATCGAACCGCTTTGCGAGTTTCTGCACCTCCAGCAGCGGCGGCGTGCCCGGTGCGCGCTGCGGCCGGGGCGCGACGGGCATCGCAACGTGCCGCCGCCTCTCCTCTTCCGGCACCAAATCCGCGATCCGCGAACTCGCTGTGGGCGAAGCCGCCACCAGACGCCTGGTGTAGGGGTGCTGTGGCGCGCGAAACAGAGTCTTCGGCTTGGCCTCCTCGACCAGCCGGCCCTGCTCCATCACCACGACGCGGCGACAGTAGCGGGCGGCGAGACCGAGATCATGGGTGATCAGGATGGTCGCCATGCCGCGCTCGGCCGCAATCCCGGTCAGAAGGTCCATCACGACCTTCTGCGTCGTGACGTCGAGGCCGGTGGTCGGCTCGTCGGCGATCAAGAGCTAGATCGCCATGGCAATCATCACGCGCTGGCACATGCCGCCCGAGAGTTCGTGCGGGTAAGCGGCCATCCGTTTTTCGGGGTCGCGGATTTGCACGGCGCGCAGCAATTCCAGCGCCTGTGCGCGCGCTTGATCGCGGGGCATTCGCTTATGGGCCGTAATTGCATCGGCGATCTGGTCCCCGACGGCACGGATCGGATTGAGCGCTGCACGCGGGTTCTGGAAGATCATCGCCATCGCCGCGCCGTGCAGATGGCGGAAATCACTCCCCGATATCCGCGTGATGTCCTGCCCGCGAAACCGGATGTCGCCCGCCGTGATCCGCCCGGCCGTATCGAGCAGCCGCGTGATCGCAAAACCGGTGACGGACTTGCCCGAGCCGCTCTCGCCGACGAGGCCGAGCATCTCGCCCTCGCCGAGCGACAGCGTGACGCCACGTACCGCCTCGACAAGGCCACGCCGGGTCGAGAAAGTGACGTGGAGGTCGCTTAAGGCCAGCAGCGATGGGGTCATGTTCGCATGCGGGGGTCGAGAATATCGCGCACCCCGTCGCCGAGCAGGTTGAAGCACAGCACCGTCAGCATCAACGCCAGGCCCGGAAAGGCGACCAGCCACCATTTGCCGGTGGAAATGAAGCGCGCGCCTTCCGCAACCATGATGCCCCATTCCGGCGTCGGCGGTTTGACGCCGAGGCCGATAAAGGAAAGTCCGGCAGCGTTGAGGATTGCCCAGCCGAGGTTGAGCGAGATTTGCACCGCCATCGCCGGCAGCACGTTCGGCAGCAGGAAGCGCAGCACGACCGAGAGGTGGCTGTCGCCGCAGGCGCGCGCCGCTTCCACCCAGCCGACATTACGACGGACATTCACCTCCGCCCGTGCAAAGCGGATGTAGAATGGCAGATTGATGATGGCGGTCGCGATGACGATGTTCTCGACCCGGTTGCCGAGTGCGGCGACCATCGCCATGGCCAGCACGAAAAGCGGAAAGGCCATCACGACGTCGACGAAGCGGCCGACGCCGCGGTCGAGCCGGCCACCGGTGTAGCCACAGATCGCGCCGATGACGGCGCCGATGGCAAAGGAGATTCCGACCGCCGAGATGGCGATGGCGAGATCGAGCCGTGCCGCGACGATAAGGCGGCTGAACACGTCGCGGCCGAGCTGATCGGTGCCGGCGATGTGCGCCGCACTCGGCGGCATCAGGGCCTGCGACACGTTCGAGACGATCGGATCATACGGCACGATCCACGGCCCGAAAATCGCAATCAGCGTGAGCAGGAAGACGCCGGCAGCGGCAACGGCGGTGAGCGGGTTGCCGCGCAGAATCCAGCCGGCATGACGAAGCGTCGCTGAGGTCATCCGATTGTCACCCGTGGATCGGCGATGCCGTAAAGGATATCCACCAAGAGATTGACGATCACGAACACGGTGGCCATCAACAGCACAAAACCCTGTACCGGCGCGTAGTCGGAAGACAGCAACGCATCGAGCGCGTAAGAGGCGACGCCCGGCCAGGAGAACACCTTCTCCACCAGGACATTGGCGCCGAGCATGGTCGAGAACACGATGCCAGCGATGGTGATGACCGGCAGGATGGCATTCCTTAGCGCATAGGTGACGACGACCCGCCACCAGGGAAGGCCCACGGAACGCGCGGTGCGCACGAAATCGCTACCCAGCGAGACCAACATCGAGGCCCGCGTGATGCGCGCCAGCGGCGCCACCACGAACAGCGCCATGCTCAGCGCCGGCAGGACCAGCTGCCTGAACGCGGCCCACCATCCATCGAAATCGCCTGCGAGCAGGAAGTCGACCAGCAGGAAGCCGGTCCGCCTTGGCGGCAGTGACGCAAAGATATCGACCCGGCCGGTCGGGTCGGGCGCCAGCCCGAGCAGATAATAGAAGACATAGATCAGCAGCAGGCCCGAAACGAACGTCGGTACGCAGACGCCGAGCGCGCAGAAAAACCGCACGCCGTGATCGATGACGGAGCCCGGCCTGAGTGCCGCCAGCACGCCGAGCGGCACCGCCGACACCAACGCGATCAGCAGCGCCGTGAAGGTGAGTTCCAGCGATGCAGGCAGCCGCTCGCGGAGATCTTTCGTGACCAGCTGCCCGGTCATCATCGATCGGCCGAGATTGCCGCTGCCGACATCATAGAGATACAGCATCAGTTGTTCCGGCACCGGCTTGTTGAGGCCCATCTGCTTGCGGATAACCTCAATCTCCTCCTTGCCGGCATTCGGCCCGGAAGCGAAGAACACCGCAGGATCGCCCGGCAGCACCCGCATCAAGAGGAAGGTGAAGACGAGCACGCCAAAGAGCGCCGGCAGCGAGGACAGGAAGCGCCTGCCCGCCCGTACCACCGTTGCTCCAAGGGCAGCCATCGGACCTACCGGTTACTTGCGATTGAGATCGCGATAATCGACCTGGCGGTGGAACTGGTAGGTGTAGCCGTCGACCGAGGGCGCCATCACGGCGTCCTGGCTGGGCTGCCAGAGCGGTATCTGCGGTATCTCGCTGAAATGGATGGCGTTGAGCTTTATGCCGTATTCCTCATACTTGGCCGCATCGGACTCAAAACGGGCTTTCTGCGCGATCTCCACCAATTCCGGATTGTTGATCGACGAGTAATTCCAGCGCTGATTGCCGGTGTAGAAGTTGCGGTAGAAGTAGTCGGTCGACGGCAGCCAGGCGACGATGCCCTCGGTGAAGAAGGGAAGCTTCTTCTCATTGATCTGCGTCGACATCTGCGCGTCCGGCAGCTTCTGGATGTCAACCTTGATGCCGATCTTGGCCAGCGATTCCTTCACCAAGGCGGCCATCGGTTCGGCGGTCGAGGCCTGGCCGACGTTGAAGCTGAACGTGGTCGAGAAGCCGTCGGGCATGCCTGCCGCCTTCAGATACTCCTTGGCCTTCTCGAGGTCGAGCTTCACCGGCTGCGGGATTGGATAGGCACCGCTCGATGGTTTGCCATCCGCCCATGTCGCGCCGAACAACGGCGAACCGCGGCCGAACAATGCGGCCTTGAACATGTCGTCATAGGGCAACGCAAAGGCGACGGCGCGACGCACATTGACGTTGTCGAACGGCGGGATCTGGTTGTTCATCGAAACGAAGGTGACGGCATTGTATTGGGGCGTCGAGATCACCTTCAGCTTGCCCTTGGCCTCGAGCGACTGCACGTCGCTCGCCTGCAGATCGATGACGAGATCGGCATCGCCACGCTCGACCAGGTTGGCGCGTGTCGCCGGCTCCGGCACCGACTGCACGATGACGCGCTTGAAGAACGCCGACTTGTCGACTGTGCCGCGATTCCATGCCGCGTTGCGGGTCATGATGACCTGCTCGCCGGGCTTGAAGCTCTCGATCTGATAGGCCCCGCTGCCGGCGGTGTGCTCCTTCAGCCAGGCTGTCGCCCAGGGATCGTCTGCTGTCGCATGTTCCTTGGCGACCTTGGAGTTGATGATGATCGGATAGACGGTGGCGAGATTGGGCAAGGCAAGCTTGTCCGGCTTCGGCAGCGTCACCTCGATGGTCAGGGGATCGATCACCTTGAACTGGTCGGCCGATGTCATCGATCCCGTGAGAAGCTGTGCCTTGCCAAGGACCGGCGCCGTGACGACCCGGTCAAGCGACCATTTGACGTCTTCCGCCGTCACCGGCGTGCCGTCCTGGAACTTGGCGTCCTTGCGCAGGCGAAATGTCATCTTCAACCCGTCCGGGCTGACTTCATAGGATTCCGCCAGCTCCCCGGTGATCTTGCCGAGATCAAACACCCATTTGCCGTTGAGTTGTTTGCGGCCGAAGGAAACCAGCCGGTCGTAGGTGCTGAGACTCACCGCAAAGGCTTCGCGGGTCGACCCCGGAATATTCGGATCAAGCGTATTGACGGATGCACCGGTCACGTAGCGTAACGTTTCGGAGCGCGTTTGCGCCTGCACCGATCCGGCGGCCAGTGAAACCGCGATGAAGGCAACCACCGAAAGCAGACGCCTGGATCCTGTAACGCTCATCGGACTTATTCCCTGTTTTGCCAAGTGTATTTTCTGAATGAGAACATCAACTTAAAGCAAGGGATATGCCAACCGGCCCCGCCAAAGGCACCAGCATAGTAGGTATGAGCCAAGCTTCGCAGCGTCATCGAAAACCGTTCACCGTTCCTCGCCTGCAGCCCGCGTTTGCCGCTCGACGACGGCCTGCGGTACGTCATACGCCTTGAACGAAGCCCAGTGCCGTTCGATGTCCGCGCGAAACAGGCCGCGTGTCAACCCATGCACCAGCTTCGGCACCGCTGTGGTCATCGCATTGATCGATGAGCCCGAAGCACCGAAGCTCATGGTGGAAGCAATCGCGAAGACATGAATGTCCGCAATCCAGGGTGTTTCACCGGCGGCGCGCTCCATCAGCGCATAGTCGTCAGCGAGATAGGGAAAGCGACCGAGCCGCAGGCTGCGCTCGTCCGGCGGCGGCTGGTAGCGATCGGTCCAGGTCGCAATGTTGGCGGCGCAGTTTCGCAGCTCGGGCCGGCCTGCAAAATTCATGTCGATCCCTGTGCCGCAAATCACGAAGTCGGCTGCGAACGTGCCCCTTGGCGTCTGCAATTCGACGCCGCTGGCCGTCTCCCGGGCAGCGTCGATCGGCGCGCCCTCTTGTAGCTGAAAATTGGGATGACGGGCACAGCGATCGTAGGTCGCCTGCGGAAAACCTTCCCGCATTTCCAAAACGGCGCGCATGAAGCGCCAGCGCCAGGCATCGTCCAGATCGCAAAAATGTCGAAGGAAGCCGCGGAAGGTGAGCCAACGGTAGGGCTGGATCACCTGGATCTCCGCCCTGCGGCAGAACAGATCCACCTCGGCCGCGCCTGCCTCCAGTGCCGTCGCAGCATTGTCGAAGGCCGAGGCGCCGGCGCCGATCACCGCAACCTGTTTGTCGCGCAAGCGCGCGAAGTCGATCGGCTGCGCTGCGTGCACGCACACTGAAGTCGGCAGATGGCGCAGAGGCTCCGGAATAGTCCAGTCGCCCATGCCCTCCTGCCCCGTCGCCAGCACAATCTTGCGCGCAAAGACAATGTCGACGCCATCAGCGGTCTGCACCCTGGCCGCGAGCAATCCACCGGCCGCGGGCGAGATTTCGATGACCTCGCAACCATTGCGCACCGGCAGGTCCAGGACGCGCCTGAACCAGAGCAGATATTCCGCCCAAAGCTCGCGCGAAATCAGGTCGAGATTCCGCCAATCCTCCTCGCCGAAGCGCGCCTCGTGCCAGGACTGGTAGGTGAGGCTCGGAATATCAAGATCGGGCCCGGTGAAATGCTTCGGACTGCGCAGCGTATGCATGCGGGCATAGGTGAGCCACGGCCCTTCCTTTCCCTCCTCGGACTTGTCGAGCACGAGGATGTTGCTCACTTGCGAGCGCATCAGCCCAAACGCCGTCGCGAGACCCGATTGCCCGGCGCCGACTACGAGCACGTCCAGCGCCGGCCTGTCGTCCGGCCCGAGCCTGGGCGTAAGCCACGTGGCATCCGGATGCGCGGTCTTGGCAAGATCGGCGCGAACCTGGGCTTCGAGAGCGGTAACGGGGCTGTTCATGCCGCGAGCCAACCGCCATCGACCACCATTACGGTACCGGTCGTAAAGGACGACGCATCGCTGGCGAGATGGAGTGCGGCCTCGGCCACCTCCTCCGCCTTGCCAAACCGTTTCATGGCATGGCGGTTGCGCGACGCTTCGCGCACCGGCTCGGGGTCGGCATGACGGGCAAAACTACGCCGCAGCATCGGCGTGTCGATGGCACCCGGCGCAATCGCATTGACGCGGATGCCGTCGGTCGCGAAGTCGAGCGCCATTGTCCGGGTCAGGCTGATGATCGCGCCCTTCGCGGCGATATAGGCGCTGTTGCCCTTGCCGCCGGCGATTGCTAGTTGCGATGCGAGCGTAATGATCGAGCCGCGGCCCTGCCGCTGCATCTCGGGCACCGCGGCGCGCGACCAAAGCCAGGTGCCGCCAACATTGGTGCGGAACACCGCATCCCAATCGGCGGGATCGGTGGTCAGCACCGTCCCCCCGCAGGAAAAGCCGGCAGCAGCCATCAGCACATCAAGGCGGCCGCGCCGCGCCATGACATCGCCCACGGTATCTTTCGCAAAATCGGCCTCGCCGACATCACCGACGTGGAGCGATGCTTCGCCCTTCGCGCCGTCGATCGCCGCCAGCGTCTCCTGCAAGCCTGCGCGGTCACGATCGACCAGCGCAACAAAGGCGCCTTGTTTCGCAAACAGCACTGCGCTGGCCCGGCCGATGCCGGAGCCGGCGCCGGTCACGATCGCGGTCCGCCCTGTTAGTCGCATGTCAGGCTTCCCCTCGGTGCTCAGTCCACCAGCGGCTCAGATCGGCAGCTGACTCCGCGCAGCCGAACCGCGCACGCCAGCCGAACTCCTCCGCCATGCGCGCAATCGACAGTGGTGCCCGGTCCGCCGGACTATGCAGGTCGATCGTCGCCGCCTCCCTCGCATCAGTCAGCCGACAAACGAAGCCGGGATGCAGGGCGGCAAACTCCTGGCCCCATTGCAGCGCCGACCATTCCACGCCGGTTGAAATGTTATAGAGCTGATGTTCTGGCTTCGCGGCCTCGATCAACAATGTCACGGCCTCCGCGACATCCACCGCATAGATCCAGTCCCTGACGCCCGGACGCGACAGAACGGCCTCGCGCCCGTCTTGCATCGCGGCCAGAATCTGCGCCTGCGGGCTTGGCGTGTCGCGCACCTCGTTGCTCCGCTCCCAGGGCCCGAATACGGCGCTCAGCCGTACGCTGATGATCCCCTGTTGCCAGAGACCGGCCAGGCGCGCAGCGACCTTCTCGGACGCGAATTTGGTGATGGCATAGAGTGAGGCCGGATCGCAGGGAGTTTCTTCATCGAGCAGCACGTTGCGGAATGCGCTCGCGCCGTAGGCTGCCGCGGACGACAGATTGATGATGCGTCTCACGCCGCTGCTTCGCGCCGCGATCAGGATCGGCGTCTGAGTCAGCAGGTTTACCCGCAAAATGGTCTCGGGATCGCGCGCCTCACGCTCCGGTCCGGCAGTGATCGCGGCCCCCAGAATGATGGCGTCATAACCCGTAGCGACAACCGCTTCCACGGCTTGATGATCCGTGACATCGCCGTGGATAGCCGTCAGTCGATCGCCGTGAGAAGCAAAATCTTTCCTTGCGTCAGCTGGCAAGCCCGCGCGGTCGAACAGCGTCACCGTATGGCCGCGCGTCAGCAGTGCCGCGGCGATATTGAGCCCGACGAAACCGGTGCCGCCGAACACAAGGATTCTCATTGCTCAATCCGATATTGCGGCGGGTGGATCACAACAGGGTCGCGCCGAAATTCCGTTCCGGGTCCATATCCGAGACCAATCGACCCGTCGGCTTCGCAGCCTCGCCTCCCGTGCGCGGCAGGAAACGCCCGGAGCCTGCTTCGACCGAACGTTTGCCGTCCGCCACGATGACGCGCCCGCGCGATAGCACCGTAACCGGCCAGCCGCGCAGCTTGCGGCCGACGAAAGGCGTGTAACCGGCGAGATCGTGCATCATCGCGTCGCTCAACGTGACCTCGCGCTGCGGGTCCCAGATCGCAATATCCGCATCGGCGCCAACCGCGATCGAGCCTTTGCGCGGATGCAGATTATAGATCTTTGCCGGTGCGGTCGCGGTCAGTTCGACGAATTTTTCGAGCCCCAGGCGGCCCCCGGACACCATGGCGTCGAACAGCAGCGGCAAGCGGACTTCGAGGCCCGGCAGACCATTCGCCACTTGCTTGAAATTGGGATTGGGGCCGGCGCGCAATTTTCCGGTCTCATCGAACCGGTACGGCGCGTGATCGGACGAAACGGTCTGGAGATCGCCGAGCGCCAGCGCCTGCCACAACGCTTCCTGGTCGGCGACGCGGCGCGGCGGCGGGCTGCACATCCATTTGGCGCCTTCCACGCCGGGCTTGTCGAGATCGTCGGCGGTGAGAAAGAGATATTGCGGGCAGGTTTCCGCGAACACCTTCAGCCCCTGCCCGCGCGCATCGCGGATCACCCTGGTGCCTTCGGCCGTCGACACGTGAAAGATCATGATCGGCTGGTCGATCAGCGCAGCCATGCCGATCAGCCGGTTGAAGGCTTCGGCCTCCGAGACGCGGGCATGGCTGATGGCGTGATATTTGGGATCGGTATAGCCGCGCGCCAGCAACCGCTTCACCATCCAGGAGATGATGCCGTGGTTCTCGGCGTGCGCACAGAGCATTGCGCCGCCGTCGCGCGCCGCAAGCAGAATGTCGAGAAGCGGTTCGTCGTCGATTTTCAGGCGATCGTAGGTCATGAAGATCTTGATCGAGCCATGGCCCTGCTTGATCAACGCCGGCAGATCTTTCTCCAGTGTCTCCCTGGTCGGATCGGCGATGATCATGTGAAAGGCATAGTCGATCACCGCGCCCTTTTTCGCGAGCGCATGATACTCCTCCAGCACCTGCGGCAGTTTCATGCCGACGTGTTGGGCCGCGAACGGGATTACGGTGGTGGTGCCGCCGAAGGCCGCCGAGACGGTCGCGCTTTCGAACGTATCGGCGTTCACGATGCCGGCGGCCGACAGCTGCTCGATATGAGCGTGGCTGTCGACACCACCGGGCAGCACCAGCTTGCCCCGCGCGTCGATCTCCCGCCGCGCGGCCGGCAGCCCGCGACCGACGGCTGCGATCGTCTCGCCGGAAATGGCGACATCGGCCTCGAATACATCGCTCACGGTCGCGACGCGTCCGCCGCGAATGAGAAGGTCGTAGGCGGGCTCGGTCATGGCAAACTCCCCAACTATTGAGTCCTGAATTCCAAGTTCTTGCATTCACCGGACACTAGCATTGACTGCACAAAAGCACAGATCGTGCCGCTACACTCCCTTGCGCTTTCGCAGCAGACAGTGGACCATGCATTACTGGATGGCATGGTCATTGCTTCCATTGTCGTCTTGTTGCGCGCCGGTCTCGCCGTATCGACCGACGCGTCATCCCGCAGGAAAATACCATGTCCCGGCCACGCATTCTCGTCATCAATCCCAACTCCAACCAGCTCGTCACCCAAGGGCTGGAGCAAGCCTTGAAGCCGCTCGACTTTGAAGGCGGACCGGAGATCGTTTGCGAGACGCTGGCTGAAGGCCCTTACGGGATCGAGAGCCAGGCCGACGTCGATGGCGTGGCGATGCCGCTGCGCCGCCTCGTCGAAGGCGACAATCATTCGGCTGCCTTCGTCATTGCCTGCTACAGCGATCCGGGCCTGCATGTCTGCCGCGAAGCCACCGACCGGCCGGTGTTCGGCATCGCCGAATGCGGCGTGCTGACGGCGCTGGCGCGCGCTGAAACCTTCGGCGTCATTGCGATCGCGCAGCGCTCGATCCGCCGTCATGTCCGCTACCTCAGGCAGATGGGCCTGATGGATCGCCTGACCAGGGAACGGCCACTCAACATGAGCGTGGCGGAGACCGCGTCGGGCGAAGGAACGCTCGCCAAGATGATCGAGGTCGGGCGCGCGCTCAAGGACGAAGACGGATCCGGCGCCATCGTGATGGGCTGTGCCGGCATGGCGCGTCATCGCCGGCCGCTGGAGCAGGCGCTCGGGATTCCCGTGATCGACCCGACCCAGGCGGCCGTGACCATGGCGCTGGGCACCGTGCAGTTCTCGCATCACTGACTTTGGTCGGACGTTTCGGCCGCTCCGTTGCGCGCAAGCCACTGCGCGTGGCTTTCGCGCGCCAGCGCGAAGGTGTCGCGCTGGGCGGCGTAGAGATTGCCGAACAGGCGCCCGATCGGCCGGTAGGCATCGAAATCGACATACATCCTTTCCTGGTCGATCAGGCCCTCGCGTGCGTGCAGGCGCAGCACCTCGCCGACAAGAAGCTCACGGCCGGGCCCGAAGGCCAGCGCGACATGCTGCCGGCACTCGAGCGCGAAAGGTGCGGCGGCCAATCGAGGCACGTCGACATCGATCGACGGCAATGTCTTTAGGCCCGTCGCCTCCACTTCGCTGTCGCCGGAGGGAAAATCGATCGCGCAGTCGTTCATCGCTGCCGCCAGCGCCTCGTCCACCAGATGCACGACGAACTGTCCGCTGCGGTGGATGTTGCGCGTGGTGTCCTTTGGGCTGAAATCGGGTTTGTGCTGCAAGCCGAGCACCAGGAGCGGCGGGTCCTCGGAGAAGACGTTGAAGAAGCTGAACGGCGCAGCGTTGACGTTACCATTCTCGTCGAGCGTCGTGACCAGCGCGATCGGCCGCGGCACGACGACCCCGCACAGCAGCTTGTACCGGTCGTGCGGATCAAGTTCGCGGAAGGAGATGCCGGACATCTAGTTTTCCGGAGGCGGCACCGCGCCGGTGCGGCTGGTGATCAGGCCATAGTGCTCGATGCGGCGGTGGAGCGCGAAATTGAAGATCGTGTTCTTGCCGAAGATGGTGGCGTCGAGATCGCAGGGGTGAACCAGCAGTTCGTCCTCTTCGGTCCTGGCCTCGACGACGATCTCGCCGTCGGGATCGACGATCAGGCTGCCGCCGATCAAGGGGTGGCCATCCTCGACGCCGGCCTTGGCGACGCACACGACCCAGGTCGAGTTCTGGTAGGCGCCGGCCTGCGCGGAGAGCCGGTTGTGGAACAGCCGCTTCTCGGGCCCCTCCTCGCTCTTCTCGGCATTGATCGAGGGCGTGTTGTAGCCGATCAGCACCATCTCGACGCCTTGCAGGCCCATCACGCGATAGGTCTCCGGCCAGCGCCGGTCGTTGCAGACCGCCATGCCGAAGATGCCGCCGAGCGCGCGCCAGACATTGAAACCGAGATCGCCCGGCTCGAAGTAGCGCTTCTCCAGATGCTGGAACGCGCGTTCCGTATCGAACTCCGAATGACCGGGCAGATGAATCTTGCGGTACTTGCCGACAATTTTTGCGGACTTGTCGGTGAGGATGCAGGTGTTGAAATGATGCCCATCCGGCGTCAGTTCGGCATAACCAAAATTCATTGCAATCTGGTGATGGGCAGCCCGCTCAAACAATGGCCTTGTCGCCGCATTCGGCATCTCGCGCTCGAACCAGGTGTCGACCTCGGCCTGATCCTCCATGTACCAGCGCGGAAAGAACGTGGTGAGGGCGAGCTCCGGATAGACGATCAGATCGGCACCCCTCGCCTTGGCTTCATCCATCAGCGCGATCATGCGCTTGACGACGGCTTCGCGGCTGTCGGCTTTCTGGATCGGGCCCAACTGGGCGGCGGCAACATTGATGACGCGCATGGATAACTTTCTGGATGCTTCCATTTAAGGCGGCGCTTGCATGAAAATGAAGCAGCCTGCGGAGCTCAGAGTCCTGTCGGGCTCATTCGAAGTCAGCAGTTAAAGTTTTGGTTCACACGAAGTCAATTCCGCAAACAGTCCGCGCAACGCACGTCAGTTCTGCGTTTCTGCTCGCCACCCGCGACCGGCAGCTTTGATGCGGCGACGACCGCGAACGCAACGAAGCGACAGTCGTGGTGCGGGGCCGCGCGATCGTGCTCGATCGAGCGTGTCAGTCGCACGAAGGATGTGGTCCCGCTTCTCGATCTCGTTTTCAGCTACCATCCGCGGCGGCGCTAGAACCAGCAGCGCCCCCTGCGCAAAAAGGGTTAACGGCCGATGCGGCCCAGCGGTGACCGCGTTCAAATCGCCGTTGTGTTCGGTCCAAATCTGATTATACTGCTCTCTCAGCTGCAACCGCTGCTGATTTTATTGTTGGTGACCAGGCCCGTCTATCCAGGCGGGCCGTCGCCGTTTCAGGGTTCGTGGCGATGACTCGTTCCAATCGGATTGATCATATTCGCATTACGTCGCACCCGGCACCGGGTGCCAAGCTTAAATTTCCGATCACCTGGGGCGCACCCAGTGCGCGCGAACGCGGACCGGTGATTGGCACGGTTTCGCGCCCGCAGGACCGCAATGTGATCGGCACGCATGGCGGCTCCTATTCGGTCTATCGCGCACTCGCCGTTTCATCCGGCGCGCTCGACCCCGTCCGCCGCCCGGATCTCACCAATACCCATCCTGCCGAAACCATCGGGCCGTTTCCGCAATGGGCCGAGCCGCAGCGGATTGTCTCGCTCGATCCATGGGGACATCTCGCCGCGGAAAACTTCGCAAACGAGATCGCCGAAGGCGTCGACATCCGTCCAAGCATTGCCATCACGCGCGCTCGTCTCGATCTGCCCGAACTGCAGGCCGCGGTCGAAGCCGGACGACTCAAGCAGGATGGCGATGTCGTGCACAAGAACGGCAGCGTCTCCGTGGTCAAAATTGCGATCGACCCGGTCTGGCATCTGCCCGGCCTGGCGGCGCGCTTCGCCACCACCGAGAACAATCTGCGCCGGCAATTGTTCGAGCAAACCGCAGGCATGTTTCCGGAACTGGTGACTCGGCCCGACCTGCAGGTCTTTCTGCCGCCGATCGGCGGCACGACAGCCTATCTGTTCGGCGACGTTACCAAACTGCCGGACCACAGCACCAGGATAACCTGCCGTGTGCATGACGAATGCAACGGCTCCGACGTGTTTGGTTCCGACATCTGCACCTGCCGTCCATATTTGATTCACGGCATCGAGGAATGCGCGCGCGCAGGCCAAAGCGGCGGCCTCGGCATCATCATCTACAATCGCAAGGAAGGCCGTGCGCTCGGCGAGGTCACGAAGTTTCTCGTCTACAACGCCCGCAAGCGTCAGGAAGGCGGCGATGCCGCGGCCCAGTATTTCGAGCGCACCGAATGTGTCGCCGGCGTGCAGGACGCCAGATTCCAGCAACTGATGCCGGACGCGGTGCACTGGCTCGGCCTCAGGCGAATCGACCGCTTCGTTTCCATGAGCGACATGAAGCACGATGCGCTGACTGGCCAGGGCATCGAAATCGGCGAACGCGTGCCTATCCCCGACGACATGATCCCGGCCGACGCGCATGTGGAAATCGCGGCAAAGAAGGCCGCGGGTTACTACACGCCCGAGCCGCAGCAGGACCCGGACAACCCGGTCGGCCGTTCGCTCGAAAAATATTGAGAGAGGCGGCGGCCTTGTCCCTTGCAAATCCGGAGACGTCAGCCGCTTTGACGTTGTTGAGTGCGAAGGCGGTCCGCGAGCGCGCACATCGCATGCTCGCGATCGGCCTTGAAGGCAGGCTTCCGAACTTCCGCATCGACCTCGACCGCATGGACGGCGCAGTCGATCTGGTGCTGGAAACGACGCGCAAGGCCTATCCGTCGTTAGACGTGCCGTTTCATTCGCGCTGGCGGCACTTCGTCACCAATGGGGATGATCGTTGGGCTGCAGTCGCCAACCGGGCCGGCTGGCCCGATCGCGCGGCCCGCGCCCGGGCCGAATTCGATCTGGCCATCGTCAGCGTCTTCCTCGATGCCGGCGCCGGTCCATCCTGGCGCTACCACGATCCAGAAACCGGATCGGCGATCGGCCGTTCGGAAGGATTGGGGCTGGCCAGCCTTGCGATGTTCACGGCCGGTGCATTCTCGGCTAGTCCCCTCGAGCCCTTGCGCGTCGACGCCGACGCGCTGGCGAATTTTGGCGGTACCGACCTCGAGCGCGGCATGCAGGTCTCGGATGCCAATCCGCTGGTCGGGATGGACGGCCGCGCCGACCTGTTACGTCGCCTGGGTCGGCTGGTGGCTTCGAAACCGGAAATATTCGGCAGCCGCGACACGCCGCGGCCCGGCGGCCTGTTCGACCGGCTTACGATGCTGGCAGATGGTGGAAAGCTGCCCGCGCCTGCGATTTTAACAGAACTGCTGCAACAACTCGGGCCGATCTGGCCATCGCGGCTGACGCTGGGAGGCATCGCGCTTGGCGACTGCTGGCGGCATCCGGCATTGACGACCGCGGATGCGACCAGTGGCCTGGTGCCGCTGCACAAGCTCTCGCAATGGCTGGCCTATTCTCTCATCGAGCCGCTGCAAACATCCGGCATCATCGTGACCGATATCGACGGCCTCACCGGCCTTGCCGAATATCGCAATGGCGGGCTGTTCGTCGATACCGGCGTGCTCGCGTTTCGCGATGCAGAAGATGCGCAGCGAGAGCATGAGGTCGCGTCACCGCTTGTCGTGGAATGGCGTGCGCTGACGGTGGCGCTACTCGACCGCATTGCTGATGGTTTGCGGCACCGGCTTGGACGCGATGCCACATCGATGCCGCTGGCGAAAATTCTCGAGGGCGGCACGTGGGCTGCGGGCCGACGACTGGCACGCGAACGCCGCGCCGACGCGTCGCCTCCGGTGAAAGTCGTCAGCGACGGCACGGTTTTCTAGATCCGAGGTCACAGACATGGACGGCGTTACGATCGTTAATCACCCGCTGGTGCAGCACAAGCTGACGCTGCTGCGGAAGAAGGACATTTCAACCAAATCATTTCGCGAACTCCTCAAGGAGATCGGGATGCTGCTTTGTTACGAGGTCACCCGTGACCTGCCGCTGGCTGATATCGAAATCGAAACGCCGCTCGCGCAAATGAAGTCGCCACAGATCGCGGGCAAGAAGCTGGTGTTCGCGCCGGTGCTGCGTGCCGGCGTGACCTTCGCGGAAGGCATGCTCGATCTGGTGCCAACCGCACGGATCGCGCATATCGGTCTTTATCGCGAACCGGAAACCTTCACCGCCGTGGAATATTTCTTCAAGGCGCCGAGCGATCTGCACGAGCGGCTGGTGATCGTGATCTCGCCGGTGCTGGCAACGGCGAACTCCGCCGTCGCCGCGGTCGACCGGCTGAAGGAGCGCGGCGCGAACGACATTCGACTGGTCTGCCTGATCGGCGCGCCGGAAGGCGTTGAGCGCATGCGCGGCATTCACCCGGATGTTCCGATCTGGCTGGCGGCGATCGACCAGGGGCTGGACGGCAACGCCTATATTGTGCCGGGTCTCGGCGACGCGGGTGACCGTGCCTACGGCACGAAGTAGATCAGCAAGCTACGGTGCCAGACTAGGCAGATCGAGCCCATTGGCCCGGGCGCACTCGATCGCACTTTCATAACCCGCGTCGGCATGACGCATGACCCCTGTCGCCGGATCGTTCCAAAGCACCCGTTCGATGCGGCGCGCAGCCTCCGGCGTTCCGTCGGCGACAATCACCATGCCGGCGTGCTGCGAATAGCCGATCCCGACGCCTCCGCCATGATGCAGCGAGACCCACGTCGCCCCGCTGGCACAGTTGAGCAGCGCATTGAGCAGCGGCCAGTCGGACACCGCATCCGAACCGTCGCGCATCGCTTCGGTTTCGCGGTTCGGGCTCGCAACCGAGCCGCTGTCGAGATGATCGCGGCCGATGACGATCGGCGCCTTCAGTTCGCCGCGCGCCACCATTTCATTGAACGCCAGACCCAGCCGGTGACGATCGCCAAGGCCGACCCAGCAGATCCGCGCCGGCAACCCCTGGAACTTGATCCGCGCTCGGGCCATGTCGAGCCAGTTGTGAAGATGCTTGTCGTCGGGCATCAGTTCCTTGACCTTGGCGTCAGTCCGAAAGATATCGTCGGGGTCTCCTGAGAGCGCCGCCCACCGGAATGGCCCGACGCCGCGGCAGAACAGCGGACGGATGTAGGCAGGAACGAAGCCTGGGAAGTCGAACGCGTTTTTCAACCCCATGTCCTTGGCCATCTGGCGGATGTTGTTGCCATAGTCGAGCGTGGGAATGCCTTGAGCGTGGAAATCCAGCATGGCCTGGACGTGACCGACCATCGAGGTCTTGGCCGCGACTTCGACCGCTTTCGGATCAGCCGCACGTCGGGAATCCCACTCCGCGAGTGTCCATCCTTTCGGCAGGTAACCGTTGATCGGATCGTGCGCGCTGGTCTGGTCGGTGACAATGTCCGGCTTTACGCCGCGGCGCACCAGTTCGGGAAAAATATCGGCGGCATTGCCGAGCAGACCGACCGAGACCGGCTGCTTGCTCTCCGCCGCCTGCGCCATGATCGCGAGCGCCTCATCAAGCGTGCCTGCCTGCCGGTCGAGATAACCGGTGCGCAACCGCATCTCGATGCGGCTCGGCTGGCATTCGATCGCAAGCATCGACGCCCCGGCCATGGTCGCCGCAAGCGGCTGCGCACCGCCCATGCCGCCGAGACCCGCCGTCAGGATCCACTTGCCCGCCAGGCTGCCGCCGTAATGACGCCGCCCCACCTCAACAAACGTTTCATAGGTCCCCTGCACGATGCCCTGACTGCCAATGTAGATCCACGATCCGGCCGTCATCTGCCCGAACATCATCAACCCCTGCCTGTCCAGTTCGTTGAAGTGATCGAGCGTTGCCCAATGCGGCACCAGGTTCGAATTCGCGATCAGCACGCGCGGCGCATCGGGGTGGGTACGGAAAATTCCAACCGGCTTGCCCGACTGGACCACCAGCGTCTGGTCGGCATCGAGCTTGCGCAATGAGGCAACGATGCGGTCGAAACTCTCCCAGTCGCGAGCGGCGCGGCCGATTCCGCCATAGACGACGAGTTCGCTCGGCCGTTCGGCAACGTCGGGATCGAGATTGTTCATCAGCATTCGGAGCGGCGCTTCCGTCAACCAGCTCTTGGCGCTGATCTCGGACCCGCGGGGCGCGCGGATCGTACGCTCGTTGTCCAGTCGGCGGTTCATGACAGGTGACCTCTCTCGGCAAGGTTTGGAAACGGATTGTTCTTGAGCACCGACATCGCGGCGGCCGGCAATGCGCCGGCTGCGACCAGCGCCGTTGCCTTTGCGAGATCGTCGGCCATATAGCGATCGCCGCCTAGCGCCGGCACCTGCTCGCGCAACACCGCAATGACCGCCGCAAGCGCTGGGCTGGTCGTATGTGGCGCGCGCAGCCCGATGCCTTGCGCCGCAACCAGCAGTTCGATGCCGAGAATGGCGGCAAGGTTGTCCGCCATATCAGACAAACGGCGCGCAGCGTGCGCGGCCATCGAAACGTGATCTTCCTGGTTGGCGCTGGTCGGCGTCGAATCGATCGAGCAGGCCGCGGCGCGCTGCTTGTTCTCGGCATAGAGGGCTGCCGCCGTCACCTCCGCAATCATGAAACCGGAGTTGAGGCCGGGATCAGGCGTCAGGAACGGCGGCAGGCCGAAGTTCAGCGCGGGATCGACCAGCGTGGCGATGCGCCGCTCGCTGATCGCGCCGATCTCGGACAGCGCCAATGCGATCTGATCGGCTGCGAATGCGACCGGCTCGGCGTGAAAATTTCCACCCGAGACGATCTCGCCGCTCTCAACCAGCACCAGCGGGTTATCCGTTACCGCGTTGGCCTCGATCGTCAGCGTGCGGGCGGCTTGCATCAATAGGTCAAGCGCAGCACCGGCCACCTGCGGCTGACAGCGCAGGCAATAGGGATCCTGCACGCGCTGGTCGCCTTCGAGATGCGACATGCGGATGTCGCTGCCTTCCAGCAGCGCCGTCAGGGCGACACCGGCCGCGATTTGCCCGTCATGCCCCCGCAGTTGCTGGATCTCCGGGCGGAACGGCGCCGTCGAAGCCATGGCCGCATCGACCGACAAGGCACCTGTCACCAGCGTCGCGCAAAGAAGGCCATGGGCGCGCAACAAGCCGGAAATGGCATAGGCCGTCGAAAACTGCGTACCGTTGATCAACGCGAGGCCTTCCTTCGGCCCGAGCGTCAACGGCGCGAGACCGGCGGCAGTCAGCGCATCAAGGCCCGGTACGATCTTGCCGTCGACAAGCGCCTGCCCTTCGCCGATCATGACGGCGGTCATATGCGCCAGCGGCGCCAGATCACCGGACGCTCCCACCGATCCCTGCTGCGGCACCAGCGGACAAATGCCCCGCGCCAGCATGGCCTGAAGTTGCTCGATGATTTCGCGGCGCACGCCCGACGCGCCTCGCCCCAATGAGACGATCTTCAGCGCCATCATCAGACGCACGATCGGTTCAGGTGTCGGAGCCCCTGCCCCGCAGCAATGCGATACAATGAGATTGCGCTGGAGCAGCGTTGTCTGATCCGGCGGAATGCGTTTCGACGCCAGTTTTCCGAATCCTGTATTTATTCCGTAAGCTGGAACGTCCGAATGCGCGGCCTCCGCAACAATGGCCGATGCTGCCTCCACGCGCGGCCAGAATACCGGATCGAGCACAATGGCCGCGCCTGCGAGTATTTGCGCTAATTCGTCGAGGTTGACCCTCCCCGGCGAAACGACAATGGATGCGTCCCGGTCGCTCATCGCCCCCTCCACACCCTGCGGTGCAACGGGTTGAAGCCCATCCGGTAGATCAGCTCGGCGGGGCGCTCGATATCCCAGATCGCAAGATCGCACCGTTTGCCGGCCTCGAGCGTGCCGGTCTCGCCAAGAATACCCAGCGCGCGCGCACCTTCCCGCGTCACGCCGGCGAGGCACTCGGCAACGGTCATCCGGAACAGAGTCGCGCCCATATTCATCGCCAGCAGAAGCGACGTCAGCGGCGAGCTGCCGGGATTGCAGTCGGTCGCGAGCGCCATGTTCACGCCGTGGGCACGGAACAGTTCGACCGGTGGCTTCATCGTCTCGCGAATGAAATAGAACGCGCCCGGCAGCAGCACGGCTACCGTGCCCGCCCGCGCCATGGCGGCAACACCGGCCTCATCCGTGTGCTCCAGATGATCCGCGGACAAAGCGGAGAATTCCGAAGCCAGCGCCGCTCCGCCGAGGTTCGACAATTGATCCGCGTGCAATTTGACCGGCAGCCCAAGCGCCTTTGCCGCTCGAAAGACGCGCGCCGTTTGATCTTTCGAAAACGCGATGCCTTCCATGAAGGCGTCGACGACGTCTGCAAGGCCGGCCTGCACCACCGCCGGGAGCATCTCGCGGCACACGAGCTCGATGTATCGATCCTTGTCGCCATCGGCTTCCGGCGGCAGCGCATGCGCGCCAAGAAATGTCGTCCGGATGCCGACCGGCCGGTTGCGGCCCACCGAGCGCGCGGCCGACAATTGTCGCATCTCGGTTTCCGTATTCAGCCCATAGCCGGATTTGATCTCGACCGTGGTGGCGCCCTCGGCGATCAAAGCGTCCAGCCGCGGCAGCGCGCCGGCAACGAGTTCAGCCTCACTGGATGCCCGCGTCGCCGCGACCGTCGAGACAATGCCGCCACCCGCCCGCGCGATTTCTTCGTAGCTTGCTCCCTTTAGCCGCAGCTCGAACTCGTGGGCGCGGTTTCCACCGAAAACCAAATGGGTATGACAATCGACCAGTCCGGGCGTGATCCACCGCCCGCCGCAATCGATCCGTTCGGCAGCATCGGCGTCAGATGGAAAGTCGGAGTGGCTGCCCGCAAAAGCGATGCGCCCCTCCCGTGCGGCAATCACGCCACGCTCGATCACGCCGAGGTCGGGCAGATCCCCCCGAACGGTGGCGAGCCGGGCGTTATGCCAGATACGATCAAAGCGCTCGGCCATGCAGCATTTCCCTCAAGGGCAGAAACTTGACGGGGGTATCAATATGTCTATACATATTCCCGTGTCGGTGTTCTGTCCACCCGGTTTGGAAACATGTCCACTCTGCATTTCGGATCAGCGCTGCTTCCCTCCGGGTGGGCTGACGACGTGCAGGTGGTTGTGACCGATAGGACCATCACGAAGGTGACTGCCGGTGCGGCGCCGGGAACTCACGATGAACGCCACCAGTTGGCCATCCCGGGAATAGCGAGCCTGCATAGTCACGCGTTCCAGCGCGGCATGGCTGGCCTCGCCGAAACACGCGGCAACACCGCCGATACGTTCTGGACGTGGCGCGAGACGATGTATCGTTTTGCGCTGGACATGGCCCCCGAAGACACGGAAGCCGTCGCAACGCTGCTCTATGTCGAGATGCTCGAGCAAGGTTATACGCGCGTCGGGGAATTCCACTATCTCCATCACGACCATGATGGCACGCCCTACGCCAATCCTGCCGAGATGGCGACGCGAATTGCGCGGGCCGCCGAGCTCACCGGCATCGGCCTCACATTGCTGCCGAGTTTCTACGCGCACAGCTCCTTTGGCGGAGCCGCACCACATGCCGGCCAGCGCCGGTTCATCTGCTCGATCGACCAGTTCGCCAAGCTGACTGCCGCCACACAGGCGGTCGTCCGCGCGTTGCCCGGGGCCAATGTCGGTGTCGCTCCGCACAGCCTGCGGGCCGTGACTCCGGACGAACTGGCGGCGATCGTGCCACTCGCCGAAGCCGGGCCGGTTCATATCCATGCCGCCGAACAGATCAGGGAAGTCGAGGAATGCATCGCCTGGTCTGGCCGGCGGCCGGTTGATTGGCTGCTCGAACATGCGCCTGTCGATCGGCGCTGGTGCCTGATCCATGCGACCCATTCCACCGCGACAGAGATCGCCGCGCTTGCCAGGAGCGGCGCCGTCGCAGGGCTCTGCCCGGTTACCGAAGCGAGCCTCGGCGACGGCATTTTTCCGACCCGCGAATTCCTTGACGCCGGCGGCCGGTTCGGCGTCGGCACGGACTCCAATGTGCTGGTCGGCGTAGCCGACGAACTGCGTCAGCTCGAATATGGCCAGCGGTTAAAGCATCGGGAGCGTAATGTGTTGTCGGGCGGTCCCGGCATTTCGACCGGCCGTGCGCTATTCGACGCTGCGCTGGCCGGCGGCGCCCAGGCCCTCGTGCAGCCGATTGTCGGACTCCAGCCAGGTGCACGCGCTGATATCGTGACCTTCGACACCACGCATCCCTCGCTCGCCGGGCGCCGCGGGGATGCCATCCTCGACGGCTGGATTTTCGCAGCCGGCTCGGGTGCCGTCGCATGTGTTTGGGCGGGCGGAAACAAGGTCGTCGAAGGTGGACGCCACCGGCTCCGTCAAAAGGCGCGCGACAAATTCAACGCAGCCGTGCGGAGGCTGGTGGCATGAGCCTCTCCACGGATCGCGACAAACTCCCGGCAGCCGACACGCCAACGCTTTACAAGCAGATCCGGCTCGACATCGAGCGCCGCATCCTGACCGGCGAATGGCCGCCGGGTCATCGCATCCCGTTCGAGCACCAGTTGATGACGCGCTATGGATGCTCGCGAATGACTGTGAGCAAGGCGCTGTCAGAGCTGGCGCAAGCCGATCTCATCGAGCGGAGGCGCCGCGCCGGCACATTTGTGCGCCGTCCTAAATTCCTGTCAGCAGTTCTCACGATTCCAGACATCCGCGCGGAGATCACCGCGCTCGGCCGCAGCTACGGCTATCAGTTGATCCGGTGCTCGCGCCGAGCGGCCAACGCCGCCGACCGTGCCCGTCTTGGGGTACGGAAAACCGGCAAGGTGATCGCGATCTCATGCCGCCACAGCGCCGATGGCGTGCCGTTCGCGATCGAAGACAGGCTGATCGATCTCGACGCGGTGCCGGAAGCCGCCAGGGCGGATTTTGCAATCGAACCGCCCGGCACGTGGTTGCTCCATCACGTCCCGTGGACGGAGGCCGAGCATTCGATCAGCGCGATCGTGGCGGACGAGGAGACCGCAACAGCACTGGACATTGCGATCGGCGCACCTTGCCTCGTGATCGACCGGCACACCTGGCGCAGCGCGCGGACGCTGACTGCCGTGCGCCTCGTCTATCCGGGCGAGTCCCACAAACTGGTTGCCCGCTTCAAAGGCGGCTGAGAGGGATATCAATGCAAATAGAGCCCGGCACAATTTATGCAGCGATTTATGAAGCAGTAGGGCGAACAGGATCCAATCGATAAACCGGCAGAAGGAAGACAGTCATGCTTAGTTATAGAATATTCGCCGCAACCGCCGCTCTTCTGGTGTCCGCGCCAGCCGTCGCACAAGACGTCAAGGTCGGCATCGGGATTTCGGGATGGACCGGGTTTGCGCCGCTTACGCTGGCAAACCAGGCGGGCATCTTCAAGAAGAACGGCCTCGATGTGACGATCAAGAAGATCCCGCAGAAGGACCGCCATCTGGCCGTTGCATCCGGCGACATCCAGTGTGCGGCGACCACGGTCGAAACCTGGATTTCCTGGAATGCCAACGGTGTGGCGACCAAGCAGATCTTCCAGCTCGACAAGAGCTACGGCGCCGACGGCATGGCCACGCGAAACGATGTCGCGTCGATCAAGGATCTGAAGGGCAAGACGGTCGCCGCGTCCGCGCCCGGCACCGCGCCCTATTTCACGCTGGCCTGGATGCTCAAGAAGAACGGTCTCTCGGTCAAGGACGTGACCGTGGTGAACCTGGAGCCGGCTGCTGCCGCGCAGGCATTCGTGGCCGGTCAGAACGATGCAGCCATGACCTATGAGCCTTACCTCTCGACGGTGCGCGCGGCACCCGACAAGGGGAAGATCATCGCCACCACGCTCGACTACCCGATGATCATGGACACGTTCGGCTGCACGCCGAAATTCCTGACCGAAAACCCGAAGGCCGCGAAAGCGCTGGCTGACAGCTATTTCGAGGCAGTCGCCCTGATCGAAAAGGACCAGGCAAAATCCTACGAGATCATGGGTTCCGACGTGAAGCAGTCCGGCGAGCAGTTCGGCAACTCGGCAAAATATCTGCGCTGGCAGGACAAGGCCGCGAACCAGAAGTTCTTCGCGGGCGAATTCCAGGCCTTTACCAAGGAAGCCGCAGACCTGTTGCTCGAGATCGGCATCATCAAATCGATTCCGAAAATCGACGACCTCGTTGACACGAGTTTCATCAAGTAGGTTCGTTCGGCGCCGCGCTGGTCCCGCTTCCACACATCTGGAAGCGGGACTGTCCGCGATCGGCGCACCGCTTTGAGGAACATGCCCTGTGATGCGTCCCCTAGATCCCGTGACGTCGAAGCAACGCGCAGCCTATGGCCTTGCGTTCTTCGTCCTGTTTGTCGCCCTGTGGGCATGGGCAACTTTTGGCGGCTACGTGTCCAAGACGTTTCTCGCCAACCCATTGACCATGCTGCAGGAGGGCTTTGAACTCCTGACCAAGCACGGCTTCCTGTTCGACATCGGCATGACGATATGGCGGGTTATCGGCGGCTTCGTGCTGGCGGCTCTCATCGCGGTGCCGCTCGGCGTTCTGATGGGGGCCTACAAGCCGATCGAGGCTTTTCTCGAGCCGTTCGTCTCGTTCGCCCGCTATCTGCCCGCCTCGGCCTTCATCCCGCTGTTGATCCTGTGGGCGGGCATCGGCGAACTGCAGAAGCTGCTGGTTATCTTTATCGGCTCGGTGTTCCAGATTATCCTGATGATCGCCGTGAACGTCGGCAACACAAGGCGCGACCTCGTTGAAGCAGCCTACACGCTGGGCGCCGGCGACAGCGGCATCATCCGCCGCGTGCTGCTGCCCTCATCCGCCCCCGAGATCGCAGAAATTCTTCGGCTCGTCCTCGGTTGGGCGTGGACCTACGTCATCGTCGCCGAACTGATCGGTTCATCGTCGGGCATCGGCCACATGATCACTGACAGCCAGGCGCTGCTCAACACCGGCCAGATCATCTTCGGCATCATTGTCATCGGGTTGATCGGTCTGGTGTCGGACTTCCTGTTCAAGGCCTTCAACGCCTGGCTGTTTCCGTGGAAATTGGCATGACCGAGCTGAAGATCGATCAGGTCTCCCGCGTTTTCCCTGCGCGCCAGGGCAATGCGCCGACGCGGGCGCTGGAACCGACCAATCTCAGCGTCGGCAACAACGACTTCGTCACCATCCTCGGCCCGTCGGGCTGCGGAAAATCCACGCTGCTGCGGATCATCGCCGGGCTTGACCGGCCGACCAGCGGCCGCGTCATTCTGGACGGGCACGAGGTCACGGGACCCGGCGCCGACCGCGGCATGGTGTTTCAATCGTACACGCTGTTCCCGTGGTTGACGGTGCGCGAAAACATCGCGTTCGGCCTGCGCGAGCGCGGGATATCCGAGGCGGATCGCGGCAGGATCGCCGATGGATTCATCCATCGGGTCGGCTTGTCCGGCTTTGAGAACCACTGGCCGAAGCAGCTCTCCGGCGGCATGCAGCAACGCACGGCGATCGCGCGTGCGCTTGCCAACGATCCCAAGATCCTGTTGCTCGACGAACCGTTCGGGGCGCTGGATAATCAAACCCGTGTGCTGATGCAGGAAATGCTGCTCGGCATCTGGGAACGCGACCAGAAGACCGTGCTGTTCGTCACCCATGACATCGAGGAGGCGATTTTCCTCGGCAGCCGCGTCGTCGTCATGAGCGCCCGTCCCGGTCGCATCAAGGCCGAGATCGCGATCGACCTGCCTCATCCGCGATCCTACAAGATCAAAACCGCGCCTGAATTCGTCAGGCTGAAGGAACGGCTCGTCGAGGAAATCCGGGCCGAGGCATTGAAGGTTGCGGTTGACGCCTGAACCGCCGCTTCCCCCGCTCCAAGAGCGAGGGCTTCATGCCGCTTGGTCAGCACTGTATCTGACCAGCCCAGCTTCGGAGCAGCGATCGAGCCTTTAGAGACAGGTGGTGATCCCGCCATCGACATAGAGCGTATGGCCGTTGACAAAGGACGAGGCCTTGCCGGACAGGAACACCGCAGCCCCCACCAACTCCTCGACATTGCCCCAGCGGGCCGCGGGTGTCCGCTTTTCGAGCCAGCTCGAAAATTCCGGATCGTCGACTAGCGCCTGGTTGAGCGGGGTCTTGAAGTAGCCCGGCGCGATCGCATTGATCTGGAGACCGTGTTTCGCCCAGTCGGCGCACATGCCGCGGGTCAGGTTCTTTATCGCGCCCTTCGTGGCCGTGTAAGGCGCGATGCCGGCACGCGCGAGTTCGCTTTGCACGGATGCGATGTTGATGATCTTGCCCCGGCCGCGCGGGATCATGTGACGGGCGACGGCTTGGCCGACATAGAACGCGCTCGAAACATTGGTGGCGAGCAGTTGCTCCCACTTCTCGACGGGAAAGTCCTCGAGCGGCGAGCGGAACTGCATGCCGGCGTTATTGATCAGGATATCGATCGCGCCGGAATTCTTCTCGATCGCCTCGACACCGTCCTTGGCGGCTTGCGCTTGCGTGACGTCGAAACCGGCCACCGATATTCTGTGCCCGGCGGCCGCCAGTCTCGCCGCTGCGGCATCAAGCTTGGCTGCGTCACGGCCGTTCAGGGTGACTTCGGCACCGTGCTCGGCAAGACCTTGCGCGAGCGCGAAGCCAATACCTTGCGAAGAGCCGGTGATGAGCGCTCTCTTGCCCGTCAGTTCGAAGAGCTCAAATGCCATTTGGCGACCTCGTGCTGGCTTCGAGCGCGAAAACTCACCGCCCGAGCGACTTCTTGATACCGTTCAATCCGAGGCGCTGGAAGGGGTCAGAATAGACGTAGGAGAACTGCGCGCCCCTTTCGAGCCTGTACGGCAACTCGTCGGCCGACACTACTCACTACGAGCGCTTTCTGCAGGAGAAGCTCCACCGGATTCAAGACATCCGGCACACGCGATCGACCTTTTCGCTGCGGACTTTGAAGCTCGTGACTTCCGCCGATGCGCTGCTCGACAATGCGAGTGTTTAGCCCGCACCGCAGGCGAAGCGGTGGCAGGCGTCCTGCTCCGGCGATCAGACTACATTATGGTCCGAGCGCGCGTTACCTGGATCGTATCGGCACCTGGCCACTACCCGCAGCGGCCAGGCGCCTGATGCTGCTTCCTCGCAGTCACTTCTTGACAGCGAACACCCAAACGACGCCGCCCTGCGGCACGTTATTCTCCAGGCCGGGGACCTTGCCCACCAACGCATCCTGGATGCGCTGCGCGTCTACGCCCCAGCCCGACTGGACGGCGATATACTGCGTGCCGTCCACCTCATAGGCGATCGGCATGCCCATGATGCCGGAGTTGGTCTTTTGCTCCCACAGCAGTTCGCCGGTCTTGGCATGGAAGGCGCGGAACATCCGGTCATTGGTGCCGCCGACAAGGACGAGGTCGCCTGCGGTCGCGGTCACCGAACCGAACAGCTGTGACTTGGGAAAGTTATGTGACCAGGCCTTCTTGCCCGTGGCCGGATCCCACGCCTGCAGTTCGCCAAAGTGGGTAGCGCCGGGACGAGGCGTCAGGCCGATATCTTCGGGCTTGGTTCCGAGCCAGAGCTGGCCGGCAACCAACGGCACTTTCTCGCCGGTGAAGCCGCCGCAGAAATTCTCGTTGGCCGGAACGTAGACCAATCCGGTTTTCTGACTATACGCTGCCGACGGCCAATCCTTGCCACCCCACAGGGATGGGCAGAATTCAACCCGCTTGCCAATAATCGGCTTGTGAGCCGGGTCGACAATCGGCTTGCCAGTCTCGGGCTCAATGCCTTTCCAGACGTCGGTATGAACAAAAGGCCAGCCGGCCACATATTTGATGCTGTCCGGCTTGCGCTCCAGTATCCAGAAAATCGCGTTGCGTCCCGGATGGATCAGACTCTTGATCGTGCGGCCATCCCTTTGCAGGTCGACCAGCATGGGTGCGTCCACCTCGTCCCAATCCCAGGAATCGTTTTGATGGTACTGGAAGTAAGTTTTCAGCTTGCCGCTATCGGGATCGAGCGCGAGCACTGAACTTGTGTAAAGATTATCGCCGGGGTGAGTGTCGCCCGGCCAAGGTGCGGCGTTGCCGGTGCCCCAATAGACTGTCTTGGTGTCTGGATCGTAGTTGCCTGTCATCCAGGCAGATCCGCCACCCGTTTTCCAGTCGTCGCCTTTCCAGGTTTCGTTACCTGGCTCACCCGTGCCGGGAATGGTGAAGGTCCGCCACAGTTCCTTGCCCGTGTCGGCATCATAGGCAACGACGTAACCGCGCACGCCGAGCTCGCCACCGGAACCGCCAACGATCACCTTGCCGTCAACGATCAGGGGCATCAGCGTCAGATACTGCCCCTTCTTGTAGTCCTGAACCTTGGTATCCCAGACCACTTTGCCGGTCTTGGCGTCGAGCGCTACCAGATGGTCGTCCGTCGTGGCGAGGTAGAGCTTGTCCTGCCACAGTCCCACGCCGCGGTTGGTCGGGTGCAATTGAAAGAGGTCGTCGGGAAGCTGGCGTTTGTATCGCCAGTACTCGTCACCAGTCTTGGCGTTGAGCGCAATCACCTGCCCCGACGGCGTTGCTACGAACATCACGCCATTGTTGATGATCGGGGGGGCCTCGTGTCCCTCGACCACACCGGTCGAGAACGTCCATACCGGCGTCAGGCTTTTCACGTTCGAGGTGTTGATCTGGTCGAGCGGGCTGTATCCCTGGCCGTCATAGGTCCGGCGATAATGCATCCAGTTGCCAGGTTCCGGATTCTTGAGTCGATCGGCAGTCACCAGGCTGTAGTTCTCGATCGGGCCGGCGGCAGCGATCGGAACGAGGCAGGTGGACGCGAGCAAACCCGCCAAGAGCCATTGCTTCAAGGCCATAACGCAACCTCCCCTTTGTTTTCATCTCACGAATTCTGTTTTTCATTGTCGTGGATCGACGGCGGCCCGCCGTCACCTGGCCTGCTGTGCACCTACCTTTCCAACGAATGTTGCGGCCACCGTCAGTGGCCCGTCTTCTGCCGCCAACGGGAGCGCCGGCAGACGCCGGGGCGCTGGTCCGAAGATAACTTGCGCGCTTTGCCTGGGGTCATATTCCGAATTATGGCAAACGCATTTGAACACATCCTTGTCGCTGCTTGTCGCCTTCACCCATGCCGTGATTGGACAACCCGTGTGGACGCAGATGGCCGAATAGGCCACGACGCCGCCGGCAGCGCGCGAGCGCGTCTCTTCATCCAGCTCAGCCGGATCCAGTTTCACGACAAGCACCTCGTTCAGGCGCGAGCCCTTGCGGACAACCGATGTCCTGGGATCCTTTGGCCAGGCCCGCACCGGCGGTCCACCAGCGTTCAGATCCTGCGGCTTGATCACCTCGCCCGCATGTTCCCCTTCGGCGAAAACCAGCACGTCGGCTTTCTGAGGCCGCTCATCGCTGCCCGGCAAATCTTCCTCGGCAACGGAGGACCTGGACGACGCCAGGCAAGCTCCCGTGGCGAGAGCCGTCAGGATGAGCCCGCGTCGCGTCGGATTCTGACACACCGCTGTCGCGAGTTCCGCGTCTGTGCTTGTGATCGACGTTGTGGCCTGATCGGATTTGCACATCACGCAAACTGATGGAGGGACTCGGTCAAAAGAATGGCGACCGACAACTTTGTCTTTCGCGCAATGCGCCTTCCAGTGCATTGGCGATTCTCATAAAAGCCAGCAATAACGGGAGTCCATTGCGTTTCATGGGATCGTAACTGCGGACGAGCGCATCATGCGTATTTCGCAGAACAGCCCAGACTTCTGCGATGTGCAGTGCGTTATTGCGCGTACGGCCAAGATCGAAAACTGCAAGAACCGTCGCCAGGCGCCCGATGGACGCCGATGTCCTCTCAAGCGCAAACGGTGAAAGCCTGTGCTGCGCCGGGCGACGTTTGTCCTGACAACGACGTTCAAGTTTGACGACAATTGCTTTTGCTTATGCCACTGCGTCAGCGCTACTGACCAAATGCAATTCTTTGCCGATGCCCCGCTTTCGCCAAACATACGGACGCAAATATAGAACGCCTTGTGGCGGCCGATCCGCCAAGCGCGGCCTACTGAACAACAGCAAATAATAATGATCAGGAGGATGGCTCGAAGAAATCCCAGCCAGGCAAGACAGCAAGGAATTTCGAAGCGACGGCGTTGAGCGATCAGCCGTAACGTTTTTCGCTCACGTCGGAGCTAACCATCACCAGCTTACGAAGAGCGAGGATCGATCATGATTACTTTGAAGATTAACGGCCAGCAAAAGAACTGGGATGGCGACCCCGATCTTTCGCTACTCTGGTTCCTCCGCGACGAAATCGGACTGACGGGCACGAAATATGGCTGCGGCCAAGCGCTTTGCGGCGCCTGCACCGTGATCGTCGACAAGCAGGCGATACGCGCCTGCATCACGTCGGTTTCCGACGTGGTCGATCGGGAGGTCACGACGATCGAAGGCCTTCATCCGACGGGTGATCACGCTGTTCAGAAGGCCTGGCGCCAGCTCAACGTCCCGCAATGCGGCTTTTGCCAGGTCGGCCAGATCATGCAGGCGGCCGCGCTGCTGATGGACAATCCAAAACCCAACCACGATCAGATACGCGAAGCGATGGCGGGCAACATCTGCCGCTGCGGCTGTTATCAGCGCATCGAGAACGCGGTCCATCTTGCTTCGACGGGGGTCTGACCATGAACATCCGTACCAATCCCAAAAAGCTCCGTGGCTTTGAGCGATACATCAAGATCGACAACGTTTCACGCCGCAGTATCCTGAAGGGTCTTGGGCTGGCCGGCGGCTTCGTTTTGGCCGCCCCCGTGATGTCGCGGCCCAGCCTCGCCGCGTACCAGACCGGCGCGGACAAGATGCCACACGGAACCGTGGTGGACCCGCGCGTGTTCGTCGCGATCGCACCGGACGGCATTGTCACGATCGTCGCACACCGCGCCGAGATGGGAACCGGCGTCCGCACCAGCCTGCCGATGATCGTTGCCGAAGAGATGGAGGCCGACTGGTCGCGCGTTCGCATCCAGCAGGCGCATGGCGACGAGGTCAAATTCGGCAACCAGGATACCGATGGATCGCGCAGCACGCGTCACTACCTGATGCCGATGCGTCAGATCGGCGCTTCGGCCCGCACGATGCTCGAAGCCGCAGCGGCGAAACGCTGGGGTGTGCCGGCGACCGAAGTGAAGGCGGTCAATCACGAGGTCGTCCATAGCGCGAGCGGACGCCGCATTGGCTTCGGCGATCTGGCCGCCGACGCCGCCAAGGAGTCGGTACCGAGTGTCGAAGGCCTGAAGCTGAAAGACCCAAAGGATTTCCGCTATCTGGGCAAAGGCCAGATCAGCATGGTCGATCTGCGCGACATCACGGTAGGCACCGCGCGTTACGGCGCCGACGTCCGCCTGCCCGGCATGAAATACGCCGTCATTGCCCGGCCGCCGGTGACCGGGGGCAAGGTCGCGTCGTTTGACGGGGCGGCGGCGATGAAGGTTTCCGGCGTCGAGAAGGTCATGGAAGTCAAAGGCTGGCCATGGCCTTCAAAATTCCAGCCGCTCGGCGGCATCGCCGTGATCGGGCGCAACACCGGCGCGGCGATCAAGGGCCGCGACGCCCTGAAGATCGTTTGGGACGATGGTGCCAACGGCAAATACGACTCGGTCGCCTACCGGGCCGAACTGGAGGCAGCCGCACGGAAGCCCGGCCTGGTGCTGCGCAAGGAGGGTGACGTGGAAGCCGCCTTGAAGGGCGCCGACAAGGTGATCGTCGGTGAGTACTATCTGCCGCATCTTGCCCATGTCTCCATGGAACCGCCGGTTGCGGTCGCGGACGTCAAGGGCGACAAGGCAGAGATCTGGGGACCGGTGCAAAGCGCGGGCGGAACGCGCGAGGACGTTGCCAAAACGCTTGGCATTCCTCAGGAGAATGTCACCGTCAACGTCACCCTGCTCGGCGGCGGCTTCGGCCGCAAGTCGAAGTGCGATTTCGCCATCGAAGCCGCCCTGCTTTCAAAGGAACTCGGCGCCCCTGTAAAGGTGCAATGGACGCGGGAAGACGACGTTCGCAACGGCTTCCTGCACACCGTCTCGGTGGAACGCATCGAGGCCGGTCTCGACAAGAGCGGCAAGGTGACGGCCTGGCGCCATCGCAGCGTCGCGCCGAGCATCGCCTCGACATTTGCCGCCAATACGGTGCATCAGGCTCCGTTCGAACTCGGCATGGGGCTTGTCGACATGCCCTTCGAGATCGCCAACGTCCAATGCGAGAATCCGGAAGCGGCTGCGCATACCCGCATCGGCTGGTTCCGCTCCGTATCGAACATCCCGCGCGCCTTTGCGGTGCAGTCGATGGTCGCTGAAATCGCCCATGCCACCAAACGCGACCAAAAGGATATGCTGCTGGAACTGATCGGCTCGCCCCGGATCGTCAAGCTCGATTCGGTGAAAGACCTCTGGAACTATGGCGAACCCTATGACAGCTATCCGATCGATACCGCGCGTCTTCGCAAGGTCGTCGAGCTGGTCGCGGACAAGGGTGGCTGGGGCCGGTCCGTCCCCAAGGGTCACGGGCTCGGCATCGCCGCGCATCGCAGCTTCGTCAGCTATATCGCGACCATCGTCGAGGTGGCGGTTGACGACAAGGGCAAGCTCACCGTGCCGCGGGTCGATACCGCCATAGATTGCGGAACCTACGTCAATCCGGAGCGGATCCAGTCGCAGATCGAGGGTGCCGCGATCATGGGCATGAGCCTCGCCAAACATGGCGCGATCACCTTCAAGGACGGCAAGGTGCAACAGAGCAATTTCGACGATTTCCGGGTGATCCGGATCGACGAGTCTCCGGCCGTAACCAACGTCTACATCGTACCTCCCGGCTCCGACACGCCGCCCAGCGGCGTCGGCGAGCCGGGCGTGCCACCCTTTGCACCGGCGCTGATCAACGCGATATTCGCCGCGACTGGCAAGCGTATCCGCGCACTGCCGATCGGCAAGCAATTGGAGGCGTAACGGGAACGTTGGACCGAACGGGCCGTTTCCTTGGTCTGAGAGGAGTTCAGACCGATGAAACCCAGCTCAACGGCGCTCGCGGTGTCGCTACTGTCGAGTGTGCTTCTATTGAATGCTCAGGCGGCGATCGCTCAAACCACGTCGCCGCCGAGCGCGACCGCAACGCGGCCGGCGACGACACCGCCCGGGCAAACCTCCCTTCCAAACGAAAGCCCGCCGGCCACCACCACTCAGACCACCGGCGAAGCCAGTCGCGATCCGGTGGTGAAGAAAATGAACGAGGACGAAAAGCAGAAGGTCGATACCAAAGGCAAGTAGCTCCAGCACTGGCTGCCAGGAGTAATAAAGGGGCGGCGAACAATGGTTGGCCGCCCTTCCCGACGCTAGCCCGCTTCGGCGGATTTTCCACCCTTCCCGAACACGCGGCTGGCCAGCACGTCGGAAGCCTCGATCGACCTGATATCGTCCGCTGTCAGGACACGATCGAGACCAGCGACAAGGCGATTGGCCTGGCGCAGCCGCAGACGATCCAACGCGTTGCGGATCGAGCGCGCGTTGGAGAACAACGGCTGAGTCTTGCGCAATGCGATATAGCGAACGAACTCCGCACGCGCATCTGAGGTGAATCCGTAGTTCATGTCGCGCAGCATCAGCTCTGCGATGGCGAGCAACTCATCGTCGGCATAATCCGGAAAGTCGATATGGTGCGCGATCCGCGAGCGGAAGCCGGGATTGCTCGCGAAAAACTTGTCCATGCGGTCGCCATATCCGGCGAGGATCACGACCAGGTCCTCGCGCTGCGATTCCATCACCTGCAGCAGGATCTCGATCGCCTCCTGGCCATAGTCGCGTTCGTTGTCGGGCCGGTGCAGATAGTAGGCCTCGTCGATGAACAGCACGCCGCCCATCGCCTTCTTCAGGATCTCCTTGGTCTTTGGCGCGGTGTGACCGATATATTGCCCAACCAGTTCGTCGCGCGTCACCGACACTACCTGGCCGCGGCGCACGAAACCGAGCCTGTGCAGGATGCTGGCGATCCGCAGCGCCACCGTCGTCTTTCCGGTGCCGGGATTTCCCGTAAACGACATGTGCAGCGTCGGCGCCTCCGACGCCAGCCCCATACGCTTGCGGATGCGTTCGATCAGAAGCAGCGATGCAATCTCGCGGATACGCGTCTTTACCGGCCTCAAGCCGATCAGCTCGCGGTCGAGCTGCGAGAGAATCTCCTCGATGCCGACGGCTTCGAGTTCGTCGCGCAGGTTGACCGCATCAGTCATGGGGGCGATATCCAGGTCCATCTGCTAAACCTCAAATGCGCTGCACGCGTCGTTTCGGAAAAGTCTCCGTCGCCGCTTCGGCAGCGACGGAGCAGTGCATCCGGCGGACGCAGGCACGTTCAGGGAGAACGCGTCTGCCGGACCGAACGCGTGCCTAGCCGTAGCGCCGGCCCTCCGGACGATCGGCGGCGTATGAGCTGGTCGTGTAGCGGATGTTGCGGCCGGCCACTTCATGCCGATCAAGGCGGAAGCCGGGCTCCTCCTTCGGCCGGTTGACGATGAAGGACAGCCGCACCGATTCCCAGCCGTGACTGGAATCGAACGCCGACAGCCGGATGTAGCTGTTACCATACACCTTGCGGCATTCGTTCAGCTCCATCATCACGCCGGCGGCGTCGCGGAGATCGAACATCGGCAGTCCCCACATTTCCCAGAAATTGTTGCGGGGATGCGGGTCGTCGGTGAACTCGATGTTCACCGCCCAGCCCTGCTCCAGGCAGTACTGGACCTGGCGGGAAATCTGCTCGTCGGTGAGGTCGGGCAGGAACGAGAAGCAGCCTTGGGTAATGCGCATGATTTCCACTCCTTACATCGCGACCGAGGGCGTGGGGACATAGTCCGGCATGTCGGTCGATTCATAGTTGAAGGTGACGTCCTTCCAGACCTCGAGCGCCGCCTTCAGCGGCGTGCAGGTCTCTGCCGCCTTGGCGAGAATCTCGGGGCCTTCGTGCAGATAGTCGCGGCCTTCGTTGCGCGCGAGGATCATCGCTTCCAGCGCCACGCGGTTGGCGGTGGCGCCGGCCTGGATGCCCATGGGATGGCCAATGGTGCCGCCGCCGAACTGCAGGATCACGTCTTCGCCGAGATGATCGAGCAGTTGGTGCATCTGGCCGGCATGAATGCCGCCAGACGCCACCGGCATCAGCTTGTTGAGGCTCGCCCAGTGCTGGTCGAAGAACACGCCATGCTCCAGCCGCGCCGGATTGTAGTCCTCGCGGCAGATGTCATAGTAGCCGCGCGTGGTCGCGGGATCGCCTTCCAGTTTTCCGACCACGGTGCCGGCATGGATGTGGTCGACGCCCGCAAGCCGCATCCACTTCGCGATAACGCGGAACGAAACGCCGTGGCTGCGCTGTCTCGTATAGGTCGAGTGCCCTGCCCGATGCAGATGCAGGATCATGTCGTTGCGGCGCGCCCATTTGGCCATCGACTGGATCGCGGTGTAGCCGATCACGAGATCGATCATGATGATGACCGAACCAAGCTCCTTGGCGAATTCGGCGCGCTCGTACATGTCCTCCATGGTGCCGGCGGTGACGTTGAGATAAGTGCCCTTGATCTCGCCAGACGCGGCCTGCGCCTTGTTGACGGCCTCCATGCAATAGAGGAACCGCTCCCGCCAGTGCATGAAAGGCTGTGAGTTGATGTTCTCGTCATCCTTGGTGAAGTCGAGCCCGCCCTTCAGCGCCTCGTAGACCACGCGTCCATAGTTTCGGCCGGACAGGCCGAGCTTCGGCTTCACGGTGGCACCGAGCAGCGGCCGGCCGAACTTGTCCATCCGCTCGCGCTCAACCACGATGCCGGTCGCCGGTCCCTGGAATGTCTTCACATAGGCCACCGGCAACCGCATGTCCTCGAGCCGCAATGCCTTCAGCGGCTTGAATCCGAACACGTTGCCGATAATGGAGGCCGAGAGATTGGCGATCGATCCGGACTCGAACAGATCGAGGTCATAGGCGATATAGGCGAAATACTGCCCCGGTGAGTTCGGCACGGGATCGACGCGGAAGCATTTCGCGCGGTATTTTTCCGCCGCCGTCAGCCGGTCGGTCCAGACCACCGTCCATGTCGCGGTGGAGGATTCGCCGGCCACCGCTGCGGAGGCTTCGACCGGATCGACGCCGTCCTGCGGCGTCACCCGGAACAGCGCGATGATGTCGGTGTCCTTGGGCGCGTAGTCGGGCTCCCAGTAGCCCATCTTCTTGTATTCCATCACGCCGGACTTGTAGCGATCCTTGCCGTGGATCGTCATCGAGTGCTGGTTCATGTTGGTCTCCTCGTGTTGCGTGCGGCGGCTGGTCGGGATCGAGGCGGTCATCAGTTCATTCGGCGGCATCGGCCATTCCTCCCATGCGTGGATCGAGCGCGCCCGAGCGGTAGCGCTTGGCCATCTCGGCCAACGGAATGACCTTGATCTCTGAGGCGCGGCCCGCGGTCCCGAACTGCTCGAAGCGCTCGCGGCAGAGGTCGCGCAGCGCGTCCATCGCCGGTTTCAGGAATTTACGCGGATCGAATTCGCTTCTGTTTTGCGTCGCCACCTTGCGGAACGCGGCGGTCATCGCCAGCCGGCAGTCGGTGTCGATATTGACCTTGCGGACACCATGCTTGATGCCGCGGACGATTTCCTCGACCGGGACGCCCCAGGTCTGCGGCATCTCGCCGCCGAATGCATTGAAGGCGTCCTGCAGCGGTTGCGGCACCGACGACGAACCGTGCATCACCAGATGCGTATTGGGCAGCCGGCGATGGATCTCCTCCACCACCCGCATCGCAAGAATGTCGCCGTCCGGCTTGCGCGAGAATTTGTACGCGCCATGCGAGGTACCCATCGCAATCGCCAGCGCATCGACTTTGGTGGCGCGAACGAAATCGACCGCCTGGTCCGGATCGGTCAGCAGTTGATCGTGGCTGACCTCGCCCTCGACGCCATGGCCGTCCTCCTGCTCGCCGCCGCCATGCTCGAGCGAGCCGAGCACGCCCAACTCGCCTTCCACCGAGGCGCCGATCCAGTGCGCCATGTCGACCACCCGGCGGGTGATGTCGACGTTGTAGTCGTAGCTCGCCGGGGTCTTGGCATCGGCCTTCAGCGAACCGTCCATCATCACAGAGGTGAAGCCGTGTTGAAGCGCGGTCGCGCAGGTCGATTCCTCGTTGCCGTGGTCCTGATGCAGGCAGAGCGGAATCTGCGGGTACATCTCTTCCAGCGCGTCGATCATCTTCGCCAGCATGATGTCGTTGGCATAGGAGCGCGCGCCCCGCGAGGCCTGGATGATCACGGGCGCATCGACGGCCGCCGCCGCATCCATGATCGCGAGCCCCTGCTCCATATTGTTGATGTTGAAGGCCGGCACGCCGTAGCCGCGCTCGGCGGCATGATCCAGCAATTGCCTCAAGGTAATTCGCGCCATCGGAGCCTCCGTGTCGTTGATCGGCGTATGGGTGTCATGCGTAGGTCGTCGCCATCCGTGAGCGCGCGATGCAGCGCAGCGCGGCCTTTGCGACCTCATCGGCGGTGATGCCGAATTCGCGGTAAAGCGTTTCCGCCGGCGCCGAGGCGCCGAAGCCGGTCATGCCGATGAATTCGCCGCCATCGCCAAGCCAGCGCGCCCAGTCGCCCTCGATCGCGGCTTCGACGCCGACCCTCGGCACGCGTCCCAGAACGGCGGTGCGGTATTCGCGGGATTGCCGGCGAAACAGCTCAAAGCACGGCGCCGAGACGACCGCGGCGCGGACATTGTCTTTCTCCAGCAGGCTTGCCGCCTCGAGCGCGATCGATACTTCGGAGCCGGTTGCGATCAAGGTGACGTCGCGGCCGGCCTCCGGTTCAACGACGACGTAGGCGCCGAACGCGACCAGGTTGGTTTCGTTGGTCTCTTCGCGGAACGTCTGGAGCGCCTGTCGCGACAGACACAGCACCGAGGGATTGGTATCTGCCCGCAACGCGCAGTCCCACGCCTCCGCCGTCTCGACCGCGTCGCCGGGGCGAAATACCAGCAGATTCGGTATCGCCCGCAGCGACGCCAGATGCTCGACCGGCTGATGCGTCGGACCGTCTTCGCCCAGTCCGATGGAATCATGCGTCATCACATGGATGACGCGGATCCCCATCAACGCGGCCAGCCTGATCGCAGGGCGGCTGTAATCGGCAAAGCTGAGAAACGTGCCGCCATATGGGATGAAGCCGCCATGCAATGCGATGCCGTTCATCGCAGCGGCCATGGCATGCTCGCGGACGCCGTAATGGATATAGCTGCCATCGAGCGTATCGGGCCGCACCGGTTGTTGCGTCTTTGCGCGCGTCAGGTTCGAATGGGTCAGGTCGGCCGAGCCACCCAGCAGATTGGGCAGCGCTTCCGCGATCACGTCGATCACCAATTGCGACGCCTGCCGAGTCGCGATTTTCGGCCGTTCGCTACCGAACCGGGTCCGTATCTGCGCCATCACGTCGGCATATCCACAGGGCAGCTTTCGATTCAGCGCGTCGTGGAACGGCGACCGGCCAGCCGAACTGAGGCGTCTGCTGCGCTCGATCCACGCCCGCCGCGCCGCATATCCCTGTGCACCTACTTCGCGCCAGACATCGGCTACGGCGTCTGGAACCTGGAATGGCGCGTGCGGCCAGTCCAATGCGCCGCGCGTCTTCTCGATTTCATCCGCACCGAGCGGCGCGCCATGCGCCTTTTCCGTCCCCTGACGGTTGGGCGCGCCGAAACCGATTACCGTGCGGCAGGCTATCAGGGATGGCCGGCTGTCGTGCCGGGCCTGTCGGATCGCCGCCGCAACCGCCTCGGGGTCGTGGCCATCGATCCGGATCGCCGACCAGCCTGACGCCTTGAAGCGCGCGATCTGGTCGTCCGAGCATGACAGTGAGGTCGATCCATCGATCGAGATTTCATTGTCGTCATACAGCACGATCAAGCGGCCGAGCTTGAGATGTCCCGCCAGCGAAATCGCCTCCTGGCTGATGCCCTCCATCAGGCAGCCGTCGCCGGCGATCACGTAGGTGTAGTGATCGACAAGATCGTCGCCGAAGCGCGCATTCATCAGGCGCTCCGCCAGCGCCATCCCGACCGCAGTAGCGATCCCCTGCCCCAGCGGCCCCGTGGTCGTCTCCACGCCGGGCGTGTGCCCGTATTCCGGATGGCCTGGGGTTTTCGATCCCCACTGCCTGAACGCCTTCAGCTCGTCCGTCGTCACGCCCGCGTAGCCGGTCAGATGCAGCAACGCATACAGCAGCATCGAGCCGTGGCCGGCCGACAATATGAACCGGTCGCGGTCCGGCCACGTCGGATCGGAGGCATCGAATTTGAGGAAGCGCGAAAACAGCACCGTGGCGACATCGGCCATCCCCATCGGCATGCCGGGATGGCCCGACTTCGCGTTTTCGACGGCGTCGATGGCCAGAAAGCGGATCGCATTCGCCATTTCAGCATGCGAGACGGCCGGCTGGGTGGCGATACGGGACAGAGCGGATTCGGTCATAGCATGCGCCTCTTGCGTTCCATCAGTTGCAGGATCAGAGGGGTGAGGATGAGCTGCATCGCGAGATCGAGCTTCGAGCCGTGGATCACGATCGAATTGGCTCGCGACATGAAGCTGTTCGGAATCATCGACAGCAGGTAGGGAAAATCGATGCCGCGCGGATTTTTGAGCCGGATCACCACCATCGATTCGTCTGGCGTCGGTATCCAGCGCGCAATGAACGGGTTCGACGTGTCGACCGTCGGCACGCGCTGGAAGTTGATGTCGGTTTCGGTGAATTGCGGGCAGATGTAATTTATGTAGTCCGGCATCCGCCGCAGGATGGTATCGGTCACCGCCTCGGCGGTGTAGCCGCGGTCGCTGCGGTCGCGATGCAGCTTCTGGATCCACTCCAGATTGATCACGGGAACGACGCCGATCTTGAGATCGGCATGCTGCGCGATATTCACCTTGTCGGTCACGACAGCGCCATGCAGACCTTCATAGAACAACAGATCCGACTTTTCGGGCAACGGCGTCCATTCGGTGAATGTGCCCGGATCTGCGCCATAGAGCCTGGCCTCTTCATGATCGTGCACATAGTGCCTGACGGTTCCGGTCCCGGACTCGCCGTAGTCGCGGAATAATTTCTCCAGTTCCTCGAACAGGTTTGTTTCCGGGCTGAAATGGCTGAAATGCTTGTTGCCGCGCTCGGCCTCCTCAGCCATTTTTGTACGCATCTCAAGGCGGTTGTAGCGGTGGAACGCGTCGCCCTCGACATAGGCGGCCGCGACGTTTTCGCGGCGGAAGATGTTTTCGAACGTCCTCTTCACCGAGGTCGTGCCGGCACCGGATGATCCGGTAATCGATATGATGGGATAGCTGCGCGACATCTGCTCTTTCCGGTCAGAGAAACAGGCCACGCCGCGCGAACAGCGGCGCGTCGCTATTGTCGAACATCGGTTCGATACCTTCGTGAATGGCGGCAACGTCGCGAACGCCGCGCGTCGATCCCATGATCAGCGGCACCCGCTGGTGTGGTGTTTTCGCCGAAAGTTCGAGAATGCGCCGGCGGCCGGTGGTCGCCGCCCCGCCCGCCCACTCCATCACGAGGGCCATCGGATGCGCTTCGTAAAGCAGACGGAGACGTCCGTCGCGATATCCCGGACGCGCGTCCGCCGGGTACAGGAACACGCCGCCACGGACGAGAATACGAAGCGACTCCGCGACCAGCGACCCGATCCAGCGCATATTGAAATCGGCCGAACCGTTGCCGCTCGTGCCGGCGAGGCATTCGTCGATATAGGTCCGCACCGGCCCATGCCAGTGCCGCCGGTTCGACGCGTTGATGGCGAATTCAGGCGTGTCGGACGCGATCGTCACGCGAGGCGCGATCAGCAGGAACTCCCGGGACCGCCGGTCCAGAATGAAGATGTCGACACGCTCGTCGAACGCCAGAACCAGCGTGGTCTGAGGGCCATAGACCACGAAACCTGCGGCGCACTGCGCCGTCCCAGGTTCGAAGAAGGTGGAGATAAGATCGTTGCCGCGCGAACGAATCGAAAAGATGGTTCCGACCGAGATGTTGTTTTCAAGGTTGGCCGATCCGTCGAGCGGGTCGATGGCGACGCAGAGCGACGCCTCGGCATTGAGCACTTCGGGCAGATCCATTTCCTCGGACAGGACGGCAGCGACCGGGGCGGCACGTAGCGCCGCACGCATCATCGCGTCGGCGGCGAGGTCGATATCCTTCTGATGGTCGCCATCGGAATTGACGCCACGGGTTCGTCCGGTAATGCCGGCCAGCGGTCCGTCGGCGATGAGATCGGAAAGGTCGATCGCCGCGGCGGCAATCGCCTCGATCACGGCGGCCACGGCGGGACCGGTCGGCGTCTCCGACCCAGCATGATCGAGATGCGAGCATAAGGTTGTACGTGCGTCCATGGCCGTTCCCCGATTGGCGCCCTCTTCGGAGCCACTCCAACGCGTCATGCCGTTCGGCACGCCGCCGCCTAACAACAACCCAGTTTGCAAAATTAGTGAAATTTTCTTATCTTTGGCTTTGGCAAAGTTTTTCTTATATTGGATGAACCCATGGCAGGCAGGTTTCCGCGGGAATTGACCATTCGCCAGCTGCGCGCGCTCGCCGCGGTTCACAAGGACCGCTCGGTGACTGCCGCCGCCAAACATCTGCATCTCACGCAGCCGGCGGTCACGCTGCAGATCCGCAATCTGCAGGAGCTTGCAGGTCTGCCCCTGATTCAGCGCACCAGTGACGGGATGCTGTTGACCGATGCCGGGCGAGAGGTGCTCTCGCTCTCCGAGCGTATCGAAGCGGCGATTGCGGACTGTGAGACCTCGCTCGAGATGATGGCGGGAAAGACCGCGGGCCGCATCTCGATCGGCGCCGTCAGCACCGCGAAATATTTCGTGCCGTTCATGATCTCCGGATTTTCGAAACGCCATCCGAACATCGATGTCACACTCTCGATCGGAAACCGGCAGGAGATCGGCACCGCGCTACGCGGCTATGATCTCGATTTCGCGATCATGGGCCGCCCACCAGCCGACATCGACATGGACGTTCACCCCATCGGCGATCATCCCCATGTCATCATCGCGCCGACAAGCCATCGCCTGGTGCGAAAATCCCGCATCCCGCTGAGCGACCTTGCTGACGAAACATTCCTGACGCGCGAACCAGGTTCCGGCACGCGCGGCCTAATGGAGCAGCTGTTCGAAACGGCTGGAATCCGGCCGAAAATTGGCATGGCAATGAGCAGCAACGAGACGATCAAGCAGGCTGTGATCGCGGGTCTCGGAATTGCATTCATTTCGGCGCACACCGTCGCCACCGAGCTCGACGAGCGGCGGCTGGTCACGCTCGACGTGGTTGGCCTTCCCGTCATCAGGCAATGGTTCGTCCTTTCCCGGAAGGACAAGATTTTGCTGCCGCCGGCACGCGCCATGCTGGAGTTCCTCAGCGCCCGCGGCGCGCAGTTCCTGCCGCGGACCCATGGCAGGATAAGGATCACCCGCACCTCGGCGCGCGGCAAACGCCGATAGCGCGATATGCGAATGCAAACGGACTGGCTGAACATCAAGCTGGTCGACCTGGCGCTCCAACACAGAAATGCGCCGGAGCCTCTTGAACATGACGGCCACGCAGGGTGCTCGCGATTGAAAACCAAACCAGCGAAACGAAGTTCGCATCCTCCCTTCCGCTATCAGACTTTAGTTGGTGAGCCCCGCTTCCTGCCTGGCCACGCGTTTCCGCCGGCATGAGCAGCCCATGACGCGCGCACAGGTTGACTTCTCGCCGTGTTCTCCAAATACTTGGCCGAGAACTGGAAGAACCAGTCCGGCAATAATAATCAGTGGGAGGACACGATGCCGACTTCACGCAGAACGCTGCTGAAGACTTCTGCCGCGGCGGCCGCCGCATTCAGCCTCGATTGGACACGCGCGCAGGCACAAGCCGAAACGGTGCGCATCGGCCTGATCTACGACTTGACCGGGCCCTTTGCTGCCGGCGGGTCGGTCGCCTCCTCGATCGGCGCGCAGATTGCCATCGACCTCGTCAACGAGAAGGGCGGCATCGGCGGCAAGTACAAAGTTTCCCCCGTCGCCGCCGATTCCCAGAGCAAGCCCGACGTTGCGATCAATGAGGCCAATCGCCTGATCGACCAGGAGAAGATCGACATCATCAACGGCGTTTATGCGAGCTCGCACGCGGTCCCGCTCGCCGCCAAGGTCGAGCAGCAGAAAAAGATCCTTTGGATCACGACCGCGGTTTCGACCGCCGTGTTCAAGGACAAGAACTTGCAATACGTCTTCCGCGCGCAGATCCATTCCGACCAGTACGGCCAGGCCTTTGCGGGCTTCATCAACGAGCACGCCAAAACCAAGCTCGGCATGGAGCCCAAGGACGTCAAGGTCGCGCTGATTCACGAGGACGGCCCTTATGGGGTCGGCGTTGCCGCCGTATTCCAAGGAGGCAGGCCTTCAGGTCGTGCTCAGGGAAGGTTATTCGGCGTCCGCCCCCGACCTCTCGGTGCTGGTCACCAAGCTCAAGCGTGCCAAGGCCGACGTGATCTCGCACGCGGGATACAACCCTGATATCACCCTCTTCCTGCGCCAGGCACGCGAGAACGGCCTCAAGTTCAAGATGCTGTTCGGCGCCGGCGCGGGCTACAGCCAACTCGACAAGTTGCGTGCGACGTTCGCAGCCGACATCGACAATTTCTGCAACATCGATCCGGTGCCCGCACAATTGCTCGATCCCGCCAAACTGGCGCCCGGCATAGGCGACCTCACCAAAACCATGATCGCACGCTACAAGGAGAAGACCGGCGCGACCGACGTTCCGCCGCACTGCTCGATGGGCTTCAACCAGACCTGGATCCTGCTCAACAACGTGCTGCCCGTCGCCAAGGAAAAATACGGCGGTTTCGATCCCGAGGCCATTCGCAAGGCGGCGCTCGACGTCGACATCCCGCCGGGCGGCACCATCCAGGGCTACGGCGTAAAATTCTATCGGCCCGGCACGCCGCTCTCCGGCCAGAACGAGCGCTCGACCCCGGTCGTGATGCAGAATGCCGGCGAGCATATCTCGGTGGTTTAGCCGACCAATATCAGAACGCAGGACCCGGTGTTCCCGCTGCCGAAATCGTCGGTGTACGCGGTCTAGGGCTTTCCAGTTCGGGGCTTCATCCTTCGAGACGCGGCTAACGCCGCTCCTCAGGATGAGGTCTCGCACCGCACGAGGTGATGGACCCTCATGGTGAGGAGCCGCGAAGCGGCGTCTCGAACCATGTGGCCACCGGACGCGCAACAATCGGATCTCATCAAAGCTTCACAACGTAACGCGCCGCCCCTCCTCCGCGGCCCAATAGCCGGCGTAGTTGACCTTGATCGTCTCAAAAGCCAGCGCAAGATCCGAAAGCGGTTGCCGGCCGGTTGCGACGCATTCCATGAAGTCCTGGATTTCCTGCACGTAGCCGCGCGTCCATTCCTCCTCGATACAGACATATTGCCAGCCGGTCTTCCGGTCGACCTTTTCGGTGATGTAGACGCTTGCGAGCTTCTCCTCGCTGGTCTGATAGCTCATCATGTGCGTATTCGGCGTGATGTTGGCGAACAGCGCGCCGCTGCTGGTATAGGTTTCGATCAGATTCCGGACGCCGCCGGGGATCATGTCACCGGAAAAAACCGTGGCCTTGGTGCCATCGGAAAAGGTGGCCGTGAGCATCCCCCAATCCTCGACATCGACGGGATTGGCCTTGAGCACGGCCCGTTCGTCGGTGCGCAGGCATGCCGTGACGTTACCGACGTCACACGTCACGCTTGCGACGCTGATCGCCTCGCCGCGCGCCTTCGCTTCGACCTGCTTGAGATAGAGTACCGCCGAGAGCGGATGGCATCCCATCCGGATCAGCGAGCCGCCGCCGGTCATCGCCCATTGCGCGGCGTGCGCGGCATGCGAGCCGGAGTGACTCTCCTCCCCCTTCATGAACAGGATTTTATCTTTCGTAGCCTTGAGGACCTCCACAGTCTTGGTCACCGCCGGCGCGTAGATCCAGTCCTCCGCATACATGAAGAGCCTGCCGGTCTTGGCGATCGCCGCGCGGGTCGCGGCCATTTCTTCCAGCACCCGCTCGTACATCAGTGCTTTTGGCACATGTTTGCCGATCGGCAGCTTGTCGCCTTCGCGCCCGAAATAGCCTCCAAACGGCTTCTCGCAGATCACATGCTTACCGGCCTGCATCGCCTCGACGATCATCGACGCGTGTAAATTGGGCGGCGTGCAGATGTCGATGACATCGATATCAGCGTCGGCGATCAAGTCGCGAAAGCTGCGATACGCCGTCGGGATCTGGTGGCGACGGGCAAACTCGACGACATGATCGCCTCTTGCCGCAACGGCCCTGACTTCAATATCCACGCCGTAAACACGCCGGTAGGCATGCATGTGCAGCTCGGAGACGAAGCCGCAGCCAGCCAGACCGATCCTGATTTTCGCCATTGCGGAGTGCTTCCCGGTTGTCGTGGCTTGAGGCTAATTGCCGCTTCGGTTGGCGCCCGTGCGGCGCATCAACGCGGCGAAGAGCTCGGTCAGGCCAAATTTCCAGGGTTCGCAATCGCCGCTGTGGCGCATCCGGTTGGTCAGCCGGCCGAGTTTCGGGCTGGCGACCGTCACCAGATCGCCTTCCACATGGGTGAACCCCTGCCCCTTCGCGGCACGGTCCTGGATGGGCGCGAACATCGTACCCAGGAACAACACGAATCCGTCGGGATATTGATGGTTCTCGTTGATCGTCTGCCCGACGATGTCAGCCGGGTCGCGGCTGATCTGGGTCAGCGAGGATGCGCCGTGCAGCACGAAGCCTTCCGGCCCCTTTACTTCCAGCGATATCTCCATTCTCCGCACGTCATCGAGCGTGAAGCTTTCATCGAAGAACCGCACGAACGGCCCGATGGCGCAGGAAGCGTTATTGTCCTTGGCCTTGGACAACAGCAGCGCCGAGCGTCCTTCGAAGTCGCGCAAATTGACATCGTTGCCAAGCGTCGCGCCGACGATGCGGCCGTCGCTCGTCACCACCAGCACCACCTCGGGCTCCGGATTATTCCAGGTCGATTTTGGATGCAGGCCCGCATCCACGCATGTGCCCACCGCCGACAGGACCGGAGCCTTGGTAAACACCTCCGCGTCCGGCCCGATGCCGACTTCCAGATACTGGCTCCAGGCATTCTGGGAAACCAGCACGTCCTTTACATGCTGCGCTTCGGCCGAGCCCGGCTTCAGCCGCGACAGGTCGGTGCCGACGATCCGCGTCACCTCGGCCCGGATCGCTTCCGCCGAATCCGGATTGCCGCGCGCCCGCTCCTCGATCACCCGCTCCAGCATCGACACGGCGAACGTGACGCCGGCGGCCTTGATCACCTGCAGATCGATCGGGGCAAGCAGCCATGGCCTGGTCGGATCGCGGGTGTCGGGCGGCGTGTTGTTCAAAAGATCCTGCAGCGTCCCTACCCGCTCGCCGCGCGCGGCGCGCAGCGCCCGCGCCGGATCGGCAGTGGCGGCGAGCTGGCTGGCGGTGGGGAAATCCTCGGTGATGTCGAACACGCCGTCCTGGCGGATCGCGACCACCGACGGGCCGGCAAGATCGGGACGCCAGATCCGCCCCATCAGCGCGGCGCCAACGTAATCGTCGGGTAGAATGAATGCGGCGTCTGTGGCGATCGGCATCGTGGGAAATCCTCGCGAGGTCACGTCTGTGCGGTCTAGGCAGCATCGTCCATAGAAGGGAACCGCGCGATGGGTCAACACCTTCGGAAGATACCCACCTTAGGCATTGCGGCTGCCACAACAAAGCTCATCGCGCCGCAACATGCAAAATCAGACGGTCGGTCAAGTGCAGCCGATCTTGCACGCGCCGCAACCTGCCATGGACGACATGGCGACTGAGCAAAGAACTCGGAAGGCTTCGATATCAGGGAATTGTCAACGGGGCCGGTCGCGCCAGAGACCTGCCGGCTCGGCATGGTTGCATGACCTCAAGAGCCGGCAGGCTGCTTTACCCACCGGCATCAACGAAGGAATTGCACGACCTCGTGGCGCTCTCGGCGTGCGGCTCCGCTGATGGCGATCGCCATCAGCGCGGGTTCGAAATCGGGCAGGATCAGGCCAGCGCCCGTTTCAGGCCGCCTTGTTCAAGCCGCTTTGGCCTTGGCCTTTGCCACATGGCTGGAGATCGCATCCATCAAGGGCGGTGACAGGCAATCATAAGGCTCAAGCCCGAGTTCCTTCAGCCGAGCCCTGATTCCATCCATCTCGCCCGGTTGGACGCCGGACTCCAGCACGGACGACACGAAAGCGGCAAACCCCGGGGCTGCCCATCCACCTTCCTGGAACAGTTCGGGATGGATGAAGTCGAGGCCATAGAATGGATGCCCGGTGTTCTCGATCCGGCCGTACATATGCGTACCGCAGGCCTTGCAGGCATAGCGCTGGATCGTCGCCGACGCGTCGACAATCTGCAGCTTGTCGCCGTTCTCGAGCACCTTCACATTGTCGCGCGGGACGACAGCGACGACGGAGAAGGTTGCGCCGGCGGGCTTCCAGCATTTGGTGCATCCGCAGGCGTGATTGTGGGCCACATCGCCCGTGATGGCGACCTTGACCGGCCTGTCCGTGCACTTGCAGACAAGGGTTCCGCCGGCAAAACTGCCGGTCCCCTTCTTTACGCCGTTATCGACCGATGGGTGAATATGAACAGTCATGGGCCTATCCTCCTTGTGTTTTAAGTTTCTCTGATTTCAGAACACGACAACCGAGCGGATCGACTTGCCCTGATGCATGAGATCGAATCCCTGGTTGATCTCCTCCAGCTTGAGGACGTGCGTGATCATCGGATCGATTTCGATCTTTCCGTTCATGTACCAGTCGACGATTTTCGGCACATCCGTGCGGCCGCGTGCGCCGCCAAACGCCGTGCCCTTCCAGACCCGGCCGGTCACCAGTTGGAACGGCCGGGTGGCGATTTCCTTGCCGGACTCCGCGACCCCGATAATGACCGAGACGCCCCAGCCGCGGTGGCATGCTTCGAGCGCCTGCCGCATCACATTGGTGTTGCCGGTGCAGTCGAAGGTGAAGTCGGCGCCGCCGTCGGTGAGTCCGACCAGATGCTGGACGATGTCACTGACCTTGGTCGGGTTGACGAAATGCGTCATGCCGAAGCGGCGGCCCCAATCCTCCTTGGAATCGTTGATGTCAACACCGACGATCTTGTCGGCGCCCACCATCTTCGCGCCCTGGATGACGTTGAGCCCGATGCCGCCAAGACCGAACACGACGACATTGGCGCCCGGTGTCACCTTGGCGGTATTGACCACGGCGCCAACGCCCGTCGTCACCCCGCAACCGATGTAGCAGCTCTTGTCGAAGGGCGCGTCCTCGCGGATCTTTGCCACTGCGATCTCCGGCAGCACGGTAAAATTCGAGAAGGTCGAGCAGCCCATATAGTGGTAGATCGGCTTGCCCTGATAGCTGAAGCGCGAAGTGCCGTCCGGCATCAGCCCCTTGCCCTGCGTCGCGCGGATGGCGGTACAAAGATTGGTCTTGCCGCTCAGGCAGCTTTTGCACTGCCGGCACTCCGGTGTGTAGAGCGGAATCACGTGATCGCCTGCCTTGACCGACGTCACGCCCGCGCCCACTTCGCGGACGATGCCGGCGCCCTCATGACCGAGGATCGACGGAAAGATTCCTTCGCTGTCGAAGCCATCGAGCGTGTAGGCGTCGGTGTGACAGATTCCGGTCGCCTTTATCTCGACGAGGACTTCTCCGGCCTTCGGGCCTTCCAGATCGACCTCGACGATTTCAAGAGGCTTCTTGGCCTCGAATGCGACAGCAGCGCGGGTCTTCATCTTAAGCTCCACATTTTCTTTTCAAGTCGCTGCACGGACGTACCGAGACGCGCCCCTCGCATGTTCGGCATATCACTTAGCTCCCATGCAGGACTTTTCCGCCTCAGTATAGGCCTCGGGTTTGTCTTCACGCTTGGCAGGCCGCACGCGGCCCACCGCGTCATGCGCGCGGGCGCGCAGATAGACGTAGAGGTCGTCCATGTAGCAGGCGACATTCGGATTATCGCCGAACGCCGGCATGACGTTCTCTTGCGCGGTACTGATGTTCTTGCGACCGCTGGCGACCACACCGAGGAAATCGCCGTAACTCATCGTCTTCAATGAATCCTGTAGCGCCGGCGCGTAGGTCGATCCCATCCCGTCAGGGCCATGGCAGACATGGCATTCGGAGTGATAACGACGGTATCCGGAATAGGTGTACCAATCGACCGTCCCGTCCTGCGCGACCTTGAAGGTCGGGTTGCCTTCCTTGTCGAGATACTTGCCATCCTCGGACTTGACGGCGGTCGGATCGTCCGCAGCGTGGGCAACCGATCCCGGCGCCACCAGCACGAGAGTGGCTGCAATCAACCAGATTTTACGCAAGAGCTCATCCTCGACGTTCGGTCTAGATCACCGGCGCGTGGAACGAGCCACGCGCCGGACGAGGTGGTCCTGCTTTACTGCGGCAGCGCGAACACCGTGAGCGTGCCGCCGAGCGCGGTATAGTTGCTCAACGCGGCATAACCACCGACCGCGCCGAGTCCCGCAGTCGGATCGGTCAGACCTGCGGCAAGGCCGATACCCGCCCAGCCGCCGACGCCGGACAGCACGGCCACATACTGCCTGCCGCCCTGCTCATAGGTATTGACGTTGCCGATGATGCCCGACGGGGTCTTGAACTTGTAAAGTTCCTTGCCGGTCTTGGCATCGACTGCCTTCAGATAGCCTTCGAGCGTTCCGTAGAACACCACGCCGCCAGCCGTCGCGAGCGCTCCCGACCACACCGAGAACTGCTCCTTGTTCGACCAGACGATCTTGCCGGTCTTGCCATCCCAGGCAATGAAGTTGCCCATGTGGCTTTCGCCCTGGGGCGGATACATCGACAGGGTTGCGCCAACATAGGGCTGGCCCGCGGTGTAGCTCACCTTGAACGGCTCGTAGTCCATGCAGACGTGGTTGGTCGGCACGTAGAACAGTTGCGTATCGGGCGAATAGGCTGCCGGCTGCTCGTCCTTGGTGCCGAGCGCGGCCGGGCAGATGCCCTTGGTGTTCTTGTCTTCGCCGCCCTTTTCGGTCGAATATTGATCGACCACCTTGGGACGCCCGTAGGTCGGCGAGCTCTTGTTCATGTCGACGCCGGTGGTCCAGTTCACCTTCGGATCATACTTCTCGGCGACCAGGAGTTCGCCGGTTGCACGATCCAGCGTGTAAGCCAAACCGTTGCGGTCGAAATGGGTCAACAGTTTGCGCTCTGCGCCGCCGACTTGCTGGTCACTGAGGATCATTTCGTTGACGCCGTCATAGTCCCATTCGTCATGGGGCGTCATCTGATAGACCCACTTGGCCTTTCCGTCGTCCGGGTTGCGCGCGAAGATGGTCATTGACCACTTGTTGTCGCCCGGACGCTGCTTCGGGTTCCAGGTCGAGGGATTGCCCGAACCGTAATAGACGAGGTTCAGACTGGGATCATAGGACAGCCAGCCCCATGTGCAGCCGCCACCAATCTTCCATTGGTCGCCCTGCCAGGTCTTGAGGCTCGAGTCCTTGCCGACCGGCTTGCCGAGTTCGGTGGTACTGACGGGATCGACCATGATCTGATCGTCCGGCCCTTCGGAGAAGGCGCGCCAGGCCTGCTTGCCGGTCTTGAGGTCGTAGGCCGTGACGTGACATTGCACGCCAAACTCGCCGCCGGAAATGCCGACCAGAACCTTGTCCTTGACGACGAGCGGCGCGGAGGTGCCCGTGGCGCCTTTGCCCGGATCTCCGTTCTTGACGCTCCACGCCACCTGCCCGGTCTTGGCATCGAGCGCGACCAGGGTGGTGTCGGCCTGATGCAGGAAGATCTTGCCGTCGCCATAGGCCACGCCGCGATTGACGGTGTCGCAGCACATCACCGGAATGACGTTCGGATCCTGCTTCGGCTCGTACTTCCAGACGATCTTGTTCTCCTGCGAAAGGTCAAGAGCGTAGACCTTGTTCGGGAACGGCGTATGGACGTACATCATGTTGCCGATGACGAGCGGCCCGCCTTCATGGCCGCGCAGCACGCCGGTCGAGAAGGTCCAGGCAACTTGGAGCTTGCCGACATTGGCTGCGTTGATCTGATTCAGTTTCGAGTAGCGTGTATTTGCGTAGTCGCCAGCGGGCATCACCCAATCTTTCGGGTTCTGCGCCATCTTGCTCAGCTCTTCGTTGGCATACGCGACGCCCATGGCGAATGTCGCCATGGTGCCGATACAGGCAGCGGATAGCACCTTGCGCATAGTGGTTTCCTCCCAGATTAAGAGTTTTGGGTTTCCGCCGAGACGGCCCATTTTCCATTCTTGGTCCCTATTCCTATCCCGTTCGGAAATAGGAAACTTGCCCAAGAGCGAACCGCGTTTGCTCAAAAGCGAAACACAATGAACTTTTTAATTTTTGACCGTCGGGAGCCTCTTCTCATGCTGCGAAGCATCAATCGTGGGCTTGTTCCCACAAGCACCCGCGCGTCCCGAGATTGAGGTTCCCCTTGACGCAGCCGAAACTAAGTTGGAGGATTGTCAAAGGGATATTGGGAAGAATCTGCGCGACTTCCCTGGGACCGCCTTAAGTTGAGTCAAATGTAGCGTCCTGTGACCGAAGCTTTTGCGAGGTCGCGGCCTGTTCTCGAATCGGTGCTTGGACCATGTCCCATACAGTCCGCTCACTCAGCACGTCCGGGTTGGCGCCGAAGAAGCAGATCCAAACTTGGTCAGATGCTCTGACCGATCTCTGCGGCCAGTTTGACGTCGATCCGCTGGAAGGTTCTTCGCTCGAGGGGCGGATAAATTACACAACCGTCTCGCAGCTGAAACTGTGTCAGATCGAGGCGAGCCAGCATCGCATCGCGCACACGGTCTCAGGCACAAAACTGAGCGAACATCCCTACGTCAAGATACTGTTCCAGACCTACGGCATCTCGCATTTCGAACAGGGCGGCCGTCGCATCGACATCATGCCCGGCGATTGCCTCGCCTATGACGTCTCGTGTCCGCACACGATCGTCAGCCCCTCGCTGACCCGGCACGAGGTCGTGATCGTCCCAAAGGAACTGCTGCACGAACGCGGCTTCCGCACGGCGAAGATGTTGCCGTGCAAGCTCTCTGCGCGTAACGGCACCGGCCGCATCGCCTACGACTTCGTGCACACCGCGTTTGACGAAGCGAACAGGCTGTCGCCCTACAACGCCATCGGCGTCGCTGATTCGCTGATCGATCTCTTGCTGTTGCCGCTGCGCGAGGCCGACACGATGTTCGATCGCGTCGGTCCCGAGGCGATGTACATCCGGGCTCAGGCCTTCATCCGCGAACATTTGCGCGACCCGGATCTTTGCATCGACCAGATCTCGGCGGCATTGGGCTGCACCAAGCGCTATCTGCACATGCTGTTCAGCGACAAGGGCATGACCGTCAGCGATTACATCTGGCGGGCGAGGTTGATGCACTGCCGGCAGGAGCTGGAGACCCAGCACGGCAAGACGATCACGGATGTCGCATTTTCGTGGGGCTTTTCCAGTTCGTCGCACTTCAGCCGAGTGTTCCGGAAGCATTTCGGGTTCGTTCCCTCCGCCATCCACAAGGCGCACTGCGCCGATCCGGCGCCGGACGTTTCCTGAAAACGGAACGTCCCGGTTGCGGCAACGATGTTTTGCCGCGCATCAACGGCGCCTCTCCCGTCGGGTAATGGAAACGGCAAGCCGTTTCGCTGGCCTAGAGCGCGATGACTTTTCTTCGAATCGTCATCCCGCTCTATCTCTTTGATTTGAGCATGATCTTTTCGGAAAACCGATACCCACTTTTCCGGATCATGCTCTAGAAGGTCGCCTTTAGCCCTGCATAGAAGGCACGCGGGCGCGCCGGGCTTACGGAGCGGGCGTCAGTAAACTGCACGCCGCCATTGGCGAAATTGGGTACGTCACCGGCATCGAAGAACGTCCCGTAGGTCGCATAGCGATTGTCGAAGATATTGTCGATGCGGCCATAGATCTGGAACGTCTTGTTGATCTGGTACGAGGCGTGCAGGTTGAAAACCGAATACCCTGGCAGCCTCGCCGCCTGGTTGGATTCATCGCCGACAAAATACTGGCTGCCGACGAACAACGCGTCGCCGCCGACCTTGAAAGCGTCGGTGACTGAATAGTCGAAGCCAAGCTTGACCCGGTTGCGCGGGATCGCGGGGATGCGGTTGCCCGGCAGGACCTGGATAGTGCCAGTGACGGGATCGGCGAACGGGCTGTGGGAGTTGAGCTCCAAGGCGTCGAGGAAGCGCGCATCCACGAGGGCATAGCTGGCATAGAGTTGCAGCGTCTTCGACGTCAGATTGACTTGGGCCTCGATGCCCTGGCGCCGTGTCCTGCCCACGTTCTGGAAGTAGCCAAAACCCTGCAACGGGACGGGAATCGCCAGGATGTCATCGGCATTGGTCGCGCGGAACGCGCCGACCTTCCACCCGAGCGTTCCGATATTCAGCTCCTTGGTGCCGCGCAAACCGGCCTCAACGGTACGGGATACGACCTGCTTCAGCGGCGGATCCGAGATCAGGAAGGCCCCGATGATACAGGGGCGCGCAGGGTCGGCGCATGCGAGCTCCAGCGGGGTCGGTGCACGATTGGCTTCAGAATACCCCGCATAGGCCGTCAGTTCCGGCGTGATCTTGTAGGTGCCGCCGATCATCGGATTGAAGCGGCTGAACGTATGATTGCCGTTGAGCGCGGTGCCAATCTGATCTTCAAGGTTGATGCTTGCATAGTTGAACCGGCCGCCGCCCGAGATTGAAAACGCGTCCGTCACGTCGAACGTGTCTTGCGCATAGAGTCCGCTGTAACGGTTGGTGGCGCGAAGCGAGACCGGACCGATCGAAATCGGAGTGCCGGACGGTCCGAGAAATACGCCGCTACCGCTGACGACGTAGTTTGAGCCGATCGTGCCCAATTCGGCGCTGGCCCCGAAGCGGGTGACGCCGGAATCGAAACTGGCGCCGACCATGAACTGGTTGTTGTGCCCAAATAGCTGGTCGGTGTTGGTGGCTTGCAACGTCGCCCCGGTCGTCGTCGAACGGGTTGTTGTCCGGTCGATCTGCCCCAGCACGGCGTCGGTTGGGAAGGGATTTACGATCGGAACTCCGTTGACGCCATTTGCAAAGCTGCTGTCGTCGTTAAAGCAAAGCAGCGTGTCGTTGGGGGGCGCACATGGCTGGGTCGCGGTCGGATTGCCATCCACCGTCTTGTGCTGGAATGCCCGGACGTGCGCCGAACCTTCGATCGTCCAGGTCGGCGTAGCCTCGATTTTTCCGGTCAGATTGACATAGCCAACGCGGTTGGCTGTCGTCTGCGGCGTGGTGTAGGTCGCCCCCCAGTAGTTCCGGAGCAATTCAACCGGCACCGTCGCTGCCGCGCCAAAATTGTTACTGGCGACGCCCATGTTGAGATGGAATTCGCTGCTGTCGGTCTTGTAGCCGACATCCCCATAGAAGCGGCGGACCTTTGATTCAGAGAAATTGCGGAATCCGCCGTCGCGCAGTCCCTCCAGCGCCCCATAGACGGAAAAATTGTCGATCTGCTTGCCCCACTGCGCCGAGCTTTGGATACGCCCGAACGAACCGCCCATCGTGTTGATTTCGGCACCCTGGTAATTGAAGCCGTTCTTCATCAGCACGTTGACCGCCCCGCCCAGGGCGTTGAGGCCGAACGCGGGATTGTTGGTCACGACCGTGACCGACCTGATCGCAGCCGTCGGGATCAAGTCCCAGTTGACGGTGTCGCCGAACGCTTCGTTGACGCGCACCCCGTTCTGGTAGACCGCGAGCCCCTGGGGCGTACCGGCGACGGGAGATGCGACAAAGCCACGGAACTGTATGTCCGGCTGAAATGGATTGCCGGTCGTGTCGCTGACGATGATGCCAGGTACCTGTTGCTGCAGCGCATCCGCGATGTTGAGCGAGCCGGTCCGCGCGATCTGCCCTGCCCCGACCGCGTTGACGCTTGCCGGTACTTTGTCGACATCCATCCCCGAACTGGCTGTCGTCGTGGGCGCGGTCGGATAGACAAAAACTCTGCGCAAGTTCCTGGCGGCCTGAGGCGCTCTTTTGCTGCGGCCTGGTTTGGCAACTGTGGCCGGGGCGACGACCTCGATGGCCGGCAAGACCTCGCTATCGCCGGACGCAGTTTGGGCCTGGGCATAGTCGATCCCGGGAACGACGCATATCGAGATTGTCCCGACCAGCAACAAGCGTACGCCCATATGCCCCCACCCCACTCCATCCCCGCTGCATTTCGGATGCCGGTTAGCGGACGATACTAGTGAGAAGGCAACGACGCGCTAGCTGCAAAAGGTCTGGTTCCCGAAATGCATTCCTCCCGAAAGAGACCGGGAGAAATTCCCGGATGGCGCTTCGACCCATCAATGCTGCGATCCGTGGGGAACGACCGCTTCTACCGTGACACCTCCGTTGCCGGAGACGACATTCAGCGTACCGCCCAGCGCCAGTATTCTCTCGCGCATACCGATCAGGCCGAAGCCGAACTTGTGATCCGGCGCCAAACCGCGACCGTTATCGCTGACGCGCACCAGGGCGCAACCACGATTTCCATGCATTCCCGCAGCCTGTTCGACCGTGACGGTGACGGAGGTCGCGTCGGCGTGGCGGAAGGCGTTTGTCAGGGCTTCCTGAACGATGCGGTAAACCGTCAAGTCGGTGACTTCTCCGGTCTCATCAGGCGCGGACGCAATGTTCGCATCAATAGTTACGTCGGGACGTGATTCCCGCCACAACCGCAAGAGCACGCCGAGCGCCTCGCGCAATCCAAGCTCCGCCAGCCCGACGGGCCGCAGCTTCTCCAGTATCCTGCGGTTGAACTGCTGCAGCGCATTGATCTGCTCCAGGATGGCGGTGCTATGTTTGCGCAGTGCATCCGCGCCGGGCGCGCGCCCGTCCTCCGAAAGCCGCATCAGGGCGCCGGCGTGGGCGCGCAGCGTAAAGAGATATGGCCCGAACTCGTCATGCAATTCGCGCGCGATCTCCTTGCGCTCGAGATCCTGCAGCGAGACCGTGCGTTCGGCGAGCCGTCGCTTGTCTTCGACGGCCTCGCCGAGGGCGCCAGCAAGGTGGTTCAGCTTGGCACAGATCGCCGCCAGTTCGGGCGCGCCGCCGGGCTCGACGCGTGAACCATAGTGCCCGGCCTCGATATTCGCCATGGCTTGCGAAAGTGCCCGCAGCGGCGCCAGCGCGCGGCCAACCACCATCATGGTAATCAGAAAGAGTGCGATGGCGAGGGCGGAACTGACCGCAAGCTGGGTGATGATTCCGTCCCATATCTCGGCCATTTCATCGTTCGGGTGCGACGTGATCACCAGCGACTGCGGCCTCCCATGGATGGTGATCGGCACGCTCACGGCGGTCGTTTCCGGATGAACGAGCGCGATGAACCAGGCCGGCGGCGACCGTTCGTCGTCGCCGTTACCGGAGCGCTCGCCTGTGGAGGTATCGCCCTGCCGCGTGATACTGACGTGCCGAAGCCGGCTCAGGTCGCGAACGATCTGGTTCAGCCGCGCGTCCGGGTCCGGCGCCTCGTTAAGGCCGGGAACGATCGTCTCCACGAATTCGCGCGCCAGCCGTATGACACTTTGATCTTCGGCTCGAACACGAGGGCCCGCCTCCACCACCAGCCGCGCGATATTGATGGCCAGGCCGAGCGTCAAACCCAGCGCCAGCAGCAAATTGATCCGGGCCCGCAACGATAATTTCTGCCACATGAGGTTTGCCCCAATCGCGTCGCAATCAGCTCCCCGGTCGAGAGGACCGTTGACAGTCGAAAAACCGACGATCAGATTGAAGCGTACAGCAATCTCGCTGGCGTTGCATGGTCGGCCTCGCGCCGGCGCAGGTACCGCCTGACGCAATGCAGCAACGAAACTGAAGCAGCTCGGGGATCGATGCAATGCGTGTTCTGATCGTCGACGATCATCCCATCGTTGCTTCGGGCTGCCGTACCGTGTTTGCCGACGAGCCGGAGATCGTGCTGCTGGAGGCCGCCGACGCTGAGAGCGGCGAACGCGTGTTCGTCGCCGAGCACCCCGACATCTGTGTGATCGATATCAACCTGCCGACCGTGTCGGGGTTCGAATTGGCGCGGCGCATTCTTGCGCACACCGCTTCCGCTCGGATCATCATGTTCAGCATGAACGACGATCCGGTCTTCGCCGCGCGCGCCATTGAAATCGGCGCCAAGGGTTATGTCGCCAAGACCGGTGATCCGCAGGATCTGGTCGAGGCCATCCATGAAGTCGGCAAAGGCGGGGTCTATCTGCCCTCCGCGATCGCGCGAAGCATCGCGTTTGCCGGACCGGCATTTGCCCGCAGCCCGCTTTCCAAGCTCACCTCGCGGGAGATGGAGATCCTGCGCCTGCTCAGCGCGGGCAAGAGCCTTTCCGAGATCGCGTGGATGGTTCATTCCTCGTACAAGACGGTTGCCAATACGTCGTCGATCATGCGCCAGAAGCTCGGTGTACGAACTTCCGCCGAACTGGTACGGCTGGCAATCGAAAGCGGCGTAGCGTGAGAGAATTGCCGCGCGGCGCAGGAGTCCAGAGATCATGACCATGCAAACCGTTTCGCTTAACAAGTCATATGGCGGAACGCAGGGCGTCTATCGACACGCCAGCCGCGAAACCGGGACCGACATGACCTTCTCGGTCTATGTCCCTCCGTACGCCGCCGGCGCCAGGCTGCCGGTGGTCTGGTATCTCTCGGGCCTGACCTGCACCCACGCCAATGTGACGGAAAAGGGCGAATTCCGCAGCGCCTGCGCTGAGCTTGGACTGGTCTTCGTTGCGCCCGACACCAGCCCGCGCGGCGAAGGCGTGCCCGGCGATCCCGCCAACGCCTACGATTTCGGGCTAGGCGCCGGTTTCTATGTCGATGCGACGCAGGCGCCGTTCGCGCGCAACTACCGCATGTGGAGCTATGTCACCGAAGAATTGCCGAAACTGGTCGCCGAAAATTTTCCCGTCGACCCTAACCGACAATCCATTCTCGGCCACTCCATGGGTGGCCATGGCGCACTGACGGTCGCGCTGCGCCATCCCGACCGCTATCGCGCAGCAAGCGCGTTTGCGCCGATCGTCGCTCCCTCGCAGGTGCCATGGGGCATCAAGGCGCTCGGCGGCTATCTCGGCAGCGACCGGCAAGCATGGCGCAAGCACGATACGGTTGCGTTGATCGAGGATGGCGCCAGAGTATCCGATCTATTGGTCGACTACGGCGATGCCGATCCGTTTCTGACCGAACAGCTCCGCCCGGAACTGCTGCAGGCCGCATGCGAGAAAGCCAGGATCCCCCTCAACCTGCGCCGGCAACCCGGCTATGACCACAGTTACTACTTCATCTCCACGTTCATGTCCGATCATCTGCGCTGGCACGCGGAGCGCCTGAAGGGCTAAAGCCGTCCCGACAGAATTGAGTTGCAAGCCAAGACAATTCGGTCATGGTTCAAGCCAACGGTCTTCGATGCGGGGAAGTCGAGAAGACCTGTCAGGGAGGAGCCATGATCCGATGGTTGGTCGCTGCGATCAGTTTGAGCATCGCGGCTACCCCCGTGCTCGCGGCCGACCCTATCGAGATCGGCATCGGCTATCTCGGCCGTGCCGGCGTCAAGGCGAAATTGTCACTCGTCGAACTGCCGGCCGAGAACGACGGCCTTGCCGGCGCACGCCTTGCCACCGAAGACAACAACACCACGGGCAAGTTCCTCAATCAGCATTTCACGCTGGAGGAAGTCCGGCTCAAGGACAATGAGGACGTCGCCAAGTCAGCAGCAGCGCTTGCCGGGCGCACCGGCTTCATCATTGCCGACCTTCCGGCGGACGATTTGTTGAAGGCAGCTGATGCGCTTCGCGACCGCGGAACGCTGCTGTTGAATGCCGGCGCGATCGACGACCGGCTGCGCGAGCAGGATTGTCGTCCCAACGTGATCCATGTCGCACCGACGCGCTCGATGCTCGCGGATGCGCTCGCCCAGTATCTGGTGTGGAAGCAATGGAAGCGCTGGCTGTTCGTCGTCGGCTCGCATGAACCGGATAAATTGTACGCCGACGCATTGCGCCGTGCTGCGACGCGCTTCGGCGCCAAGATCGTTCAGGAGCGGACCTTCGAAGATACGGGCGGTGCCCGCCGTACCGATAGCGGCGTCACCTTGATCCAGCGGCAAATGCCGGTATTCACCCAGCAGGCGCCGGCCTATGACGTCCTCGTCGCTGCCGATGAAAGCGAGGTATTCGCGTCCTACCTGCCCTACCGTACCTGGGACCCGCGGCCGGTCGCCGGCTCGGCAGGTCTAGTTCCGACCAGTTGGCACGCCGCCCAGGACCAATGGGGCGCGATCCAGATCCAGAACCGGTTTGTAAAATTGAATTCGCGACACATGACCGCACTGGACATGCAGGCCTGGACGGCAGCGCGTATGATCGGCGAAGCGGCGTCGCGCACGAAGTCCGGTGATCCAAAGGCGGTATCGGAGTTTCTCAAAGGGCCCGACTTTTCCATTGCGGCGTTCAAGGGACGGCGGTTGACACTGCGGGACTGGAACCTGCAGCTTCGTCAGCCGATCCTGCTGGTCGATGGACGCATGGTAGTCTCGGTTTCCCCGCAGGAGGGATTTTTGCACCAGGTGTCGGAGCTCGATACGCTTGGCGCCGATCGGCCCGAAACCAAGTGCAAGCTGCAATGAAAGAGGATGGATTGCGTATGTGGCATCGCTGCCTGCTTTCCGGAATGGCTGTCTGGCTCGCGGCGGCGACCCCCGCTTCGGCTTTCATCGCCTATGTGTCCAACGAGAAGAGTAACACGGTAACCGTCATCGATACGGAGAGTTGGACCGTCACCAAGACCATCAAGGTCGGCCAGCGGCCGCGCGGCATCGAGTTCACGAGGGACGGCAAGTTCGTGTTCGTCGCCGTCGGCGACGACGACAGCATTCAAGTGATCGACGTTGCGAAGCAGGAGGTCGTCGACACTTTGCCGTCCGGCCCCGACCCCGAGCTGTTCGCCCTGGATACCGACGGCAAGGTCCTCTACGTCGCCAACGAAAACGACAACACGGTAACGATCATCGACGTCGAAAAGCGCGCCCGTCTCGGCGAGATCCAGGTCGGCGTCGAGCCGGAGGGCATGGCCCTCAGTCCGGACGGAAAAATCCTGATCAATACGTCCGAGACCACCAACATGGCGCATTTCATCGACACCACGACGCGCCAGATCGTCGCCAACGTTTTGGTCGATGCGCGCCCGCGCTTCGCCGAGTTCAAGCGTGACAATTCCGAAGTGTGGATATCGTCGGAGATCGGCGGCACCGTTTCGATCATCGACCCGGCCAAGCGGGCGGTGACGGACAAGATTTCATTCAACATTCCCGGCTTGCGGAGCGAAGCCATCCAGCCGGTCGGCATCGGCATGACCAAGGACGGCAAGACTGCTTTTGTCGCGCTCGGTCCCGCCAATCGCATCGCGGTCGTCGATGCCACCAGCCACAAGGTCACCAAATATCTCTTGGTGGGTCAGCGGGTGTGGCACATGGCATTCACCCCGGACGAGAAATATCTGATGGTTACCAACGGCGTGTCGAACGACGTCTCGGTGATCGACGTCGCCGCGCAAAAGGTCATCAAGACGATCCAGGTCGGCGAGCTGCCCTGGGGGATCACGATTGCACACCATGACGGCCACTGACGCATTTTCCGCCGGTCAGAACACGCCGGACATCCCCTCCCGGCCCGAAGCCGTGGAGATGCCGGCATTGTCGATCGACGGCGTCAGCCATTCCTATGGCGCTCGTCAGGCGCTGATCGACGTCGGCTTCACCGTCGCTCCGGCAAGCTTTACGGCATTGCTTGGCCTGAACGGCGCCGGCAAGAGCACCCTGTTCTCGCTCATCACACGGCTGTTCGGAATCCAGCGCGGACATATCGGCATTTTCGGCCACGACGTCGCGCATGCGCCCGGCGAAGCATTGCGGTTGCTCGGGGTGGTGTTTCAGCCCCGCACGCTCGATCTCGACCTCTCGGTGACGCAGAACCTGCTCTATCATGCCGCGCTGCACGGCATTGCCAGGCGCGATGGCCGCGAACGCAGCCGCGAGGTGCTGGCGCGCATTGGCCTTGCCGACCGCGCCGGCAGCAAGGTGCGTGACCTCTCCGGCGGCCAGATGCGGCGATTGGAAATCGCCCGCGCGCTGCTGCATCGTCCGCGCCTGCTGCTGCTCGACGAGGCAACCGTCGGCCTCGACGTCAAGGCGCGCGCCGATATCCTCAATCATGTCCGCCAGCTCGTTACCGAACAGGGAATAAGCGTGTTATGGGCGACGCATCTGTTCGACGAGATCGGTTCGAACGATGATCTGGTTGTCCTGCATCAGGGCCGGGTTCTGGCCCAGGACAAAGTAGCGCGGGTTATCGCCGATACCGGCGGCGGCGATATCAATACGGCGTTCATGCGGCTGACCGGCTCCACCGCACAGAGCGGGAGCCCAACGTCATGACATCAGCAACCATCAGGCCAATCCGGAGCGGCTTCTCGCTTGGCGAATATCTCACCTGCCTGAACGGCATTGTCTGGCGCGAGGCGCTTCGCTTCCTGCATCAACGCGAACGCTTCATCTCCGCACTGGTGCGGCCTCTGGTGTGGCTGTTCATCTTTGCCGCCGGCTTCCGTCAGGTGCTCGGCCTCTCCATCATCCCGCCCTACGAAACCTACATCCTGTACGAGGTCTACATTGCACCCGGCCTGATGGCGATGATCCAGCTCTTCAACGGTATGCAGTCCTCACTCTCCATGGTCTATGACCGCGAGATGGGCAACATGCGGACGTTGCTGGTGAGTCCGCTGCCGCGATGGTTTCTCTTGTCCTGCAAGCTTCTGGCGGGAACCGCCGTCTCGCTGCTTCAGGTGTATGCCTTCCTGCTGATTGCCTGGTTCTGGGATATCGCACCGCCGCCGGCCGGCTATCTCACGGTGCTGCCGGCGCTGGTCCTGTCGGGCCTGATGCTCGGCGCATTGGGGATGCTGATCTCCTCCGGCATCAAGCAGCTTGAGAATTTCGCCGGCGTGATGAACTTTGTCATCTTTCCGATGTTTTTTGCTTCCTCAGCGCTCTATCCGCTGTGGCGCATCCTGGAGAGCAGCCCGATGCTCTACTATGTCTGCCTGTTCAATCCGTTCACCCACGCCGTGGAGCTGATACGTTTTGCGCTGTATGGACAAGTGAACTGGACGTCGCTCGCGGTCGTCGGCGGCTGCACGATCGCCTTCATGGTCGGCGCGATTTACGCCTACGATCCATCGCGCGGCCTGATCCGCCGCGGACCGGCCGGAGGCGAGACATGAAATATCGAACCGCGATCGCAGTATGGCTTGCCGTTACGGCGACGATCAGGTTCGCCCATGCCGCCGATCCGCGCTATCCGGACTGGCCGTGCGCCCAGGCCAAGGTGCCCGAGATATCGCTTGCCGCGGTTTGGGCAGGCCCGCCGCTCGACGATGTCTCCGGCAAGTGGAAGGACGATGCCAAGGTCAGCGCGCTGGTAGCCAAGCTGGCGGCGCGGCGGACCCCGCTCGAGGAAGCGCAAAAGGCAATCACCGAATATCTGAACGGTGCAGCCGACAAGACCGGAAGCGGAAAACTGCTGTTTGCCGGCCTGTTCGATTCCCTCAACGCCCAACGCTCCCAGGTCCTGAACGGGCTGGAGCGCGTCACCCGCAAGCAGCGCGAGGCGGCGGACAAAATACGCGCTGACACGCTTTCCCTGCAGGCGCTGCAGGGTGAGTCCCAGCGCGATCAAGCCAAGATCGACGACCTCGGAAATCAGCTTGTTTGGCAGACACGCATCTTCGAGGACCGGCAGCGCATTGTCAAATTCGTCTGCGAGGTGCCGACGGCGATCGACCAGCGTCTGTTCGCCCTCGGCCGGACGATTCAGCAGGAAATCGAATAATCGCCAGCAGGATGAGATTAGGTCGGGCTGTGACGACGGACTCTCTCGTGCCCCGGACGCAAGCGGCCTGAGTGCTGCGAGCCCCGGGCCCATTCTACTTTGCATGGGGTTGTTTTCGCGATTTTGTGTCCCGATCTAACGCGGCGACGGCGCCGCCTCACCTGCCCGTGGTTCCGGTTGCGACTCCGTCAGAGCCAGGCCAGCCCGTTCCCAGCCATCCGTTCCTTCGGGGTACCACGCCACATTGGAATAGCCGTAGGCCAGGATTCGCTTTGCCGCGTTCCAGGACATCCAGCAATCGGCCAGACAGTAAACCACCACCAGCGCGGTGGTGTTGCCCGCCGTCGCGCGGACGAGCCCTCGCCGCAGGTAATCTTCCGTCGCGGCCGCCAGCCTTCCGTAGCCGGTGTCCGGCAGCCACACGCTGCCGGGAATGTTGAGCCGCGGCATGTCACGCCAGACCGTGCCTTCGGGAAGGTTTTGCGGTTTTGGCGCGCGGGGCAGCACGTCGATGAACACGCCCGCTTTGGCTCGCCAGGTCGATGCCGCCTCCGCGGTCGTCAGAACACGCACGCCGGCAAGGGTCGTAGGGACCGGCGCACGGTAGTCTTCCATGCGGTACCCGTCGGGCTCGGGAGGCCTTTCCTGCGCTGATGTCGAGACAATGAAGGTGAATGCCGCAAGGATCAGGCCTGCGAGCGTTTCCCTCATGGCGCTTTCGTTGCCGTCGCCGCGCCGAGCGGCCGGTCGTTCTCGTCGAGCAAGGGCACGCCGAAGTCCAGCAGTATCTTGTTGATGCCGGGCTGGTTCTCCTGGATCAGGCGGTTGAGCTGCCGCTTCCAGTTCTGGTCAGCCCCGCGCACCCCCATGCCGATGCGGAACGCCAATCGCGGGCCGGTCTTTTCCTTCACGAGAGGCGTGACATGCAGCGGCGGGTTCGCCTTCTTCGCATAGAAGCCCGCCATCGGTCCCCACAGAATGCCGGCGTCGATCTGGCCCGACATCAGGTCGGCGATCATGGCCTCCGCGGACGAGTCCAGGCGGGTATCGACCATCAACTGATATGGTTTGGCGTTCGCCATCAGGCCGTTGACCGCCATGTTCGTGGCAGGCGGCGTGCCGGCCACGATGCCGATATGCTTGCCTTTCAGGCGTTCGTCTTCCAGCGTCGCCACGTCTTCGAGGCCGCTGCCCGGCTTGGCGACCAGCGCATAGGCGGTGCGGTAATAGGGATTGGTCCCCTGAACCAGGTCGTCGCCTTGCGGGAAGCCCATGATGACATCGCAACGGTGGGCGCCAAGGGTCATCCGGACGAAACCGGTTGCCTGCGGAAAATACATGTAGTCCAGCTTCTTGTTCAGCTTCTCGGCGAACAGTTCTGCGAGCCTGTTCTCGAACCCCTCACCCTTCTCGTTGGAAAACGGCAGATTGTGCGGATCAGCGCAGACGCGCAGCACGTTGGGATCGACGAGTTCGATCGAGAGATCGCCCGTTTCGTTGATCTGCGCGCGCGCGCAATCGCGCCCGACGAGTATGGCGAGGACCGCCAATACTACGATCGCCAGCCAGCGCTTCTGCCCGGCATATGTCATCAAAAGCTGCTGCACTTCCGGCCCACCATGGTTGCCAACTTCGGAAAAATATCGGCAACCCCGACGAACCAAGTTCCGTTGAAGCCGCAGACCAGCAAAATGCTAAGCTTGTCATTTGGAGCCTGCAACAGGAATAATCCCCATAGCGGAGTCGTCGCCCGTGCTGCGGCGCAAACCGAACCGCGATGACACATGGAATTTCCGATAGCGCTTCGTGATGAGACGGAGGCCGAAATATGGCTCGTGCCGCATTGATCATGGCCGCGCTCGCGATGCTCGCTACAGCAACAGCCTCGCGCGCACAGCAACAGGAGTTGCCCGTCAATTCCATTGTGGATGGCGTGTTCGTGCACAACGGCCAAACCGCGCAGATGACGCGTGAGAACGGCGGCGCGATTGCCAATGTCGGTTTCATCGTCGGCGAGGACGCGGTCGCGGTGATCGATACGGGTGGCAGCCTCCGCGAGGGGCGACAATTGATGGCGGCTATTCGTGCCCGGACCGGCAAGCCAATCCGGTACGTCATCAATACACACGGCCACCCCGATCACGTTTTCGGCAACGGCGCTTTCGTGCAGAACGGAACGACCTTTGTCGGCCATGCGAACCTGCCACGCGCGCTGGCCGCGCGCGGACAGTTCTATCTCGATGCATTTCGCCGGACCATGGGCGATCAGTTGATCGACGAAATACGCATCGTGCCGCCAACGCTGCTGGTCAGCGGCAGCCTCAACCTGGATCTCGGCGCACGAACCCTTGTGTTGCGGGCGTGGCCCGCCGCGCATAGCGATTGCGATCTCACGGTACTCGATGAAAAAACCGGAACCCTGTTTGCGGGCGATCTGGTGTTTCTGGCCCACACACCCGTGCTGGACGGCAGCATCCGCGGCTGGCTGGGCGTACTGGGCGAACTCGGCGCCCTGCCCGCGCAACGCGTGGTCCCCGGTCACGGTCCGGTGAGCGGATGGCCGGCCGCCCTCGCCGACGAGCGCCGCTATCTCCAGACGCTGGCGTCAGACGTACGCGGGCTCGTCACAAGCGGCAAGCCGATCACGGCGGCGGGCACCGCAGCGGGCTCCGAGCGATCCCGATGGGAGTTGTTCGATGACTTCAACACCCGCAACGCAACCGCAGCATTTTCGGAAATTGAATGGGAATAGCACGCGCATTGCCCTATATTGCTTTCGTTGCTTCCATCCGCATAAAGGTGGTGCATGCCCGGATCTCTTTTCCGCCTGTCCGTCGTCGCTGGCTTGTTCCTGTTCGGCGCGCCGCCGGCGCGTGCGGCAGAGGCGAACGACCCCTGGCCCGGCCTGGTTCAGGACATCTTCAACAACCGTCCGATGAACGATGGCAGCGACGTGATCGCCGTCGAAATGCCGTCCCGCGCCGAGGACGCCGCCATCGTGCCGGTGACCTTGCGAACGAAGCTGTCGCCCGGCGACAGCAGGCAGGTGCTGAGCATTACGCTGGTCATCGACCAGAACCCCGCGCCGATGGCGGCCAAATTCCAGCTCGGGCCGGACGCCAAAGTGTCTGAGATCTCCACCCGCGTCCGCGTCAACAATTACACCGATGTTCATGCGGTGGCCGAACTCAGCGACGGCAAACTTTACATGACCAAGACCTATGTGAAGGCGTCCGGCGGCTGCTCGGCGCCCGCCGCCAAGAACGCCGACGAAGCCAAGGGCAGATTAGGCCAGATGCGCTACCGGCAGTTCGGAAGAGCCGGTGAAGGCTCCGCCAGCGGCGCGCGCGAGGCCCAGATCATGATCGGACATCCCAACAATTCCGGCCTGCAGATGGACCAGGTCACGCAACTCTATGTCCCGGCATTCTTCGTCAACGAACTGCGGCTTTGGCAGGACGACAGCCTGGTGTTGACGATGGAAGGCGGCATTTCAATTTCGGAAGATCCCAATATCAGGTTCACCTACGTCTCGAATGGCGCGAAAACTTTCCGCGCCGAGGCCAAGGATACCGAGGGACACGTCTTCCAGCGCGAATGGAAGATCGACGATTCCGGGATTTGACGCAGGCCGCGTGCAGCACCTCAGAAGCAACGCACTTCCGCTTCGGCCTGGGCCCGCCTGAGTTCGTTGAGCGCGCTTGCCGCCTGCTCTGATGTGCGGAACTGCCCGCCCAGATTTCCCCGGACCTGCGACATGCTGAGCACGGTTTCGGCCGTGACATAGCGCTCAAAAGGCACGAGCGAAGCGATAACATCGATCGAACAGGAGCATTGCTCGATCGCCTGCCGCGTCTCGCCATTTGCTTTCAGGCAGCCAAACGCGTATTCGACGCGCGCCGACGTCGGATAATCGTTGAAGTCCTGGGCGTGCGTGGCCACTGCCATCGTCATCAGCGCCATCAACGCGGCGACAATAGGTCGTACCGATCCGACAAGCGTCATCGTTTCCTCCCGCTGGTAATTGTGGAAGCTATGCTATGACTGTCCCACAGAAAAGCGGACGTTCGAAGAAACGGCTCAAGGGACCATGAATTTTATTGTTCGCATGCTGCTCGCCACGATTGTCTCGGTCTTGCTCGGCACGTGCTGCAGCGCCGAGGCTTTACGCGTTGCGGTGCAGAAGACCGGAACATTCGCCTGGGAACTCGCAGTCATCCGTGCGCACGGCCTCGACAAGCAGGCCAACCTTTCGGTTGACGTTCTCGAGCTGGCGAGCCCCGAGGCGGGCAAGATCGCGCTTCGGGCCGGGAATGCCGACATTGTAGTCACCGACTGGCTTTGGGTGTCACGCGAACGCGGGCTTGGCGCCAAGCTGACCTTCTATCCTTATTCGAGCGCGCTCGGCGCCGTGATGGTACCTGCCTCATCGCCGATCCAGAGCTTGGCCGAACTCAAGGGCCGCAAGCTCGCCGTCGCGGGGGGTCCGATCGACAAGAGCTGGCTATTGCTGCTGGCGTGGTTGAAGCAGGGCGGCATCGACCTGAAGTCGGACGCGACAATTGCGTACGGTGCGCCACCGCTGCTGGCTGCGAAGACGCTCAGCGGGGAAATGGATGCGACCTTGAACTACTGGAATTTCTGCGCCGCACTGGAAGCGAAGGGTTTTCGCCGCATCGCCGGCATCGAGGACCTGCTGCCGAAACTCGGCGCCAAGGGCCGCACCGCGATGATCGGCTACGTCTTCGACGAAAAATGGGCGAACGCAAACCAGGACAAAATTGCCCGCTTCATCGCCATGACCCGCGCGGCGAAAGAGATCCTGTCGACTTCGGATGCGGAGTGGGAGAAAATTGCGCCACTCACCGGCGCTGCCGACGCCGCAACGTTGCGCGCCTATCGCGACCGCTATCGGGAGGGAATTCCGCGTCGCCCGGTGGCGGACGAGGAAGCCGACGCGCGCATTCTCTACCGCGTGCTGGCTGACATCGGCGGCCGCGAACTTGTCGGGCCGGCGCCTGAACTCGATCCCGGAACATTCTATCACGCGATCCCGGGAGGCTGAGGTGCCGCGCCTGCTGTCATTCGCCGTGCTGCTTGCAACCTGGTGGATCGCCTCGCTGTTTGCCGGCGACGCGAAGCTGCCACCTCCCCCCACCGTCTTCACGGCCATGGTTTCGGAAGCGAGGTCAGGTGACTTATTCTTCCATCTCGGCGTGACATTGGCGCGCGTTGCGCTCGCCTTCACGCTGGCGATGACACTGGGCGCCGCCATCGGATACCTGATGGGCCGGGCACGGCTTGCCGATCGGCTGGGCGACCCCTGGCTGATCCTGCTGCTCAACCTGCCGGCGCTCGTGGTCATCGTGCTCGCCTACATCTGGGCTGGATTGACTGAAGTCGCCGCTATTGCGGCAATCGCCATCAACAAGCTCCCGACCGCCGTCGTTACGCTGCGCGAAGGGGCGCGTGCCCTCGACGCGGCGCTTGACGAAATGGCGACGGTATTTGCGTTGCCACGCTGGAAGAAGTTCCGGCACGTCATTTTACCGCAACTGTCGCCCTATATCGCAGCCGCCTCGCGATCAGGACTTTCCCTGGTCTGGAAGATCGTCCTTGTTGCGGAATTACTCGGACGTCCGAACGGTGTTGGTTTCGAGATCGGCGTGGCGTTCCAGCTGTTCGACATTCCGCTATTGCTTGCCTATTCGCTGAGCTTCGCAGCGGTCGTGCTCCTTATTGAAACCTTGTTGGTGCAGCCATTTGAGGCCCGGCTATCCCGGTGGCGTCCCCGTGCGGCTTGAGGTCGATATCGCCAGCAAGACGTTCAAGAACGCGGCGGGCGAACAGCACGACGTGATCGCCGGCGTCTCCTTTGCGCTTGATGCCGGAGAAGTAGGCGTCTTCGTCGGTCCATCCGGCTGCGGCAAGAGTACGATGCTCAGGATTCTCACCGGCCTCGACCCCGACTTTCAAGGGCGCGTCTCGCGCCCCCCCGGCGCGCGGATCGGCTTCGTCTTCCAGGAACCGCGGCTGTTGCCCTGGCGGTCGGTCGAAGAAAATGTGCGACTTGTTGCGCCCTTGGCCGATGAAGCGAAGCTTTCAGCGCTGTTCGAGATTCTGGAATTGAAAGCGCATCGCAACCACTTTCCCGGCGAACTATCGCTAGGTCTGGCGCGGCGCGTTGCGCTCGCCCGTGCGTTCGCCGTCGAGCCTGATTTCCTCATTCTCGACGAACCGCTGGCCTCGCTCGATGCCGCCCTCGCCGCCCGTATGCGCGATCAGATTGCCATGTTGATGGACAACCGCTCCATGATAACGCTGCTGGTTACCCATGACGTGGACGACGCGGTTCGCCTCGGCGACCGCCTGTTCCTGCTGTCGCCGCGCCCGGCTCGGGTTCTCGCCGAACTGCCTATCCGCACACCGCGCGGCGAGCGCGGAGACGCCGAGATCGCCGCCATCAAACTGGACGTCATGCGGCGGATCAATGGCGATCTCCCCAAGCGGGATAGCGCATAGGCAGCGCTTGAGGCCGGTGCTAGGATACATCATCGGAGAGGTTGACGATGAAACGCTCGATCGGAACCGCAGCCCTCGGTCTTGCTCTTGTGACCATGACGGCAATGGCGCAGGACATGATGCGTCATGTGGACCTGTCGTCACCCGATATGGTCTCGGCCGAAATGACCCGCGGAGAGGTCGAGGCAGCGCTCGCCGCGGCGACCATCGCCGCGCCCGCCGATTTCACGGGGAAGAAATTATCCGGCCTCGACCTCTCCGGGCTCAATTTGTCCAGCGCAATTTTCCGCGCGGCACGGCTCAACAGGACAAAGCTCGCCGGCGCCAGACTCGACCGTGCCATCCTCGACCAGGCATGGCTACTCGAGGCGGACCTCACCGACGCAAGCCTGAAGGGCGCAAACCTGTTCGCCGCGCAGATGGTTCGCGCCCGCCTCGACGGTGCCGATCTCTCGGAAGCACGCATCGCTGCCGATCTCACCGGCGCGAGTCTTGTCGGAGCTTCGATCGCAGGAGCAAATTTGGGCGCCGACATGCGCAACCAATCGATGGGCCTGATGCGCGCAATTCTGAAGTCCGCCAATCTGGAACGGCTGAACGCGCGCGGCGCCGACCTGTCCCGCGTCGATCTTGAGTTTGCCACGCTGAAGGGCTGTGACCTCACGGGTGCTTCTCTCAAGGGAGCCCAGCTCGGGGGAGCCGACTTGACCAGTATCACCGTCATCGATACCGATTTCGATGGCGCCGATCTCGATTCAGCCAAGTTGATTGCCCCCATCGGCCTCGACCGGGCAAGAAATTTCGATAAGGCAAAAAATCGAGACCGCCTGATCAAGCAGTGACGGCTCTAAACGCGCCGCGATGAAAGGATTGCCCGATGCGATGGCCCCTGGCTTTGGTGGCCCTGTTGTCAGCGAGCGCCGATGAAGTGGCCGCGCAGGGAAAAGGCATCCGATTGTGGAATCTGACCACCGCGACCATTTCGGAGTTTCAGCTTTCCCCGGCCGGAAAGAACGACTGGGGCCCCAACCAGACCCTGAACGACAAGGACAAGGAAGTCGACCACGACGAACGCCTGCGCATCACGGGGGTGGAGCCGGGACGCTATGATGCCAGGGTCGGCTATCGCGGCTCGAAACATTGCTTTGCGCGCGGCATCGAGATCAAGGCCGACGCCGTGTTTTCGATCGCGGACAAGGATTTGAAGGACTGCAACAAGTAGCCGCGACAGCCTTCTCGCCAACGATTATTCAGCCTGCGGACCACACGGCATCCTGGAATGCCTTTTGGTTGTTACGTGGATATTCGCAACGCCATTTGACCGCGGTCCATTTCGGATGCTCGCCAACCCACTGCGCGATGTAGGGCTGCGCAGCCATGACGCACTGCCGCAATGAAACATCTGAAGAAAAGACCAGATGGGTTTCCTCGCAGGTGGTCGGCGAGAGCACCGCACAGACGGTCACGATCAAATCTATCGCAGTCATGGCAGACACCCCTTGAATTGCTCCCGAATTGATAACGCAAAAAAGCTACGGTAGCGGGTGGGTCAAAGTTTCACTACCCCGTGAAAGTCGGGAACCGGGCCGCGCAGACGCGGCCGGCTCCAAGTCGCCGCCAGCCCTAGAAATTAACGCCGAACACCAGCCGGGCCTGATGGCGCTCGAAATTGACGTGATCAAGGCTGGCAAATGACCCCGCCGGACGCCCCCACGCCTGAACGCTCCAGCTTGCGGTCAGCCGCGAGCGTTTCGACAATTGGAAATATGCCGTTGGGCCGACAAACAACGCCTGCCCTGCCAGTTCCTCCAAACCGGTCCCTTCGTATTTCCGCAGGTAACGCGCTTCACCACCCAAGAGGAAACCTGGACGCACCTGCGCCATGACCGCAAGCGCCGCTCCTGCGGTGGATTCCCGCTCCATCACGCCAGTGCTGATAACGCGCGTCCACTCCGGTTCGTAGATCAGGTTGAACGCCGCGACGACACGGTTCGGCACGAGCTCCCGGTCGAACGCCAGCCGGAATTCCGTCCCGAAACTGCGGACCGTTTCCGCCGTCGTCTCGTCGACCCGATGCGCGTGCGCTTCCGCCGCAAAAGTAAGCCCGAATAGCGCCGTTTCCCGATCGAGAAACCGGTAGCGGAGATCAAGCGACCCGCCCTGCCACGATAGCCGGCGCTGATCGTCAAGGCCCGGCACGCCACTGATCAGATGCGACGCAAACGTGCTTCCGATCTCAATGCGAAAATTCCGGGCCGGCACGAACTCCAGTTCGAACTCCTGGCCGACGGCCCGATAACGGCCGCCGTTCTTGCCGAAGCGTCCTGTCGTCTCGCTTTGAAACTCCCGTTCGCCGACATTGCCGACGTCGGTGCCGATCATGAAGCCGAACAGATGCTCGGTATCGATGCCCTCGGCGTGGACGCAGGCCGGCAGCAGCGCTGCAAGAGACACGACCGCCGCCTGGAAAGTCTTTGCACGCGGAGGCATTCGCATTCAGCGGGTCACGGGGTTGAACGGGCAAGTCCGTCGGCGTCAGCCGACGACACACCCTAGCATGATGCGGGGACCGTGGGCGAGCCATGGGAACATGTGGATACAGGCGGGAGAGAGACCGGATCGCCTTCCGGCGGCCGTCTACAGGGATTCCTGTCCACTTTTTTGGCAGGATCCGCGTTCTGCTCTTGCTGGAGGCTGAAGAACTTCCCGGGGGATCGTACAGCTTGCCCGACCCGCGGCAACAGACTGTTGCCGGAGCCGGGCAGACCGTTTCGACGCGTCTATTGACGCGCCGCGCAGGCGTACATGTTGATTTCCATGCCCACCGGCACTTCCACAATCTTCGGAGTTTTCCAACTCATCAGGGTTTCTCCCAAGCAGTGCTGGCACGAGGTTCGTGCCAGCATCAAAACTAGGTTGACCTCGAACGTAGCGCAAGCACGGAACATCCGATGTTGACGGCATACCGACGCATCTGACGCCAGAAACTTCCCTCTTGGGCAAAGCCACTTCGCTCTTGGACAAGGCGAGCGAATGAAAGCGACGGATCGACGCATGAGTCACGTCGAGCCGGCCGAAGCGCCGACAATCCGAAACCGCCTCAGCTTCACGCCTCAGCAATCCTTGTCAGTGGTCTTGCTGTCAGCCTTGGCGCCTTCGGCCTGCTGTGCAGCCGTCGGCTCACCTTGCATCTGGCGCTGCGTATCCTGCGAAGACGCGGCAACGTCTCCGGTCTTTTGATTCATCGTGTCGGTCGGCGGATGTTGACCGGTGTTGCCGGCCATACCTGTTGTCTGGCTTTCGCCCATTTTGGCCGGCCCGGAGCCTGCGTCCTTCAGGTTGGCGGAGCGGCCTGTGTCACAGGGACCAGCCAACGCTGCGCCGGTGCTCAAAACCAGGATGGAGCAACCAGCAATCATGAGCTGTTTCATTTTCATCTGCCTCTCCTGTTCTCGTGAAGCATGCACAACGTGATGAGAGGCAACCGATCCGTTGCCTGCAGGTTCCGGGTGGCTACGTAAATCTCGGCATGTTTAATCTGACGTCCGAGCTTTTGTGAGGACAGCCGATGGAACCGATTCACCGAGGGTTGATCAGTTTTATCTTCATGGTGTGCCTGGCGTCGGGTGCATTTGCGCAGGACAGGCAGCTTGACCAAACCGCACCAGGGGCCGAGACCGCTGTGCCCGCCAACGGGCCGTCACTGACTGGAAAAGAACGCATGGGCAGGAAGTGGATGGACGAGCAACGGATCGACAATTGCAATGTGCCGATCGACAAGCGCGGGAGCAAGCCGCGATCCAGCACCTGCCCGCATGTTCCGTCGGGATGATCAGCGACGACGGTGCAACGGCGCGGCTGCGCACTGCGATCCAGCGCCGTCGCTCTGTCCGCGACACGACGACACCGACCAGCTGAACTCATGCAGTGCCACGGTTCAGCCGCACGGCATCAGCCGTGCGATGGAGGCCAAGCACCGACGGGCTCGTCCGTGCCCGCCGCGGCTAATCCCAGGCGGTTAATCCCAGGACCAGGCGGAGAAGTCGTTCTCGAATTGCGGGACTTCCTTCCACACGCCCTTCAGCTTCTTGCTCGCAATGGTGATCCATTGCGGCTGGAACAGGAAGCCGGCGACCGCGTCGGTCGCAAGCATGCGCTGCGCGTCACCGAGCAGTTTGGCGCGCTCGGCCTCGGCCGGCGTTGCCGTGATCTGCTTGTAGAGCGCGTTGAAGGCTTCGTTGTTATAGCCGAGATAGTAGTCGGACTCGGTTATCTTCACGAGATCGAACGGCTCGACATGCGAGACGATGGTGAGATCGAAATTGTGCGGGCCGTTACCGGCGAACACCTGCGACAGCCACTGCGCCCATTCGACGTTCTCGATCTTGGCGATGATGCCGACCTTGGCGAGCTGGGCTGCGAGGACTTCGCCGCCCTGCCGCGCGTAAGGCGGCGGCGGCAGCTTGAGGCTGAGCTCAAGCGGCGTCTTCACGCCAGCTTCCGCGAGCAGCTTCTTGGCCTTTTCAGGGTCGTAGGGATTGATGCCGGTGGTGTCGACATAGCCCAGCGATCCCGGCGTATAGAAGCTGCCAATCGGCGTGCCGAAGCCGTCGACGGCGCCGTCGATCATCGCCTTGCGATCGATGGCGGCGAGAATGGCACGGCGAACCCGCACATCATCGAGCGGCTTCTTCCGTTCGTTGATGCCGACGATGGTCTTGGCCCTGGAGCCGCCGATCAGCACATTGAAACGCGGATCGGCCTTGAACTGCGCAACGCTGCGCGCCACTGCGGCGCGCGGAAACACGTCGACGTCACCCGACAACAGCGCCGCAACCTGGGCTGCGGGATCGCCGATGAAGCGGATGGTCACCTTGGAAAGCTTGATCGCCGCGGCGTTGCGATAGTCGGGCCATTTGTTCAGGGTGATCGACGATCCCTTGGCCCAGGCGCCGAGCGTATAGGGTCCGGTGCCGACCGGCTGCGTCGCATTGGTCGGCGCGCTCTTCGGCTCGACGATCGAGCCGCCCGCCTGACCGAGCAGGAACGGCAGGTTCGGTTCGGAATATTTCACAGCGATGACGATCGTCTCCGCATCGGGCGCGGTGACGGACTCAAACGCCTGGTACAGGCTCTTGTCCTTGTTGGTGCTGGTCGGCGCCGCGTTGCGATCAAAGGAGAACTTTACCGCCACGGAATCGAACGGCTCGCCATTGTGGAATTTGACGCCTTTGCGGAGCTTGAACGTATAGGTCTTCAGGTCGGCCGACGCCTGCCAACTCTCGGCGAGCAACGGCGATACCGAACCGTCCTCGTTGATTTTGGTCAGTGTCTCATAGAGGTTATAGAGCGTGACCTCGGCAATCGCCGCAGCGGCTGCGTTGGTGGGATCGAGCCCCGGCGGCTCCAGCGTCATACCCATGACGACGCCGTCCTTCTTGCCCTGCGCCAGGCTCGGCAGCGGCGCGGCGGCGAACGCGGCGATAAGTGCAAAAACAGCTAGTTTCCTAAACATTCGCTTGCTCCCCTGACATATCGCGTGACCAAACTAAGCCAGTCCCGCACAAAAGGCTAACTCTCCTCCGCCGACACCGGCGGCAGCGCCATCACGGCCTCGGCGTGGTGGCAGGCGGCAAGGTGCGCTGGGCCAACGTTGCGTAGCGCGGGCGCGGTGTCGCGGCAATGCTGGTCGGCCAGTGGACAGCGCGATGCGTAGGCGCATCCTGTCGCGCCGATCGACTGGGACGCGATCGACTGGGCGCCGCGGCGGCGGCGTACCCCGCCGGCGCGGGCGCGCGGCACGGCCTCGAGCAACGCCCGCGTGTAGGGGTGGGCGCAATGCGCGAACAGATTCTCAGGGCTCCCCTGCTCGACGATCCGGCCGAGATACATCACCGCGATCTCGTCGCAGAGATAATCCACCACCGCGAGATCGTGGCTGATCAGGATGTAGCTCAACCCGAACTGATCCTGCAGGTCCTGCAGGAGATTGAGCACCTGCGCCTGCACGGAGACGTCGAGCGCGCTGACCGGCTCGTCGGCGACAATCAGCTTTGGCTGGGTGATCAGCGCCCGCGCGATCGCGATGCGCTGGCGCTGGCCGCCGGAGAATTCATGCGGAAACTTGTCCATGTCGGCGTCGCGCAGTCCGACCTGCCGCAGCACGCCGGCAACGCGCTGGCGTAGCGTGGCGCGGTCCATGCGTCCGAGCGCGGTCAAAGGCTCCGCGACGATGCGCGCAACGGTCTGTCGCGGGTCCAGCGAGCCATAGGGGTCCTGAAACACCATCTGAAAATCACGCCGGGCGCGGCGCAACTCGTCAGCCGGCATCCGGTGCAGGTCACGGCCCATCAGCGACACCGAGCCTGACGACGGCTGTTCCAGCGCCATCACCAGCCGCGCGAAGGTCGACTTGCCCGATCCGGACTCGCCGACCACGCCGAGGCTTCGGCCTGCCATCACCTGCGCGGTGACGCCGTTGAGCGCATGCACCTGCCCGGCCGGCTTGAACATGCTTTCGCGCGGCATTGTGTAGCGCTGCATCAGATCCTTGACATCGAGCAGCGGCTGCTCGGCGGGTGGCGGTGTCTGCTCAAGCATGATCATGCGCCCAAAACTCCGACCGCCTCAGCCATTGAAACATCCGTCCTGACGCAGCGCACGCCATGGCCGGCGCTGACGTCCACCACGGCCGGTAGCGCCACGCGGCAGCGGTCCTCGACGATCGCGCAGCGGCCGGCGAAGGTGCACCCCGAGGGCAGATCGGCAAGCTCGGGCACGGTGCCGGCGATGGTCTTCAGCCTTGTACCCTTCCGCGCACCAAGGCGCGGGCGAGCGCGAAACAGACCCTGCGTATAGGGATGTCCCATGCGCTTGAACACGGCATCCGTCGCGCCGCTTTCGACGACGGTGCCGCCATACATCACCATCATGCGCTGTACATTTTCGGCGATGACGCCGAGATCGTGCGAGATCAGAATCATCGACATGCCGCGCTCGGCAACGAGGTCTGCGATCAGATCGAGGATCTGTCCCTGGATGGTGACGTCGAGCGCCGTGGTCGGCTCATCGGCGATCAGCACGTCGGGCTGGCAGGCCAGCGCCATGGCGATGGTAACGCGCTGGCGCTGGCCCCCGGAGAATTGGTGCGGATAGGCATCGACGCGCTTCGCCGCATCGGGAAGCCCGACGCGATCGAGCAAGGCGATGGCTTCCTTGCGTGCCTCGCCCGCCGAGCAATTGGTGTGGCGCCGCAACGGCTCGGCCACCTGACGGCCGATCGTGTGCATCGGATTGAGCGCGGTCATCGGCTCCTGGAAGATCATGCTGATGCGATTGCCGCGCAGCTTGCAGTAATCCGGATCCGACAGGCCCACCAACTCGCTGCCGTCGAGGCGGATGCTGCCGCTGATGACGGCACTGTCGGGCAGCAGTCCCATCAGGGCGAGCGCGGTGACGGATTTGCCGCAGCCGGATTCGCCGACGAGACCCAGGGTCTCACCGCGCCTCAGCGAAAAACTGACGCCGCGAACGGCCTGCGCCGGACCGCGGCTGGTATTGAGCCGGACACCGAGATCCCTGACTTCGATCAAGGGCGCGTTAGCTGATACGCTCATGTTCAACGCTCCCGCGCCAGCCGGGGATCGAGCAGATCGCGCAACCCGTCTCCGAGCAGATTGAGGCCAAGCACGGCGACTGCGATCGCAGCGCCCGGATAAACCGCGAGCATCGGCGACTGGAACAGCAGCGTCTGTGCGTCGTTCAGCATGCGGCCCCAGGACGGTTGCGGCGGCTGCGTGCCGAGCCCGAGATAGGACAACGCCGCTTCGGCCAGGATCGCGAGTGCGAACTGGATCGTCCCCTGCACGATCAGGATCGGCAGGACGTTCGGCAGCACGTGCTCGATGGTGATGCGGAAGCCACCCTTGCCGGAGGCGCGCGCGGCCAGCACGAACTCCCGCGCCCAGATCGCATTGGCCGATCCACGGGTTAGACGAACGAGGGTTGGAATTTGGAAGATGCCGATTGCGATGATCGAAGTCACCATGCCCGGGCCGGCGACGGCCGCCAGCATGATCGCCGAGAGCACCGCGGGAAACGCGAAGGTGAAGTCGCTCATCCGCATGATGAGCTCTTCGGTCCAGCCCTTGCGCGCGGCGGCGATCAGCCCGAGACACACCCCGAAAGTAAGGCCGATCCCGACGGCTATGACGCCGACCATGATGGTGGAGCGAGCACCTACCAGCAGCAACGAGACGATATCGCGGCCGAGCACGTCGGTGCCGAGCCAGTGCGCGGCCGACGGTGGCCGCAGCTTGGCGGCCACGTCGATCTCATAGGCTGACCACGGCGTCCAGACCAGCGACAGCAAGGCGGCACAGAGCACCATCAGGCTGAGCGTGCCGCCCGCGACAAAGCTGCGATGGCGCAGCGCGCGGCGCCAGAAGCCGCTCGCGGCCTGCGGACGCGCGGTCCCAGCCTCGGCCAAAGCGCTCAGCGGGGGGCTCATAGGTTGTGTACCTTGATGCGCGGATCGATGAAGGCATAGAGCACATCGACCACGAAGTTGACGATGACGACGATGGCCGCCAGCAGCATCACGCAGTTGCGCACCACGATCAGGTCACGATTGGCGATCGACTGGAAGATCAGCCGGCCGAGACCCGGCAGATAGAACACGTTCTCGATCACGATCGTGCCCGCCAGCAGATTGGCGAATTGCAGGCCCATCACGGTCATGACAGGGATCATCGCATTGCGCAGCACATGCCGCCACAATACGTCGCGCTTGCTCAAGCCCTTGGCGCGCGCGGTGCGAACGAAATCCTCGCGCAGCACCTCGAGCACCGCCGAGCGCGTCACGCGCGCGAGGATCGCCGCCTGCACCACCGATAGCGAGATCGCGGGCAACAGCAGCGACTTGAATCCGGCAATGATGCTTTCGTCCCAGCCCGCAAATCCGCCGGCCGAAAGCCATTGCAGCTTCACCGAAAACAGTAGGATCAGCAGGATCGCGAACCAGAAGTTGGGAAGCGCTATGCCGAACTGCGTCAGCGACATCACGCCCACATCTCCGAGCTTGTTGTGATTTGCCGCCGTATAGATGCCGGCAGCCAGGGCCAGCACCGCCGTCATGGACATGGACATGATCGCCAACGGAATTGTCAGCGTGAGGCGCTCCGCGATCAATCCTGCAACGGGCGTGCCATAGGCATAGCTGTTGCCGAGATCGCCCGTCAGCAGCCCCTTGATCCAATGGACGTAGCGATAGTGCAGCGGTTGATCCAACCCGAGCTTGACCATCAGCGCCCGGACTGCATCGGGCGAGGCATCCGCGCCCATCAGCATCTGCGCAGCATTGCCAGGCAAGGCATCCAGAACAAGAAAGATGATCAGCGACGCGCCGACGAGCGTCGCGATCAGCGTCAGAAAGCGGCGGAAAATGAAGACGCTCAAGTCCCGATTCCCTTGTAAGCAGCCAGTCCCTTGTCAGCGATCAAGTGTGATGGCAGCCGCATTTTCGCTTAGCTGGCCAGGTTCGGCCAGCGGCCGAGAAGATCTTGCGAGGCCTCAAACAGCGCGCTGACGCGCAGCAATTCGACGTCTCCACGGAACTGCCCGACCAACTGGATGCCGATCGGCAGGCCGTCCGTATCGAAGCCGCAGGGCAGACTGACGGCGGGATGACCGGTCATGTTGAACGGCATTGTCCAGGGAAACCAGCTCGGCCGCACGTCGCTGAATACCCGCCCGTCGATTTCTATCGTGCCGAACAGGTCCTGGTCGATCGGAAGCGCGGTTCGGGTGATGGTTGGCATCGCGAGAATATCGACCCTCTGCAACAATGTCTGAACGCGCCGGAACAGCGCCGCACGGTCAAACATCGCCCGCTGATAGTCAACACCGCTGACCTTCGTGGCCAGCGCCAGTTGCTTCATGAACGTCTCGCTCAGCTCGCCGCCATGATCGGCCGCAAGCTTCTCGAACCGCGCGCGCCAGACGGTGTGATTGATGGCGCGCCAGATCGGCTCCACCTCAAATCCGTCAGCGGACATTTCCTCGACCTCGGCCCCGAGGGCCTCCAGCCTGGCAAGCGCGACCTTGAATGCAGCGACGACATCGGCCGCAACCGGCCGGCCGAGCGGCGCGAGGCAGAATGCAATCCTGCGCCCGCGCAGATCGCCGTTTGGCGCCGATCCTTCGACAAAATTCCATTGCGAAAATCCGATCGACCACGGATCGGACGCGTCTTCTCCCGATATCGCCTGCATCATCAAGGCGGTGTCTGCGACGGTGCGCGTCATCGGGGTCACGTAGGTCTGGTTGCCGAACGCATCCTGCACCTGACTGTGGGGAATAACGCCGTTGCTTTGCTTCAGCCCGACCACCCCGTTGCAGGCCGCCGGAATCCGCGTCGAGCCGCCGCCATCTGTCGCGATGGCAAGCGGCGCGATGCCGCTGGCAACCGCAACCGCCGCCCCCCCGCTTGAACCACCGCTCGAGCGCGCGCCACTCCAGGCATTGCGTGTGCGGCCGAACAGCGGCGAATCCGTCAGGCACTTGGTGCCGAACTCCGGCGTCGTGGTCTTGCCTATAAGGATGGCACCCGCTGCCCGCATTCGCGCCACGGCGACCGCATCATGGTCAGGAACGTTGTCCTTGTAGGGGATCGCCCCGAAAGTCGTTCGCACCCCCTTGGTGTTGATAATATCTTTCACGGTGAACGGAATGCCGTGAAGCAGGCCGAGCTGCCCCCCGGCCATGACTTCACGCTCCGCCTTCCTCGCTTCGGCCATCGCCTGATCGCCGCACAGCGTGATGAAGCAGTTCAATTCGGGCTGCATTCGCTCGGCACGCGCAAGAACGGCACGCGTAATCTCGACCGGTGAAACATCCTTGCGGACAATCCGCGCGCGAAGTTCAGTGGCAGGCAGGAAGCACAATTCATCGCTCATCGCGCTAAAGTCCCCAGGGTCGCATGACGCAAGGATGACATCCAGATTGACTCTCCGTCCAATACCATCGCACAACTCACCCATACGAGTTCGGTATGGCAAAAATGGACCTCCGGCGTCTCCGCTATTTCGTTGCCGTCGCAGAAGAGCGCAGCGTTGGCCGGGCGGCCGTCCGCCTGCGCATGGCGCAGCCGCCATTATCGGTCCAGATCCGCAAACTGGAATCGGAAGTAGGAACCCCGCTGTTTCGCCGCGGCACGCGGGGAATGGAGCTGACGGCGGCCGGTCGCGCCTTGCTGTCGCGCGCGCGTGAAGCGCTGGCCCTGACGGCTGAAGGCTTCGAGGCAGCCCGCGCGGTGGCGGCGGGGCGGCGGGGAAGATTGTCGGTCGGCTACATGTTCGCGCTGGCCCACGCCGTGTTGCCGAGGCTCGTTCCGGAACTCCGAAGGTCCCTTCCCAAGGTCGATCTGGAGTTCATCGAACTGAGCGCATCGACGCGTGAGGCGCGGCTGCTGGATCACAGCGTGACTGTCGCGCTGTGCATGCCCGCCATTCGCCACAGCGAGATTGAGGTCTCCACGATCGGAAAGCAGCGATTGATGCTGGCCATGCCGGCCGGTTCGCAGCTGGCGCGCGCGGCGGCCGTGCCGGTGAGAAAGCTGCAGGGCCGCCCGCTGATCAGTTTGCCCGGGCCTGCCGAGGATCCAGCGACCTCCGTTGTGACATCGCTGCTCCGGCGGCATCAGGTCAGCATGCCGGTCGCGAACCGGGTCGAGACGGCGCATTCGGCGCTCAGCCTCGTCCTTGCCGGAGAGGGCATGGCGATCCTTCCCGCCTGCGCCCAGCTCGGATGCCCGACCGGTGTCGTGTTCAGGCCCTTTCTCGACGCCGACGATGCCATCGACGTCGCGGTTTGCTGGCGCCGGGATTCTCTCAATCCGCTGGTCCGGAACTTTCTCAAATGCGCAGAAAAGGTGATCCGCCAGGCCTGACACCATCGGCTGCCAGATCGCGATGCGATATCAGCGCATCACCACATCGTCTGCCGCGCGCGCACTGGAAGTAAACCTCCTCCACTGTCATGACGATGACGGTGCGCGGCGCCTTGCCCTCCATCTTGAACGAGGCGAGCAGATCCAGCTCGGCCGAGACATGCGCGCGGCCGTTGATGCGCAGCGTGCTGCCGGAGCCCGGCATGAGAAACAACAGCGCCCCCCTCGGACCGCGCACGATGTTGCGCAGCGAGTCGCAGCGGTTGTTGCCGAGGCGATCCGGCATCATCAGCGTCCTCTCGTCGTGGATGCGAACGAAGCCCGGCAGAGCCGCCGGTGCCCTATCGGCGCTGGTTATAGACGTCGAGGCAGACGGCGCCGAGCAGCACCAGCCCCTTGATCACCTGCTGGTAATCGATGCCGATGCCGAGGATAGACATGCCGTTGTTCATGACCCCCATGATCATGGCCCCGATCACCGCGCCGCCGACCCGGCCGACACCGCCATAGGCGGATGCGCCGCCGATAAAGCAGGCCGCGATGACATCGAGCTCGAAGCCGGCGCCGGCCTTTGGCGTCGCCGTATTGAGCCGCGCGGCGAACACGAGGCCGGCGAGTGCGGCCAGCACCCCCATGTTGACGAAGGTCAGAAACGTCAGCCGTTCGGTCTTGATGCCGGACAGGCTTGCTGCCCTGGCGTTACCGCCGATGGCATAGATGTGGCGGCCGATCACGGTGCGGGTGGTGACGAAGCCATAGAGCGCGATCAGCGCCGTCATGATCACCAGCACGTTGGGCAGGCCGCGATGCGAGGCGATCAGGCCGGCGAAGAACACGATCGCGGCGAACAGCACCGTGCTCTTGGCGACGAAGAAGCCAAAGGGCTCGACCTCGATGCCGTGCGAGGCCTGCCGCGCCCGGCTCTTGGCGCTGGTATAGACCAAAGCCACCGCCAGTACGGCACCGATCAACAGCGAGGTGGGATAGAGCGTGCCGGCGCCGGGAAACAGTTCCGGAATGAAGCCCGAGGACAGTTTCTGGAAGGTCGGTGGGAACGGTCCGACCGACTGGCCTGCCAGGATCGCGAGCGCAAGCCCCTTGAATACCAGCATGCCCGCCAGCGTCACGATGAAGGACGGGATCTTGAAGTAGGCAACCCAATAGCCTTGCGCGGCGCCGATCAGCGCGCCAACCAGCAGGCAGGCGACGAAGGCCAGCGGATAGGCAATGTGATAGCGCACCATCAGCACCGCGGCGACGGCGCCGACGAAGCCCGCGACCGAGCCGACCGACAGGTCGATATGACCGGTAACGATGATCAAGAGCATGCCGAGCGCCATGATCACGATGTAGCTGTTCTGCAGCACCAGATTGGTCAGGTTGAGCGGCTGCAGCAGGGTGCCGTCGGTCATGACCTGGAAGAACAGCATGATCGCAAACAGCGACAGCAGCATGCCGTAACTGCGCAAATTGTTCTTGATGAAACCGGTGTGCCCGGGCAGCGCAACTGCCTTGTCGGTCATGGCCGCAAATCTCCCTGAAGTACCTTCTTGTCCATTTCCTTGTTGCGCATGATGGCGCGCATGATCCTTTCCTGGGTGGCCTCGGCGGCGGCGAATTCCCCGACAAAGGCGCCATCATTCATCACGCAGATGCGGTCGCAGACGCCGAGCAGTTCCGGCATTTCCGACGAGATCATCACCACCCCCTTGCCCGCCTCGGCAAGCTCGTTGATGATACAATAGATTTCGTATTTTGCCCCGACATCGATGCCGCGCGTAGGCTCGTCGAGGATTAACACTTTCGGATCGGTCATCAGCCATTTCGACAGCACCACCTTCTGCTGGTTGCCGCCGGAGAGTTGGCCGGTCTCCTGATAAACATCGGAACAGCGGATCCGCATCCGGTTGCGATAGTCGCTTGCAACGCGCAATTCGGACATGTCATCGATGATGCCCTGCCGCGCCACGCGGCCGAGGCTTGCCAGCGTGATGTTCTTGCGGACGTCGCTGTCCAGGATCAGGCCAAGCTGCTTGCGATCCTCGGTGACGTAAGCGAGGCCGGCATCGATTGCCGCCGCCACACTCGACAGGTTGACTTCCCTTCCATCGAGCCAGACACGTCCGCTGATCCGGTCTCCCCAGGCACGGCCGAACAGGCTCATGGCGAATTCGGTACGGCCGGCCCCCATCAGCCCGGCGATCCCGACCACCTCGCCGCGCCGGACCTCGAAATCCACGCCCTTGATCACACGGCGTTCCCGATGTTGCGGGTGATACACCGTCCAGTCCTGGACGGCGAAGACCGGTGTCCCGATCGTGGCCGTGCGTTGCGGAAAGCGATGGGCAAGGTCGCGGTCGACCATGCTGCGGATGATCCGGTCCTCTTCCACCGGCTCGGCCCGGCAATCGATGCTGTCGACCGTGCGGCCGTCGCGCAGCACCGTGATCCGGTCGGCGACGCGGGCCACCTCCGACAATTTGTGCGAGATCAGGATCGAGGCGATGCCCTGGGCGCGGAACGCAAGCAGGCGATCCAGCAATGCAGCGCTGTCGTTCTCGTTCAGACTGGCGGTCGGCTCGTCGAGGATCAATAGTCGCACACGCTTGGACAAGGCCTTGGCGATTTCAACCAATTGCTGCTTGCCGACGCCGAGGTCCGTCACCAGCGTATCGGGCATCTCGGTGAGGCCGACCTGGGCGAGCAGTTCCTGGGTCCGGCGGTAGACCGTATCGCGGTCGATCACGCCAAGACGCGACGGCGGATGCGACAGGAAGATGTTCTCCGCGATCGACATCAAAGGAATCAGCGCCAGTTCCTGGTGGATGATGATGATGCCGAGCGCTTCGGAATCATTGACGTCACGAAAGCGCCGCTCCTCGCCGTCGAAGATGATGCTGCCCTCATAATCGCCGTAGGGATAGACGCCGCTGAGAACCTTCATCAGGGTCGACTTACCGGCGCCATTTTCGCCGACCAGCGCATGGATCTGTCCCGCCTCCACCGTAAAGTTCACATCGCGCAGGGCCTGCACGCCGGAAAAACTCTTGCTTACGCCGCGCATTTCGAGAATTGCGGTCATCGCGCCATCACATCCATTGTCTGTCTATCTCGCTGCGGTCGCATACAGGCAGGTGGCGGCGCCGGTGATCGCCGGCGCCGCCGTTCCGTTCAGTCGAACTGCGAACGCTTGTAGTAGCCGCCGTCGATCAGCACCTTCTCCCAGTTGCTCTTGTCGACGACGACAGGCTTCAGGAGATAGGAGGGTACCACCTTGACGCCGTTGTTGTAGGTCTTGGTGTCGTTGACGGTCACTTCCTTGCCGCTGAGGGCGGCGTCCACCATGTCGGCGGTGACGCGGGCGAGATCGCGGGTATCCTTGAAGATGGTCGAATACTGCTCACCGCGCTGCATCGACTTGATCGACGGCACCTCGGCATCCTGGCCGCTGACGACCGGCATCGGCATGTTGCCGCTGCCATAGCCGACGCCCTTCAGCGAAGAGAGAATGCCGATGGACAGGCCGTCATAGGGAGAGAGCACCGCATCGACCCGCTTGCGGCCGTAGAATGCGCTCAGGAGGTTGTCCATGCGTGCCTGGGCGGTGGCGCCGTCCCAGCGCAGGGTCGAAACCTTGTCCATGCCCTTCTGGCCGCTGCCGATCACCAGCTTGCCGCTGTCGATATAGGGCTGCAGCACCGACATCGAGCCATTGTAGAAGAAGTAGGCGTTGTTGTCGTCCGGCGAGCCGCCGAACAATTCGATATTGAACGGCCCCTTGCCTTCCTTCAGCCCGAGCCCCTGCTCGATCGACTGCGCCTGCAGCACGCCGACCTGGAAATTGTCGAAAGTGGCGTAGTAGTCGACATTGGGCGTGTCACGGATCAATCGATCATAGGCGATGACCGTGATCCCCTTGGCCTTGGCCTGCTTCAGCACGTCCGACAGCGTGGTGCCGTCGATCGCCGCGATCACCAGCACCTTGGCGCCCTTGGTCACCATGTTCTCGACCTGCGAGAGCTGATTCGGAATGTCGTCCTCGGCATATTGCAGGTCGGTGCCGTAGCCGCGCTCCTTCAGGATTTTGACGATGTTGTTGCCATCGTCGATCCAGCGTGCCGACGATTTGGTCGGCATGGCGATGCCGACGGTTCCCTTGCTCTGGGCGTAAGCGCCGGTCACCGCCGCTGCGGCCATAGTTGCTGCCAGCGCAACGGCCGACAATGTAGTCTTCAGATTAGTCATGCTTCACTCCCTTTGATCATCGAGGATCTATGGTTCCTGGATCGTCAGACCGCTGAATGCGGCTCTTGAAACTCAGTCATTCTGCGCGTTTGCGCGCGCCTCGTCTTCCTCCATCAACCCGTTGCAAGTTTTACGTCTGGTTCAGGACGGCCGTGCGCGGCAACATCGAGCACGAAGGTGCGGCCATGATCGGGATCAGCGCGTTTCGCATCCTCCGCCATCCCCTGCCAGGCCGAGGTAACGAGCAGGCGTGAGAAATCCTGCCCGACAAAGGCAGGACAACTCGCCTGCCGTGCCGGGACGCGCAGCGTGCGCAGATGCTCGCCTTGCGGGCTGTAAACATCGATGCAGCCGCCGCCCCAGCGCGCATTCCAGATCAATCCGTCGGCATCGACCACCGCGCCGTCGATGCCGCCGTCACCCCGCCGGGTCACCAGCGCGGCGGGCGTGCCGCGCGGCAGGCCGGTCGCCGCGTCGAGATCGACGCGGAACAGCACGTTCTTCCCTGTGTCGGCGAAATACCCGATAGTCCCGTCCGGCGAGAAGCAGATCGCGTTCGGGATCGTGATCTGGTCATAAAGGCGCGACAGCTCACCGCGATGCAGCGCATAGATGGCGCCCAGCCCCCGCTCGGCCTGACGGCCCATGGTGCCGATCCAGAAGGTGCCGGACGGATGAACCCTTGCATCGTTCGAACGCGTCGCGGCATTGTCGACTTCGAGCGGACGGAACAGTGTCATCCTCCCGTCCGCCGGCTCGCGGATATAGAGGCCATCGTCGGCGACGAGGAGCTGTCGATGCGCGTCGATCCGCCCAAGCGCGCTCCCCATCACATCGAGCGAATGGATGGTGATCCGCCCGGTGTCGAGCCGCGCCTCGAACAGCCGGCGTTCGACGATGTCAAACCACCAGGCCGTTTCGGTGGTCGCGTCGTAGGTTGGTCCCTCGCCAAGATGGCACCGTTCGCCACAGAGAACGTTCGTCGGTACCTCTTCCATTTCGCAGCCGCCGCTCATCGCCCCGCTCCCTCAGGCAACTCTACCGCGGATTGTGTCTCGATTGCGCCCTGGATCGCATGCGTGAAGCGGTACAGTGTGGTGTGGCGATAGACCTCGCCCGGGGAAAGCCGTGCGGTCGGGAAGTCAGGCCGATTGGGCGTATTGGGCCACGCGTGCGGCTCGAGGCAGACGGCGTCGGACTGCCGGTAAAGGCGGCCACCCTTTCCGCCGGTGGAGCCATCGAGAAAGTTTCCGGAATAGACCTGCAGGCCGGGCTGGTTGGTGAACAGTTCGAGCACGCGACCGGACGCAGGCTCAGCCAGCCGCGCGGCAAAGCGAGGTTCGCCGCTTGCCGGGCCGAGACAGAAATTGTGATCGTAGCCGCGGCCAACGCGGAGCTGCGGATGGTCGTTGCGAATCCGCGCGCCGACCTCGACGCCCGCGCGGAAGTCGAATGGCGTATCGGTCACCGCGCAGGCCGGCTGCGGCAGCGGGATCGCGCCGGCATCGATGGCAAGAAAATGATCCGCCGCCACGGTGAGGTGGTGATCGAGAATATTCCGGCCCGAGCACGCACCGGCCAGGTTGAAAAAGCTGTGGTTGGTAAGGTTGACGACGGTGGGGCGATCGGTCCGCGCTGTCATGTCGAGCCGGAGCTCCATCGGTCCGGCAAGGCGCCAGGTCACCTCCACGTCCAGCGTGCCGGGAAACCCCTCCTCGCCATCGGCGCTGGTATATGCGAGCGTCACGGCCGGATGGTCCCCGTCCTCGATCGCGACAATCCGCCAGTTGCGGCGATCAAACCCCTCCAGCCCGCCATGCAACGCATTGACCCCGTTATTTGCCGCGAGTTGCACCTCGGTCCCGTCGAGCATGAAGCGCGCGCCGGCGATGCGGTTGGCATAGCGGCCGACGGTTGCGCCGAAGAACTGCCGGCGGGCGAGATATCCCTCGAACGTCTCATGACCGAGCACGATGTCGTCGCGGCGACCGGCGGCATCCGGCACCAGCAATGCCTGCAGCGACGCGCCATAGGTCATGATGCGCGCTTCCAGTCCATCTGCAGCCTGCAAGGTCACGCGCTCGACTTCGGTGCCGTCGGGTAGCAGTCCGAAGGTGGAACGCGCGACATGAGGAATGGAAGACACGTTCATGCCGCCTCCTCGAATGGCTCCACCGTACGGCGTCGTCCCAGCAGGAACGCGTCGGCGACGAGCTGGAGCGGCGCGAGATCGACGTCGGACTCGCCGGTTGCGGCCAGTTCGCGGAAGCGGTGATAGAGCCCGGCATATTCGGCGTCCGCGGCATCGACGAGTTGCTTGCCCCCTGCCCGCAACCTTGCCCCGCCCATGGACAGGGTGACCGGGCCACCATCCGTGTCGAGATCGATGTCCCAGCTCTGCGGGCCGGTCTGGCGGAAGTCGAATTCGGCTGTGATCTTCAGCCCCTGCGCATCGCTGAGCGCAAGCGTAGCGGCGATCGGCGCGTCGCGATTGGCAGGGAACGCAAGATCCGCCGACGTCACGAACAATGGCTGCGGCAGGATGCGCGTCAGGATCGAAAGCGCGTTGATGCCGGGGTCGAACACGCCGAGCCCGCCCGCCTCAAAGATCCAGGCCTGTCCGGGATGCCAAACCCGCACGTCTTCCTTCCAGGCAATTCTGACTGATGTGACCTGCCGGCCGGCCAGCAATTGCCGCGCCGGCTCGACGGCGGGTGCGAACCGCGAGTGCCACGTGGCGAACAGCGTGCGTTGCGCGGCCCTCGCAGCGGTCACCAGCGGATTGATTTCAGCTACTGTGGCTCCCGGCGGCTTTTCCAGCATCACATGCTTGCCGGCGGCAAGCGCCATCGCCGCCTGTGCGTGGCGAACCTGCGGCGGGGTGCACAGCGCCACCGCGTCGATCGGCGGGCCGTCGCGCAGCAGTTCATCGAGCGTCGCCGCATGCGGCACGCCGGGAAGCGAGGCATTGCGGCTTGCAACGGCAACCAGCTCCACGCCGTCGGTCGCGGCGATCGCCGGCACATGCTGGTCGCGCGCGATCTTGCCGAAGCCGACGATGGCGACGCGAAGCGGACTCATGATTGCTCTCCAGACTCGACTGCCGTGGGGGCCGCAGGCGCAGCGCCGGATGATGCCGGCGTTCCCTCATGACGGCGCAATCCATTGTGGATCACCTCGATCATGGCGGCGCTGGCTGCCTCGGCATCGCCGCTCTCGATCGCATCGACAATGCGCTGGTGCCACGACAGCACCGTCTCGCGGTCCTGCGTTTCGACCGGCGCGCTGAGCAGGAACGAAGCGCGCAACGCCGCCTCGATGACGTTGCCGATCGAACGCATGAACAGATTGCCGGAGGCGTTGGCGACGGCCAGGTGCAGGGCAAGATCGCCATCGGCAAAACCAACGGAGTCGGAGGCCTCCGCCCGCATTCGCGCCATGCTCCGGCGCAGTTCTGCGATGTCGGCCTCCGAGCGCCGGCCAGCCGCGAGCGCCGCGGCGCGCGGTTCGACCGCGAGCCGGATTTCGGCAAGATCGTTGAGAAAGCGCCGGTCGATGCCGGCATCGAGATGCCAGGCCAATACGTCGGCGTCGAACATGTTCCAGGCGCCGCGCTCGCGCACCACGGTGCCGACCCGCGCCTTGGTGGTGAGCAGACCTTTCGCAACCAGGGTCTTGACGCTCTCGCGCAACACCGGCCGCGATACGCCGAACATCGCCGTGAGTTCGGCATCGCCGGGAAGGCGTCCGCCTTCGGCGTAACGGCCGGCGATGATGTCGACGCCGATGCTGCGGGCAACCTCGGCGTGGTTGGAATGCGCGCGCCGCGTCGGGATGACGACAAGCCGGGACGTCATGATGTGAGGACTCCTGCCTTACGAGGGCCGGCGCGGCGGGCGATGCCCAGCATGGCCTGTTGCAGGGCAATGAAAGCGAAAAGAAGAACACCGGTCACGATCTTGGTCCACCAGCTCGACAAGGTTCCATCGAAATTGATGTAGGTCTGGATCAGACCCTGAATCAGCACGCCGAGCAACGTGCCGACCACCGACCCCTGGCCGCCGGTCAGCAGGGTGCCGCCGATCACCACGGCCGCGATGGAATCGAGTTCGACGCCGACGGCCGACAGCGAGTAGCCCGCCGCGGTGTAGAAGGAGAACACAATGCCGGCGAGCCCGGCAAGGACGCTCGACAGCATGTAGATGCGCACCGTCATCGATCCGACCGGTATGCCCATCAGGGCCGTGGTCGCACGGCTGCCGCCGAGCGCATAGACGTTGGCCCCGAAGCGGGTGAAATGCAGCAGCACGGCTCCCGCCGCGACCACCGCGAGCATGATGAGGGCGATGGCGGTGAGCCGGCCTCCCCCGGGCAGCCGCAGTGCGAAATCCGACACCGTCGAATAGAGCGGCGCCGATATCGGCGTCGATTCCGTCGACATCAGAAAACTGGCGCCGCGGGCGAGGAACATGCCCGCCAGCGTGACGATGAAAGGCGGCATGTCGAAGAAATGGATGATGGCGCCCATGGCCGCGCCAAAGGCGGCGCACAGCAAGAGGATCGCGGCGAAGGCGATCAGCGGCGGCACGCCGAGGCGCTCGATCGCCAGCGCGACGAACACGGTGGTGAAGCCGATCACCGAACCGACCGACAGGTCGATCCCTCCGGAAATGATCACGAAGGTCATGCCGGTGGCGACGATACCGAGAAAGGCGTTGTCGGTCAGCAGATTGGCGGCCACCCGGGTGGAAGCGAAATTGGGAAACTGCACCGTACAGAGCGCAAATCCGACGACGAAAACAATGGCCGTGATCGCGGCTGGCGGCAGACCCCTCATTGGCGGGCCCTCCCCAGCACGGCCCCGGCATCGGCGAAGCGCGGCGACTGCAGCAGCAGAACGATCAGCACGACGGCCGCTTTCACCACGAGATTGAACTCCGGCGGATAACCCGACAGCAGGATACCCGTGTTCATGGCCTGGATGATCAGCGCGCCGACCATCGCCAGCACCAGGCTGAAACGCCCGCCGAACAGCGAGGTGCCGCCGATCACCACCGCCAGGATGGCGTCGAGCTCGAGCCAGAGCCCGGCATTGTTGGCATCCGCCCCCATGATGTCGGCGGCAGCAATGACGCCGGCGAGCGCCGCGCACAGGCCGCACCAGACATAGACCGCGAGGATCATGCCGCGCGTGCCGATCCCCGCCAGTTCGCTCGCCCGTGCATTGCCGCCGGTCGCCTCGATCAGCAGGCCGAGCGCCGAGCCACGAACCACCGCACCGGTGACGATCAGCATGCCGAGCACGACCGCCACCGGCGCCGGCACGCCGAGCACGGCGCCGTTTCCGAGCCAGACCAGGTCGGGTGCGGTGAAGGTGACGATCCGCCCCTCGGTAATAAGCTGCGCGACGCCGCGGCCGGCCACCATCAGGATCAAGGTGGCGACGATCGGCTGGATGCCGAGCACCGCAACGAGAAAGCCGTTCCACAGCCCGCATAACAGCCCGGTGCCGAGGGCTGCGGCGAGCGCCAGCGGTAGGCCGTGGGCATCGGCAAGGCTGGCGGCAATCGCGCCTGATATCGCCATGACCGCGCCTACCGATAGATCGATGCCCCGCGTGGCGATGACCAGCACCATGCCCAGCGCCAGCAGCGCGACCGGTGCGCCGCGGTTCAAGACGTCGATCAGGCTGCCGAACAGCCGCCCGTCCTGCATCCGCAGATCGAAGAATTGCGGCGAGACGGCGCGGTCGACCGCAAGGATCACCAGCAAGGCGACGATCTGGGCAAGGCCACGGCCTTGCAGCAGTCTTTGCAGCAGACTTGTTTGCAGCAGGCTTGGCATCATGATGGCCCGGCTTCCGCTCCGGCGGTGCCGGCGAGAGCAATCGCCGCAAGAATATTGGAGACGTCGATGGCCTCCCCTTCCAGCTCATCGACATGGGCGCGATCGCGCAGCACGATCACCCGGTCCGAATAGGTCACGATCTCATCGAGCTCGGAAGAAATCACCAGCAGCGCCAGGCCGTCGTCGCACAATTCGCGGATCAGGCGGATGATCTCGGCGTGGGCGCCGACGTCGATGCCACGGGTCGGCTCGTCCAGCACCAGAAGGCGCGGCGCGGTGGCGAGCCAGCGGGCGAGCAGCACTTTCTGCTGGTTGCCGCCGGACAACAACCCGATCGGCCGCTCCGGCTCCGGCGGGCGGATGTCGAGCAGCTGGATGAAACGCATCGCGATCTCCTCCTGCTCGGAGCGAGACAGGGGTTTGGCGAGGCCGCGTCTGGCCTGCAGCGCCAGCACGATGTTTTCGCGCACGGTGAGATCGGCAATGATGCCCTCGGTCTTGCGCTCTTCGGGGCAATAACCGAAGCCATGGGCGACGGCATCACGCGGCGATTGCAGCCGGACCGGCTTGCCGTCGACGCTGGCGCTGCCGCTGTCGGCGCGCTCGGCGCCAAACACCAGCCGCGCGGTTTCGGTGCGCCCCGAACCTAGCAGGCCCGCCAGCCCAACCACCTCGCCGCGGCGAAGCGCGAGATTGAACGGCGCGACATAGCCGGCCTTGCCATAGCCCTCGAAGCGCGCGCAGATCTCGCCGACCTGCCGCACCTGCGCCGCCGCGCGCTCACTGGTCGTCTCGGCAAGCTCGCGGCCGAGCATCATGCGGATCAATTCGATCCGCGGAAGCTCGGCGGTCGCCCGCTCGCCGATCAGCCGGCCGTTGCGCAGGACCGTGATGCGGTCGCAGATCTCATAGACCTGATCGAGAAAATGCGTGACGAAGACGACGCCGATGCCGCGCAGCGCGAGCTTGCGCATGACAGCGAAAAGGATCTCGACCTCGTGGCGATCGAGGCTCGCGGTCGGCTCGTCGAGGATCAGCACCCGCGCCGACTGGTCGACAGCGCGCGCGATCGCGGCGATGTGTTGAACCGCGACCGAATAGTTTCCGAGGGGTTCGGCGACGTCGATATGCAGATCGAACTCCGCAAGCAGTTCGGTGGCGCAGCGGCGCATCTCGGCCTCGCGCACCAGCCCGAACCGCGTCGGCTGCCTGCCGAGATAGAGGTTTTGCGCCACCGACAGGTTCAGGAGCAGATTGACCTCCTGATAGACGGTCGCGATCCCTGCATCGACCGCGGCCTTGGCCGAGCGCGGCGCGACCTCGGCACCACCGAGCCTGACGATACCGGCGTCGCGCGGGAAGACGCCGGTCACCGCCTTGATCAAAGTGGACTTGCCCGCGCCGTTCTCGCCGAGCAGCGCGTGAATTTCGCCGGCCCGCAAGGTGAAATCCACCTCCTGCAGGGCGCGCAGCGTGCCAAAACTCTTGCTCAGGCCGCGCACTTCCAACAAAGCGGGGCCAGGGTCGGAATTTGCATTCATGCCGGCATCACTCCCACCGACGTTCGCGTCAACGCGAACGCCCGGCATGTTCGCCTCGTGAGGCGGATTCGTCGAGAAGGCTTTTGCCGCCGGGCCCCGGGGCTGGCTTGAGACCCGGCGGCGTGGCGCCGGCTGATCAGTAGCCGAGGCCCTTCTTGCTGTCGTAGATCTTCTGCGGATCGTCAGCGGCCGTGTAGAGCTTCGACTCCGTCTGGATCCACTTCGGCGGCACCGTTCCCTTCGCCTTGAAGGCCATGATGGCGTCCAGCGCCGGACCTGCCATGTTCGGCGTCAGCTCCACGGTGGCATTGGCTTCGCCGGCAGCGATCGCCTTGAAGATATCGGGCACCGCATCGATCGACACCGTCAGGATGTCCTTGCCCGGCTTCAGGCCGGCTTCCTTCATCGCCTGGATCGCGCCGACCATCATGTCGTCGTTATGGGCGTAGACGGCGCAGATCGTCTTGCCGCCGCCTTCGGCCTTGATGAAGCTTTCCATCACTTCCTTGCCCTTGGCGCGGGTGAAGTCGCCGGTCTGGCTGCGCACCACCTTGAGATTGGCGTTCTTGGCGACGACGCTGTCAAAACCCTTCTTGCGGTTGGTCGCGACGCTCGCCCCGACCGTGCCCTGCAGTTCGACGACGTTGCATGCCTTGCCGGCCACGGCCTTCGCCAGCCATTCGCCGGCGACGGCGCCTTCGTGCACGCTGTCCGAGGTGACGGCGGTGAGATAGAGCTCCTTGCCCGAGGGATCGATGTCGCGATCGAGCAGCACGACCGGAATCTTGGCTTCCTTGGCTTCCTTCAACACCGCGTCCCAGCCGCTCGACACGACAGGCGCGAGGAAGATGGCGTCGACCCCTTGCGCGATGAAGGAACGGATCGCCTTGATCTGGTTCTCCTGCTTCTGCTGGGCGTCGGCGATCTTGAGCGTGACCTTGCGCTTGGTGGCCTCCGATTTGGAGACTGACGTCTCCGCCGCCCGCCAGCCGGATTCAGAGCCGATCTGGGAAAAGCCGACGGTGAGTTCAGCGGCGGTTGCGGGAAGCGAAAGGGTGATGGCGACCAGCGCTGTGGCCACAAGGAAGGCTTTGGAGGTCATGAGGCGCATTCTCCCAAGAATGTTGTTCAGGTGCCTGCATCCCCGAAATCAGTATCAGGGCACCTTTTGAGCTGTCCATTGGCGGCAGCGCGGGCAATATTTCACGGAAGATTGGTTCTGACTAGTAATATTATTTGACTATTGATTCCAGCCAGCACCCCTCGTCGGCGTAGGATTAATTCCCCATACAACCGGCGGCCGAGCTCATAACCGCCGGCTTCGTGTCCGAAGAGCCGGTTGGTCGCGTGAGCGGTTTGACCTTGATTGCCTCGATCATGCGGCGCAGTTACGCGTTGCCTGATGCCGCCCGTGAACAAGGATTCGACATGCAGCCTGTCACCGCGAAACCGCTCTACATCCGCATGCACGCGGACGATAACGTCGCGATCGTCGCGAACCGCGGAGGCCTGCAGCCGGGTGCTGAGTTCGCGTGCGGTTTGCGGCTGGTCGAACAGATTCCGCAAGGCCACAAGGTTGCCCTCGAAGATATCGGACAGGGCGAAATCATTCGCCGCTATGGCGAGGTCATCGGTCGTGCCGCAGCGCCGATCGCTCGCGGCAGTTGGGTCAAGGAATCGCTGGTGAAGATGCCCGACGCGCCGTCGTTCGACAATCTGCCGACGCCGAACGGCGGCGCGATCAGGCTGCCGCCGCTGGAAGGCTATACGTTCGAAGGCTATCGCAATGCCGACGGTTCAGTCGGCACCCGCAACATCCTCGCGATCTCGACCAGCGTGCAATGCGTCGCCGGCACGGTCGAGTTCGCGCTGGACCGGATTCGCAAGGAGCTGTTGCCGAAATATCCCAACGTCGACGACGTGGTGGCGATCACGCATGCCTATGGCTGCGGGGTCGCGATCAACGCGCCGGGTGCCGCCGTGCCGATCCGCACACTGCAGAATCTTGCCCGCAATCCCAATTTCGGCGGCGAGGTGATGATCGTTGGGCTCGGTTGCGAGAAGCTTCAACCTGAACTGTTGCTGCCCGAGGGCATGAGCGCCGACGACGAAATCATGCGCATGCAGGACGAAGGCTTCACCGGCTTCGGCGAGATCGTCGAGGACATCGTGCAGATGGCCGACGCGCGCCTCAAGATATTGAACCAGCGCCGCCGCGAAACCTGCCCGGCGTCGGCACTGGTGGTCGGCATGCAATGCGGCGGCAGCGATGCGTTCTCGGGCGTGACCGCCAATCCGGCGCTGGGCTTTGCTGCTGATCTTCTGGTGCGCGCCGGCGCTACCGTGATGTTTTCCGAGGTCACGGAAGTGCGCGACGCCATCCATCTGCTGACGCCGCGCGCGGCGAATCAGGACGTTGCGGACGCGCTGGTGCGCGAGATGGCCTGGTATGACCGCTATCTCGCCGGCGGCGAGGCCGACCGCAGCGCCAACACCACGCCGGGCAACAAGAAGGGCGGCCTCTCCAACATCGTCGAAAAGGCGATGGGTTCGGTGATCAAGTCCGGCACCAGTCCGATTGCAGGCGTGCTCGCGCCGGGTGAGCGGGTAAGCCAAAAAGGGCTGATTTTTGCGGCAACGCCGGCAAGCGATTTTGTCTGCGGTACGTTGCAATTGGCCTCGGGCATGACGCTGCACGTCTTCACCACCGGCCGCGGCACGCCCTACGGGCTTGCCGCCGTGCCGGTCATCAAGGTCTCGACGCGCAGCGATTTGAAGCAACGCTGGCACGATTTGATCGACGTTGACGCCGGCAGCATCGCGACCGGCGATGCGACGATTGAGGACGTCGGCTGGGAACTCTTCCGTCTCATGCTTGACGTGGCGAGCGGCCGCGAGACCTGGGCCGAACACTGGAAGCTCACCAACTCGCTTGCGCTGTTCAATCCGGGCCCGGTGACATAACGACGGCCCGGTCGCCCCATCGTCGCGAGGCTGCCAGCGCAATGGCCCCAGCCGATACGTGACTAGTGGTTCATCATAGTGATTTTGACGTTTTGATACCGAGCCATTGGAGGATCGGCAAGCTTTCGGGCGGCACGAG
>NZ_JAFCLU010000012.1 GCF_018130385.1 Bradyrhizobium sp. AUGA SZCCT0283 | reverse complement strand
TCGACGCCTTCACACCCGAAGAATGCGCCAACTACCTTAAAAACTCAGGTTATCGAAGCTAATGCCATCACGCTTTAGATTTTTGTTTTGACGCGTTTTCTTGACCCGAACCGGTGCCCACTTCGCTCGAAAACGCTATGGCTACCGCAGGCTGGCGTTGATCCTTTCCAGCGCGGATGTGCCGGGGCACAGATCCTTGGCTTCCAGCGTATTGAGCGGCGTCTCGACGGTGTCGAGATGGGCGTGGAGGTCTTCCGCGTCCGGATCGACATAGAGCAGTCCGGTCACCACCTGTCCCTTGGCGGCGTGCTTCTGCAGGAAGGTCATGGCCGCCAGCCGGTCGTTGGCGTCATAGTCGGCGTCGATCTTGCGCAGCGCCAGCCGCGTGCCGTCATGCTGTTCGACCACCTGCACCGTGCCCGGCGCATAATCGACTGTGATCGGGTCGCGGCCGGTGAGCACGTCGAGGCGATTCACCGCGTCATTATGCTCGCGGACATAGTCAAAGCTCTTGGTCGAGCCGGCGTGGTTGTTGAAGGCGATGCAGGGGCTGATGACGTCGATGAACGCCGCGCCCTTGTGGCGGATCGCAGCCGCAATCAACGGCACCAGTTGCGACTTGTCGCCGGAGAAGCTGCGCGCCACGAAGCTCGCCCCCAACTGCAGCGCGATCGCCACCAGGTCGATGGCGTTGTCGGTGTTCATCACGCCCTTCTTCGACTTCGAGCCGCGGTCGGCGGTGGCCGAGAACTGGCCCTTGGTGAGCCCGTACACGCCGTTGTTCTCGACGATGTAGGTCATGTTGACGGCGCGCCGGATCGAATGCGCGAACTGGCCGAAGCCGATCGAGGCGCTGTCGCCGTCGCCGGAGACGCCGAGATAGATCAGGTCGCGGTTGGCGAGGTTGGCGCCGGTCAGGACCGACGGCATGCGGCCGTGCACGGAGTTGAAACCGTGCGAATTGCCGAGGAAATAATCCGGCGTCTTCGACGAGCAGCCGATGCCGGAAATCTTTGCCACCCGGTGCGGTTCGATCGAGAGCTCGTAGCAGGCCTCGATGATGGAGGCGGTGATCGAGTCGTGGCCGCAGCCGGCGCACAGCGTCGAGATCTTGCCCTCGTAGTCGCGGTGGGTGTAGCCGAGCTCGTTCTTCGGCAGGCCGGGATGATGAAACTTGGGCTTTGCAATGTAGGTCATGACACGGCCTTGCGGAGAGGGGTCACCTTGAGATGATCCTGATGGTCGCCGATGGCGTTGGCGATGAAGCGCGCGGTGATCGGCGTGCCGTCATAGTGCAGGATCGGCACCAGCCGTACCGGATCGATGCCGTTCTCGTTGACGATCAGCTGGCGCAGCTGGGCGTCGCGGTTCTGCTCGACCACGTAAACGAAATCATGGTCGGCGATGAAACTCGCCACGCTGGAGTGGAACGGGAAGGCGCGGATGCGCAAGCGGTCGAGCTGATGCCCGCGCGCTTCCAAGAGCCCGATCGCCTCGTCCATCGCCGGCGCAGTCGAGCCGAAATAGATCACGCCGTATTTGGTCGGCTTGGCGGCATTGGCCTGCAACGGCCGCGGCACCATGTCCTGCGCGGTTTCGAACTTGCGCACCAGCCGCTGCATGTTGTCGGCGTAAACGGCGCCTTCTTCCGAATAGCGCGCGTAGCGGTCGCGCGAGGTGCCGCGGGTGAAGAACGAGCCCTTGGTCGGATGCGTGCCGGGATAGGTGCGGTAGGGAATGCCGTCGCCGTCGACGTCGAGGTAGCGGCCGAAATCGCGGCCGGGCTCGTCGAGCATTTCGGCCGTCATCACCTTGCCGCGGTCGTATTGCCGGGCATCATCCCACTTCAGCGGGCGGCACAGCCGGTGGTTCATGCCGATGTCGAGGTCGAGCATCAGGAAGATCATGGTTTGCAGCCGGTCGGCGAGGTCGAACGACTGCGCCGCAAACTCGAACGCTTCGGCCGGGTCTTCCGGGAACAGCAGGATGTGCTTGGTGTCGCCGTGCGAAGCATAGGCGCAGGCGATGATATCGCATTGCTGGGTGCGCGTCGGCATGCCCGTCGAGGGGCCGGCGCGCTGGATGTTCATGATCACGGCCGGAATTTCCGCGAAGTAGGACAGGCCGATGAATTCGGTCATCAAGGAGATGCCGGGGCCTGAGGTCGCGGTGAAGGCACGTGCGCCGTTCCAGGAGGCGCCGATCACGATGCCGATCGATGCGAGCTCATCTTCGCCTTGCACGATCGCGTATTTCGCCTTGCCGGTCTCAGGATCGTGCCGCAGCTTCTTGCAGTGGCTCGTGAAGGCCTCCGCCACCGACGACGACGGCGTGATCGGATACCAGGCGCAGACGGTGGCGCCGCCATAGACCGCGCCGAGCGCAGCGGCGCTGTTGCCCTCGATGAAGATACGCTCGCCGACCTTGTCGGACTTCTTCACCCGCAGTCCGATCGGGCATTTCAGGTTCTGCAGCGCCCAGTCGCGGCCGAGATGCAGCGCATGCACGTTCGACGACAAGAGCTTTTCCTTGCCCTTGTACTGTTCGCCGATGAGCTGCTCGACCAGCTTCGGATCCATGTCGAGCAGGGCGCAGAGGGCGCCGAGATAGATGATGTTCTTGAACAGCTGGCGCTGGCGCGGATCGGTATAGGTCGAGTTGGTGATTGCGGTCAGCGGCACGCCGATCACGTTGATGTCGGCGCGGAATTTCGACGTCGGCATCGGCTTGGTCGAATCGTAGAACAGATAGCCGCCGGGCTCGATCGAGGCGACGTCCTTGTCCCAGGTCTGCGGGTTCATCGCGACCATCATGTCGACGCCGCCACGGGCGCCGAGATGGCCGGCTTCGGTGACCCGCACCTCGTACCAGGTCGGAAGGCCCTGGATGTTGGAGGGGAAGATGTTGCGCGGTGACACCGGCACGCCGTGGCGCAGGATCGAGCGCGCGAACAGCTCGTTGGCGCTCGCCGAACCCGAGCCGTTGACGTTGGCGAAGCGGACGACGAAGTCGTTTACGCTGCTGATCGGGCTTTGGACTGGCATGTTGATCCCGCGTGAGTCATATCGATGAGGTACTTTTGCATGTCCCAGGCGCCAGTGGGACAGCGCTCGGCGCACAGCCCGCAATGCAGGCAAACGTCTTCGTCCTTCACCATGACGCGGCCGGTCTTGAGCCCTTCGGCGACGTAGAGCGCCTGATCGTGATGCGGCGAGGGCGCTTTCAGCCGCAGCCTGAGATCCTCTTCCTCGCCATTCTCTGTGAAGGTGATGCAGTCCATCGGGCAGATGTCAACGCAGGCGTCGCATTCGATGCACGCGGGCGCCGAGAATACGGTCTGCACGTCGCAGTTCAGGCAGCGCTGCGCCTCGCCGAGCGCGAGCTTGACATCATAACCGAGTTCGACCTCGGTCCTGATGTCCTTCAGCGCGATCACCTTGTCGCGATGCGGCACCTTGTAGCGCTTGTCGCCGGAGATGTCGTTGTCGTAGCTCCACTCGTGGATGCCCATCTTCTGCGAGGAGACGTGCACTTCGGGCAGCGGGCGCTCGGTGATGTCTTCGCCCGAGATCATCTTGTGGATCGACAGCGCGGCGTCATGTCCGTGTGCCACCGCCCAGATGATGTTCTTCGGGCCGAACGCTGCGTCGCCGCCGAAAAACACTTTTGGATTGGTCGATACGAAGGTCTTGGGGTCGACCTGCGGCATGTTCCACTTGTCGAACTCGATGCCGCAATCGCGCTCGATCCAGGGGAACGCGTTCTCCTGGCCGACCGCGACCAGCACGTCGTCGCAGGGGATGGTCTGGTCCGGTTCGCCCGAGGGCACCAGGTTGCGACGTCCCTTGGCGTCGTATTCGGCCTTCACCTTCTGGAAGGTGACGCCGATGAGCTTGCCGCTGACATGCTTGAATGCCACCGGCACCATGTAATTGAGGATCGGAATATCCTCGTGAAGGGCGTCTTCCTTTTCCCAGGGGCTCGCCTTCATTTCCTCGAAGCCGGAACGCACGATGACTTTCACGTCTGCGCCGCCGAGCCGGCGCGCGGTGCGGCAGCAATCCATCGCGGTGTTGCCGCCGCCGAGCACGATCACGCGCCTGCCGATCTTCTCGACATGGCCGAACGAGACCGACGCCAGCCATTCGATGCCGATATGAATATTGGCGGCAGCTTCCTTGCGGCCGGGGATGTCGAGCTCGCGCCCGCGCGGGGCGCCGGAGCCGATGAAGATCGCGTCATAGCTTTCGTTGAGCAGCTTCTTCAGGCTGTCGACGCGATGCCCGCCCTTGAATTCGACGCCGAGGTTGAGGATGTAATCGGTCTCCTCGTCGATCACGGTGTCAGGCAGACGGAACTTTGGAATCTGGCTCCGCATCATGCCGCCTGCCTTGGGATCGGCATCGAACACGGTGCAGTGATAGCCGAGCGGCGCGAGGTCGCGCGCTACCGTCAGCGAAGCGGGACCGCCGCCGACCAGCGCGATGCGCTTGCCGTTCTTCGCCAGCGGCTTCGGCATGCGATGCTTGACATCGTCCTTGAAGTCGGCGGCGACGCGCTTCAGGCGGCAGATGGCAACCGGCGTTTCCTCAACGCGGCCGCGGCGGCAGGCAGGCTCGCACGGGCGATCGCAGGTGCGCCCCAGAATTCCGGGAAACACATTCGATTTCCAATTGATCATATAGGCGTCGCTATAACGCCCCTCGGCAATCAAACGGATGTACTCGGGAACCGGTGTGTGTGCGGGGCAGGCCCATTGGCAATCGACCACTTTGTGAAAGTAGTCTGGCGCCGAGATATCAGTCGGTTTCATTCCTACCTTGTCCGCGCGATTTCAAGGAAAGCGCGGCCTTATTTTGCCTGCGAACGCTCAGCGGGCGTTCTTGTGGTTTTTGAATTGGATCATAGGCTTATCTTATTAGAGCCATTCCAGACGCGGCACAAAGGCAAATTTGCGCGATCTCCAGCTTTCAACTGCATGGGAGCTTGGACTTAGCGTCGCAGTTATCGATGTGGCAGTGCAGCATGTGCAGTGCAGCTTGATTAATCGGCTCATCCCGCAAATGCGATGCGTTCAAGCACATCGCGCGGACGAGTGTATGCAGGTGAGGCGATGTGCTCAGATCAGCCGCAGAATTGCGCCGATCGTCCCCAGCAGGATGACGACGATCCATGGCGGCAGTTTCCAAACCGTCAGCAGCAGGAAGCCGGCGAGCGCCACGGCGAAGTCACGCGGGGTGAGCACCGCGCTGATCCAGACCGGATTGTAGAGCGCCGCGCCAAGTATGCCGACGACGGCGGCGTTTGTGCCGCGCATGGCGGCCTGCGCGGCGGGACGCATACGTAGCGCGTCCCAATATGGCAGCATGCCGTAGACCAGCAGCAGTCCTGGCAAAGACAACGCGATGAGTGCAATCGCAGCACCGGCCAGACCATTGGGAGCGGGTCCTATGGCGCCGAGATAGGCCGCAAAGGTGAACAGCGGTCCGGGCACGGCTTGCGCCATGCCGTAGCCGGCGAGGAAATCCGCGTTGCTGACCCAGCCCGGCGTCACCACTTCCGCCTGCAACAGCGGCAGCACGACATGGCCGCCGCCGAACACCAGCGCGCCGGAACGATAAAACGCGTCGAACAGCGCCAGGCCCTGCGAGCCGGTTCGTGCAGCCACCAGCGGCGTGACCAGGAACAGGATAGCGAAAAGCACGAGCGCGGCTATGCCGTGTCGACGCGATACCGAAAAGCCGAGGTGGCCCGCAGGCATGGGCCCATCGCCGCGGCACAGCCAGAGCCCGGCTATGGCCCCAAGCGCGATGGCGCCGATCTGGCCAAACGATCCGCCGATGAAAACCACGATCGCAACCGCGGCGAGCGCGATGGCGGCCCGCTCGCGATCCGGTGTCAGGCTCCTTGCCATGCCCCAGATCGCCTGCGCCACCACAGCGACCGCAACCAGCTTGAGACCGTGGAGCACGCCTTCGGCGACAGGGCCGGTGAAGGCGGTCGCACCGAGCGCGAAGGCGAACAGAATGAGGGCCGACGGCATGGTGAAGGCGAACCACGCCGCAAGCCCGCCGAGCAGGCCATTACCGCGCAGAATGCCGAGGGTGAAGCCGACCTGGCTGGAAGCTGGCCCCGGCAAGAACTGGCAGAGCGCGACGATATCAGCATAGCTGCTTTCGCTGAGCCATTTCCGCCGTTCGACGAATTCCGCCCTGAAGTAACCGAGATGCGCGATCGGCCCGCCGAACGAGGTGAGCCCGAGCTTGAGGAAGGCGGCGAAAATCTCGGCCACGATGCCCGCGGACTTTTCCGCCATGCAATTCAACTCCAGTTACGGCTGAAGATAGCGGGAACCGGTAATGTCACCAAGCGTTTGGGACGACCTGGAAATAGATGCATATGACATCCTCAGTCGGTCGGTCGTCCCCAACACCCAGAAGATGAAGGAGCGCTTTCAGACGACCATCACACATCTCAGAGAGAGCATCAGCAAGGCAATTGAAAGCAATGTTAGAGACTTCGGCGGAAGTTCTCATCTGCCTTATCAAGGCCTTCGACCATTACGAGAGGAAGAATCGAAGCTACTGGGCGCAGCACTAGTCGTGCGGACGCGCTCCGAACCGAGCAATTCTTGCCAGAAGGCAAATCTCGGCGACCGGTTTACACGGCATTGCGTTAACAGCGCCTTCACCGCCCGTTCCTAGGATGCGGCATTGCCATTTGTTCCCGCGCAGGAACTTCCCGATCATGCCGCCGTCAGCCAGTTCACCATCGCGTGTCGAAGCGCTCGATCTGCTGCGGCTGGTAGCCGTGCTCGGCGTCGTTCTCTACCATTTCGGCTTCTGGGGCCCGGCCTCGCATGGGGTGCCGCAGGTCGCACTCCCCTGGCTGACGCCGATCGCCAAATATGGCTTTCTCGGCGTGCCTGGCTTCTTTGTCATCAGCGGTTTCGTGATCGCCTATTCCGCCGAGGGCCGGACGGCCGCCGGCTTCGCCATCGCCCGCTTCAGCCGGATCTACCCGACTTTCGTATTCTGCATGACGCTGACTTGTCTGGCGATCGTGCTTCTGGGGCCACCGCACTTCGATGCCAGCTTCAGGCAGTGGCTCGCCAACCTGTTCATCGCAGCGACGGCGTTCGGCCAGCCCTACATGGATACATCCTACTGGTCGCTGGTGATCGAGGTGATGTTCTATGCCTGGGTCGCCGTGTTCATCGCGGCCGGGTTGTTCCCGCGCCGGATCGACACCATCATCCTGATCTGGCTCGGCATCACCTTCGCCAATGAGCTGACGCTCGACGCGTCACTGGTCGAAAAACTCTTTCTCACGGACTATAGCGGCTTCTTCGCTGTGGGCTTGCTGATCTACCAATTCTATCGCGGGCGCCGCGGCCCGGTGCTGTATGGTATGCTGGTGCTGTCGATCGGCACGGCGGTATTCCAATCTCTCCACGAAGCGGTGAAGCTGGCGCCGCATACAGGTGGCACATTCGACGCATGGACGGTGGCGGCGATCTGCCTCGCATCGGTTGCCATCATCTTCCTGGCCACGCGGATTCGTCACGTTCCGCTGCCGCCAGCGCTCGTGCTGGCGGCCGGCGGCCTGACCTATCCGCTCTATCTGCTGCATATGCAGTTCGGCTATGTGCTGTTTACCCGTCAGGCGCCTGCCAGTGCGGTGCCATGGGTGGTCGCGATCGTTTTGGCCATGACGTGGCTGTCCTGGATCGTGTGGCGCTATGTCGAACGGCCGGCGCAGCGTTGGGTCAGGGATTTCCTGTCGGGCCGCGCCGTCAGGTTCGGATGGCCGCTCAAGCTGCCCGTGACCGTCGGCGGCGGCGCCTAGCCGCCGATATCGCCCTTCGCCAGATCCCACATCAGCCGGTAGACCCCGCTCGAGATCGTCAGCGGCTTCAACGCAATGTTGCCGCTGAAGCGCAGCATGGCCGCGGGCACCGCGCCGACATCGGTTGCGTCGATCAGCACGAACCAGTCGCCGGCGCCGGGATTGGGCGCGGAGGGATCATCGGTGATCGGCTTCGACAGCGCCCGGTCGCTCTCGATCAAATGCATGGAGATGATCCCGTCGAGTTCTGCGGGATCGAGCTGCTCGCGTAGAGCTGCGCGCAGTTTGTCCTCGCCGCCGGCCGGACGCAGACGGACAATGCCGAGCGCGGCGCCACGGCCGGTGCCGCGGCTGACCGTGATGCGTGCGACCGCCCGGATCATGTTCTGGAAGCGGGCGATGTTGGCCTTCGACCACGCCGTCTGGTTCGCCAGCGCGGCGCGATAGGCCGGGCTGTCCAACGCCTCGAACGTTTCGGTGGAGTAGAGGCTGAGATATTTCGGATTGCCGTCATGGGCGACATAGCGGCGGGCTTCGAGAAAGCCGTCGATGGCGACGCGCTCTTCGAGATGTTCGCGGTCGTACCAGCGATTGAATTCGGCTTCGTGCGCGGCGTCGATATTCATCGACGTCAGCAGCATGCCTTTTCCCGCCATCGGCATTTTTCTTGATTCCTATTTGCCTGTTCTGGAAGCCATGTCCGCGATCGCCTTCATCACGGCGTCGCGGACGCCGGGATCGTACAGCGTGTGGCCGGCGCCCTCGACGAAACGGATCTCGGCCTCGCGCCAAAGGGCTGCGAGCGCGTGCGAGGTTGCGGGTGGACACAACAGGTCGTAGCGGCCCTGCACGATGATGCCGGGGATGCCTGAGAGCCTGCCCGCGTCACGCAACAACTGGTCCGGCTGCATGAAGCAGTCATTGGCGAAATAGTGCGCTTCCATGAACGGCGTGGCCGGCAGGCTCCGCGATGAACCAAGCGCCGCCAGATCGAGGCGTGTGCGGTTCGGCGTGTGTTCGGAAAGAATGCGTTCGGTTTCGCCCCATGCCCGCGCTGCAGGAATATTCACGTCAGGATTGGGATCGAGGATGCGGCGGAAATAGGCTTGCAGCGGTTGCGCGCGTTCGCCTTCGGGCAACACGCTCATGAAGTCATCGTAAAGACCGGGATAGAATCGCGGCAGGACATTGAGAAAATCATTTTCGATTTCCCCGATCGTGCCGAGGAAGGTGGCACGCAGCACAATGCCGGTGACGCGCTCGGGATGCGCTTCCGCGTAGGCCAGCGCCAGGGTGGCGCCCCAGGAGCCGCCGACAATCATCCAGCGTTCGAAGCCGAATTTTTCGCGGATCGCCTCCATGTCCGCGATCAGATGCGGCAGGGTGTTGGCTTCGCGGCGGCCCTTGGGGCGGCTGCGGCCCGCGCCGCGCTGGTCGAACAGCACGGCATGGAAGCGCTCAGGATCGAACAGCCGGCGATGGTCCGGCTGGCAGCCGCTGCCGGGCCCGCCATGCAGGTAGACCGCGGCAATGCCGCCGACGCGGCCGACGCTTTCGACATAGATATCGTGACCGTCGCTGACCGCGAACTGCTCCGACGTCAGCGGCGCAAAAGGATCGGCGGGTTTGACGGATTTGCCGGCGTCGGCGTCAGGCGCCATGCTCGCCTTCCGTCTCCAGCGTGCCGCCGGCGAAATTGCGATAGAGGAAGCGGTCCTGGTGCGCGGCGGCCTCGCGCTCGGCCTGCTTGAAAATCTGCTCATGTATTGGCGACAGCGTGCAGGCCGGGTCGGTATTGCCGGCATCGCCGGTCAGCGCAAAGGCCTGGCAGCGGCAGCCGCCGAAATCGATTTCCCTGAACTCGCAACTCTTGCATGGCTCCTTCATCCAGCCAGTGCCGCGATAGCGGTTGAAGGCTTCGGAATTCTGCCAGATCCAGGCGATCGAATGATTGGAGCGCACGGATTCGAATTCGAGTCCGGTGATGCTCTCAGCGGCATGACAGGGCAGAACCTTGCCCGCGGGCGAAATGTTGAAGAACTGCCGGCCCCAGCCGCCCATGCATTTCTTCGGCCGCAGCGCGTAATAGTCCGGCACTACATAGTCGATGGCGAGAATGCCCTTCAGCCGGACGACGGCTTCCTCGACGATGCGGCTGGTCTCGTCGATCTGCTCGATCGTTGGCATCAGGGCGGCGCGGTTCTTCAGCGCCCAGCCGTAATACTGGACGTTGGCCACTTCCAGCCGGTCGGCGTCGAGATCGACCGCCATCTGGATGATGTCGGCGAGCTGATGCAGGTTTTGGCGGTGCATGACGGCGTTGACCGTCAGCGGTAGCTCGAGCTCGCGCGTCCATTTTGCGGCTTCGAGCTTCTTTTCGTGGGAGTTCTTCAATCCGGCGACGCGATCGGCCACCACGGGCTCGTTGCCCTGGAAACTGATCTGCACATGGCAGAGCCCGGCATCGGCCAATGCCGAAAGCTTTTCCTTTGTCAGCAGCACCGCTGACGTAATGAGGTTGCTGTACAGTCCGACGTCGGTCGCATGCTGCACCAGCTCCACCAGGTCCTTGCGCGCGGTCGGTTCGCCGCCCGAGAAATGGATCTGCAATACGCCGATTTCGGCGAGTTCGCTCAAGACCTTCTTCCATTCCGCGGTCGTCAGTTCGCTGCCGCCACGGTCGAGTTCGATGGGGTTGGAGCAATAGGGGCATTGCAGCGGACAGCGGTGCGTCAGCTCGGCGAGCACGGCTAAGGGAATGCCGAACGTCTCCGCGGTCGAGCGTTGCGATTCCAGAACCGCGAGCCCGTCGCTGGGCGCGGCGCCGGCCGTCTTGCCATCGGCGAGAATGCCGCTCATGACGTCTTCTCACGCGCTTCGGTCAGAAACCCCTTGTCGGCGAGGTCCTGCAGCATCCCAATAACATCGGTCAAGATCGCCTCGCGCGGTGCCGCGTACTTGGCGACGAGTTGATCTGCCATATCGCCGACGCTGCGCACGCCGTCGCAGAGCTGCAGCACTTCCACCGCGATTTCGTCCGGCGCCAGCACGCGCTCCGGCGCCAGGATCACCCAGACCTGCCGCGTCTCATCGAATTTCAGCCGGGCGTGCCGCGGCAATTTCGGCCGGCTCGCCTCGCTGACACTGATGTTGCGGCTCATCGCCATCGATCGCTAGTCCCCTTTGGGCACGAACGCGCCGGGGGGTATATGGCCCTCGACATAGGCATGATACAGCGCGTCGAGCTGAACCCATAGCACATTGGTCTTGAAGATCAGCGCATTGCAGACCGCCTCGCGCTCCGCCGGCGTCTTCGCGTTCTTCCTGACATATTCGAGCGCGAAGTTGGCATCGCGCGGCGCCTGGGTCAGGCGGCGTTTGAAATAGCTCATGATGTCGGGGTTGACGAAATCGTAGTGCGCCAGCATGCCGGCGATGCGCTCCTCGTGTATGCTCGGCGCGAACAGTTCCGTGAGCGAGGAGGCGATCGCCTCCAGCGGTGTCTTGTCGCGGCAGAAATGCACGTAGGCCTCCACCGCAAACCGCGTCGCCGGCAAAATGCCTTCGGTCGATTCCACATAGGCGCTGTCGAGCCCGAGCCCCTCGGTCAGCTTCAGCCAGCGCTCGATACCGCCTTCGCTGCCGATATCGCCGTCGTGATCTTCGATCCGGTGCCGCCATTCGACCCGGGTGGCGCGGTCGCGGAACCGCGAGATCACCATCGCGTCCTTGATCGGGATCGTGCTCTGGTAATAATAGCGGTTCAGCGCCCAGGCCTGCACCTGCCCCTTGTTGAGCTTGCCGCCGTGCAGCAGCCGGTGGAATGGATGCAGATTGTGATAGCGCGTCGCGCCGATGTGGCGGAGCATCGCTTCGAGTTCATCGGCGTTGTTGGGCGTGACGCCCTTGCCGATCGAGTACGCGGTCATTCCGCTGGTAGGCATGACATTCACAGCGTGATCTCCGTTCCATCGGCGGGAATCTGCCAGCCCGCCTGTTCCACTGTCTTTCGCTCGTCCGTGCCGCAGAGCAATGCGGGGTTCGAGTTGTTGATATGCAGGAACACCCTGCGGCCGATGTCGAGGCCGGCAAGGCTCTCGATCGCTCCATGATCGCCCGACATTGAAATATGGCCCATCCCTTGTCCCGTCTTGGTGCCGAGTCCCAGGACGATTAATTCGTCGTCACGCCACACGGTGCCGTCGAAGAAGACCAGCGCGGCGCCCGCCAGGCGCGATTTGAGATCGTCGGTCACCCTCGCGCAGGCGGCCAGGAAATAGAAGTACTTGCCGCTGCCCTTGTCCAGAATCCGAAGCCCCAGCGTATCGCCCGCGGCGTCACCGCCCGTCGGATGGGCCTTGCCTTCGAGATACCACGCGCCCTTGCCGGGAACCGCGAAGGGAAGGATTTCCATGCCGGATGGCGAGCCGTCGGGCAGGGCGGGCTCGAATGCGACATCTATCTCGATCGGCCGCCGCTTCACGTTGTTTTCGCCCAGCACGTTAAAGATGCTGTTGGATCGCAAAATCGCAAGGACCCGCTCATGCGCATACAGCGTGAACGGCGAACCTTCGCGCATCGACAACAACCCGGCGACCGCATCGACCTCGCCATTGGTCAGGATCACGCCGGCGATGGGGCTGTGACGGAGCTGTCCGGCCTTGGGGTGGAGCTGCGGCGTCGCGATCACCTGCTGACGCAGGTCGGGCGAGGCGTTGATGAGATACCAGTGCGCGCCATCGGCGCTTATCGCGATCGAGGCCTGGGTACTGCGCAGTTCGGGACGGTCGCTTCGTGCTTTCCGGCACGCCGGACAACCGCAATTCCACTGCGGAATGCCACCGCCTGCCGCGGCGCCCAGGACGACGACGCGAAGCATGATCCGTCTCCCTGGAGCTTTCAGACTTGAAGATACAAACTGAGCTACAAGCGCCTGAGCTACAAACGCCACAAGGTGGACACCGGCCGCGGACACCGTTCCGTTATCGGGAATGTGTCAGGCCCGGAAGTCCACCTGCGTGAGATATGAGACGCGCTGCCGCTTACTTGCGGGTGGCGCACATATACATGTTGATTTCCATGCCGACCGATACTTCGACGATTTTCGGCGCTTTCCAGGCCATTTGGCTCTCCCTTTGCTACCGGACGAATTCCGCCCTTGGAGGTTAAGGTACTGCGGATCAAAAAGTTCGCCAGTTAAATCTTTTGCCTGGAACCCCCATTTGTTTATGCTGCGCCGCAAAGGGATTTCACGGAGTTGTGCAGAGGGGCTTGCTCAAAACAACGTGGGATCAAGCGTTTCGCGGTTGTTCGTACCCCCGCGAATGGCAATTCTGGGTGCGACGGGGCGCTGCCGGCTCCGGATAAAGAACTTGTGAGATAGTGACGGCCTCCGGTTGCGGGGCCTCAACCGGAGTCAGGTTGCCGCCGATGCCGCGATATTACTTCAACACCCGTATCGGCGATGAGCTGATTTCCGATCCCGACGGCGAAGTGCTTGTCGATCCCGATCGCGCCTGGGAAATGGCGCGCGCCATGATCCGGGAGTTGCTCAAGACCGACGGCGCCGATGGCGCGCTGTTGAGCGCGATCATCGAGGTGACCGACGACGACGGCGAGATCGTGCTGGAGTTTCCCTTCGCCGAAGCGATCCTCGATGCCCCCGGCGGCTCGGTGACGAAGCACTGACATGCGATGAAGCCGGTCGGCGCAGGGCCGACCATTCGGCCGGCGCGGTTTCCGCGACGCATATTTCCGGTTGCGCCTTGACAGAAAAATATTGGAGATTGCCGTCCGGAAAGCCACCGGCGTCGGCACCCTGATGTGCCGCGCGTAGAGAAAAGGCTTCCGCCAGGGAGAAACGCCCATGATAAGTCATTCGTCGACGCCGCGCAGCCTGTTGCTGGCCGGTGCCTTCCTCAGTGCATTCACGCTAACCGCCGCGGCCCAACAGCCTGCCGCACCGGCCGCTGCCGGCGCATCGCCTGCGGCCGCGCCCGCGCTTCCGCCGGGGTCCCCGTTGATCGGGCGCCCCGCGGGCAACGAAGCCGCCGCCAAGCTCGCGCCGAATGCGCCGCCGCCGATACCCGCGGCGCCGGACAAATTGCCGACGGCGAAGCTGAAAGTGCCGGCCGGCTTCAACATCGAGGTCTATGCCGCGGGCATGGCGAACGCGCGCTCGCTCGCCATGGGCGACAAGGGCACGGTGTTTGTCGGCAGCCGACTGGTCGACAAGGTCTATGCCATCGTCAACAAGGACGGCAAGCGCGAGGTCAAGGTGCTGGCCTCCGGCCTCTACCGTCCGAATGGCATCGCGTTCAAGGACGGCACGCTCTACATCACGGAACTGTCGAAGGTTTCCAAGATCGACAAGGTCGAGGACGTCCTGGACAGCCCACCGAAGCCGACCGTGATCTACGACAAGCTGCCAAAGGACGAAGCCCATGGCTGGAAGTTCATCGGCATCGGCCCCGACGGCAAGCTCTACGTTCCGGTCGGCCAGCCCGGCAACAACGTGCTGCACGACGACGATCACGGCCAGATCCGCCGGATGAATCTCGACGGCTCGGGCGCGGAAGTGATCGCCAGGGGCGTCCGCAACACCGTCGGCTTCGACTGGCATCCGGCGACCAAGCAGCTCTACTTCACCGACAATGGCCGCGACTGGATGTCGGAAGACGTGCCGGAGGACGAGCTGAACCGTATCGCTAAGGGCGGCGAACATTTCGGCGCGCCGTTCTGCCTGCAGGGCAACATCGTCGACCCCGAGTTCGGCTGGGGCAAATCCTGCAGTGACTTCACTGCGCCGGTCGGCCTGCTGGGTCCGCATTCCGCAGCGCTCGGCATGCGGTTCTATACCGGCAGCATGTTCCCGAAGACCTACAAGAACGTAGCCATCATCGCCCGGCACGGCTCATGGAACCGCACCAAGAAAGTGGGCGGTGACGTCGTCGTCGTCAAGTTGAACAAGGACGGCACGATGAAGTCGATGGAGCCGCTGATCACGGGCTTCCTGGAAGACAACAAGTATATCGGCCGCCCGGTCGATGTGCTGCCGATGAAGGATGGCTCGCTCTTGGTCTCCGACGACTGGAACGGCGCCGTCTACCGCGTCACCTACGGCAAGCAGAAGGTGGCGGACAAACAGTAACCTCACCGTCATTGCGAGCGAAGCGAAGCAATCCATTCCGCCACTTGTGGAGGCGTGGATTGCTTCGTCGCGTTGCTCCCTTGCGCAAACGCTTCGCGTTTGTCGCAGGCAATGACGGGATCATCTCGTGAGTCGCCGTTGTTGGAATAAACCGATGCGTAAACCGATCCTGGCCCTGGCATTCGCTTCCATTGCCTTTTCCGCCAACGCCGAAACCATCGAACAGCGCGCCGCGCCATGTCTCGCCTGTCACGGCGAGAAAGGCCAGTCCGAGACCGAAAACACTCCTTCGCTTGGCGGGCAGCAGGCGCCTTACACGCTGATCCAGCTCTTCATGTTCCGCGAAAAGCTGCGCACCTTCGGGCCAATGAACGAGATGGCGAAGGCGCTGACCGACGACGATCTTCGCCTGTTCTCCGATTTTATCGCCAAGATACCGAAGCCCGCAGCCCCCACAGAGGCTGGCGATCCTGCGCGGCTGCAGCGCGGTCAGGCGCTGGTGCAGCAGCACCGCTGCGACACCTGTCACAACCCCGATCTTTCCGGAAAGGAGAACGTCCCGCGCATCGCCAACCAGCGCGAGGATTATCTCGCCAAGACCCTTGCCGAGTACAAGGACAACAGCCGCCACGGCTATGATGGCAGCATGGCTGATGTGCTGGCGCCGATCACACCAGAGCAGATCACCGATCTCGCCTATTTCGTCGCCCATATGCGCTAAAATCGGGGCGGCGGGCCCGCTGGCATTGCCCTGCGCCCGGCGCTGGGTTTTTGATTTGACGCGTTTTCTTGGCGCGAACCGGTTTCCACTTCGCTGGAAAACGCTCTAAAAGGGCGGCAATCGATATGGAGTTTTTGCATGCAGGATCTATGGCGCCTGTCGGCCGCGGAAATCGCTTCGCTGATCAGGTCGAAGAAAGTCTCGGCCAAGGAGGCGGCGACCGCCGCCTTGGCGCGGCTGGACGCGGTCAATCCCAAGATCAACGCCGTCGTCGACCACAGGCCTGAGGACGTCCTGGCGCAGGCTTCCGCCGTCGATGCCGCCATCGGGCGCGGCGAAGACGCCGGTTCGCTCGGCGGGGTGCCGGTCACGGTGAAGGTCAATATCGACCAGGAAGGTTTTGCCACCACCAACGGGCTGAAGCTGCAGCGCGACGCCATCGCGAAGAGCAATAGCCCGGTGATCGACAATCTGCGCAAATCCGGCGCCGTCATTCTCGGCCGCACCAACTGCCCGGCGTTCTCCTATCGCTGGTTCACCACCAATCTCATTCATGGCGACACCAGGAACCCGCGCGATCCCGGCATCACCCCGGGCGGCTCGTCCGGCGGGGCGGGGGCAGCGGTCGCGGCCGGCATCGGGCATATCGCGCATGGCACCGACATCGCGGGATCGATCCGCTACCCCGCCTATGCTTGCGGCGTGCATGGCCTGCGGCCGACCATGGGCCGCATCGCGGCGTTCAACGCGGCGCTCCCCGAGCGGCCGATCGGGCCGCAGATCAGCGCCGTCTCCGGGCCGCTGGCGCGCACCATCGGCGATATCAGGATCGCGCTGGCCGCGATGTCGGCAAAAGATTATCGCGATCCCTGGTGGGTGCCGGCGCCGCTCGAAGGCCCCGCGATGCCAAAGCGCGTCGCAATGTGCCTCAACCCTGACGGCCTCGATCCCGTGCCTGAAGTGAAGGCAGCGGTGGCGGACGCCGGCAAGCGGCTCGCGCGCGCCGGCTGGATCGTCGAGGAAATCGCCAACACGCCGCCGCTGCGCGAGGCCGCCGATCTGCAGACCAAACTCTGGCTCGGTGACGGTTATGAGGCGCAACTGGAAGCGGCCGAGCGCGAAGGCGATCCCGGCGCGCTGGCCTGCCTGCGCGGCAACCGCGCAAAGGTGCATCCGTTCGACCTGTCGAAGACGCTGACGCGTCGTGCGACGCTGACCCGTGAATGGCTGGCGTTCTTCGAAAACTATGCCGTGCTGCTGATGCCGGTATCAGGCGAATTGCCGTTCCCCGATCAGCTCGACCGCAAGGATGAGGCGTCGTTTGCGCGCGTCTGGCATGCGCAATTGCCGCAGATCGCCATTCCCTTCATGGGGCTTCCCGGGCTAACGGTTTCGACCGGACTGGTCGGCCGTGTGCCCGTCGGCGTGCAACTGGTTTCCGGGCGTTACCGCGAGGATTTATGCCTTGCTGCCGGCGAGGCGATCGAAGCCGGCGGAACGCCGTCGGCGGCGATCGATCCCGCGGGCTGAATTGAACGAGACCATGATGCCAGGCGTTTATGATTTTACGGCGCAGTCGCTCGCCGGCGAACAGGTTCCGCTGAAGCGGTTCGAGGGTCAGGTGCTCCTGATCGTCAACACCGCGAGCGCCTGCGGGTTCACGCCGCAATACAAGGGCCTGGAGCAATTGCAACGCGAATTGGCGCCGCGCGGCTTTGCCGTGCTCGGCTTTCCCTGCAACCAGTTCGGCGGGCAGGAGCCGGGCGACGCCAGGCAAATCGAACAATTCTGCGAGAGCAAATATGACGTGACGTTTCCGATGTTCGCCAAGATCGACGTCAACGGCAGCCATGCGCATCCGTTGTTCAACCATTTGAAGAATGAGAAATCGGGGCTGCTCGGTTCGTCGATCAAATGGAATTTCACCAAATTCCTGGTCGATCGGTCGGGCAAGGTGGTCGGGCGCTATGCACCGACCGTTACGCCCGAGGGACTACGAAGAGAAATCGAGGCACTGCTGTGAGCGAGACCAACAAAGCGATGAACGACGAATTCCCCGACCGTCTCTCGGTCGACCCGAACAGCCCGTATTACAATGCCGACATCCTTGCGCGCGATGTCGGTATTCGCTTCAAGGGCGCCGAGAAGACCAATGTCGAGGAATACTGCATCAGCGAGGGCTGGGTGCGCGTCACCGCGGGCAACGCCAAGGACCGTTACGGCAACCCGCTGACCATCAAGGTGCACGGCCCGGTCGAGCCGTATTTTCGCGACAAGACTCCCACCTGACCGTCATTGGCTGCGACAAACGCGAAGCGTTTGCGCAAGGGAGCGAAGCGACGAAGCAATCCATACGTCCGCCTGCATTGCGGCCCAATGGATTGCCTCGCTTCGCTCGCAATGGCGGCAGCGACTGAAAGCCAAGCCCCATGTCCGTCCGCATCGTCGACGTCTGCGAAATCACAAAACCGATCTCCTCGCCGATCCGCAACGCCTATATCGACTTCACCAAGATGACGACGAGCCTGGTCGCCGTCGTTACCGATGCCATGCGTGATGGCAAGCGCGTGGTCGGCTACGGCTTCAATTCCAACGGCCGTTACGGGCAGGGCGGCCTGATCCGCGAACGCTTTGCGCCGCGGCTGAAGGAGGCCGATCCGAAGAGTCTGCTCGATGCCGGCGGTGACAATCTCGATCCGGACAAGGTCTGGGCCGCCATGATGTCGAACGAAAAACCCGGCGGCCACGGCGAGCGCTCGGTCGCCGTCGGCACCATCGACATGGCGGTGTGGGATGCGGTGGCGAAGATATCAGGCAAGCCGCTGTTCCGGCTGCTGGCCGAGCGCCACGGCCTCAAGGCCAATCCGCGCGTGTTCGTCTATGCCGCTGGCGGCTACTATTATCCCGGCAAGGATCTGTCGGCGCTGCGCGGCGAGATGCGCGGCTATCTCGACCGCGGCTACAACGTCGTGAAGATGAAGATCGGCGGCGCGCCGATCGCCGAGGATCGTGAACGCATCGAAGCGGTGCTGAAGGAGATCGGCAAGGACGCGCAACTCGCCGTCGACGCCAACGGCCGCTTCGACCTGGAAACCGCGATCGCGTATGCAAAGATGCTGCGGGAGTATCCGCTGTTCTGGTACGAGGAGGCCGGCGATCCCCTCGACTTCGCGCTGCAGGCCGCTTTGGCCGAATTCTATCCCGCAGCCATGGCGACCGGCGAAAACCTGTTCAGCCATCTGGACGCAAGAAATCTGATCCGCTATGGCGGCATGCGGCCGGACCGCGACTGGCTGCAGTTCGATTGCGCGCTGTCCTACGGTCTGTGCGAATACCAGCGCACGCTGGCGGTGCTGAAAACCCACGGATGGTCGCCGAGCCGCTGCATTCCCCACGGGGGGCACCAGATGTCGCTCAATATCGCGGCCGGCCTCGGGCTTGGCGGCAATGAGAGCTATCCCGACCTGTTCCAGCCCTATGGCGGCTTTCCGGACGGCGTCCGCGTCGAGAACGGCCACATCACCATGCCGGACCTGCCGGGCATCGGATTCGAGGGGAAGTCCGATCTCTACGCGGAGATGAAGGCGCTGGCGGCGTGAGCCTGGATCTCATAGGAAAGATTGGCTGCCCAAACATCTTATGAAATGAGTGGCCTGGATAGGAAATTCGGCTTGGCGCCGACAGTGAATTTCCAGGCCGTCAGCTTACCGATCATCCATCTCTGAAGGACGCCGCGATCTTGCCCAGTAAACTTTCTCTTCCCCAGCTCTCACTTTCGAAGGACAAGATCCGCATCTTGCTTCTCGAAGGGGTCAACGACAGCGCCGTGCAGCTGATAGAGGCTGCGGGCTATTCCAACATGACTCGCTTGTCCAAGGCGCTTGAGGGCGATGCGCTCAAGGAAGCCATCAAAGGCGTCCACCTGCTGGGCATCCGCTCACGCACGCAGATCACCACGGATGTTCTTGAGGCCGCGGACCGGCTGATCGCGATCGGATGCTTCAGCGTCGGCACCAATCAGGTGGATGTTGACGCCGCTCGCCGAAGCGGGATTCCCGTGTTCAACGCACCGTTTTCCAACACGCGAAGCGTGGCAGAACTGGTGATAGGCGAGATCGTCATCCTGCTGCGTCGGATCGTCGCGCGTTCCAACGCAGCGCATCAGGGACGTTGGGACAAGTCCGCAAACGACAGCTATGAGGTAAGGGGCAAGACGCTCGGCATCATTGGATACGGCAATATCGGCTCGCAGCTCTCGAATCTCGCGGAAGCGCTGGGAATGAGGGTCATTTTCTACGATCACACGGACAAGCTTCGTCATGGCAACACCGAGCCGACCGCGAGCTTGCGTGATCTGCTGGCGCAAAGCGACGTCGTGACGTTGCATGTGCCGGAGACATCAGCCACGCATGGGATGATCGGACGCGAGGAGATTCGGGCGATCAAGCGAGGCGCGTATTTCATCAACAACAGCCGCGGTACGGTCGTTGACCTGGAGGCGCTCGCGGACGCGCTGCGCGAAGGCAGGCTTCGTGGCGCCGCGGTTGACGTTTTTCCGGTCGAGCCGCGTTCGAACGCCGAACGCTTCGTATCGCCGCTGCAGGGTCTGGACAATGTTATCCTGACGCCACACATCGGCGGTTCGACCGAAGAGGCGCAGGAGCGCATCGGCGCCGAAGTTGCACGCAAGCTCATCGATTACAGCGATTCCGGTTCGACGATGGGCGCTGTCAATTTTCCCCAGGTCCAGCTGCCGGCGCGGCCATCGGGCACGCGGTTCATTCAGGTACAGCGCAATCTGCCGGGTATGCTGGGGCGTTTGAATGAAGTGCTCGCGCGCCACGCCGTTAACATTGCCGCTCAATATTACGAGACCGACCACGAGGTAGGCTATGTGGTTCTCGACGCAGATGCGTCCGCAGCCGATGGCCAGCGTGTGCTTGCGGACATCCGATCTCTGGAGGGCACCATCCGCGCCCGATTGCTCTATGAATACAAGATCTGAGCTTGGCGCTACGCCGTCTGCCGCATCGGTTGTGCCATACCATACATCAGCGTGCGCCACAGCCACTCGACCGGGCCGTACCGGTAACGGCGCAGCCACCAGGCACTGAAAAATACCTGTCCGATGTAGACGGCAACGCCGATGGCCAGTGCGCTGGCGACGCCGAGGCGGCCGAACAGGCCAAGACCATAACCATAAAAGATCCAGCCGAAGATCAGGGATTGCGCAAGGTAGTTGGTGAACGCCATCCGCCCCAATGGCGCGGCCCAGCCCAGCAGCTTCTTTCCGCTATCGAGACTGGCGATGCCGATGATACCAGCGCCATAACCCAGCGCCAGCAGGATGGTGCCGAGAGGTTCTGCCAGGGCGCCGATCCGGCCGCCCGCGATCAAGCCGCCGGCATGGCAAAGGATCAATGCCGCGCCAAGGCCGATACAGGTAGCAGCGATCGAAAGCAGCAGGCGGAGAGGCGGGTTTTTCAGAATGCCGGTGCGCCAGGCGAAAGCGCCGAGAAGAAACAACCCGATCGTGCGCGGAAAGATAAAGGCGTGCAGGGGAACGAAAAGAGGAAGCTCGCGCAGCCGGAACGCCAGCACGTCGAGGAAGCCGCCCGTCGCATAGATGCGATGCGCCTCAGCGACATCCTGCCTGATCGCGGCCGTGCCGGGCCACAATCCCGGCGGCGGAAAGACCTGCATCTCAAGGTACAACCCGAGAGACGCCAGCGCGGCGACAACCAATAGCCAGCGCGGACCGAACAGGAACGGAAGGACGATGAATCCAGCGAGCGCATATTCGGTGAGAATATCGCCGTTCCAGATCAGGCAAAGGTGGACGAGCCCGAACGCCAGCAACACGGCGAGCCGGCGCACGAGCAGCGACGTGCGGCGCTCGCTCTTCGCAAGCCGCTCGAACTGGATAGCAAGGCCTGCGCCGAACAGCAGTGAAAACAGCGCAAACGCCTTCATCTCGACGGCCAGCGTCAGGATCGTTTCGACGGAATGATCGACCGGCGATGCCGGGGGCTTGTGGGCAAGAAATTGCTCAAAGATCGAAACGCGAAATTCCGTGACGACGTTGATGGCCAGAACGCCGAGCAGGGCGATGCCCCGCAGTACGTCGATGGCCTCGATACGTTCCGAGGGGACCATTGGCCGGGGAAATGCGCCGCCATCGGAAGCCATTGCGATATGATTTCCAATTGAGCCCCGGCGAATTCTAGCCTGGCTACGACAGTCGCATGTCCAGCAGCCGCCGGCCTTCGGTCTTGAGCAGTTTCTTCACCGCGCTTGACGCGGCGATCTCGCCCTGGTTGGCGTAGGCCTCATGGTTCTTCTCGATGTCCTCGAGCCGGTAGAGGTAATTGACCATGATGCCTGCGGATTCGCGCAGGCCCTTCGGCGAGAGATCGCCGAGCCAGTCGATCTTCTCCAGCCGCGCGCCGTTGCCGATATGGAAGCGCGCCACCGAATCGATCAGCCGTCCTTTGGACGTGCGGGCTCTGAGGAAATAATGCGCGGCCAGCGGCTCCAGCACGGCGCGCAGTTGCGCGGCCAATTCCGCATCCTCGAACCAGTCCGGCTTATCGAGGTTTTCCAGCAGCGTCCGTTCCTCGTCGCTGACCGGAACGTCGGCGGCCTGTTTCAGCCATTGCATGAAGCCCGGCACCGGCGACAGCGTGACGAACGTATCCAGCTTCGGCAATTCGCGTCGCAACTCCTCGACCACCTGCTTGATCAGGAAGCTGCCGAAGGAAATGCCGCCAAGCCCTTTTTGCGTATTCGAGATCGAATAGAACACGGCGGTGCGCGCGCGTTCGACCGGCACCAACTGACGCTCGGCGGCGAGCAGCGGCGCGATCGCGGTCGGGATCGTTTCGGTCAGCGCGACCTCGACGAAGATCAGCGGTTCGTCATTGAGCTGGGGATGGAAGAAGGCATAGCAGCGGCGGTCTACGGGATCGATGCGGCGGCGCAAATCGTTCCAGTCGCGGATTTCGTGCACGGCTTCATAACGGATGATCTGTTCCAGAATATTCGCCGGCGTCGACCAGTCGATCCTGCGCAGCACGAGAAATCCCCTGTTGAACCAAGAAGACAGCAAATGCACCACATCGCGGTCGAGCGCGGCCAGATCCTTGTTGCCCTTCATCAGGGAAAGCAGGTCGGCGCGCATCGCCACCAGATCGCTGGTGCCGCCGGGCGCACGGTTGAGCCGACGGATCAACTCCTGCCGCTGCGGCTCGGAAGCAAAGTGAAGGTCGCTGGCATCGCTGTCGTTCGGCTGGCTGCGCCAGCTCTCGATCGCCTGCGACAGTTTTTCGCGGTCGGGGCCGAAGTCTCTCGCCAGCGTTTCGAAGAAGGTGAGCCGGCCGGCGGCGTCGAGGTCGTGGTAGCGGTCGAGCACGTCGCGCGCCATCGCGGTGCCGGACGCTTCGCCGCGGCCCGATAGCAGCGCCTTGCACAATTCAAGCAGTTCGGAGGCGTCCTGGCGGGCGACGGACGGCTCGCCCCGCCGAAGCAGCGTGCGGCCACGTTCTGATATCGTCGAGAGAAGGTCGGAAAAAAAGGCGTTGGCCATGCGGTGGGTCGAATCCAGCTGATATTGCGGAATCTTATATGGAATTTAGGACGGTGCCGATCACAATCAAGCGCATGGACCGTACGGAAATATGTCATGCCTCCACGAAGGCAGAATTTACTCCTTCCCGGCAAATTCCGTCGGCGTTTTTCCGGTAACCTGCCGGAAGGCATGGGAAAACGCAGGCACACTGGCATAGCCCAAATCCGAGGCAAGCTGCTTGACCGAGACGCCGGCGTCCGTCGACAGCTTCTCGATGGCGGCTGCGATGCGGGCGCGCTGGCACCAGCTCTTGAAGCTCAATTGCGTCTCCGACGAGAACAGCCGCGACAGCGTCCGCACCGAGGTGCCGACCGCATGCGCCAGCGTCTCGATCTCATGGTCGGCAGTCGGGTCCGCCAGCACGATGTCGGCGGCGCGCCGGCAGCGCGGCTCGCGCGGTAGCGGGATGAAGGTCGCGGAATCTTCCGCCTGGTCCAATTCCATCATCGCCAGCCGCAGCAGAAGCGCGGTTCGTTCCCGGTCGCCGCGATCGTCGAACAAAGCGAGAATCGTCTGGTGCAGGAGCGGCGACACCCGCACCACGAATTCCGCATCCAGGCTGTGGCTGCGCGCTTCGCGCTGCAGCCATTCGAGTTCGAAATAGAGCGTCCGCATCTCGATATCGGCGAGCACGTCGATCGCATGTTCCGATAGCGCAGGCACCCAGACCGCCCGATCCGGCGGCACCAGCCAGCGGCCTTTCGGCGTCGTCACCTGCATCGTGCCTTTGGCCGCATAGACCAACTGCGCCTCGCGGTGCATGTGGGTGTGGATCCGGAAGCCCTTCCGGTAGCCGTTCGCGATCATGTGGATGCCGTCGCCGGTCGAGGTGCGGCGCCCGATAATGGCGGCAATTGGCTTTTCGGCGATATTCATTGGCGACATCCCGTCAGGACATCCCCGTATAACCTATTTCGGAAAATTGCGGGATTCGGGAATCGACCATGAACAGCCCCAGCCGGGTGATCACTTTCGTCAACGCCGCCCATTTCATCGACCATTATGCGATGCTGATTTTCGCCGCCGCCGTCATCATCATGGGGCCCGCGCTGGGCATGGCCTATTCGGAACTATTGCCTTACGCCACCCCGGGCTTCGTCGCCTTTGGCGCGGGCTCGCTGATCACCGGCTGGCTCGGCGACCGCTGGAGCCGCCGCCATATGATGGTGATCTTCTTTTTGGGCATCGGCGCGTCGATGATCGCCGTCGGCCTCGTGCAAACGCCGCTGCAACTCGGCGCGGCGCTGCTTTTGATCGGCCTGTTCGCCTCGATCTATCATCCCGTCGGCACCGCGATGATCGTGTCCTATGCCGACAGGCTTGGCCGCGAGATGGGCCTGAACGGCGTCTGGGGCAATCTCGGCGTGGCGTCCTCGGCGCTGGTTACCGGCGTGATCGGGCAGTATTTCGGTTGGCGCTCGGCTTTTATCGTCCCCGGGATCGTCACGATCCTGATCGGCATGGCCTTTGCGCTGATGGTGGTGCACGAGGACCGAAGCGGCACCAGGCAGGCGGCGGCGCAGGCCAGGGTCGCCAAGCAGGACATGTGGCGGGTGTTGCTGGCCCTGCTGATCGTGGTGATCGCGATATCCACCACGTTCAACGCCATCACCGTGGCGATGCCGAAACTGTTCGCCGAGCGGCTGGCCGGCGTGACCGACAGCCCGGCGTTGCTCGGGGCCATCGCGGCCGGTGTCTATGTCTTCGGCGCGATGACGCAGTATACCATCGGCAAGTTGATCGACCATTATTCGCTGAAGACCGTGATGCTGCCGCTGTCGTTTTTGCTGGCGCCGTTCATGTATTTTGCGGCGACGCTGTCGAACCTGCCGCTGATCATCGCCTCTATCGGCATCGTGATGGGCGCGTTCGGCCAGGTCACCGTCAACGACGCCATGGTCGGCAAATATACCAGCGAGGAATGGCGCTCGCGCGCCTATTCGGTGCGCTACTTCATCGGCTTCACCGCGGCGGGCGCGTCCGTCGGCTGGGTGGCATGGCTTTACGAGAAGGGCGGCTTCGTCACCATGCTGCAGACGTTCGGCGCGCTCTGCCTGCTGGTGATCGTGGCGGCGCTCATCCTGCCGCAGGAGATCAAGGTGCCGGCGGCGCGGACCGCGCCGTGAGGGTGCGGTATCGCGTCGGCGCCCTGGGTGAACACGAGTAGCCGTGCCCTGCTGGGCAGATGGCTTCCTTGGAACCTCCCTCGAACAGGTCGGCCGGCAGGATCATGCCGGACGTGCGCGCCTAGGCTACCGCGACGATTTGCTGCGGCGCAATAGCTCAGCTGGTAACGTAGTCAGGTCAAACAGAACACTTGACCATCGCTACCCTCCTTGTGTGAGGTGAGGGCATGACCCGAATCCGGCTTTTCCTGTTCATCATTGCGATATCAATGCCTTCGCTGGCGGCGGCGCAGCAGTCCATGAAATTCGAGGAGGCCGCGGCCATGCTGGCCGCGAGCTGCGGCAAGGACATCGATGACAACTGCCGCGGCGTCAATCTCGACGCGACGCGCCTGAAGGAGTGCTTGGGCCGCAACCAGGACGTGGTGTCGGCGAAGTGCAAGGCCGATTATCCCCAGGCCCTCGGCGCCATCCAGCAGCGCATTACCGCGCGCACCTCGCTTGTAAAACTGTGCAATTGGGAATTGAAACATTTGTGCGGCGAGGTTCGGGAGGATCCCGTCAAGGGTCTGCAATGCCTGCTGGAGTCGACCAAGAAGGCGACCCCGAACTGCAACAAGGCGATCAGCGCAGCGGGGTATCGCTGATGTCCGGGGGGAATGAGCTGCGCGGCATCGGTCTGTTGCTGGGCGCCCTGGCCCTGTTTGCCTTGCCGATGGCGGCGGGGCGGGCGCAAACGGCCATGTCGTCTGGCGACATCATCGAGAAGCTTGCCGTTGAAGCCGAGTCGGACATCGATCTGGCTGCGTTGCGCCAGCAGGCTGCCGACCGCATCAAGGCGAGAGCGGATGCCCAGCCGCAGAAGCGGCCGCCGATCGCGCCCCAACTGACGAAACTGCCGCAAATCCGTTTCGACGTCGTGTTCGACCAGGACTCCTCCCTGATCCGACCGGCCTCCTACCAGACGATCGGCAGCGTCGCCGACGCATTGAGTGATCCGAAATTGCGGCCCTACCGCTATCTGATCGTCGATCATGTCGAATCCGCCGGCCGGCGCGAGCATAATCTGATCCTGAGCCAGCGGCGCGCCGAATCGATCCGGGATGTGCTTGTGAACACCTTCAAGGTGTCGCCGAAACGGCTTCAGGCGCTTGGTTTAGGCGAGGAACAGTTGCAGGATGTCAATCGCCCGGCGGCGCCTGCCAATGCACGCGTCCAGATCATTGCGATCGGCAAGTTTGAAACGGCCGAGCCGGCAACGCCGGCTGCGGCGGTGCCCAAAGGCCCAGCTGCGGCAAAGAAAAAGAAGCGCTGATTACCCCGTGAAAGGGATGAGCGCGACGCCAGCCGCCGGCTGGGGAAGGAGCGCCCGATGTTGAATCAAGCCTCGCCAAAAACGGCCGGTCTCTTGCTCGGATTAACAGTGATGATGACGCCCGCCGCTGCTGACGCCTTGAAGGACGAGATCGCGCCGACCGGCAAGCTGCGGGTGGCGATTGCGATCAGTCCGGCCGGAGGCGCGTTCTGGTCGACCAAGACCGAAACCGGTTATGCCGGCGTCCCGGTCGATCTCGGCCGTGAGATGGCGGCACAGCTCGGCGTCCCCGTCGAATATGTCGCGCACAACAATTCCGGGCAGATCGTCGATGCGGTGTCGAAGGGCACCTGGGACATCACCTTCCTGCCGAAGGATCCGGAACGTGAGGGCAGGATGTCGTTCGGGCCGATCTATGAGGTTGCGGACGCGACCTACATCGTCAAGTCGGGTTCGCAGGTCACGAATTTCCAGACGCTCGATCAACCCGGGATCAAGGTCGCTGCGGTCAACAACACGACCACGATGCGCGGCGCGATCGCGCATCTGAAGAACGCCAAGGTCACGGGCTACCAGACCTACGACGAGATCTTCGGCCTGCTCAAAGCCGGTGAGATCGACGCGTTCGCGCTGTCGCGCGACCAGCTCAACGCCATGGCAAGACAGATCCCGGGCACCCGCGTGCTGGATGAAACCTTCAAGCAGACGGTCACGGCGGTAGCGGTGCCGCCCAATCATCCGCAGTCGCTGGGGTTTGCGGTCAAGTTTCTGACCGAAGCGATCGCCAACGGCACGTTGCGCAAGGCCTATGACAATAACGGCCTGAAGGATCGGCCGGTGCGGACGCAGACGAAATAAGCGAGGGCTTATCCTCACGTCATTCTCGGTGCGCAATTGCGCACCTGAGGGCTCGATGCTTCGCATTGCCTCGGAATGACGGGGCTGCGCGGCAGGCGCTAACATATGTGCAACTGCACAAATACAAGGCATCCGCCTCAATCAGGGCCCGGCGTGACAGGGCCATAACCACATAGAAATACGCGCATTTTTGAACCTACGGCTCGATTTCGGGTTGGCACATCGATTGCTTAATCCTGTCTCAGTCAATGACGACTGCCGTCCGTTCGGATTGCCAAGGCCAGCGTTGGCCGAAGGCGTTGGGATCAAGCGGCCTCGCGTGAGGCGCTTCGAGCAGTCTTCGGGACCACCTCACGATAGCTCGCGCATCCTCAGGTCCTGATCGGGCGTGGCCTGCGTCGTTCTGTGCCGTTCAAAGGCGGCGCGGGATTTGTCGCGCGCGAGGACGGCAAGATTTTTTCACTTAATCGGTGCACGGCTGCGCAGCATCCGGCGCGCTTCAACGTTGTCTCGAAAGGGGAACTGGAATGGCCTATCTCGCGCCTTCGGAATTCGTGACCAAGATGGTCGACGCCGGAGAATCCAAAATCTTCATGTCGACGCGCGATACGGTCATCCGCGCCTACATGGCAGGTGCGATCCTCGCGCTCGCCGCCGCGATGGCGGTGACCATCAACGTGCAGACCGGCACGCCGATCGTCGGCGCCGCGTTTTTTCCGGTCGGCTTCTGCATGCTGTACCTGTTCGGCTTCGACCTGCTCACCGGCGTCTTCGTTCTGTGTCCGCTGGCACTGATCGACAAGCGCCCGGGCGTCACGCTCGGCGGCGTGCTGCGCAACTGGAGCCTCGTATTCATCGGCAATTTCGCCGGCGCCTTCACGGTGGCGGTGATGATGGCGATCGTGTTCACTTTCGGCTTCTCATCGCCGCCGGACAAGGTCGGCCAGGTGATCGGCACCATCGGCGAGAGCCGCACCGTCGGCTATGCCAATCATGGCGCGGCCGGCATGCTCACGCTGTTCGTCCGCGGCATGCTCTGCAACTGGATGGTCTCGGCCGGCGTGGTCGGTGCGATGATCTCCACCAACGTGACCGGCAAGGTGATCGCGATGTGGATGCCGATCATGCTGTTCTTCTTCATGACCTTCGAGCATTCCATCGTGAACATGTTCCTGTTCCCGTCCGGCCTTTTGCTCGGCGGCAAGTTCACCTGGTGGGATTATATCTTCTGGAACGAGATTCCGACCGTGGTCGGCAACCTCGTCGGCGGCCTCGCCTTCACCGGGCTCACGCTGTACGCGACCCACATCAAGACCGGCCCGTCGCGTGCGGCGTCGCGCACGACCTCTTCGCGGGAATCCTCGCGCATTGCCGCTTGATCCAGCCGGACGATGGGTCTCTCCTCGCAAGGGGAGAGGCCCATTGCCGTGAAAGCCGGGAATGCCGCGCGAACTGAAAATATCGGTCGGACAATTTTCCGAAAAGGGCCGCAAGGAAACCAACCAGGATTTCCACGGCGTCCTGATCCCGGACGAGCCGCTGCTCAGCCTCAAGGGCATTTCCATCGTGCTGGCCGACGGCATCAGCACGAGCAACGTCTCCCGAGTCGCCGCGGAATCGGCGGTGAAGGGATTTTTGACCGACTATTACTGCACTTCGGAATCCTGGTCGGTGCGCACCTCGGCGCAGCGCGTGCTGGAGGCGACCAATTCCTGGCTGCATTCGCAGACGCGCAGCCAGTATGCCTATGACAAGGACCGCGGTTACGTCTGCACGCTCAGCGCCATGGTCATCAAGTCGACCACGGCGCATCTCTTCCACATCGGCGACTCCCGCATCTATCGCCTGTCCGGCAATACGCTGGAGCAACTCACCAACGACCATCGCGTCGTCATCTCCTCGCAGCAGAGCTATCTCGGCCGGGCGCTTGGCGTAAATCCGCAAGTCGAGATCGACTACCAGATGCTGCGGCTCGAGCCGGGCGACGTCTTTGTGCTGGCTACCGACGGCATCTACGAGCATCTCAGCGCCCGCCGCATTGCAAAGGCGGTGAACGAAGGCGGCGCCGATCTCGACGCGACCGCGAAGAGGATTGTCGACCAGGCTTTTGAAGCCGGCAGCAAGGACAATCTCACCGTCCAGATCGTCCGCGTCGACGAGGTGCCCGACGGCGCCGCAAGCGAAGTGTTCGCGCAGCCGCATGAACTGCCGCTGCCGCCGCTGCTGGAGGCGCGGGCGGTTTTCGATGGCTATCGAATCGTTCGCGAACTGCACGGCTCCAGCCGCAGTCACATCTATCTTGCCGTCGACATCGAAACCGACGCCGTGGTCACCATCAAGATTCCGTCGATCGATCTGCGCGACGATCCCGCCTACCTGAAGCGGTTCATGATGGAGGAGTGGGTGGCGCGGCGGATCGACAGCCCGCATGTGCTGAAACCCTGCCTGCTGCAGCGCAAACGCAATTTCCTGTATGTCGCGACCGAATACATCGACGGCCAGACGCTGACGCAATGGATGATCGACAATCCAAAACCCAGCCTGGAAATCGTGCGCGGCATCGTCGAGCAGATCGCCAAGGGGCTGCGCGCCTTCCATCGCAAGGAGATGCTGCACCAGGACATCAGGCCCGACAACATCATGATCGACGCCACGGGAACGGTGAAGATCATCGATTTCGGTTCGACCAGGATCACCGGCGTCGTCGAGGCCGAGCCCTCCGGCACCCGCAACGACATTTTGGGTACTCAGCAATACACCGCGCCCGAATATTTTCTCGGCGAGCCGGCGACGTCGCGCTCCGACCTGTTCTCGCTCGGTGTCATCACCTATCAGATGCTGACGGGAAAACTGCCCTATGGCGCGCAGATCGCCAACGCGCGGACGCGATCGCAGTTCAACAGGCTGGTCTATCGTCCGGCGTCGCATGGCGACCGCGACGTGCCGCAATGGATCGACGGCACGCTCGAGAAGGCCGTGCATCCCAATCCCTACAAGCGCTATGACAGCTTCTCGGAATTTTTGTTCGACCTGCGTCATCCCAACGCGAACTATCTCTCGACGTCATCGACGCCGCTGATCGAGCGCAATCCGCTTCTGTTCTGGAAAAGCACGACCGTCGTGCTGGCGCTGGTCGTGATCGTGCTGCTTGCCATGCAGCACGGCGTGCATCGCTAGGGCATTGCCTTCGCCGGCCTAAGCCGCTATCACGCACTCCTCTGCGCGACTGGCGCTCAGATGGAGGACCATCGGGGAGCGCAGGGACGATTTGCCGCGCGCCTGGGCACCACTCTTGAACGGAGGTGCCATGACTGCGGAAATCATCGACGGGCATAAACACGCTCAAATCCTTCTCGACAATGTCGCGGGCGAACTGGATCACCTGGCGCGTGCGCCGGGCCTGGCCGTGGTTCTGGTCGGCGACGACCCGGCCAGTCACATCTACGTCCGAAGCAAGATCAGGATGGCGCGGAAGCTGGGCTTGCGCGGCGAGACGAAAATCCTGCCGCACAGCGCCACCGAGGACGAACTGCTTTCCGTCATCGCCACGCTGAATGCGCAAGCCGATATTGACGGCATCCTTGTCCAGCTCCCATTGCCCGCCCACATCGACACGTTGCGGATCATGGCCGCGGTCGATCCGGCCAAGGACGTCGATGGCCTGCATGCCATGAATGCCGGCCGGCTGCTCCATGGCGCGGATAGCCTCGTTCCATGCACGCCGCTGGGCTGCCTGAGGCTGATCAAGTCGATGGTTTCCGATCTGACCGGGTGCCATGCCGTCGTCATCGGCAGCTCCAATATTGTGGGCAAGCCGATGGCCGCGCTGCTGCTAAAAGAACGGGCGACCGTAACGCAAGCCCACATCCATACGCGCGACACCCAGTTCATCTGCCGCGGTGCGGACATCCTGGTCAGCGCGGTAGGCAAGCCCGGACTGGTGCGCGGAGACTGGATCAAGGCGCGTGCCATCGTCATCGACGTCGGCACCGCGCGCGTCGCGCGGCCGGAGGGCGGTTACGATTTGCGCGGCGATGTCGCTTTCGACGAGGCGGTGCAGGTCGCCGGCGCCGTTACGCCCGTGCCAAAAGGCGTTGGTCCGATGACCATCGCCTGCCTGATGGCGAATACGGTGAAGGCAGCGAAAGCCCGGTCAGCGAGGCTTCACTAGCTGGACACGAAAGCCTAGTTGGTCGCCCCCGCCGGAATCGGGTCCAAGCCGCTCTTGACGATTTCGGCGCGGGCAGCGGGCGATGCGAGAAACTTGATCAGCGCCTTGCCGGCGTCGGGTTCTTTCGAGGCGCTGGCGATCCCGGCGGAGAATATGGTGATCTTCTGCAACTCGTCCGGCAAGGGACCTACGATATCGATGCCTTCCACCGGCTTCAATTCGCTCATCTGCTGGAAGCCGATCTCGGCGTCGCCGCGCGCGACGATCTCGCCGACGGGCGTGGCCGGTATCTTCCTGGCCTTGTCCTTCATTTCGTCGGTAATGCCGAGCTTGCCGAACATTTCGGTGGAGACATAGACGCCGCTGGCGCTGTCGGAATAGGCGATGGTCTTGACCGCCAGCAGCGCGCGCTTGAGCGCATCGGGCGTAGAGATGTCCGGCTTGGGCGTGCCCGATTTCACGGCGACCGCGATCGGCGATTTGACGAGATCGACTTTGCTGTCGGCGGTCGCCTTGCCCTTCTTGACGAGATCGTCGAGCGCATAGCCGACCATGATCAGGACGTCGGCAGGCTCCCCGCGCTCCAGTCGCACGGGAATAGCGTTGGTCGTCGTGCCCATCGAAGGCCCGTAGGCGGTCAGCACCTTGTGGCCGGTGGTGCGCTCGAACTCGGGCACCAGCGCCTTGTAGGCCGCCGTCAGCCCGCCCGAGATCATCACGCGGACGTCGGCGGCAGAGGCTGCGCCGGCCAGCAGGAATACGCTGAGAATGGCGAGCGCGACGGCGCGAAGATTGATCGAAAGACGCATAACTGATCCTCCCCGGACGACTCTTGAGCGGTCGGCCTTGGAAAGATGTTAGCGCGCGAAGGGAGAGGCGGCTAGCGGGAGGAGAAGCGAAATCCCAGGTTGGCCGTCATTGCGAGGAGCGAAGCGACGAAGCAATCCATGCCTCCGCGTGAACGGAGAGATGGATTGCTTCGCTTCGCTCGCAATGACGGGGAGGGACCGGCGTGAGTCAGCTCACGCATTCACGTGCACGAAATCCCGCAGCAGCGGATAGATTTCGTTGTTCCAGCGCCTGCCGGAAAACACGCCGTAATGGCCGACGCCGGCCTGCATGTGATGCACCTTGCGATAGGCGCGCACGCCGGTGCAGAGGTCCTGCGCCGCCGGCCGGCATGAAGCGGAATGTCGCGCGGGTTATGCCAGTCGGTGATGTAGACGTCGTGGTCCTGCAGCAGCGTCTTCACGGTGCCGCGCAACAGGGGGGAGAAATGCCCGGACATCGGCGCCACCAGCAGCGGCACGTTGCGCAAGGCCTATGACAACAATGGTCTGAAGGACAGGCCGATCCGGACGCAGACGCGTAGCAGACGCTGGCGCAATATGAATTTTGATCAACCGGTGGCGGCGAGTTCAGTTCACTCCCGCAAGGAGCGATGATAAGCCATTAAGTTTCTGACTTGAATGATATTTATAGTATTGTTTTCGTGCACGGTCCTGCTCAGGATACGCCGAGTCAAGGACTTGTGCGAAAAATTTACTAGAGTTTCCAAGCCATTGTGACGCGATCGGGGGGATAGTGTCCCGACTTTTCATCAGCCATTCAAGTCGCAATGACGATTGGGCGATCGCCTTGCGCGACTGGCTGATGGCGGAAGGCTGGAGCGAACCGGACGATATCTTTCTCGATCTCGATCCCGAGCGCGGCATCGCGGCCGGCCAAAAGTGGCAGCAAGCATTTGCCGATGCGGCAACCCGCTGTGAAGCGGTTTTGTTTATCGTCTCGGCAGACTGGCTTGCCTCGACTTGGTGTCAGGACGAGTATCAAGTTTCCAATAAATATAACAAGAAGCTGTTCGCACTGGTTATCGACGAAAGTCCGCTCGAACGTCTACCAGGCGGCCTTACAGCGCAGTGGCAGGTCGTTCGACTAAAGGGAGAACCAGCCGAGCGCTTCATCGCCGTCCACCCGCTTACACAACAGCAGTGGCCGGTTCACATCGCCAAGGCAGCGCTTGTGCAGCTTAAGAGTGGCTTGCTAAAGGCCGGCCTGGGGCCTGAAAGCTTCGAACTGCAGCCGGATGACAACGGCTTATTCGGCTGGCGTTTGCCATACCGGGGGCTCGAGGCGATGGAGCCCGAAGACGCCGCCGTTTTCTTCGGCCGGAGCGCCGATCTGGTCCGCGGCATGGACGCTCTGCGCGGGCTTGCTACGCGCAATCCGCCGCGGGTAGGGGTAATCCTCGGTGCCTCGGGAGCCGGCAAATCGTCATTTTTGCGCGCGGGGTTGTGGCCGCGCCTGTTGCGCGACGACGCGCAGTGGCTGCCTCTGAAGTCGATAAGGGCCGGTCGCGGCGGCGCCATAGAAGGGCAGGAAGGCCTGCTAGGCGGCCTACAAGACGTTCACCGGCGTTTCGCACTGCGTACGAGCCGCAGCGAACTGCGCGAACGACTGCGAAGCGAAGATGAGTTCATTAAACTTCTGCGTGAGCTGCGCCAGGCCGCGGCAAAGCGCGCGCTTTTACTGAAACCGCCGTTCCCCCTGCCGGTCATCTGCCTCGATCAGGGCGAGGAGATTTTCGGGAGCGGAGCGAACGCGGAGAGCGAGCGGCTGCTCCAGTTAGCGCGCGCGGCAAGCGAGGCTGGCGAAGCGCTGATCCTGGCCACTATCCGCTCGGATGCGTACAGCGGGATGCAGAACGCCAAGGCGCTCACCGGGGTCGACCAGGTGCCACTTAGTCTCGGCCCCGTTCCGCAGGGCGAGATCGGCCGTATCATTCGCGAGCCGGCGGAAATTCTGCGCCGCAAAGTTGGACCCCGCGCACCGGTGTTTGATCCGGCTCTGGTAGAGAAGCTGCAATCCGATTTCGTTGGCGAGGCCGACGCGCTGCCCTTGCTCGCCTTCATGCTGCAGCGGCTGATGCTCGAGCATACCGGTGAAGATGTCATCGGACTTTCGCACGTTGCCCGGTCCGGGGGGCTAGCCGAAGCGATCGAACAGGAAGCCGAGGCGGCCTTTCGCGACGCCGGATACGTCGACAGCTACGCCGAACGTCGCGAGGCGCTAAGGAAACTGTTCGTGCCCCGACTGGTACGCATCAATCGCGACAGCAAGACGGCGCAGCGATATGTTGCGTCACAGACCGAGACATCGGCCGAACTGTTGCCGCTCGCCCGTGCGCTGACTGAGCGTCGGCTCTTGGTCGTTCGTGCAAAACCGTTGTTGGAGGACGGACCGAAAGGCGAAAAGAAAATTGGCGAGCGCGCGTCTGACGGACGCGACAGTCCGCCAAGCGCCACGATTGAGGTCGCTCACGAAGCGTTGCTTCGTCGCTGGACGATGCTAACCGAGATTCTCGGCGAGGATCGAGATGCACTGCTGCTGCTTGACGGTGTGCGGCTCGCTGCGGCCGACTGGGCAGAGGCCGATGACGTGCGTAAGCCGGACTTCCTCGCCCATCGCGGAACGCGATTGGCCGAGGCACAAGCGCTCAGCCTTCGTGGCCCCAATTGGGCCCACGAAATCGCTGCGGCGCAAGCCTACTTGACCGCCTGCGAGGCACGCGAGAACGCTGAAAAACGTTCGAAACGTCTTTCTCGAATAATACTCGGAGTACTGGTGGCAATCATTGGAACCGGGGGCTTGATAGCCCTGAATTTTGATCGCCTGCGCAGCGCGTCCTATTGGTTCTTGCACGTGCGAAACTTTGTGAAGTCACAGGCTGAAGAACGTGTGCTTCTTGAAAAGCGCATGCCGTTTAGAGAATGCCGCGATTGTCCAGAAATGATTTTTGTTCATAGAGACGTGCTTAACCGCGGCGGACCTCTCAATGGAAGTCCCGATGCGAATCGAGAATCTCCACTTTCGACAGTCCAGATCAGGCGAAGTTTTGCGGTCTCGGTGACTGAGGTTAATTTTGCGCAATGGGACACCTGCGCCGACCACGGCGCGTGCAGATCGAATGTTTCCGCCGGCGAATGGGGACGAGGCGACCAGCCGGTAATCAAGGTTTCCTGGATGGATGCGCAGGATTACGTGAAGTGGATCTCCGCATTGACAGGAAAGCGGTACCGGCTGCTTTCGGAGGCAGAGTGGGAATTTGCCGCAAGGGGAGGACAAGGAACGAACTACTCCTTCCCGGACGCAAAAATCGATGAGTACGCGTGGTACGCCAACAACACCAAAGATATGCCTCAGCCGCACAAGGTTGGGATGCTAAAAGCCAATCCATACGGTCTCAAGGACATGCACGGCAACGTAGCTGAATGGGTGGAGGATTGCTTCCATGAAACCTATAGGGACGCGCCGCGGACCGAAGAGGCATGGACGACTGGTCCGTATTGCGACCGCCGTAAAGTGGTGCGAGGCGGCAATTGGCTATCTGATGCCAAGGCATTGCGCTCTGCCAGTCGCGACTGGCATCCAATCAGTGACGACAGCAGCGATCAGATCGGATTTCGCGTGGCGCGCGAAGTCACCGTTGAAGAACCTTCAGAGCGTCGTGAATAGTATCAATTCTATTTCGTTCACGCCAACCCATGGCTCGGTAATCCCACATGTAGAGTCCTTCCAGACCGGAACACGCTTGAGGTTCCCGCAACCGGTTGCGCGCATAAAGAGCATGTCTTGTCGAAGGAAATCGACGAACGATTTCCTGATCTAGCTCGCGTGCCTTGACCGGTTGCCCAACGCAGGTCCAGCCGATCGCCATCCAGCTATACGCGTTATCGACGGCATTTGCCGTTGCGTATTTCTGTCGCAGTGTGTTGAATGTCGCTGTCGCCTTGGCCATGTCACCTACGACCACAGCTTCGGCAAAGACTTGCTCCGCCATAGTGTCATCAAGAAGCGTGGAAGTAGGAAATTCATCCTGAAATCTCGCGTTCGCGGCAGCGACTTTAGTCGGGTCAAATTGCGCGAGAAGCGCGACTCGCTTGTAGTGTAGCCATTCTCGTAATTTCGAGAAGTTGGTGTTCCGGGGCAAAAGATCGAGCGCCCGTTGCACAAGATATAAACTTTGGCGCAAGTCCCTGTGTAGCGGCTTGGGACCCCGTGCGGGCGTCCTGCTTTCATCGGGGTCTCTCGTCAGCGAATATTTGACAACGATCCTTTTGATTTCAGTTGCCGACGACAACGGCGACTGTTTGTCGACGTTCGATAATATCGTTTCCAATTGTTCAGCTTCGCGCGAAGCGTGATAAAGATAGGTGATCTCTTGCAGGTCGCTGTCGTCGGCCAATTGCAATTTTCTGAAAGCAGCCGTAATTCGGGAGGGATCGGTCGTGATTGGCAAGTTTTCGATCGTGACGCCGAATTGACGCAGCGCGCGCCGAGCGCCGTCCATGACCTGACGATGCTTACCGGAATGATAGAGCTCGGTTAGGGCGGAATACCAAAGCCTTGGTCGCGAGGACAGGACCTTGCTGTTCTGTACGCGATTGAATGCGTCTTCAGGTGACAATGTGCGCAGGATGCGGCTGGCTTGATGTACCGCCGGGTCTGCATAATCCACAGAGTCAGCGGTAGCGTCGCGCGAGCCAACCGCCGGAAGGAGTTCGATTGCGATCTCAAATTTGGTCAACGAGTCAATTACGTTTCCGCGATGATAGGTGAGCCAACCCAAAAGATAAGCGGCATCGTCGAAATGCGGTGAGCTGCGGTCTTTCAACACCTCCTGGAATTGCGGCAACAAACGATCGGTGAGCGCGATGAATTCGGGAAATTTTAGAGCGATCGGGCGAGAATCGTAGCGCTCAGGAAATTGATTTAAGTAATGCAGATATTGCGATAAAGATGGCTCGTTGTCTCTGTAATCGTCGTCTGATTGTGCAGCCGCATAGAGATGGTCGTTAAAAAAATCTCGTTTTGCGAGCTCGATATTCCTTTCCTCTGGTGTTTTTTCTTTATAGCTGAGCTCACGTTCGCGTTCAATTTCGTCAATCTTTCTTTTAAGTTCTATATAGTTCCTGTTTTTTGACTTTGATGCCGAGCCTGTATCCTGAAACAGGATATTTTCAGGATCGATTTCATCGAGATGCGATTTGGGAAATATCTGAGCAAGAAGTAATTCTCGATCCCCAGCTTTGGAAATCATCTGAAACAGATTTGAGGTGATTTTCCTGAGCTTTGAGTGGGCAGACGCATAAATCAAGACAGTACGAACTGGCGATCTTTGATTGAACTGAAGCGCGTCGTCAAAACGTCCCAATGTGTAGAGCAGAAAATCGGAAAACGGTTCTTTGGGGTTTGTATTTAGCTGAGCAATAATTTGATCTCGAATATTCGGAAACTCGGTTTTTTCACCGAAGACATCGGTTACCGTGTATTTTCTATTCTTCAGGTGGTTTATGACACTCGTCGGAAGAAAAGCCCAAACGTGGGAACGATATTTTTGGCTCGGTGTCGAGCTAAAAACCTCATCAACGACCCTGTTTGCGTTTTCCGCCGTCGTATTCAAGGCCAAACGCCGTATCAAAAATGCTATCTCAGGCCATCCGGAATAGTCATCTGGCAAGGAAGCCCGGTCCTTCGCCAGGAATTGATCGGCCTGAGATTTGAAGTTTTTTTCAGCCAAACTTCCGGCCGCAACGATGAGGCGCTGCACCACCGTACGCCTGGGTTTGTCCTGAGACAAAATTAGGAGTAGGCCATCTCCACCGATAATGCGGTACACTGGCCGGCTCGCATCTTTTGACGCCTTGAGGTCGCCGCTCGCAACGGCCAGCAGCCCATATCGTTGTTCAACGATCGCTTTGATTTCACCGTATTCGTCTGTGCTCGGAGCAATTTTTTCTAATTTGACTTCACCCCAAACAGCAACTACCGCGCCATCTATAGAGAAGCGCTTCGGCGCTAAACCTCCAAGTGTACTGGATATTTCTGATATTGCCCGGCTTTCCACGCGGTCGAGGGAGTCGGGCTCATAAGACTTGCCGTATGCATACAATATTTTCCTGCTCGATGATTCAATCAATATGTCAGATATGTTTGTCACTCGTGCTGCAGGGGGACCACTTAAGCTGCATTGAGTTGTATTTGAAAATTCTGCACGAGAAGAACACTTGTAATTTGCACCAAAGTCATTTGGGAGCGGCTTCAATAGACTTAGTTGCCCGAGAGAGTATTCCGTTGCATTGCAACGCACGGCTAAAGCCATCGTACAAAGAGCAAGACATAGGGATGCAATTGCATGAGCAATATTGCGCAAGCTGGCCTCCAGTGAGCCGCCTACAAACAAGTAACCCTATACTCTCTCTTGCGGGAAAAAGCTACCTTCGCAACTTGAAATCGAGAGCGACTTGGACGAGCGGCGCGCCCTTGCTTGCCGGCGTCGGAGAACAGTTTCGGAATGAAGCCGGAGGAGAGCTTCTGAAAAGTCGGCGAGATCGGACTGGCCGACCGGTCTTGCAGCACGGCGAGCGCCAGCCCCTTGGATGCCGGCCGGCGTGACGATGAAGGACGGAATCTTGAAATAGGCCACCCAGTAGCCCTGCGCCGCACCGATCAGGGTACCGAGCGCGAGGCAGGGCGATGGCGGCTGGAATGAAATGCGCCCCATAGCGCACCAGCAGCACGCGGTGATCGCACCGATGAAGCCCGCGACCGAGCCGACCGACCGCGAGTGACAGGTCTCGGCCACGTGGCTTCCATCCACCGCGCAAAGAGCAAGGAGTCGCGGTGCGATAACTCTCATCCCGAGGGCACGAGGGCTCTGCCCCAGTACCCCCAGCATGAACAAATCAGCGTCCCCGATCTTCGCTCCCCGCTGTCGCTGCCAGCCCGGGAGGCCTAGTACTTTGGACCATCCCGGCAGGACGACGGAAACATCACGAATTCACGTGCACGAAATCCCGCAGCAGCGGATAGATCTCGTTGTTCCAGCGCTTCCCGGAAAACACGCCGTAATGGCCGACGCCGGCCTGCATGTGGTGCACCTTGCGATAGGCGCGCACGCCGGTGCAGAGGTCCTGCGCCGCCAGCGTCTGCCCGATCGAGCAGATGTCGTCCTTTTCGCCCTCCACCGTCATCAGGCCCATGCGCCGGATCGAGGCTGGGTTCACCGGCCGGCTGCGATGCATCAGCTTGCCTTGCGGCAACAGATGCTCCTGAAACACGTCGCGCACGGTCTCGATGTAGAATTCCGCGGGCAGGTCCATCACGGCAAAATATTCGTCGTAGAAGGTCTTGATGATCTCAGCCTTCTCCTTCTCGCCCTTGGCCAGGTGATTGGCGAGGTCGATGTGCTGCTTGATATGGCGCTCGAGATTCATCGACACGAAAGCGGTGAGCTGCACGAAGCCGGGATAGACCTTGCGGAACGCGCCCTTGCATTGCACCGGCACGTAGTTGATCAGGTTTTTTTCGAACCAGTTGATCGGCTTGCTCTTGGCGAACTCGTTGACCTTGGTCGGCTGGATCCGCGTATCGATCGGCCCGGCCATCAGGGTCAGCGTCGCCGGACGGGCGGGGTGGTTGTCCTCCGACATGACGGCGGCGGCAGCCAGCGCGGAGACCGAGGGCTGGCAGATCGCCACCATGTGCGCGCGCGGGCCGATCTTGTCGAGGAAGGTGATCAAATGGTCGGTGTAATCCTCCAGCCCGAAGCGGCCGGCATGAAGCGGAATGTCGCGCGGGTTATGCCAGTCGGTGATGTAGACGTCGTGGTCCTGCAGCAGCGTCTTGACGGTGCTGCGCAACAGGGTGGCGAAATGGCCGGACATCGGCGCCACCAGCAACAGCCGCGGCTGCTCCGGCGAATTCTCCTTCTTGAAATGCAGCAGCGAGCCGAACGGGGTGGCGAAGGTAACCTCCTCGGTTACCTCCAGCTCCTGATTGCCGACCAGTATCCGGTCGATGCCGTAGGCAGGCCGCGCATAGGTGAGGGAGGAGCGCGAGATCAATTCGAGCGAAGCGGCGAGCCGGCCAAATAACCTGTCGGAGACGCCCTGCGGCACCAGATTGAGATATTTCAGCCCCGCCGCAGCCCCGGTCCGCCATGGTGACGTCAGGTCCATGTGGTTCTGATAGGCTTGGTACATCATTGACATCATTCACATCAGCCCCTGTCCCAAGGGCCATGCAATATCGACGCCAGAGCCGGCCTGGCCGCCTCTAAAACTGGCACGTGGCTTGCTGCGTAAAATGCCCGGCGCACAGCTATTGGGCGGCGGCGCGGTCGGCCGTTCATACCGGCGCGGAGGCGTTTTGGGGGTTCGAGGGAAGGCCATATGGCGAAGACCACACTGACCATCTCCAGCAAGAATTACTCGTCCTGGTCGCTACGCGGCTGGCTGCTCGCGAAATTCTCAGGGCTGGAATTCGAGAAGGTCGTTACCGCTCCCGACGATGCGTCGGCCCGGGCGGAAATCCTGCTGCTGTCGTCGTCGATCCTGGTGCCGTGCCTGCGCCATGACGGCGCCACCATCTGGGATACGCTGGCGATCGCGGAATACCTCAACGAGGTCATGCCGGACGCCGGCCTGCTGCCGGCCGACCGTATCCAGCGCGCTCATTGCCGCTCGATCTGTGGCGAAATCCATTCGGGCTTCACCACGCTGCGCGCCTCGCTGCCGGTCAACCTGAAGGGCTATTTCCCCGGCTTCAAGATCTGGTCGCGCGCGCAGGCCGATATCGACCGGGTCTGTACGATCTGGCGCGAATGCCTCGCGGAGTCCGGCGGCCCGTTCCTGTTCGGCGAGCGCACCATGGCCGATGCGATGTACGCGCCCGTCGTTACCCGCTTCATGACCTATGACGTGAAGCTCGAACCCAGGCTCGCGGCCTACGCCAGCACCATCATGGCGATGCCCGAGATGCAGGAATGGATCGAGGCCGCCAAGGCCGAGCCCGCCGATATCGAAGAGCTCGAGGTCGAATATTAGGCAAGCCTGGCGGGGTCTTGCCCGCTTGAAGGGCTCAGGCAACGGGCAGGCCTTGCTCAAGCCGGTGCCAGCCGCGCGCAGCGTGCGCCCGTGCATTGGCCATCTTTCACAGGCCGCTGAAACCGGATTCCTGCCTGCGGCCAATCGGTTCGGTGCACCGCTGCCGGCGCGATCGCCGCACTGCAGCGGGCGTGGCGCGGATTTCGCATAGCAACATGCAGCCGTGAACGCGACGATGCGACGCTGCCAAAAATTTGGACGCCTTCGCCTGGTCGCGCTCCCGCAACGCGAACCGTGGAGGCTTCAATGAACAAGCAGGCTGTCGTCAGCAAATTCTCTCACGTCAAACCCGGCGATACCGAATTCAAGGAGGGTGGTCTGCGCGACTTCTTCCTGTATCGCGATCTCGGCATCGCCGACGCCACCGGCGGGCAGGTGATCTGCCATCTGGTCAAGGCCAATCCCGATTTGCCGCCCGAGGAGGGCACCGGCTGGCACAAGCACGAATGCGAATTCCAGATCGTGATCATGACCAAGGGCTGGGCGCGCTTCATGTATGAGGACAAGTCGACCCTGGTGCAGGCCGGCGACGTCGTCCACCAGCGACCCGGCATCACGCATTACCTGTACGACTACTCGGAGGACATGGAGTACCTTGAGATCGTCAGCCCGGCCGATTTCAAGACCGTCGACGTGCCGCCGGCCGTCGACAAGGTGCCGCCGCCGACGCCCTGGAACTGACGGCCATGTCGTCCCCCGAGGAATTAACCTTTGTCGTCGGCCGCTGGCTGCGGCCGATTGTTGTGGTGCTGGATGTGGTGCGCCGCCTCGGATTGCGGACGACATCTAGCCGTGAACAACGGAGTACGGCGCTGAATCAGTGATTCGGGCGCGATTCGTTCCATCGCCGTTCCGAACGTAAAGATCACGCGCGGTTCCGTCGCATTCTGGCACAATGCGCGGCTCGTCAGGCTCTGTCCGCGGCATTTTCAGGTCGGGCGCGTGGCAGCCTCCAGCCAACCACCGTGGCCTCGACCATGCCGCCGGTTCTGTCGTTGCGCCATTGACCATCGATCCAGCGGCAGGCAAAGGGCAGTTGATAGGTTCCGCTGTGATCTTCGCAAAGAACTTCCACCGGCTGGTTCGGCGGCGGAGCCCCATTCCCGTCGAACTGCGCCAGCCGTTTTTCACGCGTTGCCATACGCTCAATCTCCACTGCCGCCGCCGGCAAACACCGGCTTGAGGTTCGCGGCTAAATCCATCCACCGTTAACGGGGTGAAGCACAACGCCTGAATGAGGTATCAGTATGGTATCAGTGGGGTCGGGGGTCTGCTTCGTGCAAATTGCCGTGATGGATGTCCCCGTGCGCCAGACGCTTTTGAAACGAGGATTTTTGATGATTGCCCCGATGGCCAGGATCACCTTCGTCGCTTTCGCGCTGATGGCCTCATGGCCAGCGACCGTTCACGCGCAGGACGTTCCCGGCATCGAGATCTGCACCGTCGAAAAGACCATGGAGCGGCGCACCTCTTGCCTGCAGAGCAATGTCGACTTCCTGCAGAAGACGATCACCAAGCTGACAACGGATCATCAGCAAAAGATCGACGCGGCGAACCGGCAGATCGAGGCGCTGAAGGGCGCGGTCATTGGCTTGCAGAAGCTCGTCAGCGAGCAGGCGGCGCAGAACAAGGCCGCGGAAGATGCGAAGAAGGCCGCAGCGCCTGCCGCGAAGGATGCCGCGCCTGCGACAAAGGATGCCGCGCCGGCAAAGGACGGCACGAAGTAGCGTCCCGTCCCGCGGTCACGACACGCGGTATTGCTCCATCACGGCCTTGTCCGGTTCATAGCCAAGGCCGGGCCCCTGCGGGACCTCGACATCGCCGTTGGCATCGACGTCGATGCGACCGCGCCACAGGCATGCGGCGCGCTTCATGTAAAACACCTCGACGAAGGTTGCGTCGTCGCGCAGCGACATCAATTGCAGCGTCGCCAGCAAGCCCGGCCCGAAATAGGGCGAATGCGGCGCAAGCCTGACCCCGAGTTCGTCGGCCAATGCGACAACCCTGAGATATTCGGTGATGCCGCCAACCTTGATGACAGAGGGTTGCGCATGGCTTACCGCTCCGGCCTTCATCATCTGTCTGAACTGATGAACCGTGCAGGCGTTCTCGCCGGCCGCAACGTCGAGCCCGCCCTTGGTTCGCACTTCGGCGAGCGTTGCAAAATCTTCCGGCGGCCAGACCGGCTCCTCGAGGAACATCGGCGCAGCGTTCCGGCAGGAATGCGCGAATGCGATCGCGGCGTCGCCATCCAGTGGACAGTTCAGGTCGACCATCAGCGGAATGCCGGGACCGATCGCTTGCCGCGCGGCAAATACCGCAGGCGTTGTGGTCTCATGCAATTTGATCGCCTTGTAGCCTCGCCGCAGCGCGGTCTCGCATTCGCCTGCAATCAATTCGGGTTTGCCGATCCGCAGCAGGCTTGCGTAGGCGGGAATCCGCGTGCGCCTGGCCTCGCCGATCAGCCGATGCAACGGCACGCCCTTCGCCTTGGCGGCGAGGTCCCACAAGGCGATATCGAGCGCCGATATCGCGAACATGGTGATGCCATAGCGGCCGAACAGATGCAGGTTGCGCTGGATCTGTTCCATGAAGGCGGGAATATCAGCCGCGCCGGGGACTTGCAGGCCCTGCGCCTGCGGCGCAATCATTTCCTCGATCGCGGTATAAGTCGTCCGCGGGCAGACATAGGCAAAGGCATCGCCCCAGCCGGTGATGCCGGCATCGGTGGAAACCTCGACCATGACGATTTCCAGCGCTGCGATGGAAGCAGCGCCCTGCCTGAAACTCGCGACCCCCGCGTCATAGGGAATGCGGATATGGTGCGCCCGGACATTGGTGATCAACATGGTTCCCTCCCATCGCGCTCCGATACATTGTCAGCGGCAGGAACCGAGAGCAAGGACTGTCAAATGAAGCGCGTAGCATCAGAGCATGATGCGGTTGCTTCGCATGAAGGCAGTCAGTCATGAATCCGGCCCAGAAAGCGCTCTGGTATATCGAAAGCCATCTCGCCAAGCCGTTGACGCTTGATGAGATCGCCGGCGTTGCCGGCGTCTCTCGCTTCCACATGGTGAGGGCGTTTGCCGCGGCCACCGGGTTTTCGGTCATGCGCTATGTGCGTGCCCGCCGACTCAGCAAGGCGGCGCAGGCGCTCGCGGCAGGCGCGCCCGATATTCTCAGCCTCGCGCTGGACGCGGACTACAGCTCTCACGAAGCTTTCACCCGCGCGTTCCGCGACCATTTCGGCGTCACGCCCGAGGCGGTCCGCGCCGCAACGTGCCTCGATCGTCTCAAGCTTCAGGAGCCCATCGTCATGGATTCAACCCTGCTCGACAATCTCAAGCCCCCGCGTTTCGAAACCAGTAAGCCGTTGCTCGTCGCCGGCATCGGCGAGCGCTGCACCCATGAAAACGGCGGTGCCGGAATCCCGAACCAGTGGCAGCAATTTCACCAGAAGGTCGACGGCATTCCCGCGCGGATCGGCAAGGTCGCCTATGGCGTTTGCTGCAACGGCGACGATGCCGGCAATTTCGACTACATCGCCGGCGTCGAGGTCGCGGACTTTTCCGACCTGCCGCGCGAGTTCGCGCGCGTGCGGATTCCCGAACAGAAATACGCCGTCTTTACCCACGCCGAGCACATCTCGACCATCCGCCGCACCGTCAACACGATCTGGAATCACTGGCTGCCGATTTCAGGCATGAAGGCGGCCGACGCGCCGAACTTCGAGCGCTACGACGAAAACTTCGATCCGGCCACCGGCAATGGCGGGCTGGAGATCTGGATTCCGGTGAGGGAATAGCATCACCGCAATGCTGCCCTGCGCCGCGGGATTGCCCGCGGTTGCTTGGCAAGCGATATCGACTTTGCCATAACAACGCGTAACCAAATTGCTGCGCGTGGGGACATAGGCTTGGAAATCCGCCTGCGCCCAAGAAAAGCCCGGGAGGATTCATGGCCGATATCCGCGTTCTCGCCACCGATCTGGAGTTCCCCGAAGGCCCGGTCGTGATGCCAGATGGCTCGGTGGTGCTGGTCGAAATCCGGGGCAAGCGGCTGACGCGGGTTTATCCCGACGGGCGGAAAGAGGTGGTCGCGCAAATTCCCGGCGGCCCGAATGGCGCAGCGCTCGGGCCTGACGGCAAGATGTACATCTGCAACAATGGCGGCTTTAGCTGGATCCCCACCGGCAAGATGATCATGCCGGGACCGCAGCCCGATGATTATCTCGGCGGCTCGATCCAGCGGATCGATCTGCAAAGCGGCAAGGTCGAGACCGTCGTCGACAAATGCGGCGAGCACGCCCTGCGCGGCCCCAACGACCTGGTGTTCGACAGACACGGCGGCCTGTGGTTCTCCGACCTCGGCAAGCGCCGCGCCCGCGAGATGGATGTCGGTGCGTTCTATTACGTGAAGCCCGGCATGAAGGAGATCGTCGAGGCCGTGCACGGCGTGCTGCCCGCCAACGGCATCGGCCTGTCGCCGGACGAGAAGACGGTCTACATCGCGGAGACGCCGACCGCGCGGCTGTGGGCCTATGAAATCGCCGAGCCCGGCACCATCAAGCCGCGCGACGTGATTTATCGCGGCGAGCGTGGCAAGCCGATCGCGGGGCTCGGTGGCTACCAGATGTTCGATTCGATGGCGGTGGAGGCGGGCGGCAATGTCTGCGTGGCAACGCTGGTCTCGGGCTGCATCTCCGTGATCGCGCCCGACGGCACGCTGGTAGAGCAGGTGCCGACCGGCGACCGCGTCACCACCAATATCGCCTTCGGCGGGCCTGAACTGAAGACCGCCTACATCACGCTGTCGGGCAAGGGCGAACTGATCGCGATGGACTGGGCGCGGCCGGGTCTGGCGCTGAACTTTTTGAACAAATAATACGCGGCAGATGCTAACCCCGTCATTGCGAGCGCAGCGAAGCAATCCATGCCACCACACGGGGCTAGGTGGATTGCTTCGTCGCTGCGCTCCCTTGCGCAAACGCTTCGCGTTTGTCGCAGGCAATGATGCGGCTGGCAGTGGAGAATTAAATGGCCTTTCTTGAACCGGTTACCCTGCAGGGCGCGCACGCGCGGCTGGAGCCGCTGTCGCACGATCACATCGATGGACTCGTGGAAGCCGTGAGCGACGGTGAGCTGTGGAAGCTCTGGTACACTTTCATCCCGACCGCCGAAAACATGAAAAAGGAAATCGACCGCCGCCTCGGCCTGTTCGCGGCCGGCTCGATGCTGCCGTTCACGGTGTTTGATGCCGAAGGCAAGGTCGCGGGCATGACGACCTATATGAACGTCGATGCCGCCAATCGCCGCGTCGAAATCGGCTCGACCTGGTACGCCAAGCGCGTGCAGCGCAGCGCGCTCAACACCCAGTGCAAATTGCTGCTGCTGACGCATGCCTTCGAGAAGCTCAATTGCATTGCGGTAGAGTTCCGCACGCATTTCTTCAATCATCAGAGCCGGCGCGGCATCGAGCGTCTGGGCGCCAAGCAGGACGGTATTCTGAGAAGCCACCAGATCGCGCCGAACGGCACGTTGCGCGACACCGTGGTTTACAGCATCATCGCCAGCGAATGGCCGACGGTGAAGGCCCATCTCAATTATCAACTCAACGAAAAGACGCGGTGACGACAAGGCCGCGCTAGAAACGATACGATGGAAACGTTCGATTACGTGATTATCGGCGCGGGCTCCGCAGGCAGCGTGCTCGCCAACCGGCTCAGTGAAGATTTGACGGCCCGTATCTGCGTGCTGGAAGCGGGGCCGACGGACTGGCACCCCTACATTCATCTGCCGGCCGGCTTCATCAAGACGTTCCACATGAAGAGCGTCAACTGGGGCTACAGCCAAGAGCCGGGCCCATGGACCGGCGGCCGCAGCATCTATGCGCCGCGTGGCAAGACACTGGGCGGATCGTCATCGATCAACGGCCATATCTACAACCGCGGCCAGCGCCAGGATTTCGACACCTGGGCGCAACTCGGCAATCGCGGCTGGGGCTATCCGGACATCCTGCCCTATTTCAAGCGGCTGGAGCGGCGGGTCGGCGAGGGCGACGAGACCTATCGCGGGCGCGAAGGTAATCTCACCGTCACCACGATGGACTGGCAGGACCCGCTGTGCGAGGCCTTCATGGAGGGCGCCATGAGCCTCGGCATTCCGCGCAACCCCGATTACAACGGCGCGATCCAGGAGGGCGTGTCCTACTGCCAGCGCACCATCGAGAACGGCCTGCGCATGAGCGCCGCGAAGGCGTTCCTGCATCCGGCGCGCAAGCGGGGCAATGTCGATGTGCGCACGCATGCGCATGTCACCAACCTCATCTTCGAGGGCAAGCGCGCGGTCGGCGTGCGTTATCTCAAGGGCGGCAAGGGCGGCACACCGATCGAGGTGCGCGCCAACAAGGAAGTTATTCTGTCCGGCGGCACCTACAACTCGCCGCAGTTGCTGCAATTGTCCGGCGTCGGTTCGCCGGAATTGCTGCAATCGCATGGCATCGAAGTGCGTCATGCGCTGCCCGGCGTCGGCGAGGGCTTGCAGGATCACTACGCGCCGCGTTCGGTCGCGCGCGTCAAGAACATCAGGACCATCAATGAGCTCCGGCGCGGCCTGAGCCTGTGGGTCGAGGCGCTGAAATGGGCGACGACGCGGCGCGGCCTGCTCTCGCTGTCGCCGACCATGGTCTACTGCTTCTGGCATTCCGGCGAGACCACCGAGAGCTCCGACCTGCAGCTCACGTTCACGCCGGCGAGCTACAAGGAAGGCGTGCAGGGCCAGCTCGAGGATGAGCCCGGCATGACGGTTGCCTCATGGCAGCAGCGCCCGGAGAGCCGCGGTTATGTCCGCATCCGCTCCGCCGACCCGTTCGCGCCGCCGATCATCCAGACCAACTATCTGGTCGAGGAGATCGACCGTCGCGTCGTCGTCGCCGGTATGAAGTTGGCGCGCCGGCTGCTCGCGTCCGCGCCGCTCGCGCCGTATTATGCGTATGAGGATTTCCCCGGGCCCAAGGTGCAAAGCGACGATGAATTCCTCGCCGCCGCCACCGAGCGCGGCACCACCACGTTCCATCCCGGCTGCACCTGCCGCATGGGACCGGCGGATGCCAAGTGGGCCGTCGTCGACGACCAATTGCGCGTGCACGGGCTGCAGGGACTGCGCGTCGTCGACGCCTCGATCATGCCGCGGATGATCTCGGCCAATCTCAACGCTTCGACATTGATGATCGCCGACAAGGCCTCCGACATGATCCGCGGCAAGACGGCGCTGGAGGCCGTGAGGTTTCCGGTGTCGGCCTAGGGTGTGATGAGATTGGGTACCAGATACGAGAGTTGAGGCGCCTAAGTTAGTCCGGCCAGCCGGCGCAGAGCAGTCGTTTCGCAAGCGAACCGAAAGCAGCTGCACCGTGCACTCAGATTTGAATCGCCTCTCAACAGCCGGCCGTCTATGGTGCGTTGATGTCGCGCCTCGTGCTTCCATTGATTGCTATCGTCCTGTCGCTGCTGCCGGTCGTCGCGCCGGCTGCGCCGGTTCATAAGCGGCCGGCGCCACGCTGGCACGGATACGGTTTCCTGCCCGGCTATCAGCAGCCGCCGAATAACAGTCTTCCAGCTTACGCCCGGAAAGCTTCGGCTTGGCGCATGGCGCGCCGCAACCAGCGCCCCTGGTATATCGATCCAGTCCCAAGTTACTACGGGTACGATGGCGACTGGCACTATTTCGGCCGGCCTGGCTTCTACGGCGGCCGCTACAATGGCGGCAGTTTCGGCCCTTGCTGGACGCGGACACCGATCGGGCCGATCTGGAATTGCGGCTGATCAAGCCATCGCTTAAAGACCGCGCGCGTGCGCATCCGTTTGCCGGTAGTCGCGGTTCATGGCGCAGAGCGGATATTCGGCATCCTAACGAAATTCGCTTAACGATGCGCCGCTTCCGGCCGGTACAGCGTATCAATGGTGACGACACCGATCGCGCGCGACACGCAGGGGCAGATCTTGCGGTTGTCGTGCTTCTGCTGATCGCTGAAGAACACGTCGCGATGATCGATCTCGCCCTCGACGGCAACGACGTCGACGGCGCAGACGCCGCATTCGCCGCGCTGGCAATCCGATATCACCTCATAGCCGGCACCGTTCAGGGCGTCGAGCATCGAGCTGTTCTGCGGCACGACGAGTTCGGTGTCAGTATCCTTTAGCCGTACGCGGAATTTTGCGGTCGGCTTCAGGCCGCTGGAGCCGAAAGTCTCATAGCGCAGATCGGCCGGCGCGCGTCCCCCATCATTCCAGGCGCGCCGCGCGGCCTCCAGCATCCGCATCGGTCCGCACATGATGGTGATGGCATCGTCAGGCAAAGCGCGGAAGGTGGCTTCGAGGTCGAGCCGGGCGCCTTCATCGGAGGCGTGCACGATCAAGAGATCGCCGAGCAGCGCCGAGAGCTCGTCGACGAACGCCGCATCGCCGCGTGATTTGACGGCGTAGTGCAGGGGAGCGCCGATATTCCTGCGGCGCAGCGCGGCTGCGATAGCTGTGATCGGCGTGATGCCGATGCCGCCGGCGATCAGGCAATAGTTCTTCCGTGTCCAGTCGATCTCGAGCAAGGACGCTGGATTTGAAGTCTCGATCCGCGCGCCGGCCTGCAAATTCCACATGCCGCGCGAGCCGCCGCGGCTGTCCGGCGCCAGTCGCACCGCGATCCGGTAGGTGCCGGCATCGCCGTTCTCCACCAGCGAATAGGAGCGCCGCGCGGGCTGCCCGTCGATCAGCACGGTGACGCCGATATGGCTGCCGGCGGGGTAGGGCGGCACGCGGCCGTTCTCGGGGCGCAGTCTGAATTCCCGGATCGTGGGCGTCACGTCGTGGATGGCCTCGACGGTGCACCAGCTCCATTGCTCGGCAAAACGCATGGCGGCCTCTATTCGACTGACGTTTTCAAAAGGGCGAGTGCTGGCAGTAAATCGAGATGCGTGCGATTGCGAATTGCCAGCCGCAGATTGCGCGCGGCGAGACGGGAATGCTCGCGCATCACGGCCTCGGCCCGCGCGCCCTCGCGGTTCTCGATGGCGTCGACCACGATGCGGTGATGATCCTGCCCGAGCAGCAGGATCTGATGCGCTTCCGGCAACGCCGACTGCGCCATCACGAACGCGCTTGGCGAAGCGAACGGCAACGCAGAGACGCGATCGATCTCGCGGATCAGCGGCGCGCTTGCCGAGAGTTCGTTGAGCAGCGCATGAAAGCGCGCGTTCATCGTCACATAGGCGGAAAAGGCCTCGACTGAAATCGGGTCCTGCCGGACCAGTTGGTCGAGATCGCCGAGGCATTCCTTCAAGGGCTCGAGGCTGCGCGCGCTCGCGCCGCGCTCGGCCGCAAAGCGGGCGGCGAGGCCCTCCAGCGTGCCGCGCAGCTCGATCGAGTCGAGGATGTCGCGTTCGGTAAACGCCTTCACCATGAAGCCGCCGGAGGGGATCGCCTGCAGCAGTCCTTCATCCTCCAGCCGCACCAGCGCCAGCCGCACCGGCGTCCGCGACACGCCCGTGATATCGACCGCCTGCAATTCGCTGATGCGCTCGCCCGAGCGCAGCCGCCCCGACAGGATCATGTCGCGCAGCGCGAGCTGCGCGCGCACGGTCTGCGAGACGGAGCGCTCGGCGTCGCGTTCGCTCATGGTCTTACTCCGCGGCTTGCACGCTTTGCGGCGCGGTCTCGCGCGCCACCATGCGGTCGATCACGCGCCGCGCCCACATCGCCCCTGCATCGATGTTGAGGTTGTAGAAGGTGCGGTCCGGATTTTCGTTCATGGCGCGCTGCTGGGCTTCGAGGATGATTTCATCCTCGCGGAAGATGCCGGAAACGCCTTCGCGGATCTCGGTGGTCAGCTTCTGCTCTGATGTCCGGTAATTGCGGACGAAGGCCCAGAAATAGTGACAGGTGGTTTCGGTCTCCGGCGTCATGGTGTTGAGCACAAAACCGTTGACGCCCTGCGAGCGGTCGCCCTCCGGCGCGCCGGTGCCGGCGGGGGCGACGCCGACGTCGATATTGACGGTGCCGGGCGCCTGAAAATGGATGATCTGCCAGCGGTCGACCAGGCCGGGCTTGCCCAACTGCGCGGTCCAGAATGGCGGGGCGTCGATGCCATGCATCCAGCGCGTCACGGTCACCGTCTTGTCGCCATGGGTGACGTCGAACGGGGCTTCGGCGACGTGGTCGTTGCCGATGCTGGAGCCATGCACGAAGGTCTCGTGGGTGAGGTCCATCAGATTGTCGACCACGAGGCGGTAGTCGCACTTCACATGAATGGTCTTGCCGTCGCCGGCCCAGGCGGGATCGTCGTTCCAGTGCATATCGGGCACCAGCGCGGGATCGGCCAGCGCGGGATCGCCCATCCACAGCCAGATGAAACGGTGCCGTTCGACCACGGGATAGGAGCGCACGCAGGTCGAAGGGTTGATGGTGTCCTGCGAGGGCATGTAGGTGCAACGGCCCTGCGCATTGAACTTCAGCCCGTGATAGCCGCAGACGACGGTGTCGCCGTCGAGTCGTCCCTTCGAGAGCGGCACCAGCCGGTGCCAGCAGGCGTCTTCGAGCGCACACACCTGTCCGTCGGACTGGCGGTACATCACGACATGCTTGCCGCAGATCGTGCGCGGAAACAGCGCGTGCTTGAGGTCGACATCCCAGGCGGCGGCGTACCAGGCATTGAGCGGGAACGATGACGGCATGGCTGCACTCCATGTTGAGTGCAAGATGTATACAGAAATTACAAATAAATGGCAAATCAAAGGTCTATCAGTATCATATTACCATTAAAGTATACATGATTTTTGTGAACTGTATCATTTCACCGATTCCGGTTAGCCGTCACCCTTGGTCGCGGGTCGAGCGCGCAACTCCCAGGGACGTGCTTGCAGGCGTCGTCGGAGCGAATAACTCCCGCCGCGCACTGGCAATGGCCGGCGAAAGCCGTAGCGCCAATCCAATTCCGAGCAGCGCTCGGCAAGCCCGCAGGGAGATCACACTCGGAATTCGCAACAGCCACGGCAAAAGGAGGCGCGATGTCATCGCAAGTATCGGCCCTCAGGCTTTTCGATTTGATTCAGTCGCACCGTGTGACGGCGGTGATCTATGTCGCGGCCAGACTCGGGCTCGCCGAGTTGCTGCGGGATGGACCGCTGGCGCTTGGCAAGCTCGCCAAAGCAACCGGTGCAGATGAACGGGCGCTTGGCCGCCTGCTCACCGCGCTCTCCACCATAGGCATCTGTTCGCGTAGCGGCGAAGATCGCTATGCGTTGACGGATGTGGGTGCCTGCCTCGATAGCTCCGCAATGCATTCGCTCAAGTGCTGGGCAATCCTTGAGACCGAACTGCTTTCAAAATCCTGGAGCGGAATGCTTGAATCCGTCATGACCGGCAAAACCGGAGCGCAACTTCAAGGCGTTGATGACAGCTTCGAGCTGATGGGCCGGACGCCGGAGATTGTGGACAAGTTCAACGCGGCGATGGTGGAACTTACCCGTCTTGTCACACCGAATGTCCTTCAGTCCTATGACTTCAGCGGGATACCCCACTTGATGGACGTGGGTGGCGGGTCCGGTGAATTGCTCGGCGCCATCGCGCAGCAAAACCGGAAACTGCGCGGAACTGTTTTCGACCTTCCGAGATGTGCCGAGGCCGCGAGCAAGCATCTCAGGCAGATCGGTGTCGATGACCGCGTGGAATTTGTGGCCGGCGATTTCTTCAAGGCCGTGCCGGCGATCGCTGATACGGTCATCCTCAAGAGCATCATTCACGACTGGGACGATGCGCGCAGTGTCACGATCCTGCAAAACTGTCGGAAGGCGCTCCCCGGCGGAGGCAAGCTGCTTTTGGTGGAACGGCTGATGCCGGAGACGCCAACAATGGCGGACGAGGACAGGGAGCAGGCGTTGAGCGATCTGAACATGCTTCGCGGGCCCGGAGGGCTTGAGCGCACCGAGGGCCAGTACCGCGAATTGCTCGACCAGAGCGGCTTCGATCTGGTCACGAGTTATGCAGCCGGCCGCTTCAACGTGATTGAGGCTCGTCCCCGCTGACACCTGTCGAGTGACGGGATGTCCCCGTCACTCAGCCTGATCATCAGCCGACTGGCCTCATCCGTAAACGAACGCCTTGTCGTTGAGATCGATCGCCGGGAATTCGTCCTTCTCGGCCCAGTAATCCTGGTTGTGCTGCCATTCCGGCTTTTCGCCGCGCTTGGGCAAGAGGTGCATGCCGCGCATCATGTAGCCGGGATTGAAGTTTTCCGGATCGATCCAGGGCAACAGCGGCATGTTGTGGTCTTCGGGACGGAGCTGCGGCGTCACCTTTTTCGCGCCGGTCTCTTTCATGTGCGTGAGCAGCCGGCAGACGAAGTCGGCGACCAGATCGACGCGCAGCGTCCAGCTCGCGCGGAAATAGCCGAATACCCAGACCAGGTTCGGCACGCCGGTGAACATCATGCCGCGATAGGTCACGGTATCGGCGAAATCGAGCGGCTTGCCGTCGACGGCGAATTCGATGTCGCCAGTGGCACAGAGGTTGAAGCCGGTCGCGGTCACGATGATGTCGGCCTCCAGCTCCTTGCCTGACTTCAGCAGGATGCCCTTTTCGGTGAAGCGGTCGATCTCGTCGGTGACGACGGAGGCCTTGCCGGATTTGATGCCCTGGAACAGGTCGCCGTCCGGGATGAACGCGATGCGCTGCCGCCACGGCCGGTATTTTGGCGTGAAGTGGGTCGCGATGTCGTAGTCCTTGCCGAGATAGGCTTCGACCGCCGACAGCAGATCCTTCTTCGCTGCTTCCGGCTCCTCAAATGTCTTGCGGGTGAAGGCGTCCTGGTCGAACAGGATTTTTCGCCGCGTGATCTCGTGGATCCACTTTTCGTCGACCTGCAACTGGCGCAGCTGCTCGGCGATTTCGATCGCGTTGCGCCCGGTGCGGAAATAGGTCGGCGAGCGCTGCAGCATGGTGATATGCGCGCAATCGCCTGCCATCGCCGGGATCAGCGTCGCTGCGGTGGCGCCCGAGCCGATCACGATCACGCGCTTGTTCTTGTAGTCGAGATCCTCAGGCCATTTCTGCGGATGGACGATCGGGCCCTTGAACCTGGCCATGTCCTTCCACTCCGGCGTATAGCCCTCGGTGTGGCGGTAGTATCCCTGGCACATCCAGAAGAAATTGGTGGTGAAGCGAAGTTTTTCGCCGGTGTCGGTCCGCGTGGCTTCGATGGTCCAGAGGTTTTCCGCGCTCGACCATTTCGCCGAGGTGATGGTGTGCTGGTAGCGGATGTGAGGCGCGAGATCGTTCTCCTCGATCACCTCGCCCATGTATTTCAGGATTTCCTGAGCGCTCGCGATCGGCGCTGTCGTCCAGGGCTTGAAGCGATAACCGAAGGTGTGCAGGTCGCTGTCGGAGCGGATACCGGGATAGCGGTGGGTGGTCCAGGTGCCGCCGAACGTCTTCTGCGCTTCCAGCGCGACGAAGCTCGTTCCCGGGCATTGCGTGGTGAGGTGATAGGCGGCGCCAACGCCCGAAATGCCGGCGCCGGCGATCAGGACGTCGAAATGCTCTGTCGTGCGGGGCGAAGTTGTGTCGATCTGGGTTTGAACGTTCATCTGCCCTGTTCTTTTTTCGTTTGTTGTTTGAAAAACGAAACGCCAGAACCTTGGATTCTGGCGCCGTAGAGATTTCGCGAACTACACTTCGCGGCGGCTGAGGAATGCCAGCCGCTCGAACAGGTGCACGTCCTGTTCATTCTTGAGCAGCGCGCCGTGCAGCGGCGGGATCAGCTTGCGCGGATCGCGCTCCCGGAGCATTTCCGGGGTGATATCCTCGTTCAGCAACAGCTTGAGCCAGTCGAGCAGCTCCGACGTCGAGGGCTTCTTCTTCAGGCCCGGCACTTCGCGTACCTCGAAGAAGATGCGCAGCGCTTCTTCCACCAGCCGCTTCTTGATGTTGGGGAAGTGCACGTCGACGATCCGGCTCATGGTGTCGGCGTCGGGGAACTTGATGTAGTGGAAGAAGCAGCGGCGCAGGAAAGCGTCCGGCAGTTCCTTCTCGTTGTTCGAGGTGATCATCACGATCGGACGCAGGCTCGCCTTGATGTTCTCGCCGGTCTCGTAGACGAAGAACTCCATGCGATCGAGTTCGAGCAAGAGGTCGTTGGGAAACTCGATGTCGGCCTTGTCGATCTCGTCGATCAGAAGCACCGGGCGCTTGTCGTGGGTGAAGGCTTCCCACAATTTGCCGCGCTTGATGTAGTTGGAGATGTCGGAAACTCTGCTGTCGCCGAGCTGGCTGTCGCGCAGGCGCGACACCGCGTCATATTCGTAAAGGCCCTGCTGCGCCTTGGTGGTCGACTTGATGTGCCAGGTCAAAAGCGGCGCGCCGAGGGCTTTGGCGACTTCCTCCGCCAACACGGTCTTGCCAGTGCCGGGCTCGCCCTTGATCAGCAGCGGGCGCTCGAGCACGATCGAGGCGTTGACGGCGACCTTGAGGTCGTCGGTGGCGACATAGTCCTTGGTGCCGGTAAATTTCATCTATCCGTTTGCCTTGTTGCTCGTTCTTGGGCCGCTCGCGGCCTGAACAGTAAACGACCGCCGGTCCGGCGGTCGCGATTGGAGTTGAGGCGCTATCCTCAGCGTTTGATCAGCGACAGGATCACCAGGATGATCACCGCGCCGATGGTGGCGTTGATGATCTCGCGGACCCAGCCCACGCCGAGGTTGACGCCCAGTTGCGGCAAGATCCAGCCCGCCAGTAGCGCGCCGATGATGCCGATCACGATGTTGCCGATCAGCCCGAAGCCCGCGCCGTGCACGATCTTCCCGGCAAGCCAGCCCGCGATACCGCCAATGATCAGCGCCGCAATGATGCCCATTGAATTTCCCCTGCCGGAATAAGCCCTTTATGGCTCAATTGTAATTGAAAAAGCCTCCCGGTCTAGGCCTGACAGCTATGCGCTGGCCTTCGGCGTGCGCGGGCTCTTGACGGGCGCTGTCCGGCGGGCAATCTGTATCCCATGTTCCTGCAATTCTTCACATCGCTGCGCGACGCGCAGGTCCCGGTGACCCTGCGCGAATATCTGACGCTGATGGAGGCGCTCGACGCTGACCTTGCCGATCAGACCGTCGAGAACTTCTACTATCTCTCTCGCGCCGCCCTGGTGAAGGACGAGCGCAATCTCGACAAGTTCGACCGCGTCTTCGGCACCGTGTTCAAGGGGCTGGAAAGCCTGCTGGACGCCATGGAGAAGGCGGACATTCCTGCCGAATGGCTGAAGAAGCTCGCGGAAAAATACCTCACCGAGGAAGAGAAGAAGCAGATCGAGGCGATGGGCTGGGACAAGCTCATGGAGACGCTTCGTCAGCGGCTGAAGGAACAGCAGGGCCGCCACCAGGGCGGCAACAAGTGGATCGGCACCGCCGGCACCTCGCCATTCGGCGCCCACGGCTACAATCCCGAGGGCGTGCGGATCGGTCAGGAGAAGAACCGCAACAACCGCGCCGTGAAGGTGTGGGACAAGCGCGAGTTCAAGGATCTCGACGGCAATGTCGAGCTCGGCATCCGCAACGTCAAGATCGCGCTGCGCAGGTTACGCAAATTCGCCCGCACCGGCGCGCCGGACGAACTCGATCTCGACACCACGATCAGGGAAACCGCCAACCACGGCTATCTCGACGTCCATATGCGCCCCGAGCGCCGCAACGCGGTCAAGGTGCTGGTGTTCTTCGACATCGGCGGCTCGATGGATTCGCATATCGAGCAGGTCGAGGAACTGTTCTCGGCGGCGAAGTCCGAGTTCAAGCACATGGAGTATTTCTACTTCCACAACTGCCTGTATGAAGGCGTGTGGAAGCAGAACAAGCGCCGCTTCACCGACCGCACGCCGACCTGGGACGTGCTGCACAAATACCCGCACGACTACAAGGTGGTGTTCGTCGGCGACGCCTCGATGAGCCCTTACGAGATCATGGTGCCGGGCGGCTCGGTCGAGCATGTCAATGAGGAGGCCGGCTCGGTCTGGCTCGATCGCATCACGCGCACCTATCCGCATGCGGTGTGGCTCAATCCGGTGGCGCAGAAGCACTGGGACTATTCGGAATCCACCACCATCATCCGCCGGCTGTTCTCGGAGCGCATGTACCCGATCACGATCGAGGGCCTCGAAGGTGCGATGAAGGAACTGGTGCGGTAACTTGCCGTCATTCCGGACGGTCCGCAGGACCGATCCGGAATCTCGAAGTAATGGAATTCGATCGAGATTCTCGGGTGCGCAAGGGGCGCACCCTAGTTCGATGCTTCGCACCGCCCCGGAATGAAATGACAGGTCAAGAAAAACGAAAGGCGCAATCAATGCCCCAGACCATCCACCGCGGCATCAAAGCCCTGATCGACGAAGCCAATGCGGCGATCGAGACCGTCAGTGCTACTGACGCCATCAAGGCCGCGCAGGACCCCAATGTCGTGATCGTCGATATCCGCGATCCCCGCGAGATCGAACGCGAGGGCAAGATCCCCGGCGCGTTCTCCTGCACCCGCGGCATGCTGGAATTCTGGATCGATCCGCAAAGCCCCTACGCCAAGCCGATCTTCCAGGAGGACAAGAAATTCATCTTCCACTGCGCCGGCGGACTTCGCTCGGCGCTCGCGGCCAAGACCGCGCAGGACATGGGCCTGAAGCCGGTCGCCCATATGGGCGGCGGTTTCGCCGCCTGGCGCGACGCCGGCGGCCCGGTCGAGAAGTGGGAGCCGAAGAAGAAGGGGTAGGCTGGATAGCCTTCACGTCCATCACCGTCATGCCCGGGCAAAAGCGCGAAGCGCGGTTTCTCGCTTGATGTCCCGGGCATCCACGTCCTTTAGTCCACATACGAAGCAAGTACGTGGATGGCCGGGACAAGCCCGGCCATGACGACCGTGTCAAACGCCGGAGAAAAAATCCATGCCCGCCACCAATGACCCGCTCGTCTCCACCGAATGGCTCGCCGCGCACCTGAACGATCCCGGCGTCAAGGTGATCGACGCCTCGTTCAAGATGCCTGGCGTGCTGCCGCTGCCGAAGGACGACTATCTCGCTTCCCATATTCCCGGCGCGGTCTTCTTCGACGTCGACGCGGTGTCGGACCATTCCAGCCCACTGCCGCACATGTTTCCTTCCGCCGAACAATTCGGCCGCGATGTCGGCGGGCTCGGGATCGGCAATGACGACACCGTCGTGCTCTACGATTCCGGCGGCTGGGTCGCCGCAGCCCGGGTGTGGTGGATGTTCCTGTCGTTCGGTAAGGACGTGCATATACTCAATGGCGGCCTGAAGAAGTGGGTCGCCGAAGGCCGCAAGGTCGAGAAGGGGGAGGTGACGCCGAAGCCGGCCACGTTCAGGGCGGCGTTCGACGCGCGGCGCACGCGCAGCATGCAGCAGCTGGTCACGAACCTCGCAAGCCGCGCCGAGCAGGTGATCGATGCGCGCGCCAACGAACGCTATCAGGGCAAGGTGGCCGAGCCGCGGCCGGGCCTTCGCTCCGGCCATATCCCCGGCAGCCTCAGCCTGCCCTACAACAACCTGTTCGATGCCGCGACCGGCACGATGAAATCGCTGGATGAATTGCGGGCGGCGTTCTCAGGCGCCGGCGTGAAGCTCGATGCGCCCATCGTGACCAGTTGCGGCTCCGGCGTCAGCGCCGCCGTGCTGACGCTTGCGCTCTACCGCCTCGGCGTCGAGAACCCGGCGCTGTATGACGGCTCATGGACGGAGTGGGGCGCAGCCGACGGCCCGCCTGTCGCGACCGGCCCGGCCTGATTCCTGATCCAGAAGTTAGCGCGTCGTGCGCGCGACCGGAAATTGCGCGAACGGGTTGGCCTGCAGTTGCTGTTGAGCCAGCGCCGCCTCGCGTGCCAGACGCGCCCGCCGCGCCGCGATCCGCCGCCGTTCCCGCGCCCGTTCCGCAGCCCGTTTTTTGACGGCGCCGGTGTCCGGCTTCGCTTCCGTCGTCTTGGCTTCCGTCGCGATGGCCGCCGTCTTTTCGTCGACGATGACGGCGGGACCGCCGAGCGTCGCGATCCGGGCCGCGGCGACGTTGCCTTCGAATGAAGAGATATCCGTCGCTGGCGCCGGCGGGGTGGCGGCGGCCGGCTCCGGCGTTTCCGGGATGGCGGCGAGCTTTACTTCCGCCGTGGCTACGGGCGCTTCGGCTTCGGCCGCAGAGGCCGGAGCGGCCGGTGTCTCCGCGCTCGCTTCCTTCGCCGCCGTTTCCGGCTTTGCCGCTTCGACCTGCATCGGCTCTGCCGGCTTCAGCGCCGCCAGTTTCTCGGGGTCGGCTGGACGAGCGTCCGGGGTTTGCCCGGCCGGCGCCGGGACTTCAGTGGCTGTTTCCGGAACGGCGGCGGGGACATTCTCCGCCGGCTTCTCCGCGACCGGCGGATCAATGCGCAGCAGCGCCAGCGTCGGCGGCGGGCCGTCGTTCAGGCGGGCAAACATCGGCTCGGGCGTCACCCGTCGCGAGGGAAGGTTGGCAAATTCCTCATGCGCGGCACGCAGCAGGGCGGCGGCGCCAAGCCCAAAAACCAGGATCGACATCGACAGGACGATCGCGGTGAACAAGAAGCGGAAGCCGGGAAGCATGGACTCGAGTTCCACCCTCCTTATCTCTGGAGGGTTATTGATGCCAGGGGAACGCGGTGACCACTGTGTGGCCCGATTCGCGAGGTGCGCGCGTGAGCGCGCGAATCAGGCCGATTTGAGAGTATCTCAGCGCCCGGCAGCTTTTTGTTGCAAAATCTGCAGTCTGAAGTCGCCCACCATCCACAATGGCGATTTCCGGCGCTGTGAGGCATCTTTGCCGCAGCCTGGTTGCAATCACAAATGGCCGGTACGGGCCGAATTTCGAGGATTTGTCTTGAATGCGCCGCTATCTTCCTCCATCTGCCGTTAACCGTCCGGTGGGGCTTGGGGTCTATACAAAGGCGATGATGAATAACCGCATTCTGACGATTTGTGCCGCTATTGCCGCTGGCATGGCGGGAACTTCGCTCGCCCATGCGCAACAGGGCTATCCCGCCCAAGGCCAAGTCTATTCGACGGCTCCGGGACCCTACGTGCAAGGTGGCTATGCGGTTGAAGAACGCCGCGGTCCCGGCGAACCCGATTTCGATGCATTGGACGATGACGACGCGCCGAACGGTCAGAACTCGGCCGCGCTGCCGCCGCCCGGCCCGGTGCTGTCGCCCAGTGACCCCCGTTATGGCCGCCCGGCCGGAGCCCCGGCTTATTCGGACCGTGGCGCTCCGACGCCCACGGGACCGATCCTTTCTCCCGACGATCCGCGTTATGGCCGCCCGGCCGCCGCTCCGGTTTATTCGGACCGCGGCGCCCCGATGCCGACGGGCCCGGTCCTTTCACCCGACGATCCGCGTTACGGCCGCCCGGCCGGTCCGCCGCCGGTGATCTATGCGGACCGCCCGCCCGGTCAGCAGCAGCCGGTCTATTCGGATCGCGGCGACAGCCGCATTCCCGGCGCCGGCATCGTCTATCCGAACGACGACCGCGCTGGCCTGCGCCCACCGGAAGCCATCGGCACCGCACCGGGGCTCGCGCCCGGCACCACCGGCGCGCTCCCGCAACCGCAGCAACCCGCCGTCGGCGCCGACGGCAAGCCGGTGCAGCTTGCCGCGCTGCCGCCGGAAGAGCAGCCGGAAGTGGGCCCTGCGCAGCTTCCGGCGCATCTGCGCCGTCAGGAAGTGTCGTTCGCGACCAAGGAGCCTGCGGGCACCATCGTCGTCGACACGTCCAACACCCACCTCTATTACGTGCTCGGTGGCGGCCGCGCGATCCGCTACGGCGTCCGCGTCGGCCGCGACGGCTTTACCTGGACCGGCGTGCAGAAGATCAGCCGCAAGGCCGAGTGGCCGGATTGGCATCCGCCGACCGAGATGATCGAGCGCCAGCCCTATCTGCCGCGCTTCATGGCCGGTGGTCCCGGCAATCCGCTCGGCGCGCGCGCGATGTATCTCGGTTCGACCGTCTACCGCATCCACGGCACCAACCAGCCGTCGACGATCGGCAAGTTCGTCTCCTCGGGCTGCATCGGCATGCTGAACGAGGACGTCTCCGACCTGTTCGAACGCGCCAAGGTTGGCACCCGCGTGGTGGTGCTGCCCGGTGGTCCGCCGCCCGCCAACACCGCAAGCGCGTCGGCGGCCCCGCAGCCGTCCGCTGGCCCGGCTGCCGCCGCAGCCCCCGGACCAGCTCAGGCCCAACTGGCGCCCGTTCCCGGTGCGCAGCCGACAGTGGTGCCGCCGCTGCCCGCACCGGTCACGATTCGCTGAACGGCCTGCTGTCGAACGAGCATCTGAGGCGCGCCGAGAGCGCGCCTTTTTGTTGGCTCATGGGCGAAATCGGCACCGGAACATCTGTTAGGGCCGGATCGTCGACCGCCCGGTGATCGCTGGCCGCGGCCCTTATCCGAGTGCCGCGCCACAGAGGTTTCGGTCGCCACATTCGCACGCTTGATTTCACATTTGCTTCGACTACCTGCCGGGCGGTCGCAACGAATATGAGGATCACGCCATGCGAATTCTTGTTGCGGGCGCCACGGGCGCCATCGGCCTTGAGCTCGTTCCGCAGCTGATTGCAGCCGGTCATTCCGTCGTTGGCACGACGCGAACGGCGGCAAAGGCCGAAATCATCAGACGGATGGGCGCGGAACCTGCGATCGCCGATGGGCTCGACGCGGCGGCCATTCGCGCCGTGGTGATCGCGGCGGAGCCCGAAATCATCATCGATCAGATGACCGACCTCGCTGATGTCACGGATCTCCGGCATTTCGATCGCGCGTTCGCCACCACCAACCGGTTGCGCACGCAAGGCACCGATTTCCTGTTGGCGGCTGCACGCGAAGCCGGTGCGAGGCGCTTCATCGCCCAGAGCTTCTGTGGCTGGACGTACGGCCGCGGCGGCGAAGAGATCAAGACGGAGGCCGACGCGCTGGATCCCGATCCGCCGGAGGAGCTGCGCCGCACGCTGCAAGCGATCCGGCATCTTGAGGACGCCGTCACCGGTTCGGCGAACCCCGAAGGCATTGTCTTGCGATATGGATCATTCTACGGCCCGGACACCGGAATGCTCTCGCGCGCGATGATCGATCAGCTGCGCCGCCGCCGCGTGCCGCTGATCGGCGGCGGTGGCGGACGGTGGTCGTTCATCCACGTCGATGACGCGGCGTCCGCCACCGTTGCTGCCATCGAGCGCGGCAAGCCCGGCAATATCTACAACATCGTCGACGATGAACCGGCTGATGTCAGCGAATGGCTGCCTGCCCTTGCTGTCCTGGTCGGTGCCCGACCGCCGATTCGCGTGCCGGCCTGGCTTGGCCGGTTGTTCGCCGGCGAGCACCTGGTTTCGATGATGACCGAGGTGCGGGCCGGCTCCAACGCCAAGGCCAGGCAGGAGCTGGGCTGGCGGCCGGCGCATCCGTCATGGCGCCAGGGATTTGCGGAGGTCGCGAGCCGGGCCACCACGCAGCATGCTGCCTGAGGTCGCTTACGCCAGCCGCTGCTTCGGCTCGCCCTTGAACCAGGCGTCGATGCCCTCGACCATTTGCTGATAGTGGTTTCGAAAACTGTCCCCGGTGACGTAGCCGAGATGCGGCGTCAGCACCATGTTGTCGAGCTTGCGGAAGGGATGGTCGACCGGCAGCGGCTCCTCCGAGAACACGTCGACGCCGGCGCCCGCGATCGTCTTTTGCGTCAGTGCTTCCAACAGCGCCCCTTCGTCGACGATCGGCCCGCGCGCGGTGTTGACGAGGTAGGCGGTTGGCTTCATCCGGGCGAGGTCATCACGCCCAACCAGCCCGCGCGAGCGCTGGCTCAGCACCACATGGATGGTGACGATGTCGGCGGTCGAAAACAGCTCGTCCTTGCTGGCGTAGGTGACGCCGACCTCCTTGCACTTCTCCGGCGTCAGATTCGGGCTCCAGGCGATCACGTTCATGCCGAAGGCCTGCGCCAGCCTGGATACCTTGGTGCCGAGCTTGCCGAGGCCGATGACGCCGAGCGTCCGGCCCTCGATCTCCATGCCGACGAATTTCTGCAGGGGCTCGCCGGCATGCATGCGGGCGTTCTCGCGACCGATATTACGGGTCAGTTCCAGGATCAGGCCCATGGTCAGCGGCGCGGTCGGGTCGCGGCCCCATTGGGTGCCGCACAGCACCACCTTGTAGTCCTTGGCCGCTTCCATATCGATGGCGGCATTGCGCATGCCCGAGGTGATCAAAAGCTTCAGATGGGGCAGGCCTGCGAACATGGTGCGCGGGAACGGGGTGCGTTCGCGCATCGCGCAGATGATCTCGAAATCCTTCAGGGCGTGGGCCGCGGCTTCCGCGGTCGCAAACGGCTGGTTGAACACCGTGACGTCGACGCGGTCGGAGACTTTGGACCAGTCGGCGACCGAGAGCGCCACGTTGAGATAGTCGTCGAGGATTGCACAGCGCAGCCGCGTCATGGGGAGGTCCGTTGGTGGCGAGCATGACGGTCGGAAACGGCCGTCGGCGAAGATCGCCATGGTTGCGCGCAATCAGAGATGGCGCAAGCGGCCAAACAGCGTTTTCGAGCGAAGCATGCCCTCGGACTTGATCCGGGGTGGAAACCGGTTCGCGTGAAGAAAACACGTCAAAAAATGGAGCTGCGGGGCTGCCTCAAATAGCCGGATAGCTCAGTTCGAGCGGCCGAGATGCTTGGCGCGCCAGGCAGGTCCCGGGCCGCGCATATAGTGCAGTTCCGGGCGGTAGGGGTTGAACGCCTTGGCGATGAACTGGCGCCAGAAGGTGCGGAGTTCTGCCAAAGGTTTTGCCAGTCCGGCGCTTGCATGTGCCGGGGCGGAAAAGGATGCCGAACCGATCGTAGCCATGACGCGGGCCCTTGTTTTCAAAACGCCTTTTTTGGCGCTGAAAACCAGTTTTCGCCCGATTTATTAAAAGATAGTTTCAATTGTCGGGATCTCGGCGCACATGGTGACCATCCCGTATTCATCCGTGGTGAACGGATGGAAAACGGGTTCCCGTGGTTGCCCTTTGGCGGCCGCGCCGCTACATCAGCGGCAGCAAATCTCCGTAAAATCCAACCATTTCCAGGGATCGCGATGGCTCGCCAATTCGTCTATTTCATGCAGGGTTTGACCAAGAGCTACCCGACCCGGAAGGTGCTCGATAACGTCCATCTGTCGTTCTACCCCGACGCCAAGATCGGCGTGCTCGGCGTCAACGGCTCCGGCAAGTCGACGCTGCTGCGGATCATGGCCGGCCTCGACAAGGAGTATAATGGCGAGGCCTGGGTCGCCGAGGGTGCCCGCGTCGGCTATCTCGAGCAGGAGCCGCAGCTCGATCCCTCCAAGTCGGTTCGCGACAACGTCATGGAGGGCGTCGCCAAGAAGAAGGCGATCCTCGATCGCTACAACGAACTGGCGATGAACTATTCGGACGAAACCGCTGACGAGATGACCAAGCTGCAGGACCAGATCGAGGCCGCGGGCCTCTGGGATCTCGACAGCAAGGTCGACCAGGCGATGGACGCGCTGCGCTGTCCGCCCGACGATGCCGACGTGACAAAGCTTTCGGGCGGCGAGCGCCGTCGCGTCGCGTTGTGCAAGCTACTGCTAGATCAGCCGGAACTCCTGCTGCTGGACGAGCCGACCAACCATCTCGACGCCGAGTCGGTGTCGTGGCTGGAAGGCCATCTGCGCAACTATCCCGGCGCGATCCTGATCGTGACCCACGACCGCTACTTCCTCGACAATGTCACGGGGTGGATCCTCGAGCTCGACCGCGGCAAGGGCATTCCCTACGAGGGCAATTATTCGTCCTGGCTGCAACAGAAGCAGAAGCGCCTCGAGCAGGAAGGCCGCGAGGATGTCGCGCATCAGAAGACGCTCGCCCGCGAGCAGGAGTGGATCGCGTCGTCTCCCAAGGCGCGCCAGGCCAAGTCCAAGGCGCGCTACCAGCGCTATGAAGAGTTGTTGAAGCAGGCGAGCGAGAAGCAGACCCAGACCGCGCAGATCACGATTCCTGTGGCCGAGCGGCTCGGCCAGAACGTTGTCGATTTCGAAGGGCTCACCAAGAGCTTCGGCGACCGCATGCTGATCGAGAATCTCACCTTCAAGCTGCCGCCGGGCGGCATCGTCGGCGTGATCGGCCCGAACGGCGCCGGCAAGACCACGCTGTTCCGCATGATCACCGGGCAGGAGAAGCCGGACCAGGGCACGATCACGATCGGCGAAAGCGTGCACCTCGGTTACGTCGACCAGTCGCGCGACGATCTCGACGGCAAGAAGACGGTGTGGGAAGAGATTTCCGGCGGCAACGAACTGATCCTGCTCGGCAAGCGCGAGGTGAACTCGCGCGGCTATTGCTCCTCGTTCAACTTCAAGGGCGCCGACCAGCAGAAGAAGGTTGGCGCGCTGTCGGGCGGCGAGCGCAACCGCGTGCATCTGGCCAAGATGCTCAAATCCGGCGCCAACGTGCTGCTGCTCGACGAACCGACCAACGACCTCGACGTCGACACGCTGCGCGCGCTGGAAGAGGCGCTGGAGGATTTTGCGGGCTGCGCCGTCATCATCAGCCACGATCGCTGGTTCCTCGACCGTATCGCCACCCATATCCTGTCCTTCGAAGGCGACAGCCATGTCGAATGGTTCGAAGGCAACTTCCAGGACTACGAGAAGGACAAGATGCGCCGGCTCGGGCAGGACAGCATCATTCCGCATCGCATGAAGTACAAGAAGCTGACGCGGTGAGCCTCCGCCTGATATCGCCGAACCCGTCGAGAAAGTTGTGCGCGCGGGGCAGCGCGTCATGAAGGAATAGCTTCGGCTCGCGCAGCCAAAGTCCCTCGATCTGCCGCGAGCGCTGTTCTGAAATCAGAACATCGGCCGGCAAGTCCACCAGCGCGGCGTCCCAGCCGGAAAGAATCGGAGGCCGCGCCTGAAGGCTAACGCGAGCAGGCGCTGTTCGGTGGTGAGGCCGTGATAGTCGAAGGCGTTGATCCCGTCGGTGACGTAGATGTGGTTGCCGCTGAATCCAGCTTCCGGTTTGATCCATCGGGCGCGGAATTCGAGATCCGGATAGCGTTTCAGAAACGCAAAGGCCAGCACCTGACAGGCGCCGTTAGCGAAGAAGTGCCGGTCGGGCCGGTGCCACCGCCGGGCCGGATCGATCTTCACGTTGATCTTCGGGAAGAACATCGCGGCGCCATGGTTCACAATGATTCGATATCGTGATAATGTTATCCGATGACCGACACGGACAACGACACGGACAACATCGTTCTTGAGCATCTTCGCCATATCTGCGGCGCGATCGATGACGTGCGGGATGATATTCGCGAGATAAAGCAGCGCGTCGGCAATCTCGAGAACCAGTATGCCAATATGTCGAATCGCCTTGATCGGATGGACGTCCGCATCGAGCGTATCGAGCGGCGTCTCGATCTGACTGACGCGTGAAGATTATTTCTTCTCGCTCCTGCCTTGCCAGATATTACAACCATGGCTTCGGCTACGATTGAGACCGTCGCATAAGGTCGTAATTTGCCTTGGAAGTCTGGGTAAGCTGGCGGCAGTTATCGTACTGCGGCCAGTTGTCGCTTCACAGCACAGTCAGATTGCGTAGATATAGGCTTCCTTCGCAATCCGAATCCCCCGCAAGCGAGCCCTCCTGAATGTCCCTTACTCCCGAAACGCCCTTGCCGCCCGAATCGCAGAGGAAGGCATTGCGTCCGATCCCGCTGCTGATCTTCAGCTCCCGCTGGCTGCAGCTGCCGCTTTATATCGGCCTGATCGTCGCGCAGGGCGTCTATGTGGTGCTGTTTCTGAAGGAGTTGTGGCACCTGTTCGCCCACGCCTTCGATTTCAGCGAGCAGCAGATCATGCTGGCGGTGCTGGGCCTGATCGACGTGGTGATGATTTCCAACCTGCTGGTGATGGTCATCGTCGGCGGCTACGAGACGTTCGTCTCCCGTCTCAATCTGGAAGGACATCCCGATCAGCCGGAATGGCTCAGCCACGTCAACGCCAGCGTGCTCAAGATCAAGCTCGCGATGGCCATCATCGGCATCTCGTCGATTCATCTGTTGCGTACCTTCATCGAGGCCGGAGGATTGGCCTCGGGCAAGAGCGGCTACACCGAAACCGGCGTGATGTGGCAGACCATCATCCACACGGTCTTCATTATGTCGGCGATCGGCATTGCGTATGTCGACAAGCTGTCGAATGATTCCGCCGAACATGCCAAACAGGTTGTCTCGCATTGATGGGCGACGTGTCGATCGACAGGATTCCGGTTTGCGACAGAGGTTGATAGCCGCGGTTCTGATACTGGCAGCGATGACGCCGGGCGCGGTGCGCCCGGTTCATGCCGCCGACGCCGCCTTCACCCAGTTCATCGCCTCGCTGTGGCCGGAGGCGCAGGCGGCCGGCGTGTCGCGCGCGACGTTCGATGCCGAGACGAAGGGGCTCGAGCCCGACTACAAATTGCCCGATCTCTTGCTGCCCGGCCGGCCCGCCACCGGCGCGCCGTCGCAGGCGGAGTTCGTGCAGGTGCCGGCCGATTATGTGAAGGAAGCCTCCATCGCGCGGCTGGCGGCGGAGGGGCAGAAGCGGATGCAGAAGCATCGCGTAGCGCTCTCCGAGATCGAAAAGCGCCTCGGCGTTCCCGGAAGCATCGTGCTGGCGATCTGGGGGCGCGAGACGGATTATGGCCGCTACCGCTTGCCCTACGACACGCTGCGCGTGGTCGCGACGCAGGCCTATGTCGGCCGCCGCAAGGAGCAGTATCGGGGCGAATTCATTCTCGCGTTGAAGATTCTCGGCGAGGGCGCGGTGGCGCGCAAGGATTTCCGCTCGTCCTGGGCCGGCGCCACCGGGTACACGCAATTCCTGCCGTCCGAATATTACAAGCACGGCGTCGATCTCGACGGCGATGGCCGGGTCGACATCTGGCATTCGGTGCCGGATGCGCTGGCTTCCGCCGCACAGCAACTCGTCAACAAGGGCTGGCAGCCCGGCGTGCGCTGGGCCTATGAGGTGAAGGCGCCCGGCAATGTCGATTGCACCATGGGCGTGCCCGAGGTGACGAAGCCGATTGGCGAGTGGCTGCGCGCAGGCTTCGTACCGGTGCGCGGGCAAAAGCTGAGCGCGGCCGAGCAGGCGCAACCGGCTTCGCTGTTGCAGGTGGAGGGCATCTACGGCCCGGCATTCCTGACCACGAAGAACTATTTCGTCATCAAGGAATACAATTTCTCCGATTTGTATGTGCTGTTCGTCGGCCATCTCGCCGACCGCATGGTAAGCCCGTTGCCGTTCGCCGCGCCGTGGTCCGCCTCGACGCAGTTGCGTTCGGCGGATGTCGAAGCCATGCAGCGTCACTTGACGCGGATCGGTCTCTACAGGGACAAGCTCGACGGCAAGGCGGGCATGCAGACCCGCGCGGCGCTGGGCGCGTATCAGAAATCCGCCGGCCTCAAGGTCGATTGCTGGCCAAGCGAAGCGGTGCTGCGCTCGATGAGCGCGGGGCGCTAGCGCGGATCATTCACGCGACGTATCTTTCACGAACAGGGCCGACCGAATTCGAGGTTTCAATGACCGCAGGGAGCGCGTTCCTCGTCGATTTCTATCAGCAACTCCGGCGGTCGTGGTCGATCGAGACCGGCCGCCACTGGCAGCGTGACAACCCGGCATCCGGCCAGTGCAGCGTCACGGCGCTCGTTGTTCAGGACAGGCTCGGCGGCGAAATCCTGAAGACCGATGTCAACGGCGCCTGGCATTTCTACAATCGCATCGATGGACGGCGCGTGGACTTCACCGTGAGCCAATTCGACAGCCCCATTGGTTACGACGATGTCCCGAGCAACCGGGACGAGGCGCTGGGCGATTGTTCCCGGCAGCAATACGAGTTGCTGAAGGGCAGGGTGGGCGTCTGATACGCCAGATCAGGTCAAGCCGGGCTTCGAGGAAATCGTCCCGACGAGCGCGATGCGTAACGGGCGGTGCTCGATCACCCTCCCCTGGAGGGGAGACGAGCGAAGCTCGCTCGTGGGTCGCCGCTCATGAAATGAGCGGCGGGGTGGGGTGACGGTCTATCCTCTCGAACAGTGCCCGAGTTGAGAGATCACCCCACCCCGTCTCGCATTTCGCTTCGCTCAATACGACCCTTCCCCTCCAGGGGAGCGTAAGACACGCAGGTGCGAGTATCCTGCCGATCGCTGCGCTCATCCGGATCTACAGGGACCGGGCAAAGAAAAAGCCCGGCCGAGATATCGGCCGGGCTTCGATCAGGACGCGCGGGTCGCGCGCCGGTCGATCAGATCAGTTGCAGACCTCGACGCGGCGATAGCGCCAGTCATAGCCGTCCCAGAAGCGCTCGCGAACCATCCGGCACGCCGGGTAGGGCGCTTCTTCCACGTACACCGGGCCGCCGTAGGCCGGGCGGCTGGAGGCGATCGCGCCACCGATGATCGCGCCGCCGAGCAGGCCGGCCGCCACGCCTGCGGCAACGCCACGCTGTGCGCTTGCGGGCGTCGCTGCGAGCGAACCGGCAATCGTTGCGACCGCGACGAAGGCAGCAAATGTCTTCTTCATGTCCTGGGCTCTCCTGGGGTGACGCCTTCGGGCGTCGGGTTTAGGGATGACTCACACGCCGTTTTCGAACTGCCGCTTCGCTAAAAAAGCGCACATGGGTCAATCGAAAGTAAACGTTTCCGAAGCGTGGCCGGAAAAAACGGTCTTTTTCAGGCCGGAAATGACACCCATCCCGGAAAAGCAGGTGGCTTTCCGGGATGTCGGGCGCAATTTAATGAAGATGAACGGCTAGTCGCAAACCCTGACGTTGCGGACCCGCCAGCCGTAACCGTCCCAGAACCGCTGCCGCTGCCAGATGCAGGATTCGCCGTAGCCGGGATCGACCACATAGGCCGGGCCGCCATAGCCGGGCGCATAATATCCCGGGCCGTAATAATAGCCGTTCTGCGAAGCTATCGCGCCGCCGACGATAGCGCCGCCCAGCAATCCGGCTGCGACGCCTGCCGCGACACCGCGCTGCGCATGGGCCGGAGCCGGGATAGCAACGGCGGAAACGGTCAATGCGGCGGCGGCACTGAGCGCCATCAATGTCTTCTTCATGGCCTCACCTTTCTCGTGGGAGCAAAGGACGTTAGGTTTTGCTCCGGCAAAAGTTCCATATTTCGCTTGAATGATCAATGAACGGCGCGCGCCTCCGGGGCGACGAAAATGGGACGGAACGGCAGGTTGCGGTGCGAAGATACCGAAGGTTCTTCCCTGGCCCTTGAACGCAGGACATGATGACGAGCGGAATGACGGCATTCATGGTGGCGGTCGGCGGGACATCGCTGATCTGCTACCTGCTGATGAACCGGGTGCAAAACCGCAAGACCCGGCGCGAGAGTGCCGGCGGCGACGCTTCCAGCATAGGTCCGGGCGACAGTTCCGGCGGTGATGGCTGGAACCCGCTTTCCTGGTTCGGCGGTGACAGTTCTTCGTCGGATAGTTCCACCTCGTCCAGCGATTCCAGCGGGGATAGCGGAGGAGGTGGTGGCGACGGCGGCGGTGGCGGCGATTGACGCCGAAAACCTCCGGGAAATCAGCGGCGGTTTTGACTTACCGCAAGACCTCCTTTTTAGATTCATTCCAGTATTCCTCTCGCATCAGTTTGGAATTGCTTGAAAATGCGGCTTTTCCTTTTGCATCTCGTCGCTCTCTTAAATATCGATGAGGTCGCATCACCGAAGGTTCTAACGGTTTCATGATTGTCTGTTCCTGCAACGTCCTGAGCGACCACGACGTCCGTAGTGCCGTGAGTGCAGCTTCGGACCTGCCGCGAAATCCCAAACAGATTTACGGTTGCCTCGGCTGCAGCGCCGAATGCGGCCGTTGCGCGCGCACGATCAAGACCATCATCGACGAAGCGCTGGGTGCCTGCGCCAAGGAATGCTGCTCCGGCTGTCCGCACAGCCGCCACGCGGCCAACGACGAGCCCGCGCAGGAAGTAGCCCCGGTTGCCCCGGCCTTCGCGCTTGCGGCCTGCTGAAAAACCCTTCGAATCCTGCTGATTTCCGCCGTTCCCACCGCTTTTTTCGCGGAGCGGTTGCCCCCGGCACCGAACTCATTTAGAAGCATTCTAAATGCAGTGTCAGGCCGCGTTTGGCCTGGAGGAAATCGGAGTGGACCATGCAGGGCGATCCCAAAGTCATCGACTATCTCAACAAGGGCCTGCGCAGCGAGCTCACCGCGATCAACCAGTACTGGCTGCATTACCGGCTCCTGAACAACTGGGGCCTGCTGGAAATGGCCAAGGTCTGGCGCAAGGAATCCATCGAGGAGATGGAGCACGCCGACAAGTTCACCGACCGGATTCTGTTCCTCGACGGCTTTCCCAACCTGCAGGTGCTCGATCCCTTGCGCATCGGCCAGAACGTCAAGGAAATCATCGAATGCGATCTCGCCTCCGAGATATCAGCGCGCACGCTCTACCAGGAAGCCGCAACCCACTGCCACAGCGTCAAGGACTACGTCTCACGCGACCTGTTCGAACAGCTGATGAAGGACGAGGAACATCACATCGATTTCCTCGAAACCCAGCTTGATTTGATCGGGCGCATCGGGCTCGAGCTCTACACGCAAAAGCATGTCGGCGGATTGGAGAGCGGGGACTGACCTTTCTTTACCCTCCAGGGGGGTGATCGACACCCGATACAACCTTCCTACAGCTGCGTCTTGTAGCGCTCGTAGATCACGTCCTGGCTTTCGCGCTCGCCGAGGCCGGTCTGGTCGTGGATCACTTCGCCGATGCTCGGCATCACCGAGCGCTCGACCCGCTCGCCCGCCCACAGTTTCGAGCGCATCAGCGCCTTGCCGCAGTGGAAATAGGCCTCCGTGACGTCGATATGCAGCACCGCGCGCGGCGGCTTGCCGAACTCCACCATCGAGGCCATCAGCTCCGGGTCGACAGATACTTTGCCCGTGCCGCCGACGCGCAGCGTCTCGTCGATGCCGGGCACGAAGAAGATCAGCTGCACGAAGCCACTTCCCTCGACGATGTTGCGAAAGCTGTCGATGCGGTTGTTGCCCGAGCGATCCGGCATCAACAGCAGGTTCGGCCCCGCCACATGGATGAAGCCGGGAAAGCCGCCGCGCGGCGATGCATCGACGCTGCCGTCAGCGCCTGAGGTGGCCAGCACGCAGAACGGCGACATGCCGATGAATTTCTTCGCATGGACGTCGATCTCCGGCCGCGCCTTGGCGATCACGCGGGGCGAGGGCGCGGGATAGATTGTGGCGAGGTCGTCGGCTGCAAGATCGGACAAGGGACGGCTCCGTTCAGTTTCGGTCAAATTATCATCCCCGAGTTTTCGCGTCATCCCCACGCTGGAAGGTTTCCAGCTTCGTCATTGCGAGCGCAGCGAAGCAATCCATACTTTCTGTGCCGCACGATGGATTGCTTCGCTGCGCTCGCAATGACGTGCTTTGCGCTCAAACCGCGTCCGCCGGCACGAAGCAGCTGATGATGATGCTGCCGCGGTGATGCACGTACCACACCACGGCTTCGCCGATCGGGTTGCCCTGATCGCGAATGACCGCGCGCTCGGGCACCTGCATCCACTGGCCCTCGATCGGAACCCAATAGGCGCCGCCGCGAACGTCGTAGGTGGTGCGATGTCCGTCCGACTCATCGCAGCAGGGCACGCCGTTCGGCGCGATCACGCTCTTGAACCAGGCGCGGATATCGGGCGGCACGTGGTTGAACTGGCCCCTGTCGACGGCGAGTGCCGCGCCGGCCAGCATTGGCAGAAAGGCGATCAAAACGAATTGCGCGAGCCTTCGCATCCGATCCTCCGCTGTGCTGCCTTTGTCGTCGCGAACGCGTTCGCCCACGAATCGTATCGACGACAATTCAACCGGAGCCGGCTTTCGGATGCACGCTCAAATAATGAGCGATGTGGCGGTAGCGAATTGATGCGGTGCGAAATCAGCGCGATGTTTTCTTGCCTGATTTCACCGTCGTTTTCGGCGCGACATTCTTCCACGCCATGCTGAGTGCGCTCTTCAGCGTGGTCGCATCGGCCTTTGCGAGACGCACATTGGTGTAGCCCTGCTTGCCCCATCCGCCCGGAACGGGGCGAAAGATATCCGGCTCGGCCTCGATCAGCAACGATTGCTGCTCTTGTGTCAATTTCACCATGCCCCAGGCGTCGTCGGGATAGCCGAGGGTGGCGAAGATGCGTTTGCCGACGCGGAAATCGGCGGTGCGCTGATGGGCGCCTTCGACCGCTCCGGGAAGCGCGAGCGCTGCGCGGCGAAAATCACTAGCCGACATCGCGCGCCCGCTACGCCAGCTCACATCGCCCGTTGCGGCGCGGTCTGCAGCAATTCTTCCACCTGCTTCTTGTAGAACTTCGCGTTGCCGGTCGTGAGATGGCCGCGCGTCTCGCCGGAGGCTGATATCAGGAACAGGCGGCCGTTCTTGACGCGCTTCATGGCGGCATCCGTGACGCCGGTTTCCGGCGGATTGCGCTCGTCGTCGGCGGCATTGATCAACAGCAACGTGGCTTCGATCTTCTCCAGCGACGGCGCAGGATTGTAATCGTGCGAAGCTTCCCATTGATAGATGAAGTCGTTGGCATCGGCGGTAATGGCGGTTGCCAGCCGGTCGTCGACCATCTTGTCGGCCTTCGCCGCCGTCGGCGCCAGCGCCTGATAGGCCAGCGTGCCGCCGCCGGTCGCAATGCCATAGGCGTTGATGGCGTATTTCATCATGCGCGGCTGGGCGGTGTAATTGCCGCCATTGTAGTCGGGATCGTTCCTGATGGTCTCCAGCATGATCCGCCGCAGCATCCAGTTGCGCGCCGCCATCTCGGTCGGCTGCGACGCCATCGGCACCAGCGCGTCCATGAATTGCGGATATTTGCCGCCCCAGATCCAGGTGTGCATGCCGCCCATCGAATTGCCGATGACGAGCCGCAGATGTTTGACGCCAAGACCTTCCTTGACCAGGCGATACTGCGCGTCGACCATGTCCTCGTAATTATATTTCGGAAACGCGGTCTTCATGCCATCGGAGGGCTTTGATGATTTGCCGTGGCCGACGCTATCGGGAATGATGATGTAATATTTCGCGGCGTCCAGTGGCTGGCCGGGGCCGAACAATTCGCCGCCGAAGCCCGGCGTCAGCATGCTGGCGGCCGAGCCGCCCGAGCCGTGCAGCACCAGCACCGGCTGTCCGGTAGGCTCGCCGATCGTGGTGTAGTGCAGCCGCAGTTCCGGCATCGTCTCGCCGGTGTGGAATTTGAAATCCCTGGCGATCCACTCGCCCTGTTTCGGCGCGGGATAGTCCGCAGCGAAAGCGGTGAAGGAGGTCAGGGCCAGTGCGGCGGCCGACAAGGCGGCGTAAGGAAAATTCATGATGGTCTCCCCGGGGCTGCGGCTGTCTTTGCGGACCGCTTGGCAGGGAGCCTAGAGCCTTTTCCGTTCCGATGGAATCGGAACGGGGCCCTAGATTTTTGATTTGACGCGTTTTCTTCGCGCGAACCGGTCTCCACTTCGCTGGAAAACGCTCCAGCACACCGGCTATTTCACCGTCACCAGGTCGCCGAACAATGTGTAGTTCGCCTTCGGTCCCTGCATCACCAGCGTCCAGTGCGTAAAATCGCTTGAGCTGGTGCAGCTGTTGCCGCCGCCCTGCAGGATCAGCGTGAGGATTTGCCGCGGTGCGACACCCGGCTGAAATACACCGCTTCCCGCGGCGGGAGCCGAAAGCTTCCATTCCTTGTAGAGCGTTGGTCCCAGGCCCTTGTCGGGGCGATCCCTCGGATCGACCTCGAACACCGATACCGTGCGGGGACGGGCCAGCGATAGCGTGCCGGTGCGCCCGGCCGCGTCCCGGAACGAAAGCATCAGCCGGTCTTCCAGCCATTTGGCGGTGAGCGTGTAGGTCCCGGCGGGCGCGGCAATACCTTCGATGCCTTCGACATCGCCTTCGCCGGTGAAGAGCGTCGCCTTGCTGGCGAAGCGCAGGCTTTCGACCTCCTGCCGCTTGCCGGAATCCAGCGTCACGGTGGCGACGTTCCGCTGCCCCTGATTGGTGCAGCAGGCGCAGGCCAGCCCAGGGGAGGCCAGTCCTGCGACGAAAATCTGTATGAGCGCGAAGGCAAGGCCAATGCGGCGGGGCGGGTCGATCATCGGAAGCCTTTCACGGTCGCGCGATCGTTGGTCGCCGCGTGCGACGGCTTCGTTCATGCGATGACCCCCAAGCGCCGCCGCGCGCGGCTTCACCTAGCCCTCGACTTCGGTTTCCGGCCGGTCATTCCCGGCGGCGGTCTCGGAGTGCCATCGTCCGTCCGGGGTTTCGTATTCGATTACCTCCGTGCGGCCCGGCACCCGCTGCTCGGCCGCCGCGCGCCGGGCCGCCGCCAGCGCCGCGGCGCGGTTCGGAAACGGTTCGGAGAACACGCCGTCGACGGTGTAGGCCCAGCCGCCGTCATGTTCGACGATCTTGTAGGTCACATGGGTCATCGGGAACTCGCTGTTTGCAGGTGCCGACAGGGGTGAACGCGCCGTGTGATTCATGACAGAATAGGCCACGCCGTCGGATTTTGCACCGGCCGTTCGTCCTTGATCGACGACGGGTGCAGAGGAGAGAGCCATGTGCCGCAACATCAAGACCCTGTTCAATTTCGATCCCCCGGCCACGCACGCCGAAATCCATGCTTCCGCGCTGCAATTCGTGCGAAAACTCTCCGGCTTCAATTCGCCGTCGCAGGCCAACGCCGAGGCGTTCAACCGCGCGGTTTCCGAAGTGTCCGACAGCGCGCGGCGATTGCTGGCCTCGCTGCAGACCAACGCCGCGCCGCGCGACCGCGAGGTCGAGGCCGAGAAGGCGAGGGAGCGCTCGCGGGCGCGGTTCGGCTAGGGGGCGCAAGACCCAAAAGATACCGTTCAGGACGCGCCGGTCGTCAACATGGGATTGCCACGCGGCTTGTTCGGAAGAAACGACCCGATCGCAGCCGGGTGGCGGCGGAAGGAAACGAGAATTCACAAGGGGGACGGCAATGGTGCGGGTGGGACATGTGGTGCTGGCGGCGGTGACGGTGATGGCCACACCTGCGGCAGCGGAAGTGGTCGACGCCACCTATCGCGGCACGATGGTATGCGACAAGCTGCCGTTTACCAGCGACAAAATGCGTGAGGCCATCGAGGTCACGATCACTGGTGGCGCGGCGCGCTACAGTCATGTGGTGCGGCTGCGCAACTTGGCCGTCGAGCCCGCTGCGGAGCAGGGTACCGGAACGATCGACGGCCAGAAAATCGATCTTCAGGGCACCTGGAAAGGCGGTGGCCGGGAGTACGCAGCGAAATACAGCGGCAGCTTCGTGCGGCGCAGCGCCAGGCTCAAGGGCATGCAGACCTGGACCGACGGCGGCAAGACCGTAATCCGTGCCTGCGCGGGCGCGATCAAGCGGCCGTTCAAGCCATTCCTGCCGCGCAACAAGAAGCAGGCGGCTGCGTGGTAAGGTTGTGAAGCGGTGCTGCCGCGATAGACGCCTGCATGAGCCTGTGGTGCTCCCCGCCGCACCTTCAGATCATCCGTTCAAATGCGCTCCGAGGAGGTGATCGGACAGGATCTCTGTTTACTGCGGAGCCTGGGGCGCAACTGGTAAGTTTCGGAGCTCAGCCTTCTTGGGTGGTTCGGCGCTCATTTCTCTTTGGCTTGGTTTCAACTGTGGCCGGAGTTGCAATCTTGTCCCTCATTTCAGCACAGGTTTTGCGTACCTCCGCCATCACCAGCGAATAGTTCTCAATCTGCACGAAGACGCGCTTGGCCTCCTTGCGGTATCGCTCCGCGGTTTCCTTGAGCTCCTCGATCACGACGAGCGCCTCGCGGCTCATGGCCTCACATTGCTTGACGTTCTCGACCAGCTCAAGGCCCAGGGCCTCAATGTCTTTCGCCGCAGCTTCATATTCGCGGACAACAGCTTCTGCCGACAGCTTGCCGATCTCAGTGGCCCCGTCGCGATGCTCGACATAGTCGGGCATCGCCATATCCGGCGCGCGTATGGAAGGCGGCGCGAAATCGCTCGGCTGGGATTCGCGATCCTGCGGCAGCTTTCGAAATTCTTCCTCGATCTCGCGTTCAAGATCGATCGCATCAAAGATCGGAGGCTTCGTTGACTGCGCCATGGCAATGCTCCTTGGGTGAAAATGTGAGCGGGCAGGCAAAATGCGGCTAAATGGTTAGTTGCTCTGACGAACCAGGCAACAGAAGCCCATTGGTAAGCTTATTATTTAAGCTTTATGTCCGCGCTGAGGGTTAATTCTGGAACCGCAAGAGTTCCTGCCATCGCGGACATACTCACTGCATTTGTGGGGTTCACGCCCTAGCCGCCGGTCCGGCGCAGCGTGATACTCCTCACGGTGCGGCGAGGCCGTGGCGCTCATGATGGCATCGGATGTCGGCCATCGGAGGACTGCCATGGATCAGGCCAAGCGGTTGAAATTGAGCGCCATCGCTTTCACGATCTTCTGGATCGGCGGAATGCTGTGGTGGAGCGGCGAGCGCTATCCTGCCAACATTATCATTCTGACCATCTGCGGAACCATTGCGGGCTACCTCTGGTATCTCGGCATGCGCTGGGCGTTTCAACGTCTGCGCCTGCTTCCGCTGAACGGCGATCACGGCAGGCAGGCACCGCGATGACGCGGTGACGCCTTCGTCGATTGCTGCGATTTTCCCTCAAACATGATGAACCGGGCAGGTCGGCCATGCGAGCTCTCGCCGTTCTTGCATTCGTCCTGATCTCGTCTGCGTCTTTTGCAGCCACCTCCGAAAGGTACAGCAAGGGTGGCTGGTACAAGGATTTCCAGCCCGAGATCGAGCGCGCCAATGCCAGCGGCGAGCTGTTTCGCATCAAGGGCCACTGCCAGTCGAACTGCACGCTGTTTCTGGGCTTGCGCAATGTCTGCGTCGAGCGCAGCGCGACGCTATTGTTCCACGCCGGTCACGACCGCCAGCGCAATATCCATGTCGCCCATACGCAGCGGATGCTGAGCGCCTACAATGCGAAACTGCGCAAGTATCTCATCGACAATCACTACATGGAGACGCTGGAGTTTCACGCCATTCCGGGCAGCACGATCATCGACCGGTTCGGCTACCGGGAATGCCCGCGCCAGTAGAAGCTCACCGCACGATCAGCCTGCATCCCACCTCACCGGCAGATTGAGCAATCCGCGAAACGCCCAGCCGCCGATCCTAACCGGTTCGCTGTCGTCGAGCCGCAGGCCTTTCAGCCGCGCGAATAAGCTCGGCAGCGCGACGTCGGCCACCATGGCGCGGGAGGCGAACGCGCCGGCGCAATAATGCGGGCCGGCGTCGAAGGCGATGCTCTTCTGGGTGTCGCGGGTGATGTCGAAGCGATCGGGTTCGGCAAAGCAGGCCTCGTCGCGGTTGGCCGAGCCGAACATGAAGAACACGCGGTCTTCCGGCTCGAAATCGACGCCGCCGAAGGTCCACGGTTTTGCCACGCGGCGCGGCGACATCTGGATCGGTGCGATCCAGCGCGCATATTCCTCGAACACGTCGATCCATTTTGCTTTTCCGTCGCGCACCAGGGCGAGCTGCGCGGGATGCGTCAGCAACGCCCAGGTCGCGCCGGCAATCGCGTCGCGCGGCTCGTTCTGCCCGCCGGAGATCGCAAGCTTGATGTTGGCGCGGATGCTATCCATGTTCTGGCCTGAAGCCAGCAGCACGCTGAGGATCGAGGTGTTCGGATGCTTCTTCACCACCGGGATCATGTCGTCGATCGCGGCATCGATGCCGGCTGTGGCGGCATGGCAGCGCGCCTCGACCGCCTTGTTGCCGGTGTAGTTGGCGATGCCGTCGATCATCGCCTGCGACCACGCGTCCATGTCCTGGTAGCGCATGTTGGTCAGCCCGGTGACGTCCTTCAGGCATTCGGCCGACAGCGGCAGCGCCAGCGCCTTGCAGAGATCGGCAGAGCCTTGCGGCGCGAGTTCGTCGAGGATGCGGTCTGCATGGGCCTGAAATTGCCGGACCCAGGTATCGCGCACGGTGCGCGGCGATACGGCCGGGAACATCGCCTGCCGCTCCGTCATGTGCGCATCGCCATCCTTGCGCATCATGTTGTGGCCCATCAGCACATTCATCAGCCCGTTCGGCTGGTGCGAGGAGAATATGTCGATGCGCTTCTCCTGGGTGAAGATGTCGTCGCGCCGGGTGAACACGGTGGAGCCGAGCTGCGGCACGAACGCGATCGGCGCCTCCTTCCGCATCTTCGCCAGCGCGGGGTAGGGATCGGCCCAGAACGAGGGAACGTCGATGTCGAAATGCGGGGCGTTGGACATGATGCGCTCACACCGCCCGATAGCCGCCGTCGACCATCACGATCGATCCGGAGACGTAGGCCGACAGGTCGGAGGCGAGGAAGATCGCGGGGCCCACGATGTCTTCCGCGGTGCCGGCGCGCCCCAGCGGGGTGTGATCGATGAACGTCTTCACCAGCTCCGGATTGGTGGCGCGGGCGTTGGCGTTCAGCGGCGTCGCGATGAAGCCGGGGCCGATCGCGTTGACGCGGACGCCTTCCTTGCCGAGCTCGGCGGCGAGCGCCTTGGTGAAGCCGAGCACGCCGTGCTTGGAGGCGGTGTAGGCCGGCGAACTCGGCGTGCGCACATGCACGAAGGACTGGATCGAGCCGATATTGACGATGCGCCCCTTGCTGGCGCGCAACGGCGCGAGGAACGCATGCGTCACATTGAACACGCCGGTGAGGTTGATCGCGATGATGTCTTCCCAATCCTTGATCACGTCATCGGCCGCGCCGAGCATGCCGTTGCGGCGGACGATGCCGGCATTGTTGACGAGGATCGAGACCTGCCCGACCTTGTCGGCGATCTGTTTCGCCATCGCGACACAGTCCTCGCGTTTGGCGACATCGAGCGCAAAGCTGTCTGCACCTCCGCCGGCGTCGCGGATCTCCTGCGCCGCTTCAGCCGCCGCCTTCTCGTCCCTGTCGAGCAGCACGACGCGCGCGCCCTCCCGCGCATAACCGCTCGCGATGGCGCGTCCGATGCCGGAGCCGGCACCGGTGACGACGGCGATATGATTCTGGAGAAGGGGCATGGGGGCGTTTCCTCTGCTTTTGGTTTTGGCGGAGGATAGCAAGCGTGCCGGCGCGTACAAGGAGGTAGGACGGCGGTTTCGTAGGGTGGGCAAGGCGCAAGCGTGCCCACCATCGCAGGGAGAAAAGAAAGGTGGGCACGGCGCTGTGCGCCTTTGCCCACCCTACGAAGCTATTACAGCTTGCAGGTGCCCTTCTTGAGCATGCCGTCCTTCACCGCGAGCGCAGCGGCAAATGTCGGAACCGGTTTGCTGACGGTCTTGTAGTTCGAGGGAATCGGCTTGGTTGGAATGCTCTGGTCCCAGACCTGGCAGACGCCGGTGCCTTCCCAGCGGATCAGATGAAAGGCGGCTTCGGCGGGGCTGGTCGCGGCGAGCGCAGTGAGGGCGAGGCCGGCGGTGGCAGCAAGGGCGGTCAATCGAAGCATGGGCAAAATACTCCTGTTGTGGAAATGCGCGGCCGCGCTCCGCAACGGGATGAGGGAGCGGGCTCCCGGCCGGGGATGACCGGGCATCCCTTTGTTGTAACGGGTGTGTGATTGGTTCAAAACGCGCCCTTGAAAAAAAGCGGCGACTCATCCGCGCGCCGTCCTTTTCGTGTGCCGGTTACCGTAGCCCGCATGAGCGCAGCGATATGCGGGGCTGCTCTGGGTGTGGTCCCGGACGTCGCTGCGCTCATCCGGGCTACGAGAAGGATCAAATCAAAACGAGCAGGTGCCGTTGCGCAAGAGGCCGTCCTTGAAGACCAGTGCGTCGCCGAAGGTCGGCACTTCGCTGCCTACGATCACGGTGTAATTCCCGGGATAGGGTGCTGTCGGGATATTCTGGTCCCAGATCTGGCAGAAGCCGGTATCCTGCCAGCGGATCAGGTGATACGCGGCCTGCGCCGGGCTCGACGCGGCAAGTGCGGTGAAACCAATGCCGGCAACGGCGCAAAGGGCAAAAATACGACGCATCTGCAATCTCCTGTTTGGAACACGGGCGCTCGCGCCCGGTTACCGGTTGAGTAGCGGGCAAGGCGAGAAGGTTCAAAGGCGCAAAACGCGAGACGGAATGGGTTAGCGAAATCCTCAACCGCTGTTATGATTCAGGCCCGGCAGCGGGGCGATGCCAATGTCAGGGTTGAAGGAGACGAAGCATGATGCAGACAGCAACCTCATGGCGCGTGCCAGGCCTGCGCAGCGGCGTGAGCGCCGTACTGACCATGCTGTGCGCGCTAGCCGCGCTGTCGTTTCCATCGGGCGGATCGCCGGCCGCCGCGCCGATCGCGGTGGCGGTAGCGGATTTCGATTATTTCGACACTTCGGGAGAGGTGGTGGACCAGAGCGCGGAACATCGCGCCCGCGTGGCTTCGTTTGCAAATTTGCTGCGCGATAATCTGGCTGCCCAGGGCGATTATCGCGTGGTGCCGATCGAATGCCCCGATCATCCCTGCACCGCGACCAGCATGTCGCAGGATGTGTTCATCGCCGCTGCGAGGAAGGCCGGCGCCCGGCTCGTGGTCTATGGCGGCATCCGCAAGATGAGCACGCTGGTGCAGTGGGGCGAGATTCAACTGCTCGATCTCGAAGCCGAGAAATTGCTGATGCGGCGAACGGTGACGTTCCGCGGCGACAACGATGCCGCCTATCGCCATGCCGCCAATTTCGTCGGCGACACGCTGAAGGAAACGATGCCGAAGCCGTGAGGTATCTCGTAGGGCGGATTAGCGAAGCGTAATCCGCCGACCTTGCCGTGAATGGCGGATTACGCTTCGCTAATCCGCCCTACGCCTCTACGCCTTTGCCAGCGATGCAACAGCTTCGATCTCGATCAGCATTTTCGGATCGGGCAGCGCCTGCACCACGCAGGTGGTGCGAGCGGGGTAGGGCGCGGGCCCGAACGCGGACGCATACAGCACGTTCATCGTGGCGACGTCGGAGGCGCGCGTCAGCAGCACGTTGACCTTGACGAGATCGCGAAACGTCGCGCCCGCCTCGCCGAGCACGCGCTTGATGTTGGCGACGACGAAGCCAAACTGCGCCTCGAAACCGTCCGCCAGCGCGCCCTTGTCGTCAAAACCCGGAATGCCCGAGACGAACAGCAGGTCGCCGGTGCGGGTGGCGAAGGAGAGCGGCGGGGCCTTGATGCCGGCGGGCGGCGCAAAGTGCTGGATCGGCATGGGACAGCTCCATGAACGGTTGGGTGCTTTGAGCCTAACGCGCCGCTGCCTCGCTGGAAAGGCAGCGGCGCGGCGCTTGCGACCCGCCGATAGGTTTGAAGGTGCCGCCCGTCAGTCCAATTGGCCGGACACGCAATAGCGCGACACGCTTCCGGCCGCAGTAATGCAGTTCACATGTCGGCGTTTTTTGTTCGTGCAATCGTGATGAAATTGTGTCGGGGGCACGGCGCGGGTCGGCGTGCGCCGTGCAGCGCGCAAGGCGTCGAATACACTTTGCCCCTTGCGCCGATCGGTTACAATCCGATAGTTGCGACTCAATCTGCGCCGCAAAGCCCGCCCCGACACTTCCGATTTGCAAGACTTCCGGAGATACGATCCATGAAAATGCCATCCGCCATTCGTGCCACCGTGCTTGCGCTTGCGGCCCTCGCGGGCGTTACGCTTTCCTCCGCCGCGCGTGCCGACGAAGGTTTCGTACAGCTCACGATCTATAAGGCGGGCTGGGTGATCGGCGGCTCCGGCGGCAGCGGCGTCCTGGATTTCCGCGGACGGCGGTACGCGCTTTCGACCGGCGGTCTCGACTACGGCTTCGTGTTCGGCGGCTCGAAGACGGTGCTGCGCGGCCGCGTCAGCAACATCTATCGCCCCTCCGACGTCGCCGGCGTCTACGGCGCGGCCGGCGCAGGCCTTGCCGTGGGCCACGGCGCGCGCGCGATCGTGCTGACCAACCAGAAGGGCGCGGTGCTGGAATTGAGCGGCCACCAGGTCGGATTGATGGCGAACGCGGATCTCAGCGGCCTCGCGATCACGATGCGGTAGGATTTCGTAGGGAGGACAAAGGCGCGCAAGCGCCGTGCCCACCATCCAGCACTTCGCGCGGAATGGTGGGCACGCTTCCGCCTTCGCTCTTCGAGCTACGGCGGACAAGTCGCTTTGCCCACCCTGCGGCGCCGGATCAACATGGTGGGCACCTGGCGATGAACCGCGAAGAGTTGGTTGCCGCCTACACCGCGCCGGGCCGCCACTATCACAACCTCGCGCATATCGAAGACTGTCTCGGTGCGCTCGCGCGCGTCGACGATCTTTCGGCGATCGAGCGCGAAATTCTGTCCGCGGCGATCTGGTGGCACGATGTCGTCTACGACGCGACCCGTTCGGACAATGAAGAGTTGAGCGCGCGCCTGGCCGAGCAGCACGTGCGCGAGGACCTCCGTCAGGAAGTCGGCCGTCTGATCCGTCTGACAAAGACACATAACGTCCAGCCCGATGATCGCCTGGGCGCCATCCTGATCTCGATCGACCTCAGCATCCTCGGCGCAGAGCCCGCGCGATACGACGCGTACGCCGCGGCGATCCGGCAGGAGTTCATCCATGTGCCGGAGGGCGACTATCGCGCCGGCCGCGCAAAAGTGCTCGGCCAGTTCGCCGCACGGCCGGTCATCTTTCCCGATGCGGTCTTCGCCGCGAGATATGACCGGCAGGCCCGCGACAACCTCGCGCGCGAACTGGCTTCGTTGCGTTGACGGCTGTGATTACCTCACCCCGAGGAAATCCCGCTTGCCGATTTCAACCCCGTTGTGCCGCAAAATGCCGTGGGCGGTGGCGGCGTGGAAATAGAAATTTGGAAATGCAAAGTTGACGAGGTATTGCTGGCCCTTCATCGTCATGGTGTTACTCGGGCCGATCGGAAAGGTCACCTCGCGCATATCGCCGCCGTCGAACTGCGCCGGCTTGAACGACTTCACATAGTCGGTTGTCTTCGCGATCCGCTGCTGCAACTCCTCAAAACTCTTTTCGGTGTCGGGCGTGGACGGTACCTCGCTGCCGGTGAGCCGCGCGCAGGTCTTGCCAGCGAAATCGCAGACGGTCTGGATCTGCCGCGTCAGCGGATACATGTCCGGATAAAGCCGTGCATTGAGCAACACCTCCGGCTGGATGTTCTTCGCCTTGCAATGCGCTTCCGCCTTGGTGAGCAGGCCGGAAAGGCTGCCGAGAATCTGCAGGAAGGCGGGCACGGTTAAGTCGTGGAAAGACATGCGATGCTCTTTTCGTGATGTGGAATAACGCCTCAGGACAATGAGGTGCTGTTCGACATGGGAAGCTTCGGGGGAAATACAACTCTTATGGCGGGCTGATCAAAATCAATTATTCCAGCGCCAAACCCGTGGCCCGGATGGGAGCATCGGTTCATCGCGCCTTGGCTGCCTGTCGCGCATCCGTATCCCTGAAAATCCGGCGCGATCATTGCCGACAATATCCCTTTACTTGAGCGCGCCCGCGCGCAACCGGCCGACGATCCCGGTCGGGAAGAAATACACGCTGGCGATAAACAGCAGGCCCAACCACAACAGCCAGCGGTCCGGGTGCAGCAGCCCCGGCAGCAGCGGCAACCCCGCACTGGCGGCGGCCTCTGATGCCACGTTCATGAGGGCCTGAAGATAGTTCTGCGCCAGGATGAAAATGGCGGCGCCGACGATTGCGCCGTACATCGTGCCCATGCCGCCGATCACCACCATCAGCAGGATGTCCAGCATGATGGAGAAACTCAGCGAGGTATCCGGGCCAGCATACCGCAGCCACAGCGCGTTCAGCATGCCGGCGCTGGCGGCGACGACGGCGGCGAGGCAGTTGGCGTAGGTCAGGTGAAACACGGTGCGGAAACCCAGCGCTTCGGCGCGGAAGCGGTTCTCGCGGATCGCCTGCAGCACGCGGCCGAACGGTGAGTTCACCACCCGCAGCAGTGCCAGGATCATTGCGACGCAGCCGGCAAACACCAGATAATAGGTCAGCGTGCGCCCATTGAAGTCGAACCCGAGCACGCTTTTCGGAATTAGCACCGTGCCCGGCCGCAGCAATTCCGGTAGCTGGAAGCTGCGGCCATCCTCGCCGCCGGTGAGCCACGACAGTTGCGAGGCGAGCACCTGGAAGGCGGAGGCCACCGCCAGCGTGATCATGGCGAAGAAGATCGCCGCGACCCGCAGCGAGAACAGGCCGATGGCGAGCGCGAGTAGCATCGCGAGCGGCAGCCCGGCGGCGACGCCGGTCGCGACCGCGGCCCAGTTCGGGCCCATGGAGTAGAGCGCGATCGCGATCGAATAGCTGCCGATGCCGTAAAACATCGTGTGCGCGAACGACACCGAGCCGGTGTAGCCGAGCAGCAGGTCGTAGGACGCTACCAGCGCCGCGAAAATGCAGATTTTCGTCGCGACGTTCATTGCCTTGGCGCCGGGAAAGAGAAGCGGAACCAGCGCCAGCGTCGCAACGATGACGACGAGCAGGACGGCAAGAACGCGGCTGCGCGGCGGGTCGCCTGACAGAATCATCATCGGCTCGTCACCGCGTAAAGCCCGCGCGGCCGCCACATCAGGACGGCGACCATCAGCAGGATGTTGGATACCAGCGCCAGTTTCGGAACCAGAAAGCCGCCGTAATTCGCGACCATGGCGACGAGCAGCGCGCCGATGAAGCAGCCGCCGATCGAGCCAAGGCCGCCGATGATCACCACGATAAAGATCAAGACCGTGAGATCGTTGCCCATCGAGGCATGGACCTGCTCGCGATAGAGCGCCCACATGATTCCGCCGAACCCGGCGAGCGCGGAGCCTACCATGAACACGCCGAGAAACAGTTGGCGAATGCGATAGCCGAGTGCCTCGACCATCTCGCGGTTCTCGACGCCGGCACGGATCAAGAGACCGATCTTGGTCCGGTTCAGCACGAGCTGAACGGCGAGAAACACCACGAGGCCGACCAGCATCGCCAGCAGGCGATATTTTGCGATCGCAACATCGCCGATGATGAAGGAGCCGCGCAGCGACGTCGGCAGCGGCAACGGAATGATCTGCGGTCCCCAAAGGGCATACAGCGCCTGCTCGGCGACGATCAGCCCGCCCGTCGTCATCAGGATCTGCTTGAGGTGCTGGCCGTAGACCGGAAGGATCAGCACGCGCTCGACGACGAGGCCGAGCGCGCCGGATACCGCCATCGCCAGCAAGGCCGCCGGCGCCAGCACCGCCAGGTTGACGAGCAGCGAATCCGCCTGCACCCAGCCTGCCAGTGGCAGCAGCACCAGCGTTGCAACGTAGGCGCCGACCGCGATGAAGGCGCCGTGGCCGAAATTGAGGACGTCCATCAGGCCGAACACCAGTGTCAGCCCGGATGCCATGATGAAGATCATCATGCCCATGGCGAGGCTCGCCACTGTCAGCGTCACCCAGGAACTTCCCGATCCGATCAGGGGCAACACCGCCAGCGCCAGGATGATCGGCAGCAGCGCGGGCAAAAAATCCCGCTTCGGTTTCGGCAACGGATCGGTGGCAGCAAGATCGGTCACTGATGGGCCTCCAGGCTCAATCCGAGCAGGCGTTCCTGCGCCGCGCTGTCGTTTGCCAGCTCCGCCATGTCGCCGCGATGGACGATCTTGCCATTGTCCATCACCAGGACGGCATCGCCGATCTCTTGCGCAACGCGGAAATTCTGTTCGACCAGAAGGATGGTTGCGCCGCGGCGCTTGATCTCGGCAAAGCACTCGATCAACGCGACCACGATCGCGGGCGCGAGGCCCTTGGTCGGCTCGTCGATCAAAAGCAGCTTGCGCGGTTCGACGATGGCGCGGGCGATCGACAGCATCTGTTTCTGCCCGCCGGACAACGAACCCGCGCGCGACAGCCAGAAGCGCCGCAGCGCCGGAAAGAATCCGAAAATCCATTCGAGACGCGAATCGTCGAGCGGGCCGTCGCGGGCCGCCAGCACCAGATTTTCCTTCACCGTGAGGTCGGAGAACACAGCCATGCTTTCGGGCACGTAGCCGATGCCGAGGCGCGCAATGTCCGGCGTCGCGTTCGCTTCGATGCGTTGTCCGGCAAGCGCAATCTGGCCTGACGATGCCGGCCACAGCCCCATGATGGTGCGCAATGTCGTGGTCTTGCCGGCGCCGTTGCGGCCTAGCAGCATCGTGGTCTGTCCTTCAGGCACGCCGAAATCGACGCCATGCAGGATGTGGTAGCGCCCGATATGGGTGTTGACGCCGGCAAGCGTCAGGAGATCGGTCATGCCGCGCTCCTTCCGGGGGCGATGCCGAGATAGGCCTCCTGCACGATCGGCGAGGCGATCACGTCAGCCGGCTTCCCGTCGGCGACCAGCCGGCCATTGTGAAGGACGACGATGCGGTCGGCGAGCGAACTCACCACGTCCATCTTGTGCTCGACCAGCAGAATGATCTTGCTGGTGTCCTGCTTCAACTGCGCGATCAGATTGAGGACGACAGGTACTTCGTCGACGCTCATGCCGGCGGTCGGCTCGTCGAACATGAACACCTTCGGCTCCAGCGCCATCATCAGCGCGACCTCGAGCTTGCGCTGGTCGCCATGGGACAGCGCGGTGGCGGCGACATTCCGGCGACTGCCGAGCGCGACGCTGTCGAGGATGGTGTCGGCGCGGGTGATCAGGTCACGCCGAGTCATCCACGGCCGCAGCATGTCGTAATGCACGCCGCTTGCGGATTGGACGGCGAGCCGGACGTTTTCTTCCACGCTCAGGTTTGGAAACAGGTTGGTGAGCTGAAATGCGCGGCCGAGCCCGGCCCGGGTGCGCAGCGGCGCGGAAAGCTGCGTGATGTCGGCGCCGGAAAACAGGATGCGGCCTTCGGTTGCACGCAACTGACCGGAGATCAGGTTGAAATAGGTCGTCTTGCCGGCGCCGTTGGGCCCGACGATGGCGGTCAATTCGCCGGGACGAAACGTGCAACTGACGTGGTCGACGGCGACGTGACCGCCGAAGCGGATGGTCAGATCGCGGGTTTCGAGGGAAAGGGTCATTCGCACGTCGTCGTCGGAGGGGGTGTCATCTGGCCGATCGCCAATGCTGCCGGACTTTCCGGCCGTCATGCGCGGACTTGATCCGCGCATCCATCCACTTCCAAAATGCTCTTTATTTAGGAAGCGAGATGGATTGCCGGGTCAAGCCCGGCAATGACGGAGCAAAGCATCAAAGGCGACCTCAGCCTTCGCTCAGCGCTTGTTGCGGATTGGAATGTTCATGTCTTCGATCTTGATCTCGCGGACCGGTTCGTTCACCGCCCAGGCGACGTTCGGATCGACCTTGACCTTGAAGTGATACATGCTCTGCAGCGCCTGATGGTCCTCTTTCCGGAACACCATCTTGCCCTTGGGCGTGTCGAACTCCATACCTTCCATTGCGGCGATCAGCTTTTCCGTGTCAGTGGACTTGGCCTTGGTGACGGCGGTGACCACGGCCATTGCCGCGGAGAAACCGCCGGCGGTGAAGAAATCGGGCGGCGCGTTAAAACGCTTCTGGTGCTCGGCGACCAGCCAGTCGTTCACCGGGTTCTTCGGAATGTCGTAATAATAGTAGGTCGCGCCTTCCATGCCAGGCAGGCGCTTGTAGGCGGTCAGCGCGGGGAGAATGTTGCCGCCGGTCGAGAGTTCGATGCCATAGCGCTTCGGATCCATGTCCTGCAGCTTGGTCAGGGGATCGCCGCCGCCAGCCCAGATCACCCAGATGATCTTGCGCCCCGGCTTGTCCTTCAGCGCGTCGAACAGGCGCTGACCGGCCGCGGTGAAATCGGTCGTGGAGGTCGGGACGTATTCCTCAGTCGCAAGCGTTGCACCGGTTTTCGCCAGCGCTTCCTTGAAGGCGGCGACACCGTCGCGGCCGAACGCATAGTCCTGCGCCAGCGTCGCGATGGTGACACCGGGCTTGCCGATCGCCACCGCATTCGAAATTGCGTCCTGCGAGGAATTGCGCCCGGTGCGGAAGATATACTTGTTCCACTTCTCGCCGGTAATCTGGTCTGCGACCGCCGGCTCGACGATCAGGATTTTCTTGTTTTCCTCGGCCACCGGCAAATCTGCCAGTGCCGCGGCTGACGACGTCGTGCCGATGGCAATATCGACTTTATCGTCCTGATAGGCTTCGGCGAGCGCGGCCTTGGAGAGATCCGGCTTGCTCTGGTCGTCCTTGGTAATGACTACGATCTTGCGGCCATCGAGCATCATGGTGCCCTTGGTGGCGTATTCGAGGCCCATGCGCAGGCCGGTTTCGGTCTGCTTGGCGTAGGCCTCCAGCGGTCCGGTCTTGCCGTAAATCAAGCCAATCTTCAAATCGTCCGCAAAGGCGGCAGTGGCAGTCAGCGCGAGAGCCGCGGCAGCAATGATTGTAGTATGACGCACGGGTGTCCTCCTCATTTTATTGCGGCGCACTCTAGAGTATTTTTCCGTCTGATGGAAAGAGGTTTCGCGCACCGGGGCCGCGCATCCGCGCCAACAGCTCCGCGGTCGGCCAGGAATCCGCCGGCAATCCGTATTTCACCTGCATCGCCTTCACCGCCGTGCGGCTCAACTGCCCCATCACGCCGTCGACCTTGCCGACATTGAAACCGGCACGCACCAACAGCTGCTGCAGCTCTTTCAGCTCATTGAGCGGCAGTTGCGCGACCGGCGCCGATGGCTGCCGCATCGGCGGGGCGCCGGCGATGCGGCTCGCGAGATAGCCCGCGGTGGTCGAATAGATCAGCGAGTTATTCCATTCGGTATAGGCTGCGAAATTCGCATACGCCAGAAACGCCGGCCCTGTGCGGCCCATCGGCAGCAGCAGCGAGGCCGGCATGTCGTCATTCGGAAGCGCGCGGCCGTCGGGATAGGTAACGCCGAGCTGCGCGAATTTTGCGCGCGGCAGCTTGATGGTGAGATCAGCCTGCTCCCACGGGAAATTCGCCGGCGCGCGCACTTCCTGCACCCACGGCTCGCCGCGCCGCCATTTCAATCCGGTGGCGATGTAGTTCGCGGTCGAGCCGATCACATCCGGCGCGCTGCGCAGCAAATTGCGATGGCCGTCGCCATCATAGTCCACCGCATAGTTGAAATAATGCGTCGGCAGAAACTGCGTCTGGCCGAGCTCGCCGGCCCATGAGCCGATCATCTCGCTTGGCGTGAGATCGCCGCGGTCGATGATCTTCAGCGCCGCGATGGTTTCCTTCTGAAACATCTCCGAGCGGCGGCAATCATAGGCCAGCGACACCAGCGACGGCAGCGTATGCAGCTTGCCCAACTCGGCGCCAAAACTGCTCTCCAGGCCCCAGAACGCGGCGATCACCGCCGGCGGCACGCCATATTCCTTTTCCGCGCGCGCGAACGCCGGAGCATGCATCCGGATTCTCGCCTGCGCATTTTTTGCCGCGCCATCGGACGCCCGGTTTCGTGCGAATTCGGTGAACACCTGGCCGAACACGCGCTGGCCGCGGTCGCGGTTGACGATGCTTTGGTCATAGACGAGGTAGGGGGCGGCCTCGGTCAGCGCGCGCTGCGACACGCCCTCGCTAAGCGCCTGCTGCTTGAGGTCGGCAAGGAAGCGGTCGAACGACATGCCGTTGTGACAGGCCGCCGCACGGGGTGAGGGGGCCCTTGCGACCGGCTGGCCGGGAACGCCTGCGGCCGGCGGTTTCGGTTGCACCGCCGCCGGTCGGGCCGGTGCGGGGGCTGGTTGGGCGATGGCAATGGACGAGAGGGACAGGAACGCCGCGGCAGCAAGCAGGAGTCTGAGATGCGGCATCAATGTCACCGGGGCGATCGTGAATCCGAAGTCGGGTTTTAGACCGGCGGGCTGGTTTAGCCAACGGATCTGGAGGCCGTCATTGCGAGCGAAGCGAAGCAATCCATACCTCCCCACGGGGATAGATGGATTGCTTCGTCGCTTCCGCTCCCTTGCGCAAACGCTTCGCGTTTGTCGCAGGTAATGACGGTGGAGGGGCCTCCGCCCACCCTGCCACCTCGGAGCAATCCGGCCGCGCAAGCCCCGCCGCGCGCATAGGAGCCTGCCGTATCAACCTGATCTCGCAGGCTGTTCCAACCGCCTCCCGCCGTGTAGGCTTGGCCTGCACTGCTGGGCCAAGATAAGGCCGTCGTCGATATGGGGCGGGCGGACAAAAGGGAGATGGCGGAAAGACCATGACGGAACTCCGATATCTGGCGCCTGATACGCTTGACGAAGCGGTCGGCGCATTTGCGAAAGCCGGCAGCGCCGCGCGCATCCTGGCCGGCGGCACGGATTTGCTGGTGCAGATGCGATCCGGAGTGCTGAAGCCCGGCGTGATCGTCGACATCAAGAAAATCCCCGAGATGACCGCAATCGAGCAGACCGCCGATGGCGGCTTTCGCATCGGCGCCGCCGTCTCCGGCATGGCGCTCGCGGAACACAAGAATTTCGGCAAGGTCTGGCCCGGCGTGCTCGAGGCCGTCAACCTGATCGGTTCCAAGCAGGTGCAGGGCCGCGCGTCCGCCGGCGGCAATCTCTGTAACGGCTCGCCTGCCGGCGACAGTGTGCCCGCGATGGTCGCAGCCTCCGCCATCGTCACCGTGCAGGGCCCGGACGGCCGCCGCGAGCTGAAGGTGGAAGACGTCCCCGCCGGTCCCGGCCGCACCAATCTGAAACCCGGCGAGATTCTCGTGAGTTTTGCGCTACCGCCGCGTCCGCCCGGCTCCAGCGATGCTTACTTGCGCATGATCCCGCGCACCGAAATGGACATCGCCGTCGTCGGCGTCGGCGTCAGCCTCACCATCAAGGACGGCACCGTCACCGCGGCCCGCGTCGGCCTCGGCGCAGTCGCGCCCACCGTGCTGCTGGTCGAAGACGCCGCAAAAGCGCTGATCGGCTCAAGGCTCGACGACGCCGCGCTGGCAAAGGCGGCCGCCGCCTGTTCCGCCGCCTGCCGTCCGATCGACGACAAGCGCGGCACCATCGCCTATCGCACCAAGGTGGCCGGCGTGCTGCTCAAGCGCACCGCCGTAATCGTCGCCCAACGCGCAACCCACAAAAATTGAAGTTTGGAAAATAGTTCATGGCCAAAGTTCACGTCACCACGACCATCAACGGCGAGCCGATGGAATTTCTGTGCGAGCCATCAGACACCATGCTCGACGCCCTGCGCGGGCCGCTGGCGCTCACCGGCTCCAAGGAAGGCTGCGCCTCCGGCGATTGCGGCGCCTGCTCGATCACGCTCGACGATCGCCTGATCTGCTCCTGCCTGATGCTCGCGGTCGAAGCGCAGGGCCACGAGATCCGCACCATCGAAGGCATGGCGCAAGGCGACAAGCTGCATCCGCTGCAGCAGAAGTTTCTCGAGATGGCGGCGTTGCAATGTGGCATCTGCACGTCGGGCATGCTGGTCGCCTCCGACGCGCTGCTGAAGAAGAATCCGAAGCCGAGCGAGGAGGAAGTCCGCTTCTGGCTCGCCGGCAATCTCTGCCGGTGCACCGGCTATGACAAGATCGTCCGCGCGGTAATGGAAACCGCTGCCGAAATGCGCGCGCAATAATTGCGGGAGACAACCCAATGAACCTCGTCACCAACAACAAGTGGATCGGCCAGCGCACCATTCGTCCCGACGGCATGGACAAGGTGACCGGCCGCGCCCAGTTCGCCGCCGACACCACCATGCCCGGCATGATCTGGGGCAAGGTTTTGCGCAGCCCGCATCCGCATGCGCGCATCAGATCGATCGACACCTCCAAGGCGGAGAAGCTGCCGGGCGTAAAAGCCGTCGTCACCTCGCGCGACATCGTCGATTTCCCGATCGCCAACGGCGCGGTGATGCTGGGTATCCAGGACATGCGCTGGATGTGCCGCAACGTGATGGCGCGCGACAAGGCGCTGTTCCCCGGGCACCCCATCGCCGCCGTGGCCGCGACCACGGAAGCGATCGCAGCCGAGGCCTGCAAGCTGATCGAGGTCGATTACGAGGTGCTGCCGTGGTCGATCGAGATCGACGACGCGATTCGGCCCGATGCGCCCATCCTGCACGAGTTCAACAAGTTCGACGGCAAGCCTTCCAACATCGCCGGCCGCCTCGAGCACAAGAAGGGCGACATCGCGGAAGGTTTCAAGAAGGCCGACGTCGTCATCGAGCGCACCTTCACCACGCGCCCCGTTCATCAGGGCTATATCGAGCCGCATGCCTGCCTGATCTCGGTGGCGCCCGACGGCAAGACCACGATCTGGAGCTCCAGCCAGGGCCAGTTCATGGTGCGCGCGATGACGGCCCATCTCACCGGCATCCCGCAGAGCGATATCCGCGCCATCCCCGCCGAGATCGGCGGCGGCTTTGGCGGCAAGACCATCGTCTATCTCGAACCGCTCGCGACCCTGCTTGCGAAAAAATCCGGCCGTCCGGTGAAGATGGTGATGACGCGCGAGGAAGTGATGCGCGCGACCGGCCCCACCTCAGGCTCGAAGAGCACGGTGAAGATCGGCGCGACGAAAGACGGCAAGATCGTCGCCGCGCACGGCACCTTCTATCTGCAGGCCGGCGCCTTCCCGGGCTCGCCGATCCGGGGTGCTGCCGGCTGCAGCTTCACGCCCTACGACATTCCGAACCTGCTCTCCGAAGGTTTTGACGTCTGCTCCAACCGCTCCAAGGTCGCGGCCTATCGCGCGCCAGGCGCGCCGATCGGCGCCTATGCGGTGGAATGCGTGATGGATGAAGTCGCCGAAGCGCTGAAGATGGACCCGCTCGACTTCCGCCTGAAGAACGCCGCGAAGGAGGGAACGAAAGCCGCGCACGGTCCGGTGTTCCCGCGCATCGGCTATATCGAAACGATAGAAGCGGCGAAAAATTCCGATCACTACAAGGCCCCGCTCGGCAAGCTGCAAGGAAAACTACGCGGCAGGGGCGTCGCCTCCGGCTTCTGGTTCAACGCCGGCGGCGAGTCCTCCGCGCAGGTCAACATCACCGAGGACGGCAACGTCGTCGTCACCACAGGGCACCCTGATATCGGCGGCTCGCGCGCGGGCATCGCCAACATTTGCGCCGAGCTTCTTGGTATTGATTACCGCCGCGTCTCCGTCATCATCGGCGACACGCAAACGGTTGGTTTCTCGAACCTCACCGGCGGCAGCCGCGTGCTGTTCGCTTCCTCGATGGTGGTGACGCAGTCGACCGAAAAGATCATCCAGACGCTGCGCGAGCGCGCGGCCAAGATCTGGGAGATCGATCCCGAAGCGGTGAAGTGGGAGCAGGGCGCGGCGCATCCGGTGAGCCCGAATGCCGGCCAGTTCGAGCCGCTGACGCTGGAACAACTCGCCGAGAAGGCGCCCGCGATGGGCGGACCCATTGGGGCCGGCGTGCAGCTCAACACCACGGGCGCCGACGGCGGTTTCGGCACGCATGTCTGCGACGTCGAGGTCGATGTCGATCTCGGCATCGCGCGCGTCATCCGCTACACCGCCGTGCAGGATGTCGGCCGCGCCATTCATCCCGGCTATGTCGAGGGCCAGCTCCAGGGCGGTGTCGCGCAAGGCATCGGCTGGGCGCTGAACGAGGAATACATCTATACGAAGGAAGGCAAGGTCGATAACCCCGGCTTCCTCGACTACCGCATGCCGGTCTGTTCGGACCTGCCGATGATCGACTGCATCATGGTCGAAGTGCCGAACCCGAAACACCCGCAAGGCGTCAAGGGCGTCGGCGAAGTGCCGCTGGTCCCCGTGATGGCCGCAGTGTCGAACGCGATCTACAACGCGCTCGGCAAACGCTTCTATGCGCTCCCGATGTCGCCGCCGAAGGTGCTGGAGGTGCTGGAAGCGCCGACGCGAGAGGCGGCGGAGTAGCTTCGTAGGGTGGGTTAGCCGCAGGCGTAACCCACCATTCTTGCCACGACAATCGGCGGATTACGCTCCGCTAATCCGCCCAACAGATTTGCGCAGACCCGTAGCCCGGATGAGCGAAGCGATATCCGGGACCTTCGTCATCGTTCCCCGCATATCGCTGCGCTCATGCGGGCTACTGGCTGGCAACGCCAATGAGTGACGTGCTTCCCTATCGCACCATGGCGTACAACAACGCCTGGGCAAACCACCGGCTGCTCACCGCCTGCGCGCGCCTGACGCCGGACGAATTCACCGCAAAACGAACCGGCTTTTTTCCAAGCCTGCGCGCCACGTTCAACCACATCCTGATCATCGACCATTTTTACGTCGATGCGATGGAAGGTGGCACGCTCGGCCCGGCGGCGTGGGCGGATCAGGAGCCCTGTGCGACGGTCGCCGCGCTGAAAGAAGCCCAAGCCGCGGTCGACCGGCGCTTGCTCAAGGTCGTCGAAGCGCTCGACGGCGCCGGCTTGCAGCGCATCGTCTCCGTGCATCGCGGCACCTCCATCCAGCGCGAGCGGATGGATCGTTTGCTCCTGCATCTGTTCCAGCACCAGGTACACCACCGCGGCCAGGCCCACGCCATGCTCTCAGGCACGTCGGTGAGCCCGCCGCAGCTCGACGAGTTTTTCTCGGCGGGGGAAGCGCCGTTGCGGGCGGCGGAGTTCGCGGAACTGGGGTGGACGGAAGAACGGATCTGGGGCGGCTCAGGCGTTGGGACTTGAGCAAGGGTAGCCCGGATGAGCAGAGCGACATCCGGGACCTCTGTTGTCCCATTCTTCGCATGTCGCGGAGCCTGTCATCGGGCGCGCATTCGCGTGACCCGCTGGTTCACGCGAGCTACCGGCTCACTTGATCTTATTGATCCGCCGCAAATCCTGATCGATCCGCGACTGCCATCCGGGGCCGCCAGCCTTGTATTTCTCGATCACCTTGCCGGATAGCCGCGACGACACCAGCGTTTTCGTCGGGGCCTTGTTTGGTCCGCGGCCACGCCGGATCGATGCTGCAAGCTCCGGCACTGATGCAGCGAAGGGCTTCGCCTTCGACATCTGTTCGTCGGCGAGTTCGGGATTGTCGGAGACCGCATCCCAATCCTTCCGGCTGTATCCCTTTCCGGGCTTGTAGGTCTTAGCCATCGAGGAGCTTTCCTTATACCCGCGGCCGTTTGCTCAAGGCGATCTTTGAACTATTGGGACGATATGCTCTTCTAGCGTGTATGACCAGAATCCGAAAATCCGCCTCCGCCAAACCGACGACGCCCCGCCGCTGGCAGAAGCTAAAATTCCGCCATCTCAAGGGCGCTCTCACTGGCAAAGCCTTGATCGTCGCAATGCAGGCGTCGCCCTGTCGCGATATCGATATCGAACCGGGGCGGATGCCGATGCCCGTCCGCAACGTCCCATTATGGAAACACTCGTGAACGATCAAAATCCCCCTTCCACTTCACCCTTCCAGTCCATCCGCACCATCGACTACACCGTCATCCTCGTGCGCGACCTGGCGGCGATGCGGCGCTTCTATGAGGGTGTCCTGCGCTTTCCGCTAACGCGCGAGCTGTCGGCGGGATGGATCGAATATCAGATCGGTGGCAACACGCTCGCCTTGTCGCGGCCGGGCCGGACGGCGAAGGATGCACCGACGCCCGCCGGCAGCGCGTCGCTGCAGCTCGCGTTCAAGGTCGCCGCTGATGACGTCGATCGCTGCGCCGACGAGCTGGTGCGGCACGGCGTCGATCTGCTGGAGCCGCCGACCAACCAGCCCCTTCGGCCATCGCACGCTGTTCTTCAGGGATCCCGATGGAAACCTGCTGGAGGTGTATGCGGAGATTTGATGGAGGCGCGACCCGTTGGCTGTATCCGGGCTACTCAAGACGTAACCGCGCTCAGTTCATCGCGAGCCACACCAGGTTGCCGTGGTGATTGCAGGTATTGCAGTGCGCCGGTTGGTTGAAGGTATTGGCGAGCTGCCATTCCTGCGCCTCGTTGCTCCATTGCGCTGTGGCTTGGCAGATGATGTCGTCGGAACCGCAGGCGGCGCAGACCGGCGTGGCGCGGGCGGCGCGATTGATCCCCTTGTACTCCGCCGGCTGCGGACGTTCCGGCGCAATCCGGTCGTGGACGATTTCGAACGGGTTCATCAGCTTGACGCGTCGCAACATCGGTCTGCATCCATTCTCGCGAGTCGAGGCTCGCTTCTTTGAAATTAGCGAATCAGCTCGGCCGTTCCATCGCTAAATTGCGTAATCCCCGAGATTAAACCTTGTCATTTCGATGGGGATTAGCGCAAGCCGCCTGTTGAAAAAGGCAGCGAGGTGTTGACGTATCGCAACACGTTTGGGGACGGGACGACTTACGTTTCAATTATATCCGTAAAACCCCGGAGACGCCGATGCCCGGCTTTGCCTCGCGACCGTTGCTGGCGCTAGCCTGCCTTGCGCTGCCACTGCTTGGCGTCGGCCCCAGCGCCGCGCAGGCGCTCGATCCGGAACAGCAGCGCGCCAAGGCGATGCTGGAAAATCTGTGCGGACGATGTCACGCCGTCGGCAAGACCGGCCAGAGCCCGAACCCGCTCGCGCCGGCATTCCGCCGGTTCGGCGAAAAGCTCTACGATACCGACATGGTGCAGCGGCTGCAGGACGGGCTGACCACCATTCACCCTGATATGCCGACCTTCCGCTTCAACCGGCACGAGGCTGCCGCCGCGGTGAATTATCTCAGGTCCATTCAGAAAAGCAGATAAGGGCTTGCGCGTGCGCCAATGCAAAACGGCCCGGCATCGATGCCGGGCCGCGCTGCTAAAGTAGAACTAGTACTTCTTCTTCGTTGCCATTCCGGTTGTTGTCTGATGACCCGGCGCGCTTGCCGAATGGCCCTTCGCCGTTTTCTTCTTATGTCCCGGCGCGTATTCCGACGCACCCGGCGCGGTCGAAGTCGTGCTCTTCTGCATCTTCTGTCCCGGGGCGTATTCGGAGGAACCTGGAGACTTCGTGCTAGTCTGCGCAAACGCCGCGGTGGCGAGCAGCACGGTCGAAACGGTAATCAACGTTTTCAGCATGGGTCTCTCCTGTTTGCAGGGTAACCAAGCAAACGTCTCGCTTGCGGCGATGTTCCGCTTTTTCCCGATTGCGGTTGCGGTCCGATTCATGTCGATGAACAGGCCTTCATCTTCGCGCCAGAAACTTCTGCCAGACCTCATCCTGAGGAGCCCGAAGCGGCGTCTCGAAGGATGAATGGCACCAGCGGGGCCACATGGTTCGAGACGGCGCTGCGCGCCTCCTCACCATGAGGGTCGATGATCTTGCGGCCGTTGCGCGTAAACAAAAAGTTTCTCAATCCTTTCAAGCTGATTTGCCCGGTCCAGTCCCGCGCGAAAAAAGAATCCGCTTCGCGCGAGACCCAAATCAGTCCTAGAACTCCCGCCATCCCGGCCCGCAAGAGGGGCGTATCGCGATCGTCACGGACGTTGGGCTGGGTTGCGGTGGACGCGAAAGCGCCGGGCGCGCGATGGAAATCGCAGGGCGGGTTTCCCGTGAGCGATGCCAGCGTGCCAGACGAACGGCGCAGTTGCGTACGGCAAAACCGTGTGGTCCTGGCACCCGTGGCTGGTGTTAAGCCGGCGGAGGTTTGCAAAGCTCAACCGGGCGATGCGAGCCGCCAATTCGCTGGCGACGGAGGCAAGAGGAATTCGTCTCCGGGGAGAGCGCGGCATAAGCCGTCAAACCATTGCGCAGGGAAGGCCGGATGCCCCGGCTGATACCTGTATGCTCGTGTGCGTTTTTGTTTGCGCTATTGCACACGAGACCGCGGGTGCCAGCCAGCACCCGGCCTTCCCTGCGCCCTCTGATTTTCATGGGGCGAAGAATTCAAGCATAACTCGGGCGCAACGCGCCGCGGGAATGCGAGCCTTTATCCATCCGTCGTCCCTGCGAACGCAGGGACCCATAACCACAGGAAGCAGTGTTATGCACGCTCGCCGCTTCATCATGCTTCAACAACAACGGCCGCGGCGTATGGGTCCCTGCGTTCGCAGGGACGACGTGGTGAGAGAGCGAGGCCCTCACAACTCCCTTGCATTCGAAAACGCGAACGACGACACCCGCCGCGTATTCTCGTCCAGGATCAGCGTCCGCGTGATCGGCGGCTCGGCGCGCTGGCTGCAGTTTTCGCGTTCGCAGAGCCGGCAGTTGACGCCGATCGGCGTGCCCTCCGCTTTCTCCAGATCCATCCCGGCGGCATAGACGAGTTTGGCCGCATGACGGATTTCGCAGCCGAGCCCGATCGCAAAGCGCGGCTGCGGTTGCGGGTGTGGCGCAACCGGCCGGCGCACCATCTGCGCGATCGAGAAATAGCGGGTGCCGTCGGGCAGCTCGATCACCTGCTTGAGCAGGCGGTCCGGCGTGTCGAAGGTCGAATGCACGTTCCACAGCGGGCAGGTGCCGCCGAATTTCGAGAACGGAAACGTGCCGGAGGAGAATCTTTTGGAGACGTTGCCGGCATTGTCGACGCGCAGCAGGAAGAACGGCACGCCGCGCGCGTTCGGCCGCTGCAGCGTGGTGAGGCGGTGGCAGACCTGCTCGAAACCGGCATTGAAACGCTGCGCCAGCACGTGGACGTCGTAGTTCAAATTTTCCGCCGCGGTGTGGAACGGCTGATAGGGCATCATCACGGCGGCGGCGAAATAATTTGCCAGCGTAATGCGGTAGAGCCGCCGCGGCGTGTCGTCGAGGGGACCGGCGCGGTTGACAATGGCGTCGATGGCAGCGCCGCATTCGGTAAGCCCGATCTGCAGCGCAAGCTGGAAAGCGCGCCCCGATCCGTCGACCAGTTCGGAAATCAAAAGCTGCCGGCGATGGCGGTCGAACCGCCGCAGCGTCTCGCGCATCACGTCAACCGGCATGATGCGGGTGACGATCGAGTGCTTTTCGCGCAGCCGCGCCGAAAGTGCTGCGAACAGTTCCTCGGCGGCGACGTTGAGTTCGTCACGCAAATTCTCCGCGGCCTGTTCGAGTTCGGGAAAATAGTTTCGGTTGGCTTCGATCAGGTCGCGCACGCGCTCGATCGGGTTGGCCTCGAAGCGGGAGCCTTCGTCGCGGTCGGCCATTTGGGCCGCGACCAGCGTTTCGCCGCGGCGGGCCTCGGTATAGGCGGCGTAGAGGCGTTGTAAGGAATGAGTCACACCGGGGCACAGTTCGGCGAGGTCGCGCAGTTCCTGCTTCGGCAGGTCGATCTGCCGGAACAGCGGATCGGAAAAAATCTCGTTCAGCTCGGCGAAGAACCGGTCCTCGTCGGCGGTGGCGAGATCGCGCAGGTCGAGGTCATAGGTCTCGGCCAGGCGCAGCAATATCTGCGCCGTCACCGGCCGCTGGTTCCGCTCTATCAGGTTGATATAGCTCGGAGAAATGCCCAAGCCCTCGGCGATCTGGGTCTGCGACAGGCCGAGCTGCTGGCGGATCCGCCGGAAGCGGGGGCCGACGAAAAGCTTTTTTCCGGAGTCCGTGGCCATGGCAGGTTCCTTGACCTGATTTGTGACAAACTTAACAAAATGACATCTATGACAAGTTTAGATGTTACATGACATCACCATTCAAAATCAAGCAGGCTATACGAAATTACGATTTTGGCGTTTAGCTCTCAGCACGTTTCGCAATGCACTGTCACGAATGTCGATTAAAGGATCAAGCAGATGAACTACCAGCCACGAGGCATCAGCGACCAGGCTATCCAGGGGCCGGCGTCCTATCTGAGCGAACTTGGAGCTGCTGAGGCGCTCCTCAAGACCAAGCCGACCTGGAACGGCGTCACCGCCGAAGCCGTGGCGCGCATGCGTCTGCAGAACCGCTTCAAGACCGGCCTGGACATCGCGCGGTACACCGCGGCGCTGATGCGCAGCGACATGGCTGCCTATGACGCCGATCCCACCAAGTACACCCAGTCGCTCGGATGCTGGCATGGCTTCATCGCGCAGCAGAAGCTGATTTCGGTCAAGAAGCACTTCGGTGGCAAGACCGATCGTCGCTATCTGTATCTCTCCGGCTGGATGATCGCGGCACTTCGCTCCGAGTTCGGACCGCTTCCCGATCAGTCGATGCACGAGAAGACCTCGGTGCCGGCGCTGATCGAAGAGCTCTACACCTTCCTCCGTCAGGCGGACTCCCGTGAGCTCAACGATATCTTCCGCGCCCTCGACGCCGCCCGCAAGGCAGGCGACCAGGCGAAGGAAAAGGCGTTGATCGAAAAGATCGACAACTTCCAGACCCATGTCGTGCCCGTCATCGCCGACATCGACGCGGGTTTTGGTAATGCCGAGGCGACCTATCTGCTCGCAAAGAAGATGATTGAAGCAGGTGCGTGCGCTCTCCAGATCGAGAATCAGGTCTCCGACGAAAAGCAGTGCGGCCACCAGGACGGCAAGGTGACTGTGCCGCACGAGGTGTTCCTGGCGAAGATCCGGGCCTGCCGCCATGCCTTCCTCGAGCTGGGCGTCGAAGACGGCATCATCGTGACCCGCACCGATTCGCTGGGTGCCGGCCTCACGCAGCAGATCGCGGTCAGCCACAAGCCCGGCGACCTCGGCGATCAGTACAACAGCTTCCTGGATTGCGAGGAAGTGACGGCTGCCAACGCCAAAAATGGCGATGTCATCATCAACCGCAATGGCAAGATGCTGCGCCCGAAGCGGCTTGCCAGCAACCTCTACCAGTTCCGCGCCGGCACCGGCGAAGATCGCTGCGTGCTCGACAGCATCACCTCGCTGCAGAACGGCGCCGACCTGCTGTGGATCGAGACCGAGAAGCCGCATATCGAGCAGATCGCCAAGATGGTTGACCGCATTCGCGAGGTCATTCCGAACGCGAAGCTGGCCTACAACAATTCGCCCTCGTTCAACTGGACGCTCAACTTCCGTTGGCAGGTGTACGACGCGATGAAGGAAGCCGGCAAGGATGTCAGCAAGTACAATCGGGCCGAACTGATGAAGCCGGAATACGACGATACGCCGCTGGCCATTGAAGCCGACGAGCGCATCCGCACCTTCCAGGCCGATTCATCGAAGCGTGCTGGCATCTTCCACCATCTGATCACGTTGCCGACCTATCACACGGCAGCTCTGTCGACTGACAATCTCGCAAGAGAGTATTTCGGCGAGCAGGGCATGCTGGGCTATGTGAAGAATGTTCAGCGCCAGGAGATCCGTCAGGGCATCGCCTGTGCCAAGCATCAGAACATGGCCGGCTCCGATATCGGCGACGATCACAAGGAATATTTCGCAGGTGAAGCCGCTCTGAAGGCGGGCGGCGCCCACAACACGATGAACCAGTTCGGCTAACGGTAACAGCCGGTCAACAGCAGGAGACTAGTCATGACGAAGAGCAATTTCTGGGTGATTGGCGGCGAGTTCGGATCGATGAACTTCCACAAGCTCGTGGAAGGCTCGGCCCAGGTACAGGGACCCTTCAAGACCCGCAAAGAGGCCGAGGATGCCTGGCGCGCGGTCTCGGAAGAGAACCGCCACAAGGCCGGCGTGCGCTTTTCGATCGTCGAAGAGCCCTCCCGCGTCTCGGCCTGACGCCTGCCGATAAAAATCTAGGGAAACGCCAAGGACAGGCGGCCCCATCCGGAAATCCGGGTGGGGCCGTTTGCGTTCTCAAAGCGGCGTGGAGCGGGCCGGGGTGAGGGACCTCGCCGCCGACTCGAAACCCGGTGGACCGCTAAGCTATTGCAAACAAACAGCCATTGCGCGCAAGGTAGTTACTGCTAGGTTAACCGGGCCCACCCTCTCAGGATAAAGGCGGCTACCGATGGCAGAAGCGCAAAACACCGGCAACGAGGCCCGCGACATGCGACCGACGCGGCTGCGCGACGCGCTCCGCCAGGCCCGCATCGAGGCCGCCGACCGCACCGGCGTCGTGGTCGAACTGCGCGATGCCGAAGTCGCGCGGCTCGAGATCCTGAACGAGGCGCTCGATCCGCTGTTTGCCGAGGTGCCCGAGCAGGTCGATCTGTTCGATCGCGGCGTCAGCGAGGGCGAGACGCCGCGGCTGTGGATCGACGTGGTGGCGCATGTGGTGATGGGGCGCGACAAGCGCATCTATCGCTTCGTGCAGGATACCCGCTTCGGCCGCATCGTGATCGCCGAGTCGCATGACGTGCCGGTCATCGTCGATGCCGTCACCGGCTATGTCGCGCGCCGCATGATCGAGCGGGAACATGCGATGGTGGCAACGCCCGTGGACGAGCCGGCCGTGGAAAAAAAGCCTCGCCGCCGCGGCTTCGGCATGTTCGTGCTCGGCTTCGTGCTGGGCGCGGTGGCGCTGTTCGGATTGGCGCTGTATGCGAGTCTGAAAAACTTCTAGAGCAGCGTCGCCTGCTTAATCTCCTTGACGCGGAAGTCGGCGTCGATGGCGCGCACGGTCTGCACGCAGCGCCATTTTTCGCCCTCGCGCGCGATCGAAAACAGATTGTACGCCGCGGCCGGATAGTGCCGGTGCGCCAGCGCCGAGGCCGACGGTACGCCGACCGCGGGGATCTGGCGGTCGGCGCCTTCGAGCCACATCGTCGAATGGATGTGGTCGTGGCCGTGCAGGACCAGTTCCACACCGCGCCGCTTCAGCACGGCGCGGAGCGCCTTCGAATCGGTGAGCCGCTTCATCCGCGAATGCGAATGCAGGGGATGATGCACCAGCAGCACCCGGAAGGCGTCATCGGCGGACATCTGCGCCAGATCGCGGTCCAGCGCATCAAGTTGCGCGCGGCCAAGCCGGCCGGTGGCCATCAGCGGCAGCGTGGGCACCGCCGAGGACACCCCGATCAGCGCCAGCGGCCCGCGCCGGCGCACGAACGGAAACGTCGTGCCGTCCGCCGCGGCATCGCCGCGCAGATATTTCTCGAACGCGCCGGCGAAACGATGCCGCGTCGCCCGCACATAGGCGTCGTGATTGCCGGGAACGACCGTGACCCGTTGCGGCGTGCCGACGCTTTCGAGCCAGGCCTGCGCCGGGGTGAATTCCGCCTCCAGCGCCAGGTTGACGAGATCGCCGGTCACCGCGATATGGTCCGGCCGCTGCGCCTGCATGTCGGCGACCAGCGCGTCCAACACCTCGCGGCGGTGATATTTGTGGCGGTTGCGAGTCCAGTTGAGATAGCCCAGCGCACGCTTGCCCGCGAGATCCCGAAGCCGCGCCTCGGGCAATGGCGGCAGATGCGGATCGGACAGATGCGCCAACGTGAAAGTATCGGTCATTCGCGCTCCGCCGCATTCTCCGTGATATAGAGCCGTCGCACGATCATAGCGGCGATATAAGGATCAAACGTGATAGCTGTCCATCCGAGGTTTGCGTGACGGCGCTGCAGCACTTGCGAAAACGCCTCGAACCGCAATTGCGGCGGGCCTTCCACCTCTATTGGCGGATGGCCCGCGGCATGACGCTGGGGGTTCGTGGCGTCGTGCTCGATGGTGACGACAAGGTGTTCCTGGTCAGGCACAGCTATGTCGCCGGCTGGCACCTGCCGGGCGGCGGGGTCGAGGTCGGCGAAACCTTTCTCGAAGCCTTGCGGCGGGAACTGGTGGAAGAGGGGCGGATTGAACTGACCGGGGAGCCGGTCCTGCACGGCCTGTTCCTCAACGGCCACGTGTCCCGCCGCGACCATATCGCGGTCTATGTCGTCAGGCAGTTCCGGCAGGACCGCCTGCCGAAGCCCAACCACGAGATCGTCGAGTGCGGGTTCTATGATGCCGGCGCACTGCCGGCGGAGACGACCCTGGGCACACGGCTGCGGATCGCGGAAGTGCTGGACGGAGCAGCGCCGATCGCGACGTGGCGCTGACGCGTGGCGCGGTTGCCCCGCGGCTTTGCAGCGCCTAGAAGCGGACAAACAGGGTTCGGCATGGGCAGGATAAAAATTTTCAGGCTCCTCTGCGGCTTCGGCCTGCTCGCGGTGCTGGCGAGCAATGTCTGGACGATGTCGCGCTGGAGCGAAAGCCGCGGCGTCTATGACGACGTCTGCTATCTGCGGCAGGCGCATCTGTTCCAGAAATATGGCCTTGGCGGCATCGATACCAACATCGTTTTCGACGACGACGACTATCTCAAGAACAAGCTGAAGGCGATCGGCTATGCGGAATGGAACAATGTGAAGCGCATCCCCTGCCACACATTGATTCCGGCGGCCGACAAATATGTCATGCAATACCCGCCGGGCACCGGATTTGCGCTGGCGCTGTTTCGCGAGGGGTTTCAGGTGATCCCGCTCTATGTGCTGGCTAACCTGACGATCCTCGCCTTCGCGCTGCTTGCCTTGTTCCGCGCACGCGACCCGGCTTCGCTCGCGCTGGCTGCGGTATTCGGGCTTGCTGCGCTTTACTTGATGATCAACCCGAGCAAGGCGAGCTATTCGGTGCCGCCGACCATGATGGTCTGCGCGGCCGCAGGCTTTCTCACCGTGAAGTCCTTCGCAGGACATCCGCGGCAACGGCTGCTGGTTATCGCGCTGATGGGTTTGCTGATCGGCCTATCCGTCAATTTCCGTCTGCCGAACCTGTTTCTGGCCGCGGGCTATTGCCTGTATCTTGCCGGCGCGTTCCTGCTGGCGCGCAGCAAGGAGACTTTCCTGCAGGGGGCGTCATTCGCTATCGCCTTCCTTATCGGGATCGCGCCGACATTGATCGCGAATGCGATCAATGCGGGTGGTCCGTTCTCGACCACCTATGGCAGCGTCGACGTCACACCGCCCGAGCTGAATCCGGCCGTACTCTGGAGCTATCTCGTTGACGTTCAATTCACCTTGCTGGCGATATCGGTCGCCTGGACCGCCTGGCTCTGGCGCTTCGATCGGGGCCGCGCGCGGCAGGTCGCCCTTCTGGTCGCCGTGAACCTCGCGGTAAACCTGATTTTCTTCATGACCCATCCGATATTTACGCCATATTATATCATTCCGATCGACATGCTCTCGCTCTGGACTTTGCTGTTCGCAACGCTCGATCTGCGCGGCGAATGGGCCGCGGACCGTGCGGCCTTCCCTCAACCGGCCAACGCCTGATTGCGGTATGACGCGCCATGGACGGACTTAATTCGGTGAGCGTGCGATGACCATACCAGCGCTGCGGGTTGCGGTTCTGGTGCCGTGCTTCAATGAGGAAGCAGCGGTCGCCACCGTGGTCTCCGACTTCCGCAAGGCGCTGCCGACGGCCGAGATTTTCGTCTATGATAATAATTCCAGGGACGGTACCGTCGCGGTGGCGGGCGCGGCCGGCGCCATCGTGCGCAGCGAGCGTCGGCAGGGCAAGGGACACGTGGTGCGGCGCATGTTCGCCGATATCGATGCCGACGTCTATGTGCTGGTCGACGGCGACGCGACCTATGACGCGCCGAGCGCCCCGCGCATGATCGATGCGCTGGTCAACGATCATCTCGACATGGTGGTGGGCTTTCGCGTCGACCAGTCGGTCGCCGCCTACCGGCCCGGCCATCGCACCGGCAACTGGATGCTGACGAGCTTCCTGTCCGCGGTGTTCGGCCAAGCGTTCAAGGATATCCTTTCTGGCTACCGCGTGTTCTCGCGCCGCTTCGTCAAATCCTTTCCGGTGCTGTCGGACGGTTTCGAGATCGAAACCGAGCTCAGTGTGCATGCGCTCGAACTGGCGCTGCCGGTGGTGGAAATCGAGACCCCTTATTATGCCCGCCCCGAGGGATCGTTCAGCAAGCTCAACACCTGGCGCGACGGTTTCCGGATTCTCGGCACCATCCTGAAGCTGTATCGGTCGGAAAAGCCGCTGCGATTCTTCATGGTCATCGGCGTGTTCCTGATGCTGGTCTCGATCGGCCTCGCGATCCCCGTGATCATCACCTATCTCGAGGAAGGCCTCGTGCCGCGGCTACCGACCGCGGTACTGTCGATGGGCCTGATGATCGTGGCGGTGCTGTCGGTATCCTCGGGGCTGGTGCTGGATACGGTGACGCGTGGCCGCCGCGAGATGAAGCTGTTGGCCTATCTGTCCCAGCCGGCCATCAAAAGGGATTAAGGCAATACGGGGATTGCCGTCTCCGGCGATGGACCGCGCCGCCGGCAGATGCTATCCCGCGCCCCATCATGAGCGAACTTGACGTCACCATCCTGCCCGAAACACCAAAGGACGCGCAGGCGATCGAACGCCTGCACGAGCGCACGTTCGGTCCCGGCCGTTTCGTGCTGAGCGCCTACCGCCTGCGCGAGCATGTCGATCACCTGCTCGACCTCTCGTTCACGGCGCGGATCGGCACATTGCTGGTCGGCTCCGTGCGCCAGTTGCCGATTTGTATCGGCGACAGGCCGGCCCTGATGCTCGGGCCGTTGACGGTCGAGCCGCCGTTCCGAAAGCGCGGCGTTGGTCGCATGCTGCTCGACCGCTCGCTGCAGGATGCCAAGGCCAAGGGCCATCGCCTGGTCATTCTGGTCGGCGACGAGTCCTATTACAGCCGCGTCGGCTTCAAGGTCATTCCGAAGGGACGGGCGATCATGCCGGGTCCCGTCGACTACAGCCGTTTGCTGGTGGCCGAATTGGTCGAGGGCGCCTTCGACGGCGTCTCCGGCGATATCCGGCCGGACTGGAGCAAGGCGCGGTAGCGTAGCGCGTCGGCCGGGACGGCCGAGCCGCCCGGCGTCGTTCTCAGGTCAGCGTTTCCTTTTGACGCCAGTCGTCTCTCCCACAGGCCGGGTACCTCCCGCGGCCTGCTGCAACTCGTGCCGGAATTCCTCGCGCTTTTCGTGGATGGACGCGACGACCAGTCCCATTGCCACGCCGAGGCCGATCAGGGCCGCTTCGGACAACAACAGGCTTGCTTCGATGGTCTCGGGCACCGCGTCGGTAACGCCGATCTGATAAAGATGCCGCGCATGCTCCGCGTCGCGGGCGCGCGACACTATCAGCATGTCTTGCCTGAGCGCGCGGACCTGCGCGACAATTTCGTCGATGCCCTTGGCTTCGCTGATGGTGACGATGACCGCCGCCGCGTCCATGAGGCCGCAGCTCTTCAAAAACTCCGGATTTGTCGCATCACCATAATAAACGGTGCGGCCCTGCCTTCGCTGCTCCGGAACGGCCGCAGCGTCATTATCGACGGCAATGTACTGGAATTTGTGCCGATCGAGCATAGAGCAGACGACCTGTCCCACCCGGCCATGTCCGATGACAATGGCATGGTTGGTGCCTCCGCTCGGTGCAACGGTCAGCTCGGGGTCGAGTTGCCTGTCTTCGTGCATCATTGGCGCGAGCCGCCGCGCCACATGGGAAAGCGCAGGAATGAGCAGCATGGTCAGCGACGTCAGCGCGACCGTGAAGCTCGACACCTTGGCATCGATCAGACCGAGCGTTGTCGCCATGCCGATGCCGACGAAGGCGAACTCGCCGCCCGGGCCGAGCAGGAGGCCCGTTTCGATGGACGCTCGCCAGGAAAGGCGAAACAGCCGGGTGAGGGCGATGAGGATGATGGATTTTACGGCAACGAGTCCGACGGCGCTTCCAAGCAGCCAAACGGGATCGCGGGCAAGCTCGCGGAAGTCGATGTTCATGCCGACCGTAAAAAAGAACAGGCCCAGCAGGAGTCCCTTGAAAGGATCGATGGCGGTCTCGATCGCCTTGCGGAATTCGGTCTCGGCGAGCAGCAGGCCGGCTATGAAGGCGCCAAGCGCCATCGAGAAGCCGGCCGCGGCGGCGGCCACCCCGGCTGCGACGATCACGAACAGCGTGGTGGCCACGAACAGGTCGCTCATGCCCACGGATGCGACCAGACGGAACAGCGGCCGCATCACCACGCGGCCGACGACGACGATCACGCCGAGCGCGATAGCGGCGTTAGCGAGCGCCAGCAGGAGTGTGCCAACAACCGAACCGGATTCGCCGGTGCCGAAAATCGAGATGAACAGCAGGAGCGGCACCACCGCCAGGTCCTGCGCCAGCAGGATCGCGAAACTGGCGCGGCCAGCGGTCGTGTTCAGCCGTCCCTGCCTGGAAAGCACTTCGACGACGATGGCGGTCGACGACAGCGCCAGGCAGGCACCGACGATGAGCGGCACCGGCGGCTTGCCGCCCGCAAGGATCACGGCGGCGCCGATTGCGGCTGTGGAGAACACGATCTGCAGGCTGCCCAGTCCGAAAACCAGGCGGCGCATCGTCTTCAACCGCTCATAGGACAGTTCCAAGCCGATCAGGAACAGCAGGAACACGATGCCGAGTTCTGCGATACCGGCGACGTTCTTGGCGTCAACCACGATGAACCAGTACAGGAACGGGAATTGGCCGATAAACGAGCCGAGTCCCAGGGGACCGAGGATCGCGCCCGCTACGAGATAGCCGAGGACGGGATTGAAGCCGAACCGGCGCACCAACGGAATGACGATGCCCGCGGTGCCGAGCAGGACGAGGGCATCGCTGTAGACGGGAATGTTGATCGGCGAGGCCATCTATCCGTGTTCGTCAGCTCGCGTCGGGCAAGGCATATCCTGAACGGTGCGATATCGGGTATCCAACATCATCCATGCCGACGTTAGCTGGTACCACCAGCTAACGCCACCCGTCAGCACCTGCTCTAGAACTTCAGATTGGCAAACGCGCGCACGCCGATGCCCGGCATGAGAACCTGGTCCTTGGTGTAGGACACCGAATTGCGGATGTTCTCGTTCAGCAGGTTGTTGCCGACGAGACCGACCGTCATTTCCCGCGCGCCGAACCAGGATGGATCGAGCTTCGTCCTGTAGCTGACCTCCGCCTTCAACAGATTATAGCCCGCGGTCTGTGTCTCGCCGATCGGGGCGATGTCGTTCTGCGCGAAGGCATGCAGCAGGTTGATCCGCGTCAGCCAGTTGGCATCGCGCCAGAACAGGCCGCCACCCACGCGCACCGGCGGGATACGCGGGACATTGGTGCCGTCGCTGAAGGTCGCGCGCACCACGTCGAACTGGTTCTCGATGCCCCAGATGCCGCCGTTGAGCGGGCCGATGTCCAACTGGCTCTGGAACTCGCCGCCGCGGAAGGTGGCGTCACGCTGCGAATAGATCGCCTGATTCAACTCGAGCGGAGCAGCCGGATCGGCGGGCCCGACACAGGCGACATCCTCGCAGGTGTTGCCGGTGAGGCGACGGTAAATGAAGCCGTTGAACTTGGTGTAGTAGGCCGTCGCTTCGAACCTGAAAGGCCCGGTCGCCCGTCGCAAGCCGATCTCGATTGTCTTGGCGGTTTCGAGACCCAGGTTGGGATTGCCGATATCGAACGTGCCGGTGGCGTCGTGCGCGCCGCGCGAGAACAATTCCGCAGGCTTCGGCGCGCGCTCGACATATTGAGCGGTGATGCTGGCAACCAGCTGGCCCGGCAAATTCTGGATCAGGCCGATGCTCGCGCTCTTCGGCGTGAAGTTCAGGCTGCGTGCGATCGGCGGACCGATATCGCCGGGATTGGCGTTGAGGTCGAACAGATCAGGAATGAACGACGGCGTCGTCCCGCTGAGGCTGACATGCTCGATGCGGCCGGCGATCTGCGCCTTGGTGGTCTCGCTGAACTTGAGTTCGTTGAAGGCATAGCCCGCGACCTTGGTGTTTTTGTTCGGATCCCACAATCCGTTGAGCGGACTGCCGGGATCGTCCGGACTTGGCGCCGTCAGTTGCTGGTGGCTTGCCTGCAGGCCGAACGCGGTCGTGACGGCGGCAAAGCGTGCGTTGAACGGCGCCATCTGCAGCTCGACGCGGCCTTCCTGTTCCTTGTTGGTGAAGGTCTGGCGCACGCCTGTTGACGAGAGATCGGCGGGATCGGCGAGGCCGATTTCGTTGTGCTTGTAGTCGGTCGCGCTGGCCCAGAACCTGACGGCATCGATCGCCGCCGCGTCCGGCCGGTATTCGCCCTTGGCCGAAAACTTGGTCTGGTGCGCGTCGATACGGGTCTGGTGATCGGCGCCGTCGATGCCGGGGATGCGGTAGAGCGAATCGTTCTGCGTGATCGCGGCGCCGATGAAGCCGCCATGGAAGATGTAGGAGCCGCCGACCGAAGCGCCATCGGCTTGCGCGGCCGAGTTCGGTTGCTTTCCGTTCACGGGCCGCGTCTGGTCGAACAAATAGGGATAGCCTGGAATGCTGTAGTCGCCGGCCTTGCGGCCGTAGGCGTCGGCGTGGACGGCAAAATTGCCGCCGCCTGCATCGAGCAGGATACCGCCTTCGACGCCGCGATCGACCGAGCTGACGGCGGTGCGCGTCTCGACGGTCGCGCATGATGCGGATTGCGCATCCGCCAGCGGCGCTTTCGCTGGCAGCCCGTAGCTCTGGAACGGCGCGGCCGGGCAGGAGGGCAAGGCCTCCGGAATGCGGTTGTTGGTGGCGCTGACGACGCCGCCGATCGAGGTCGAGCCGTAGCGCAAGGCTGCGGGCCCGCGCACGACCTCGACCTGGTTGGTGGCGAGCGGATCGATCGGCACAAAATGATCCTCACCGAGATCGGATACGCCGCCGCCGCCGGTGCCGTTCTCGACGATGCCTACCCTGTTGACATCGAGTCCCCGGATGATCGGCCGGCTGGAGGCGCCCGGCGCGAAGCTGGAGCCGGTGATGCCGGGTTTTGAAAACAGGAGATCGCCGAGCGTCGCGCCGCCGGAACGGCGGATTTCCTCGTTCGGCACGACCGTGACGGTCGCGAACTGATCAGTGACGACGGGCAGCACGCCCTGTTGGGGCGCGGCGGCGACCGGTGCGGCCTGCGGCTCTGCCGCCGGTTGCCGGTTTTGGCCGGGCGCGGTGCGGGCGACGCGCGCCGGCGTTCGCGACGGCGCGGGTTTGCGCCGCACGATCGGGCTCGGCGCCGTCACGGTGATTTCAGGCAGTTGTGTCGAGGCGGATGGCGCTGCCGCATCCTGCGCCATCGCGCCGTCCGCCATCGCGCACAGCAACAGCCAGCTTGCTCCACCGAAATGGAACGCTCGTTTCTTCTTTGATGTCATTGTCCCGATCCTGATTCCGTCGATGTGCGACGGATCGATTCCGATTTTCCCTCGGGAAACCGCGCTAGGCGGCAATCCCTCGGGAGTGCATCAATCAATCGAGGTCAGGAGACGGGAGGCGCGCGGGACTGGAACGCGGGATGCAGCGAGCCGAGATGCGTGAACTCGGCGCCGGCGGTCAGGTGCAGCAGCTCGACCGCCTGCGGCAGCTCCAGTAGCGGCGGCGTGGCGAACAGGAAATTGTTCGCCAGCGAGAGGACGGCGCAGATCGCGCAGTCGGAGGTTTGCTGATCGGTATCGTGGTTGGACGGCAGCTGTGCGGCTTCGGAGTGCGCCCCCGGCGTGGCGAGCGTGGCGGCAATGGCGAGATCGCCATCCGTCAGGCCGAGCCGAACCGTCTGCGCTGCCGCCCCATGGAAGTGCCCGAACGACAGCGCAAACTGGATCGCGAGCGCAAACAGCGCCAGCCGCGAGCCGGTTTTCACGTGTTTTCGGAACCAGTTCATCCGGGTCGTCCCAATGTTATATTATAACATCGGAAGGGAAGCGCGAAGTCAACCGCAGTGCAGGTGGGCATCACTGAAACGGCGAGCGTTGTGTGATTGATGCAACGATCGGGCTTGCGAGGCTAGCGCTCAGCGCCCCTCGCGCACCCAGGTCGCCGCGAACGCGCCGAGCAGCAGCAAGAGCCCGACAAGCCCCGCGAACATCGGCAGCACGCCGACGCCCTTGACGACGCTGGCGTCGCGCATCTTCACGCCCATCCAGCCGTCGCCGTGGAAGATGCCGGAGGCACGCACCGGGACCACGCGCGGAAGATCGATGCTGCCGCCATCGGCCACGCGGCGTGCATCGCCACCGGTCGCCTGCGCCAGCGGCTTCAGCATCTCGGTAGTGGACGTGACTTCCGAAAATTCCTTCGGGTTGGTCGGCCCGACATTGATCAGGGCTTTCAGCGCGCCGTCGGTTGCCTGCCACAGCCCGAGTTCGTTGGCGGGAAGGGTGGAGCGCCAGGTGCCGGGCTCGCTTGCGGTCAGCGTGAGTTCTTTCGTGGCGCCACTCGGTGACGTCACTGTTACCGGCGGCACGTTGTCGGCCATGGTCTGGCGCAGCACCACGAGATCCTTGCCCTGGATCTGCAGGCGCAATGCTTCCTCATCGAGCTCGGGCTGCTTCATCAGCCAGTGCGAGGTCCGCCGCAGCAGATCCAGATGTGGTCCACCGCCCTCATAGCCGCGCGCCCATAGCCAAATGTGGTCCGACAGCAGCAGCGCGACCCGGCCTTCGCCGAAGCGCGACAGCAACAGCAACGGCTTGCCGTCGGCGCCGGTCATCACCGGCGCGCCGATCGCATTGCGCGTATCCACGGTGCGGAAGAAGCGGCTCCAGCGCGGCGGCTCGCTGGCGGAGCCTTCGAGGCCGCGCGTCACCGGATGGCGTTTGCCGGCGTCGCTTAAGTGCGCATAGAACGGTTTTTCAGTGACGCCGACCGGCTCGGCCGGCAGCACCGTGTCCAGCGGCGTGCGCCAGATGCTGGTGGTGGAGGCGTAGTCGGGGCCGGCCGACACCAGCACCGCGCCGCCGGCGCGGACATAGCGCGCGATATTGTCGAAATAGGCGATCGGCAGCACGCCCTGGCGGGCGTAGCGGTCGAAGATGATCAACTGGAATTCGTTGATCTTCTGCTGGAACAATTCGCGCGTCGGAAACGCGATCAGTGACAATTCGTTGATCGGCGTGCCGTCCTGTTTCTCCGGCGGGCGCAGAATCGTGAAATGCACGAGGTCGATGCTGGCGTCGGATTTCAGCAGGTTGCGCCAGGTGCGCTCGCCGGAATGCGGCTCGCCGGATACCAGCAGCACGCGCAGCTTGTCGCGCACGCCCTCGATCGCGACCACGGCGCGGTTATTCACCAGCGTCAGCTCATTCTCGAGTGGCGAGGCCTCGATCTCGACGATGTTCGACCCGGCATGCTTGATATCGACCTCGACATTGGAGGTCTGGCCGCTCACGAGCGTGCGCTCGCTGATCACCTCGCCGTCGCGGCGCACCACGATCCTGGCGCGCTGGCCGCTAACGCCCTGATCATCGAGCCGGTAGGTGATGGTCTGGGGCTGTCCGACGATGCCGAACCGCGGCGCGGCGGAAATCGCGATACGGCGGTCGCGTTCGTCCTTAGCCCCGGTGACGAGCGCGTGCACCGGCGCCTGGAAGCCGAGGGCGGCGGCGTTGGCGGGAATGTCGTGCACCCGGCCATCCGTAATCAGGAACGCGCCAGCGACGCGGTCGACGGGAACGTCCGACAGCGCCGAGGACAGCGCGCCGAACAGTTTGGTGCCGTCGGTTTCGCCGTCGGCCTGTCCGGCCTCGACGACGCGGACTTCCAGCCCCTTGATCTTCTTCAGCGTGTCAACGAGGGCCTCCTGCGCCTTGGCCGTCTCCTGGTTGCGCGTGCCGAAGTTCTGGCTCGGGCTCTTGTCGATCACGACGGCGGCGACCGAGGAGAGAGGCTCGCGGTCCTCGCGGGTGAAGGAGGGGTTGGCGAGCGCCAGCAGGATCAGCGCCAGCGCCGCGACGCGCACGGCAGCCCCGCGCGACCGCCCGAGCAGCAGCAGCGCCGAGATCGCGACGATCGCGGCCAGCGCGATCCACAGCACGATGGTCGGAACGAGGGGGGTGAACGCGATGCCGTATTGCATGGCCTATTGCCCCAACCGCTCGATCAGTGCCGGCGCGTGGACCTGATCGGCCTTGTAGTTACCGGTCAGGGTGTACATCACGATGTTGACGCCGGAGCGGAACGCGAATTCGCGCTGGCGCGGCTCGCCCGGCGTCAGCGGCAGCATCGGCTGCCCATCCGGGCGGTGCGCCCAGGCGCCGGCGAGATCGTTCGAAGTGATGATGATGGGCGAGACGCCGTCGCCGCCGCGCGCCGGGCGCGAGGCTGCGTCGTCGTCGTCCTCGCGCGGCAGGGTCTCGACCCAGGTCTGGCCCGAGTTGAAGCGGCCGGGGAAATCGCGCAGCAGGTAAAACGTCTTGGTCAGCACGTGCTCGCGCGGCACCGGTTCCAGTTCAGGCACGTCGAGGGAGGAGAGAATTTCGCGCAAGGTGCGCATGCCCGGCGTCTGCGCCGCGCCGTTCTCACCCGGCGGCGCCTCGATGGCGTCGCGGGTATCGAACAGCACCGTGCCGCCCTGTTTCATGTAAGCGTCGATACGGTTGATGGCATCCTGCGGCGGCTTGGGCGCGCCCGGCACCACCGGCCAGTAGATCAGCGGAAAGAACGCCAGTTCATCGCGCGCGGGATCGACGCCGACGGGATCGCCGGCCTCCAGCGCCGTGCGCTGCGCGAGGAACAGCGTCAGTCCGGCCATGCCGGCCTTGACGATGGAATCGACGTCGGCATTTCCCGTGACGACATAGGCAAGGCGCGTCTGCGACACCGCCTTGATGGCGAAATCGTCGTTGCCCTGCGCGCGCGTCGGCGAAGGCGCGATCGAGGTTGCGGACAGGATCAAGGCCAGCAGAACGGCGGCAGGCGCCGTGCGCCGACGCCACAACGCGGCAAGGCCCGCGCCCAGCATCGCGACCACGATCGCGTCAATCAGGAACAGCACCAGCGACGACGACAGCAGAATGCCGCGCAAATCGCGCGGTTCGGCATTGGTGTAGCTGGCGCGCTGCGCGCGCAAGGCGGATGTATCGAGCGGCGCGATGCGATCGGCCGAGGCCAGCGTGTTGACCGCGATCGGGCCATCGGCCGAGCCGTAGAAGCCCGGCGGATGATCGGCCGTGGCGCGGTCGCGATAATCCGCCGGCATCGGCTTGGCGGTCGAGGGCGGCGGTCCAAATGCGCCGAAACCGTCGAGGGTGCGCAGCGGCGCCACGGTCTCGACATTCGTCACCTCGCTTGAAACGCCCGCACCGGGCTTTGCGGTGTAGCCGGACATATCGACCATCCGCCGCAGCATCTCGACGAAGCTGCCGGACATCGGCAGGTCCGACCAGCGCGAGTCGGCGCCGATATGGAACAGGCTGACAATGCCCTTGCCGCGATGCTCGCCCGTCACCAGCGGCGTGCCGTCTTCCAGCGACGCCCAGGTCTTAGTTGCGAGCACCGCATCCGGCTCGGCCAGCACCTGCCGGTTGACGGTGACGTCCTTGGGCACGGTGAGGCCAGCGAACGGGGCGTCGGCGGCGAAGGAAGCCAGATGCTGCGGCTTTTCCCAGGTCAGGCTGCCGCCGAGGATGCGACCGCCGCGTCGCAGTTTCACCGGCACCAAATCGTCATCGGCCTGCGCCAGACGGGGACCTGCGAAACGTACCAGCACGCCGCCCTGATCGATCCAAGCGTTCAGCCGCTCGCGGATTTCCGGCGACAGTGTGCCGACATCGGCGAGCACGATCATCGGCAGCCGCTGATCGAGGAATTGCGCGATCACCTGTTGCGGCGCGCCGCGATCGCCCAGCCGCACGTCTGCGAATGGCGACAATGCGCGGGTGAGGTAGAAGGTCGATGCCAATAGCGGCTGGGCGGTATCGCTGGTTGCGCCGGTGACGACGCCGACGGCGCGCCGCCGCCATCGCTTGTCGAGCAGTTGCACCGCGCCGGCTGATCGTTCGCCCGATATTTCCAGCCGCGAGATGTCGTTGCGCAGTTCGACGGGCAGATCGAACGCCGCTTCGCTCTCGCGATCCTGCATGCCAAATGCATAGCGCGCCTCGCCGATCGGCGAGCCCTTGGCGTCGATCGCGCGAACCACGCCGGCTGCGACGCCGCCGGTGGTGCGCAGCACCTTGACCGTCATCTTCGCCGCGGCGTTTTCGGCGGCGACCAGCGCCTGCGCCGGGGCCGCGCCGCCCTCGAACACTGTCAGCTTGCGGTCGCCGATGGTCTTGCCGAGATTTTCAACAAATTCGGCGCCGCGCCCGGTGTCGACGCCGTCGGACAGCCATGCGATCTCGGCATCGCCGGTGCTCTTCAGGAAACGCTCGAGCGAGCCGAGCGTGTCGACGCGGTCGACCGAATAGGGTTTTGGTGCAATCTGACGCAGCGCGACCCGCGCGGTGCCGGCCGGCATCAGTGTGATGTCGCGCGCGGTCTCGGAGAGCGGAACCAGTGCAACGCCGCGGCGGTCATTATCGGCGTTGGCGATCAGCTCGTCCGCGGCCTTGACCCGCGTGTCCCAGCTTGCAGCCGCGCTCCAGCCGTCGTCGAGCAGAATTACCAATGGCGCGTTGCTGCCGCCGACCCCGGTCTGCGGATTCCAGATCGGGCCTGCGGCGGCAAGGATGACCAGTGCGGCGGCGGCGAGGCGCAGCGCCGTCAGCCACCACGGGGTCCGCGACGGGGTTTCTTCCTTCGGCTTGATGTCGAACAAGAGCCGCGTCGGCGGAAACTCGATCCGCCTCGGCCGCGGCGGCATGACGCGCAACAGCCACCACAGCACCGGCAGGCTCAACAGGCCCAGCAGAAGCAGCGGTTGCGCAAAGGTGAGGGGGAGCCCCGCGATCATGCGCTACGCCCCGCCTTGACGGTTGAGCCGCGCGCGGTTCCCTTGGCTACCATCATGCCCGAATGCAGGAACAGCAGGAGTTCGGCGGCGGAACGGCTGGTGGTGTGGGTCGAGAATAACCAATCGAGCTTGTTGGTCTCGCTGCGGATCTCGTCGCGATGCAGTGCGACGCGCGCGACATAGTCGCTGGCCCAGCTCTCGGCGCGGCCGGCGGTGATGACGCCGAATCCTTCCGGCTCGACGAATTCGACCCGGCCGGCATAGGGAAAGGTTTCTTCGGCGGGATCGACGACCTGGATCAGGGCGCCGTGGGCGCCGGAGGCCGAAAGCCCTGCGAGCATCGTCCTGATCTCGCTCATCGGCGACCAAAAATCCGACAGCACGACAATTTCGGCCAGCGCCGACGGCACAAAGGACGGCGGCAGGCTCGCGCGCACCGCATCGTCGTGCAGCATCGCCTGCGCCATCTTGTCGATCACGTTGCGGCTTGCGGTCGGGTTCATCAGGCCGGGAATGCCGACGCGTTCGCCGCCCGAAACCAAGAGTTCGGCGAGTGCAAACGTAACGATCAGCCCGCGCTCCAGCTTGCTGTCGCGCGCACCCTTGGAAGCAAATGCCATCGACAACGAACGGTCGGGCCACAGCCACACGGTATGGGCGGCCTCCCACTCCTGCTCGCGGACATAGAGATGATCGTCGCGCGCCGAGCGCCGCCAGTCGACATTCTGCGACGGCTCGCCGGAGACGAAGCGGCGATACTGCCAAAAGCTCTCGCCAGCGCCGGCGCGGCGCCTGCCATGCAGGCCATGGATGACATTGGCGGCGATACGGCGCGCTTCGAGCACGAGACGGGGCAGCGATGCGGCGAGCGTTCGGCTTTCGCCATCGGCGCGTCGTATTGCTAGAATCTCCCTGGTCTCGTGGCTGGTCTCTGCGGCCATCAACCGATCCGCGTCTTCAATTGCCTGATTACGTCGGGAATGGTGCGGCCTTCCGCGCGCGCCGAGAAAGTGAGCGCCATGCGGTGCTTGAGAATGGGTTCGGCCAGATCGAGCACGTCGTCGATCGAGGGTGCGAGGCGGCCGTCGAGCAGCGCGCGGGCGCGGACCGCCAGCATCAGCGACTGGCTGGCGCGCGGGCCCGGTCCCCAGGCGATCAGCTTGTCGCCACCGTCCGGGTCGGGCCGCGCGGCGCGCACCAGCGACAGGATCGCCTCGACCACGCTGTCGCCGACCGGCAGCCGCCGCACCAGCCGCTGCGCCGCGATCAGGATTTCCGCGTCCATCGAGGCCTTGGCGAGCGTCTCGTCCGCGCCTGTCGTTTCAAACAGGATGCGGCGTTCGGCGTCGCGGTCGGGATAATCGACGTCGATCTCCATCAGGAAGCGGTCGAGCTGCGCTTCTGGGAGCGGATAGGTGCCTTCCTGCTCCAGCGGGTTTTGCGTGGCGAGCACGTGGAACGGTTTTGGGAGATCATGCCGCGCGCCTGCAACGGTGATGTGCTGTTCCTGCATGGCTTGCAGCAGCGCCGATTGCGTACGCGGGCTGGCTCGGTTGATTTCGTCGGCCATCAGGAGCTGGGCGAACACCGGTCCGGAGATGAAGCGGAACGACCGCTTGCCGGAATTGCTCTCGTCGAGCACTTCGGCGCCCAGAATATCCGACGGCATCAGGTCTGGCGTGAACTGGATGCGTTTGGCGTCCAGTCCGAGCGTGATGCCCAGCGTTTCGACGAGCTTGGTCTTGGCGAGGCCGGGAACCCCGATCAACAGCGCATGACCGCCGGACAGGATCGTCACCAGGGTGTTTTCGATCACCCGGTCCTGGCCGAAGATGACGGTGGAGATTGCCTCCTTTGCGGCGCGAATCTGACCGGCGACCTGTTCGGCCGAACGGACGATCGCATCCTCGAGTTTCTCGACACCGTCTGCACTCGCCATGTCTTTCTCCTTCAACCGTCTGACCGCTCCATGACACCGCTGGTTGCGTCGTCATGCCACGAACCTCATGCTAATCCTGTGCAAAGGCCATGTATTCGTTGAATTAAACTATCCCCACATTATCGGCATTTCGGGGTATGAACGGCATCACGATATGGCGACTTGATCCGCAATAATACGGACCAGATCGTCAGGAACACATATCGAAAGACGTGCACCAATCGTGCCAGATCGAGACGCTCAGACTCAGGGCAAACAATGGCGAAGCAAGGGCAAACCAGCGGCGAAGGCCTCGAAGGACTAACCGTCGCGGCGCGCGAAGCCTCCAATGCCACTCCGGCCGGCGAAGGGCTGCCTCCGGTGCATCTGTGGAATCCGCCGTTCTGCGGCGATCTCGACATGCGAATCGCCGGTGACGGTACCTGGTTCTACATGGGCACGCCGATCGGGCGGCCGGCGCTGGTGCGCCTGTTCTCGACCATCCTGAAGCGCGAGGACGGCAAGCACTTTCTCGTGACCCCGGTCGAGAAGGTCGGCATTCGAGTCGACGACGCGCCTTTCCTCGCGGTGGAGATGCAAAAAGAGGCTGCTGATCGCGGGCGGCTATTGCGCTTTCGTACCAATGTCGACGATTGGGTGCCATGCGATTCCGGACACCGCCTGCGATTCGAGATGGCGGCCGATGGCGGGCTGACGCCCTACCTTCACGTCCGCGCCGATCTGTGGGCGAAAGTGACCCGCGCGCTCTATTACGATCTGGTTGACATGGGGGAAGAGCGGGTGGTCGATGGTCAGCCGATGTTCGGCATCGAGTCCGGCGGCGAGTTCTTTACGATGGCGGACGCGAAGCAGGTGAGGGACGCGGTTTGAACGAGCCGATGCTGAAAAAGATGGAGGCGGCTCCGGTCAACTCGGCGGAATTTTTCGCGCGCAGCCAGGCCAGACTGAACTTCGACGTGCCTCCCGGCCTGATCGATCCCGATATCATTCCGAAAACCGGCGATGAGGGCAACGATCGCATGCTGGAGATCGTCGCGCGCGAGCAGCCGGTGCGCCCGGCGGCCGTGCTGATCCCGGTGGTCGATCACCGCGAGCCGACCGTGTTGCTGACGCAGCGCTCGCCGCATCTGTCCAGCCACGCCGGCCAGATTTCCTTTCCAGGCGGCAAGATCGACGCAACCGATGCTTCCCCTCTCGACGCCGCCCTGCGCGAGGCGGAGGAGGAAGTCGGCCTCAAGCGCGACTTCATCGAGCCGATCGGCTATCTCGACCTCTATGGAACCGCCTTCGGGTTTCGCATCCTGCCGACGGTGGCGCGCGTGAAACCCGGCTTCAAGCTGACGATCAACGAAGGCGAGGTGGTCGACGCCTTCGAGGTGCCGCTGGCGTTCCTGATGAATCCCGAGAACCATCAGATCCATTCCAAGGAATTCCGCGGCATGGAGCGCTCCTATTACGCCATGCCGTTCGCCGAGCGTTACATCTGGGGCGCGACGGCGGGAATTCTGCGCGTGTTGTATGAGCGGATTTATCTCGCATGATCCGTCCGGTCCTGACCGAGGTCGCGATTTTTCTGATCCCGTTCGCGGCCTATGCGCTGTTCCTGATCGCCACCCGTTCCGGAGTGCTGGTGTCCTCCTCCTGGCCGGCGCACCTTATCGCCAAACTGGTGCTGGGATCGTTGCTATTGGTCGTGATCAGCTTCGTCATGCTCGCGCAATTCTCCGGCGCACCGCCGGATTCGACCTACGTTCCCGCGCATCTCGAAAACGGCAAGCTGGTTCCCGGAGTCGAGAAATGAGCGAGGTCCGCGTGCTGTCTGACGCGCCCTGGATCAGATCCGGTCCGGCCGCGCGCGTGCTCGCATTGCTCAATGGCGATGGCGAGGAAGCCCGCGTGGTCGGCGGCGCCGTGCGCAATGCGCTCTTGAAAATTCCCCTGGGCGACATCGACATCGCGACCACGGCGCTGCCCGACGAGATCGCCCGCCGCGCCAAGGCAGCCGGCATCAAATGCGTGCCGACCGGCATCGACCACGGCACGGTCACGCTGGTCGTCGAATCGCATCCGTTCGAGGTTACGACCTTGCGCGAGGATATGGAGACCTTCGGCCGCAAGGCCAAGGTTGCGTTCGGGCGCGACTGGGTTCGCGATGCGGAACGGCGCGACTTCACCATCAACGGGCTCTCCGTCGATGCCGACGGCATCGTGCACGACCATGTCGGCGGGCTTGCCGATATCGAAGCCAAACGCGTGCGCTTCATCGGCGATGCCAACCAGCGCATCGCCGAGGATTATTTGCGCATCCTGCGCTTCTTTCGCATGCATGCCGCCTACGGGGCGGGTGAGCCCGACCGTACCGGATATCTCGCCTGCATCGACGGGCGCGCGGGACTTTCGAGCCTTTCCGCCGAGCGCGTGCGCATGGAAATGTTGAAGCTGTTGATCGCGGAAGGCGCCGCGGTGGCGGTGCAGGCGATGGCGGATGCTGGCCTGCTGCTGCCGATCTTCGGCGGCATCGCCTACACCGGGACGTTCGCGGCGATGATCGCGGCCGAACGCGCGCTGGGGCTGTCGCCGAACGCCGTGCGCCGGCTCGCCGCGCTCACGGTCGCCGTCACCGAGGACGCCAGGCGCGTTTCGGCGCGGCTTCGGCTTTCCAACGCGGAAACCAAGGCGCTGGACTCGATGGGCCATCGCTGGTGGCGGCTCGCCAGCAAGGACGACGCGCGGGCACGGCAGCTGCTCTATCGGCTCGGCGAGGATCCCTACCGCGACCGGCTGATGCTGGCATGGGCGCGGGCAGGGGGCGTCGGCAATGACGGCGCGCGCTGGCACCACCTCGCAACCTTGCCGCAGCGCTGGAGCGCGCCGAAATTTCCGCTGAGGGCGGCCGATTTCATCTCCCGCGGTATTGCCGAGGGCCCCGCGCTCGGTCACGTGCTGACGCTTGCGGAGAACGCCTGGTTGGCCGCGGATTTTCCGCTGGATGCATCCGCGCTTGCCGCGATCGCCGACCAGACCGCCGCCCGTTTCACTCGCGACCACCGGCTGTGAATATTCTCGCCGGCTTCGCCGACATTTCGCTCGGCCAGCTCGTGCTGGTTGGTGGCACGGCGCTGCTGGCCTCCATCGTCGGCGGCCTTGCTGGCTATGGCACCGGCGCCTTGATGCCGCTGGTGCTCGTGCCGCTGATCGGGGCCGAGCCCGTGGTGCCGATCATCGCGATATCGGCGATCATCACCAATATCAGCCGCTTCGTGGCCTATTTCCGTTACGCCGACCGGAGGCGCGCCCTGATTGTGATCGGGGCCGCCGCGCTGACCACCGCGCTCGGCGCCTACGGTTACACGCGGCTTAGCAGCGCGGGCGCGGCGCTGGTGATCGGCAGCATGCTGATCCTGAGCGTGCCGCTGCGCCGGTTGGCCAAGAAGCGCGAGATCAGGATTGGCGACACCGGCCTCGGTGTGAGCGCGGTGGGCTATGGCGTGGTGGTCGGCGGCACCTCAGGCTCCGGTGTGATCCTGCTGTCGCTGTTGATGGCGTCGGGGCTCGAGGGAGCGGCGGTGATTGCCACCGACGCCATGATTTCGGTGGTGACCAGCGTCATCAAGATTTCGGTATTCGGCCTGGCCGGCGTCGTCACCGCGCAGGTGCTGGCCTTTGCGCTCTTGATCGGCGCCATCGCGATTCCCGGCGCGTTCCTCGCAAAAGCCTTCGTCGAGCGCATGCCGGTGCATATCCACACGGCGATCCTCGATGCCGCCGTGATGGTCGGCGGCGTCGTCATGATCACGGCGGTGCTGCGGCACTGATCTAGACCGACAATGGAACTTCAACCGCTCTATCAACGCCCGCGGGGCAGCAGTTCCGTCAGCGAGCGGATGATGCGGTCGGGCTTCACGGTGGAATCCGGCGGCAGGCCGTCGCCATGCACGTCGATCCAGATGGCGTAGATGCCGAGCCGCTGCGGCGCCTCGACCTCCCATTCCAGATTGTCGCCGATCATCCAGGTTTCGGATGCGGTGACGCCGAGCGTCTGCATGGCGTGCAGATAGGCGCGCTCGTCCGGCTTGCCGAAACCGTGCTCGCCCTCGATCTGGATGTGATCGAAACGGTCGGACAGCGCAAAACGTTCGACCTTGGCGCGCTGGGCGCCGGCGGCGCCGTTCGTCACCAGCGCCAGCTTGACGCCGCGCGCCTTCAGTCCGTCGATGGCGTCATGCGCGCCGGGGAAGACGAACATTTCCTCTTCGCGGTAGGCGGTGAAGCGGTCGGCGAGCCGTACCGCAAGATCCTCGGGCAGCGTGTGGCCGCCTGCGGCAAGGGCGGCAAATCCGCGCGTGACGGTCACGCGCCGCGCCTCATCCAGCTTCAGCCGCCATTCGGCTCCCGCGACCGCCCAGAATTTGCGCGCGGAATCCAGAACGGCGGTAGCAACCTGCTGCGAGGTCAACGGCCCGAACTCGGCGGCGAATTCCGCGGCGACGTTGTGCCAGGCGATCTCGGGGCGGCCATAGGCTGACAGGATGGTGTCGTCCATGTCGATCAGCATGGCACGGGGCAGGTGGGTCATCGTTTCACGGCCATTTCGCTTCCAGCGCTGTCGACCGCGGGAAGCCGCGGTCGACTTGCCGCGAATATCAGATCCCCTGCACGGGGTCCAATTCCAGGAAACGACGTCGCCGGGCTGTGGATGCCGGACGACGCCGAAATCGCTCAGGCGACCTTGTTGTGCTCGTCCTCTTCGTCCTCTTCCTCTTCGTCGTCATCGTCTTCTTCGTCGTCTTCCTCTTCGTCATCCGACGTATCGTGCTCGGCGAGTTCAAGCACCGCCAATGGCAGCGTCTCGCGAAAGAGATCGCCTTCGTTGCCCATCCACACGCACGCAACATTGCCGTCGTTGACTTCCACCACGCTAAGCGGATGGCCGCCGGACTTCAGAATGACGACATCGCCCGGTTTCAAATCCATGATCTGCTCCTTGTAATGCATGACGCGATTCGCACCCTAGCGATCGGTCATGACAAGCCGATCATGACAGTCCAATCATGGCCACTTTACCTCCGGCGGCATCGACGAGAGAATAGAATCCACGTTGCCGCCGGTTTTCAGCCCGAAGATGGTGCCGCGGTCGTACAGCAGGTTGAATTCGACATAGCGCCCGCGCCGGATCAACTGTTCCTCGCGGTCGGCGGCGTTCCAGGGGAGGGCGAAATTGCGTCGGACGAGTTCGGGATAGATCTTCAGAAAGGCGCGGCCGACGTCCTGCGTGAAGGCGAGGTCGGCGTCCCAGTCGCCGGAATCGTGCCAGTCGTAGAAAATGCCGCCGATGCCGCGGGCTTCCTTGCGATGCGGCAAGTAAAAATATTCGTCGCACCATTTTTTGTATTTGCCGTAGTCGGCGACACCGTTCGATCCCCCGCAGGCTTCCTTCATCGCCTGATGGAAGGCCAGTGTGTCCGGGTCCTCCTGGGTGCGCCGCCGGTCCAGCACCGGCGTCAGGTCAGCCCCGCCGCCGAACCACGCCTTGGTGGTGACCACGAAGCGGGTGTTCATGTGCACGGCCGGCACATGCGGGTTCCGCATGTGGGCGATCAGCGAAATGCCAGACGCCCAGAACCGGGGATCGTCGGCCGCGCCCGGAATCTGTGCACGGAATTCCGGCGCGAACTCGCCGTGCACGGTGGAACAGTGCACGCCGACCTTTTCGAACAGCCGCCCGTGCATCATTGACATCACGCCGCCGCCGCCGGGCTTGCCGGTGTGGTCGGTGCGGTCCCAGGGCGTGCGCACGAAGCGTCCGGCGTCGCCGGGATAGAGCGAAGCCGGCGCATCGTCTTCCAGCCGCTCGAAGGCCGCGCAGATGTCGTTGCGCAAGGCTTCGAACCAGGCTCTCGCGCGCGTCTTGCGATCTTCAATCAGCGACACATCCATTCGGAATTCCCTAACCTTCCTCTACGTCATTGCGAGGAGCGAAGCGACGAAGCAATCCATTCTTTTCGCGGCACGATGGATTGCTTCGCTCCGCTCGCAATGACGGAAAAATCTATCTCCTAGCCTTGCGGCCCAAAGTAGGTACAGCTCTCGTTGCAACTGTCGCGATGAACGCTGACACGGGTGATCTTGCCGGCGTGCTGGACCCGTTCCCAGATGAACCGCGACAGGTTCTCCAGCGTCGGCGTTCCCAGCGCCTCGACCTTGTTCAGGAGCTTGTGGTCGAGCGTCTTGCGGACCTCTTCCATACTGCGTTCGAGCAGGCCGAGATCCAGCACCATGCCGGTTTGCCGATCGGGCGTGCCGCGCACGCTCACCTCGGCGCGAAACGAGTGGCCGTGAATTTCCTCGCTGGCCGCGCCGAAGGTCGTGCCCTTCAGCGAATGCGCGGCCTCGAAGCGAAATGATTTCGTCAGTTCCCACATCTTGAAAATCTGAATCCTATCTGATGCCAAGTGCTTATCTGATGCCGAGTGTCTTGTGCGTCTGCAGGCTGAGCCGCCATTGCGGATGGCGCAGGCAGTAGTCGACCGTGCGCGCGGTGTTTTCGATCAATTCGGGCCCATCCATCGGCTGCAGCGAAAAGCGTTCGAAATCGAGCTCCGCAAAATCTTCCGGCGCGGCGCCGGCCTGCGGATAGACCAGCTTCAATTCGTGGCCGCGGCGCACCACAAGGTCGGCGCCGGCTTTCGGGCTGACGCAGACCCAGTCCATCCCGTCGGGCGGTTCGATCGTCCCATTGGTCTCGATGCCGATGGCGAAGCCGCGCGCATGCAGCGCATCGATGAAGGGGCTATCGACCTGCAGCAGCGGCTCGCCGCCGGTCAGGACCACATAGCGGTTGGTATTGTCGCCGGTCCATTGCCCGGCGATGACGTCGGCGAGTTCGTCCGCCGTGGCATAGCGGCCGCCCAGCGTACCGTCGGTGCCGACAAAGTCGGTATCGCAGAACTTGCAGGTGGCGCCGGCGCGGTCCTGTTCGCGGCCGCTCCAGAGGTTGCAGCCGGAAAAACGGCAAAACACCGCCGCGCGGCCGGCGTGCGCGCCTTCGCCCTGCAAGGTCAGGAATATCTCTTTGACCGCGTAGCTCACACCTTCTCCCTGGAACCGATCTCGCCCGCCATCGGGTGATCCGTCTGCCGCAGCGCCTCGCCCAGTGCCATGGCGGCCGCCATGGCCACATTGAGCGAACGCAAGTCCGGCCTGATCGGGATCACCAGCCGCGCATCGGCAGCGGCGGCGACTTCAGCCGTGACCCCTGCGGATTCCCGCCCGAACAGCAGGACATCGTCCCGCCGGTAGCTGAAATCCAGATAGGAACCGGCTCCCTTGGTCGTAAACAGCACCAGCCGGAAACCCGCTTCGTTACGCCATTGCTCGAATTTTTGCCATGAGTCGTGACGAGTAAGCGCGACGTGATCGAGGTAGTCCATTCCCGCCCGGCGGAAATGCCGGTCCGAGGTCGGAAATCCGGCCGGCTCGATGATATGGGCGGCCGCGCCCAGGCATGCACACAGGCGCAGGATCGTCCCGGTGTTCTGAGGGATATCGGGCTGGAAAAGCGCAATCTGCATGGTGTCGAGACTTCGGAAGCGCGGGTGAAATGTATTGAATAAATCACGGTCGGGCGCGGATTTAGTGCATTGCACGCTTGCGAGCCGATAGCGGGCTTGCGCTCTTACGGCAAGGGTGCCAATAGAACGATTCTGGACTGCTTGTTCCGCCGGATTGGGGGAGGAAAAGCGGTTTTTCTGCCGCCGCGGGGGCCGCGGGCGCCGGCAGCCTCTTCCGGATCGCGCTTTTGGCGCCTCCGGGGCGGTTCCGCTGGCTGCAGATAAGAAAGGGCTTGGAATCGTGACGACAGCGTCTTCGGCGGACCATCCGACACGCCGTGATTTCCTTTTTGTTGCAACGGGAGCCGTCGCCGCCGTAGGCGCGGCTGCCACGGTGTGGCCGCTGGTTTCCCAGATGAACCCGGATGCCTCGACGATCGCGGCCGGCGCGCCGATTGAGGTCGACCTGGCCCCGATCGCCGAAGGACAGGACATCAAGGTGTTCTGGCGCGGCAAGCCGATCTACATCAGCCACCGGACCAAGAAGCAGATTGATGAGGCCCGCAAGGTGGCTGTATCGAGCCTGCCCGATCCGGAGAGCGACGAGCAGCGCGTCAAGGCCGGTCATGACCAGTGGCTGGTCGTGATCGGTATCTGCACGCATCTCGGCTGTATCCCGATCGCCCATGAGGGCGCTTACGACGGCTTCTTCTGCCCCTGCCACGGTTCGGTCTACGACACCTCGGGCCGCATCCGTCAGGGACCCGCGCCGAGCAACCTGCCCGTGCCGCCCTACACATTCGTTTCCGACACCAAAATCCAGATCGGCTAAGGGCTCGGACCTTGTCCGAGACCCCTTAACCCGTCGCGTCGTTTTACTTCCTCAGGATCGCATCAATGAGCGGACCATCCGATTTCCAGCCGACCAATCCCGCCTTGAAGTGGATCGAACGGCGCCTCCCGATCATGGGACTCATGCATTCGTCGTTCGTGGCGTATCCGACGCCGCGTAACCTGAACTACTGGTGGACGTTCGGCGCCATCTTGTCGCTGATGCTGGGCGTGCAGATCCTGACCGGCGTGATCCTGGCGATGCACTACACGCCGCATGCCGATCTCGCCTTCAAGTCCGTCGAGCTCATCGTCCGCGACGTCAATTATGGCTGGCTGCTGCGCAATATCCACGCCAGCGGCGCGTCGATGTTCTTCTTCGCCGTCTACATTCACATGTTCCGCGGTCTCTATTACGGGTCGTACAAGGAGCCGCGTGAAGTGCTGTGGATCCTCGGCGTCATCATCTACCTCCTGATGATGGCGACCGGCTTCATGGGCTACGTGCTGCCGTGGGGCCAGATGAGCTTCTGGGGCGCGACCGTCATCACCAACCTGTTCTCGGCCGTGCCGTATTTCGGCGAGAGCATCGTGACGCTGCTGTGGGGCGGCTATTCCATCGGCAACCCGACGCTGAACCGCTTCTTCTCGCTCCATTATCTGCTGCCGTTCGTGATCGCCGGCGTGGTGGTGCTGCACGTCTGGGCGTTGCATGTCGCGGGCCAGAACAATCCGGCCGGCGTCGAGCCGAAGACCGAAAAGGACACGGTGCCGTTCACGCCCTACGCGACCATGAAGGACATGTTTGGTGTCTCCTGCTTCATGCTGTTCTTCGCATGGTTTATCTTCTACATGCCGAACTACCTCGGCGACGCCGACAACTACAATCCTGCCAATCCCGGCGTGACGCCCGCGCACATCGTCCCGGAATGGTACTATCTGCCGTTCTACGCGATCCTGCGCTCGATCCCGAACAAGCTGGCCGGCGTGATCGCGATGTTCGGTGCGATCATCATCCTGGCGTTCCTGCCCTGGCTCGACAGCGCCAAGACGCGCTCGTCGAAATATCGTCCGCTCGCCAAGCAGTTCTTCTGGATGTTCGTCGTCGTCTGCATCGGGCTCGGCTATCTCGGCGCCCAGCCGCCGGAAGGCATCTATGTGATCGTCGGCCGCATCCTCACGGTCTGCTACTTCGCCTATTTCCTGATCCTGCTGCCGCTGCTCTCCCGGATCGAGAAGCCGCGTCCGGTACCGAATTCGATCGCCGATGACGTGCTGGCAAAGTCCGGCCGCAAGAGCGCGACCATGGCTTCGGCGGTGATTGCACTGCTCGTTGCGGGCGGATTGTTCGCCGGCAGCGTGCAGGACGCGCGCGCCGAGGATCATGGCGCTTCGCCGCCCGGACAGAAGTGGTCGTTCTCCGGCCCCTTCGGCAAGTTCGATCGCGGCGCATTGCAGCGTGGCCTGAAGGTCTACAAGGAGGTCTGTTCCTCCTGCCACGGCCTGTCCTATGTCGCGTTCCGCAACCTCGCCGATGCCGGCGGTCCCGGATATTCCGTGGCGCAGGCCGCGGCGTTTGCCTCCGAATACAAGATCAAGGACGGCCCGAACGATCAGGGCGAGATGTTCGAGCGGCCGGGCCGGCCGGCGGACTATTTCCCGTCGCCGTTCCCGAACGAGCAAGCGGCCCGCGTGGCCAATGGCGGCGCGGCACCTCCCGATCTGTCTCTGATTCCCAAGGCGCGTTCCTACAAGCGCGGCTTCCCGATGTTCCTGATCGACTTCTTTACCCAATACCAGGAGCAGGGTCCGGACTACGTGGCTGCGCTGCTGCAGGGCTATGAGGACAAGGCCCCGGCCGGTTTCAACCTGCCTGAGGGCTCCTACTACAACAAATATTTCCCCGGCCACGCCATCAAGATGCCGAAGCCGCTGAACGACGGCCAGGTCACCTACGACGACGGCTCGCCGGCGACGGTCGCGCAATACGCCAAGGACGTCACCACGTTCCTGATGTGGACGGCGGAGCCGCATATGGAGGCGCGCAAGCAGCTCGGCCTGCAGGTGTTCGTGTTCCTGATCCTGCTCACCGTGCTGCTGTACTTCACCAAGAAGAAGGTCTGGGCCAACGCCCACTGATCACTTCTTCATCGCGAATTTTCGGAAAAGCCCCTGCGGGGGCTTTTTTGTTGGGCAATGTCATTCCGGGGCGATGCGAAGCATCGAGCCCGGAATCTCGAGATTCCCCGGTGTGCAATTGCACACCTGAGGTCTGGTCCTTCGGACCATCCCGGAATGACGGAGCAACCCGATTGCTTCCGGAGCGCACTGCGGACAAAATGCCGGCCAATCATTCAGAAATCAGCGCGGAGGAACCCATGGGTACCAGCATCACTTTCAAGCGGCCGGACGGCAAGGATGCCAGCGGCTATCTCGCCAACGCTGCGCGTGGCAATGCGCCGGGCGTGGTGGTGATCCAGGAATGGTGGGGCCTGCAGGACCAGATCAAGGGCCTGTGCGACCGTTTCGCGGTGGCGGGCTTCGATGCGCTGGCGCCCGATCTCTACAAGGGCACGGTGGTGCCGTATCACGACACGGATGCGGCCGGAAAAGAGATGAACTCGCTGGATTTCATGGACGCCACCACGCAGACCGTGCGCGGCGCCGTGCAATATCTGTCGCGCAACGGCGCCAAGGTCGGGTTGACCGGCTTCTGCCTCGGCGGCGCGGTGACCATCATCGGCGCCGCCAAAATTCCGGAGCTTGCGGCCGGCGTGGTGTTCTACGGCATCCCGCCGGAGCAGGCGGCAAAGCCTGCGGATGTGAAGATTCCGCTGCAGGCCCATTTCGCCAACAAGGACGACTGGTGCACGCCGCAGGTGGTCGATGCCTTCGAGCAGGGCATGAAGGCCGCCGGCAAGTCGCTCGAACTGTTCCGTTATGACGCCGAGCACGCCTTCGTCAACGAGCAGCGGCAATCCGTGCATGACCGCCAGGCCGCGGAACTCGCCTGGGGCAGGGCGACGGAGTTTTTCAGGAAGCATCTCGGATAACTGGTCGCTTCCTCGTCATTGCGAGCGAAGCGAAGCAATCCATCGTGAGGAAGGCGGCGACATGGATTGCTTCGTCGCTTCGCTCCTCGCAATGACGGTGGAGACCGTGAATGAAAATCTTTTGCACGGGCGCGTCGGGCTATATCGGCGGATCGGTTGCGGCTCATCTCATCGCCGCCGGACATCAGGTAACGGGCCTGGTGCGCTCGCCCGAGAAGGCCGCGGCGGTTCGCGCGCGGGGCATCCAGCCTGTGCTGGGAACGCTCGACGACGGGAAAATTCTGGCGCAAGCGGCGCAGGCCGCCGACGTCGTCGTCAATGCGGCGAGCGCCGATCACAAGGGCGCCGTCGAGAGCCTGCTTGGCGCGCTCGCCGGAACCGGCAAGCCGTTCATCCACACATCGGGCTCAAGCATTGTCGGCACGCGCGCCAAGGGCGAGCGGTCAGATGCCATTTTCGACGAAGACACTGCCGTCACGCCATCGCCTGCGCGCGTAGCGCGGGTCGCGTTGAACGAGTTCATTCTCTCCCATCGCGACAAGGACTGCCGGCCGGTCGTTATCTGTCCGAGCCTGATCTACGGCCTCGGCCTTGGCGCCGGACCTGACAGCGTGCAGGTGCCTTTGCTGATCAGCCTGGCAAAAAAGCGCGGCAATGCGGCGCATGCCGGACCCGGCGAGAATATCTGGTCGAACGTGCATATCGACGATCTCGTGACCCTCTATGCGCTTGCCATCGAGAAGGCGCCGGCAGGCAGCTTCTATTTCGCCGAGAACGGCGAGAATTCGATGCGCGAAGCCTGCGAGGCGATCAACCGCATGCTGGATCTTGCGGGACCGCCCACGGCGATGTCAATGGCAGAAGCTGCCGCCGAATGGGGCGAGGGCACGACGGAGGATACGATGGCATCCAACAGCCGCGTGCGCGCGAAGCGCGCGCGGCAGCTTGGCTGGAAGCCCAAGGCGCGCGGCTTGATCGAGGAGATCGAGCAGGGGTGTTACCGGCAGTAGGTTTTACTGTCGCGTTCGCAGGACGACAGCTACAATCACGCTCCGCTCCCGCGCACCCCGTCCCACCACGCGCACGTGCCCGACATCAGCTTGTAATTGCCCTCCATCACCTGCACCGGCGCGCGCAGTCCGGAAGCCGCCGCACGCATGCGCATCTCGCGCGCGACCGCGCGGTCTTCGGGCGGCAGCCAGACGCGCTCGTGGCCCCACAGGCTTGGGCCGTCATGCATCTCGACCGGCTGCCATGTCGCGGGATCGATCTCGCGGCCACCCCAGCCGCATTCGATCATGAAGGACGACGGCGTCTTGGCATAGAACGAGGTCATGAAATCGTTGGTGTGCCGACCGAGCGTGACGCTGACACGATCTTCCTGGGTTAGCGCGATGTCGTAGCACTGGCCGACATCGTCGAGCGAGAACAGCTCCACCATCAGATGATGCATGCCGTTCCTGCCGGTTTCGATCAGCGCCAGGCTGTGATGCCGCGCGTTGACGTGGAAGAAATAGGCGCGGAACGGTTTTGAGATGTAGTCGGAAAGCCCGAAGCCGAGCACGTCGACATAGAACGCCATCACAGGAGCGATGCTCTCGACCGTCAACACGGCGTGTCCAAGCCCGAGCGGGCCGGTGCGAAAACCCGAGATCGAACGTCCCGGCGTGAAGGGCGTATCGTCGATCTCGGGGCCGTAAAACGCCTCCAGCCGGTTGCCGGCCGGATCGTGAAACGAAATCAGGCTGCGGACGCGCCTGGCGTCGGCCAGCGTCTGCGGTTCGGCGGTGACGGGCACGCCGGCTTTTTCCAGCCGCGCCGCCAGCGCATCCAGCGCCGCGCCGTCGGCAACCTCCCAGCCGAAGAAGCGCGCCCCTTCGCCCATTGCGCGGTCGATGACGATGCGCTGCTTGCGGTCGTCCATCCGGAACGCCAGCAGCGAGTTGCCGCGCTCGACCGCCTGCAGCCCGACCAGGCCGGTCCCGAACTGCCGCCAGTCCTCAAGGTTATCAGATCCGAAACCGGCATATCCCAGACCCAGCAATGCCATCGCCTGCCTCCCTTGTTTGCAATCTTTGCGCATTGGAAGCGCCGCTGCTTGCTCAAATCCTACGCAATTTTTCCGTTTTCCGACACCCCGGGATCGGCCCGGGACGAGGCGTCCTGGCCCGTCCGTCTCTTGACATCGCCAGCGGCGGATGTGATTAGGCTCCCATGAGCACCGTTATCAGCCCATCCCGTCTTTGGTGGCGCACCTCCTAAGAGGTGACCGGTGCGATTTCATTTTTTCAATCGTCGAAGGTCGCCATCGCAGTGCGACGGTCCCTTCGTTTGTCCTGTGTGGCGCGCCCTCCCGAAGTTTCGTAAGAGGATCACATGAACAGGACAGCCTTCTCACTGCCCGAGCGCAGCGACTACCGGACCAGCGGCGGCCTCGCGATTTCGCGCGCCGTCGAGCAGTTCACCGGCAATGCCAAGCGCCTCGACGACCTGATCGAGCTGCTCGACCGCCGCCGCGGTGTGGTGCTGTCTTCCGGTACCACGGTGCCGGGCCGCTACGAGAGTTTCGACCTCGGCTTTGCCGATCCGCCGCTGGTGCTGGAAACGGTCGGCGCCAACTTTTCGCTTTCGGCGCTGAATGCGCGCGGCGAGGTGCTGATCGCATTTCTGGGCGATGTGCTGCGCGAGCCCTGCGTGGTCATTTCGGAGCGTGGCCCGACCCGCCTGGCCGGCCACATCATCCGTGGGGCGGCGCCGGTCGAGGAGGACCAGCGCACGCGCCGCGCCAGCGTGATGTCGCTGGTGCGCGATCTCGTCGCCGCCTTGTCAGCCAATGACGACCCGCTGCTCGGCCTGTTCGGCGCGTTCGCCTACGACCTCGTATTCCAGATCGAGGACCTGGTGCAGAAGCGGGCGCGGGAGAGCGACCAGCGCGACATCGTGCTGTATGTGCCGGATCGCCTGCTGGCCTATGACCGCGCCACCGGCCGCGGCGTCGTGCTGAGCTATGATTTTTCCTGGAAAGGAAAATCCACCAAGGGCCTGCCGCGCGACACCGCCGAGAGCGTTTACGCCAGGACGCCGCGGCAGGGCTTTGCCGATCACGCGCCCGGCGAATATCAGGCCACCGTCGAGGTCGCGCGCGCGGCATTCGCACGCGGCGACCTGTTCGAGGCGGTGCCCGGGCAGTTGTTCGCCGAGGCCTGCGAGCGTTCGCCGGCCGAAGTGTTCCAGCGGCTGTGCCGCATCAACCCGTCGCCCTATGGCGCGCTGATGAATCTCGGCGACGGCGAATTTCTGGTGTCGGCCTCGCCGGAAATGTTCGTTCGCTCCGACGGGCGGCGGGTCGAGACCTGTCCGATCTCGGGCACGATCGCGCGCGGCGTCGATGCGATCGGCGATGCCGAGCAGATCCGGCAGCTGTTGAACTCGGAAAAGGACGAGTTCGAGCTCAACATGTGCACCGATGTCGACCGCAACGACAAGGCGCGCGTTTGCGTGCCCGGCACCATCAAGGTGCTGGCACGGCGGCAGATCGAGACCTATTCAAAGCTGTTCCATACCGTCGATCATGTCGAAGGCATGCTGCGCCCCGGCTTCGATGCGCTCGACGCCTTCCTGACCCATGCCTGGGCGGTCACCGTGACCGGCGCACCGAAATTGTGGGCCATGCAGTTCGTCGAGGACAATGAGCGGTCGTCGCGGCGCTGGTATGCAGGTGCCATTGGTGCCGTGAATTTCGACGGCAGCATCAATACCGGGCTGACCATCCGCACCATCCGCATGAAGGACGGTCTCGCCGAGGTGCGCGTCGGCGCCACCTGCCTCTTTGACTCTGATCCCGCGGCGGAAGACCGCGAGTGCCAGGTCAAGGCGGCGGCGCTGTTCCAGGCACTGCGCGGCGATGCGCCAAAACCGCTGTCGGCATTTGCGCCCGACGCCACCGGCTCGGGCCGCAAGGTGCTGCTGATCGATCACGACGACAGCTTTGTGCATATGCTGGCGGATTATTTCCGCCAGGTCGGCGCGAGCGTGACGGTGGTCCGGCACGTTCATGCCCAGGAGATGCTGAAGAAGAACTGGGATCTCCTGGTGCTGTCGCCGGGTCCGGGACGGCCGGAGGATTTCGGGATTTCAAAAACCATTGGCACTGCGCTCGACCGGAAACTGCCGATCTTCGGCGTCTGCCTCGGCGTGCAGGCGATCGGCGAATATTTCGGCGGCCAGCTCGTCCAGCTCACCCACCCCGCGCACGGGCGGCCGTCGCGGGTACAGGTGCGCGGCGGGCGGCTGATGCAGAACCTGCCCAATGAAATCGTGATTGGCCGCTATCATTCGCTCTATGTCGAGCGCGACAGCGTGCCGGAAGTTCTCGAGGTCACCGCGACCACCGAGGACGGCGTCGCGATGGCGATCGAACACAAGACCCTGCCGGTCGGCGGCGTGCAGTTTCACCCGGAATCGCTGATGTCGCTCGGCGGCGAGGTGGGACTGCGTATCGTCGAAAACGCCTTTCGTCTGAACGTACCAGTCAATTGAGGATTGCGAGATACCGATGACATTCGATCACGACCTGAAGGCCACCGTCCGCACCATTCCGGACTACCCGAAAAAGGGCATCCTGTTCCGCGACATCACCACCCTGCTGGCGGATGCGCGCGCTTTCCGCCGCGCGGTCGACGAACTGGTGCAGCCCTGGGCGGGATTGAAGATCGACAAGGTCGCCGGCATCGAGGCGAGGGGGTTCATTCTGGGCGGGGCGGTGGCGCATCAGGTCTCCGCCGGCTTCGTGCCGATCCGCAAGAAAGGCAAACTGCCGCACACCACCGTGCGCATCGCCTATTCGCTGGAATACGGCCTCGATGAAATGGAAATGCATGTCGATGCGATCCAGCCCGGCGAGCGCGTCATCCTGGTCGACGATCTCATCGCCACCGGCGGCACGGCGGAGGGCGCGGTGAAGCTGCTGCGCCAGATCGGCGCCAACGTGGTCGCGGCCTGTTTCATCATCGATCTGCCCGATCTCGGCGGCGCCGCCAAGCTGCGCGCGATGGATGTTCCGGTGCGCACGCTAATGGCGTTCGAGGGGCATTAAGTTTTCATCTCTCGAAACTCGCCGCTTGTCGTCCCTGCGAACGCAGGGACCCATAGCCACCGTCGGTCGTTGTTGTGTAAGGCGATTGCCATCTCGTCTCAATCGAGAGAGCAACGCGGTATGGGTCCCTGCTTTCGCAGGGACGACTACAACGTCAGACCGCCTCGGCGCCGAGCTGCGACCGCCAGTGCAGCGCGCGCTCCTTCAGCAGCGCAGCACGGATATAGGGCGTCTCTTCCTCTTCCAGCCGTTCGCATTCCTCGAACGTCAGGCTGTCAGGTCCATGCGCGGTCCAGGCCGCCTGCAGGGTGCGGCAGGTGTGGCTGCCCTGGCGCAGCGTGAACCAGATCCGGTTCTGGATCTTCTCCAGATTGGGTGTCTGGCCGACCCATGTCTCGGACGAGGCCTTGCAGCGGATGACGAAGACACCCGCGATCGTTTTCCGCTCCTTGTAGGCGGCGATGGCTGCCTTTCTCGCTGATGTCACGGAATGCCTCGCGGGGTGGGTTGGGTCTGACGAGCCAATAGCAGGCCGGTCGTTCGGCGTCAATATTACCCGGGTAATATTATCTGCCGTGCAGAAGCTCACGACCGCTGCGCGAGCAGGCTGAACTCGAGCTCCCGAAAGCTGGTGTAGTTCTTCCGTATCCACTGGTGCAGCTCGGTCGATGAATCCCGCTCGTTGCGCAGGTAGTCGGTGAAGGAGAAAGTCAACCGGTCGACATAGGTCTTCAGGAACGAGGGCAGGGCCGTTATTCGCAGCACCCGCCCCAGCCCCATATCCTTGGGCAGTTCGCCTCGCACCACATACTCGTTGTCGATCGTGATCAGCGCGTTCAGCGGGATCTGCTCCCGCAACATCGGATAGGCGCGCGCGGAAACGCGGTCGGTGTCGGCCACGAACAGGATGATTGGCGCGACGCTGCGCCGCGCGGCCTCCTTCAGAAAGCCGATTTCATGGGTCATCTTGAAGAATTCGTCGAACGCGTGAAAGCCGAGGTCGACCACCTTGGCGACCCCGTCATGGACGATCAGGCGGTCCATGAGCTGCATCTTGCCATAGGTGTCCATGACGTCGGCCGTCTCGGTCAGGCGCGGCAGATATTCGAGCAGCGATGGTTCCTTCAGGTTGATGTCGAAGGAGGACACTGCGCCGTCTTTCAGCAGCAGGAACTCGCTCAAGAGCCGCGCGAGCAGCGTCTTGCCGACCAGCGGCCGGGGCGAGCAGATGATGTAGACAGGCGTGGGGCTCATCACCCGCTATATCAAAGGAATTTTTCGGCTAATCCAGCCCCCATCGCGGCGGATGCGCGACTATTTTTCACCGCCGCGCACGCCAGGCTTGGCGCCGACGAGATCGGTCAGCTTGATGCGGTCGAACTCGCTCCAGACGTTGGCGAGCCAGTGCCGGACATAGCCGCGCAGCACGAACGAATAGTTCGCGGCTTCGTCTTCCTTGCCCTTGTTGGCGACGAATTTGAGGAACGGCACCGAGGACACCTCGACCTGCTCATAGGCCATTTCGTTGAGCTTGGGGATCGTCAGTTCGGTGGCGTCCTTGATGCGGTGGAAATAGGAATTGTAGGTCGCCTGGTCCCACTGGAAGAACTGGGTGTCGTTGATGAAGTTCTTCACCAGGAAATATTTGGCGCCCTGCATGAAATTCGCGGTCTCGGCGATTTCGTCCAGTGAGGCGATCGAGGGTCCCAGTATATGGAACACGGCAAAGGTGATCTGTCCGGCCTTCGCCGCATCGAGAAAGCCGATGTCGCGCAGCGAGGCCAGCGCCGGAGACAACAGTCCGGCGCGGACGTCGATCACGGTGACGGAGGGGCTGGCCGCGTTCAGCGTATCGAAGATCTTCATCTGGTCCGAGGTCGTCGTCATGTCGACGATCTCGGTGATGTCAGGGTGGAAGCGCATTAAGGTGCCGCGCGGCGACTCGGTGTCGAACGCCCGGGTCGGCACGTTGTTGGCGCTGAAGTAATCCAGGAGCGTCCGCGACACGGTCGTCTTGCCGACCCCGCCCTTGTCCGCGCCCACCACAATCACGACTGGCTTTGCCATGGAATTCCCTTGAACAGCGTCTGCGACCGCGGGAGCGGCCCGGCAGGTCCCATTCCCTGCTTTGGGCGCGAACATGGCAGAAACAAGGGAGAATTCAATTCCTTAGACGGCCACCGCCATTATTCGTACGGAATTCGTTAATCCGGGGCCGGCTGCTCAGCGGTGCCGGCCCCAAGGGCCCTCTGAGCGGCCGGGGCGAGTGCCTGCGGGCTCGCTTGAGTCGCTCCACGGACCGCGGGGAACCGGCGGTTGGAGCTGCCCGGCGGCCGATTCCTCCGGCTCGTCGGATTCGTCCGCCGGATCCGACGGCAGGGCGAGCGGGCCGGGGTCATGACCGCCGGCGAATTGCACCAGCGCCTTGACGCGGCTGTCCACCGACGGGTGGGTCGCGAACAGGTCGGCAAATCCCTCGCGCGGATTGTCGACGCAGAGCTCCATGACCGCGGACGTTGCGCCGGGAAGCTCGCCGCGGTTCTCGATCTTGCGCAGCGCCGTGATCATGGCATCGGGATTCTTGGTCAGTTCGACCGAGCCGGCGTCGGCCAGCAATTCGCGCGACCGCGACAGCGCCAGCTTGACGACTTGCGACAACAGCCAGGCCAGCAGGATCAGCACCACCGCGATGATGACCGCAATGATCGCGCCGCCGGCCCCTTTGCTGTCGCGGTCGGACGACGACGAAGAGGACGATGAAGACGATGATGACGACCAGCCGCTGCCGCTCGAATTCCACGACAGGTTGGTGAACATGCGGAAGAACAATTCGCCGAAAAAGCCCACGACGCCGGCGATGATCACGGCGACTACCATCAGCTGCACGTCGCCGTTGCGGATGTGTGTGAGCTCGTGGCCGAGCACGGCCTCGATCTCCTGGTCGTTGAGCGCCTGCAGAAGGCCCGATGTCACCGTGATGGAATATTGCCGCCGGTTGAGGCCGGTCGCGAAGGCGTTCAAGGCCGGGCTGTCCATCACCTTCAGCTTCGGCATCGGGATGCCGCGCGAGATGCAGAGATTTTCCAGGAGATTATAGAGCCGCGGCTGCTGTTGCCGCGTCACGCTCTCGCCGCCGGTCACGGCGTCGATCATGTTCTGGTGGAAGAAATAGGCGATCACGATCCACAGCGCGGCGACACCGGTCGCGTAGGGAAAGGCCGCGATCAGGTCGCGCGATGCGCGCATCAGGTAATAGTCGACCGACTGGTCACTATGCATCAGCGCTTCCGCGACCAGCGCGCCGGCAAAGACCAGCACGTAGATCAGGAGAAAAAGGCCGGCGAGCAGCAGCATCGAACGAAACTTGTTCGATGCGATATGCGTGTAGAGACCATACGCGGCCATGATAAGGCTGCTCTGCCGGATGTTTGAAGCGTCAGAACTTCACGGTCGGCACGACCTCGACTTCGGTGCGGCTGGCGCCGAGGTCGAAGAATTCCTTGCGGGTGAAGCCGAACATGCCGGCAAACAGCGCCGCGGGAAGCTGCTGGATGCCGGTGTTGTATTCCTGGACCGCGTTGTTGAAGAAGCGGCGGCTGGCCGCGATCTTGTTTTCGAGGTCGGAGAGTTCACCCGCCAACTGCTGGAAGTTGGCGTTGGCCTTGAGGTCCGGGTAGGCCTCCGACAGCGCGATCAGGCGTCCGAGCGCGCCGCTCAGCTGGTTCTCAGCGGCGGACACCTGCGCCGGCCCCTGCGCCGACATCGCCGAATTGCGCGCCTTGATGACGTCGTCGAGCGTGCCGCGCTCGTGGCTGGCGTAGCCCTTCACGGTCTCCACGAGGTTCGGGATCAAATCGTGGCGCTGCTTGAGCTGGACGTCGATGTCGGCAAAGGCCTGACTGACGCGCTGGCTGAGCGCGACCAGGCGGTTATATGCACCGAGGGCAAACAACGCGATGATGACAATGACGCCGAGAACGATCCAGCCGGTCGACATGACGGACAACTCCTGTGGGACGAAGAGGCAGAGAACCTAGACGAAAAACCGGGCGCGCGGCAGCCCGCCCGCGATTTGGGGCATGGCTTTAGTCGGATGTAAGGCGGGATAAGTTCAAGGCCAACGCTCCGCGGTCAGTCCGGGGCGATGCAAAGCATCGAACTAAGGGGCGCCCTTGCGCCCCTGATAATCTTGAGATTCCGGGTCAATTAACGGCATCGCCCCACCGCCAACGCCGGGCGGCGGCGTAATCCGCCTTGGCGCGGCGAGGCACCTTTGTGAGGGCGAGACCTTCCGGAGTGCAGAGCTTCGCTGCTATTTCGACCTTGCTGACGGCCGGTTGAGTCAGCACGCGCGCGGGACGCTGTGCAACCGCCGCGCGCGTCAGCGCGACATAGGTGAACTTCTCATCCTCGAAGGGCAGCTCCGCGCCCTTGACCTGCTTATGCGCACGGGAGCGCTGCAGGCGCTGGGTGAAATGGCACCAGTCCGGCGGCTGCAGCGGGCATTTGCCGTCGTGCGGGCAGGGGGCGGCGACGTGTGCGCCCAACGCGATCAGCCGCTCACGCAACGCGATGATCCGGGCATAGCCGGCAGGCGTGCCGGGTTCGACCACGAGCAGCGTGTCGCGGGTCCTTTCCCACATCAGCTCAGTGAGTGCGCGTCGCTCGCCATCGCTGATTTCGCCGATCATGTAGCTCGCCACGACAAGATCGGCCGTATCCGCTCTGGTCAGGGCAGCGCGCGCTTCTCCGCGTTCGTAGTTGAGGTCACGCAGGCGAAAGCTGTCGGCGACGAGGCCGAGCGCCAGCGCGCGCAAGGCGTCGTTGGCGTCGAGCAGCGTAAAATCCTGCAGCGACGGGAAGGTTTCGGCCGCAGCCCACGTGGCCGTGCCCGGCCCGGCGCCGACATCGAGCAGGTTTGTCGGGGCAAAGTCCGGCCTGATCTCGACCAGCGCGTTCAGGCTGGCCGTGACCGCGGCATAGGTCGCGGGCATCCGCGCCAGCGCATAGGCCAGTGCATCGGTCTCCGACCTGATGCCGCCGGAGCCGCCGCCGTCGCGATAGGTTTTCGAAATCGACGCGGCGCGGCCGGCGGCGTCGCTGCGCGAAAAGCCCCGCAGCTTGCCGTCGAGCGCGGCTTTCAGTTCGGCAGGGAGGTCGGGCGAGATCATCTATCCGTTGTTAGCCCGTCGCGAAAACGGGCCATCGGGTAAGCCGTGAGAACAGGGCAGGCCCGCCACCAGCTCTGTGCCGGGGCCGTAGATACGCTTGTTTCGCGACCTTTGAAACCGCGCTAAGATCGTAAAAATGCAAACAAACGACATGGGGAGGTCATGGGCGTTGGTCTGAACCATCGGCTGGACAGACGTGAATTGCTCAGAGCAACTGCATCTGCCGTGCTTGCGTCGGCGTTTGGCGGCGCCGCAACAAGAACTGCGGCCAACGGACCCCTTCGGTTTGGCCTCACTCCTGTTTTTCTCACTAACGACCTCGAACTCCTTGGGCGGCTGCAATCTTATCTGCTGCGGGCGACTGGATACCCCGTTTCTCTCGTTACGCGACGCACCTATCAGGAAATCACAGCCCTGCTTACCTCGGGCCAACTTGATGCGGCCTGGATTTGCGGATTTCCATATGTCGCGCACCGGGCAGAACTTCAGCTTGTCGCGGTCCCGCTTTGGCATCACAAGCCGCTCTATCAATCTTATCTGATTGTCGACCGGGATCGGAAAGGCAGCGGAATTCTTGACCTGCGCGGTGATATTCACGCGTTTTCTGACCCTGACTCCAATTCAGGTTTTCTCGTCACGCGGGCGGCTCTCGCCGAGCGTCATCTTAGGCCAGAAACGTTCTTTGCGAAGACGTTTTTCACCTACGGTCATCGCAATGTGATCCGGGCGGTGGCGTCGGGACTTGCGGGCTCGGGATCCGTCGACGGTTACGTTTACGAGGTCGTTGCCGAGCTTGAGCCCAAGGTGACCGCGGGTACTCGAATTCTGAAAGCGTCAGAATGGCTGGGCTTTCCGCCAATAGCAGCTCCAAGGGTACCGGTCGATCAAATGCGCCTCGAAGCTCTCACTAAAGCTCTTTGGGAAATGCACAAGGACGACGAAGGTCGCGCCGTTTTGAGGATGCTCCGTTTGGATGGTTTCGGAGCGGAAGATCCTGCTTCATTCGACGCAATTGCATCGAAGGCGGCGCTTGTTACGGCGGCTGGGTGATTTCCATGAGCATTTTCCTCGACCGCTCCTGGCCAATCACAGTGAAAGTTCCCCTCGCCGTCGCTGCGTTGATGATTTTGGTGGGACTCGTTTTGTCCGAGCGGGTTCTTTCACGTCTTACTGAGTCCCAAGAGCGGCACCTCATCGAATTGTCGCAAAGTTACCTTGACGGTCTGTCATCGGCGATCGCTCCATCGATACTGCGAGAGGACAATTGGGAAATCTACGATGCGATTGCACGAGCGCAAACGACCAATAAGAGTCTGCATCCGATAGAGACGATCGTGACCAATGCCGACGGCGCCGTAATCGCAGCATCAGATCCAAAGCGTCATCCTGTTGCATCGACCATTCCACCCGAACACAGCATAAGTTCGGAGTCGGCAAGCTTTCGCTTCAATGCCGGAGCGGATAGCGCGAAAGCGGTGCGCGTATTGTCATATCCCGGTCGAATCGCCGGTATCATCTATGCGACGTTTGATACCAGCCATCTCGCCGCGGAGCGGCGCGACGTTGTGATTGCGCTTGCATTGACCAATGGAGCGCTGACGATCTTGCTCGCGGCTGCCGGCTGGTTCCTGGTGGCGCGAATGATGCGACCGGTCCGCATTCTGTCCGAGCATCTGGGCGTCGCTCGCGAAACCTTGGCGGTGCCAATCCCCGAGGCGGTGGTGTCAGCAACCAGAGGCGAATTTGGACGATTGTTCCGGGGCTACAATGCTTTGGTCCGGTCGATGAAGGAACGGGAGGAGATGGGAAAGCGGCTCGCCGAAGAGAAGCGTCTCGGTAGCCTCGGCCGACTTGCTTCCGCCTTAGCGCACGAGATCAACAACCCGCTCGGCGGACTGTTCAATGCGCTTGCCACGCTCAGGTCTCATGGGCACTTGAGCAGCGTTCGCGACGGCAGTTTAGGGTTGTTAGAGCGCGGCCTGGTCGGCATCCGTGACGTCGTCCGGACAACGCTGACGATCTATCGCACAGACGCCGTCATGCGAGACCTTTCACCTGCGGACATCGATGATTTGGGCTTGCTGATTGGCTCTGAAGCGAGACGGAAATCCGTGAAAATCATCATCTTCAATATTTTGACCGGCGACATTCGCCTGCCGAGCACGCCAATCCGTCAGGCTGTGCTGAATCTGATCCTCAACGCCGTCGCAGCGGCGCCCGAAGGATCGGAGGTGCGCGTATCAGCGGAAACTATCGGTAAGCGACTGGCGATTGCCGTCATTGACCGCGGACCTGGTTTGCCCTCCCGCGAGGTGGAGGTTCTCACAGGCCGCTCCGGTGCGCGTCCCCCGCTCGACGGTGGAGGGTTGGGCCTTTGGACCGTCAGCCGACTCATCGCCGACCTTAACGGCCAGATTGTAGTGGAACATCCGGATTCCGGCGGCACCGCCGTGAAGCTCGACATACCGATCCCACAGGTAGAGGAGCTATCCAATGTCGCTTAGTGAACGTGTGATAGGCCTCGTTGAGGACGATCAGATCATGGGCGAAAGCATCGTCCAACGTCTCTCCCTTGAAGGCGTGACGGTGAAATGGTGGCAGCGCGGAAGAGATGCCGCCAGGGAAATGTCATCCAACAAGTTCGACGCAATCGTCTGTGATATCCGGCTCCCCGACGTCAGCGGTGAGGATCTCTTTCGCGAGGCGGCTCGTTCCTCCGGCTCGCCTCCCTTCGTTTTCATCACAGGCTACAGTGATATCGATCAGGCTGTACGGTTGATGCGCGCAGGTGCAGCCGACTACTTTACGAAGCCGTTCGAGATTGACGACTTCCTTGTCCGTCTTGGCGAATTGATGAGCCCAAGGCTAGCGACGGGAAGCCACGTTCTTGGACTCGCGCCAGCCATAAAAGACCTTGAGCGGCTTCTGACGCGGATAGCCAAGCTGAATTCGACGGTGCTCATAACCGGAGAAACCGGGAGCGGAAAGGAAGTTGCAGCCAGGTTTCTCCATGCCATGTCCAGTACCGGCGATCGGCCCTTCATGGCCGTGAATTGCGCGGCGATTCCCGGAGAATTGCTGGAAAGCGAGCTGCTCGGCCATGAGAAGGGAGCATTCACCGGGGCGTCCCAGCGACATCTCGGCTATGCCGAACGGGCCGGAGAAGGCATTCTTTTCCTGGATGAAATCGGCGAACTCAGGTCCGAACTTCAGGCCAAGCTGCTGCGCCTTATCGAAGACAAGTCCTTCTTTCGCATTGGCGGCGAGCGGCCGGTCCCGTTCAAGGGGCGCCTGGTCGCCGCCACGAACGCGGATCTTCCCAAGCTGGTATCGGCCGGCCGGTTTCGTGAAGACCTTTACTACCGCATCAATGTTGTTTCGGTAAGAACTCCGCCCCTCAGGGAGCGTTTGCAGGATATTCCCTGGCTCATGGAGCGCTTTTTCGCGGAAAGTGCGAGCCGGGTGGAAACGTCATTGAAGGGAATCAGTAGTCTGGCGGAAGAAGCTGCGTTGTCCTACGGCTGGCCAGGTAACATTCGTGAGCTGCGCAACAGGATGGAACGAGCTGTCGTGCTCGGACTGGGACAATGGGTAATGCCTGGCGATCTGTTTCCGGAACAGAGCGACGATAGCGCCTTGGCTTTGCAAATGGGATCTCTTGAGGACATCCGCCAGAGCGCGGAGAAGCGCCACATCCTCCGCGCGCTGGCAGCAACTGGCGGCGAAGTCGGGGCCGCCTCAAAACTCCTTGGAATTGGGCGCACGACCCTTTGGGAGAAGATGCGCCGCCTCGGATTGAGCGCGGAAACATAGGCCCCGCCGGGTTCGGAAGAAATCAATCAGTCCGTCTTGACATCTTGTCGGCGCCTCGGAGCCAGCGGTGCTTTGTCGCGCAGCGTCCAATACAGAATCGCGTCGGACTTCCGAACAAACGGCGTTGCAGCATGTTCGGATTGCCGAACACCTTCGCGCAGCGGCACCGGCCAATTGCGCACGCAGTCACTGATTTCTCTCACATTTTCAAATTGGCCCGCCTCCTGCAGAGGAAACGTGCGTCAAATAATTATCTCCGGGAGGGAAACCATATGAAGGGGTGTAGCAACCTAGTCGACGCCGGCCGCCGCCGATTTCTGAGCGGAGCCGGAATCGCCGCAGCTGGCGCGGCAGCAACGACGATCCTGCCAACCGAAGCCGACGCCGCCCCCACCACCGCACGGGTCAATTATCCGTCGAACCGGCTGGCAAGCGTATCGCAGCTCAAGGTCAACGAGCCGCTCGAAGTAACCTATCCGGACAAGGACGCGCCGGGCGTCCTGATCAAACTCGGAACGCGCGTGCCGGGCGGCATAGGTCCTGACGGCGATATCGTCGGCTTCTCAACCGTATGTCCGCACAAGGGATTTCCGTTGAACTACTCGAAAGAGGACAGAACGCTGAATTGTCCAGGGCATTACGGCCGGTACGACTGCGAGAAAGGCGGCCAGCAGATCTGGGGGCACGCCACCCAGAACCTCGCGCAATACCAGCTTCGTGTCGACGGCAAGGGAGACATCTACGCCGATGGCGTCGATGAGCTTCTCTATGGCCGGCTGTCCAATGTGCTTTGACGGGAGGAATCGATGACCTTTAAGCGACAAGTCGATCGCCTGCCGATCGTTCCGGCTGATGCGAAGGAACACAATGTCACATGCCACTACTGCATCGTCGGCTGCGGTTACAAGGCTTATACGTGGCCGATCAACAAGCAAGGCGGATTCGATGCCAAGTCGAACAAGTTCGGTGTCGATCTGTCCAAGCAACAAGGTGCGGAGACGCCTGCGTGGTATTCGCCATCGATGTACAACATCGTCAAGCAGAACGGCGAGGACGTCCAACTCGTCATCAAACCGGACGTCAATTGCGTCGTAAATTCCGGGCTCGGCTCGATCCGCGGCACGCGCATGGCCGAGAACCACACCTCGCAGCAACGAGGCACGCAGCTGCAACGCCTTACCGACCCGATGGTTTGGCGCTATGGTTCAATGCAGCCGACAAGCTGGGATGACGCGCTGGATCTGGTTGCCCGCGTAACTTCGGCAGTGATCAACGAGCAAGGCGAGGATGGCCTGTTCGTTTCGATGTTCGACCACGGCGGCTCCGCCGGCGGCTATGAAAATACCTGGGGCACTGGAAAGCTCTATTTCGGTGCGATGAAGGTCAAGAACGTTCGCATCCACAACCGTCCGGCCTATAACTCCGAAGTGCATGCTACTCGCGACATGGGTGTTGGCGAACTCAATAACTGCTACGAGGACGCCGAGCTTGCCGATACGATCGTCGCCATCGGCACTAACCCGCTCGAGACCCAGACCAACTACTTCCTGAACCACTGGGTACCAAATCTTCGTGGCACGTCAGTCGACAAGAAGAAAAAGGAGTTCCCGGACGAGTCGGTCGAGGCCGGCCGAATCATCATCATCGACCCGCGCCGGACAGTGACCGTTGCGGCCTGCGAAGCGGAAGCGGGCAAGGAGAAGGTGTTGCATCTCGCGCTCGAACCGGGGACGGATCTTGTCCTGTTCAACGCTTTGCTGACCTACATTGCCGACAAGGGCTGGATCGATAACGCGTTCATCGCAGCCAGCACGCTGCCTGCTGCACAGGGTGCGGCGCTGATCTCGCGCCCGGGTGGCGTGCCGAGCGATCAACCCCTTGCCGACTTTGCATCGGCCCTGGCGGCGAACCGGACGTCGATCGAGGACGCGGCCAAGACCACGGGGCTCAAGGCCGAGGACATCGTCAAGGCGGCCCAGTGGATTGCCGAACCCAAAGCCGGCGGCAAGCGCCGTCGCACCATGCTCGGCTACGAGAAAGGCATCATCTGGGGCAACGACAACTACCGCACCAATGGCGCGATCGTGAATCTGGCGCTTGCGACCGGTAACGTCGGGCGTCCCGGCGGCGGCGTAGTTCGGCTTGGAGGCCACCAGGAGGGCTACTCGCGTCCATCGGATGCCCATGTCGGGCGTCCGGCTGCCTATGTCGACAAACTCCTGATCGAAGGCCGCGGCGGCATTCATCACATCTGGGCCTGCGATCACTACAAGACGACCTTGAACGCCCTCAAGCTGAAGCAAATCTACAAGCGCCGCACGGACATGGTGAAAGACGCCATGAACACTGTGCCATGGGGCGACCGCAAGGCGATGGTCGACGCCATCATGGTCGCGATCAGGCAAGGCGGGCTGTTCTCGGTCGACGTCGACATCGTACCGACGCAGATCGGTCAGGCTTCTCACGTCTGGCTGCCTGCGGCGGTTTCGGGCGAAATGAACCTGACGTCAATGAACGGCGAGCGGCGCATGCGGCTCACCGAGCGTTACATGGACCCGCCCGGCAACGCTATGCCCGACTGCCTCATCGCCGCGCGCCTTGCCAACAACATGGAGCGTGTTCTCCGCGAACAGGGCAAGGCAGCTTACGCCGACCAGTTCAAGGGCTTCGACTGGAAAACAGAAGAAGATGCCTTCATGGACGGCTATGCCAAGCACGAAAAGGGCGGCGAGCACGTCACCTACGCCAAGCTGAAGGTTATGGGCAACAATGGCTTCCAGGAGCCGGCGACAGCCTTTACGGATGGAAAGATCGTCGGAACGAAGCGTCTCTACACCGACGGCAAGTTCTCCACCAAGGACGGCAAGGCGTTCTTTATGGCGACGCCCTGGCGCGGCCTGCAGGCGGCAGGCAAGGCGGAGCAGAAGGCCAAACACCGGTTCCTCGTCAATAACGGTCGAACGAACCTGGTCTGGCAAAATGCGTTCATGGACCAGTACAACGACTTCGTCATGGATCGCATGCCCTACCCCTTCATTGAAATGAACCCTGCCGACATGAAGGATTTGAGTTTGGCCGCAGGGGACATCGTCGAAGTCTTCAACGATGCCGGTTCGACGCAGGCCATGGTGCAGCCGACCCCCTCGGCAAAGCGAAACCAGACGTTCATGCTGTTTGCTTTCCCGACCGGGGTTCAGGGCAACGTCGTCAATGCCGGCGTCAACGAACTCATCATCCCAAACTACAAGCAGACATGGGCTGATATCCGGAAAATCGCCTCGGCATCGGAGACGACAAAACGGCTATCTTTCAAGACCCCAGAGTACAAGGCGTGATTGCCTCAATACGAAATTCCCACCGGGCGGCATGGCCGCACGGTGGGGTCGGAAGCAGATGATGAGGTCTTGAAATGATCGTCGCGCCAACACCGTATCCGATCCTCGCGATTGTTTATTCTGACGGCCTTGCCGCTGATCGAATAATTTCTGATCTCGGCTACAAGATTCGTGACGCGGGTATCGCTGTGGCGGGGATAGTTCAGCACAACAAATTCATCCGCGACCGGACAAGGTGTGACATGGAGGTTGAGGAGCTGGCCTCAGGAATTGTCCTGCAAATTTCTGAGGATCGCGGAAAGGAAGCGCGAGGGTGTCGAATGGATCGGGGGGCATTATTGGAGGCCGCTGGCCTGCTCTCTTCATCTCTCGAAAGCGAACCAGATCTCTTGATCATCAACAAATTCGGAAAACTCGAGGCTGAGGGCCGGGGATTGCGCGAAACGCTCTCCGACGCAGTGCAGCTCGGCGTACCGATTGTCGTCGGTGTTCCCTATCGTAACATTGAACAGTGGCGCGGCTTTGCAGGAGGCTTGGCGGAGGAATGCCCAATTGGCTCCTCTCGCCTGCACGAATGGCTGTTGCAGCACGGATTTGACCTATCGCGGCGTACCGGATCATCCGCTCGCGCGGACGATGACGTCAACAGGATGGCGTGAGATAGCTCACGCCACGTTCTGGTCGAGGATTTTCACGGCGTCGTCGAGGCCGACCGAGACCAGTTGCGAAACGCCGCGTTCGGCCATGGTGACGCCGAACAGCCGGTTCATCCGCGCCATCGTGATCGGATTATGCGTGATGATGATGAAGCGGGTCTCGGTGGACGCGGTCATCTCATGCAGCAGGTTGCAGAACCGCTCCACGTTGTGGTCGTCGAGCGGCGCGTCGACTTCGTCCAGCACGCAGATCGGCGACGGGTTGGTGAGGAACACCGCGAAGATCAGCGCCAGCGCCGTCAGCGCCTGCTCGCCGCCCGACAGCAGCGACAGCGTCTGCGGCTTCTTGCCGGGCGGTTTGGCGATGATTTCGAGGCCTGCTTCCAGCGGGTCGTCGCTTTCGATCAGATGCAGTGCCGCTTCGCCGCCGCCGAACAGTTCGACGAACAGCCGCTTGAAGTGCTCGTTGACGGTCTCGAACGAGGTCAACAGCCGCTCGCGGGCTTCCTTGTTGAGGCTCTGGATGCCCTGGCGCAGCCGCTTGATGGCCTCGACCAGATCGTCACGCTCGGTGGTCAGCGCGGTGTGCTGGGTTTCCACCTCGCGGAGTTCTTCCTCGGCGCGCAGATTGACGGCGCCAAGGCGCTCGCGGTCGCGGCGCAGCTTTTCGAGGTTTTCCTCGATCTCGCCCAGCGGCGGCAGTTCCGCGCCCGGCTCGATCTCGGCCAGCGCTGCCACCGCATGCGGCTCGACTTCGAGCATGTCGTGGATTTCCCGCTCGATGTCGGAAAGCCTGCGCTTGGTGCCTTCCATGCGTTCTTCGGCGCGGGCGCAGGCCTCGCGGGCAGAGGAGAGCGCTTCGAGCGATGCTTTGGCTTCGCGGTCGGTCTGCGCCATCACGCTCTCGGCGGCGGCGAGCGCGTCGGCGGCGACGCGGCGGGCGCTTTCGGCGGATTCGATTTCGTTGATCAGCGCGCGGCGCTTTTCGGCAAACAGCGCCGGTGCATCTTCAAGCTCGGCGCGCTCGGCCGTCACTTCGGTGATACGCGCCTCGACGGTGGCGACCTGGGAGGCCGAGCTTTGCCGGCGGTTCTGCCATTCGGTGCGTTCGGCCGTGATCGCCTGCACGCGCTTGTCGGCCAGTTCGGCCTCGCGCGCCAGCGCCTGGGCTTCGGCCCGCACTTGCGCGGCAAAGCGGCGGTGCCCGTCAATCTCGGAGCGAACGGCGGTAAGCCTCGTCTCGGTGTCGAGGGTCGGCGGCAACTCGGCCAGCGCGGCGTTGGCGCTCTCATGCGCGGCTTCAGCCTCGCTGCGATCGGCGGCGAGACGGGTATGGGCTTCGGTCAGCGCGGATTTGCGCGCGGCGTGGCGATTGATCTCACGCTCGGTCGTGGCATGGCGCTCGCGCGCCGCATCGGCCTCGCGCTGCGCGGCACGCCAGGCCTCGCGGGCGGCGGTTTCGGCGGCCGAGGCCGCCTTCAGTTCGGCCTCGGCGTCTTCCAGCGCCTGACGCCTCGTGGCGGCGTCGGTGCGGGCCTGCTCCAGCTCGTGTTCGATATCGACGAGGCGCGCACGCTCGGCGAGACGCCGTGCGGCGCCGGTCGGCGCGTGCGCAGAAGCGACAAAACCGTCCCAGCGCCAGACATCGCCTTCCAGCGACACCAGCCGCTGGCCGGTCTTCAATTGCGACACCAGTTCAGCGCCGCGCTCCTTCGGCACGACGCCGATCTGCGCGAGACGACGCGCCAGCTCGGACGGCGCCTCGACATGGGCGGCAAGCGGGTCGACGCCGGCCGGCAGCGACGGATCGTCGAAGCTCGCACCCGCATTGGTCCAGCGCATCGGCGCGGAAGGGTCGACGGGGGCGTCAAGATCGTCGCCGAGCACGGCGCCCAGCGCCTTCTCATAGCCCTTGGTGACGGTGACGCCGTCGATGATCGGCGGCCACAAATTCTTGGTCTCGCCGTTGACGAGTTTTGAAATCGTCCGCGCTTCGGTCTCGAGCCGCTGCACGCGCTTGTCGGCCTCGTTAAGCGGGGCGCGGGAGGCCTCGAGCTTTTGTCGCGCGGCGATGTGGCCGGTCTCGCTGGCCTGTGCGGCGGCTTCGGATACCGCCAGCGTTTCCTGTGCGGTCTCCATGGCGCCCGCGAGCGCGTCGAGGTCACCGAGATTGCCGGTCTCGTCGCTGAGTTTCTGCTCGTCGGCCTGGACGCTGGCGATCTCCTGATCGAGGCGGGCCAGCCGGTCGCGGTGGGTGCGCACGCCGGCTTCGAGCTGGTTGCGCTTGGCGGTAAGGTCAGCGAGCGCGGTGGTCAGCTCGCCAAACATGCGCTCGGCGGCGGAAAGCGTCGCTTCCGCTTCGGAAACGCGTTCATCAACGCCGGAGCGCTTTTCGACGCGCGACTTGATCTCTTCCTTTAACTCGGCGTCCTCGGTGTCGAGCCGTTGCAGCGCCACTTCGGCGTCAGAGGTCTGCTGCTGTTCGCGCGCGATGTCGGCGGCGAATTGCGTCAGGCGCCGGTCGAGCTCGGCGACGCGCTCCTTGGCGCGCTCTTCCTCGCGGTCGAGCTGCTCGCGCGCATTGGTGAGCCGCTGCAGCCCCGCCGCGGCGCGGGCTTCGCCCTCGCGGAGCGCCGGCAGTTCGGAGGCGCGGATCGCCTGGATGCGCGCGGCCTCGGCCTGCTCGCGGGTGCGCTCGGCCATCTCGCGAACGTTGATGTCGTGGGTATGCCCGGCTTCCGCGACGTCGGCATTGGCCTCCAGCCAGCGCAGATGGAACAGCGTGGCCTCGGCCTTGCGCACCTTGGCGGCGACTTCGCGGAAGCGAATGGCCTGGCGCGCCTGCTTCTTCAATCCGTCGATCTGACCGGACAATTGCCCGATCACGTCCTCGACGCGGGTGAGGTTGGTCTCGGCCGCCTTCAACCGCAGCTCGGCTTCGTGGCGGCGGGCGTGCAGGCCGGCGACGCCGGCGGCATCTTCCAGCACGCGGCGGCGCTGTTCTGGTTTCGCCTGAATGATCTCGCCGATCTTGCCCTGGTGAACCAGCGCCGGCGAACGTGCGCCGGTGGCGGCATCGGCAAACAGGATCTGCACGTCGCGGGCGCGGACGTCGCGGCCGTTGATGCGATAGACCGAACCGGCCTCACGCTCGATGCGGCGGGAGATTTCCAGCACCTGGCTGTCGTTGACGGCAGCCGGCGCCGAGCGATCGGAATTGTCGATCGTCATGGTCACTTCGGCGTGGTTGCGCGCCGGTCGGTTGCCGGAACCGGCGAAGATCACCGCATCCATGTCGGCGGCGCGCAGCGATTTGTGCGAGGTCTCGCCCATCGCCCAGCGCAGCGCCTCGACGAGGTTCGACTTGCCGCAGCCGTTCGGTCCGACCACGCCGGTGAGGCCGGGTTCGATCATGAAATCAGTGGCTTCAACGAACGACTTGAAACCGTGGAGGCGGAGGCGCGTGAGTTTCATGAACACAAATCTCTGTTGGCCGGGCGCGAATCTCCCTGCCGTGACAATACCATAGAAGGCAATGTCGGTGTGGATGGATAGCCCATTGCGGCTCTTCTGGAGCGCGACAATGGCGAGGCTGGGGCCGGAGGGCAACGGCCCTGCGGGCTTTTCCCAAGAGTTTTACGGAGCCTTTTGAGGCGCTTTTATCGAGCCTTTTTCTGGACTTATGGCCGGATATGAATCTGGCGGCGCGAATCAGCTCTTCAACAGCGAATTGATGCGCTTTGAGAACTCCTCGAAGCTCTGCTCGCCTTTGAGCATCTCGCCGTTGATGAAGAAGGTCGGTGTCGACTGCACCTTCAGCACCTCGGCGGCGAACTTCTGGTCGGCCGCGATCTTGTCGAGCAGCGCCTGATCCTTCAGGCAGTCCTCGACCTGCGCCTGGGTGAGGCCGGCCTGCTTGCCGATCCGGGCCAGCGTCTCCGTGGTGTTCTTCACCACCCAGTCATTTTGCTGCTTGAACAGAAGGTCGATCACGGCAAAAAATTTCGGCGCGTCGTCCTTGGCGATGCACCGCGCCAGCATCGAGCCGGCGGCGGCCTTGATGTCGAGCGGGAATTCGCGGAACACGAAACGGATCTTGCCGCTGTCGATGAATTCCGACTTGATCTTCGGAAACACTTTTTCGGTGAACGCCGCGCAATGCGGGCAGGTCATCGAGGCGTATTCGGTGATGGTGACCGTAGCGTTGGCGGGGCCAAGCGCCATGTCGGGCAAGGATTGCGGCTTGGCGACGTCGGCGGCGCCCTGCGCCATCGCGTCCGTGATCAGCCGCAGCGGCGAGAAGCCGGCGAGGGCGGTCAGCCCGGTCAGCGACAGGGCGGCGGTGAAGGCGCGGCGCGTGATCATCAAGGTCTGCTCCCGAATGGCGCGTTCACGCCCGAAAGAAGTACGAAAAGAAGCCTTCGCTAGCTTGAAACGCTAGTTGTGGCAATGGCGGGTTGCGCCGGGCGAGCTGCGCAAAAGCCTCAATTTCGCTTGATCGCGGCGCCGAGCCGCGCCAGTGCGGCGCGCAGTTCCTCGTCCTCCACCGCCGACAGGGTCTCGGCGACCTTTGCCACCGATTTCGGGTCCGGCACGCGGCTGGGCGCGGGGCCCTTCCGGCGCGACAGCGGCGCCTGCCGCAGCGCCAGCCGGCCGACCGCGCTCCAGCCGAAGAAGCGGTTGACCCGTTGCAGGATCACGTCGGAGGAATGCTGGATCTCCAGCGCCATCGGGCCTTCGACCCGCAATATCAGCGTGGCCGGTTCCTGCGGTTGCCCCTCCACCGGCCGCGGCCATTGCATCTTCAGCGGTTCGGAATGGGCGGCGATTTCGGCTCCCGCGATATCAGCCCAGCGCGTCACCAGCTCGCGTGCGGCAAACCCCTGCTTGGCATAGGCGTCCGAAAACACGTCGCTGAGCAGGACGGAGAGGGGTTTTGCCGAGATCCAGCCGGGTTTTGCCATGGGCCCCTTATAACCGTGGCGGCGGCCCGGGTCACGCCGCGCGCGGCCGAATCGCCTTCAGATCGCGGTCGATCTCGCGCCGCCGCTGCATCAGGTCGTAGTCCATCTGCAGGCCAAGAAAGAAACCTTCGGAGAGACCGAAATAGCGCGCGAGCCGAAGGTCGGTATCGGCGGTGATGTCTCGCTTGCCCAGAACAATTTCGTTGATGCGGCGCGGTGGCACGTGAACGGCACGCGCCAGCCCGTTCTGGCTGAGCCCCATCGGCTTGAGGAACTCCTCAAGAAGGATTTCGCCGGGATGCGGGTTTTGAAGAGGCCCGCTCTTAGCCGTGGTAGTCGACGATTTCGACATGCGTCGGTCCTCCCTCATTCCAGACGAAACAGATGCGCCACTGGTCGTTGATCCGGATTGAATGCTGTCCGTGACGATTCGCCTTCAAAGCTTCCAGTCGGTTGCCAGGCGGAAGACGGAGATCGCCGAGTACCCGGGCCTGATTCAAAAGACGAAGCTTTCTGAGCGCCACGTTCTGAATATCGGCCGGCAGCTGCTGCGCTGACCGGACCAGATTAATTCCGCCTCGGGATCTGCGAAGCTTTGAATCATGGGTGACTATAACGTAACGCGTTATAGTTCGCAAGATCTGGCAATTGCGGCTTTCCAATCCTAGAGTGAGATGTGTCCTCAATGATTGCCACGAAAAAGAAAGCAGCCGTGACCGAAAGCAGCGCCTCGCGCTCCGCGCAGCTGCTCGACTGGTATGACCGCCATCGCCGCCGGCTGCCGTGGCGGCCGCCGGCGGGTGAGCGGGCCGATCCGTACCGGGTCTGGCTGTCCGAAATCATGCTGCAGCAGACCGGCGTCAAAACGGTCGGGCCGTATTTCGAGAAGTTTCTGGCGCGCTGGCCGGATGTCGCCTCGCTCGGCCGCGCCTCGCAGGACGACGTGCTGCGGATGTGGGCCGGGCTCGGCTATTATTCGCGCGCGCGCAATCTGCATGCCTGTGCGGTCGCCGTGCTGCGTGACCATGGCGGGGTGTTTCCCGACAGCGAGGAAGGCCTGCGCAAATTGCCGGGGATCGGGCCCTATACGGCGGCGGCGATCGGCGCGATCGCCTTCGACATCAGAACCATGCCGGTGGACGGCAATATCGAGCGCGTGGTGTCTCGGCTTTACGCGGTCGAAGAGCCGCTGCCGCAGGCCAAGCCGCTGATTGGGGAATTGGCATCGATGCTGCTCGGCCCCTCTCGCGCTGGCGATAGTGCGCAGGCGCTGATGGATCTGGGCTCCTCGATCTGCACGCCGAAGAAGCCGGCCTGCGCGCTGTGTCCGCTGAATGACGATTGCGTGGCGCGTGCACGCGGCGATCAGGAGATTTTTCCACGCAAGGCGCCGAAGAAGGCGGGTACCCTGCGCCGCGGCGCCGCCTTCATTGTCACGCGCGACGATGAACTCCTCGTGCGTACGCGGGCGGAAAAAGGCCTGCTCGGCGGCATGACCGAAGTACCGGGCTCGGAATGGCTGGCCGGACAGGACGACGAGGCGGCGCTGAAGCAGGCGCCTGCGCTCAAGGGCGTGGCGCGCTGGCACCGCAAGGCGGGCGTCGTCACCCACGTCTTCACTCATTTTCCGCTGGAGCTCGTGGTCTACACCGCAAAACTGGCTGCGCGCACGCGGGCGCCGGAGGGCATGCGCTGGGTGCCGATCGCAACGCTCGCCGGGGAGGCGCTGCCCAATGTGATGCGCAAGGCCATCGCGCACGGGCTGGACCTCTAGGCGCGACGCGCCCGAAGCCTGCTGACACCATGCTGGCAGCAGGCCCGCGTTAGACAGGGAGCCTCACGGAGGTTCCCATGGTCAGCACCGCTCTCGACAATCTCAACGCCCCGCCGTCTTCAAGACTGCTCGGGTGGCATCTTCTCGATGCGCGGCCGAAGGATGGCTGGATCCGGATTGGCTTCGACGGCAAACGGGATTTCTGCAACCCGGCCGGATTCGTGCAGGGCGGCATTCTCTCGGCGATGCTCGACGACACCATGGGGCCGGCGGTGTTCGCCATGACGGACGGAAAGCTCTACACAGCGACCATCACCATGACGGTGAATTTTCTGGCGCCGGCCAAGCCGGGGCCGATCACCGGCGAGGCCAAAGTCACCCAGCTCGGCAAGACCGTCGCCTTTGTGGAGGGGCGGTTGACGGCTGAGGATGGCACGCTGCTGGCGACGGCCACGACCAGCGCGCGGCTGGTCGAGACGGCGAAGGTGATCGATCCTTCGGTTAGCTCGCAGCGCGCGGCGCTTCCCGCGTGATCTGGACGATCGGCGGCTTGGCGTTGAGCCCCTCGACCTGGAAGCCGGCGACGCGCTTGTAGTTGGCGGCGATGTCTTCCAGCTCTTTGAGCGAGAGCACGTCGGTGACGACGTTGTAGCCGTTGGGCGCGCGCTCCTCGACCATCTGCATCACCTGCTCGGGACCGTTGCGGCGGTTGAGCATCACGAGGTCGGTGGTCGCCGGGCGGCGCTCGGCTTCATAAGCGACCAGCGCGGCGTTGGTCGTGCCCTTCGCCAGGATTTCGCGGGTGATGACGCGCGCGTCCAAAATCGCCTGCGACGCGCCGTTGGAGCCGATCGGGTACATCGGGTGCGCGGCATCGCCCATCAGCGTGACCCGGCCGAATGTCCATTGTGCAACGGGATCGCGATCGACGAGCGGATATTCGTAGGCGTGCGGGCAGTTCTCGATCAGGCCGGGCACGTCGAGCCAGTCGAATTTCCAGTCCTTGAACCAGGGCAGAAACTCTTCGAGTTTTGCGGTGCGGTTATAGTCCTCGCGCCGCCACTGATAGGTCGGCGGCATGTGCCGCTCGGCCACCCAGTTGATCCTGAACTTGCCGGCGCTGTCCGCCTGCTTCGAAATCGGGTAGCAGACGAATTTCAGGATCTCGTGGCCGGCCATGATCATGGTGCGGCCGGACAGGAACGCGTCGCTGTCGGTGATGCCGCGCCAGAGGATGCGTCCGTTCCAGATCGGCGGGCCTTCGCCGGGATAGAGTTTTTCACGGACCGCGGAATGGATGCCGTCGGCCGCAATCAGCAGTGCGCCGTCGAAACTGCCTTGCGATTTGCCCGCTGCCTTGTCGATGAATTCGGCGCGCACGCCGTTCTCCGTCTCGGTCCAGCCGGAGAGATGATGGCTGGTGAGAATGTTCTCTCTTCCCAGCCGTTCGATCGCAGCATCGAGCAGGATCTGCTGCAGCGTGCCGCGATGGATCGAGAACTGCGGCCATTTGTAACCGGCCTCGATGCCGCGCGGCTCGCTCCAGATCGGCTTGCCGTGCTTGGAGAAATACGCGAGCTCCTTGGTGCGGACCGCGGCCGCGTCGAGCGCATTGAGCAGGCCGAGCTCGATCAATTCGCGCACCGCATGCGGCAGCACGTTGATGCCGACGCCGAGCGGCCGCAGCTCGGGCACGCTTTCAAAGACCCGGGCGGGAATGCCGATCTGGTGCAGGCTGAGTGCCAGCGTCAGCCCGCCGATGCCGCCGCCCGCGATGAGAACAGTCATGTTACGCCCCTGTTGCTTCCCGGGGCGTCATCGCATGAGGGACGGCAGTGGGCAACTGCGAAGGGCCGGCAAGTCCTTCACGGCCCCGGTGGTTTACGGGAGCGGCGGGGCCGGGCCGAAGAAACCGACGATCCTGACCAGCCGGCCGTCGGGACCGATCTCGCCGAAATCGATCGATGTGTCGCCGCAGGTTCCATCTGGGCGGACCAGGCGCCAGAGGAAGCGGATCATATTGTGATGGATATCGATACCGCTCATGAACTCGAGCCGCGCGCCGGGCCGGCTGGCCAGCACCTCGCCGATCTTCGTCGCCAGTGCGTCCCGTCCGGCCAGCAAGACGTTCGGATCGAGATAGATCCCGCTGTCGCTCCAGCATTGCGCGAGCAAGGCGCGTCTGGCCGTATCGTCAGGCTCGTTCCACGCCGCCATGTATTGCGTCAGGGTTTTCGTGATTGCGCTCTTGTCCATCCATGCTGTCCTTGAACTTCGGTCGCTACGGGGTTCAGTCTGCAAGGGATTGCGGCGCTCGTCACTTACATCGGAGGTAATTGCCGTCCTGATGCGATGGTCTAGATTGTCGGCATGGGTGCTTCGGACACGAACTCGCACGAAATCCCGGCCGGACATTTCAGCCGGCTGCTGAAGCATTGGCGCAGCGTTCGCCGGCTGACCCAGATCGAACTGGCGGCGGACGCAAACGTGTCGGCCAGGCATCTATGCTTTCTGGAAACCGGCCGGTCGCAGCCGAGCCGCGAGATGGTGCAGTTGCTCGGCAGCGCGCTCGACCTGCCGCTCGAGGAGCGCAATGCCCTGCATGTCGCGGCAGGATTCGTGCCGCCCTATGGCGACAAGGGGTTGGCGGCCGAAAATCTGCAGCCGGTGCGGCAAGCACTGGATTTCATTCTCCGGCAGCAGGAGCCCTATCCGGGGATCGTGATCGACGGGCACTGGGACGTTCGTATCCGCAATCAGGCGTCGGCGCGCCTGCTCAAGCCGTTTCGCGATTCATACGAGATGGAAAACGGGCTTGCGGACAACGCCATGCACGTCGTTTTTCATCCAAAAGGCCTGCGGCAGTTCATGTTGAACTGGGACGAGTTCGCCCGGCAGTTGATCCAGATCCTGCATCGCGATGTCGCGCAAGGCAGCCGGGCGGCGGCGCAATTGCTCGATGAAATCATGACCTATCCCGGGCTGTCGGCCGAATGGCGGCTTCCACGCCACTCGCAGGCGTCCTCGCCTGTCATGACGATGCAACTCGCGAAGGGCGACTATCGCCTTGCCTTCTTTTCCACCTTCACGACGCTGGCGATGCCGACGGACGCGGCGCTGCAGCAGATCAAGATCGAATGTTTCTTTCCGGCGGACAGTGCGACCGCCGAGAAGGCGCGCCAACTGGCACTTTAACAAGGTCCGGGAGACTAAAGATGCAACCTGCTGTGCGTGATCAACAATCGGCCGACACCATGGACGAATTGCGCGCGTTGAACGCCCGCTTCATCCATAATTTCGTGACCAACGACGTGGCTTCGCACGACGCCATTCTTCATCCCTGCTTTGTCAATATCTGGCCCACGGGTCAGCGATGGGATCGCGCGACATATCTGAAATACTGGGCAACGGCCTTCGATCCTGAGGTCATCGTGTACTGGGACGTTCGTGATGAACTGATTACCGTCATCGGAGACGTTGCGCTGGTGCGTTCGACCAACAAATACACGCGCCGCCGTGAAGGAAATGAAGTCACCGGCATGACCACTTATACCGATACCTACCTGTTCGAGAATGGCACGTGGAAATGCATTCAGGCCCAGATCACGGCGGTCGCGCCAGAGCATTATCCCGCCGACGACACGATCGTAAGCGTCTATATCAAGGGAAAGCGTCAGCCGCTCGCGGCGTGAACGCCTCCATGGCGTGCGCAGGCGGACTGCACGCCAGGGGTTGCATTGGCGCAGAGCGCTGCAACGCTCCGGGGATGGACGGCGGACAGACGCGCGGTTAACCTCTTCGGTTCCTACCGAGAGGATCACCATGTTCAAGCTCTATTACGCCCCCGGCACCTGCGCGCTGGCTTCGCATATCGCTTTGGAAGAGGCCGGCGCCCCTTATGCGGCGGAGCGGCTCGACTTCAAGAACAGCCAGCAGACCACCCCGCAATATCTTGCGATCAATCCGAAGGGGCGCGTGCCGGCGCTGGTGACGGACCGTGGCACTCTGACCGAAACGCCGGCGATCCTCGCCTACATCGCGCAGAGCTTTCCGCAGGCCAGGCTGATGCCCGACGATCCCTTCGCATTCGCGCAGGCGCAGTCCTTCAACAGCTACCTCTGCTCCACCGTGCACATCAATCATGCCCACAAGATGCGCGGCTATCGCTGGGCGGTTGAGGAGTCCTCGTTTGCCGACATGAAGCGCAAGGTGCCGGAAACCATGGCCGCAAGCTTCGCGCTGATCGAGCGCGACATGCTGAAGGGGCCGTGGGTGATGGGTGAGCAGTATACGATCTGCGACCCCTATCTGTTTACGATCGCACTCTGGCTCGAAGGCGACGGCGTCGATCTTGCGGCGCTGCCGAAGGTGGCCGCTCACCGCAAGCGGATGTCGGAACGGCCGGCGGTGCAGAAGGTGCTGGCGGAGGAGAAAGCCTGAGATCTTATCTCAGACCTCATCCTGAGGAGCCGCGAAGCGGCGTCTCGAAGGATGAATGGCACTGGCTGGGCCTCATGGTTCGAGACGGCGCTGCGCGCCTCCTCACCATGAGGGTTTAATAGTTGCTACGCAGCCTTCCTTGTGGCGCGCTCCATCTCGCGGCCGATGCCGAGCATGATGTTGCGCAGCCAGATCGAGCCGGGGTCCATCTGGGCGCGGGTCGGGTAGAACATGAACTGCTCGTCGATCCCTGGATCGAGCGGTGGGGTGACCGTTGCCAGCGACAATTGCTTCGACAGCGCGCCGATCAGGCGGCGCGGCACGAAGGCGACGAGATCGGTGCGTGCCGCCACATGCAGCGCCTCGAGATAGCCGGGCACGACCAGCGCGATCCGCCGCTCGATGCCCTTCGGTCGTAACCACATATCGATCAGGTCCTCGCTCTGGCCGCGGATCACGACCGCGACGTGGCGTGCGTCGAGAAATACGTCCGGCCGCTTCAGCCGCGCGCCGATGGGGTGGCCCCGCCGCACCGCGAGCGCGTCGCTGTCGGTGTAGAGCCGTTGCCGGTGAAATCCGGTAAAGGCGTTGCCGATCGAGATCACCATGTCGATCGTGCGGGCGAACTCCGCCGTGAAGATCGCAGGACCCCGCCACGGCACCACGTCGATCCGGACGTTCGGCGCCGCCTTCGTGATCTTCTCCATCAGCGGCGGCATCAGAAGCTCGACCGCCAGATCCGGCATCATCAGGCGAAACTGGCGCTCGCTGCTCGCGGCGTCGAACTCATCGGCGATGAACAGGGAGCGCACCTGATCGAGCGTCTGCGCCAGCGGCGCTCGCAGCGCCTGCGCCCGCGGCGTCAGCTCCATACGCGCTCCGGTCCGCACCAGGAGGGGGTCGCCGATCAGGTCGCGCAGCCGCTGCAGCGCGTGGCTCGCCGCCGGCTGCGACAGCCCGATCCGCATCGCGGCGCGGCTGACATTGGCTTCCCTGAGCAGGGCGTCGAGCGCGACCAGCAGATTGAGGTCAAGCGAATTCAAATTCATGCGGTGAATATATATCATACTTACTATCGATTGGAAGAATGAGCGACGACGGCCGAGGATGGCGGGCATTCGAAACAGCGAGACCCGCCTGCATGACCGCACGACTGGAGCCGGCCACACCGCCTTATCCCGACAAAGTTCAGGCCGCCTTCGATCGCATGCCGCGATCCTGGATGCCGCCCTTCCGCCTGTTCACCACGCTCGCGCGCCATCCCGATCTGTTCGAGCGCTTCATTCGCGGCGCGCCGAGCTATCTGCCCGGAACACGGCTCAGCATCCGGCAGCGCGAGGTTCTGCTGCATCGCGTCACCGCGCGCTGCGGCTGCGAATATGAATGGGGCATGCGCGTGCACTACTTTGCCGGCGAGGCGGGGCTAACCGCGGCGCAGGTCAGCGCCACGGTGCACGGAGATGCCGACAGCGGTTGCTGGGAAGCCAACGACGCGCTTCTGATCCGCCTCGCCGACGAACTGCACGACACCTGCAACATCAGCGACGAGCTGTGGCCCGCATTGCGGGCGGCATTCGAGGATGAGGCCATCCTCGAGCTGTTGATGCTCGCCGGCTACTACCGAACGGTCGGCTATCTCGCCAACGGCTTGCGCCTGCCGCTCGAACCCGATGTCAGCCGGCCGTTTCCGGCGGCCTGATGTCCATCAACCGCGGACAACGCGGTCTCCCACCATCATCCAACAATGGAGACAATCATGAGTGCAGCCGACAACAAGAAACTGGTGCAGCAGATCTACACAGATTCAGCGAACCGCAGCGGAACGACCTTCCCCGACAATATCGCCGAGGATGTCACCTGGGTCGTCACCGGCCAATATTCCTGGTCGGGCGAATTCAAGGGCCGTGAGGCCATCAACAACGGCCTGATGGGCCACCTGCGGTCGCTGCTTTCCGCCGGGCGGCCGCGCACGCGGGCGTTCAACTTCATCGCGGAGGGCGATTATGTCGTGGTCGAAGCCCGCGGCGACAACGTCACCAAATCGGGGGAGCGGTACGACAATCAGTACTGCATGGTGTGGCGGATCGAGAACGGCAAGATCAAGGAGATCAAGGAGTACTGCGATTCCGCACTGGTCGAGCGCGTGCTCGGGCCGTTCCCTGCGGAGCAGAAACTCGCTGTCGCGGGTTGACCCACCCCGAAACAAAAACGGCGCCCGTGAGGGCGCCGTTTTCCGATGGTGTTGCGCTCAGGCGGCCTTCACCGACATATGCTTGAACATGTTGCCGCGGGCCTCGTCGTCCATCTCGGCCTTGAACTTGAAGCTATCCTTCAGCGCGATCGCCCTGGCTGCCGCCGGACGGGCCGAAATCTCGTCGACCAGCCGCTTGACGTTGGGATATTTCGCGACCGCCTCCTCGCCCATCACGAAGGGGATCATGCGGGCCCAGCCCCAGACGTCCATGTCGACGATGGTGTAGGTGTCGCCGACCATGTAGCGACGCTTGGCCAGATGATCGTTGAGAATGCCGAAGTGCCGCTGCGCCTCGAACTGGTAGCGGTTATGGGCGTAGTCGATCTTTTCCGGCGCGAAGTGCTTGAAGTGGACGGCCTGGCCGGAGAAAGGCCCGATGCCGGTGGCGACGAACATCAGCCATGACAGCAATTCGCCGCGGTTGGCCGGCGTGTTGGCGGGCAGAAACTTGCCGGTCTTTTCTGCGAGATAAAGCAGGATGGCGTTAGAGTCGAACACCTTGACGCCGTCATCGTCGATGGCGGGCACCTTGGCGTTCGGATTGATGGCGAGATATTCCGGCTTGAACTGGTCGCCCTTGCGGGTGTCGACGGCGACAGGCTGGTAGGCGAGGCCGGCTTCCTCCAGGAAGAGGGCGACTTTGGTCGGGTTGGGCGATCCGTTGAAGTAGAATTTGAGCATTTGGAATTTTCCCCCATTGCTTCTTGTCATGGAAACTTGCTGCGGCACGCGGCGGCATTGCCGCCTTGTGTCACGTCCATGCTCAAATTTTTGCGGGATGCGCAAGCGACGAGTTTGTGACCGGGCCGGGCCCTCGAGACGAGCGAAACTCCCTCTTACGACAGCGCCAAACCGCCTATGCCGGCGACCGCAAGGGCGGCACCGGAAGCAATCATCACCAATGCAAAGCGCATTTCCGAACGTAGCGCCGTTCGTTGCCCCGTGCGCTCCGATCCTTTCGCATAACCGTGAACGATGATCTGCTCGCTGAAGGTGCCGCTGGCGTCCAGAATGTCGGTCAGGCCCGCGCTGGCGACCAGGATGCCGAGGATGATCAACCCGGCGGGGCCCAGCAAACTCAACAGCAGCATTGGAAACAAGCCGATCAGGAAGATCGGCAGCAGTGGCAGCACGATGAACGACTCGGAGCCTCGCGTGCGCATGGGAGCAATCTCTTGTGGGCAAATGAAGTTAGCACTTATCCCAGCAAATAGGAGCGAAAAGGCGTATCGCCACCCGCGTACATGACACGGCTGCCATGCCGGCGGATCACGCCCGTTGCGCGGGGGATGGGCAGAGCCGCATTTCTCGCCACGGGCCATGCGCACGCTACGGTGCTTTGGCGCGGCCGTGTCATCGGCCGCGCCTGGACGTCCCGTGATGATGTGAAACGAGGCTCAGCCCGCCGCCATCCCGGAGCGGATTTCGGCACGCAGTTCGTCAATCAACTTGAGGCCGTTCTTGGTCTCGACATGCCAGAAGGTCCAGCCGTTGCAGGCGCCGGAGCCCTGCGCCACCGCGCCGATGCGATGAATCGAGCCGACCTTGTCGCCGAGCATGATGGCGCCGTCGGCGCGGACCAGGGCGCCGTGGCGCTTTTTGGAGTCGACCAGCTTGGTGCCGGGCGGAATCATGCCGCGCTCGATCAGTTCGGAGAAGGCCACGCGGGGGGCGTCGCGTGCGGTCATGAACGGCGCCAGCGTCGCCTCGGGCAGCGGTTCGACCGCCGCGATGCGCTCTTCGGCCGCTTTCGCATAGGTTTTGTCGCGCTCGAAGCCGATGTAGCGGCGGCCGAGACGTTTTGCCACGGCACCCGTCGTGCCGGTGCCGTTGAAGGGATCGATCACGAGATCGCCGGGTTTCGATGACGACAGCAGCACACGCGCCAGCAGGCCCTCGGGCTTCTGGGTCGGGTGCACCTTCTTGCCATCGGCGCCCTTGAGGCGCTCTTCGCCGGTGCAGAGCGGGATCAGCCAGTCGGAACGCGCCTGCACGTCCTCGTTGGCGGCCTTCAGGGCTTCATAGTTGAACGTATAGCCCTTGGCCTTCTCGTCGCGCGCCGCCCAGATCATGGTCTCATGGGCATTGGTGAAGCGGCGGCCGCGGAAATTCGGCATCGGATTGGTCTTGCGCCAGACGATGTCGTTGAGAACCCAGAAGCCGAGGTCCTGCATGATTGCGCCGACGCGGAAAATGTTGTGGTAGGAACCGATCACCCACAGCGTCGCCGACGGTTTCATGACCCGGCGGCAGGCGAGCAGCCAGGCGCGGGTGAAATCGTCATAGGCGGCAAAGGATGAAAACTTGTCCCAGTCGTTGTTGACGGCATCGACATGGGATTCGTCGGGACGCTTGAGATCGCCCTTCAGCTGCAGGTTATACGGCGGATCTGCGAACACCAGATCGACCGAACCAGCCGGAAGCTTCGACATCTCGGCGACGCAATCGCCGACGACGATGCGAGCGCTGGACTCGAACTCAAATTTAGTGCGGGGCGCCCTTGCAGACGCCCCGCGACGCGACACAACCATGACTCAATTACTCTGACTCAGGCGACGCTGTCGGCGACGCGGGACTAAACAACCGACTGGCGATACATTGACCGGGCAAAGTAAAAATCGACTTAACCAAGCTTGTTGCCGACAGAGAATGCGGAAGAGAGTCTGCCGGTTACAATACCAGCAGAGATTGTGGACCGCTCGCGCACTAGGCAATTTTTGCCGGGCGGGTTATTGATTAATGGAATGGAAATTTTACGTGATTGCCGCGTTGGGTATTTGAGCAGACAGCCGGGATGAGGAAATACCGCCATGCGTTATGATGATTTCCGCCGCAGCGACGACATTGAAGACCGTCGCGACGACGGCGGCGGAATGGGCGGCGGCGGTGGCGGCTTTGGCCTGCCGATGGGTGGCGGCGGGCTTGGCATCGGCACCATCATTGTGCTCGGCCTCGTCGGCTACGCCCTCGGAATCGATCCGCGCATCCTGATCGGCGGCGCCGAAATTCTGACCGGTGGTGGCCAGGCGCCGACCTACCAGACCGATCGCCGATCGGGACCGGTCAAGACCGGTGCGCCGAAGGACGAAGTCGGCAGCATGATTTCAGGCATTCTCGGCGAGATCGACGACCGCTGGAGCGAGATCTTCCAGTCCAGCGGGCAAAATTATACGGGCCCGCGCATCGTGCTGTTTCGCAACGCCACCAATGGCGGCCGCTGCGGCATGGCGCAGTCGGCGATGGGGCCGTTCTACTGTCCGCCGGACAAGCAGATCTTCCTCGACACCAGTTTCTTCCGCGAGGTCGAAACGCGCTTTCGCGGCTGCTCGGGCAGTGCCTGCAAATTCACGACGGCCTATATCATCGCCCATGAAGCGGGGCATCACATCCAGAACCTGCTCGGCATCCTGCCGCGCGTGAACCGGCTGCAGCAGCAGGCCGGCAGCAAGGCGGAAGCCAATGCGCTGCAGGTCAAGGTCGAGCTGCAGGCGGATTGTCTTTCCGGCGTCTGGGTCAACCGCGAGGAGAAGAAGCGTCCCGGCTTCCTCGAGGCCGGCGACATCGACGCGGCATTGAAGACGGCAACCGCGATCGGCGACGACACGCTGCAACGGCAGTCGACGGGCAGGGTGGTGCCCGACAGTTTCACCCACGGCTCCGCTGCACAGCGCAAGCAGTGGTTCATGACCGGCTACCAGCAGGGCACGGTGCAGGCTTGCAACACGTTTGCCCAAGGCGCGTTGTAGCTTGAAAGACGAGGATGCCCGGCGCAAGGCCGGGCATGACGGGAAGAAGCAGTCATGTCCTCCATCGATGAATCAAAAGAATTCGTGCCGCTCAACATCGCGGTCCTGACGGTCTCCGACACCCGCACGCTGGCCGATGACAAATCAGGCGCCACGCTGGCGGAACGGCTGACCGCGGCCGGTCATCACCTTGCCGCGCGCGAGATCATCGTCGACGACATCGATGCGATCCGCGTCATCATCAAGCGATGGATCGCCGATCCGGGTGTCGATGCGATTATCACCACCGGCGGCACCGGTTTTACCGGCCGCGACGTAACGCCGGAGGCGATCGAGCCGCTGTTCGAAAAGCGGATGGATGGTTTTTCCATCGCCTTCCACATGCTGAGCCACGCCAAGATCGGCACCTCGACGGTGCAGAGCCGCGCTACCGCGGGAGTAGCGGGTGCGACCTTCATTTTCTGTCTGCCGGGATCGCCGGGCGCCTGCCGCGATGCGTGGGACGGCATCCTCGCCGCCCAGCTCGATTACCGCACGCGTCCCTGCAATTTCGTCGAGATCATGCCGCGGCTGGACGAGCATTTGCGGCGGCCTAAAGCACAAGGCGCGTCAGCCTGACCAGCAATGCCCATAATGCGCGCCACATGTTGCGCCAGGCTTCGATGCGCAACTGATGTGCGCGCCTGACATGGAAGGCGATGAGTTCTGGCGTGACGCGCCGCGCCGTATCGCGACGCGCGGGCTTCACAGTTCCAGTTCCCAGGTTTCGCCGATCAGGCTTTGACCGAAACTGCGGTGCGGCTCGGTGGCGACCAGCTTGAACCCGGCTTCCTGATAGATCTTTCGGGCGGCGACGAGGATGCTCTGGGTCCACAGCGTGATCCGGCGATAGCCGCAAGCCTTCGCGAACGCGATGCATTCGGCGACCAGCCGATGGCCCAGCCCCTGGCCACGCCCGGCCGGGTCGACCAGCAGCAGGCGCAGCTTGGCGACGTCATCGGTGTGTCGCACCAGGAATATCGAGCCGACCTGCGCACCTTCGATATCGGCGATCCAGCAGCGCTCTCGCGACGCGTCGAATGAGCTGAGGAATTTCGCCGCGATCTCGGCGACGAGCCCCTCGAAAGAGGAATCGAAGCCGTATTCGCGGGCGTAGAACGCGCCATGGCTCTGCACCACCCATCCCATGTCGCCGGGACGCGGTTCGCGCAGCACCGCGGGCGAACGCTGGCCGCCGGATTCACCGAGCAGCCGTTCGATCACGGCCATCGCCCCGATCAAGCGCGCTTTGCCGTCGTGCGGCAATTTCGCCAGCATCGCTGCAACTTCGTCCTTCATGCTGCGCTCGAGTTTTGCGAATGTCTGCCGTCCCTTGGCGGTCAATGCGAGGCGGTATTGCCGGCGGTCGGACGGCAGCGGTTCGCGGGTAATCAGTCCGGCTTCATCGAAATTCTGCACGATCCGGCTGAGATAGCCTGCGTCGAGGCCCAGTTCGGCTCCGATCTCCTTGGCCGAGAGATCTTCACGTTGGGCGAGTTCGTACAGCACCCGGGCCTCGCTCAGCGAGAAGGGGCTCTTCAGGAGCTGCTGGTCCAGCACGCCGAGCTTGCGGGTGTAGAAGCGGTTGAAGGCGCGAACCGCCGCGACTTCCTGTTCGGAATCCAGTTGGGACATGGCATCACCTCAATACTTGCCATTGTCAAAGATATAATTGCCGTTGGCAAGTATATTCTATTCTGGTGGCAGGCATCCGGCAGGCGCACCCGGGCCTGTTCTACTTTGCATGGGGTTGTTTTCGATATTTTGTGTCTGGGCCGCCTTAGGCGACGACCATGATCCGGCTGCGCAGCTGGGTGCGCGAGGCGCGGCCGAGTTGGCGCAACAGCCGCGTCTCGGAACGGCGGGAATCCGGCCGGTAGCCGCCAAGCCGCTCGTAATGATCGCGCGCGATCAGAAGCCCCTGTTCCGCCGACGGCCCGGTAATCATGCGGGCGACGAATTTGAGGCCGTCGCGCAGCCGCGTGTCGGAATAGGGCGAGCGCGCGTAGCGAAACACCCCTGCACGCGGCCGGTCGCTGCTCGATACGTTCTGGATGAATTGCGTGGTCTCTTCGATCCAGCCGTTGTCGAGCACCGCGCCGGCGTGCAGGAACATCAGCCATGGCGAGCGCGCCGCCCGCGCACCGGCGGCCAATGCCGCGGCGCGTGTTCCTTCAAATGCTAGAAAGCGGCAGCCGGCGACGTCGGCCACCCGTTCGATCACGCCGTTGCCGGCCCTGTCGACCAACAGCACCTCGCGGATGATGCCGGCGGCGGCGCCCGGCACCAGCGCCGCCAGCGTTGCGACGGCGGGCTGCTCGACCCCTTCGGTTGGAATGATCACGCTCAACATGAATGAGGCTTCGGTGGCTCAAACGGGGAAAAACGCCGCACTGTTATCACCTTGTCATAATCAAAGCAGCCGTTTGCGTGCAGAATTTTGCGGCAGTGGCGCCGGTGGCTTATCCGATGTTGGCGTTCGGTGTGAATTGTTGTCGATGATGTTCTTGATTTGTTCTTTTGGCGTGCTATGTTCGCTTCATGAGCCGAGCATCCTCTCATGCCCTCAAGCACCCGCCGGTCACGGCGCCCTCCGAGCCGGCGGGTGCGACACCTTTTCCCGAGCTTGCGGTCGCGATCGAGAACAAGCGACGGCGTGGCCGCGGCGCGCAGTCCAACCAGAGCGGCCGGTTCGAGGCCGAAGCACGGGTCGCCTTCGACGATGGCTGGCAGAGCCTGGACGAACTGCCGCCGTTCAAGACGACGGTATCGCTCGATACCTCGCGCAAGGTCATCACCCGCAACGACTCGCCCGACATCGGGTTCGACCGTTCGATCAATCCCTATCGCGGCTGTGAGCACGGCTGCGTCTACTGCTTCGCGCGGCCGACCCACGCCTTTCTTGGACTGTCGCCAGGGCTTGATTTCGAATCCAAGCTGCTCGCCAAGCCCGACGCGCCGGAACTGCTCGAGAAGGAGCTCGCGGCGCCCGGTTACGAGCCGCGCATGATCGCGATCGGCACCAACACCGATCCCTATCAGCCGATCGAGCGCGAATACAAAATCATGCGCGGCATTCTCGAAGTGCTTGATCGGGCCGGCCATCCCGTCGGCATCGTCACCAAATCGGCGCTGGTGACGCGCGACATCGATATTCTGCAGCGGATGGCGAAGCGCAATCTGGCCAAGGTCGCCATTTCCGTGACCACGCTCGATCCCAAGCTAGCCCGCACCATGGAGCCGCGCGCCTCGACGCCGCCGAAGCGGCTGGAGGCGCTGCGCCAATTGTCGGAGGCCGGCATTCCCGCGACCGTGATGGTCGCACCGGTGATTCCCGCGCTGAACGATTCCGAGATCGAGCGCATTCTCGATGCCGCAGCCCATGCCGGCGTCGAGGAAGCAAGCTACGTGCTGCTGCGGCTGCCGCTTGAAGTGCGCGACCTGTTTCGTGAATGGCTGATGGCTAACTATCCCGACCGTTACCGTCACGTTTTCACCCTGATCCGCGACATGCGCGGCGGGCGCGACTACGACTCGCAATGGGGAACGCGGATGAAGGGCACCGGGCCGATGGCCTGGATGATCGGGCGGCGATTCGAAATCGCCTGCGAAAAGCTCGGCCTCAACAAACGCCGCTCGAAACTGACGACCGATCATTTCCTCAAACCGAAGCGCAGCGGACAGCAACTGAGTTTGTTTTAGGTGTCGTCATTGCGAGCGAAGCGAAGCAATCCATCTATCCGTTATGCTGCGACATGGATTGCTTCACTTCGCTCGCAATGACGCGGAGGTAGTAGCATGAGTACGAAAGCACCAACCCCGCGGTTCACGGTCATCACGCTCGGTGTAACCGACATGCGCGCCAGCATCGCGTTTTACGAAGCGCTCGGCTTTGCCCGAAAGTTTCGCGCGACCGGCGAGGCGGTCGCCTTCTTCGACACCGGCGGCACGGTGATCGGGCTTTTCCCGTGGGATCAACTCGCCCGCGACGTCACGCTGCCGGACCAGCCGCGGCCGAAAACCTTTCGCGGAACGACACTCGCCTGGAATTGCGGCTCCGTCGAGGAGGTCGACGCCGTGCTGGATTTCGCAATCACCTGCGGCGCGTCGCTATTGAAGCCCGCGCACAAGACCGATTACGGCGGTTACTCCGGCTATTTCGGCGATCCCGACAACCATCCCTGGGAAGTGGTGGTCGCGCCCGGCATCGAGGTCGGCGACGACGGGCGGGTCTGCCTGCCGGATTAGAAGTTCGCGATGTCATGGCCGTGCCGCTTCTCTCTGCCCGTGAGTTGCGGTATTGCGGCTTGATGGACCAGAAGCCCGCGCCGGTATCGGAACAGCCGCCACTCGTCATCTTGAGGACACCGCGCCTGATTCTGCGTGCTGCGGTCGAAGAGGATATCTCGATTCTGCAGAATCTGATCTTCGGCGACAGCGATGTGATGCGCTTTGCATTTTCCGGAGCGTCGATGGCAAGGGAAGCCGCCGAAGATTTCATCCGGAGATCCTTCACCTTCGGCGAGAACCTCACGGGGATGGCGGTTCTGACCGAAAAGCCCGCAGGCGAAATCATCGGCTTTGCGGGCTTGTCTCCATGCCACGCGCTGGAGGCCGACGATTTCGAGATCGGGTTTGTCCTTGCGCGCCGGGCCTGGGGCAGGGGGATCGCAACCGAGATCGGCGAGGCACAGCTCGCTTTTGGGTTCGAGCAACTCAAATGCGGCCGATTGCTCGGGCTGGTCGATCCGCGAAATGCACCGTCCATTCACGCGCTCGAGAAGCTCGGAATGCGTTATGTGGAGACGATCGAGGAGCCTAAGCGCGGAAGCCGAAGAATTTTTGTGATTGAGGCCGCGGAGTGGCGACGGCGGCGCGCTGAATAACGGGAATTGTGCCGAGTTCCCGGTTGCGCCCGGGCGCGCGCTTTTGCACGATCCCGGCATGATTCGGGACAAGTCCGCCAAGAAAATCGACAAGAAGACCGGCAAGGAACAGGCCGAGCTGCCCACGGGCGTCATCGCGGTCGCCCCGCCGAGCTTTCGCCGCGAGCGGGCGCTGATCAAGCGCGGCGTCTGGCCGGTGGCGGGCTGCGACGAGGCCGGGCGCGGTCCGCTGGCGGGTCCGGTGGTGGCGGCGGCCGTCGTGCTCGATCCCAAGCGAATCCCCAAGGGGATCGATGATTCCAAGCGGCTGACGGCCGAGCGCCGCGAGGAATTGTTCGAGGAGATCTGCGCGACATCGTCCTTTGCGGTCGCCTTTGCCTCGCCGGCGCGGATCGATCGCGACAATATCTTGCGCGCCTCGCTCTGGGCGCTGGCGCGCGCGGTCCGTGCGCTGCCCGAGATGCCGAAATATGTGTTTGTCGACGGCCGCGACAAGATCGACGCGCCCTGCGATTGCGATGCGGTGATCGGCGGCGACGGCATTGTCATGTCGATCGCAGCCGCCTCGATCATCGCCAAGGTGACGCGCGACCGCCTGATGAGCGCATTGGCGCTGGATTGCCCGGGCTACGGCTTCGAAAACCACAAGGGCTACGCCGTGCCGGAACATCGCGAGGCGCTCGACCGGTTAGGGCCGAGCATCCACCACCGCCGATTTTTTGCGCCGGTCATTGCGGCGCGGCAGAAACATTATCCCGAGACGGTCGAAGAAGCGGTCGAGCCCGATCTCTTTACCGTGGATGGGGAGATTGCTCCCGAGATTTCGGCCACGATCTGAGCACGGTTGCCTCGGCGGCTGGTGCGCTCTATCAAACGTCCCTGGGGAGAGGGCTGCCCGGCCCGGGAATTCGGACCTTTCATGCGCTTCACCTCGCTCGTTGTCGAACTGATCCGCGCGCGGCCGCGGCTGGTGGTCTGGCTCGTGGTGCTGGCCCAGGCCGGACTTTGGCTGATCCTGCCGGTGCTGCTCTATCCGAGTCCCCCCGGCGACCTTGCGACCGTGCTGGCCTTCGGCCGGGAATACCAGGTCGGAACCTGGCTCGGTCCGCCGCTGGCGTTCTGGCTCGCCGACATCGCCTTCCGCGCTATCGGCAACCACATGTTCGGCGTCTATCTGCTGGCGCAAGCCTGCGCCGTCGTCACCTTCTGGATCTATTATCAACTGGCCCGCGCAATCATCGGCGGACAGCAGGCGGTGCTCGCGGTGCTGCTCTCGATGACGGTGGTGGCGTTCAGCTCGCCCGGCGTCGAGTTCGGCCCGCTGGTGCTGGCGCGCCCGCTGTGGGCGTTGCTGTTACTGCATTCCTGGCAATTGATCGGCCAGAACCGGCGCAACGCGTGGTTCGCATGGTCGATCGAGGCCGGGCTGTTGCTGCTGACAACGTCGGCCGCGCCCGGGTTGTTGCTGCTGCTCGCCGGATTTGCAGTTGCCACCGCGCGGGGCCGGCGCGTGCTGATGTCGCTCGATCCGCTCTATGCGCTGCTCGTGATCGTCGTCCTGGTCTTGCCCTATCTGATCTGGCTGCTCCGCGCCGATGCACTCGCCATGCCGCCATGGCCCGCGATCTCCGATCTCGGCACGCGCGCCCTGCAATGGGGCGGGCTGCTCACAGGCCTGGTGCTCGCGATGGCCGCCATCGTGCTGCTGGCAACCCTCAACTCCGGCTGGTTCGCCCGCCACGCCGAGGAAGCGCCGATCATCTACCGGCCGCCGGTCGATCCGCTGGCGCGCGACTTCGTCTATTTTTCCGCCATCGCCCCGGCGCTGCTCGGAAGTTTCCTGGCCGGGTTGTTCAATTTCGACCGCGTCGTGGGCGGCGCAGGCGTTGCCTTGCTGATGTCCGGGCTTGCCGTGATCGTGGCGAGCGGCGATCTGATCCATCTGCGGCGTCAGCGCGTGCTGCGCACGGTTTGGGCCGCGGCGCTCGCCGCTCCCGCCCTCGTCGCGATCGCGACCGCGATTCTTCTGCCGTGGACCGGGGCCGAAGTGCCGACCTCGCTGCCGGCGAAAGCGATTGCGCATTTCTTCGGCGACAATTTCGAACGGCGAACCAATCAGCGGCTGCGCGCCGTGGCCGGCGATCCGCAACTGGCGAGTTTCATCGCGATGAACACCGGGCGCCCGCATCTGCTGCTCGACGCCACGCCGGAACGAACGCCGTGGCTGTCGGTCGCGAAATTCAACGAGACCGGCGGCGTCGTGGTCTGGCGCGCCTCCGACACCTCAGGCACGCCACCGCCTGAGATCGCGCAGCGGTTTCCGGGCCTCGTGCCGGAGGTGCCGCGCGCCTTCGAATGGATGGTGAACGGCCGCCAGCCGCTGTTGCGCGTCGGCTGGGCCATCGTGCGGCCCAAGGCGCCGTAAGCAATTCCTCATGGTGAGGAGGCGCGGAGCGCCGTCTCGAACCATTAGGCCCGCGGCCCATCCTTCGAGACGCCCGCTTCGCGGGCTCCTCAGGATGAGGACTGTGTCTGCTCCAGCGCCTTCGCAATGGCGCGCAGATCCTGCCATGACATCCGCTTGTAGGATGGCGATCGCAACAGATACGCCGGATGGAATGTCGCCATGGCGCGGATGCTGCGGGTGCCGGTGTCGTAGTCGAACCACTTTCCGCGCGTTCTCATGATGCCCTCGCGGGTCGACAGCAGGGTTTGCGTCGAGGGATTGCCGAGCGTCACCAGCACGTCCGGGTTCACAAGCTCGATCTGCCGCTGGATGAACGGCAGACAGATTTGCGTCTCCTGCGGCGTCGGCGTCCGGTTGCCGGGCGGCCGCCAGGGGATCACGTTGGCGATGTAGGCCTTGCTGCGGTCGAGCCCGATCGCCGCGATCATCCGGTCGAGCAATTTGCCGGAGCGCCCGACGAAGGGCAGGCCCTCGATGTCCTCGTCGCGCCCGGGCGCCTCGCCGACGAACATGATGCGGGCTTGCGGATTGCCGTCGGCAAACACCAGCCGCGTTGCGGTGTTTCGGAGCGCGCAGCCCTCGAAATTTTCCAGCAGCGCCCGCAGCGCTTCCAGCGTCGGCGCCGTTCGCGCCGCTTCGCGCGCGATGGCGATGGCCGCTTCCGGCGAGGGCGCTATTTCGCTGCGCGGAACTGCCGGCGTCGCAGCGGGCATTTCCCGCAACGGGCGGGGTGGCGCCGCCTCGCGGACCGGGACGGGGGCTACAGGGGCGTCGGGCTCGCTCAGCCGATCGACCGGCTCCTCCGCCAACGCGCAATCGACCCCGGCCTCCAGATAAAAGGCCAGCAATTGCCGAATATTAGGTGCGGGTTCGGGGATCAAATCCATTATGCCAATCTAATATGGATCGAGCCGGCGTGAAACGCCTCGCATTGCATTTCCATGGTTGTCCTCCCCGCAAAAATCGGAAACAACGAGCCTTTAGAGCCGTTCTCAATCGGGCTGAGATCAGATCATGAGTGCAGAAGAACTTCCTCCCCGCGAATCCATGGAATTCGACGTCGTGATCGTCGGCGCCGGGCCGTCAGGCCTCGCCGCGGCGATCCGGCTGAAGCAGCTCAATGCCGATCTCAGCATCGTCGTGGTGGAGAAGGGTTCCGAGGTCGGCGCGCATATCCTGTCAGGCGCCGTGATCGATCCGGTTTCCCTCGACAAGTTGATCCCGGACTGGCGTGAAGACGCGGACTGCCCGCTGAAGACCCAAGTCAAGGACGACCGTTTCTACTGGACCACGGCATCAAGCGCGATCCGGCTGCCGAACTTCGCCATGCCGCCGCTGATGAACAACCATCACTGCTATATCGGCTCGCTCGGCGATGTCTGTCGCTGGCTGGGCCCGAAGGCGGAGGCGCTCGGCGTCGAAATCTATCCGGGCTTCGCCGCGGCCGAAGTGCTGTACGACGAGAACGGCGCGGTGCGGGGTATCGCGACCGGCGACATGGGCATCGCCAGGGACGGCAGCCTCAAGGATTCCTTCACGCGCGGCATGGAACTGCTGGGCAAGTACACGCTGTTCGCCGAAGGCGCGCGTGGCAGCCTGAGCAAGCAGCTGATTGCAAAATTCTCGCTTGACGCCAAGAGCGAGCCGCCGAAATTCGGCATCGGGTTGAAGGAAGTCTGGGAGATCGACCCCGCAAAACACCAGAAGGGCCTGGTCCAGCATACGCTAGGCTGGCCGCTGAACAATACGACCGGCGGCGGTTCCTTCCTCTATCACTACGACGACAACAAGGTGGCGGTCGGCTTCGTCGTCCATCTGAACTACGAAGATCCCTATCTGTCGCCGTTCGACGAATTCCAGCGCTTCAAGACCCATCCCTCGATTCGCACCGTCTTTGAAGGCGGCAAGCGGCTTTCCTATGGCGCGCGCGCGATCACCGAGGGAGGTTATCAATCGGTGCCGCGTCTAAGTTTCCCGGGCGGCGCACTGATCGGCTGCGCGGCCGGCTTCGTCAACGTGCCGCGCATCAAGGGCGTGCACAACGCAATGGGCAGCGGCATGCTCGCCGCCGAACATATAGCCACAGCGCTCGGCGCCGGTCGCGCCAATGATGAACTAGTTGAGTACGAGAACGCCTGGCGCGATTCCGCGGTAGGCAAGGATTTGTACCGGGTTCGCAATGCCAAACCCATGTTGTCGAAATTCGGTACCCTGCTCGGCATGGCGCTCTCCGGCTTCGACATGTGGTGCAACACGCTGGGCTTCTCGCTGTTCGGAACGCTCTCGCATGCCAAGCCCGACCGCAAGACGCTGGATGCGGCGAAGGCGCATACCCCGATCGCCTATCCCAAGCCGGACGGCAAGCTGAGTTTCGACAAGCTGTCGTCGGTGTTCCTCTCCAATACCAACCATGAAGAGGACCAGCCGGTTCATCTCAAGGTCGCCGACATGAACCTGCAGAAGACGTCCGAGCACGATGTCTATGCCGGTCCGTCGAACCGCTATTGCCCGGCCGGGGTGTATGAATGGGTCGAGGAGGCCGCAGGCCCGCGCTTCCAGATCAACGCCCAGAACTGCGTCCACTGCAAAACCTGCGACGTGAAGGACCCGAACGGTAATATCACCTGGGTTCCGCCCGAGGGCGGCGGTGGGCCCAACTATCAGGGTATGTAGCGAGGCCTATAGACCACGATTGCGTGAGCAGGAGGAGGGTGATACCGCCTCCGGCCACGATACCGCCATAGTAAAAGCGTTTCCGGGTTGGGCTGGCTAAATCGGAGCCCTAAGGGCCTAATCTGCCAATCGATTCGCCAACCCGTATCCTTGCGGTTGAGGGCCAAAAGCGGCATTGTCGCTGCCCGAGATGCCGCCGCTTGGGTTTGCATTCGAGACCGATCGTAACGATCCCGCCATACATCCTGGAGCTAGGCGAACGTGATGCTTTCCACTCGTATGAATCGTTGGACCTTCGCCGCAATTACTCTCGCCGCACTGGCCACACCGGCTGCGGTTTTGGCCCAGACGCCCGAACACACGGGCGATAACGCCGCGCAATTCCCGAGCAAGGCCGACCTGAAATCGCTGACGACGTCCGGCAGCTATCTGGCCGCGCGCCACGCCAGCGTCGAGCGCGACGCCGCTTCCGCCGCGGCATTCTATCGCTCCGCGCTGCGCACCGATCCCAAGAACAACGAGCTCTTGGACCGCGCCTTCATCTCATCGTTGGCCGATGGCGACATCGATGAAGCGGTCAAGCTCGCCGACCGCATCCTGACGATGGACAAGTCGAACCGCGTCGCGCGGCTGGTGGTCGGCGTGCGTGACCTCAAGCAGAAGAAATATGCCGCCGCGCAGCTCAACATCAACCAGTCGATCCGCGGACCGATTACCGACCTGGTGGCGACGCTGCTGTCGGGATGGGCGAGCTACGGCGCGGGCGATGCCAAGGCGGCGGTTGCCGGTATCGACAAGCTGACCGGCCCTGAATGGTATCCGATCTTCAAGGATCTCCACACCGGCATGATCCTCGAGATCTCGGGCAAGGACAAGGATGCGGGCGCGCGGTTCGAGCGGGCCTACAAGCTCGACGATTCGATGCTGCGCGTATCCGACGCCTATGCGCGCTGGTTGTCGCGCAACAAGGATGGCGCGGCGGCGGCCGGCATTTACGAAGCGTTCGACAAGAAGCTGCCGCGGCATCCGCTGGTGCAGGAAGGGCTGCGCGACACCAGGGCCGGCAAGAAGCTGCCGCCGCTGGTCGATTCGGCGCAGGCCGGTGCGGCCGAGGCGCTGTACGGCATCGGCGCCACGCTGACCCGCCGTGGCGGCGAGGATCTGGCGCTGGTCTATTTGCAGCTCGCGCTCTACCTGCAGCCCAACCATCCGCTGGCGCTGTTGTCGCTCGCCGATCTCTACGAGTCCGTGAAGAAGCCTCAGATGGCGATCAAGGTCTACGAGCGCATGCCGGCGAGTTCGCCGCTCAAGCGCAACGCCCAGATCCAGCTTGCCACCAATCTCGACGCCGCCGACCGCAGCGAAGAGGCGATCAAGATCCTTAAAGGTGTCACCGCCGAAGCGCCGAAAGATATCGAAGCCATCATGGCGCTCGGCAACATCGAGCGTGGCCGAAAGAAGTTCAACGATTGCGCCGCCACCTATACGCAGGCGATCGACGCAATGCCCGGGGCGACGGACAAGAACACCTGGGTCACCTACTATTATCGCGGCATTTGCGAGGAACGTTCCAAGCAGTGGAACAAGGCCGAGGTCGACATGCGTAAGGCGCTCGAACTGCAACCCGAGCAGCCGCATGTGCTGAACTATCTCGGCTATTCCTGGATCGACCAGGGCATCAATCTCGACGAAGGCATGAAGATGATCAAGCGTGCCGTCGATCAGCGGCCCGACGACGGCTACATCGTGGATTCGCTCGGCTGGGCCTACTACCGCATCGGCAATTTCGAGGATGCCGTGAAGCACCTCGAGCGCGCGATCGATCTCAAGCCCGAGGATCCGACCATCAACGACCATCTCGGCGATGCCTATTGGCGCGTCGGGCGGACGCTGGAAGCCAAATTCCAGTGGGCCCATGCCCGCGACCTCAAGCCCGAGGCGGAGGAATTGCCGAAGATCGAAGCCAAGATTGCCAATGGTCTGCCCGAAGACACCTCTTCTGCGGCTTCCGCCGACAAGAAGAAGGAAGACGGCAAGGGCGGTTGAGGCGAGGACTTTGGGGGCTGTTCGGCAATGCCGGTATTGAGTGATGAGGGGCGCGCCAAGGTCAACCTGACCTTGCGGGTGAATGGCCGCCGTGCGGATGGCTATCACGATCTCGAAAGCGTGGTGGCGTTCGCCGATTGCGCCGACCGGCTGACGCTGTCGCCGGGTTCGGATCTGGATTTGAAGATGGCGGGACCGCTGGCGCAGGCCTGCGGCGAGACGTCAGACAATCTGGTGCTGAAGGCTGCGCGTCTGTTGGCCGAGCGTGTGCCGGGCATGAAGGCCGGCAGTTTCTCGCTCGACAAGGTCTTGCCGGTGGCGGCCGGAATTGGCGGAGGTTCGGCCGATGCCGCAGCCGCGCTGCGGCTGCTTTCGCAGTTGAACGGGCTCGCGTTCGACGATCCCCGCATCATCGAGGTCGCGCAACTGACCGGCGCCGATGTGCCGGTCTGCGTCAAGTCGCGCGGCTGCGTCATGACCGGCGTCGGCGAAACGCTGCAGCCGCTCAGTCTGCCGAAAATGCCCTGCGTGATGGTCAATCCCGGCGTTCCCGTCGCCACCCGCGACGTTTTCAACGCACTCGGCCTGCGCAATGGCGAATTGCTGGTCGGCGCAACCGACGTGCTGCTGCAGGACCGCTGGCCCGACGAGAAGGCGTCGCTCGAAGATTGGGTCGAAGCGCTCGCCGCGAGTTCCAACGATCTGGAGGCGCCCGCCATGCGCGTCCAGCCCGTGATCGGTGAAGTCATCTCGGCGCTCAATGCGACCAACGGCGCCTGGCTGGCGCGGATGTCCGGATCCGGCGCCACCTGCTTTGCTATCTACGAGAACACCGCCGAAGCCGGGCGCGCGGCGGAAAAGCTCCGGCGCGATCACCCCGGATGGTGGGTGCATGCGGGAACGCTGAGCTGAGAATCTCTTTGTAGGGCAAAGCGACAGTGTGGCCACCATTCCTGGCGGAGTGTTGATGGTGTGCACGGCGCAAGAGCGCCTTTGCCCACGGCCTAACTCGCCGGCCGCCGCGCCAGCGCCAGCGAAATACCGAGGCCGGCGATGAACAGCCCCGAGCCCTGCCTGAGGCGTTGCAGCAGGTGCGGCCGGCGCACGAGGCTCGAGTGCGCTGTCGATGCCATCAGCACCACAATGAAATCGACCAACGTGTTGAGCGCGACCGAGACCAGTCCCAGTGTCATGAACTGGAGGGCAGGGTAACTGCCCGCGGGATCAAGGAACTGCGGAATGAAGGCCAGAAAGAAGGCCGCCGTCTTGGGATTGAGCGCTTCGACGAGCACGCCATCCCGAAAAGCCCGCTTCGAATCGACCGGAGCGATCTGTTCCGGCAGCAAATGACGGGCCTCGCGAAACGTTCTGATGCCAAGCCAGATCAAATAGATCGCGCCGGCGAATTTGAGCGCGGCGAAGAGTTCGGCACTGGCAAGGATGATCGCCGAGACGCCAAGCCCGCCCGCAATCACATGCACCAGCCCGCCGAGCGCCGTTCCGAACGTCGACGCGATGCCAGCTCGCTTGCCGCCCGACAGCGTCCTCGCGGCGACGTAAAGGATTCCGGGGCCGGGGACGGCGGCGATGACAAGCGCGGCCAGGAGAAACAATGTGAAATTGGTGCCGCTCAATGCGACCGCGCCAGGCAGAACGCCACGACCTGCTCGAGCGCGGTCTTCATGGGCGAGGCCGGGAACAGCGCCAGCGCGTCGACCGCCATCGCGCCGTAATGCTGGGCACGGCTGATCGTGTCTTCCAGCGCGCGGTGCTTGGTCATCAGGCCGATGGCATGATCGAGATCGCTGTCGCCGATCTCGCCGCGTTCCAGCGCCTTGATCCAGAACTTGCGCTCGGTGTCATTGCCGCGGCGGAATGCCAGCACCACCGGCAGCGTGATCTTCCCCTCGCGGAAATCGTCGCCGATGTTCTTGCCGAGTTTCGCGGCCTTGCCGCCATAGTCCAGCACGTCGTCGACGAGCTGGAATGCGATGCCGAGATTCATGCCGACCGAGCGGCACGCGGTCTGCTCGGCCTTCGGCCGGTTGGCGATCACCGGTCCAACCTCGCAGGCGGCGGCGAACAGTTCGGCGGTCTTGCCACGGATCACGGCGAGGTATTCGTCCTCGGTGGTCGCGGTGTTTTTGGCCGCCGCAAGCTGCATCACTTCGCCTTCGGCGATGGTGGCCGCGGCGGACGAGAGAATGTCCAGCGCCCGCAGCGAGCCGACCTCGACCATCATGCGAAAAGCCTGGCCGAGCAGGAAGTCGCCTACCAGCACGCTCGCTTCATTGCCCCACAGCATCCGCGCCGACAGTTTGCCGCGGCGCAGTTCGCTCTCGTCGACCACGTCGTCATGCAGCAGGGTCGCGGTGTGCATGAACTCAACGGAGGCGGCGAGCTTGATATGGCCGTCGCCGGAATAGCCGGTGAGGCTTGCCATCGCCAGCGTCAGCATCGGGCGGAGACGCTTGCCACCGGACGAGATCAGGTGGTTGGCGACCTCGGGAATCATGGTGACTTCCGACCCCGTCCGCGACAGGATCGTGGCGTTGACCCGCTCCATGTCGGCGGCAACGAGCCCGACCAGCGCATCTATCGAAGCGTTCGACGGGCTCTCGAAGGGTACAATAACCGCCACACGGGTCTCCAATTTTGGCCAATTCGCACTATCCTTATTCTACAATAGAAAGTGCCGGCTAAGGCGGCAAGGGCACGAAGCGGTTGACAGGCCCGATGCCATCGCCGCACCCGGGCGAAAAGGAGAGCGTCACGTGCGGGAATTGGTCAGGACCAATGATATTGTGCTGGTTTCCGCGGTCGGCGCGCTGCTCGACGGCGCCAATATCCATCATCTCGTGCTGGACCAGAACATGAGCGTCATCGAGGGATCGCTCGGCATCCTGCCGCGCCGTATCTTGGTTCATGAGGACGACAATCGCGCGGCCCGCCAGTTGCTGGCGGAGGCGGGCCTGGCTCACGAATTGCGCCCCGATGATTGATCCCGTCCTCGAACTCACCGAGGATACGTTTCTCGGCGGGCAATTGCGTCTGAAGCAACTGAAATCGGGACATCGCGCCGGTCACGATGCGGTGCTGCTGGCGGCGGCAACCGCGGCCCGTCCGGGCGATCGTGTCGCCGATCTCGGCGCCGGCGTCGGGGTCGCGGGCCTGGCGGTTGCCAGGCGCGTGACCGGCATCGATCTGGTCCTGGTCGAGATCGATGCCGCGCTGGCGGGGCTTGCGCGCGCCAATGCGGATGCCAATGCGATTCAAGCTGACGTGATCGTGCTCGATGTGGAAGCCGATGCCGCAGCCTTTGCCGCTGCCGGATTGGCTCCTGATAGCGTCGATGCGGTGCTGATGAACCCGCCCTTCAACGATCCCGCGCGGCATCGCGTCTCGCCGGACACGGCGCGCGGGATCGCGCACATGGCGACCGCAACGACGCTCTCGAAATGGGTTCACGCGGCGCGGCGCATTCTCAAATCGAGGGGCGCGCTGACGCTGATCTGGCGCGCCGATGGAATTGCCGAGGTGCTCTCGGCGCTCGATCACGGTTTCGGGAGCTTGCAGGTCCTGCCGGTTCACGGCGACGCGCGGGGGCCTGCCAATCGCATCCTGGTTCGCGCCACCAAGGGTGGGCGGGCGCCGACGCAAATCCATCCCGCCCTGCTGCTCAATGACGAGCAGGGCGTGCCAAACAAAAGGGTGCAGGAGGTTCTTGCCGGGAATGGGAACTTGCCGCTCGCGAACCCTTAAGAGTGGCTCGCACGCCCAATTCCTCGAACAGGACGCTATTGCGGAAGCGTCTCTGACTGCTGTTTTGGCGCCGATGTAAAGTGGATCGCGGCCAGAAGGCTGCCGATGAGCAGGATCAGCAGGTAGATTTTCATGTCAGTCTCCGCTGCGCCATTGCAGCTTTGGCATCTGCAATGCAAAAGGCTTCCAGCCAAAACGCGTTTCGGCCTTTGCAATGACAGTGGTGCGATAAAAAATGGTTAATTCGAGGTAACGGCATGAGTGAACAAATAAGTGATCGCGCGAAATTGCCGAACCTCGTTGACAGGGTGAAGCAACTCATTCCGGCAAAATTCCGGCGCGACGCCGCTGTCGTTCCGGTGGTGCGCCTGTCGGGTGTCATCGGTGCGGTGACGCCGTTGCGGCCGGGCCTGACGCTGGCGGGCATCGCCAAGACGCTCGAACGCGCGTTCGCCACCAGACACGCCAAGGCGGTGGCGCTGGTGATCAATTCGCCCGGCGGCTCGCCGGTGCAATCGCGTCAGATCTATCTGCGGATCAGGCAGCTTGCCGCGGAAAAGAAACTGCCGGTGCTGGTGTTCGTCGAGGATGTCGCGGCATCCGGCGGCTACATGATCGCCTGCGCGGGCGACGAGATTTTTTGCGATCCGTCCTCGATCCTCGGCTCGATCGGCGTGGTCGGCGGCAGTTTCGGTTTTCAGGACTTGATCAAGCGAATTGGCGTCGAGCGGCGGCTTTACACGGCAGGCGAGCACAAGGCGATGCTCGATCCGTTCCTGCCCGAAGATCCCGATGACGTGGCGCGCCTGAAGGCGCTTCAGCGCGAGATCCACGCCATCTTCATTGCGCTGGTCAAAGGCAGCCGCGGTGCGCGGCTCAAGGGAACCGAGGACGTCCTGTTCACCGGCGAGTACTGGGCGGGCGAGAAGTCGGTGTCGTTGGGCCTTGCGGACAAGATCGGCGATATCAGGTCGACGCTGCGCGAGCGCTTTGGCGAGAAGGTGCTGACGCCCGTTATCGCGCCCGCAAGCGGGATGCTGGCGGGGCTGTTGGGCCGGAGGTCGCCGGGGGCGGGTTCGCTGGCCGCATTCGACGGTATCGGAGGACTGCCGGACGACCTGATTTCGGCGCTGGAGACAAGGGCGATTTGGGCCAAATTCGGGTTCTAGCAGTCAACTCAAGGTCAGCGGGCCGCGCCATTTAGACCCAAAAGCGGAATTGCGGCGCAAGCCGGCTTGGGCGACAATGCGAGCTATTGGGGGCTGACACGTGAACGACAAGGATCGACCGATGCCGCCGCTAGTCGCATTCGCGGGTGCCCTGGGTGGGCTCGCCGTGGTCCGATGGGCCTACAAGACCGCCGTCCGCATCAACAGGGAGCTGGAAGAGGCGCGCCTGGCACGCGTCGCCGAGGCCGCCCAGACGGCTGATATTCCGACGCTGCGCCGCGACCCCGTCACCGGCGCTTATCGGCCGGGTTAGGACAAGCCGCTTAACAACCAATTGGGCGGTGCCGTACCACCGGCACCGCCTTGATTCCCTGCCGCCGCGTCGATACGGTCCCGCGCTCTTAAACCCCCTTCGCGAGACCGATTCTGCCGATGGATGCACTTCCTGCCCATATGCGCCCGGAACGTTCGTTCCAGGGCTTCATCCTCGCGCTGCAACGGTTTTGGGCGGAGCAGGGCTGCGTGATCCTGCAGCCCTACGACATGGAAATGGGCGCCGGCACGTTCCATCCCGCGACGACGCTGCGGGCGCTCGGGCCCAAGCGCTGGAACGCGGCCTATGTGCAGCCCTCGCGGCGGCCCAAGGACGGCCGCTACGGCGAAAATCCCAACCGGCTGCAGCACTATTATCAGTTTCAGGTGATCATGAAGCCGTCGCCGCCGAACCTTCAGGACCTGTATCTGAAGTCGCTGGCCGCGATCGGCATCGATTCGAGCCTGCACGACATCCGCTTTGTCGAGGACGATTGGGAAAGCCCGACGCTCGGCGCGTGGGGGCTGGGCTGGGAGTGCTGGTGCGACGGCATGGAAGTCAGCCAGTTCACTTACTTCCAGCAGGTCGCGGGCGTCGAATGCGCGCCCGTTGCCGGCGAACTCACCTATGGGCTCGAGCGTCTCGCGATGTATGTGCAGGGCGTCGACCGCGTCTACGATCTCAATTTTAATGGCCGTGACGGCGCCGACAAGGTCACCTATGGCGACGTCTTCCTGCAGGCCGAGCAGGAATACTCCCGGCACAATTTCGAGCACGCGGACACGGCGATGCTGTTCGAGCAGTTCAAAATGGCGGAAGACGCCTGCCGGAAATATCTCGCTGCCGGGTGGCAAGAAAACTTGAAGTCGGGCGGCAATCAGAAGGAACATCTGATGGCGCTGCCGGCCTATGACCAGTGCATCAAGGCGAGCCACGTCTTCAACCTGCTCGATGCGCGCGGCGTGATCTCGGTGACCGAGCGGCAGAGCTACATCATGCGCGTGCGCGAACTGGCAAAAGCCTGCGGCGAGGCCTGGGTTCACACCGAAGCGGGCAGGGCGGTCTGATGCCTGATCTTCTGCTGGAGCTGTTTTCCGAGGAAATCCCCGCGCGCATGCAGGCCAAGGCGGCGGACGATCTGCGCCGCATGGTCACCGACAAGCTCGTTGCCGAGGGCCTCGTCTATGAGGGCGCAAAAGCATTCGCGACGCCGCGGCGGCTGGCGCTCACTGTGCACGGCATCCCGGCGCGGCAATCCGACCTGAAGGAAGAACGCCGCGGCCCGCGCGTCGGCGGGCCTGACGCCGCGATCCAGGGATTTTTGAAGGCTACGGGCCTTGCCCGGATCGAAGACGCCAAGATTCAAACCGACCCGAAGAAGGGCGATTTCTACATCGCGCTGATCGAAAAGCCGGGACGCGCCACGATCGACGTGCTCGCCGAGATTCTGCCTGTCATCATCAGGACCTTCCCGTGGCCGAAATCGATGCGCTGGGGCGAACGTTCGGCCAAATCGGGTTCGCTCTCCTGGGTGCGGCCGCTGCATTCGATCATCGCGACTTTTGGGCTCGAAACCGAAGAGCCCGACGTCGTGAAGTTCGCGGTCGATGGCATCGAGGCCGGGCAGACCACGTTCGGCCATCGTTTCATGGCGCCATCAGCCATCGCCGTGCGCCGTTTTGAGGACTATGAGGCCAAGCTTCTGGATGCGAAGGTCGTGCTCGATCCGGAGCGACGCAAGGACACCATTGTTACCGACGCCAAGCAACTGGCGTTTGCGCAGGGATTCGAACTGGTCGAGGACCAGGTGTTGCTGGACGAGGTCGCCGGCCTCGTGGAGTGGCCGGTCGCGCTGATGGGATCGTTCGACGAGGAGTATCTCACGATCCCGGACGAGGTGATCCGCGCCACCATCCGCAACAACCAGAAATGCTTTGTGGTCAAGGATCCCAAGACGGGCAAACTGACCAACAAGTTCATCCTTACCGCCAACATCGAGGCCACCGACGATGGCAAGACCATCATCGGCGGCAACGAGCGCGTGATCCGTGCGCGGTTGAGCGACGCAAAATTCTTCTATGAGACCGACCTGAAGACGAAACTGGAAGCGCGCCTGCCGAAATTCGAGCAGATCGTGTTTCACGAGAAGCTCGGCACGCAGGCGGAGCGGATCAAGCGGATCGAGCGGCTGGCCGCCGAGATCGCGCCGCTGGTCGGCGCTGAGGTCGAAAAGGCCAAGCGCGCCGCACATCTGGCGAAAGCTGATTTGCTCGCCGAAGTCGTCGGCGAATTCCCTGAATTGCAGGGTTTGATGGGAAAATACTACGCGCTGGCGCAAGGCGAAGACGCCTCCGTCGCTGCGGCGAGCGAGGAGCATTACAAGCCGCAAGGTCCCGCCGATCGCGTGCCGACTGATCCGGTGAGTGTCGTGGTCGCGCTGGCCGACAAGATCGACACGCTGGTTGGCTTCTGGGCGATCGATGAAAAGCCGACGGGCAGCAAGGATCCATATGCGTTGCGGCGGGCGGCGCTGGGTGTCATCAGGCTGATCGTCGAGAATACGCTTCGGTTGCCGATCCTAAATGTGGCTACCTCAGCACTGGGTGGCTTGCTGGACAAGCGCCCGAGGGAAGCGATCGTCGACAGCCAAGAGCTTCCGTCGGATCTCCTCGCCTTCTTCGCCGACCGCCTGAAGGTCCAACTCCGCGACCAGGGCGCGCGGCACGATCTCGTCGATGCCGTGTTCTCGCTCGGCGGCCAGGACGATCTGCTATTGGTGGTCCGCCGCGTCGAGGCGCTCGGCAAGTTCCTCGACACCGACGACGGCAAGAACCTGCTTGCGGGGACCAAGCGGGCGAGTAACATCCTCTCGATCGAGGAGAAGAAGGACAAGCGCACGTTCGACGGCGCGCCGGATGCCGGGCTGTATGAGTTGCCTGAGGAAAAAGCGCTCGCGAAGGCGATCGATCAGGTCAAGAGCGAAGCCGGAAGCGCCGTCGCCAAGGAAGATTTCGCTACTGCGATGGGGGCGATGGCAAAGCTCCGGCCGGCAGTCGATGCGTTCTTCGACAAGGTCAAGGTCAATGACGATGAACCCAAGGTGCGCGAGAACCGACTAAAACTCCTGAATGAGATCCGCGCGGCGACCCGCGCGGTTGCGGATTTTTCGAAGATCGAAGGCTAGATCATGGATCGTCAGACGCTCGCCGCTTACGACCTGGATGCGGCGGCGTTCGCGAAGGACTGGCTCGGTCAGCCGGCGCCCGTCGACCTGCAGGAAGTCGTCGAGCGGTTTTTCGTGCGCGGCGGCACTTCGGCCGATATCGGCTGCGGCTGCGGCCGCGAGGTCGCCTGGCTTCACGCGAACGGTTTTTCGGCCGTGGGCTTCGATGCCTCGGAGGGCCTGCTCAACGAAGCGCGCCGGCGATATCCCTCCTTCAAGTTCGCGCATGCCGAATTGCCCGAGCTGCGCGGCGTCGGGACGTTCGATAACGTCCTGTGCGAAACCGTGATCATGCATCTCGACCGCAAGCAGATTGCGGCATCGGTTCGCCGTCTGCTCGATATCGTCAAGCCCAGCGGCATTCTCTATCTGAGCTGGCGCGTCACCGAGGGTGCCGATCAGCGCGATGCACAGGGACGGCTTTACGCGGCGTTCGATCCGGCGGTGGTGCTGGCGGAACTGAAGACGACGACGGTGTTGCTCGATGAAGAGACGGTCAGCGCCTCATCGGGAAAGAAGATTCACCGCCTCGTGGTGAAGAAGCCGGGACTGGAGATCAGAGACTAAAGAAAACCCCGCCCGGAGGGGACGCCGGGCGGGGCTTCTTGTCCGGTCGTATCTCGCGCACATCCGCTTGCGCGGCGCCCGGACCAAATCGTTCAGGCTACTGAGGTCAATCGACCACCTGAACGATGCGACGCGAACGCGGTTCGACCAGCACCGTCTGGCCGTTCACCACGGTGTAGCGATAGGGCGTCACCCCGAACGATTGCGGCACGTCGTAATAGGTGACGCCGGTTTCCGGCAGCACCCCGCCGACGATCACGCGCTCGGAAATCGTGTAGTTCGGCACGCGTTCACGCACGATATATTCGCGGAAGGCCGGCCGCTGGTCGGCAACGATGCCTTCGTGTTCCCCGATGACGACCGTGCTGCCGCCGACCACGCCGGTGGTGATCGTGGTCTGCGCCTGTGCCGCGATCGGGGCAGCTATCGCGGCGGCGATCGCCGCAATGGCAAGTGTTCTGTTCCGCATGGTCAACTCCTTCGCGAGAAGAGGCGCCGGCTTGCGCCAGCACACACAATGCGGGGCCAATTCATCGCGCGCCGCATTGTTCCGGCAAAAGCGCGGCCTCATACGCGGCATTTCTGGGGAATTGTTGCGGAGCCTGGAACCCGTTGAAGTCGTGAGCGTCTTGCTATTCCGAAACCGCGCCAGCGGTTAAGTTGCCACCCTCGATTCGATTCCCCCCATCAGCCGGAGATTTCAATGACCATCACCGCTGCGCACGTTCCCGCGATCGTTGCCCTTCTCGCGGGGATTTTTATCCTGATCATGCCGCGGCTCCTCAATTACATTGTAGCCATCTATTTGATCTTCGTAGGCCTGGTCGGTCTCGGCGTTCTCAAGATGTTTCGGTTCTAGCGCTGGAAAGCAGGCTTTCGCGGCTTGCGCGGAACCCCTCAAAATGGTGTAAGGCGCGCAATCTTCTCACCTTTTTAGATAGTTGGAATCCATGGCCAAAGCCGTCGCGAAGTCCAAGAAGGCTGCAGCGAAATCTGTAGCGAAATCAAAGCCATCGGCCCGGCCCAAGGCCGTTGTCGCTGCCCCCTCCGCCCGCAAGGCGCTGAACAAGGCCCCGGCCAAGCCGGTCGCCAAGACCGCGGCCAAGAAGGCCGCGGTCCGCAAGCCGGCCGCTGAGGCGGTAAAATCCGGCAAGTGGGTCTATACTTTCGGGGACGGCAAGGCGGAGGGCAAAGCGGGCCTGCGCGACCTGCTGGGCGGCAAGGGCGCCAACCTCGCCGAAATGGCCAATCTCGGCCTGCCGGTGCCTCCGGGCTTCACCATTCCGACCTCGGTCTGCACCTATTTCTATGCGCACGACAAATCCTATCCGCCCGCGCTGAAGGCGCAGGTCGAGAAGGCGCTCGACCACGTCGGCAAGCTGACCGGCAAGGCGTTCGGCGATTCGAAGAATCCGCTTCTGGTGTCGGTCCGCTCCGGCGGCCGCGCCTCGATGCCGGGCATGATGGACACCGTGCTCAATCTCGGCCTCAACGACAAGACGGTCGAAGCGCTCGCCGAGCTCTCCGGCGATCGCCGCTTCGCCTATGACAGCTATCGCCGCTTCATCACGATGTATTCGGACGTGGTGCTCGGCTTCGAGCATCATCACTTCGAGGACATCCTCGACACCTTCAAGGACGGCCAGGGCTATACGCTCGATACCGATCTTTCCGGCGACGACTGGGTCGAACTGGTCGGCAAGTACAAGGAAGCGGTGGCGCGCGAGACCGGCAGGGATTTCCCGCAGGATCCGCACGAGCAATTGTGGGGCGCGATCGGCGCGGTGTTCTCATCCTGGATGAATGCGCGCGCGGTGACCTATCGCCGCCTGCATGATATCCCGGAATCCTGGGGCACGGCCGTCAACGTGCAGGCCATGGTGTTCGGCAATATGGGTGAGACGTCCGCGACCGGTGTCGCGTTCACGCGCAATCCCTCCACCGGCGAGAGCAAGCTCTACGGCGAATTCCTGATCAATGCGCAGGGTGAGGACGTGGTGGCGGGCATCCGCACGCCACAGGACATCACCGAGGAGGCGCGCAAGGAATCCGGCTCCGACAAGGCATCGATGGAAAGCGCGATGCCGGAGGCGTTCAAGGAACTGACGCGGTTCTACACGCTGCTCGAAAAGCACTACCGCGACATGCAGGACATGGAGTTCACGGTCGAGCAGGGCAAGTTGTGGATGCTGCAGACCCGCGGCGGCAAGCGCACGGCGAAAGCCGCGCTGCGCATCGCCGTCGAACTCGCCAATGAAGGCCTGATCTCGAAAAAGGACGCGGTGACGCGGATCGATCCGGCTTCGCTGGATCAATTGCTGCATCCGACCATCGATCCCGCAGCCAAGCGCGACGTGATCGCGACCGGCCTGCCGGCCTCGCCCGGCGCCGCATCCGGCGAGATCGTGTTCTCGTCCGACGAAGCCGCCAAGCTGCAGGCCGACGGCCGCAACGTCATTCTGGTGCGGATCGAGACCAGCCCGGAAGACATTCACGGCATGCACGCCGCCGAAGGCATTCTCACCACCCGCGGCGGCATGACCTCGCATGCCGCCGTGGTCGCGCGCGGCATGGGCAAGCCCTGCGTCTCCGGCTGCGGCGCCATTCGCGTCGATTACGGCCGGGGCACCATGAGCATCGGCTCGCGCACCTTCAAGACCGGCGACGTCATCACCATCGACGGTTCGCTCGGCCAGGTGCTGGCCGGCCGGATGCCGATGATCGAACCGAAACTGTCGGGTGAATTCGGCACCCTGATGGGCTGGGCCGATCAGGTTCGCAAGCTCGGCGTTCGCGTCAACGCCGACACGCCGGAAGATGCGCGCACCGCCATCAAGTTCGGCGGCGAGGGCATCGGGCTGTGCCGTACCGAGCACATGTTCTTCGAGGAAACCCGCATCCGCACCGTGCGCGAGATGATCCTTTCCGAGGACGAACAGTCGCGCCGCGCGGCATTGTCGAAGCTGCTGCCGATGCAGCGCGCTGATTTCGTCGAGCTGTTCGAGATCATGAAGGGTCTGCCGGTCACGATCCGTCTGCTCGATCCGCCGCTGCACGAGTTCCTGCCGCACACCCAGGCCGAAATCGAGGAAGTCGCGCGCGCGATGAATACCGATCCGCGCAAGCTCGCCGATCGTGCCCGTGATCTCGCCGAGTTCAACCCGATGCTCGGCTTCCGCGGCTGCCGCCTCGCGATTGCCTATCCGGAAATCGCCGAGATGCAGGCGCGCGCGATCTTCGAAGCGGCGGTTGAAGCCGAAAAGCGCACCAGCAAGGCTGTTGGCCTCGAAGTGATGGTGCCGCTGATCGCGACCAAGGCCGAGTTCGACCTGGTCAAGGCGCGGATCGACGCCACCGCGCAGTCGGTGATGAAGGAGACCGGCAAGAAGCTCGCGTACCAGGTTGGTACGATGATCGAGCTTCCGCGCGCGTGCCTGATGGCCGGCGACATCGCGCAGACCGCGGAGTTCTTCTCGTTCGGCACCAACGACCTGACCCAGACCACCTACGGCATCAGCCGCGACGACGCCGCAAGCTTCCTCGGCACCTATGTCAGCAAGGGGATCCTGGAAATCGACCCGTTCATCTCGGTCGATCGCGATGGCGTCGGTGAACTGGTGAAGATCGGCGTCGCCCGCGGCCGCAAGGTCCGGCCCAATCTCAAGGTCGGCATTTGCGGCGAGCATGGCGGCGATCCTGCTTCGGTGGCGTTCTGCCACGAGATCGGGCTCGACTACGTGTCGTGCTCGCCCTACCGCGTTCCGATCGCCCGCCTCGCCGCCGCGCAGGCCGCGCTCGGCAAGACGGTTGCGAGCCAGGCGTAAGTCGCACTGACCATTAACGAACACGACGTTATGCCCGGGCTTGTCCCGGGCATTTTCATTCTTGCATGCGTGGAAGGACGCGGATGACCGGGTCGATTTAGGCGATGACGGATGAAGCCGTCATTGCGAGGAGCGCAGGCGACGAAGCAATCCATCCATCCGTTATGCCGTGCGATGGATTGCTTCGCTTGCGCTCGCAATGACGCGGAGAGGCCTGGTCTTGGATCCAATAGCGTCTATGCGAGCGCATGACGGGTTCCCGTCTTCACACGGCGTACCAATTTCTTCATCAATTTCGTTGACGGGATATTTACCACTTTCATCGAGTGGCCGTTTACCAACGTTTTTGATGCGCTCCGCTAAAATCCTGCAATGTCTTGCGTGTAACACGCAGGCCACGCCGATTAACTCCCCGGCAACCTAAATTCGATACCAACAAAAAAGGTCGAATTGCACGGATGTACTGACGTTCGATCGTGTAAGCGTTGCGTGAGCGTACAATGTTTGTGTTGCGTAGCCAGCCGAAGGGCGCGCGGTTCGCGTCCTTCGGCCTCGGTCTCTGCGTCTTCGCATTGATGCCGACCGAGATCGGATATCAGGATATCGCTTCGCTGCTGGCGCGCCAGCCCGGCGTCGCCGAACGCTGGCAGAAGCGGGTGTTCTCCTCCGCCGGCACCATCCAGGTCGCAACGTTCTCCTTCGGCCGTCCGATCGGAACCTCCTCGCCGCAAACCGCGACTTACCGCCTCGCCAGTCTCGACAACCAAGGCATCGACATCACGGGATCAGTGACGCGCAACCCGCTCGTCGCTCCGCCGCCGCGTTATCACGCCGCCGATTTTCCCAAGGTCGATCGCACCCTGAAAGGCGATCGCCTCATCGTGACGCCGCCGCCTGCGGAAACGGCTGCCCCCGCCGAGCGCGCGCCGGTGACCGAGGACCCCGCGACATCGAATGCATCGGTCAAGGGCGCCAAGACCGCCGAGACGGCGCCGTCCGTCGAGCGCACGCCGCTCGATCCGGAGCTGCAGGCCGCACTGAGCGCGCCACCGCTGGGGCAATTCGACATGTCGCTGTCGCTCGAAACCAGACCTCAGGACGATCTCAAGACTGTTCCGGTAACGCGCGAGGCCGCGCGCACGCCTGCGCCGCCGCGCGATGGTTTCTCCTTCAAGACCTCGAGCCTGTTCTTTGGTTCGTCGCTGGGCTCGCCCGAGAGCATCGAGCGCTGGCGGCCCGGCGAAGAGCCTGTCATCGTGATGCCGGGCGCGATCCCCGATCCCGACATGAAGGTGATGGCCTCGCTGCCGGTCGATGCCGACGGTCCGGTGCGGGCCGGTGAGATGGGCGAGAGCGTTGCGCCGAAGGGCGAGGTCAATTCCGACAACCAGCGCGCCAAGACGCCCGCCGAGCGTCTCGGCCTGTTCGACGAAAAATCGCGCGCCAAGTCGGAGAAATGCCTGGCTGAAGCGGTCTATTTCGAAGCCCGCGGCGAAGCGGTGAGGGGCCAGATCGCGGTGGCGCAGGTGGTGCTGAACCGCGCCTTCTCCGGCAAATATCCCGAAACCGTGTGCGGCGTGGTCTACCAGAACAAGCACCGTCATTTGGCCTGCCAGTTCACCTTCGCCTGCGACAACAACAAGGATGTCATTCGCGAACCCGACATGTGGGATCGCGCGCGGAAAATCGCAAAAGCGATGCTCGACGGCCAGCTCTGGTTGCCGGAAGTCGACAAGTCGACGCACTACCACGCCTATTGGGTGCGGCCGTCCTGGGTCAATGAAATGAAGAAGATGTACAAGACTGGCGTGCACACCTTCTACCGGCCGCGCGCCTGGGGCAACGGCAGCGACGCGCCGAGCTGGGGTACGGCCGCCGAGACCGCGGCGATCTCCGCCAGACTCGCCGAAGCCGCGCAAAGCTCGGCCGAGCAGGTCAGCGCGAAACGGTAAACTCCGCGCTCGTCGTTCCTGCGAAGGCAGGGACCCATAACCAACGAAGCTGAACGACGACTTCCTCAAATTTGCGCGGCCGCGGCGTATGGGTCCCCGCGTTCGCGGGGACGACATCCGGGCGCGTGCGTCAGCCCAACAATTGCACTCATTGTCCTCGCCAATTTTGCAGGGCTGCCCTGCAGCGGAAAATTTTTCTACGGCGCCCCTTGGGCTTTTCATGCATCTGCATTAATTCACCGTGACGTTTCGCCTGGCGGTTCCGGGCGGCGATTGCCCAGGGGAAATAAAATGGCCGTAACCAGCGACGACCTTCGTCCATCTACCGGCCTTGGCACCTGGCGGACGCCGCTGGTGATCATCATCTGCGGATGCCTGATCGCGCTGCTGAGCTTCGGGCCGCGCTCGAGCCTCGGCTTTTTCGTCCAGCCGATGAGCCGCGAGTTCACCTGGGGACGCGACGTCTTCGGCCTCGCGCTGGCGCTGCAGAACCTGTTGTGGGGCCTGGGCCAGCCGATAGCGGGCGCCATCGCCGATCGCTTCGGTATTCTGCGTGTGATGATCGTCGGGGCGCTGCTTTATGCCGGCGGTCTGCTGCTGATGCGTTATTCGACGGCGCCGCTTTCGCTCGACCTCGGTGCCGGTGTTCTGATCGGCTTCGGTCTATCCGGCTGTTCGTTCAACCTGGTATTGTCGGCGTTCAGCAAGCTGCTGCCGCCCGAGAAGCGCGGCTTTGCGCTCGGCGCCGGCACCGCGGCCGGCTCGTTCGGGCAATTCCTGTTCGCGCCGTTCGGCGTCGCGATGATCGACAATTTCGGCTGGCAGGCGGCGCTGACGGTGTTCGCTCTCCTGATGCTCTTGATCGTGCCGCTCTCGCTCGCGATCGCGACACCGCCTTCGACGTCGTCGAACGAGCCTGTCGGGGACCAGCAATCGTTCAAGACCGCGCTGGCGGAGGCGTTCGGCCATCGCTCCTATGTTCTATTGGTGCTCGGCTTCTTCACCTGCGGCTTCCAGCTCGCCTTCATCACGGTGCATCTTCCGGCCTATCTCGCCGACCGCGGCGTCGCGGCGCAGACCGGCGGCTGGGTGGTCGCGGCCATCGGTCTCTTCAACATCATCGGTTCGCTCAGCGTCGGCTGGCTGCAGACCAAATATCCCAAGCGCTATATCCTCTCGATCATCTACTTTGCCCGCGCGCTGTCGATCATGGCGTTCATCTCGTTCCCGATCACCACCTTCTCGGCGATCGTGTTCGGCGCCGCCACCGGCCTGACCTGGCTCTCGACGGTGCCGCCGACCTCGGCGCTGGTGGCGCTGATGTTCGGCACCCGCTGGTTCGCCACACTGTACGGCTTTGCCTTCGTCAGCCATCAGGTCGGCGGCTTCCTCGGTGTCTGGCTCGGCGGCGTGGTGTTCGAGCAGTTCGGCTCCTACACGCCGATCTGGTGGCTCTCGATCATGTTCGGCGTGCTGTCGGCGCTGATCAACCTGCCGATCGTCGAGCAGCCGGTCGCGCGCCCGGTTGCACAACCCGCCTGATGCGGTAAACACTCCCGTCAGAGAAAAGTTCGGGGAGTTTGCCGTGGGAACGTTCAAGGCCATCAGGATCGACAAGGCGGAGAAGGGCACCACCGCCGCACTGACGCAGTTCGACGAAGCCGAGCTGATGGAAGGCGACGTCACGGTTGCGGTCGAGTGGTCGACGCTGAACTACAAGGATGGCCTGGCCGTCACCGGCAAGGCCCCCGTGGTGCGGCGCTTCCCCATGATCGCCGGCATCGATTTCGCCGGCACCGTCGAACAATCCTCGCATCCGGCGTGGAAGGCCGGCGACAAGGTCGTCTGCAATGGCTGGGGCATGGGCGAGACCCATCTCGGCGCCTATGCCGAGAAGGCACGCGTCAAGGGCGACTGGCTGGTGCGGCTGCCCGATCGCATGTCGACGCGTGATGCGATGGCGATCGGCACCGCCGGCTATACCGCGATGCTGTCGGTGCTGGCGCTGGAGAAGCATGGCCTGACGCCTGCGCGCGGCCCTGTCGTGGTGACCGGCGCCGCCGGCGGCGTCGGCTCGGTCGCCACCGCCGTGCTTTCGAAGCTCGGCTACCACGTCATCGCTTCCACCGGGCGGCTGTCGGAGGCTGACTATCTCAAGGGTCTCGGCGCCGCCGAGGTGATCGACCGTGCCGAACTCGCCGGGCCCGCCAAGCCGCTGGCGAAGGAGCGCTGGGCGGGCGGCGTCGACAGCGTCGGCTCGACCACGCTCGCCAACCTGCTCTCGATGACCAAATATGGCGGCGCCATTGCCGCCTGTGGCCTCGCCGCCGGCATGGACCTGCCGTCCTCGGTCGCGCCGTTTATTTTGCGCGGGGTGTGCCTTCTGGGCATCGATTCCGTGATGTGCCCGTTGCCCCAGCGCAAGCTTGCCTGGAACCGTCTTGCCAGCGATTTGGACAAGGGGAAACTCGCTGAAATTACTCAGGAAATCACCCTCGACCAAGTCATCGGAACCGGCGCGCAAATTCTCGCTGGCCAGGTCCGCGGACGAATCGTGGTAAAAATTCTCTAACGGCGTTCAGACTTTACCAACCAACCTGCTCCAATGTTGCCACGGTTGATATGGTAAGCACGGGGTAAAGAGGTCTGCAGCATGGTCCGGCAAACTGGGGTCCCGGTTTTCATGCTCAAGCCAAAGCGGGCGCCCGCGCTCTTGTAAAGTTGGAGTAGCTGCATGCTTGCGCGTTTGGTTCTGGGGGCCGTCACGGCCAGTGCGATGATCGTTCCTGCGCTGGCCGGGGCGATGAATGCCGATGAGGCGCGCAGGTTTGTGGCTGGCAAGATCTTCGCCTTCACCTGCTTTGACGGCACTCGCGGCGCTGGCCGCGTGCTCGACGATCTCGGCGCCGCCGGTTCTATCCAATTCAGCGGCTCGGGCCCGATCCGCCATGTGCGCCTGCCCGGCAACACGCTGCAGATTCGCGGCCAGGCCGTTTGTGCTTCGATCAAGGGACTTCCGTTCGAGCCGTGCTTCAATATCGACAAGCGCGACGATCGCTCGTTCCGCGGCTCCGTCTCGGGCATGGGCTTCGCCTATTGCGATTTCCGCCATCAGGGCGCCTCGCAAATGCTGATGGCGCGCTCCGTGGCGCGGCCGCGCTCGCTGCATCGTCGGGAGGAGCCGTCGCGCGCGGTTGACGCACGTGCCGAAGTGACGGCGCGGGTCGAGACGCCACCGGTCGAGAGCGCCAAACTCGAGCCGGTGAAATCCGAGCCGAAGGCGGAGCAGGCGAAGTCTGAACCGGCCAAGGCCGAGAGTGCGCCGGAGCTGCGCCGCTCGACCGATTGATCGCCAAAACATCGCAAGACGGCAATGAGCGGCCTCGGAATCGGGGGCATGCTGCCGGTCCGAGAGTCGTCGCACGGCATCCCGCCTTATCCGGCGCCCGCGAACCCGTAGTCATACGGGCTGGCGCATTCATGTCCTGGTAGCGAATCTCATTCCAACTGGTGACCGGCAAAGAAGGCCGGGAGGCGGCCCAACACATGAGATCAATCATGCCGCTGTATTTTTTTCGGATCAGCCACGGCCGCTATGCAGGCGCGTCCGATCAGGGGTCCGAATTTGAAAGCCGCGAGGCCGCCTGGACCGAGATGACCAAGGTCTGCGGCAACCTCCTCGGCAGTCTTTCGCGCAGCCTGAAACAGAATGCCGAATGGCAGATGGAGCTTCTGGACGAAGCCAAGAAGCCGGTGTTCAGGATTCGTCTTGTCGCCGAATCCATTGGCTGATGCTCCAGCCGGCGTGCGTCGCTGCAACCGGTAATTCTACGGAGCGCCGAATTAACCATCGCTTGGAACCTGATGCGTACCGTTGCCGAATATTCCCGGCGCATCGAACATTGACGGCAATCCTTCATAATTCCGCGGCGCCCGTCTCCAACGCTTGAGAGAGCCAGCCATGTCCGCACTTTCCATCCGCGCCAAGGTCATCGCCGTGATTGCATTCATGCTGATCGCGATGTCCTGCATGGGCCTGCTGGCGATCCGCAGCATGCAGGTGATCAACGCCCATACGGTGGAAATCGCCTCGAGCTGGCTTCCGAGCGTCCGGGTGCTCGGTGAACTGCGCGCGGATATCAATCTGTTCCGTATTGCGCTGCGGGCCCACGTCATGGCGGAAACGCTGGAAGCGAAGGCCGCCAACGACAAGAGACTGGCCAGCATCCTCGAAAGGATCGCGAAGGATCGCAAGGCTTACGAGCCTTTGATTTCCACTCCTGAAGAGCGCTCGATCTTCGAGAACTGGGCGCGCGCCTGGGACAAATACATGACCGGCGTTCAGGACGTCATCGAGTTGTCGCGTCAGAGCATCGGCCGGATTCCCCATGAGGCGAGCGAGGCCATCTCCAAGAGGGTTGCGGTGATCGCCGCCGAATCCGATGCGTTCCTGGAAAAATCCATCAATCTCAACAATGCGGGCGCAGACACCGCGACCCGGCAAGCCGCGGAAGGTTATAATCTCGCGTTCTGGACCGTCTTGGGCATTGTCGCTGCCGTCATCATCTGCGGTGTCGGCGTGGGGATCTATCTGGTTCGCGACCTATCGAGCGGGATTGTCTCCATCGTGAAGCCGATGCAGGCGCTGGGAAACGGCGACCTGAGCGCCGCAGTGACGCGCCGCGGTGAGAAGACCGAAATCGGCGCCATGGCGGACGCGTTGCAGGTATTCAAGGATGCGCTGATTGCCAAGAAGGCTGCCGATGAAGCCGCTGCCCGCGATGCCGAAGCCAAGATCGAGCGCGGCCGTCGTGTCGACGGCATCACGCGGGACTTCGAAGCCATGATCGGCGAGATCGTCGAAACCGTTTCTTCGGCCTCGACCGAGCTCGAGGCTTCCGCAGGCACGCTGACCTCGACCGCGGAGCGTGCGCAGGAGCTCGCCACCACCGTCTCGGCAGCCTCGGAGGAAGCCTCCACCAATGTGCAGTCGGTCGCATCTGCCACCGAGGAAATGGCGTCCTCGGTCAACGAGATCAGCCGGCAGGTGCAGGAATCCGCGCGGATGGCCAGCGAAGCCGTGGATCAGGCGTCAAGGACCAACGATCGGGTCGGCGAACTGTCGAAGGCCGCCGCCCGCATCGGCGACGTGATCGAGCTGATCAACAACATCGCGGGCCAGACCAACCTGCTTGCGCTCAACGCCACCATCGAGGCGGCACGTGCCGGTGAAGCCGGCCGTGGCTTCGCGGTCGTTGCGTCCGAGGTGAAGGCGCTGGCCGAACAGACCGCCAAGGCTACCGGCGAGATCGGTCAGCAAATCACCGGTATCCAGGCTGCGACCCAGGATTCGGTCGGCGCCATCCAGGAAATCTCGGGCACCATCGGAAAGCTGTCCGAAATTTCCTCCGCGATCGCAGCCGCCGTGGAAGAGCAGGGCGCGGCGACGCAGGAAATCTCCCGCAACGTGCAGCAGGCCGCGCAGGGGACGCAGATGGTCTCCGCCAACATCACCGATGTGCAGCGCGGCGCGACCGAGACGGAGACGGCCTCGTCACACGTTCTCTCCGCGGCGCAGTTGCTGTCGAGCGACAGCAACCGTCTTAAGGTCGAGGTTGCCAAATTCCTCGAGTCGGTGCGCGCCGCGTAGCTGATCAACTCCCGGTCGGGGCGGCTGGTGCGACCGGCGCTGCCGCCTGCCTGCGGAACAGGATCCGCTGGTACAGCCAGCCGATCGCCACCAGCACCAGGCCGAGGCACATGAAGGACAGCGCACGGTAGACGCCCGTGAGCGTCGACATGTCGATCAGGAAGGCTTTCAGGATCGTCAGTCCGATGACGACCGCTGACGCCAGCCGCGCGCGTTGCGAGTTGAAGAGAATGCCGATACCGAGCAGGGTCACGCCGAACGCCAGCCAGGCGATCGAATAGGTGTATTGCTCGGCGCCGGTGGTCGGGCCGACGGACAAGACCGGGCCGTGATAGATTCTCCGGATTTCAAACGTCACGTAAGCGAGCGCGAGAATGAGCGCTCCCGCCGCGATCGTGTTGGCGTAGCTGACCGGACGCCGGCCCGCCACCGCATAGGATAACAGCAGCGCAAGCACGGCGGGCAGGGCATAGCCGAGCAGCAGCAGGTTGATGACAGCGCCGCCGACGTCGATGTACCAGAGAATCGGATTTTCCAGCACCATCAGCCCGAACAGCGCCGCCAGGCCCGCAAACGCGGTGAGCAGAACCGCGCCGGCATTGTGAATGACGCTGCCGGTGCGCACGCGCAGGCGCTCCAGCCCGATCGCCATCGCCAGCGCCACGCCGACCTGCAACGCAACCTCGGTAAGGCCGGCGCTCTGCCGATACACATCGCCATTGTTGACGGCATGGCGGATTTCCATGAACGCCAGCAGCACCGTGAACAGGATCGCCGCCGCCTCCACCGTCCGCAGCGGCGCGTCATCACCGCCGCGGCGCAGGAAGATGCTGCCGGCCCAGAACGAGAGCGCCGGAATGCCATAGCCCCACAGCAGCCAGTTGAAGATCGGCGTGGTGCCGACGGCCTGGCCCACGATGCGCGGCTCGTAGCCGATCCGCAGCACCACAATGCCGGCGAGGATGGCCGCGAGCGTGCGCAGGAACGCGATCGGCCGCTGCGTCGAAATCCAGGCGGTGCCTGCCGACATCAGCGCCAGCGCGATCGTAAGCCAGCCCTTTTCCAGCGCAAAGGTCAGCGCCAGCGCCAGCGCTGCGAGCGTGCCGGTCGCAAACAGCGCGATCGAGGCCTGCAGCCCCGGCCGGTCCTCGCGCTTTGAGAGGATCTCGGTCGCGGCGGCATAGGCCGCAGCCAGCATCACCGCGAGAATTGCAAACGGGATCGAGCGGTCGAGATGCGCGATGCGGGCGTAGAGCGCGACCAGCAGCGCCAGCGGCGTGAACACCGCCGCAGCCGACCAGATCACCGGTATGACCGGCCCCGCGAAGCGGCCCTGCGCCAGAAATCCTGCGACGCCAAAACCTGCGGCGAAGATCGCGGCCGATATCAGGTGCAGCGACACCGATCCGTCCGTTGCGCTCGGCCCGATGCCTTGCAGCGGGCCGCCGGGCAGCACCAGCATGTCCGGATTGGCGCGAATGACCCATTCGGCGAATACGACAAACACCAACGCAGCCGCGGCCCCGACCGCGCCGGCGGCGGCATCGCTGCGCCAGGCGACCAGGAGACTGCCGGCCACCAGCAGGCCGAACACGATCATCGCCGTGTCGGCATGAAAGCTGTTCAGCACGATCAAGGTTGCGCCGAGCAGATAGGCCGCGAGCGAGCCGGATGAGATCGGCTCGACCTGGCCCTCGTCGGCGGGCGGACCGAACATGAAGCCGCACACCACCAGCAAGGCGGCGAGAATGAAACCGGCGAGCACGTGGAACGCATGCGGGCCGACCATCGACGGACCGCATTGCAGGCAGGGGAATGTCCACAACAGCGCGAACGCGATCGTGGTGACCGCAAGCCAGCGCCACAGCCTGACACGCGCCAGGCCGAACGCCGCGGCGGTGACGATCGCGAGATAGATGTAGAGCGCCCAGAAGTCCGGCTTGCCGGACGAGACCAGGACCGGCGTTACGAAGGCGCCGACGACGCCGAGACCGGCGAGCGCCGGGCCGTGCAACAGCGCTGCGGCCAGCGTGCCCAGCGCCACCAGTCCCAGCAGGATGAAAGCGGTGGCCGGCACCAGGAAGCCGTACAGCGCATAGGCCGCATACACCGTGGCAAACGCGACTGCCGTGCCGGCGGCCGTCAGGATGGCCGGGATATTGGCGATCGGCAGCGCTGCGATGGAAGACACGCTCTCCTTGCGGCGGGTCCATTCGCCGGCCAGCAGCAGGGCCAGCGCGAACAGGCCGCCCAGCATCGTACGGACGCCAGGACCGAGCAGGCCGGCCTCGATCGAATAGCGCACCATGAAGAACCCGCCGAGCGCCAGCGTCAGCCCACCGACCCACACTACCCAGCGGGTGCCGATCGTCTCCTCGAAGCCGCGGTCGGGCTGCGGCAACGGTGGTGGTGGTGCCGTTCCGCTGGCGGTCTGCTCTGTCGCGTCAGCGGACGCAGCGGGAGCGATCGACTCAACGTCAGGGATGATGGGCGGTGGCTCCGGCGTGACCCCGGGCGAGGCCGGCGGCAATGTCTGCTCGAACGCCTCCAGCGGCGTCAGGGGCGGCGGCATGGGCGTCGCGGTGGCGGCTGTCGCCCCGATCGCTTCCAGCCGCGCTCGCAGCTCTGCAACCTGATTCATGGCCTTCCGCGCGAAGATCAGGGCGACGATTGCGATCACGAGCGCGAAGAAAACGAAGGGGTCGTCGAACATCTGGCCTCCAGGCGGGCGCGTCAAAGAGTTAACCGGCCACGTCGGCAGCCCGGTTGCAATCCAGTGAGTGCAGCTTTACCCGCTAAAAGTTCAAATCTGCCGCCCTATTCCAGATCGAGCTGGAACGGCCGGCCCTCGACGGTCATGCTGCCGGGGCCCATTTCGTCGAGGGCGCGCAGCATCCGGCCCTCACGCCCCAGCGCCTTGTCGGCGAGGCTGACGATCAGCCGGTTGGGAGAAGCGATCGGGGAGCGGGCGCGAATTTGCCGGGCGATCTCGATCTCGTCGCGATGCGGATTGAGCATGCAGGCGGCGGCAAAGGCGCTCGCGGTCGAGCGGCTGATGCCGGCATAGCAATGCACCACCATCGGCGCGCTGCGGTCCCAATTGCGGACGAAGTTCAGCACCCTCTCGATATGCTGGTCGGATGGCGCGACGAAGCCGTCCATTTGCTCGGTGATGTCGTCCATCGACACTTTCAGGTGGTTGACCTCGAGAATCGAAGCCGGCCGTTGCACCTGATCGACATTGGCCATCACGGTGAGGATGTGGCTGGCGCCGGTGGCTCTTACGGTCTCGGGAAGTGCGGCAAGCGAACAGACGTGAAGCATGGCGATCCTTCGAAGCGTTCCCTAGTCCTAATTTATCGCAATTATAGGCCCGCGGGTGGGGCGGTGAAAGCAGGTTTGCACGGGGCAATCAACCAAGCAGCAGCTTGAATCGCGCCAAAAACTGCTTCTCGGCCCGGGCCGCGGTCCACGGGGTCAGATAGTCGCGCACCGTGGCTTCGGGCAGGCCAGGATCCCTGCCGAACAGGCGCTTCGCCTCGGCTTGCGAAAATCCCGCCAGGTGGGTGGCTTCGAGATAGGCCGCGCCGCGATCGGCCGCCTTGATGGCTTTGGTGATTTCATCGGCGAGAGTTGGCGGCAGGCCGAAGCGGATATGGATCGCCGCGAGCAGGCGCTTCTCCACCACCTTGTAGTCGCCGCCGAGCACCGCCTTGAACGGCGAGATCATGTCGCCGATGACATATTCCGGAGCGTCGTGCAGCAGCGCTGCAATCCGGAAGCGGACGTCGACGCGCGGCATCTGCTCGCGCATGACGGTTTCCACCAGCAGCGTGTGCTGCGCCACCGAGAAAATATGTGCGCCGCTGGTCTGGCCGTTCCAGCGCGCAACGCGCGCCAGGCCATGGGCGATGTCGGCGATCTCGATATCGAGCGGGGAGGGGTCGAGCAGGTCGAGCCGCCGCCCCGACAGCATCCGCTGCCAGGCGCGGTTGGCGATGCTGGACGATTTTCGCGTCGTCATTTGGCCTTGAGGCGGGGCTTGCGAAGTTTGCCGCTGCAGTTCTCGTGGCAGAAGCAGGTGACCAGATGATCGTTGACCATGCCGGTGGCCTGCATGAAGGCATAGACGATGGTCGGACCGACGAATTTGAAGCCGCGCGCGCCGAGCTCCTTTGAAATCTTGACCGAGAGCGGCGTCGAGGCTGGCACGCTGGCGGTGGTCTTGAACTGGTTGACGACGGGCTTGCCGTCGACGAAGTCCCACAGAAATTTGGAGAAGCCCGGGCCTTCTTCCATGATCTTCAAATAGGACTTTGCGCTGTTGACGGCGCCTTCGATCTTGGCCCGGTTGCGCACGATGCCGGTATCGTTCATCAGCGCATGGATCTTCTTGTCGCTGTAGCGCGCGATCTTTTCCGGCTGAAAATCGTCGAACGCTTTGCGGAAGTTCTCGCGCTTGCGCAGAATCGTGATCCACGACAGCCCGGCCTGAAAGCCGTCGAGGATCAGCTTTTCATAGAGCGCGCGGTCATCATACTCCGGCACGCCCCACTCGGTGTCGTGATAGGCCATGTAGAACGGGTCTTCGCCGGGCCACGGGCAGCGCATCTTGCCGTCGGGGTGCAGGCGCGCGGAGCGGCTCATAGGAATTTGCTCATGCGACGGTCTGCTTCGGTGGGGTGCGAACGTCGTTCGGGTCGGTCAGCCGGATCGCAAGGCCGCCGGCCGTCAACGGCAGTCCCGCGTCGAGCGCATCCGCAACGCGGTCGATCCGGACCAGCGCGAGACCGTGGCCGCCGGCGGTCGATCCCATGGTGCCGACCTGCTTGTCGCCGCCGAGAACGGCAACGCCGGTCTCCGGCGAAAAGTCCTCGAGCGTGACCCGCACGATCCGCGTCCGTGCGGTGCCGCGATGCTGCATCCGCGACACCACCTCCTGGCCGACATAGCAGCCCTTGTCGAAATCGACGCCGTGCAGGCGATCCATATTGGTCTCGTGCGGAAACGCGTCGCTGTACATGAAATCGAGCCCGCCGCGCGGCACGCCCGAGGCGATGCGATGGGCCTCATAGGCGTCACTGTCTCTGAGATCGGCGCCGATCAGGTCGGCCACCTTCTGCTTGAGATCTTCGGGCACGAGAATGCGCCAGCCCAGCGCCTCATGCCGCGGATCGGCAAAAGCCAGATCGGGTTTCACGGCCGGCTCGCCGTCCCATACCGCCAGCACGCCCATGCTGTCGGAGATATTCTCCACCGCGACCTTGGCGCGCAGCTTATAGAAGCCGAGCTTGTCGGCGAGGTTCTGCGCCAGCGCGCGGGGCGCGTCGATCAGGAAGCCGCCGCCATGGCCGGCCGGGGCTTCGGTGATCAGGAAGTCGGCCGTGATCTTGCCCTGCGGCGTCAGTAGCGCGCCGAACCGGCCAAGGCCGGGTTGCAGCAGCGTGACGTCTGTGGTGACGAGGCCATTGAGGAAGTTGCGGGCATCCTCGCCGCTGACCTTGACCACGCCCCGGTCCGGAAGAAACGCTGCTTTCATAAGCTAAATCGGCCTCTTTTGACGTGCTTTTTGAAGTTGGCTTTCAAGTTCCTGGGGAAACGCAGGAGCCGGATATCACATGCGAACGTAAGGCGCTAAGGTGCTGTCAACAAGGCCTTAAAGCGAGCGCCCGAGGACCATGAATCACCGATGAATCAGCGATTTGACACCATTCTAAAATCCGGCACCGTGGTCAATCAGGACGGCGAGGGCATCCGCGACGTCGGCATTACCAATGGTCGGATCGCCGCGATCGGCGGGCTCGGACAGGCCTCCGCCGGCGAGACGATCGACTGCAAGGGCCTGCACATCCTGCCCGGTGTGATGGATACGCAGGTGCATTTCCGCGAGCCGGGCCAGACGCATAAGGAAGATCTTGAAACCGGATCGCGCAGCGCCGTAATGGGTGGCGTCACCGCCGTGTTCGAAATGCCGAACACCGATCCCTTGACCGTCACGGAAGCCAACTTCACCGACAAGGTGAAGCGCGGCCGTCACCGCATGCATTGCGATTTTGCCTTTTTCATCGGCGGCACCCGCGAGAACGTTGCTGATCTCCCCGAGCTGGAGCGCGCGCCGGGGTGCGCCGGTGTGAAAGTGTTCATCGGCTCCTCCACCGGTGCGCTGCTGGTCGAGGACGACGAGAGCCTGCGGCGCATCTTCCAGGTGATCCGCCGCCGCGCCGCCTTTCATGCCGAGGACGAATATCGCCTCAACGAGCGCAAGCCGCTCCGCATTGAGGGCGACCCGCGCTCGCATCCGGTATGGCGCGATGAGACTGCAGCGCTGATGGCGACGCAGCGGCTGGTCAATCTCGCGCGCGAGACGGGAAAACGCATCCACGTGCTGCATATCTCGACCAAGCAGGAGATCGAGTATCTGCGGGACCACAAGGATGTCGCGTCCTGCGAGGCGACGCCGCATCACCTCACCATGGCCGCGCCGGAATGTTACGAGCGGCTCGGCACCCGCGCGCAGATGAACCCGCCGGTGCGCTCGGCCGATCACCGCGAAGCCATCTGGTACGGCATCGAGCAGGGCATCATCGACGTGATTGGCTCCGATCACGCGCCGCATACGCTGGAGGAAAAGGCCAAGACCTATCCGGCTTCGCCCTCGGGGATGACGGGGGTGCAGACGCTGGTGCCCTTGATGCTCGATCACGTCAATGCCGGGCGGCTGTCGCTGGCCCGTTTTGTCGATCTCACCAGCGCCGGCCCCGCGCGGCTCTACAACATCGCCTGCAAGGGTCGCATCGCCGCCGGCTATGACGCGGACCTCACCATCGTCGATCTCAAGCGCAGCGAGACCATTACCGACGATTGGGTGGCTTCGCGCGCGGGCTGGACGCCGTATCACGGCGTGCGCGTCACAGGTTGGCCGGTCGGCACGTTCGTGCGCGGCAAGCGCGTGATGTGGCAGGGTGAGGTGACGACGCCTTCAACCGGCGAGCCGGTGCGGTTTCTGGAGACGTTGAAGGCGTAGGGCGAAGTATCGCCCCGGTAACACTGTCGTCACCCGCGAAGGCGGGTGACCCAGTATTCCGGAGACAATAGCATTGAATTGAGGAGCCGCGGCGTACTGGGTCGCCCGGTCAAGCCGGGCGATGACGGCAGTGCAAGCTCACTGCTTCGCCAACTTCAACGAAAACTCGCCGTTCTTCACCCGGCCCGAAAGGCCCTCCACGAATTTCGCCACCGCGTCCTCGCCGTAGGTCGAGACCAGTTCGGCCAGCGCCGTGAACAGGCTCGCCTGCGCGAGGCAGTCGCCGTCGACGCCCTCGTGCCGCGCTTCCGCCCAGGCCTCGTTCAGGTAGCTCAGGGCGGTCTGCTTCTGCTCGAGGTCGGGAAGCGGGTCGCGGGCGATCGGGAAGGAGGCTGGGCGGCTCATGAAGCTCAACGAAATCTGCGCGCGAACCAGGGCGGAACGCATCCTAACGCGGCAAGCTGTAGCATGCGCCGCGGGCGCGGCTAGGCCACATCTTTAGGAAGGGTTAACGGGGTTGCTCGAATTTCAGGCGGCGACAAAAGTTCCCGCGCGTTTCACGTAATGCAACCCAAAATCGCTCCCGGAGTTGCGCAAACATGGTGCGCGCCGGCTTCCAGCAACTCGTCCCGGCTGCCGTAGCCGTACAACACGCCGATGCCCTTCATGCCGTTGTTTTTCGCACCGACCATGTCGTGGCTGCGGTCGCCGATCATCAGGGTTTTGGCCGGATCGACCGACGCCTCTTTCAGCGCGTGTTCCAGCAGGTGCGACTTGTCCGCGCGCGTGCCGTCGAGCTCGGCACCGAACACGCGCTCGAAATGGCTGCGCAGGCCGAAATGGTCGATGATGCGGTCGGCGAAAACGTGCGCCTTGCTGGTGGCGACGAACAGCCGGTGGCCGGAGGCGCAAAGCGTCGTCAGCACGTCGCCGATGCCGTCGTAGACGCGGTTCTCATAGAGGCCGATGTCGGAAAACCGCTCGCGGTAGAGCGCCACCGCGCGATCGGCGGTGTGATCGCCGCCGAGCAATCTCACAAAGCTCGTGCGCAGCGGCGGACCGATGCACCAGGTCAGTTCGTCCTCGGTCGGGATCGTGGGATGATCAAGCCTTTGCAGCGCATATTGGATCGAACGGGTGATGCCCGGCTTGGGGTCCGTCAGCGTTCCATCGAGATCGAAATAGATCGCGTCCATGGGCCTAGTTCGCGTAGCGCGCGGTGAGGTCGCGCGAAATCTTCGAGCCTTCCTCGATATATCTGCGGATCGCGACCGAGGCTGCGGGCGTGCAGGTCCGGTAGGTCTGCTGAAAGCCATTATAGCCGCGGTTGAAGCCCGCGATCATGCGGGCGCGGCGGTCGCCGGACGGGGTTTCGGCGTCGATCAGCGCCTGCATTTCGTTGCGCCATTTCGCCCCTTCATTGGAGCCGCAAATGCCCCGGAGATAGTGCAGGGTGCCGAGAATCTCGGCCAGCCGCTGCAGGTCGCCGTCAAACGGCGCGGCGGCATCCTGGGCCCGCACGGGGGCCAGATGGCATGCCGAGATGAGGATGAGGGCGGCGAGGGCGTGCTTGAGCATTTGAGGGCCGATATGCCCCCTCAATACGCCCGAGGCAAGGTGTGAGGCCCGGGAATGGGCGCCTGGACCAGCTTCCGGGCGGCCTCGATGACCTCCAGGAGGCCGCCGGTGACCTTGAGGTCGCCGAGCGCGTCCGGGGCCAGCCATTTGAAGTCGTCGTGCTCGTCGTTCAGGACCGGCTCCCGGGCCGTCCAGCGCGCCGCGAACGACATGATCAGATAATGCCCGCCGCCGCCGGCCCCGGGCAGCACTTCGCGCCAGCCGGCCAGGCCCAGAATCTCGATTCTTAAGCCCGTTTCCTCGTCCACCTCGCGGTGGAGCGCGGTGTGCAGGGACTCGCCGAATTCGACCCGGCCGCCGGGGAACGAGTAGAAACCCTTGCCCGGCGAGCGCGCGCGGCGGACCAGCAGGACCTTGCCGTCACGGAAAATCGCGCCGCTGACGGCGAGCTGGGGGCGGGTCGGCTGGACAGGGGAAGCCAAGGGTGAATCCGGTAGCAGGGAACTCGCCGTGATCATGCCCGATCGGTTCGCGCAGGTCTAATGCAGCTGATAGCAGCGAAGCGTGGGGCGGCTAGTTCGACATGGCCGCTTCGACGTCGCTCTCGGCGTTGCCGTTGATGACGCCACCGGCCAGCGCCACCAGCGGCTTGACCCAGGCGGTGGCCTGCTCGGCCAGCGTGGCGCGGGTCTTGTCCTGCTGGGCCTCGCGCATCGCGTTGCCCACCGCGGTCAGGATCGAGGTCATGGTCGCCGTGAGATTGTCGAAATTGGCACGGACCTTGGGGTCGGCGCATTCATAGGCCTCGATCGCGAGGTCGCGGGCCTTGAAATTGGAGGCCCAGAAATGCTCGGCGTAGGACAACGGGGTCCAGGTCAGAAAATCCTCCGCGCATTCCGGCATGTCCGGAACCATTTCGAGCAGCATGACGGCTTCGTTGAAATGATTCAGGTAGTCGGTGGCCAGCCCAGTGCGGGGATTGATGTTGGCGGCGCGCAATTGCTCCGCGCGGGCCTCGTCAAAGCGGCCCGTCGGTGGCGGTATTGGGGGATCGGATCGCACTTCTGTGGCGGCCATGGAGGTCATCCATCCCACTGTTAACATCTGGGGTTAACACTCGTTAAACGGAGGCTTATCCTGGTCAGATAATGTGCGGACGTTTTGTCATTACCTCACCGCCCGAGGCACTTCGGCAGATCTTCGGCTATCTTGAGCAGCCCAATTTCCCGCCGCGGTATAATATCGCGCCTACGCAGCCCGTTCCGGTTGTTATCCTGGAAAATGGCGGCCGCCATTTTCGGCTGATGCGCTGGGGACTGATTCCATCGTGGGTGAAAGATCCCCGTAAATTTACGCTGCTGATCAACGCGCGTTCCGAGACGGTTGTGGAGAAGCCGGCGTTCAAGAACGCCATCAAGCGGCGGCGCTGCCTGATTCCGGCCGACGGCTACTACGAATGGCAGGAGGCGAGCGGCCGCAAGCGGCCTTTTTTCATCCACCGGCGCGACGGCCGTCCCGTCGGCTTTGCCGCGCTCGCGGAAACCTGGATGGGGCCGAACGGCGAGGAGACCGACGGTGTCGCCATCGTCACTGCGCCGGCCAGCCGCGACCTCGCAGCTCTGCATCACCGCGTGCCCGTGACGATCGCGCCGGAACAATTCGAGCGCTGGCTCGACGGCCGCGCGTACGACGCCGAGGATGTACTGCCGCTGCTGCGCGGGCCGACTGAGGGCGAGTTCGCCTGGCATGAGATTTCCACGCGCGTCAACCGCGTCGTCAATGACGACGCGCAGCTGCTGCTGCCGATCACCGACGAGGAGCGGGCGGCAGAGGAGCCGAAGCCTGCGAAGCGAGCTGCGCCGCGCAGGGCGACGGCGGCGCCGGAGGATGACGGACAGGGCTCGTTGTTTTGAAGCGGATTCAAATCTGTTCGTTCCCTCGTCGCAATCTCCTGCCAGACCTCATCCTGAGGTGCGTGTCTCGAAGGATGAATGGCACCAGCCGGGCCACATGGTTCGAGACGGCGCTACGCGCCTCCTCACCATGAGGGTTTGATGGTTGCCACGGTCCTCACCGGAAAATATGCAGCGCCGCATATTGCAGCAGCATGATGGTCTTCGCATCCACGATGCGGCCGTCTGATATCATCGCGAGCGCAGAATCGATCGGCAGCTCCAGCACCTCGATGTCCTCGCCTTCATCGGCGAGGCCGCCGCCGCTGCCGACCCGCATCGAGGGATCGTACTCGGCGACGAAGAAGTGCAGTTTCTCGGTCACCGAGCCCGGACTCGAGAAGGCCTCGAAGATTTTCCTGATCTCGCCGAGCCGGTAGCCGGTTTCCTCTTCCGCCTCGGCGCGGATCCGCACCTCGGGCGCTTCGCCGTCCAATACGCCGGCGGCGGCCTCGATCAGGAGATCGTCGTGGCCGTTGACATAGACCGGATAGCGAAACTGGCGGACCAGCACGACCGTGCGCTGCGCAAGATTATAGGGCAGCACCGTTGCGCAGTTGCCGCGGTCATAGGTCTCGCGGGATTGCGTCTGCCACTCGCCATTGGCGCGGCGATATTCGAATGTGGTCTTCTTCAGCAGGTAGTAGTCGTCGGAGAGCACCTCGACGTTCTTGACGCGGACGCGATCGGAGACGGTCATGGGACTCCTTCAGCTCACCGCGGCGGCTCGCGGCCGTCGAGCCATTTGGTGAAGAACAGGACCTGCTGCTCGCCGAATCCGATCGACTGGTAGAACGCGGCGACGCCCGAGTTTTCGGGGCGGACCAGCAATTGCAACTTGGGAACGCGGGCCGCGCGCAGCCAGTCCTCGGCCGCGTTCATGATGGCGCGGCCATAACCTTTGGCGCGGAGATTCGGATCGGTGGCGACGTAATAGACCCAGCCGCGATGGCCATCATGGCCGACCATGGCGGTCGCCACGATCGCGTTATCGTCGCGGCCGATCAGGACGGTTGAATGCGGCCCGCGCCGGGCGAGCGCGATGTCGGCGGCCGGATCGTTCCACGGCCGCGTCAGGCCGCAGGCCTGCCACAGCGCGATCACGGTGGCGACGTCGGCATCCCTGATGTCGGCGATGGCGAGTGTCGAAATTGTCTTCGCAGCGGGCGCGGTCACAGCACCTTCCCCGGATTCATGATGCCGAGCGGGTCGAGCATCACCTTGATGCCGCGCATCAGTTCGATCGCGACCTTGTCCTTGACATCGGGCAATTCGTCGCGCTTGAGCACGCCGATGCCGTGCTCCGCCGAAATCGATCCGCCCATCCGCAGCACGATCGCGAATACCACCTCGTTGACCTCGTGCCAGCGCGACATGAAGTCGGCCGTGTTGCCGCCGATCGGCTGGCTGACATTGTAATGGATATTGCCGTCGCCGAGGTGGCCGAACGGTACCGGCCGCGAGCCCGGGATCAGCTTCACGACGGCCGCGTTGGCTTCTTCGATGAAATCAGGCACGGCCGCGACCGGCACCGAGATATCGTGCTTGATCGAACCGCCTTCCGGCTTCTGCGCCGCCGACATCTCGTCGCGCAGCTTCCAGAAGCCGGCACGCTGGGAGAGATTCGCCGCGATCACGGCGTCGTCGACGATGCCTTCTTCCATGCCCTTGGCGAGAATCGATTCCAGCGCGGCACTGGCGTCGTCACGCGAGGAGGATAACTCCATCAGCACGTACCAGGGATGCTTGGTCTCCAGGGGATCGCGGATGTCGATGCCGTGACGAAGGCTGAAATCGACCGCGATGTCGGCCAGCAATTCGAAACTGGTGAGGCTGCCGGCCGCCTCGTTCTGCGAGATCGACAGCAGCTTCAGCGCCTGCGCCGGCGATTTGAGGCCGACATAGGCGGTCGCCACCGCGTGCGGCTTCGGAAACAGTTTTAGCGTTGCAGCCGTGATGATGCCGAGCGTGCCCTCGGCGCCGATGAAGAGATTGCGCAAATCGTAGCCGGTATTGTCCTTCTTCAGCTTCGAGAGCCCGTTCAGGATCCGGCCATCGGCCAGCACCACTTCCAGCCCGAGCGCCATCTCGCGCGCCACGCCATACGCCAAGGCAGCGGTGCCGCCGGCATTGGTGGAGAGATTGCCGCCGATGGTGCAGCTTCCTTCCGCGCCGAGCGACAGCGGAAATAGCCGGTCGACCTCGGCCGCGCGCTGCTGCGCAATCTGCAACACCACGCCGGCTTCGCAGGTCATGGTGTTGGAGGCGGGATCGATCTCGCGGATCTTGTCCAGCCGTCGCATCGAGACGACCACTTCGCCGTGATGCGGGGTCTGGCCGCCGACGAGACCGGTATTGCCGCCCTGCGGCACCAGCGCGATCCTGTGCTCGCTGGCGAGCTTGCAGATCGCGGACACTTCCGCCGTCGAGCCGGGCCGCAACACCAATGGCGAGCGGCCGTGAAACAGGTCGCGTTCCTCGGTGACGTAGGGCGCGATATCGGCGGCATCGGTCACCGCATATTTGTCGCCGACAACAGCACGAAACTTTGCGATCAACTCGGGCGGAAGCGGGGGCACGGTGCCTTGAACGATATTCATTGTCGTCTTCTCTTTTTCTTTCATTCCCGCCCGATCAATCTCGTCCGACCGCTGCGCGGCGCAGCCGGTCGTTGATGGCTTCGCCCAATCCCTCTTTCGGGATGGACATCACCGCGATGGTGCCCACGCCTTTGCCGTCGAGCGCGCGCAGATGGCCGAACAGGTTGGCGGCGGCCTCCGCAAGATCGCCACGCTCCGACAGATTCATCACCGCGGAGGCGGCGTCAATTCCCGAAATTGCTCCGAGGCCAAACGCGAGCAATGCTTCGCCGGCTTCGAGCTTGACGGCATTGAGCCGCACTTTCGCACGCGGCGCGTAATGGGATGCCAGCATGCCGGGCGCCAGCGGTTGTCCGCTGTCGCTTTCGGCATCAGCGGACGCTTGCCTCAGCGCGCGGCCCAGCACGCGCTCGATCTCTGCGCGCGGCAGGCCGCCGGGACGCAACAGCATCGGTTCATCGAAGCAGCCGACGATCGTGGATTCGACGCCGACGGCGACCGGCCCGCCATCGACGATCAGGTCGATCCGCCCCGCGAGGTCGCTTTGTACATGCGCGGCCGTGGTCGGGGAGACGTGACCCGAGAGATTGGCTGACGGCGCCACCACGGGACCGCCGAAGGTTCGCAGGATGTCGCGCGCCACGGGGTGGGCCGGGATCCGGATCGCCACCGTGTCGAGGCCGGCGGTGGCGAGGTCGGCCACCGCGCAATCCGGCATTTTCGGCAGCACCAGCGTCAGCGGTCCGGGCCAGAACGCCTCGGCAAGCGCCATCGCCGCCGCATCAAAGCGCGCGATTTTGCGGGCAGCGGCGATATCGCCGACATGGGCGATCAAGGGATTGAAGGCCGGCCGGCCCTTGGCCTGGTAGAGGTGGGCGATCGCCGCTGAATTGGTGGCATCGGCGCCGAGGCCGTAGACGGTTTCGGTCGGGAACGCGACCAGCCCGCCTTCGGCCAGGACACGCGCCGCCGCCGCCACGGCGGCCTCGCCGGCGGACAAAATCTGGGTTTTCAGGCGAACATCCACTGTGATTAATTTCCTTAAATCGGCTGCTTGCGGTCGCCGAGACCCAAGGCTATAAGCCGCGTTCCAAGTCGGAGTGTGGCTCAGCCCGGTAGAGCACTGCGTTCGGGACGCAGGGGTCGCAGGTTCGAATCCTGCCACTCCGACCATGATTTTCTTACGCTTTTCGTCTTCTTTCACGATGGGCGGCCAAGTCAACCCCGCGATCAACCCCAGATACGATGTTCTTGCTTGGTTTCGTCGTGATGGCGGCGGCCGCCTCGCGCAAGAACTCCGGGTGATGGTGGCCATAGGTATCAAGCAACACCTCGACCGACATCCCGAGAAAACCCGCCGCTTTCCACGGATCCGCGCCACGCTGCATCAGCCAGGTCGCGGCCGTGTGCCTCAAGCGGAGTTACCTTGCCAGCTTCCGTGGATAGCTTGGCGAGTCCAACGGCGCTTCGGAACCCCGACTTGACGGATTTGACCGCCGCGCCGTTGAACTCGACAAAGTGCGAGTCGATGGCGCCCGTCCTGACCCAGCGGCGCATATGGGCGAGCAATCGGTCAGCAATTGGCGCTGGCGGTTGCCGCTTTTTGGTCGGACGCCGTCCCTGGGCGAGTCGATAAAAGATGCCGTTTTCAAGATCGACATACGATCGGCCCGTTTCACGGTAGGGCGACGCTGACGCGATAGCGCCGGCCCGGGTGCCGGTATAGAGGCCGATCAGAATAAAGCGCGCGATATGGCGAAGCGGGCGCTTGCCGGTTTCAATCTTTTGATTCTTGAGAGGTCCGCGATGCCGTGTCTGGACTTCGCGGTACCGCCAGCACGCCCATAACAATGCTGCCGCTTCGCTGCGACTCAGCCATCGATCACGACCTGGTCCTTTTGCAGGAAGCGCGACGCGAACCAACCCGCGGTGCAGACCTTCACGCGCATGGTGATTGATTGCTGCACGCAGATCTTCCAGATCGCGACGGGCCCCTCCGGGCCGCCCGCGGGCTTTCACATACTGCCCGCAAGTCTGCGCATTCACCTCAGCCAGCATCTTGCCGCCGAAGAAATCGTTCAGACGACCGATCCGGTCGGCGAACTCGGTTACTTCAGACTGCGGGGAGCCTCGTTCTATGTAAATCGCCTCGCGATGGGCGTGATAGATCGCAAGCACATCGGCGACATCGATGTCTTCAATGTCGCGAACGCGACGCGGGGGACGGTACTTCGAAGTGATATACCTTACGAGGGCGTCTTCGGCGGCCTTCGGCGGCTTTCGCTCAGCCTCGCTCGCAAAGACTCCTGTGGCAACCTCGCGGTCTCCATCGCGGATGGTCCAGACGGCGTTGGCGATGAGACGCCCGTTTCTTCTCTTGGCCTTGCGTTTGTAGAGTCTCGGGCCTTTGCTGATACGCGGCATAGCTCCCTCATGCGCTCGATATGTGCCAGCGTCGTAAAATCCTTACCGGCGATGCGCTCGATGATGAGGCGACCGCGCAAAGCTTCCTTGCGAAGCCCAGAACTCGTCATCGATCCATCGGGAAATGCCAGCGAAGCTGCGGTGGACAGTCGAATTGGGTCGTTGGGAGCAATTTCGCTTCGACGGTTTGTTGGTGCGTCCATGGTCGCAGACTCGCTGGATTTCGTCGACGTTGCGCAGCCAGTTGCGCATCCCAGCGATGTTGCCCGTCCTCGCGACCAAAGAAAACGACGCTCTCGGTCCAGATTGAGTAACCCGCGTCGCACGCCAGCGTATTCTTGCGAACCCGCGCGCAGAGAAACCTGAGTCAGCAAAGCGTGGCGAAGTAGAATTACTTGCGTGTTTCGCAGACACTCTCAACATTGGATATCTCGATCGCTATCTTCATAGCTTGTATGGTGCGCGGACACCGGGATCGCCAGCCGGGAAATCCTTGATGTTGCGCGTGACGAGCAACATGGCATGCACCTGTGCTGTCGCCCAGATCACCGCATCTGGTAACTTGATCCGATGGCTTCGACGAAGACGAACGGCGCGTTCCGCGACCAGCTCATCGACTGCGACGACATCGAAGCCGCTAAGGAAGCTGCGCGTCGCGCCTTCAAGATCATGATCGGCGCCAACCATGACCTCCATCCATGTAATGATACTGATTGCTTTTTTCGTATAGCGCTGAAGTTCTGTGCGGGCTTCGGGAACAGCATTGAGGTAGTCGACCAGAATATTGGTGTCGAACAGTGCCTTCACCATTCGCGACGCACTTTCTCCTGATAGGCCAAGCCGTCCACCTTGCGCTTGCCCCAGAGGCCAAAGGCATCATCTTCTTGCTTGCTGTGCCGCTTCGCGAGATAGTCGTCGATCGCCTGACGAATGAGAGCCGCGCGCGACCGCTTGTCCTTCTTCGACAGTTCGTCCAGCGCTTGGATTTGGCCATCGCCGAGATCAACCAGCGTTCGCATGGTTAGGACTCCTGATATATGATATCAATATCATATATCAATTCGCCGAAAACGCAAACCCAATCGCGCTGTCTGCTAAGGGCGATGGCTCACTTGGGCGACGGCTCTAAGTCAGCGCATCTCATTTCGAAGCAACAACCTAATCCTTGGATGCTCATCGAACTGAATGGCCTTAGCCCTCTCAAGGCTGAAACAGGGGTTCGATTCCCCTAGGGAGCGCCAGCGGCTCAAGAAGCGCTGATAGATCAAAAACATCCCGCAAATCATGGCTTTGTCTGCTGTATGGTGGTAGCAGAAGGTCATAGCTTTCGATGCGTGCGATGATGGGTTTGATCAAGGACAGACACGGCACCTACTACGCCCAGCGAAGGGTGCCTGACCGCCTTCAAGAGGCCGTCGCGCGCGTGCTGAAGTCCGATAAGCCGCGCCAAGTTTTTCTCAAAAGGTCGCTGGGCACCAAGGTGCTCAAGGACGCCAACACGCGCGCCAAGCCGGTGCTGATGGAATTTGACCGGACGCTTAGCGCCGCTGAAGCGCTCCTGAAGCGCCCCACGCAGCCAAAGCCTCTGCGGACTTCTCTCAACGATGCCGAGATCAAGCGTATGGCGGAATACGTCTACGCCAAGGCCCTCGCATGGGACGAGCGCACGCGTTACGGACGCGATGAACTCAGACGGATTGAGGCTGAGCACGAGCGCCTCGAAGGGCCACTGAGCGGGCCTTGGGCTTTTCCCTATGAGACCTTGCCAGAGCACGGGCTTTCACCTGCCCAACTCGCTGATCAGCGTCAGCAACTCGGTGAAGAACTCACCGACATGCGTGAGTGCCTCGCGCTTGGCGACATCTCAGCGGTTGAGGATCACATCGAAGAGGCACTGAGCGCGTTTGACATCAGGCTTGATCGGCAGAGCGGCGCGTATCCGAGGTTGGGTATTGAGGTGCTGAGAGCCTATGTGCGTGCGCTGCAGGCAATCGAGCAGCGCAATGCGGGAGAGCCTGTGCCGACACCGCAGCTCGTAACGCCTTCGACCGCAGCCGCCTCAGGAACACTCAAGGAAGCCTTCGAGGGTTGGAAGAAGGAACGTGAGAGGCCAGAGGGCACTGTGCATGAGTACGGCCGAGCAATCGACATGTTTATCCAACTGCACGGCAATCTTCCCATCTTGGAAATCAAGCGCTCGCACGCGCGCACGTTTCGAGAAGCTCTGCAACTGGTGCCGAAGTCTCGCAAGGGAACCCTCTTGAAGGCATCCCTGCCGGAACTGAGCGACTACGGTCGCGTGCACCCGACCGTCCAGAAAGTCTCACCGGGCACGGTCAACAAGCAGTTGGGCGCGGCGCAGGCTGTCGCCGGATGGGGACGCCATAACGGGCTTGTACCTGAGGACGCTTTTTGGAGCGACCCCTTCGAGGAAATGCGGCTCGACGAGGAGCAGTCCCAACGCGAACCATTCGACGCTCGCGATCTGCAGACCATCTTCAACGCTCCGTTGTTCACTGAACACAAGCTGCCGGTGGGCGCCAAGGGGGATGCAGGGATATGGCTCCCGTTGCTCGCCCTGTTCGCTGGAGCGCGTCAGGCGGAATACGCGGGCCTCAGGGTGTCTGACATTCGGGAGGATAGCGAGACGCGCGTTCCGCTTATGTGGTTCACCCGCGACACCAAAGCGGGACGCAGATTGAAGACCAAGTCGTCTGAGCGCGTGGTGCCAGTGCATCCCCAGCTCGTCAAGATTGGCTTCCTCAACTATGTGGCAGAGCGCCGTAAGGATGGTGAGCAGGCTTGGTTGTTCCCCACCGTCGCGCCTGATCAGAAGGGAGCGCTGAGAGCTTGGGCAAAATGGTGGGGGCGCCACTTGCGCGACCATGTAGGCGTCAAGGATACCAACAAGGTCTTCCATAGCTTCCGGCACGGCTTTCAGGACGCTCTCCGCCAAGCGACACCCGACGAAGAATTACGGGATGCTTTGGCAGGACGAAGCAGCGGCAAGTCTGTCAGCCGAAGGTATGGGGCGAAGGCCATGCTGGAGCGCTGGGGCGTGAAGGCCCTCAAGTCTGCAATTGACAAGATCAACTATCCAGGTCTGGACCTGTCGCGTATCCGAACATCGGGGCCTGCGAAGCGCACACGCGGGACCAAGGCAAACCGATGATCCGGGCGGGCCAGTCTGCGAGGAAAACTAGAGTTTGTCGGCTGATGCTCGAGAAGCAGACCGGTTCGTTCAACGAGGTAGTTCAGCGTCTGGTCCATTAGTAGATATCGGCGAGCACGGTACGGCGCGCCTGCGGCAGGTGCCCTGTCGCGGCACAGCCATCGCTCACTCGTGGCGCAGTGGGGCTGCGAAAAGTTAGGTCGCGAATGCCGCAGACCTCCAAACTGTGGTACCATATTGGTAGGGTAGCGGAGGTCACACAGCGACATGCCGCCTTGCCAAGGACAGAGACATGGCCTTGTGGCCGTTCGGACGAAAAGCCCCGGGTGCCTCGTTCCCACCCGAGATCCAGCGCATTTTTGATAAGGTTGCTCGGTTTCTCGATGATGAGGCCGCCCAAAACAGCGCACTCCCCGAAGACCTCCGACAAGTTCTCGCAGGCAGTCCCTCATGCGACTACGCACCTGACGCCTTCGGTGATTTTGGACGGACGCTGACAAACCCAGTGCCCGTGAATGGGCCAGTAGGTGAACTTGTCTACCTGTCCCGGCTGGAGATGGCAGACGGCAGTGCGATTGCCTTCCATAGGTTGGGGGCGTTCGACAAAGTGGACGTGTTCGAAGTCGTGTCGGAAAACGGTCGCCATTGGGACGTGCTGTATTTGTCTCTGTACTTCGCTCGCAAATCGAAACGGGTGCCTTCCGGCTATCGCATGATGACCGACAAGGCACGGCGCGACCTCATTCGAGGTACGACCATATACGTTGATGGTTTCCCAAAAGGGGCTTACGCCGCATCGCTGGAGTGCACGAAGCGGATGGTCGGTATTCCTATCGGGGATTCCCGGCTCAAGGCGTTTGATGCGCGAAATGATCTAGTGCGACCGCGCAAGCACCTCGAAGCACTATCGCAACTGAAATTCACCAGTGACACACCCGCGCCCACCGATGACAGGAGACCAAGCGCACCCGAAGGTCGATCCGGCGGTCCGCAGTCCGACCTGAGTGCGAGCCTGCCGCCGCTAACTGAGAGTTGCGTGAAGTTGGCTGACCCCGCGAACCTCTTCCAGGTTGCCGATAAGATGACCAAGAAGCGTTTAGCGGGAACGGACAATCGCGCCACGGTCCTATCTCTGATCCTCATGGCAGCAGCGGGGCACTTCGTCGCAGAGACGTTGCAATGGGAGGAGGGTGCTATGTGGAGGAGCTCGCGTCGGTTCCTTCGCAACACGAACCTCGATGTCATCACGGCAGAGACCATCGTATGGATGGCGTTCTTGATGGGACAGCTTTGGAAGGCCGACGCGAAACGGGACCCCGAAATGTTTGAGCGGATCGGTCACGTCACGACCGCCACCGCAGGACGGCTTGCCCTCGGAATAGTGCAGGACACAACAGGCGTGGACTTTGAGAGAAGGGCCAGAGAGAGCAGAACCCGTTATCTTGATGCGTTGAACGATCCGACCATAACATTTGAACCATTTGCAAGCGTCGTGCTTCGGTCTGTCGGCTGCCAATCGCTCTCGGACCCTTTGAACCCGATAGGACCCCTACCCCCGGCAGAGTGGACCCCGCTCACACTTCACGTCGACATGTTCTATTCGACCATGCCGTTGGGTTCTTATGACACTTTCAAGAACTTTTTACGTGAATGGTCAGACCGCTTCCCGCACGACGAAGATATCTGAACCTAGGGAACAATCTTTCGGTTCCAAGCCACGCCGCGACCGCGACCAGAACAATCGACACGACGAGGTGATCGAATAGCCCGCCAATGGCAGCTTGTGGCCCATCACGTCGATATCGGTACGTCTGCCTTTGCGCCGCTCTTGGGCGCTGAGCGGACATGATCGATTTGTGAATGCCATAGCCTAAAGAGAGGCCGCACGCGGGCTCCCGAGGGAAACCTGTGTGCGGCCTGTGTCTTGTTGCGCGGCTTTCATGAGATAGCTTTTCGATCCGCGCCCGACGCCCGGAATGTAGCTCACGCCCATGCTTCTTAGCGCTTGTGTCGTTGGATGATCGTCGTCGTTCAAGGTCTCGCGCAGCTTCTTGACGCTGCTAAGCTGCAGGTCGTGCTGGATCGTTGAGAGGGACACCGTTCCGGGCGACAGCTTCGCTACGTAGTCGATCAATCGCACATGAGAGCTGCCGATACGGGGTTTCTTCTCCTTCGCGGGGTCGAGAGCAAAATCCCACGGCTCCACGCGGATACCCGGCATATCCGCTTTGATGTCATCGAGCACTGCGTCCCCCATGGCATCCTGTGGCAGCACAATGAAGATGTCCGCAGGCGGGCAGCGGCCCTCAGCATCGATGACACGCCGACAACAGATACGGTTGATAGCTTGGATCACCGACACCGATATCTGCCGTTGTTCCATCTCCTTTCGCACGTTCTTGAAGTGCTTCCACTCTGGCGACTGCAGCCACTTGTCATCCTGGGCACCCTGCAGAGCACAGAACGTGTTGGTGGCCCATGTCTGGGGGCGATAGGGAAGCCCGATGATCACCGCTGTATCGAAGTCTTGCCACGTGTTGCGCCCATCTACAGCACCCCAATGACCCACAGAGAGCTGCTTTAGGTTTGCCTTGTCAGCCCATCTCTTCTTGACGAGGTCTTCAACGTCCTTGTGGACGCAAGCGAATACCGAGCGCTCAGGTCCGACAGCCTCCTCAACGGCCTTCTTAATACGCGGCAGGCGCTCCCTGATCCGTTCAATCATGGCGTTCTTTCCAAGCCCGGTGCCGCGTGCGACGTGAAGCCTAACGCTGCTGTAGTCACGGGCATGACCAGGAACCACAGGGCGCTCATGCCGCTCTTCGAACAAGTCCCAAAGAAAGTTTGCCCGCGCGGTCGCATCGAGCACCACGGGGCCGGGTGTGTTCAAAGGTACCGCCAAGGCCGCCGAGTTGATCGAGTGCCATTCCCCGGACTTGGCGTAGTAGGCGAATTGTTCGAGGCACGACTGAACTGCGGTGATGGTTTCCGCGACACGCTCAGCCAGCCGGGTTCGATCCTTGGTGCTACTGCGGCTGTATACGATCCGATCATAAGGGAGAGCATTCATCGCCGAGATTAGCGGCGTGAAGTCTGGGGCACCTGGTGCACAGCCGTCTTCCCAGATCATCGACATCGCGCAGTTTAGGCCATCGGGGTCGATGTAGGATTGGAGGACCTTATGCGCCTGCTCAAGAAGCACTACTTGCTGCGGCAAGGCTGATCGCACCTCTGGTGGGATGAGGTTGATGACGAAGGCGAGGTTCTCCATTGTGGCGCTGCTTTCATCGACCACGTTGGCTAAAGCTTCGTCAATGATTGTGAGAAGGCGTTGACCGCCGCGCCAGGACACCAAGCGATCCCAAGATTTCCAGTCCAGCCCCTTTAGGCCCCGCTTGGCGTTGATGAAGGCTTGATGGGTGATTACGACCACGTCGCTCTCGTGGAGCTGCTCCGGGGAAGCATAGCTGCCCGAATGATGCACGACGGCAACTGAGCGGCCAGCCAGAGCATTGATGGTGTTCTGTATGGTGTCAGCGTCTTCTTTCAACCGAGTAACGATGAGCATTCCCACGGGGCTCAAGGTTCCATCGGTTTCACGATTGAACTCCGCTTGCATCGCCGCATACACGCAGGTCCCTTGGGTCTTACCTGTGCCGGTCGGTGGCTGCAGAATGCGCCATGGCGATTGAACACCAGTAGCGGCTTCAACCGTTGCAATCTGGAAGTTCTCTCCCATGATGCGCCATAGGGTAACCAAGGCTGACGATGCGTGCTGACCGAGCCCTTCAGGACGGGGCGTGGTCCAGTGCTTGAGCATACGTTGAGAGAACGCATGCGGGCACACGAGGGCGAGAGCGTGTTGCTCCCGGAGAGAGATGGTATCGTTCATTGATGTGGTGTTCCTTGGAAGGACACGACAAGCCGATAGGTATTCCTGAGGAACACCAGCGATGGGCTTGTGAGTGGATTGGAGAATGATGGTTAGTCGATCACGACCAACCGGAAAGGAGCCCCTGAAGGCTGCGTTGGAAGGGCAGGGGAGATAAGTGGTGGTGTTGTTAAACACCCCCCGAAAGCTCTAATAGAAGATCACCATTAGAGGGCTCAGGGGGACCTTTCGAGGGACAGTGAAATTGACAGTGGAAGAAAACAGAAGAAGAGGATTCAGGGGACAGAAGATTGTAGAGCGGCGCATAGCTGCGCCTAGAAGTGGCTTGCAATTGACTGTTATCAGCTATCTACCATCTGTGGGTCTGTGTGGGGACATCGTGGTCGTCCTTACCCTTCGTTGGTCATGAGGTTGGTCCGTTAAGTCATTGGTTCATCGGGGACCCAAGGGGTTAAACACCCCCCGAAAGCTCTAATAGAAGATGATTATTTAGAGGGGAGGTTTTAGATGCCATCCTGGGGCCCCCCGGTACTGTTTCCAAAAGCAACTCCGCACTGTGAAGCCAGGCATAGGCTTTGGCTTTAGTCCTCGATTTTTGAAGCCGGGGGTGGGGGTCGCGTTGAAAAACGGTACCATGCCCTTCGGGGGGCCCCAAAAGCTCTCGCGCCCCCGCTTACCTCCCCGCGCCCACTGCTAACCCATTGATATCATCGGGCTGACCACGGATTGCCAACCGATAACAGGGTAGCTTGGGGCCACAGCTGGCGTGAGGCGCTCATATCCGTGCACACTGGCCGGGCTAGGGGTTTGTCCGAGCGCCTAGGGGTTTGTCCGAGTGCCCCAGCCGCATGAAGTCTCGGGCCCCGTGAAGGCCCATAGGAAGCCCGAGGACTCGTTAGCCAGCCAGAACCCGAAACCCCCGACGGCCGAGCAAATCGCACCAGTGACTCCCGTAGAGTCTCCTGCGGGCCTCTGGAGGCTCCCTGTGGTCCGTGCACCTCGGCTAGGGACTTTCGGTTTTCGCGGGCGAAGGCATTCCGATGGCTCGGAAGCAGTAAAAGGGCCCCTTAGGGGGTACTTCGTGACTATCCAGACCTCCGCGGTGATTGTGGAGTGCACATTTGGGCGTCTTGACCTTTGTCTTCGACGGCGAACTTGATTTGCGAAAAGCTTTATTTTGATCGGGAGACTATTCGCGAGCAGATAGGTGTGAGCTAATCTGTACCACACCCCACAGCGTTGGGTGCAGCAATGGGGCCAGCGATTAGATGGAAGGGGATGGAGGCGCCTCCCTCCACGGTCGAAGAAGCTTCGAGAAGGCTCTTGCAAAATTTGAAGTTCGGAAAATCTGAGCCGCGGCAATCGGTCGCCCAGGGGGCAAATCGTGATGGTTTCGCACTGCACGCGATGCGTTTTTTTCGGCTCATAGCCGGGGACTGGCGGCTAGGTTGACTCCACGCTATCCTCTACTTGAGTAACGTTATATCCCGTCATGGACGAGTGTGAGGTACGGCGTGATATTTGACGACGTAGTGCCTGAGCAGGATGTTTGGCCGTCCCTAGCGTACTGGCCGCGCCGAAGAGCCGACGCGCTTATCGGCAAATTTCAGCTCGCATTTCCAGAAATTTATTATGACGTGTATTGGGAAACTAGGCTGCTGAATGCGCAAGCATTTATTTCTGGTCGCGGCAGATGTGTGAGGCTCTATGGAGGCCTTGGCAGACATCGTGAGGTCGGCATTGAAGGCTTGGCATTCGCGTTGGCGCACGAGACCGGACACCATCTTGGAGGCCCGCCCCGACACCCGTTCTACGCTTCGCTGAGCAGCGAACGACGCGCTAGTGAATGGGCGCTTATCGAAGGTTTGCCAAGGGTATTTGGTGCCGCCGTCGCAAGCAGGTATGGCCAACACGGGATCAAACAACTCGCCGAATTGTGGCCGCGTCATCTCTCGGATGTAAATCGCGAGCCTTTCGATGTTTGCTTGGAATAGTGGCTAAGTAAGGCCTTCAGCAGAGGAGATAGTCATGGGGGCGATTTTTAATACCAAAGCTACGTTGAAACTCTTGGACATGCTCAATAAGCACTACGGGCCGGGCAACGCCTTTAACAAGGCTAGAAATGACCAGGAGAATATTTTCCTGCGAGATTTCCCTAATTTTGGCACCGCTTTCAGCTGCGCGAAAAAACTGGGACTTCAAGACTCAGATACTGGGATCAATGGCCGATGGAAGAAATGGCTTGATTTCTTGGACGGGCACCAACAAGGCTTTCAGTTCGGAGGACCGTTAGTGAGAACTATGATGGCCGAAGCTATAGAGGATGCGAACTGCATCGGAATTGAGTTCTTCGCGGTGCCCGCGCCCGATTTTAACGTGCATAGTCCGGCTCCTAAGGTACACGACCAGAACGATCAAACAAAATACACGATCGAAATTATAGTGGAGACGAATACAATCGACGAGATGGTCACTTTCTTGAAGTCGCAGAAGCGTCGAAAGAAGAAGTGAATTGTTGCCAATAATTCAAAGCTTCCGAGCGTTTGTGAACTGACGGTGGCTCAGCCATTTGAAGCTTGCTTCAAGCGTGGCTTCACAAGAGAACTCAAAGAAGCGCACTTCCGCTGGTGTAGGCCTGGCCACGAGGTTATGATTGCCTTTGTGCAGCTTCGCTTTCGCTGCTAATGGGGCCATCAATGCGGTGCCAGTCTTGCAGTTTTGAGAATAAGGCGACTAACGATTATTGCGAGGGATGTGGGGCGTCCCTTGGCATAAAGTGCAGATCTTGCGGTCATCTCAACGGGCCGACCGGGCGCTTTTGCGGGCAATGCGGCGCCGCTCTAACGCATGAGACTGTACGGGGCTCAAATAAATCCTGGCAGCATGTTCTGAAATCGCTTCATGCCAAAGGTGGTGAGCGTAAACGACTTACCATCTTGTTTGCAGACATCCGCAATTCAACCAGCCTTATTGACGGCCTTGGCGACCCTGAGCTCGGCTTAAAGAAACTACGGCCGATCCTCGACATCATGAATGAAGCCGTTGCGCGATACGACGGCGTCGTTAACAAGTCACAGGGAGATGGGGTCATGGCGCTCTTTGGAGCCCCACAGCCTCACGAGGATCATGCGGTTAGGGGCTGCCTGGCGGCTTTAGCAATGCAGGACGCGATTGCGCGCTTTGCTGATCCGGACCTAAAAATTCGTGTTGGCGTTCATACCGGCGACGTTGTGGTTCAGGCAGTAGAGCACGGCATTTATCAAACCTATGATGCTGCTGGCGCGAATGTGCACTTGGCGAACCGGCTGGAGCAAATGGCTGGCGAAGATGGCATCCTTATTTCAAACGAAACTTACAGCGCTGCCAAACAATTCATCGAAGTAGAACTCCTTGGCCCGACCGCAATTCGTGGGATCGCCACGCCAATCGATCTGTTCAAGGTCAAAGGCCTCCAACACGCGCCCTCGAGCACTGTGTTTAGAGCAGGTAGGAGGTTAAGCCCTCTCACCGGGCGAGAAGATCAATATTCCGCTTTGTCAGATGCACTGCGCAACGCCGATCAGGGTGACGGTCGGGTGGTTGGGATAGTGGGTGAGGCTGGTATAGGTAAAAGCCGTTTGTGCTTTGAATTTGCCGAAAGCTGCCGCGCAAAGGGCATCCGCGTCTTCGAAGCCCGTGTTCTGGCTCATGGAAAAGCTACGCCTCTTCAGCCCGTGTTCGAGCTATTGCGTGACTATTTTGGCATCCGCACAAAAGAAGCAGCTGATGTTTGCCGACAGAGGGTGCTTGACCGCTTGTCTGTTCTATCTACTCCCGAGCAGACCTCGCTTGTGCTATTGGAGTTCTTAGGTCTCGCCGCCCCTTCGAGAGAGAAAACCCAGCTCGATCCTAAAACGCGGAAAGCCCTCTTACTGGATTTTGTCCGAACATTGCCGAGGTCTGGCACAGGCGAAACGACCATCGTCATTATTGAGGACTTGCATTGGATCGACGCCGCCAGCGAAGAGTTTGTTGAGGCATTGACTGATGCAGTTATTAACACAAGCACACTTCTAATTGTCAATTTTAGGCCGGGCTTTGCCGCGCCCTTGATGCAGCGGTCTCACTACCGGCAGATCAACATTCCTCCGCTCCCGGCATCCCAAGCTGCGGCATTGTTGCAAGACCATTTCGGAAGTGACCCGTCCCTGGCATTGCTAAGCAGGAACATCGTTGAGCGAGCACAAGGCAATCCGTTCTTTCTGGAGGAACTGGTCAATGCTCTCGTCGAGAGAGGAGACTTCGAGGGCGAACGAGGCGCATACAGATTGAAGGGAGGCATCGATGCAATCCCATTACCTTCAACCGTTCAGGCTGTGGTTGCTGCACGCATTGACCGCGTTGAAGAAAACGCCAAACGCCTTCTCGAAGTTGCTGCAATAGGAGGCCGAGAGATCTTCATTGCAGTTCTGGAAGCGGTAGCCGGGTTGAGTCCCCTAGAGGTCTCGGAAGCACTCAATCAGTTAAGGCGAGCCGAGTTACTTTACGATGTGCCGCCGTTTGAGCAGCGCCTCCTCGCATTCCGTCATCCTGTTATGCAAGAGGTCGCCTATCGATCTCTCTTGGCCGATCGACGACGCGAGCTTCACTTGCACGTTGCAAACGCAATCGAGCGTCTCTTCAAGGACAATGCGGACGAGCGCGCATCCTTGTTGGCGTATCATTTTGAGCAGGCTGGAGAGAACCTCAAAGCAGCGCAACTGAACATGCGTTCGGCCGTTTGGCTCGGAGCAAACGACCCAAGCCAGGCGCTGAGAAGTTGGAAGAAGGTCCGCGAGCTCCTATCGAGCTTGCCCCCCTCCCAACCCACCGATTACCTGAAGATGATGGCCTCAGGCCAAATTGTGAACTATGGGTGGCGTGAGGGCGTTCCGCCGCAGGAGACACTGCTCTATTTCGAAGAGGCGAAGCAGTTTGCCTTGGCCTTGAGAGACCTAAGAGCAAATGCTCTTATTCACGCCGCCTACGGCCGCGCTCTCGCGAATGGCGGTTCTGCGGATGAGTACGTCCAGAAAGTGCTCGAAGCTAAGGCGATAGCAGATCAAGGCACGGATATCAGTGTCCAAATTGCGCTGAAGGCGGTTCTCTGTCACGCCCTGCGAACTTCAGGCAGGATGTCCGAGGCGCTTCAGATGAACATCGAAGCGATGGATCGAGCACACGAAATCGGAAAATTCGATCGTCAAACCCTTGGTTTCGATGTTGATGTTTGGCTAAGGGCAATGCGCGGCCAAACGCTAGTTGTGCTTGGTAGAGGAGAAGAGGCTCGCGAGTTTCTCGACGGCGTTATTGGTATGGAAAGTAGTCAAGTGGACGCAGTTCACCATGTTATTCCAAGTTTAGCATACGTGGACTTTGCCTGGGCTCAAGGAAACATACCACTCGCTCAAGAACATGCCGACCGCGCCTTTTCGATCGCGATGAGAACAGGAAATCCCTACCTTCGAGTGTACGCTCAGGCATGTCGCGGCTTGGCAAATATCGTCGCTAGAAAGCCCATCGCGGCCGTCGAGGATTTATCTGAAGCTCTACGGCTTGCTCGGACGCGAAAGGCTGGCCTGGAAAACGAACCTCGGATTTTGGCCGACCTAGCGAATGCCTACAGCTTAGTTGGTGATAAATCGAGAGCGGTAGAAGCAGCGAATGAGGCAATTACTATTGCTATGGAACGTCACGCTCGTATCCCTGAGTGCCTTGCGCGGATCGTTCGGGGACATCTTTTGCTTCAATCACCTGACACTATTAACAAAGGTGAGGGAGCGAATGAGCTTGGGCGAGCAAAGGCACTGATGGAAGAAACTGGAGCCGCCCTGTTTGAACCATTCCTTGATACATCTCGCGCGGACGGCCGTTCCATTGGGGTGGCGTAGGAATTGCAACTCTGGCCTAAAATGCGGCTGCTTCGTCATAAACGATGCTGATAGCCTGCACGGCAAATTATTCCACAATCAGGGTCCCCACGAGAATTAGCACATGACCTCGAGCAGGAGGCGCAAACACGTAGTGGTCTCCACGCGGCGATGGCCTCCAGGAATTGATCAGTCACACCGTACGCCCGCCACAAGGCTGAGATGGCCCAGCGGATCGTGAGAATGGCGTCCGAGGGCGTCGGACGTGCACAAGCTAATGTGCGCTGCTGTGGACGAGGGGCGTGAGCCAGCGACTGCGAACCTCGGGGTGTAGCCAGGTGACGCTACACGACTGGAGACCCGCGCACCGGTGTCCCCGTTGGACGTAAGCGTTGTTTTGTTGGTCAGCACGCTAGCGAAATGGCCAGCCATTAACTAACGTTTACTTTGACAACTAACGTTTACTTTGACCGCCGATGGGGCCGGTCGATGGGAGCTTAGTTATGCGGTTAGAAGGAAAGGTCGCTGTCATCACAGGCGCCGGGCAGACGCAGGGCGAGAGTATCGGCAATGGTCGTGCGGCGGCAGTGCTTTTTGCACGCGAGGGTGCAAAGCTGGTGTTGGCAAATCGGAGTATGGCCTCTTTGGAGGGAACGCGTGACCTTTTGCGCAAAGAAGGGTTCGACGTTGAATGCATAACCGCCGACATCAGCAACGAAAATGACTGCGCGACGCTCGTTAGTGCCGCTCACTCTAAGTTCGGCCGTATCGACATCCTTCACAACAATGTCGGTATAGGAAGCCTGGATGGTGATACGGCCAAAATAGAGCGGAGCACTTGGGACAACGTCTTCAATGTCAATCTCGATGGAGCCATGCTGATCAGCAAGCATGTGTTGCCGATCATGCGGTCTCAGAAGTCTGGCAGCATCACCCACGTTAGCAGTGTCGCGGCGCGGTCTGACGATACAATGAAGCGATAGTGCGATAACGGCGCACGTTTTCTAAGACAGCCATCCCACTCATAGATTTCCGCCATGGTCGTTGTGAGTGGACTGTGCACACGGCGATTTTCGAAATTGTTAGCGTGTCTAGCAGAACGGACGCATGGTTTGCGAACCGTTGACTGGAGGGACGCGCGAATGCCGCACGATTGGAAGCACGCGTGTTCCTAGGTGCCGGTGCAAAGGGGAAAGCAGAACGCGATCCGCCAAACCCGAGCAGCCGCCGCCGCTTTAGGCCCAGATTTTTGAAGCGGGGGACGGGGATTCCGCTGGAAACGGTACCATCGGCCAAAGGGGGCCCCATGAGCCCCGCGGGTCACCCGTAAACCGTCGCGGGCCGCGCCCTCGCTATGGGCGGATCGGAAGTGCCCATCAGCCCCGATAGCTGATGATCAAGATGCCGCCTCCCGTCAAACAAGCCGCCACCCACATTTTCTAATTCGCGCTCAACATGAGCTTGACCGCAGTCGCAGCATACGGCTTGCCGCTTCTTGTCGTGTGACCGGCTTCCGCCAGCGCCGCAGCTATCTCCCGCAGAGAACGCTTGCCGCCCTTGGGCCGTGCCCGAGCTAATCCGCGCGCCAACTCGACAGTCTCGGGACGTTGCTCGGCAATCGACTTGCGCCCTTCAACTTTCATGCCCATGCGCCTCTTGCGGTCCCGTGCGCCTCTCAGCTTGGCGACCAGCATCGCCTTCTCAAATTCGGAGACAGCGCCAAGCACTTGCCTGATCAAACGGGCCGTGGGTGTGTCGTCCAGGAACGAAGTCGGGCTGTCAGCTGCGATCAGATCAATACCGCGAGACCTAAGCATCGCGTAGCCGACCTCCTGCACCATGAGGTCCCGAGCGAAGCGATTGGCAGTTTCCACGACGATGGTCTTGGTGCCGTTGGCCTCCAGCGCCTCCAACATCGCCGCAAAGCCCGGTCGGGTGTCGATTGGATCAGAGCCTTTCACGGCCTCGTCTGTAGCGCGACAATCTGGATGGGAACACAGCGACAATCAGGATGGCCATTTCGGCGGTCGCGGCGAGAGGATGATTG
>NZ_JAFCLU010000111.1 GCF_018130385.1 Bradyrhizobium sp. AUGA SZCCT0283 | reverse complement strand
CATTGGCGAAGAAGCCGTAGTAGCGAATCCGATGGAAGCCGTCCGGCAGGGCATGCAACAGGAAACGGCGGATGAACTCGTCGGCATCGAGCGTCATCACCTTGGTTTTGCTGTCGTGGCGATAGTCCTTCCAGGCGAAGCGGACCTTGCCGTCGGAGAGCGACACCAGCCGGCTGTTGGCGATGGCGACGCGATGGGTGTAGCGGCCGAGATAGGCCAGCACCTATTCGGGGCCACCGAACGGCGGCTTGGCATAGACGACCCATTCGATGCGTCTGAGTTGGTCGAGCCCGGTGGCAAAGGCCGTGGGCTGGGCAAGACCGGCGAGGTTGCCGAAAAAGCCTAGCTTGCCGGCGTCGAATGCAGCCTGCAGGTTCTGTAGGAACAGTCGACGAAACAAGCGCGAGAGCACGCGCACCGGCAGGAAGAAGCCGGAGCGGCAAGCGATCCAGCGCGTGCCGTCGAGCGAGGGGCCGCCGCCTGGCACCACGCAATGAATGTGCGGATGGTGCTGCAGCGTCTGACCCCAGGTATGGAGCACCGCAGTGACGCCGATTTGCGCGCCCAGATGCCTGGGGTCGGCGGCGATGGTGGTGAGCGTCTCGGCGGCAGCGCGGAACAGGATCGCATAGACCGCGGCCTTGTTCTGGAAGGCGATCTCGCCCGCCAGCGTCGGCAGGGTGAAGACGACGTGGAAGTACGGCACCGGCAACAGTTCGGCCTGTCGGTCCGCGAGCCATTCGGCGCGCGCCAGCCCCTGGCACTTGGGGCAATGGCGGTTCGGCAGGAGTTGTAGGCGATGCGCACGTTGCCGCAATCATCGCACTGCTCCACGTGACCGCCGAGCGCCGCCGTCCGGCACGCCGTGATGGCGCCCATGACGCGCCGCTCGGCGCGGCCGAGATGCCCGGCACGGGCCTGCCGAAACGATTCGCCGTGGCGGCGGAAGACATCCGCCACCTCCAGAACCGGAGCCATGATGCCGCTCAGCCGGGCGGCACGATCTCCAGACGGAGCCGGTCAAGCGGACTTGGCGTGTTGCTGATGGTCTTGGTGGCGACCTGGGTGTAGCGCGCCGTGCTG
>NZ_JAFCLU010000110.1 GCF_018130385.1 Bradyrhizobium sp. AUGA SZCCT0283 | reverse complement strand
GGAAACGTCATCAGCCCAATGCTCCAACGTGTTGAAGGCGACGACGCGAACCGGATCATTGAATTGCCCGGTCATAAATTCGTTGACGATGGTTTCGAGGTCGGTGCGCTCGATCTCAGTCTCACGGTACACGGTGCCGTTCCTAAAACGGTCGATCACGAGATAGACCGTCTGATCTGCGCCAAAAGGAACGGTGGTTGGCGACCAGCCCGTTCTGGGCATAGTAATACTCCACGCAACAGGTACCCGAAAGGGGATCAAGCCTACACCGGCCAGTTCGTTCCGGCCCCCTGCAGCGCTTAGCCGCTCCTGATCGGTCATCAGGCTCTTTTAGGGTCGTTAGAGTAGTGCAGCGACTATGATTTCGACGTTACGTTGAGATACGGTAAGCCCGTGATGTCACCGTCTACAACCGTCAGTCATCCCAATAATTCGCAACCGCTCCTGGTGCGCCGCTCGGAACGATCGAGCCGCTGTCAAAATGGTTTTCGACGCGCTGTCTAGTCAAGGCATCCATGCCGTTGCGGTGGAGCCAAAGGAGCCCGGTAGCAAGTTGCCGTAAGTCGTTCCGATCTGCACCAACGGGCAACTTCCTTGCGCGACGCAGAGCGTGCGCAGCCTGCTGTTCCAGTGCTGATAGCTCGCGTTTCAACTGCTTTCCCGCAGGTCGATGTTCGCGCCCTTGGCATAGTTATCTACATCACTTCATAACTCCGGTTTGTGAAATAGCTCACAGTTCAGCGTCGGCTGCATCTGGAGCTGTCCGTGCCTCAGGTCGCTAGAGGGACCCCGCTCACGTCGTCCTCACTCGTTAATTCAGGAATTAGAAACCATATAAAATGATCGGAAGATTTTAGGGAAACAGTTCGCCCGCCGCCGCGTCGATTAGCCGGAGGCCACAAATGGTGACAGAGCGCAAGTTCAGAGAGCAAGAAATTCAGATCGCGCGTTATCGGCTTCTGGAGCGGGAGGTCACTGATCCATTTGCCGCGTGCTTGCTACACATCGTCATCTTAGAACTTGAGGCCGATCTTCAGAAGGATTGGGAGACCGGTCAGAGAAAATGTCAGGGCCGATAAAGCCCCTCTCTCGGCTGGGTCCGGTGAGAAGGCATTCTTGAAAGATGCGTCATTTTACAACTTCTATGACAGCCTCTCCTTTATCACAATGTGGACGGTCAACATCTTTAGCGCCTTGTCGCCTGCAACCTTGAAGCCCGCGTGAGGTACCTTACGAGTATTGATCGTGGCCGCTCGGACCAACTGCTTTGCAAGGTGTAGCGCTGCTTGCATAGTCGAACAGCTGCTGGGAGCCATTATTTCTTCCTGGGGGTGCTCTTGAACGAAACGCCTAATCGCATTGAAACTTTGCGAATGCGCTCAGGCGTACGCTTCATGATCCGA